>CAWDHW010000010.1:0-190634 GCA_963802205.1 uncultured Gammaproteobacteria bacterium | reverse complement strand
GGGGGCTCACTGTGGCTGGTGACCTCCAGGGTCGTCATCCTCAAGATGCTTCCCTTCGACAACAAGTCCGAGTTCCAGGTGGTGCTGGACATGCCTGAGGGGACCAGCCTGGAGCAGACCTCCCGTGTCCTGGCCGAGATGGGCAACTACCTGTCCGGGGTTACCGAGGTCACCGACTACCAGGCCTATGCCGGCACCGCCACACCCATCAATTTCAACGGCCTGGTGCGCCAGTACTATTTGCGCGAGGGGGCCCACCTGGGGGATATCCAGGTCAATCTGGTGGACAAGCACCTCCGCGACCGCCAAAGCCACGCCATCGCGGTCGGACTGCGTGCACCCTTGCAGGAGATCGCCAGACGCCACAACGGCAACGCCAAGATCGTCGAGATTCCTCCCGGGCCGCCGGTGCTGTCTCCCTTGGTCGGGGAGGTCTACGGCCTGGACTACGACGGGCAGATCGAAGTCGCCCGCCAGGTGCGCGGGGTCTTCGAGGGGACGCCGGACATTGTGGACGTGGACGACTCGGTGGAGCATCAGAGCCCCAAGCGCCTGGTGGTGGTGGACCGCGCCAAGGCGGCCCTGCTCGGGGTCCAGCAGGCGACCATCGCCCAGGCCCTGGCCACGGTCCTGGGTGGCGAGGACATGAGCTTCTTGCACGGGGCGAACGTCAAGTACGCGGTGCCCATCCGGGTGGAGTACGGGCAGGCCGACAAGGCGGACCTGGAGCAGGTCCTGAGCCTGAGGGTGCGCTCCCAGGGTGGGCAGTTGGTGCCGCTGTCGGAGATCGTCCAGGTGCTGGACACCAGCCGCAGCCACAGCATCTACCACAAGGACCTGTTGCCGGTGGTCTATGTCACCGGGGACATGGCCGGACCCACGGACAGCCCGCTCTATGGCCTGTTCGAGATCTCCGCCAAGCTCAAGGAGGGCCAGGGTCCAGGTCTGAGCCTGGAGCAATGGTTCATCAAGCCCCCGGGCAATCCCTATGAATACAGCCTCAAATGGGACGGCGAGTGGCAGGTCACCTACGAGACCTTCCGCGACATGGGGATCGCCTATGGCGTCGGGCTACTCCTGATCTACCTCCTGGTGGTGGCGCAATTTCGTTCTTATCTGGTGCCGCTGATCATCATGGCCCCGATCCCGCTGACCATCATCGGTATCATGCCCGGGCATGCTCTGCTCGGGGCCAAGTTCACGGCCACCTCCATGATAGGCATGATTGCGCTGGCCGGGATCATTGTGCGCAATTCCATCCTGTTGGTAGACTTCATTAACCAACAGGTGCGCGAGGGGATGGCCTTCGAGGCCGCAGTCATCAACTCCGCGGTGGTGCGCGCCAAGCCCATTGCACTGACCGCCCTGGCGGCGATGGCCGGTGCGGTGTTCATCCTCGATGACCCGATTTTCTCAGGGCTCGCCGTGGCCCTGCTCTTCGGGCTTTTCGTCTCCACCATCCTGACCCTGGTGGTGATCCCGGTGGTCTATTACGGGGTCATGCGGAAACGGGTAGAGTGGATTTGCACGGCGACGGGGTGACCGGTTTGGGGACGAGCGTTGTCCTGAATGCGAAGCACGAACCCAGCCTGGAGGTATGCTCGAATCTGGCGTATCAGCGGGGACGGACAGCGGTTGGAAGGTGGGGCATCGTTGCTGGCAATGCGGTTGTCGCCGCAATGGAGCGCGGATTGCCAGGACTGGGCGGCCTGCTGCCTAGGGGGCAGGCATACGCCTGGTGGTGGGCCACCGCACGGGCCGGACCAAGAACTACGTGATGCGCACCACCTTCCTCGGACTGGCCTTCAAACTCGCCGAGGAGGGCACCTTGCACCTGGCGATGCCTTCGTGCCTCGGAGAGCGTCGCCGAACGATGCGGCTGGGCGCGCCATCACGACGGCTTCCGGCGACGGGCGATCTGTCGGAGGAGCCACGGGAGGCCACCAGAACCGAATCTGGGACCAATGCCACACACCAGGGTTGACCATAGCTCACCCAGTCTCCTCAGTGCGTGCTGGCGAATTAGTGATGAGTCGCACGTATGCGCGAACTTTTGGGTACAATGTCAACCGCCAATCGTGACCCCAAGGAGGCACACCATGCTTCGACCCCCCTACCGCGTCTGCGCTACTGCCCTGACTCTAATTCTGGTTGCCGCCGCTCCGGCCTGGGCTGAAGCCCAGGGCAGGACTTACCGCAACGCCTTTGGCATGGAATTTGTCTCGGTCCCCGCCGGGTCGTTCACCATGGGGCGCAGCTCCGACCGCGAGGATGGTGGCAGTGACGAACTCCCGGCACATCACGTGACCATCTCGGCCCCCTTCTACATGCAGACCACGGAGGTGACACAGGGGCAATGGATGGCGGTCATGGGCGCCAACCCGTCCCAGTTCAAGGGAAGTAACAACCCGGTGGAACAGGTGAGCTGGGACGACATTACCGTTTTCCTGAAGACCCTCAACGACCGCGAGGGGTGCAAAGGCTGTTATCGGCTGCCGACCGAGGCGGAGTGGGAGTACGCCTACCGCGCCGGAACCACGGATACCTACTATTGGGGCGACGACGCCGGTGCCCTGGGTCAATATGCCAGGTACGGCGACTTCGGCGACGATACGCCGTTGGGTCGAGATTCCGGTGTATCGTCACGTCAGCATGGGCGGCATATGGACTCCGGCGACAAGACTCATCCCGTGGGGCAACTCAAGCCCAACGCCTGGGGGCTCTACGACATGGCCGGCAACGTCTGGGAGTGGGTCCAGGACTGCTACCATCAAACCTACGCAGGTGCCCCCGCCGATGGCACCGCCTGGACCGGAGTCTGCGAAACGTCGAGCTATGGGCCGGTGTACCGGGTGCTGCGTGGCGGGTCTTGGGACTTCTGTCCCTATAGCTGTCGCGCCGCCGACCGCAACAGCAATGTCCCGGAGCACCGTCACAACCTCGTCGGGTTCCGTGTGGTGCGGGATGGCTCGGCGAGGACGCTTTAGCTCTTTACCTGTTTCCCTCTGGCACCGTGCAGGAAACGCGCAACCAGCGATGCGGGCCCTGGGGGGCTGGTCGCACATTGGTTAAGACCGGCCACACCCCCAGTACCGTCAGGCCGGTCCTGCTGGCGGTGCTGAGTCGGCGTAACCGTTCAGCCCCGCACCCCAGCCCAACTCCACAAGGGGACGGCGGTTGCACACACTGAAGTTATGCGGAACGGCCATGGCGCTGACGATTCGTCGTAAGCGACTGGTTCTTCGTTATAGGCTGCCGCCGATCACGAGTTCTGAAACAATGACTTACAGGCAGCGAGCAGCGCCGCTGTGTTCGGTGTGGAGAATGATCGGCACAAGGGGGGCGCAAGAAGCTCGGCGACTTGATCTCACGGGGCAAGCGGCCGGAAGATTATTCGAGGCGCGACCCCGAGAGGGTGGGTGGCATGTGGTATACCAACCTCAATTCCGAGGGCTATTTCTGCATCAGGTGTTGGTCGGGCGGTGTGCCGATGGCAACCCCCTCTTGCAGCAAAAAATTCGCACCGTGAGGCTTAGCGGCTGACTCAGACTCGTTAAGGTTCTAATGCTTAACGCAGACATAGCCTAATTGTGCTACAGTTCGCACGGTATGAGATAAATCTACAATAACAGTCAAGTTCTTTTTGCATTTCTGCGTTTAGTGTTGGGCCTTCGCTAAGCCACTGTTTATCTTGTAAGTGGCGCTGTTGCGCGGCACCGTTGGATTGGGACCTGACGCGCATCAACATCTAACGCAGACAGAGCCATCCCGAAAGAGGTCTAAACATGCTTCGCGCCCCATCGCTCATCCGCGCTGCCACCCTGACTCTGGCCTTTGTCGCCGCGCCAGCCTGGGCCGAAGCCCCGGGGAAAACCTACCGCAACTCCCTCGGAATGGACTTTGTCCTGATCCCCGCCGGGTCGTTGACCATGGGACGCGACCCCGACTTAGAGGAGGGAGACGGTGACGAACTCCCGGCCCATCGGGTGACCATCGCGGCACCCTTCTACATGCAGGCTAGCGAGGTGACCCAAGAGCAGTGGAAGGCGGTCATGGACGCCAACCCCTCCAAGTTCAAAGGGGGCAACAATCCGGTGGAGGGGGTGAGCTGGGACGACATCACAGCCTTCCTCAAGGCCCTCAACGACCGCGATGGGTGCAATGGCTGCTACCGGTTGCCTACCGAGGCCGAGTGGGAGTACGCCTATCGTGCCGGGACCAAGACCGCCTACTACTGGGGTACCAACGCGGCTGACCTGGATCAATACGCTTGGAATGGCAGCAATTCCTACGACAAGACCCATCCGGTGGGCCGACTCCAGCCGAATGCCTGGGGGCTCTATGACATGGCTGGCAACGTCTGGGAATGGGTCCAGGACTGCTACCACGCGAATTATGTCGGTGCCCCGGCGGACGGCACCGCCTGGAACGTGAGTTGCGACACGTCGAGCGATGGGACTATGTCCAGGGTACTTCGCGGTGGGTCTTGGCTCGGCTTCCCAAGTTACTTTCGAGCCGCGGACCGCAACAACCTTACCTCGGACACCCGTAACGACAACAGCGGGTTCCGGGTGGTGCGGGGTGTTTCGGCGGCCCGCACCTTCGATCTGAGCGCCGACGCCCTTTTCGCCTTTGACAAAGCCGTTCTGTTGCCACAAGGCGTGGCCACCATCAATAGATTTGCCAGCGAACTCCACAACGTGCACTACGACTCGCTGCGGGTGAGTGGGCATACCGATCCGCTCGGCTCCGATGCTTACAACCAGAACCTTTCG
Source organism: uncultured Gammaproteobacteria bacterium (assembly GCA_963802205.1). Lineage (GTDB taxonomy): Bacteria > Pseudomonadota > Gammaproteobacteria > Chromatiales > Chromatiaceae > DYRB01. The sequence continues at coordinate 185,859 of CAWDHW010000010.1, read as the reverse complement.
GAGCGCCGCGCCCGTGCGGTGAAGAGCCAACTTGTCGCCCAGGGTGTGCCAGCGGATCGCATCAGCGCCCAGGGTTTCGGCGAATCCCGCCTGAAGGTTACCCCTGCGGAGTGCGCCGGGGCAAAGGGCCACGCCGCGCTGATTGCCTGCTACCAACCCAACCGTCGGGTTTCGATCACGGTCGAGGGAATGGCCCTCAAGGACTAGCCGCAGAAGCGATACTCGACGCCGGAATCGGCGTTCCGACGGAGGCCTTTCTCGGTGGCGGTAGGTGCGCATCCACGCCCCTGACGGTAACTGTGAACGGGCCCCGACAGCCCCGCCCTGGATGCGGTTCCTGTCCTCCGTAGACAGTCGGCTGTATCGAGTCCCCATGTGCTTACCCTCCCCCTCAAGTTTGGGTGTTGCACTTTATTCTTGAACCTACCTACTCTTTATTAGGTGCGGGTTGGCCAGAACGCAGCCGGCCTTACAGTCGGGGTGGCGGTCGTTGTGGAAGGGTGTTGCCGTGGCTGATCTGGGCGTCGATGCCGGGGATGGGGAGGTCAGACGCCGGGTGGTGTGCGGCCGGCGGGGTGGAGGCTGATGGGCGGAATTGGGCGCCCGGACCGTGCCTTTACTCCTGCGATGCGGCCCGGCGGCAACGATAGAAGCAACGATGCGCGGTCTGCATCCGCCCCGGCCTAGTCCGGCAAACTGCCCATGGACCTGTCGTGCCAGCCGCGCATCAGAATGACTGCGCACAGGGCTCCGATGGCGGCAAAGAACATGTCCGACTGTGTGTCCCAGGGGTCCCCCTGGGTGCCGAGGAATGCCTCCGCGGCGGCTCCGGTGGCAAGGGCCACCCACCACTCCAGGAGTTCGTACCAGGCGCTGATCGCCATGGCGACGCAGAGCGCCAGGAAACCGACCAGGGCCCCGGGCTGGAGGGGGGTTGCGCGCAGCAGGATCTCTCGGGCGATGAGGGCAGGGACCAAACCCTGAAAGAAGTGTCCGACACGGTCGTAGTGATTTCGCGCCAGTCCGAACTGATCGCGGATCCAGTCGAAGGTCGGCACCTCGGCATAGGTGTAGTGGCCACCCACCATGAGCACGACCATGTGCAGGGCTATCAGGCCAAGTAGCAGGCGACTCAGGGGGAAGCGGCGTCGTGTCCCCGAGAGGACCACAAGGCCAATGACGACCGGGAATACCTCCAGTATCCAGGTGAAGGCGTCCTGGGGGTGCCAGGCGGACCAGGCAAAGACGACCAGTACGGCCACCAATAGGGCCAGTTCGTAGCGTGGACGGGACAAGCTGGCGACCCCCTTTGGTTGGCCTGGCCGGGATGGGTTCAGGTACGAATGAAGCCCATGAACTCGGCGCGGGTGCGGGCGTCGTCCTGGAAGCCCCCGCGCATGGCGCTCGATACGGTGGTGCTGTTCTGTTTCTGTACCCCGCGCATCATCATGCACGTATGGCTCGCCTCGATCACCACGGCAACACCATGGGGGTCGAGGGCTTCCATCAGGCCGTCGGCTACTTGATTGGTCAGGCGTTCCTGAACCTGGAGGCGGCGGGCGAAGACGTCCACCACCCGGGCAATCTTGCTTAAGCCTACCACCTTCCCGTTGGGCAGGTAGCCGACGTGGGCGTGGCCGAAGAATGGCAACATATGGTGTTCGCACATGGAGTAGAACTCGATGCCGCGGACCACGACCATCTCCTTGCAGTCCTCGGTGAAGATGGCCCCCTTGACGACCTCATCCACGGTGGTGTGGTAACCGCTGGTCAGGAAGTCCATGGCCTTGGCCACCCGCAACGGTGTGCGCCGCAGGCCCTCGCGGTTCGGGTCCTCCCCCAGGCTGCCCAAGAGGTTGCGGATCAGCCCCTCCTTTTCGCGGTCGTAGACCTCTTCCTCGCTGTGGGCGTCGAAGGTCTCGGCATAGTGGCCGGTCGTGACTACCCGCGGTCTGTTGGCGTGTTCGGACATGTGCTGTCTCCCGGATCGGCGATGTCGTGCGCTACCCTTGGGCAGCCGGTGAATCTCGGAACGGAGCGGACAGTGGGGGCGATGGCGTCCAATGAAAGTGACGGGGCAGGCGCGACCCTGGCCAGTTCCCCGACAGTGGCCTCAGGCGGACCAGGATCAGCACCAGGCGGGATGGGTGACCGGTCGCCCGTGGCAGGCATGACCGAGTCCGTGCGCAGGGCTACCTGCGACCGCGCGACTTGGGCCGCCCCCGATAGGCGGCGATCTGCTGGATCACCACCTGAAAGGGCAGGGCCGCGAGGGATCCAAAGGTCTCAACCGCCTGGATCAAGAGCCCCTGGATGTCGGCGATCTTGACGGGGGCCGGCACCTCCGGGTGCAAGGCGACGTGGATCCCACGCAGGCCGCCGACCTGGATGCGCATCGCCTTGCCGTGGGGCAGGGCGGCGCTGTCGTGGGTAGCCTTGAGGGCGAATCGCGCCTGCTGGCGCAGTATGTCCAGGGCCTCCAGGCAGCGCGCCTGGGCCTCGTCGGAGGCGCAGTTGACCCCCTCACGCTCAGCGATGCAGAAGCGGTGCGCCCGGGAGCACTCGCAGTTGTTGGTGAGGATCGACTTCTCGTAGGGACAGAAACGCTCATTGATGGAGCGGTAGGTGTCTCGGAAGGCTTCACTGTCCATGATGCTGGGTCAGTCCCCTGTCGGGTCGGTAAACCGCCGGATCAGGCGGCGGTCGCGTTTGCTCGGCCGGGTGGCGCCATCAGGGTAGATGGCGGTCTCGCGTCGCGCCCGGGCCTGCTCCTGACGCCGCAGGCGGCTGGCCTCGTCCTCGCGATAGAGCAGCAACGCCTCCGCGGCAGGGCGACGCTGCCGGGAGACGCCTAGGACCTCGATCTCCCAGGTCAGTGCGTCCTTGCGGATGGTCACCCGGGTTCCCGGGTGGACGGTCTTGGCGGGCTTGGCGCGCTGACCGTCGATCTCGACCTTGCCGGCGTCGATGGCCTCCACCGCCAGGTGGCGCGTCTTGAAGAAGCGCGCGGCCCAAAGCCACTTGTCGATGCGCAGGGCCTCGACCTCAACCGCCAGGCCGGGCTGGGCACCGGGGCCGCTCATAACCCAAGGAGCGGGTCGAGCTCGCCGCGGGCGTCCAGCCGGGCCAAGTCGTCGAAGCCCCCCACATGCCGCTCGCCGATAAAGATCTGCGGCACCGTATGGCGCCGGGTGATCTCCATCATGTGCTGCATCTGGTCGTGGTCGTGATCGACGCGGATCTCGTGATACTCCACGCCCTTGCGCTGCAGCAGATGCTTGGCGCGCACGCAGTAGGGACAGACGGCGGTGGTGTAGAGGGTGACGGACGGCATGGGGCATGGACTCCGGGGCAGGTTCCCCGCTGCGGGCAGGATTGGTGATCCTATTAAGGCACGATTCGGCGGCCTTGAAAATCGCCGCTTGGGCCGGACAGATGGGGATTCGGGGGCGCGAAGGTCAAGGGGATCGGGACGGCTCGGCATTCTGCTCGATGCTCCGCCAGGCGCGGGACCAGGCCCGACCCAGGCTTGCCATTAGGGCCGCTTTGGGCTCTGCTTCGTCCCCTGCGTGCCCTAAAGCACACCCATCGGCGCCCAGGCGCCGGAGACCCGAGGCCGGCCATGTACCGCGACACTCCCCACCCCACCCTGCTGAAGGATTATCTCCCGCCGGAATTCCTGATCGACCGCGTCGATTTGCACTTCGACCTCGACCCCGAGACCACCCAGGTCAGCGCGGCCATCGCCTTCCGGCGCAACCCGGCGGCCCGGCGCGGGGGGGAGGAACTGCGCCTGGACGGGGAGCAACTGGAACTGATTGCCGTTGCCCTGGATGGCCGGCCCCTGGGGCTGGACGAGTACCGGGTGACGGACGAGGCCCTGATCCTCAAGCGGGTCCCGGATCGCTTCGAGCTGACCACCCGGGTACGCATCCACCCCATCCTCAACACGGCCCTGGAGGGGCTCTACCAGTCCGGCCAGATGCTCTGCACCCAGTGCGAGGCGGAGGGATTCAGGCGCATCACCTATTACTTGGACCGCCCGGATGTCATGGCCCGCTTCGGTGTCACCCTTGTAGCCGACCAGGCGCGGTATCCGGTGCTGCTGGCCAACGGCAACCCAGGGGAACGCCACACCGTCGAGGACGGGCGCCACCTGGCCCGCTGGGAGGACCCCTTCCCCAAGCCCAGCTATCTCTTCGCCCTGGTGGCCGGGGACCTCGCCGCCGTCGAGGACCGTTTCATCACCGCCTCCGGCCGTCCGGTGGGGCTGCGAATCTATGTCGAGCCTTCGAGCCTGGACCAATGCGCCCACGCCATGCGCTCCCTCAAGGCGGCCATGGCCTGGGACGAGGCGCGCTATGGGCGTGAGTACGACCTGGACCTCTACCAGATCGTCGCCGCCAGCCACTTCAACATGGGCGCCATGGAGAACAAGGGGCTCAACGTCTTCAACGCCAAGTTCGTCCTGGCCCGGCCGGATACCGCCACAGACCAGGACTACTTAGGTATCGAAGGCGTCATAGCCCACGAGTATTTCCACAACTGGACCGGCAACCGCATCACCTGCCGGGACTGGTTCCAGTTGAGCCTCAAGGAGGGCTTCACCGTCTACCGGGATCAGGAGTTCTCCGCCGACATGGGGGCCCGCGCGGTCAAGCGCATCAACGATGTGCGGAACCTGCGCGGGCGGCAGTTTGCCGAAGACTCTGGCCCCATGGCTCACCCGGTTCGACCGGATTCCTACATCGAGATCAACAATTTCTACACCGCTACCGTGTACGAGAAGGGGGCGGAACTGGTGCGGATGCAGGCGACCCTGCTGGGCCCGGAGGCCTTCCGCCGCGCCACTGACCTCTATTTCCAGCGCCACGACGGCCAGGCCGTCACCACCGAGGATTTCGTGCGCTGCATGGAGGAGGCGAGCGGGCGGGACCTGACCCAGTTCCGCCGCTGGTACAGCCAGGCCGGGACCCCGGCGATCGAGGTCGAGGATGCCTACGACGCCTCGGCCCGGATCTACACCCTGACCCTGCGCCAGTCCACCCCGGCGACCCCGGGCCAGCCCGACAAGCTGCCACTGCATATCCCCTTCGCACTGGGTCTGCTCGACGCTGACGGCCTGGACCTGCCCTTGCGCCTGGACGGGGAGGATGCGGCCGTTCCGGTGCCGGGTGGGACCCGACTCCTGGAACTGTCGGAGGCCGAGCATCGCTTCCGCTTCGCCGATGTCCCGGTGCGACCCGTGCCGTCGCTGCTGCGCGGTTTTTCCGCCCCGGTGCGGTTGCGACGCGACTGGCGGGACGAGGATCTGATGTTCCTCATGGCCCACGACGGCGATGGCTTCAACCGCTGGGACGCCGCCCAGAGCCTCACTCAGCGCCTGTTGCTGCGCCTGGTGACCGAGCCTGAGACCCAGGTCCCGGTGGGCTACATCGCCGCCTTCCGTCGCGCCCTGACGGACACCGCAGCCTCCCCGGCCCTGCTGGCCGAGATCCTGAGTCTTCCTGGGGAGGGCTATCTGGGGGATCAGATGGCCCAAGTCGATGTGGACGGTATCCATCGTGCCTGCGAGACCCTGCGCCAGGCCGTCGCTGCGGAACTCAATGCCGAACTGCTCGCGGTCTACGGTCGCAATTGCGACGCTGTCACCCAGCACCATGACCTGACCCCAGTCGCCATGGGCCGGCGTGCCCTCAAGAACCTCTGTCTGGGGTATCTGATGGCAGGTCAGAGCGAGACGGCCCGCAGCCTGACCCTGGCTCAGTACCGTGGTGGTGACAATATGACCGACGCCATTGCCGCCCTGCGCCTGCTGGTGGACGACGGCGACGCCCCGGGGCGGGATCTGGTGGCACGGGAGGCCCTGGACAGCTTCTACGAGCGCTGGTCCGGCGACGCCCTGGTCCTGGACAAGTGGTTCAGCATCCAGGCCATGAGCCGTCACCCCGAGACCCTGCAACGGGTCTCGGCCCTGATCGGCCACCCCGCCTACGACAGCGGCAATCCCAACCGGGTACGCAGCCTGGTGGCGGTCTTCTGCACCGCCAACCCGGTACGCTTCCACTCGGGCGACGGGGCCGGTTATCGTTTCCTCGCCGACCGGGTGCTGGAGATCGATCCCCACAACCCCCAGATCGCCTCTCGTCTGCTCCAGACCCTGGCTCGCTGGCGGCGCTACGACCCGGAGCGCCAGGGGCTGATGCGCGGGGAGCTGGAGCGCATCCTGGCCACCCCTGGGCTGTCTCCGGACGCCTTCGAGGTCGCCTCCAAGTGCCTCCTCTAGGTCCGACCGGACGCGAGGTAGAGGTCATGCCATCGCGCATATCTCGTGAGAGGCAATTCGCTAACGTCGAGATTAGCGTAAAGGTACGGGCCGAGGCCTGCCTCGTGCCCCGTAGGTTCATCTCATCGAACAGGATCCCCCATGCGTCACCTGCTCGTCGTCGCTCATGGCAGCCGCCGCGAGGCATCCAATGAGGAAGTACGTCAACTTGCCGCCGCCCTGGCCCCTCGCGCCGTCGGGCGCTTCGACAGCGTCAGTTGCGCCTTCCTGGAGATTGCCGCTCCTTCCATACCCGACGGCATCGAGGCGGCGGTGCGGGCCGGGGCAGGGGAGATCGTGGTCATGCCCTACTTCCTCTCCGCCGGCCGCCATGTGGCCGAGGACATCCCTCGGGAGGTCGCCGGAAAACAGTCCGAGCACCCCAAGGTTCGGATGCACATCACCCCCTACCTCGGCCTAGCACCCGGGGTGTCGGACATTCTGCTGGACCTCGCGGGGGACTGAATGTCTGCGGATCGACAGCTGCGGCTATCCCTGAGCTAGCTCAGGCCGGGGCCATGCGACCAGGATGGCCTGCACCAGGGTTGCCAGTGGTATTGCAAAGAAGACCCCCCAAAAGCCCCAGAGCCCGCCGAAGACCAGGATGGCGACCATGATCGCTACCGGGTGGAGATCCACCACCTCGGAGAACAGGAGGGGGACAAGGACGTTACCGTCGAGGGCCTGGATGATGAAATAGGCCGCCACCAGCCAGCCGAAATCGGGACCCCAGCCCCACTGGAACCAGGCGATCAGAACCACGGGAATCGTAACCACAGTGGCCCCGATGTAGGGCACGATCACCGATAGCCCGACGAGGACCGCCAGCAACATAGCGAATTTGAGCCCCAGGGCATGGAAGGCGATGTAGCTCGCCGCCCAGACGATAAGGACCTCCCAGAACTTGCCGCGGATGTAATTGGAGATCTGTCGGTCTACGTCGCGCCAGACGGTCCCGGCGAATAGCCTGTGCCTGGGGAGATAACTCCCGAACCAACCGATGATGAGATCGCGGTCCTTGAGGAAGAAGAACACCAGGAGCGGCATCAGGACCAGATAGACCGCGAGCGTGATGAGGCCAACGACGGACCCCAGGGACCAGGTCAGGGCGCGCTGTCCCCACCCCGCGATCTCGGCGCGGATGACATCGATGAGTTCCTGGATCTGGACCGCGGTCATCAGATCCGGATAGCGCTCCGGGAGCTGCATCAGGGCCTGTTGACCCCGGGAAATCATGTTCGGCAACTGCTGGAACAGGTCCGTCACCTGCCTCGATGCCAGGGGCAGAACCCACACCAAGACCAGGACGACGAAGAGCATGAAGGCGCTGTAGACCACCAGGACGCCCGCCAGGCGCGGCCAGCCCAGGCGCTCGAAGAAGCCCACCAGCCCGTTGAGTAGGTAAGCGATGACGATGCTGGCCAGGACCGGGGTCAGCATGTCCCCCATGGTCAATACGACGCCGAAGCCGACCACCAAGGCCACGGAGAGGAAGATGATCTGTGGGTCTGAGAAATAGCGCCGGAACCAGTCCGAGACGGCGTTCATGCGGCGACCGATCCTGATGACTATTGGGTGGCTGGGGGGCTGGCGGGGGCGCTGGCCTCACGATAGGCGGTATAGTGGCGGGCGAAGAGGGTTTCCAGCTCATCGATCACGTCCGCCGCGGGCCGCCCCTGCAGGACGTGGGTAGACATCAGGGCGGATGCATCGTGGAGCAGGACGCCGTGGTCGAGCATGGTGTAGACCCGGCGCAGCCGCTTCAGGGCTGCCACCACCGTCTCATTGCCCGGGCGCTCGATGACCTCGGGTTCCCGGCGTGCCGCGGGCCCAGGCGCTGTCGCCCCAAGGGCCCGCTGGGCCAGAAACTCGCCGAAGGCTATCAGTGTGGCGCGGTCGGTGGCCGACAAAGACCGATAGAGCCGGGTGACCCTGCGCTCATCCGAATTCATGCCTTGCTGGGGAAACACGCTGCAATCCTCAGTCGCAGTGAGACTTGCAGTAGGCGCGGGCGAACTCCAATAGCTCTTCCATCACCCGCAGCCGGAATTTCTGCTTCTGGTGGACGAAGGAAAAAGGGCGGTCCAGGGGCGGGTCTAGGATCAGGGCCACCAGGCTCCCAAGGCGCAATTCCTTTTGGATGGTGGCCTGGGACACGACAGAGACCCCCATCCCCGCCTCCACGGCGCCCTTGACGGCCTCCGGGCTGCCCAATTCCATTGCGATCTTGATCCCGGCGTCGCAGTTGGACAGCTCGCACAGGTAGTCGTTGATGACCTCCCGGGTGCCTGAACCTTCCTCGCGGCAGATGAAAGGGTACTCGATCAGTTGGCGAAAGGTGACAGCACCCAGCTTGGCCAGGGCATGGCTGGGGGGGACTATGGCCACCAGCTTGTCACGCTTGCACGGCTCGACCACCAGGTTCTTGTTGCTCACCGGCGACTCCACCACACCCAGGTCGATGGTGTTGTTCTCCACCATGGAGACCACCCCCTCGCTGTTGGAGACCTTGAGGTGAATGGCCACATCCGGGTGTTTCTCTTTGAAGTCCCCGAGCAGGGTTGGGAGCATGTACTCGGCGATGGTCGTGCTGGCCCCGATGGTCAGGGCGCCGCTGATCTCGCCCGTGATCTCGCTGACTGCGTTCTCCATCTCTGCATAGATATCGAAGATGCGGTCCGCGTACTCGAAGACCTTGCGCCCGGCCTCGGTCAGGCTGATGCGGTTGTGGGTGCGGTCGAACAGGCGGGTGTTGAAGTACTCCTCGAGCTGGCGGACCTGGAAGGTCACCGCCGGCTGGGTCATGTGTAGCGTTTCGGCCGCTTTGGTAAAGCTCAACAGACGGGCGACCGTATGAAAGACCTGGAGCCTTCGATCAGCCATGGGTAGACTCAACTAAACCGCATGTGGGAATAAGAAAACCTTATATCACAAAATGCTGAAAGGTCCCAATGCTTTGTGGTAGGTGCCCCAGCCCAGCCCGGACTGACGAATTTTCGCGACAATGTCGGTGTTCGCAACAACAGTGCTGGAAAAAAACCACAATTCAGCCTAACCTAGTGTGGGATTGCCCTTGATCGGCAAACGCCTTGGGGCACCGTACCAATCCGAGACTCGGGGGACAAAAAAAGTGAGAAAAATCCTGTCGGTTTACGTCAGTGCGGTCGTGGCTCTGGGCTTCACCGGTTTTGCACCGCAGGCCCTGGCTTCTGGCTTTGCCGTGCCGGAGTTGTCCACCGCCGGGTTGAGCCTGTCCAACGCCCTGGTCGCCAACCCCGAGGAGCTTGGGGCCATTGCTTATAATTCCGCCGCGATGGCCTTTCACGACCAATCCAGCATTTCATTGGGGGCACTGTTCATCAATCTCAACCTGAGCGTGGAGAATGCTGCAGGTAAGAGCGACAGTGACACACCGCAGTGGATGACAGCCCCCATCTTCCAGGCGGTGGCGAAGGTCAATGACCAGTGGCGCATAGGCCTGGGCGCCAACACGCCATTCGGGCTCGAGACCCGCTGGCCACTGAACACCTTCCCCCCCATCTCTGGGAGCCGGAATGTGACGATTCCCGGGCTCGGGCGGGTTGCGCTCCCCAATGGCAATCAGCCAACCCAGAGTCAGCTCCAGATCCTCGACATCACCCCTACCGCCAGCTATCGCATCAACGACAACTTTGCCGCATCCGCCGGGATCGATTACTACTGGGCCAAGCAGGCCGTCCTCAATTCCTCGCTCGCACAGTTGGAGGGTACGGGATCGGGTTTCGGCTGGAACCTGGGGCTTATGTTCCGCAAAGACGCCTGGAGTGTTGGCGCCAGCTACCACTCCGCCGCCACAGTCCCTATTGACGGGACCTATACCCCACAGAACCAGACCCTGGTCATGCTCAGACGCCTGGCCCCGGGCCAAACAGCAGAGTTGGACCTCAACCTCCCCTGGCGCCTGCAACTGGGCGTGCGCTATGAGATCAATCCGCAACTCGCGGTCGAGGTAGACTGGACCCGCATCGGCTGGAGCCAATTCGAGTCGATCGATGTCATGGGCAAGAACACCGGCGTGCGGATCTCCAGCGACACCAATGACTGGGTGGATGCCGACGCCATTCGTGTTGGCCTCACCTACGACATCCGCCCCAAGACCCAGTTGCGCCTCGGATACTCCTATGACGAGGCCGCGCAGCCCGACGCCCATTTCAGCGCCCGCGTGCCCGATATGGACCGCCAGCTCTTCAGTATTGGCGTCGCCCAGGGGTTCGGGAAGGGGCTCACGGTCGAGGTCGGGTATATGTACGTCCTGACCGAGGACCGCAACTACACAGGGGATGTTCGTTACACTGGCCAGTCCGACATCAATGGAACCACCGCCATCGCCGGCGATTACAAGGCTAACCTGAACCTGATTGCCATCGAGGTCAGCCAGACCTTCTAGACGGCGTTTCGCTGGCGGCAGGATTTGCGCCGGGGATGGCAGTGACTGTTTGGTTCGAGGCACAGCCAACATCAATCATCGCGACCAGCCCCAAACAAAATAGGCCGCCCCGTATTATGGGGCGGCCTATTTACTCTTCCTGCGATCTGCGGCTTTTTGCCAAGCCGGCTAGGTCTGGGGGCGATCAGATGTAGAGGCAGATGTCACTCTCGCCTGCAAACTCGAAGAAGGCGGCGGCCCCGGCGTACTCCACCCCGTCGATGAAGTCGGTTCGGTCCATGTCGAACAGATCGACGGTCATCTGGCAGGCGATCAGCTTGACCTCGGCCTCGATGCACAGCTCGCGCAGTTCCTCGATGCTCGCCACGCCCTTGGCCTTCATCTTCTGCTTCATCATCATGGTCATCACCGCCTGCATGCCTGGCAGGGCGGTGAGGAGGACCGGCATCCACTTCTCCATCCCCCCGGGCATGGGCATGCCGGGGTTGCCGAGCGGGGTGACCTCCAGGGTCAGCTTCTTCTTCAGCAGTTGCAGGCCATAGAAGGTGAAGAAAATCTGGGTCTCATAGCCCAACGCCGAGGCGGTGGAGGCCAGGATGAAGGGGGGGTAGGCCCAGTCCAGCGAACCCTTGGTGGCGATGATCGCCAGCTTCTTGTCGTCCATCGGACACTCCTCGACTCGTGTTGTCGATCTGGGGGATTGATCTGGGCCCGGGGCCACCGAAAGGGGTCGCCAGGCCCGCCGAACGGCGGACAGGCCTGTCCAGGGTCGAAACCCTGGAGGGAGGGCTTACGACTTCTTGATCAGAAAGTGGAACTTGCCGCCCTCTTCCTTGGACTCCATCAGTACGTTGCCAGTCTGTTTGGCGAAGGCATCGAAGTCCTTCACCGAGCCCGGGTCGGTGGCGATGATGTGCAACACCTGGCCACTGGTCATGCCGTTCAGCGTCTTCTTGGCGCGCAGGATCGGCAGGGGGCAGTTCAGGCCGCTGGCGTCGAGTTCTTGATCAAAATCAGCCATTTCGATAACCTCCAGTACTTCGAGTGTTTTAGAATATGAGAAAACTCAAGAACTGCATTTTATAGGTGAAAGCCACGGAAAAGGCAAGCCGCCCGACTGGTTCCTGCGGGTCTGCCAAGAGCGCAGAGGCCGCTCAGGCATCGCCAGGGGGTTGGATCTCGAAGCCGTGACGGGCCCAGGCCATGATCCCCCCGCGCAGGTTGACCGCCCGGGTATAGCCCTGCTGCATCAGGTACATGCAGGCATGGTAGGAGCGCGCCCCACTGCGGCAATAGACGATGATCTCCTGGTCCCTGGGCAGTTCCATGAGGCGCAGCGGGATCAGGTGCATGGGAAGGGGCTCGTACCCTGGGATGGCCCCCTGGGCGATCTCCCCCGGGGTGCGGATGTCCAAGAGCCGCACCGACTCGCCGTTGGCAAGGCGCTGGTGCAGGGTCTCGGAGTCAATCTCTGGGATCACGCGCTAGCCCTATCCGTTGACCAAGTATTTCAGTATATTACGATCTTTTGCCGGTTAGCTCAACGGGGCCGGTGCGGGATGCCCCGCGCCACTGTCAGGCCGTACCCAGTCCAACTCATCTGCCGCGGAAATGACCATGCAGTACCTACCGATCTTCCTCGACATCAAGGGTAAGCCCTGCCTGGTGGTGGGCGGCGGCGAGGTGGCTGTGCGCAAGGTCGATAACCTGATGCGTGCCGGGGCCGCGGTTCGGGTCGTTTCGCCAGAGTTGGCTGCCCCCCTGCGAGCAAGGCTCGCCGAGGCTGGCCTGGTCCATGTCGGGCGGCCCTTCGAGGAAGCTGATCTCGCCGGCGTCACCCTGGTAGTGGCCGCCACTGCGGATCGGGAGGTCAACCGCCGGGTGGCGGACCTGGCCAAGGCACGCGGTATCCCGGTCAACGTGGTGGACCAGGCCGCGGACTCCTCTTTCATCATGCCGTCCATCATCGACCGCTCACCGGTGGTCGTGGCGGTCTCGACGGGGACGGCCTCGCCGGTACTGGCCCGACTGCTGCGCACCCGGCTGGAGTCGGTCATTCCCGCCGGCTATGGCCGTCTGGGCGAGCTGTGCGCCCGCTATCGGGACCGGGTCAAGGCCCGCTTCGCCGACGCCCGCGACCGTCGCCGCTTCTGGGACTGCGTCCTCCAGGGCGGGGTGGCGGAGCGCGTCTTTTCGGGTCACATGGAGGAGGCCGACGCGGCCATGGAACTCGAACTGCGCGGTGCCGCCCCTGCCGCCGGCATGGGAGAGGTCTATCTGGTGGGAGCCGGTCCCGGCGACCCGGATCTGCTCACCTTCCGCGCCCTGCGCCTGATGCAGCAGGCCGACGTGGTGGTCTACGACCGTCTGGTGGCCAAGCCCATCCTCGACATGACACGACGCGACGCCCGCCGCGTCTACGTGGGCAAGGAGCGCAACAACCACGCCATGCGCCAGGAGGAGATCAACCGGCTCCTGGCGGACCTGGCGAAGGAGGGACACCGGGTCCTGCGCCTCAAGGGTGGCGATCCCTTTGTCTTTGGCCGCGGCGGGGAGGAGATCGACACCCTGGCCGCCGAGGGTGTCCCATTCCAGGTCGTTCCGGGCATCACCGCCGCCTCCGGCTGCGCCGCCTACGCCGGTATCCCGCTGACCCATCGGGACTATGCACAGTCAGTGACCTTTGTCACCGGGCACCTCAAAGACGGGACCATGGACCTCAACTGGCCCCAACTCGCCCAGCCCCACCAGACCATCGTCTTCTATATGGGCTTGATCGGGCTGCCGGTGATCGTGCGCGAATTGACCGCTCACGGGGTCTCCGCGGACATGCCCATTGCCCTGATCCAGCAGGGGACGACCCACCTGCAACGGGTCTACACCGGGACCCTGGGCGACATCCTCGCCGTTGTGAAGGCCGACCCGCCCAAGCCGCCGACCCTGGTCATCGTCGGCGAGGTCGTGAGCCTGCGCGATAAGCTCAATTGGTATAAGACCCCGATCAGCTCCGATCAGGGCGCCACGACACCGATCTCCTCCGGGAGTTGATCCTCGCATCCACTGGGGCCGCGCTCGACGCCACTCAGGGGGCGAGGACAGGACTGCCGGGTTCAGAGAAAGCGCTGCAGGACCTCCCGGGTCTCGGCGGCGGAGATACGCGGTCCCAGCGTCGTGACCAGCCGGGCGGCCGCGGCGCAGGCGAGATCGCCCGCGCGTTGGTGCCCCCAACCTTGGGTCAGGGCGTAGAGGTAAGCCCCGGCGAACATGTCCCCTGCGCCCACGGTGTCCACCGCTTTGACCTTCACCGGGGCAATCTCGATCAGCGCCTGGCCGTCCCAGACCAGTGCCCCCTGGGGCCCGCGGGTGATGGCGAACTCCCGGGCGATGGTCTTGAGGTAGGCCAGCGCCGATTCCAGGTCCGCCGCCCCTGCCATGCCCCTGGCCTCGGCCTCGTTGGCGAAGAGTAAGTCCACCCCGCCGCCGATCATCTCCAGCAGCCCGGCCTTGAAATGGGTCACCATGTTGGGGTCGGACAGGGAGATGGCGGTCTTGGTCCCCGCGCCCTGGGCAACCTCCCGCCCGGCCACCACCGCGGCGCGGGCGTCGTCGGAGGTCACCAGATAGCCCTCCATATAAAAGTAATCGCTGTCGACGATGGCCCCGGCGACGAGTTCCCCTGCGGCCAGTCCGCCGCTGACCCCCAGGTAGGTCACCATGGTTCGGTCGGTGTCTGGGGTCACCAGCACCACGCAGCGCCCGGTGTGGCCCTTTTCACGTTCGCTGTGGCGGTTGGTATCGACCCCATTGGCAGTGAGGTCTTCCAAATAGAAGTGCCCCAGGGTGTCGTCGGCGACCTTGCATGAATAAAAGCCACGCCCGCCGAACTGGCTCAGGGCGATGACCGAGTTGGCCGCGGAGCCACCGCAGGCCTTGGCATGATGGCAACCGTCGAGATAGGCCATGATCTCGATCTGGTGCGTCTCGTCCACCAGGGTCATGACCCCCTTGTCGATGCGAAGCTTGGTCAGGTCCTCCGGTTCCACCTCGTACTCCATATCCACCAAGGCGTTACCGATGCCATAGACGTGGTACTTACTCATGTCTGCTCCTGTCAGGGGGCTGCAAAAAAGGGACGCAGTATAACCCTGGATACCGAGGAGAGTACTTCGTCACAGCGCTCGCCTGCGCTGGCCGGGCTGTCGTCGGCAATATGAGACCCGGGTCGCGGTATCGGTAATCTCCCTCTCCGCGCTGGGGAGAATTGTGTTATCCAACGTCGCATTTCCGGGACACGCCGTGTCCTGCCTTCGGTGGTGGAGAGGGTGACGCTCACCTTGGGGTAGATCGGAGATATTGCGGCATCTGCTTGCGCTTGCAGCCGCAACAGGCAGCCGGCGCCGAGCTACCCCCCCGGCGCGACAGCACACACCGCTGGCCCAAGAACAGACGGGGAAGAAAGACCTCGGTCAGAGGCGGCGATCCCCGCAATCACTGGCGCTCGACCTGTCCGGCGGGAACATCCGTTCCCAGTGGTCACGGCATGCCAGAAGAAGCCGACGGACGCGCCCACCCCAGACAAGGTGCGGCGGTTACCCGAGGCGACCCCAAAGGCGTCGGAGCATTCGCTCCCGGCGTCGATTTTCAAGCGAGTGGAGGTTGGAATGGATCGAGAGACATGCCGCGGCGTCGTCAAGCCGCCAACGAGGGGGGCGGTCGCGACCGCCGCCGGGTTTGCCCTGCTGCTCGCCGCCGGCGGGCTCCAGGCGGCCACCTGTTCCATCGGCACGACGCCGAACCCGCCGACGATCAATGTCGGTCAGAGCGTCGCCTTCACCGGGACTGTGACCGGCAAGTCCCCTTTGACCTACACGTGGGCGTTTGCAGGCGGCACACCAGCCACCTCCACCACGAAGTCGGTGACGGTGAGCTACGCGAGCGCCGGCAGTTTCGCGGCGTCTCTGAACGGCAAGAACGGCCGCAACGAGACCTGTACCGCCAACGTGACCGTGCAGGTCAATGCGGTGGGCAACAGCCCGCCGGTGGCCCAGAACGACGAGTACAACACCCAGCAGGACACCCCGCTGACGGTAGCCGCCCCTGGCGTCCTCGGCAATGACAACGACCCCAACGGCAACCCGATCACCGCGGTCCTGGTGACGGGTCCGGGGCACGCCGCCCCCGGCGGCTTTACGCTGAACCCCAACGGGTCCTTCAGCTACACGCCAGCCAACGGCATCAGCGGCTCGGACAGCTTCACCTACAAGGCCCGGGACAGCCTGGCGGCGCTGTCCAACACGGCGACCGTGACCATCGGTATCGCCGCCGCCGCCCAGGTCTCCATCAACTCCACCAGCGCCGACGGGACCCTGCCGACGACCGCGGTCCAAGAGCAATCAAAGGTGGGCATTGACCCGACCAACGCCTTCACCCTGGTCGCCATCAACGACCTCGGGATGCACTGCGGCGACCAGGACACCCGCATCTCCAGCATCCTGCCGCCGTTCAACGTGCTGCACGCCCAGGTGGTACAGCGCGGCCGCACCGGACTGCCGCGCGTTCTGGGCGAGGGCGAAGCGACCCTTTCCTACTCGGCCGCCTCGAACCCGAATGACCCGGCCATCGCAAAGGTCGCGAGCGGTCAGGCCCTGTCCTCGGAGGTCAACGGCAATGTGTACAAGACGAACTTCTGGGAGATCGCCTTCCAGGCCTACGATCCCTTCTACCCGCCGGGCGTGCTGGCCGCCTTCTACGATCCGAACAACCCGGCCAACAATGTCGACATCGGCCTGCCGGTACCGGACGTCGAGCGTCTTTACCTGGGCGACGGGCAACTGCACGCCACCCAACAGGCGATGCCAGGGCTGAACAACCCCTACATCCTGAACGAGGCCCAGACGTTCCAGGAGCACTTCACGGACTTCCCGTTCTTCATCAACTTCCCGTTCGGTTACGTGGCCAACAACGTCAACTGGTTCGAGGCCGCCGGCGTGCCCATCGCCATGTTCGACGACTTCGGCCGGGAGAACCCCTACCCGCTGGTGCGGGTCCAGGCAAAGCTGGGCAGCGCGCCACTACCGAGCGACCCGGCGATTGCCTCGCTCGATACGGTGATGCCCATCTCCGGCGAGGCCGAGTGCCAATCCTGTCATGCGGCCACGGGGACGGCGGTAACGGCGCGGCCGTCAAGAACCTCACCATCATCAAGTCCTCGATCGACGATCCACTGGAAGGTTCGGTGCCCAACGGAGCCAGCGTCGAGTGGGCCAGCGACCTCAACATCCTGCGCCTGCATGACCAGAAGCACGGCACCTCCCTGCTCTCGCCGTTCAATGCGGCCACCGGCCGGGCCGACGCGCCCGTGGTCTGCCAGCGCTGCCACTACACCCCGGCCCTGGACCTGGCCCAGGTGGGTCCGAACGAGGTCAACGGCCGCGACCAGGTCAAGCACAAGTCCATGTCCAACGTGATGCACAGCCATCACGCGACAGCGACGGATGTGAGCGGTAACCCGCTGTTCCCGGCCATGCCGCCGGCCATCGACGGCCAGGGCAACCGGCGCAACCCGGTGACGACCCAGAACATCCTGGAGCAGACCTGCTACATGTGCCACCCCGGCAATCGCACCCAGTGCATGCGCGGGGCCATGGCCAATGGCGGCCTGGTCTGTCAGGACTGCCACGGTCAGATGGCCCAGGTGGGCAATGACTTCTCGCGCAACGTCTCTCCGACCACCCCGGGGGCCTTCCATCTTGCAGCGGACTTCTATGACAACCCGGCGACGCCGCGCGTGCCCTGGGCCAACGAGCCCGGCTGCGGCTCCTGCCACACCGGCTACGCAACCAGCAACCTGGCGGGCATCGCGGGGACCCTGGTGAACCCCACCGACACCCTGGGCAACAACGACGGCATCCGCCTGCTGGCGGCCTACCTGGCCGGCGATGCCAAGGCCACCCCCATCGTGCCCAGCAACAAGGCCTTTGCGGAGAACGTGGTGGCCGAGGGCGGCGCCGCCGACGGCAACCCGAAGCTCTACCGGGTCAGCACCGGCCACGGCGGGCTCTTCTGCGAGGCCTGCCACGGCAGCACCCACGCGGAGTGGCCGAGCGCCAACCCGAATGCCAACGACAACATCCCGGCCAAGGATCTCCAGGGTCACTCGGGCTACATTGCCGAGTGCCAGGTCTGCCATGAGCCCACGGATGCCTCGTTGCCGCTCGGCAACAACGGCCCCCACGGCATGCACGCCATCACCGACCTGGTTCCGGCCGCAGGCACGGGGTTCCTGCCGGACGACCGCTGGAACATCCAGCACCGCAACTACCGCAGCTCCGGGCCGGGCTGCGAGTCATGCCACGGCACCAACCTGACGGGCACCGTGCTTTCACGTACCGCCGATGACCGTACCGTGCGCTGCAAGACCACCCAAGGCAGCCTGCCCGAGTGCAAGGCGGGTCAGACGACGGCGGTCATCCCGAAGGGCACCCCCGTGGGTTGTGGGATGTGTCACCGACAGAAATGAGCCCTAGCCACGCAACGAGCTGCCAGGGACGGCGGCCGATGGACCAACCTTCAGGCGGCACTCGTGCCGCCTTTTTTGTTGCCTATGGCAGCCCATCAGGACCAGATCATCTGGCCTGGTCGGTCAACGGCGGGCGCCGCGGCGGCCTCGTCGGGGACCTGTTCTGGGGCTGGGCTTCATCGTGGCCCAGACGCAGGGTCAGCTCGGAGTCCCCCGCCGACCACTGGCCCTTGATCTGGACCTCGGGGGCCGCTCCGGTGAAGACCAGGAAACTGTACTTGCCGTAGTGGGGGAGCTTGCGCCCCAACCCAGGGAGGGCGGCGGGGTCCCCCGCGGCCATCCAAGCGACTGGCTGGCCGCCCAGTGTCCGGGTCAGGACCGGGCTCGGGGCTTCGGTGGGGACCTCCTGGCCCGGGAGGTCCAGGGTCTGGGCACTCGCATCCAAACGGAAATGGGCGCCCTCGCCGCCAGCGAAGGCGGCGAGGTGGCGGTTCTCCCACCCCAGGAGCCAGACGGGCCTGTCTTGAGGCAGTCGGTCCAGGTCTCGGTCGTCGCGCACCTCCCAGCCGGGGTGCCCGGCGGCCCAGTCCCCGGCCAGGCGCCGATAGCCCTCGGCGAGGGGGCCGGGGGCCGCGGCAGGGGTGAGGATCAGGCCGCGGTCGGCGCCGAAGACCCGGCTCAGGGTGACCGGGGACTCACCGTCGGCCAGGGCGCGGAAGAGGTCGAAGCCGGGATCGACGCTGACCCGCACCGGGGCGGCGGGGAGTGCCAGATCGAAGGTGGCACTGCGCCCGTCCATGGGGACCCCGGCCTCTTGGACGGTCCCGTCCGCCAGCGCGATGGCAAGCGGGGCCTCCAGTGGGAAGGGGGCCCCGGCCTGGGTCTGGTCGAGACGGCCGCTGAGTCGGTATCCGGCCGGGTCGGCCCGCACCGAGGCCTCCGACAGGCGCAGGCGTGGGGCCCCGATCTGGCCGGTCCAGGCGGCGAAGAAGGTCCCGAGATCGCGCCCGCTGGCCTGCTCGAAGGCGTGCTGGAGATCCGCGTAGCCGGCGATGCGGAAGCGCTGGTCGGCGTAGAAGTGGCGGAGAGCCGCGATGAAGGTTTCATCCCCCAGTTCCCGGCGCAGCCGATGGAAAAACATCATCGCCTTGCCGTATCCGATGGCCTGGGAGGCTGAGCTGTGGCGGGAGCGAAATCCCCGCAGGGGGAAGTCCCGGCTCTGGCGCACATAGTCCGCGTAGCCCTTGAGGGCGTCGCGGCGGTAGGCGTCGCCGCCGTCGCGACGCTCCGCCAGGAGGTGGTCGGCGAGGTAGGCGGTCAGGCCCTCGCTCCAGTTGCCGGTGGCGTAATCCACATAGACCCCGTTGCCCCACCAGTTGTGTAGGATCTCGTGGGGATAGGAGGTCTCGACGATGAAGGGCAGGCGTATGACCTGGGGCCCCAGCAGGGTGAAGGAGGGCATGCCGTAACCGGACTCCCAGAAGTTCTCCACTAGGGCGAACTTGGCATAGGGGTAGGGGCCGAGCAGGCGGGAGTAGAGGTCGAGGTAGGCGGCGGTGGCCTCCAGGTAGCGCTCGGCCATGGCCGGGTCGGGGGTGCGCAGGTAGACTTGGGCCTCCGCCACCGGCGTGGGGCGACGGTAGAGTGTGAAGGGGGCGGCCACCAGATAGATGTCGTCCTGGGGTTGGTCCTCGCGCCAGGTCTGGCGGGCCAGGCCAGGTTCGGCGGGGGGGCCGTCCGGCCCGGCGCCCTGAGATACGGCCATCCATCCTTGGGGCAGGGTCACATCCAGAGAAAAGGCGTGCAGGGCATCGTCGATCCTGGGGTACCAGCCGCCGTAACCGTCGAGGAACACCCCGTCCGTGCCGATGCGCCCCCGGGTGCGTTGATGGGCCCGGCCCAGGCTCTCGGAGACCTCCTCCAGGTCGTGGCGGATGGCCCCGGCGTAGCTCAGGGTGACCGGGCCCGACCCGGTGAGGCGTAGCCGGTAGCGCTCCAGGTGTTGGTCCCGGCCCAGGGGCTCCAGGGTTGCCGGGCCTTGCGTCACCTTGGGGGACAGGCCATGGTGCAGGGTCAGGGTCCATTCCCTGGGGACTTGAGCGGGGCCGGGGGGCAGGTTCAGGCGGTCGCTGGCGTCGAGGGTCCCCGCCGCCGGGTCCAGGTGGACCACCAGTTCGTGGTGGACCAGGGGTTGCGGCGGGTCCTGGTCCCTCGGATCGGGGTCGGTAGCCAGGGACAGGGCGGGTGCCAGAAGCAGGGCCGGCGCCAAAGCCGTCGAGAGGAACTTGATTCTTTCGGGTAAGGTCATAGCTCGGGCCCTGGGAACGGAATATCGTAGCGATTCGTGAGGGGCATCATGTGGCCCGCCCGGGCCCTTTACCAGCGTCACCCGCAGCGAGGATCCAGTGCCCAAGACTTCCCGCCCCACCCGTCTGCCCCTGTGGGCCGCTCCGTCCCTGATCCTGGTCCTGATCCTGGGTGCCCAGTCCCAGGCCAATTCGCATGCCGGAGGGGGCGAGACCGCGGCACCCCAGGTACCTGCCATGGCCCCCTCAGCGGAGGGCCAGATCGTACCGCCGGGGCAGGACGAGATCCTCGATACCCAGACCACCGTGGTGGATGTGACAACACTGGGCGACCTGAGCGGGCTCATCGACAAGCTCGCCGAGCGTCGCCTGATCTTCGTCGGCGAGACCCACGACCACTACGAGGATCACCTCAATCAGGTCAGCGTCATCGAGGGGCTGCGGGCGCGGGGCAAGGACCTGGCTATAGCGATGGAGGCCTTCCAGCAACCCTATCAGGGGGACCTGGACGCCTACATCGCCGGGACCATCGACGAGGCGGACCTCCTGCGGCGCACCGACTGGTTTGAGCGCTGGCGCTTCGACTACCGCCTCTATCGCCCCATCCTGCGCCTGGCCCGGGCCCAGGGCATCCCGGTCGTTGCCTTGAATCTGGAACACGAGATCACCGAGGCGGTGGGCAATGGCGGGCTCGAGGCCCTGAGTGAGGCGCAGCGCTCGCGCATCCCCGCCGAGCTGGATCGCAGCGATGCGGACTATCTGGCGCGGGTGCGGGCGGTCTTTGACGCTCACCCCATGATCCGGGCCAAAGACAAAGTCTCCGACGCCGATGCGCAGACCACACCCGAGGCCGCGGCAGCGGCCACCCAGGCGCGGTTCGAGCGTTTTCTGGCAGTGCAACTGCTGTGGGACGAGGGCATGGCGGAGCGTGCCGCGGCCTATTTGCGCGAGCACCCGGAGAAGACCCTGGTCGTGATGGCTGGGGCCGGCCATCTGGAATACGGCCAGGGCATCCCCAAGCGGGTGCAGAGGCGCATACAGGTACCGGCGGCGGTGGTCCTCAACGGGACCCGGCGCGATCTTGACCCCAGGGCCGCGGACTTCCTGCTCTTCCCGCGGGGGGTGGCCCTGCCGGCGGCGGGGCTCCTTGGGGTCTTACTCGACACCGAGGCCAAGGGCGAAGGGATGGCGGTCAAGGGCTTCTCCGAGGGGAGCGGGGCCAAGGCGGCGGGGATGGAGGAGGGGGACCGCATCGTGCGGGTCGGTGAGACGGCCATCGCCAGCTACGCGGATATCCGTATTGCGCTGATCGACAGCCGCCCTGGGCAGCGCCTCCCGGTGGAGGTCCTGCGCAAGCCGCTGCTCGGGTCCCCGGATCGCGTCGACCTGGAGGTAGAGCTCCATTGACCGCCTCGACCCGGGGCCCGGAGCTTTTGGCCCCGGCGGGCACCCTCAAGGGCTTGACCTATGCCCTGGCCTATGGGGCGGATGCGGTCTATGCGGGCCTGCCGCGCTACAGCCTGCGGGTGCGCAACAACGACTTCGACGCCGCCCACCTGGCGGCCGGGATCGCGGCCGTCCACGCCCAGGGCCGGCGCCTCTATCTGGCGTGCAATCTGATGCCGCACGGGGCGAAGCTCCGCACCTTCATCGCTGACCTGGATCCCATCGTCGCCCTGGGCCCGGACGCCCTGATCCTGGCCGACCCCGGGCTCATCCTGTTGGCGCGGGAGCGCTGGCCCGAGGTACCCATTCACCTGTCCGTACAGGCCAATACCCTCAATGCGGCGGCGGTGCGGTTCTGGCAGGCCCAGGGGATAGCCCGGGTCATTCTGTCCCGGGAGTTGTCCCTGGACGAGATCGCCGAGATTCGCCAGGCCTGCCCGGACATGGAGCTTGAGGTCTTCGTCCACGGCGCCCTGTGCATCGCTTACTCCGGGCGTTGCCTGCTGTCTGGCTGGTTCAACCACCGCGATGCCAACCAGGGGAGCTGCACCAACGCCTGTCGCTGGGAATACCGGGTGGCCAGCGTCGGGGAAGGTGCGGCCACGGCGCGCCACCCCGCGGCGGATGAGGTCTACCTGTTGCAGGAGGGGGAGCGTCCCGGGCAGTTCATGCCCATCTTCGAGGACGAGCACGGGACTTACATCATGAATGCCCGCGACCTGCGCGCGGTGGAGCACGTCGGGCGCCTGGTGGCCATGGGCATCGACTGCCTCAAGATCGAGGGCCGCACCAAGTCCCATTACTACGCCGCCCGCACCGCCCAGGTCTACCGCCAGGCCATCGACGATGCCCTGGCCGGGCGGCCCTTTCGCCCTGCCTTGCTCACCGACCTGGAGGGCCTGGCCAATCGCGGGTACACCCAGGGCTTCTACCGTCGCCACGCCCCGGCGGATTTACAGAACTATGAACGGGGCAGCTCGGACAACGAGCGTCAGATCTTCGTCGGGGAGGTCACGGGGTCGGCGGGGAACGGCTGGGCGGAGATCGATGTCAAGAACCGGTTTGGCATCGGCGACGAGCTGGAACTCCTCACCCCGGCGGGCAACCACCGCTTCCGCCTCGCCGCGATGACTGACCTCGAGGGGCAGCCTATGGACCTGGCACCGGGGGGCGGCTATCGGGTGCAAATCCCCTTGCCAGTGGCGGACGGTCACCTGGGGTTGGTTACCCGCGTCCTTCTTGGATAATGGCCCAGTCTAATTCAGCCGCGAGAGTCAGATCCCAAGTGCCCACCCCAGACCCCAGTCTCATGGCCACGCCCGACCTGGCGGCCATCATCGAGGCCCTGGGCTTCGCCGCGCGCAAGCACCGCGACCAGCGGCGCAAGGACCACGCCGCCTCGCCTTACATCAATCACCCCATCGCCCTGGTGGAGGTCCTGTGCAACGAGGCAGGGGTCATGGAGGTGGATGTGCTCTGCGCGGCTCTGCTCCACGATACCATCGAGGACACGCAGACGTCCCCGGCGGAATTGGAA
Source organism: uncultured Gammaproteobacteria bacterium (assembly GCA_963802205.1). Taxonomy (GTDB): domain Bacteria; phylum Pseudomonadota; class Gammaproteobacteria; order Chromatiales; family Chromatiaceae; genus DYRB01. Next base: position 162,300 of record CAWDHW010000010.1, on the reverse strand, counting down.
GCGGCCTTCGGGGCCGAGGTCTGCGCCATCGTCCTGGAGGTCACCGATGACAAGGCCCTGCCCAAGGTGGCGCGCAAGCGGGCCCAGGTGGAGCATGCCGGGCACGCGAGCCGGCAGGCCCGGCTGGTGAAGCTGGCGGACAAGATCTGCAATCTGCGGGACGTGGTTCGCAGCCCCCCGGTAGGGTGGGACCTGGCGCGGCGCCAGGCCTATTTCGACTGGGGACTGGAGGTGGTGGACCGCCTGCGCGGGACCCATGCCGGGCTTGAGGCCCTGTTCGACGCCGCTTACGCCGAGCGTCCCTAGGCATCAAGCCGCGAGGGCGTATTGCGCGTCCTCGATGGCCGCCCGCGTCGGCAACAGGATCAGGCGCTACTCGCGTGTCGTGCACGGCATCCAACCTAAACGGCTTTCTTCCGGACCATTAACGGACATCCAATCCGATGAGCTTCCTCGACCATGTCCGCGCCTGCAATACCTGGGACCCGACGGAGTTCGTCCCCTGGGTTCTGGAGGGCGAGTGTCTCGGCATGCTCACCCACGGCTTCGCCGATCACCTGCGGCGCTGGCCCGGGCAGTTCCAGATCGGCACCGGGTCCGTCATCTGGACGCCGCCCGCGGCCGATCTGGAGGGCCGCACCCAGGCCCTGACGGAGATCATCCGAACACTTGTGGGGGAGGGGGTCATAGACCACCTGCACGGGGAACGCTACCCCGTCACTCCGGGCAACCGCACTCAGGCTCGCCTATTGATCGACCGCGCCTGCGCCCCCTACTTTGGAGTGCGTGCCTTCGGCCAGCACCTCAACGGCTTCGTGCGCGACACCGACGGGCTCAAGCTCTGGATCGGGCGGCGGGCCCCCGATCGCCGGGTGTACCCGGGTTATCTGGATAACCTGGTGGCTGGCGGTCTGCCCTGGGGCATGGGGCTGGCCGAGAACCTGCGTAAGGAGTGCCAGGAGGAGGCGGGGATGGATGCGGCCCTGGCGGATCGCGCGCGCCCCGTCGGTCTCGTCACCTACTGCCGCGCCTCCCGTCGCGGGCTCAAGCCGGATGTCATCTACTGCTACGACCTTGAGCTGCCCGTGGGCTACGTGCCGTGCAACACCGATGGCGAGGTCGCCGCCTTCTATCTCTGGCCGGTCGAGCAGGTTCTGGATACGGTGCGCGACAGCGACGCCTTCAAGCTCAACTGCAACTTGGTCATCATCGACTTCCTGGCACGCCACGGCTATCTGGACCAGGATGCGCCGGACTATGTGGACTTGCTCCAGGGGTTGCGCTCGCCCTTGCCTTGAGCATCCTCCGCCGCCATGCTTCGACGGTCTCGCCGGGTCAGTCCCGGCGCCCACCTGATTGGGAGTCACCATGAGCCTCTCCACCAGCCCGCGTCACCACACCGTTCCAGTGAGGGTCGGTGGCATCCTGGTGGGCGGCGATGCCCCCATCGTCGTCCAGTCCATGACCAACACCGATACCGCCGATGTGTCCGGGACCGTGGCACAGGTCGCGGAGTTGGCCAGGGCCGGGTCCGAGCTGGTGCGGCTCACGGTCAACAATGAGTCCGCCGCCCAGGCCGTGCCCGCCATCCGCGAGGCCCTGGACGCCATGGGGGTCGGGGTGCCCCTGATCGGCGACTTTCATTTCAATGGCCACCGCCTTCTCACGGACTACCCAGAGTGCGCCCGGGCCTTGGCCAAATACCGCATCAATCCCGGTAACGTCGGGCGCGGGGAGAAGCGCGACACCCAGTTTGCCACCCTGATCGAGATCGCCTGCCGCTACGACCGCCCGGTGCGTATCGGCGTGAACTGGGGCAGCCTGGACCAGGAGCTGGTGGTCCGCCTGATGGACGAGAACGCCCATTGCGCCCAACCTAAGGAGGCCGACGCCGTGATGCGGGAGGCCATGGTCCAGTCGGCCATCGGCAGCGCCCGGCGCGCCGAGGAACTGGGCCTAGGTCGCGACCGCATCCTGCTGTCCTGCAAGATGAGCGGGGTGCAGGATCTTATCGGCGTCTACCGGGCGCTGTCCGGGCGTTGCGACTATGCCTTGCACTTGGGGCTGACCGAGGCCGGTATGGGCTCGAAGGGCATAGTTGCGTCTACCGCGGCCCTGGCCGTGCTGTTGCAAGAGGGGATCGGCGACACCATTCGCGTCTCCCTGACCCCGGAGCCGGGGGAGAGCCGGACCCGCGAGGTCATCGTCGCGCAGGAGATCCTCCAGACCATGGGCCTGCGATCCTTTGCCCCCATGGTCACTGCCTGCCCGGGGTGCGGGCGTACCACCAGTACCCTTTTTCAGCACCTGGCGCGCGACATCCAGGCGCACCTGCGCGAGGCCATGCCGGGCTGGCGCGAGCGCTACCCGGGGGTCGAGGCGATGCAGGTGGCGGTGATGGGATGCGTGGTCAACGGCCCTGGCGAGAGCAAGCAGGCCAATATCGGCATCAGCCTGCCGGGGAATGGCGAGAACCCCGCGGCCCCGGTCTACGTCGATGGCGAGAAGACTACTACCCTGCGCGGCGAGGGGATCGCCGAGCAGTTCACCCGCATGGTGGACGACTATGTGCGTACCCGCTACGGGCGAGGGCGGTGAACTGCCCACTGACAACTGATAACTGACCCAACCCACCGGAGTCCCTGCCATGCTTGCCAAATTGCCCGCCCTGACCCTGGTTGCTGCGTTCGTCGCCAGCCCCGCCTTGTCCGCGGATGAGGCGATGGTCGTCTCCATTAAGCGTCTGTCCATGGATACCGCCGTGAAGTTGGCCCAGGCTACCGTCGCCGCTTGCCGGGAGAAGGGCATCCAGATCGGCGTGACGGTGGTGGACCGTGACGGCACGGTGCAGGTGCAGTTGCGCGACACCATCGCCGCGTCCATCACCGTGCCCATCAGCAAGATGAAGGCCTTTACCGCGGCCAACTTTAACGCTGCCACATCGGCCATGACCGCACGTGCCGATACCCCAATCGGGCGCATCGACGGGTTGGTTATGTCCGCGGGTGGCCTACCGATCCAGGTCGGCGGGTCTCTGCTCGGGGCGGTGGGCGTGAGCGGCGCGCCGGAGGGTGCCACTGATGAGGAGTGCGCCAAGAAGGGCGTGGATGCCGTCGCCGGCGATCTGGAGTTGGCGAACTAGCCCCTCAGGCCAGCTTCTCCGTCAGTCTGTAACGCTGGATCAGGCGGTAGACGTTGCGCTCGCTGATGTCCAGGACCTCGGCGACCTTGGCGCGGTGGCCGGAGAACTTGCGCAATTGCATCTTGAGGTATTCGGCCTGGAGCTCGTCCAGGGTCGGGTCGGTGTCGAAGGTGACGCTGACCTTGGCGTTGGTGGCGCTGGCTCCGAAGGCTAGGTGCTCGGGGCGGATGGTGTTGGTGTCGCGGGAGAGGATGATAGCCCGCTCGATGACGTTACGCAGTTCCCGCACATTGCCCGGCCAGTCGTAGGCCACCAGGCGGCGAATTGCGTCGTTGGAGAACCGCTTGCTGATGCGCTGCGAGAAGTTGTGGTGCTGCACAAAGTGGGTGACGAGATATGGAATGTCATCGCGGCGGTCGCGCAGGGGTGGGGTGTCGATGACGAAGGCGCTCAGCCGATAATAGAGGTCTGCCCGAAAGGTCCCGGCCTTGCCCATGGCCGCCAGATCGCGGTTGGTGGCGGCGACGATGCGCACATTGGCCTGGAGGTCGCGGGTTCCGCCCACGCGGCGGAAGGTCCCGGTCTCCAGGACGCGCAGGAGCTTGGCCTGAATGGCGGGCTCGATCTCGCCAATCTCGTCCAGGAACAGGGTACCGCCCTCGGCCCCTTCGACCAGACCGCGCTTCTGCTTGTCCGCCCCGGTGAAGGACCCGCGCTCGTGGCCGAAGAGTTCGGACTCGAAGAGCTTCTCTTGCAGGGTGCAGCAGTCCATGGCGACGAAGTTGCGCCCGGCCCGCCCGCTCTGCTCGTGCAGCGCACGCGCCACCAACTCCTTGCCCGCCCCGCTCTCGCCCTGGATCAGGACCGTAATGTCGCTCCCGGCCACGGCGGCGATGGTTTCCTTGACCCGCATGAGCGGGGCGCTGACCCCGATCATGTACTTCGCACATCCCTCCTGGGCCTTGAGACGCTTGGCGCAGAACTGGTGATCGCTGCGCAGGTCAGCGTCGTCCAGGGCGCGCCCCACCACCAGGGTCAGCTCTTCCGGGCTCACCGGCTTGAGCAGGTACTCGTAGGCCCCCGCCTTCATCGCGGCCACCGCGTCGCGAACCGAGCCATAGGCGGTCAGGACGATGACCGGCTGGGCCGCGACCAGGGTCGGCAGGCGCGCCAGGCTGTCGCCGTCGGGGAGCTTGACGTCGGTGATGATCAGGTGGGGCTCGTGGGCCGCCAGGTAGGCGTCTGCCTCGCGCCACCCACCGACCTGGGTCACCTCGTGGCCGAGGCTACGCAGTTGTTGGGCGACCAGGCGGCTCAACACCGCGTCGTCCTCGATCAGCAGGATGCGCTTGTCCAAGGGTCAGGCCTCCTGGCCGGCCGACAGGTGATCGGCGTCGGGGAAATAGAGGGTGAAGCGGCTACCCTGTCCGAGGTTGCTCTCGACGCTGATCCCGCCGCCGTGGGCAGCAGCGAAGGTCTTGGTGATGGACAACCCAAGACCAGTCCCGGCCACCCCGTCCGCCCGCCGACTGAAGAAGGGCTGGAAGATACGCGCCAAGTCTGCAGGGTCGATCCCTACGCCGGTATCGGTGAAAGCGATCTCGACCCGCCCGGCGGATGCGGTGGAGACCACCGTCAGGGTGCCGCCGTTGGGCATGGCATGCAGGGCGTTCTGGGCCAGGTTGAGGACGGCCAGGCGCAGCTCGCTGTCCGTGGCTAGGATGCGCAACCGGGTCTTCGGGAGCTCGGTGCGGACCGTCACCCCCTGGTCGGCCGCCTCCCAGGCCAACAGCCTGAGGGTGTCGCATACCGCCTCGCCGACATCCACCAACTCCTGGTGGTCCGGGGCAGGGACGCTGAGGCGCAGCAGGCGCTGGGTGACCTGGATGCAGGCATCCACCTCGTGATCCACCAGGCCCAGGCACTCATCAATCTGGGCCTGGTCCGGCGGCTGCGCCCTGGCGGCGCTTTGGGCCGCGTGCAGGGCCAGGCGCACGGAGCCCAGCGGGTTATAGATCTCGTGGGCTACACCCGCAGCCAGGCGTCCGAGTTCCGAGAGGCGCTGTTCGTGGGAGAAGCGCACCTCCTGGCCGAGGTCGCGGATGGACTCGACCACCAGTTTCCGGGCCTCGCCATTGCGGGTCAGGGTCACTGGAGCGGCGTAAGTCTCCACGTCCAGCCAGGTCCCGTCGATGCGACGGTGGCGCTCGACCACCCGCAACGGGTCCCCCGTGCGTAGTACCTGGCGCAGTGGACAAGTGATCAGCGTCTCTGGACAGGGGCCGTCCTGACCGTGGGTCTGGGCATAACAGGGGGCGGCAAGGTCGGGTCCCACGTCCGGCACCGGGGCCGATACAGATCCGGGCGCCATGGTCGCCAGCGGGGCGAGTTGGCGCCGGTAGGCGGCATTGGTCAGGAGGACCCGGAAATCCTGGTCTATCACCCGCACCCCATCCGGGATGGCGTCCACCAACTGTTGGAGGAACTGCTCCTTCTCCCCAAGCTCCGCCATCTTGTGCTCCAGGGTCTCGGCCATGTGGTTGATGGTCCGCCCCAAGGCCGTGAGTTCGTCATTGCCGGTCGGGATGGTGCGTACACTCAAGTCGCCCTCGGAGAGGCGGGCGCTGGCCTGCGCCAGGTGGGCCACAGGGCGCAGGACATAGCGCCCCATAAACCACCAGCCCCCGGCGAGATTGAGGAGCACGATCAACGAGCCGGCCCCCATCAGCAACAGGGTGGTCCGGCGGGCCTGATGGCGAATGGAGTCGGCGTCATAGTCCACGTAGAGCACGCCGTTGATGGGGTGCTCTGCGGTTGGGCCGTGGCACTCTTGGCAGGCCTCGCGGTTGCGCACCGGGTTGATGCTGCGCAGCACCGAGCGGCCGTCGAGCCCCTTCATCATCAGGGTCTGGGGAAGGGCCGCCGGCTCTGGCGCCAGGTGGTGACCGAGGCGCTGGGGATCGCTGGCGAAGCGGATCTCTCCCTGGGGGTTGGCGATGGCCACCGAGGCCACGCTGGGCTGTCGTCCCAGGCCGTGGACGATCTCCCGCAGGCCGTCCAGGTCGTGCCGCAACATGGCGTTCTCCAGGGAGATCTGGAGCAACTGGCTGACTTGGGTGGCGGCGTCCGCGCGCTGCTCCTCCAATTGCTGGCGGAACAGGCCGACGAACAGGACCAGGAAGACGAGCGAGCTGACCAGGAGCCCGCCAGCGGTGCCAAGGGCGAACTTCCGGCTCAGGCTCACTGTAGTCTTGGGCAACGGGGTTCTCCGGTTGGAAGTCTGTCCGACCGCTCGGTGGTGGCTTTCTCCGTCCGGGTGGGCTGGCAAACTCATCGGAGGGATTCGATTGGCTCTGTCTGCATTAGATGTTGCGAGCACGTGACGGCCCAATCTAAATGGTGCAGATCAACGGCGTTACTTCCAGGATAAACAGTGGGTTAGAAAATGTCTGGCACTTAACTCAGGCATGGCTGAAAACTTGATCGCTCTCGCAGCCTTATCTCATATCGTGCTGAGTCTAGCGCAATTGGCCTGTGTCTGCGTCAGGTGTTGGAGCCTTACCGAGCTCGGGTCGGCCACTAAGCCTCGCGGTGCGAATTTCTTTCTGCAAGAGTGGGTTGCCATCAGCGCGCCGCCGGACCAACACCTTACGCAGACAACGCCATTCGTTTTGGGTAGCCGCTCCCATTGTGGTCCAAAAAACGGCTGGGTAACCTGACAATTTGTCGCCTAATTCCGTTGTCTGCTTGCGAGTGGTGCCCCGGTTGGGTTGGGCTTTCCTTCCGCCTCGGGAGCGATCTGCCCGCCTTGTCCAGCAGCGCGGGCAACGGGATGCGGTATTAGGCGACAGCACAAACTGGCCCCCTGACGACATCGAAGACTGACCCTCTGGAGGTCGGGAGGCCCTCGTCGGGGTGGCCATTGAAAGGCGCTGGCTAGCGACGGCAGGGGATAGGTACCACCCGGCACGCACCTTGCGAGAAAAACTAGATTGAGTTCAAGGCATGACGAGGGGGATGTGGACACATGAAAAGAAAAGTGAGCATGGCGACGCTTGGCGCGTGCCTTGGGGCTTTGGCCCCGATGCTGGCAATGGCGGTGGGGCCGCTCGAGGACTCGGCTCTGGAGGACGCCCTACGCCAGTCCGGCTGGGAGGTCCGGCGGGTCGAGGGCGAGGGTTTGCGATTGTATCCGCCGCATGGGAGGGCCAGCGGCGGCGCCGGGGAGGCGTCGGTCCCGGCACACCGTGCGGTCGAGGTACCGGCAGCTGACGCGGTGGCGACCCAGACGCCGCCGGGCATGGACTTGGACGCGCTGCGCCGTGTGGGGTGGTGGATCGAACGGGCCGCTGACGGTTCGACGTTGCTCTACCCTCCGGCGCCGGTTTCTCAGGCGCCAGCTTCTGACGGTTCGGTTGTCAAGGCTGGTGATCCGGCCAATTCGCCGCCGACTCCTCAGGCCGTCCCACCTGTATCGGACCCTCCGGCGGCACCAATGGTGGCACCGACGGCCACGACCGACTTGTCGTTCGCAGACCTCGAAGCGGTCCTGCGGGGCAGGGGCTGGCAGGTCGAGCGTGATCGCCAGGGATCTCTGGTGCTGCGTCCAAAGACGGCGGATCTCGCCCCCCAGGCTATCACTCCGAGCCAGGGGTTCGCGACTGCACCGGTTCGCGAGGAGACCGTCAAGCTGCCGGTGAGTCGCTGGGTCGATGCCCGGGCGATTGCCGATGCGTGGGTGGCCGAGCACGGCGGAGGCCGCCTCCAGGTGGGGAAGATCCGCCAGGTACACCGCGTTTACCTGGTGAGCATTGTTGGGGTCGGTGCCCCCAAGCAAGTGATTCACCAGATTGCCATCACCGGCGGCAACGGCCATGTGGTGGTCCTGAACTAATGGTGGTCGCTTGGTTGTGGTCCTGACGGAATGGCAGGCAGGGTCTCGGCGGGGCGATTTGAAGCAGCGAAAAGGTTGGTAATTTCTTCGCAACCGATTGAAATAAGAGGCAGAGTCCCTGGTTCATTCGGTCCGCAAGAGGGGGAGCGAAAAGGACCGTGAAACGGCCGAGGTGGGTCTGCCCCGGGGGTGCTGACAGATCGTCAGGATTGGCTGCCAGGCCAGCTTGCGGCCGGCGCCGGACAAGGCGCGGGCGGGCCGATCAAGCAGGGCTTGCGGATGGCTGGCATAGAAACTGCTATGCGCTTCCGTGCGGTAGAACCATCGCCGATTTGGCGCGGGTTCGGGTTCATTCACAGATGCAGTAGCGACGAGAGCGAGGTACAGAGTCAGTGGAGCGCAAGCACATGAGATTCGCGACAACGGTGGGTACTGTCGTCTTGCTGGGGAGCGCGACGTCCGCCTGGGCCGGGTATCCCGTCGCCGGTGTCGATCCCTCCCAGCGACCGCAGGGGGCGCCCGTCATCACGGAGGTCGTTAGGGGCCCGGATTGGTACAAGACTGCCCTGACAGGGATCTCCCAGCCCTATCCGGAGAGTCTCCGGTTCCTTGAGAACCAAGGGAACTGGTATACCCCCTTCATCCATCCGGGGATGCCCGGTTACTACGATCTGCGCGGCTGGCATCGCCAGTAACTCGGCCCAACCCCGTACGACTGCACACTAAAACCAAACGAGAGATTGAGGATTAGGCATATGAAGACCATCACCAAGTGCTTCCGGAAGACCGCCGTTGCTGCTGTGGTCGGGCTTGCCCTGGCCGGAAGCGGCGCGGCGGCAGCTATGAATGGCATGTCCGGCATGGGCGGTATGTCTGGGATGTCCGGCATGGCCGGGTATTTCCAGATCACCCCTGACGGGCAGATCTTCTTCTACCCGGCCGCCGGCATGGGCGGGATGTCCGGCATGGGCGGCATGTCTGGGATGTCCGGCATGAGTGGCATGGGCGGGATGTCCGGCATGGGCGGGATGTCCGGCATGGGCGGCATGAGCGGGATGTCCGGCATGAGTGGCATGGGCGGGATGTCCGGCATGGGCGGCATGTCTGGGATGTCCGGCATGGGCGGCATGGGCGGGATGTCCGGCATGGGCGGCATGGGCGGGATGTCCGGCATGGGCGGCATGAGCGGGATGTCCGGCATGAGTGGCATGGGCGGAATGTCCGGCATGGGCGGCATGTCTGGGATGTCCGGCATGGGCGGCATGGGCGGGATGTCCGGCATGAGTGGCATGGGCGGGATGTCCGGCATGAGTGGCATGGGCGGGATGTCCGGCATGAGTGGCATGGGCGGGATGTCCGGCATGAGTGGCATGGGCGGGATGTCCGGCATGGGCGGCATGGGCGGGATGTCCGGCATGAGTGGCATGGGCGGGATGTCCGGCATGGGCGGCATGTCTGGGATGTCCGGCATGGGCGGCATGGGCGGGATGTCCGGCATGAGTGGCATGGGCGGGATGTCCGGCATGAGCGGCATGGGCGGGATGTCCGGCATGAGCGGCATGGGCGGGATGTCCGGCATGAGCGGCATGGACGGGATGTCCGGCATGAGTGGCATGGGCGGGATGTCCGGCATGAGCGGCATGGCGGGATGTCCGGCATGGGCGGCATGGCGGGATGTCCGGCATGGGCGGCATGGGCGGGATGTCCGGCATGAGTGGCATGGGCGGGATGTCCGGCATGGGCGGCATGGGCGGGATGTCCGGCATGGGCGGCATGGGTGGGATGTCCGGCATGGGCGGGATGTCCGGCATGAGTGGCATGGGCGGGATGTCCGGCATGGGCGGCATGGGCGGCATGTCTGGGATGTCCGGCATGCGGCATTTCCAGATCACCCCCGACGGTCAGATCTTCTTTTACCCGGCTACTGGCATGAGTGGGATGTCCGGCATGAGTGGCATGGGCGGGATGTCCGGCATGAGTCGGCATGGGCGGAATGTCCGGCATGGGCGGCTGGAATCCCCCGGCGATGTAATCGTTCTCCGAAGACCTAGAGGGATGTTTGATCTCACGCGACACAGGGAGGTGTCGCTTCCTTGGTGAGTCCCAACGGCTTAGCATGACGCGCCGAACCTGAGGCCCATGCAGGCAACAGGTGGACCGCGTCCACAGTGACTGGGTGCCTTGCCTTTCCCCGGAACCGACGGTTTTAGGAGCCGTGGTATGAAAAGAGTGATCGGCCTTCTCGTGTTGTGTGTCTGCTCGATCTGGCTACCCGTGCGGGCGGCGGATCCGGCTGAGCCCCCTACCGATTACCACCGGGCCAAGTGGGACCCCATCCACTTCAAGCCCGCGATAGATAAGGCCACTGACGCCGATTGCCTCGCCTGTCATGCGGAGGTCCTCAAGCCCAGCGTTTCGGCCAAGTCCCCCGCCGGGGTGACTGCCAGCGAGGCCCTGGCCTGGTACCAGACCCTAGACACCTATAAGGGCGACCAGGAGACCTTGCACCGCCGTCACATCGTGACCGATTACGCCACGCAGGTGATGGATATGAAGTGCACCACCTGCCACCAGGGGAACGATCCGCGGGAGGAGACGGCCAATTCCTCTGCCAATGGCGATCCGACGCTGACCCAGCGCAAGCACGTCGACCCCAATATCTGCCTGATGTGCCACGGTAAGCACAATGCTACCGTTATGGGCGTTCCTCCAGGAGACTGGCGGGAGGTCGGGGCCATGTTCAGCTACAACTGCATGACCTGCCATGTGGCCATCCGCACGGCTCGGCATGAGGTCAACTTCCTCAAGCCGAAGGCCATTGAGGCGGCGGGGCAGGCGGATCCGGATGTTTGCTTTGGCTGCCACGGCGGGCGTGCCTGGTACCGTATCCCTTACCCCTATGCGCGCCACGTCTGGCCGGGCTCCGGGGATGTCGTCCCCGAGTGGGCCAAAGAGCGTCCCACCAAGTCCGACCCTCGGTTCCTGACCGGGGTCTCTGCGGCCAAGCCCTAACCGGACGGGAGATCTGCCATGACCGATACGAAAGAAATCAACGACACGATCCCCCTTGAGGCGCGACTGAATCTGACGCGACGCGGTTTCCTCAAGACCAGCGCGGCGGGTGCCATGGCCCTGGGGGCTGGCGGCCTGGTGCGGACCAAGGAGGCCGAGGCCTTTGCCTATGAGCCCTATCCGCGCGACGACGATCTCCAGACCGTGGTGACGAGTTGCGCCCACAACTGCGGCTCGCGCCATATGCTGGTGGCCCACAAGAAGGGCGATGTCATCGTTCGCCTGTCCACCGACGACGGGCGTTATCAGCTTGATGGCGCGTTCGGTAAGGACACCGAGGAGGAGCCGCAACTGCGTGCATGTCTACGCGGGCGCTCTTATCGCCAGCGGCTTTACTCCGCCGAGCGCCTGCTCTACCCGATGATGCGGGTCGGCAAGCGTGGGGAGGGCAAGTTCAAGCGCGTGACTTGGGACGAGGCCCTGGACCACGTCTCGACCAAGATGATCGAGATCAAGGAGCAGTACGGGCCCCAGGCCCTGCTGGACCAGAGCTATGCCGGGGCCTCCTACGGGGTGTTGCACAAGTCTGACCAGATCGAGGGCCTGCTCGGGCGCTTCATGGGGATGTTCGGGTGCCGCACCAATTCCTGGTCGGTACCTTCCTATCAGGCGACCACCACCAGCTCGCGCTGGACCTTCGGCACCATTGAGGATGGCAACGAGGACGATGCCTACGCGCACGCCAAGCTCATCATCATGTGGGGTTGGAATCCCGCCTACACCTTCCACGGCGGCAACACCTTCTATTACATGCGCCTGGCCAAGCAGCGTGGGTGCAAGTTCGTACTGATCGACCCGCAGTACACGGACTCGGCGGCGGTCTACGACGCCTGGTGGATCCCCATCAAGCCCAACACCGATGCCGCCATGATGGCGGGCATGGCCCACTACATCTTCAGCAATAACCTCCAGGACCAGGGCTTCATCAACCGCTTCTGCTCCGGGATGGATGCCGGCACCATGCCCGATTGGGCGAAGCAGAGTGTCAACGGCACCGAGAACTTCAAGGACTACATCCTCGGCAAGTACGACGGGACGCCCAAGACCCCGGAGTGGGCGGCGAACATCTGCGGCGTCTCGGCCGAGGACATCAAGAAGCTCGCGGACATGTATGCCCGCACCAAGCCGGCGGCGCTCAAGGCATCCTGGGCCGCGGGGCGCAACGCCTATGGCGAGCAGTACAGCCGCATGGGCGCGGCCCTGCAGGCCATGACCGGCAACATCGGCATTCTCGGCGGTTGCGCCGAGGGCGTGGGCAAGGCCTGGCACTCGGAGGCCGTGGCCTACCCCTACGACCAGTACGCCAACGTCTGGTTTGCCTCCATCAAATCCGATCGCTGGGCGCACATCGTCCTGAACTACCCGAACGTCACCCGCGAGGAGGCGGGGTTGTGGCCGCGCAACGATGCGCTTGACGGGGTAGTGCCCAATATCAAGGGTATCTTCTGGCAGGGCTCGGACTGGTTCAACCAGCTCACCAATATCAATAAGGAAATCCAGGCGATCGACAAGCTGGAGCTGGTGGTGTGCATGGACTCGACCATCACCCCCTCCGGGCTCTATGCCGATGTCCTGTTGCCGGTGGCGACGCACTTCGAGCGTCACGACGCGGCGCTGCCCTGGTACAAGGGGCACTACTACATCCATCGGCCCAAGGTCATCGAGCCCATGGGCGAGTCCAAGTCGGACTTCCAGATCTTCACCGAGCTGGCCTACCGCATCGGTCACAAGACCGGCATGGGGGACGTATTTGGCAAGACTTACAACCCAAAGGCCGACCGCAGCTATTTCGTCAACCCGGATGCGGTAGACGAGGCCTATCTGCGGGAGTGGTGGGAGGGCAAGGTCATGGCCCACCAGCACGTCGCCATGAGTTGGGAGGACTTCAAGCGCCACGGCGTCTACAAGTTCCTTCTGGACAAGCCGCACGTCGCCTTTCGCGACCAGATCGAAAACGGGGCGCCCTTCCAGACACCCTCGGGCAAGATCGAGATCCTGTGCAACGAGCTGGCGCACATCACCGACTGGAAGAAGACCAAGTACGGCTATCACATCCCCTCGATCCCGAAATGGATCGAGCCCTGGGAATCGTTGAACAGCCCGAAGACCAAGGACTTCCCGTTGCACCTGATCTCGCCGCATCCGCGCTGGCGGACCCACTCAATCTTCAACAACTGCGCCTGGTTGCGGGAGACCTACGAGCAGGAGGTCACCGTCAACGCATCCGATGCGAGGCGTTACGGGATCAAGACCGGAGACGTCGTCGAGATCTGGAACGATCGCGGTAAGGTGGTGGTGCCCGTCTATGTCACAGAGCGCTGCATGCCAGGCGTCCTGGTCCTCCACGAGGGTGCATGGATGGATCTCGACGAGAACGGCATTGACCGCTCCGGCAACCCGGACATGCTGACCCTGGATGAGCCGAGTCCCGCCGGGGCCTTCTGCTACAACACCGTGCTGTGCCAGATGGCGAAGACCGATCTGGCGCACCGCCCGGGGTGGGACGACTTGGCCACGGCCCGGTCCCACGTCTTCCGTCGTGAGCTGTGATGGCCGCCGAGGAAAAGACCATGGCTGATACAAAAGACAAAGACAAAGACGCAATCAAGGCGGCGGTTGAGCGCAAGAAGAAGGCGATCTACACCCCGGTGGTTCCGGAGATGCAGCTCGGCTTCGTCCACAACAACGTGGATTGCATTGGCTGTCGTGCTTGCGAGATCGCCTGCAAGGACAAGAACGGCCTGGCCCCTGGGCCACGCTTCCGGCGGGTGCAGTACATCGAGGGCGGGGTCTACCCCGAGGTCTACGCCTACAAGGTCAATACCTCATGTAACCACTGCGCGGAGCCTGCCTGCCTGCCCACTTGTCCCACCGGGGCCATTTGGAAGCGGAAGGATAACGGCATCGTCGATATCGACTCGACGCTGTGCATCGGTTGCCGGCGTTGTGAGGCGGCCTGCCCATATGGTGCGCCGCAGTTCATCCCCGAGCTGAACATCGTCGGCAAGTGCAACCTGTGTGTGGACGAGATTGAGGCCGGTCGAAAGCCTTACTGCGTCATGGCCTGCATGATGCGGGTCCTGGACGTCGGGCCCATCGACCAGTTACGCGACGGCAAGTATAAGACCAAGGCGGTCGGACCCAACGAGACCGTGGTACGGGCGGTTAAGAACTTCGCCAATCCGGAGCTGACCAACCCGTCCATCGTCTTCGTCCCCCACAGCAAGGGTAAGGTGGGCAAGTGAGCGCACGCCTTGCTGCGGGTGAAGATGGGGGCCTCGGTGGGGGTGGTGGTGACGGGGCCCTGGGGGCCCTGCGCGGTGCCGTTGCCGGGGACCTTCGGTTGCTGGCCCTCCTGCACGACAGGGAGCTGGATGCCGAGCGCATCCACGCCCTGTGGCGGGAGGGCTACGAGGACTTCCTGGGCCTGCACCTGGTGGGCGAGGGGGGGCGCAAGGCCATCTCGCTGCTGCGCGCGGGCTTGACCGACATCCCAGCGGGTTTGGACGCCGAGACCCTTGATCGGCTTGCGGCGGACTTTGCGGACATCTACCTGACCCACGGCCTGCGCGCCTCGCCCTGCGAGTCCGTGTGGCTGGACGAAGATGGCCTGGCGATGCAGGCGCCGATGTTCGACGTGCGGGAGTGGTACCGGCGCCATGGCCTGGCGGTGGCGGATTGGCGTCAGCGCAGCGACGATCATCTGGTCCATCAGCTTCTGTTTGTGGCCCAATTGCTGGAGCCGGAGGGGGAGGCATCGGCGGGGGATGTCCCCTCGACAGGGGCTGATCTCGGCGAGGTTGCCCGATTCCTGGACGAGCACACCCTGTTGTGGATCGACCGTTTCGCCGAGCGGGTCGCCAAGCGCTGCGAGACCCGCTTCTATGCGGGACTGGCCCTGCTGACCGCGGCCTACCTCAACGAACTGCGGGACCTGCTGGCGGAACTGGCGGACGCACCCCGCCCCTCGGCGGAGGAGATGGAGGCCCGTCGGCGCCCCCGCGCCGCCGTCAGTGTCCCGGTGGCCCCGCCGAGCGCCTTCGTCCCCGGGGCTGGGCCGACTTGGTAGGGTAAGGCATGGGTGCTGACCCGCACGGGCGGAACGAACCATGGTGATGCGTGCTCACCGAAGCAATTGTCCGAATCCAGGATGAATCGGGGCGGACCCGGCCGGTTTGGGTTTAATCCTGCCCCTGGCCTTGATCCCGGGGATGTACTGCCGCCCGAGGTCGTAGCGCAGCGTTGCGTCCATACCCAGTTGGTGCAGGCGAAGTGTCGGGCCTGCGTCGATGCCTGTCCCCGGGCCGCCTTCGTACTCGACGACGAGCGACTTGGCATCGACACAGAGCGCTGCGACGGCTGTGGGCTCTGCGCCCCGGCCTGCCCTCAGGGGGCCATCCGTGACCGCTTTGCCCCGGTCCGTCATCGGGTCGGGGGCGAGGTGGTGGCCTATGCCGCCTGCCAAGTTGTGCTCCAGGTTGGTGACCCCGGTGTCTTGCCGTGCATCCACACCCTGGGCCTGCGCGCTCTGCTGACCCTGCGGGCGGAGGGCGTGGCCCGCCTGGTCTTGAGTCGTGGGGATTGCGAAACCTGCCCCCGGGGAGGGGTGGTGCGGATCTACACCCATCTGGAATCGGTCCGGCGGATGCTCGATAGCCGTGGGTTGGCAGGATTCCTGGTGGTGGAATTGGGGGCCGAGCCTTGGCGGCGGGCCTTGGTCGCCGCTGCCCGGCAGCCTCGGCAGGTATTGGATCGCCGCGCCTTCTTCCGGCAGGCCATCGGCGCCGCGGTGGACGAGGTCACCCGCCGCGCCGACCCCGGGTCCGAGGGCGACGATCCCCTGCCCCCGCTCCCCGGCCGTTACTTCCCGGCTACGGCCCCCGAACATCTGGTCCCCTTTGCCCCGGTCATAGATCCCGGGCGCTGTAACGGCTGCGACGCCTGCGCACGGCTCTGTCCGACGGCCGCCATCCGGCTCGTCAACGCAGACGTGGCGGGGACCCTCGCCTATCGCCTCGACCCGGATGCCTGTACCGGGTGCGGCATCTGCGTGGACCTCTGCGAGCATGGGGCCGTTCGGGTCCTTAAGCTGACTGTTCCGATCCAGTCGGAGGTCCCCCTCCACCCGCAACGTTGCCGTGCCTGCGGTGCCCCATTTCACACCCCGGTCCGGGGCGATGCCGCCTTCTGTTCGATCTGTGGCGTGACCCGCCACCACCACCGTCTGTTCCAGGTCCTCGACTAAGCGGAGCGGCGGACGCGCGGGTTCGGGTCGGCCCGTCCGCATGGCCGTATCGGTCGAACGGGCGCCGCTCCTGTGCCCTCGGCCCCTGCGGCTATCCCCTCTATCCATCGAGTCGCCGGATTGTCCGCCGTCCCCGGCGGACAGAAGGCCGACCTAAAGTCCGAACGGCAGGGCCTCAGGCGTTAAATGCCTCGAGGCCGGACAGGCGCAGCCGGTGGTCCGGCGGTTGCGGCTGACGCGGGGCCATGCCCTCCATGGCGGCCGCGATGGCCCGGATATGGTCCGGGGAACTGCCGCAGCAGCCACCGACGATGTTTACAAAGCCGGCGTCGGCCCATTCGCGGATATGCTCGGCCATCTGTCTGGGTGTCATGTCGTATTCGCCCATCTCGTTGGGGAGCCCGGCGTTGGGGTGGAAGGTGGTGAAGGTCTCTGCCACCCGTGCCATGTCCTCGACATGGGGGCGCAGGGCATCGGGCCCCAGCGCACAGTTGAGCCCGATGGCCAGGGGTCGGACGTGGCGCAGGCTGTTGTAGAAGGCCTCCACGGTCTGGCCGGAGAGGGTCCGACCGGAGGCGTCGGTGATGGTCCCGGAGATCATCACCGGCAGGACCAGGCCATCCTCGTCGAAGACCTGGTCCACCGCGAAGGCGGCGGCCTTGGCGTTGAGGGTGTCGAAGATGGTCTCGATCAGGATCAGGTCCACACCCCCGGCGATCAGGGCCCGAGTCGCCTCACTATAGATCCCTACCAGCTCGTCGAAGTGGGTGTTGCGCGCACCTGGGTCGTTGACGTCCGGGGACATGCTGGCGGTCTTGCTGGTGGGGCCTAGCACCCCGGCTACCAGGCGCGGCTTGTCCGGGGTCTTGGCGGTCCAGGCGTCGGCTGCCTCCCGGGCCAGGCGGGCGGCGGCGGTGACCATCTCCGCCGTGTAGTCCTGGAGCCCATAGTCCGACTGGGACAGGCGGTTGCCGTTGAAGGTGTTGGTCTCCAGGATGTCGGCCCCGGCGGCGAGGTATTGGTCATGGATCTCCCGGATCACCTCCGGCTTGGTCAGTACCAGCAGGTCGTTATTGCCCTTGAGATCCGAGGGCCAGTCCTTGAAGCGGCTGCCGCGGTAGTCAGGCTCTTCGAGCCTGTAGCGCTGGATCATGGTGCCCATGGCCCCGTCCAGGATCAGGATGCGCTTCTGGAGCAGGGCGCGGATGCGGTCGCTTTGATCGTGCATGGGGATGCCTATCGCTGGGATCGATTGGGGGATTATACCGGAGGTGGCGTCTAGTCCGGCCCCCCTGGTCCATCCAGGGCAACCATTGGCAAGGGGCCTGCGAGGTTGCGTGCCTCTGCCACCACGAAGTCGCGGAAGGCTCGCGCAGTGGGTGACAGGCGCTTGCCGCGCCGATAGACCAGATACCACTGGCGGATCACCGGAAAGCCCTCCACGTCGAGCATGGCCAGGCGCCCGGTCTCAAGCTCCAGCTCGATGGTGTGCAGGGAGACCACGCTCAAGCCCAGTCCAGCCCTGACCGACTGCTTGATGGCCTCGTTGCGGGTCATCTGCATCCCGTGACGAACCACCATACGATGCTCGGCGAAGAAGCGCTCCATGGCCATGCGCGTCCCGGAGCCGGGTTCGCGCATGACGAAGACCTCGTTGGCCAGGCGCGCCAGGGGGATGTCCCGCTGCCCCACCAGCGGGTGCTCCGGCGGGGCTATGACCACGAGTGGGTTCTCCATGAAGGTCTCGGACTCCAGATCCACGCCATCCGGGGGCTGGCCCATCAGGACCATGTCCACGCTGTTGGCCTCTAGCGCGCGGATCAGGGCCTCCCGGTTGGTCACGTCCAGGCGCAGGCTGATCCCGGGGAAGCGCTGGTGGAAGGCGGCAAGCAGGCGCGGGGCGAAGTAGTTGATCGTGCTCGCCACCGCCACCAGGAGCCGGCCGCGGCTCACCCCCTTCAGCGACTCGACGACCTCTTCCATGTCCTGCAAGGCCCGGTTGATGCTGCTGCTGTAGTGGGAGATCTCGCGCCCGGCCTCGGTGAGGCTGATGGTCTTGCCGACCTTCTCGAACAGCGGCAGGCCAATCTCATCCTCGAGCAGACCGACCTGCATGGAGACCGCGGGCTGGCTCAGGTGCAACTCCTGGCTGGCCTTGGTGTAGCTCAGGTGCCGAGCGACGGCGTCAAAGACGTGCAGTTGGCGCAGTGTGACGTGCATCCGTTGTCAACCTCGGTGGCCTGATGAAGAGTGTCCCGGGGTCTGGGGGCGCGGTTTGGCATCTGCACCTTGGACTGCCAGCGACTGTCCGGCGAGTCACCCAGGCATAAGCTAAAGCTTATCACGCCCATCAGATACTTAGAATGCATGAACTCGTCGAATGCCGGTGATTTTGTTCGCGTTTACTTGGTGGTGGGGTTTCCGAGGGTCTGACTAGGCCTTCCTTGAGAACGGCGGCCCCGAACCAGTAGCTCCCGGCCCCGAGCAACACCAGATCCCCAGGGAAAAACGCATGGAACTCGAACAGTCTGCCCGCTGCTCCGACCTCAGTCGGAACGAAGAAGGCCTGATCGCCCCTGGTAAGCCCCTCTTCGTCGTTTACCGGATGAGGCCCGACGCCGGCAACAGCTAGTCATCATGATTTACTTATGCTCGCAATCATAATGTCTGACTGTTGTTTATGTTGTGTCCTCACTAGACTGCACAAACTGTCTGTTAAGCCCCCGCTTACAGACGGCTTGATCGATTCACCCACAGGAGACTGCAATGGCTGTTAAGACCTACAACGCTGGCGTGAAGGAATACCGCCAGACCTACTGGACGCCGGAGTACACCCCTCTGGATACCGACATTCTGGCCTGCTTCAAGGTCACGCCGCAGCCCGGTGTAGCGCGTGAGGAAGTGGCCGCCGCGGTTGCCGCAGAGTCTTCCACCGGCACCTGGACCACGGTGTGGACCGATCTGCTGACCGACCTGGATTACTACAAGGGTCGCGCCTACCGCATCGAAGACGTGCCCGGTGACGACACCTGCTTCTACGCCTTCGTGGCCTACCCGATCGACCTGTTCGAGGAAGGCTCCGTCGTCAACGTGCTGACCTCGCTGGTCGGTAACGTATTCGGCTTCAAGGCGCTGCGCGCCCTGCGCCTGGAAGACATCCGCTTCCCCATCGCTTACGTCAAGACCTGTGGCGGTCCGCCCAACGGCATCCAGGTCGAACGCGACAAGATGAACAAATACGGCCGTCCGTTGCTGGGATGCACGATCAAGCCGAAGTTGGGTCTGTCGGCCAAGAACTACGGCCGCGCCGTTTATGAGTGCCTGCGCGGTGGTCTGGACTTCACCAAGGACGACGAGAACGTCAACAGCCAGCCCTTCATGCGTTGGCGTGACCGCTTCTCCTTCGTGCAGGAAGCAACGCTGAAGGCGCAACGCGAAACCGGCGAGCGCAAGGGCCACTATCTGAATGTGACCGCGCCGACCCCGGAAGAGATGTATAAGCGTGCCGAGTTCGCCAAGGAAATCGGCGCACCGATCATCATGCACGACTACCTGACCGGCGGTCTGACCGCCAACACCGGCCTGGCCAATTGGTGTCGCGACAACGGCATGCTGCTGCACATCCACCGGGCCATGCATGCCGTGCTCGATCGCAACCCGCACCATGGCATCCACTTCCGCGTATTGACCAAGGTCCTGCGTCTGTCCGGCGGCGACCACCTTCACTCAGGTACCGTCGTGGGTAAGCTGGAGGGCGACCGCGAAGCCACCTTGGGCTGGATCGACACCATGCGCGACGAATTCATCAAGGAAGACCGCTCGCGGGGCCTGTTCTTCGATCAGGACTGGGGCTCCATGCCCGGCGTGATCCCGGTTGCTTCCGGTGGTATCCATGTCTGGCACATGCCCGCGCTGGTTTCAATCTTCGGTGACGACTCTGTGCTTCAGTTCGGCGGCGGTACGCTGGGCCACCCTTGGGGCAACGCTGCCGGTGCAGCCGCCAACCGTGTCGCGCTGGAGGCCTGCGTCGAAGCCCGCAACCAGGGCCGCGCGCTGGAAAAGGAGGCCAAGGAGATCTTGACCGCCGCTGCTGCGCACAGCCCCGAACTGAAGATCGCCATGGAAACGTGGAAGGAGATCAAGTTCGAATTCGACACCGTCGACAAGCTGGACGTCGCCCACAAGTAAGCAGGATTCAGGCGTCGGGATTCAGGGAACGCACTGTGTGGCAGCACCTGACTTTCGACCCCATCCCCTAACCCTAAAAAGGAACGAACATGCAAGACTACAACTCACGTCTGAGCGATCCCGCCAGCCGCAAATTCGAGACCTTCTCCTACCTGCCCGCCATGGATGCCGCCAACATCCGCAAGCAGGTGGAGTATCTGGTGAAAAAAGGCTGGAACCCCGCCATCGAGCACACCGAGCCCGAGCATATGATGGACTCGTACTGGTATATGTGGAAGCTTCCGATGTTCGGTGAAACCGACGTCGATGTCATCCTGAACGAAGCCGAAGCCTGTCATAAAGCCAACCCGGACAATCATGTTCGCCTGGTCGGTTACAACAACTTCAGTCAGTCCCAGGGTGCGGCTATGGTGATCTTCCGCGGCAAGACTGTTTAAGCGCGCGGCGGTTAGAAGTGCAAACCCCCGCCGCGCCTCGCGTGGCGGGGGTTTTTAGTTGTTCTGTTCGTGTAGATGGGCCATTTTGACCGATGTATACGGCATCGGACTAGGGCTTGGCCTACACATACCCGACTGATTGGAGGCAATCACCATGAGCAATATCGTCGATCAATACCGCATCGATACAGAGCCGTATTACCGCCCTGTGGCCGACGAGGTTGAGCTATTTGAGGCTGCCTATTCGGTACGGATGCCGATGATGCTGAAAGGTCCCACTGGCTGTGGTAAGACACGCTTCGTCGAATATATGGCGTACAGGCTGCATCGGCCGCTGATTACCGTGGCGTGCAATGAAGATATGACCGCGTCCGATCTGGTGGGACGCTTTCTGCTGTCTGCCCAAGGCACCGAGTGGCAAGATGGCCCTTTGGCCATCGCCGCCCGTCACGGCGCGATCTGCTATCTGGACGAAGTCGTGGAGGCGCGTCAGGACACCACCGTGGTGATCCATCCCCTCACCGACAACCGCCGTGTGCTGCCCTTGGAAAAAAAGGGAGAGCTTGTTCATGCCCATCCCGATTTCCAGATTGTGATTTCCTATAATCCCGGCTATCAGTCGTTGATGAAGGATCTGAAGCAGTCAACCAAGCAGCGCTTCGGTGGTCTTGATTTCACCTATCCCGATCACGCCATCGAAACCGAAATCGTCATCCACGAATCCGGGGCGAATACCGAAGTGGCGGGCAAGCTGGTGTCCATCGCTGAGCGCTCCCGTAACCTCAAAGGGCATGGCCTTGACGAAGGTCTGTCCACCCGTATGCTGATCTACGCAGGTTCACTGATCGCCAAGGGCGTCAATCCCCTCGCCGCCTGCCGCGTCGCACTCGTGCGCCCGATTACCGACGATCCCGACATGCGCGACGCGCTGGATGCGGCGGTCACCACGTTCTTCTGAGCGCTGCGGGACGGGCCTTGGCCCATTCGGTAACACTTGACGCGCCAAAGGTGCCGCGCTCGTTTCACGATCTGAGGTGAATCATGTCGATCAATCTCACCGACTACGCAGGACTGCTGGAAGGCCTGTCACCGCACAACCAAGAGGCGCTTAAGGCCAACTGGCACGAGGCAACCAAGGTGTTCTCGCCGCGTGGCCTGGACAATTATCTGAAGGGCGCTGCCGCGATCCGCGGACTCGGGAGGGGCGACGCGTTGGTAGAGGCATGGATCGTGGAAGCGCCGCAGGTGGCCAAGGAGGTTGGTGAAGACGTGGTCGGCGACCTTGCCACGGCCTCACTTTCGCTGGCGTCGCGCACCTCTGGCGCCGTGATCGAGTTGCTGCTCGCTACCGCGCCCACCGCCGCCAATCGACTGGGAGACGCGCAACTTTTCCTCAATTACCTGCAATTCATCAATACCCTCATCGCGCAGGCGCCACGCGGTGTGCGTCCGATGCTGGACAAGCTGGAGGTCCTCTTCCAGCAACTCACTCTCGGAGGCTTGCGTCGCTGGGCGCTGTGGGGCGCACACGCCCACCGCACCAACTACGAGGAGCAGATCAAGTATTTCAGCCTCGATACCAAAGAGTCGCTGGCGATGTTGCAGAAGGAGCGCAAGGGAACCCTGCTCGTGGACGTTCAGCGGCGTATCAACATGTACCTGCGTGCGTTGTGGGCGCGCGATTTCTTCATGCGGCCAACCGCGGGCGACTTTGAAACCCGCGAAGGCTACCGCCCTTACATTGCCGACTACCTGCTACATGTGCCGGACGCCTTCGACGATTTCGCACGAGAAGGCCACGAAACGGTCTCCGGTCTGGAACTCTATCGTGCCACCGCCGCGCACTGCGCCGCGCATGTGGTCGAGACCCGGCAGCCGATTTCCGCCGAAGCGCTCAACCCCATGCAGATGGCGGTGATCAGCGTGATCGAGGATGCCCGTGTGGAAACCCTCTCGATCCGGCGTTTTCCTGGCCTGAAGCAACTCTGGAGCAAGCTCCACACCGCCACGCCCGAGATGAATAATAGTATCGGCGACTATCTCAATCGTCTGGCGCGCGCCTTGCTCGATGACAGCTACCACGATGGCGATGCATGGATTCTTGAAGCCCGAGCCTTGTTTGCACTTGCACAAGGCAAGCTTGAAAGCAACGATGCGTCTTGGGAGATCGGTGTAGCGCTCGCGCACAGCCTCACGCAGAAGGGCATCGCGTTCAATCCGCGCACCGATCTTCTCTCTGCTCCCTACCGAGACGACAACCGCTATTTCTGGGAATTCGAGGAATTCGATTTCAACAAGGCTGCCAGCGCCGGCTATGAGTCGATAAAGCAGGTTCGAAAGTACGTGAGCGTGATGGAGATGGCCAATGAGATCGACGTGGAAACGGCGGGTGACGATGCCGAAGAAGTCTGGGTTCTCGGCACAGAGTTGTTTCCTTACGAAGATATGGGTAAGAGCTATAACGAATTGGAAGGCAAGGAGCCGATGCCTGACCCTTTCCACTACTCCGAATGGGATTACCAGATTCAGTTGGAACGTCCCGCCTGGGTGACAGTGCTGGAAAAGCGCGTAAAGTCTGGCGACTTGCAGATCGTCGATACCATCACCGCGCAGTACAAGCGCGAAATCCACCGCATGAAGTTCCTGCTCGATGCGATGCAGCCGCAGGGCGTGCAGCGCATTCGCAGACTGGAAGATGGCGACGAGATCGACATCAATGCAGCGATTGCCAGCTTCACCGACATCCGCATCGGGAACCAACCCGATCCGCGTATTATGATGCGGTCGGTCAGAAAAACCCGCGACTTCTCGATCCTGGTGCTACTCGACTTGTCCGAATCCACCAACGAAAAGGTGCAGGACCAGGAATACTCGGTGCGCGAACTTACCCAGCAAGCCTGTGTGCTGCTCGCCGACGCCATCAACAAGGTTGGCGATCCGTTCGCCATACACGGCTTCTGCTCAGATGGACGCCACGACGTGGGGTACTATCGCTTCAAGGATTTCGACCAGCACTGGGATGAGGGGCCTAAGGCCAAACTGGCGGGAATGACTGGTCAGCTTTCCACCCGCATGGGCGCTGCCATTCGGCATGCCGGCCATCATTTGCAGATGCAACGCTCGGCGAAGAAATTGCTCATCGTCATTACCGACGGCGAACCCGCCGACGTGGACGTGCGCGATCCGCAATATCTGCGCTACGATACCAAGAAAGCGGTGGAGGAAGTCGCCAAGCTGGGTGTCAGCACCTATTGCATGAGCCTTGACCCGCGCGCGGACAACTATGTCTCACGGATTTTTGGCCAGAAGAATTACATGGTGGTCGATCA
The DNA here is from genome assembly GCA_963802205.1 of uncultured Gammaproteobacteria bacterium. GTDB lineage: Bacteria > Pseudomonadota > Gammaproteobacteria > Chromatiales > Chromatiaceae > DYRB01. Next base: position 137,993 of record CAWDHW010000010.1, on the reverse strand, counting down.
TGTGCAGCGCCTGCCTGAAAAGTTGCCGTTGCTCTACGCTGGATTAACGCGATAAAACCCAAATGAAAAATACTTACGTCGGATTCAATAAGGACCACCACGGTATCACCCAATTAGGCCGTATCGTGCTGGATGGGTGGGTGTTTGGCTTCATTCCAGAAACTGAAGACTGCGCCGGCTGGGACCTGGGGCGCATGCAGAGGTTAATGGATCAAGTCGGCGCGGAGTGGGATAAATACGCCATGCTACCCAGTCGGCTGCCACCTGACTTGCGTCTGCGCCATGCCGAGATCTATACCAAAATGGTGGCGCAGGCGCGTGAGAAGGGTTGGAATCCGGAACTGGGCGACGACGAATAATCCGGTGGCGTTAGCTGTCGTGCGCTGCTGGCTGGACCGGTAAGGGGAGGATAGTCGCCGGTGTACTTGGCCGATGTCGCCTGGCGAGGAGGGCCAGCCCCGAATAGAAGGCCGTCTGCAAGCGGCGTTGCGTATCGCGTCCATCAGGGGTGAAGAACGTTGCTTGGTAGGTAACAGATTCGTCCAACGCATTACGGGCGTGAGGTTTGAAGTTTCCCCAGGCCACATCTACCCAGCGTTTGAACTGGCCATCTACAAAGATGATTTCCTCCTGATCCACTACGGCTAGATACTGGATGCTGCGTATGGGAACGAACACGCAGCCAGTTCCGCTGGCGGCAAGGAGGATGCGGGTGAGATTGTATGTCGCGGCGGGCAGTGCTGACGTAATGCACTCTATCGGCTGTCCGCGCTCGAAGGATTCAGGTTTGTAGATCACGGTATTTCCTTGAGTCGCCATTAGACCTCGATACCATAGCGATGGATCACCCCTATTTCCACAGGTTCGCAGCCGCCTGTGGGTGTCCGGGGCCGAGCGACAACCCCCCGCAGCCTTCCGCCAGTTCTTGGCAAATGGGGGCGCGAACTATCAGCTCGCGTAAAAACGCATACCCTACGATGCTACCTGCGTCGGCTGGCTGGGCGGCTCTGTGTCCACGCCGCTCGCATCTTACCCGTTGGATGGGGGCGTCGAGATTTGCCTGGTGACCATATGGCCTATCGACGGCTTTCTGGGGTTATCCCATGAAGATCGCGCTGACCAGGAGCGACCTGAGGATGTCCCGTTTCCTTGTAGGAGGGGTGGGCCGGCGGGGCTTTGACCACCAGGGGATTCACCACGAAGAGCGGTCGTAACTAGTTCACAGCGTTGGCTAGGTCAAGGGTGTGCTGCGGGCCGCAGGCCAGCATCGTCCGTCTGCCGCATAAGATTGGGCTTATTGTAATCATAAGTATTTCAGAATTCCATTATGACCTAAAGGCATGTAAATTATGCGCCTACCGACGGTGGGGTTGTCTTTCGTGTCTCTGGCACCAACGGCCGGGCGACCCCTGCGGTAGCACCCAGTCCCTATCCTCCCAACCACTCCCCAGGGGAACTCCATGGACCAGTCCGGACGTTACGCCGACCTCAGCCTCAAAGAAGAAGACCTGATCAAGGGTGATAAGCACATCCTCGTCGCTTATCACATGGAGCCTGCTGCGGGGTATGGCTACCTGGAAGTGGCAGCACACGTCGCAGCCGAGTCCTCCACCGGCACCAACGTCGAGGTCTCCACCACCGACGACTTCACCAAGGGCGTGGACGCGCTGGTCTATTTCATCGACGAGGCCAAGGGGGTGATGAAGGTCGCCTACCCGAACGACCTGTTCGACCGTAACATCATCGACGGTCGCGCCATGATCGTTTCGTTCCTGACCCTGGCCATCGGCAACAATCAGGGCATGGGCGACGTGAAGAACCTGCAGATGCAGGATTTCTATGTGCCCTGGTCCATGCTGCGCCTGTTCGACGGCCCGTCCAAGGACATCACCGACCTGTGGGACATCCTCGGCCGCCCCCGCGTCAACGGCGGCTACATCGCCGGCACCATCATCAAGCCCAAGCTGGGCCTGCGCCCCGAGCCGTTCGCCCACGCCGCCTACCAGTTCTGGCTGGGCGGCGACTTCATCAAGAACGACGAGCCCCAGGGCAACCAGGTGTTCTGCCCGGCCAAGAAGGTCTATCCGCTGGTGTATGACGCCATGAAGCGCGCCATGGACGAGACCGGCCAGGCCAAGCTGTTCTCGGCCAACATCACCGCCGATGACTATTTCGAAATGTGCGCCCGCGCCGACTTCATCCTGGAGACCTTCGGCCCGGACGCCAACAAGGTGGCCTTCCTGGTGGACGGCTACGTCGGCGGCCCCGGCATGGTGACCACCGCTCGTCGTCAGTACCCCGGCCAGTACCTGCACTATCACCGTGCCGGTCACGGCGCCGTGACCTCGCCCTCCGCCAAGCGCGGCTACACCGCCTTCGTGCTGTCCAAGATGTCCCGCCTGCAAGGCGCCTCCGGCATCCACGTCGGCACCATGGGCTACGGCAAGATGGAAGGCGGCAAGGATGACCGCAACATCGCCTACATGATCGAGCGCGATTCCGCTGACGGCCCTTACTTCCACCAGGAATGGCACGGCATGAAGCCGACCACTCCGATCATCTCCGGCGGCATGAACGCCCTGCGCCTGCCCGGTTTCTTCGAGAACCTGGGCCACGGCAACGTGATCAATACCTCCGGTGGCGGCTCCTACGGCCACGTCGACTCCCCGGCGGCCGGTGCCATCTCGCTCCGTCAGTCCTACGAGTGCTGGAAGGCCGGTGCAGATCCCATCGAGTTCGCCAAGGAGCACAAGGAGTTCGCACGCGCGTTCGTATCCTTCCCGGGCGATGCTGACAAGCTCTTCCCCGGCTGGCGTGAGAAGCTGGGCGCCGCCGCCGAGCACAAGTAAGCCTTCAGCCCCCGCTGCGCGGGGGCTGAAGTTGTCTTTTCTTGGGTGAGGAAGGCTCCGGTCGCGCCGGGGTCTTCCTCTCTGCGTTTATGCCGATCATTTTCGGGGACAGGCCATGAGCATCGACATCCAGCAGTACAAGGTCACCAAGGAACCCTTCTACCAGCCCCAGGGCAATGAGGTCGCCCTCTACGAGGCCGCCTACAAGCGCCGCCTGCCGGTCATGGTCAAGGGCCCCACGGGCTGCGGCAAGTCCCGCTTCATCGAATATATGGCCTGGCGCCTGGGCAAGCCGCTCATTACCGTCGCCTGCAACGAGGACATGACGGCCTCCGACCTGGTCGGGCGCTACCTCTTGGACGCCAGCGGGACCCGCTGGCTGGACGGCCCATTGACCGTCGCCGCCCGCATCGGCGCCATCTGTTACTTAGACGAGGTGGTCGAGGCCCGTCAGGACACCACGGTGGTCATCCACCCCCTGACTGACCACAGGCGCACCCTGCCTCTGGACAAGAAGGGCGAGGTCGTTACCGCCCACCCGGATTTCCAACTCGTGATCTCCTATAACCCGGGCTACCAATCGCTGATGAAGGACCTCAAGCAGTCCACGAAGCAGCGCTTCTCCGCCATGACCTTCGACTACCCCCCCGCCGACCTGGAGACGCAGATCGTCGCTACCGAGACCGGCTGCACACCGGAGATCGCCGGGTCCCTGGTCAAGGTCGCCGCCGCCGCCCGCAATCTCAAGGGCCACGGTCTCGACGAGGGCATCTCCACCCGTCTGTTGGTCTATGCTGCGAACTTGATGGACGAGGGGATTGCGCCGCGTGAGGCCAGTCGCATGGCCCTGGTGGACCCCATCACCGATGACGAGGACATCCGGTCTACACTGCACCATGCCATCGACGCGGTGTTTGCGTGAGGTGGACGGCCTGAGCCCGTCGTTCCGGCCGGGTGCAGTTTGTAAGATGGGTAGAGCGCAACGAAACCCATCGCTTGCGGTCCCACTGGTTGATGGGTTGCGCTCTGCCCATCTTACTACGACATGGTTGAGCCGAAGGTAACACCAAGCCCCGGCTGTGGTTGAGCGCCTCATGACCGACTTTGAGATTATCGGAGGCATTGCTGATGTAGAGTTAATCGCCCGGGGCCCTGGTATCCGTGACATATCCCGGCTGAACCGTCAATATGGGAAAGCCAACTGGCGCAAGCTGAAGGGTGCCGCGTTCGTGCGTTTACAGAACGGCAACATACGCCGAGCCGAGCTTCATTGGTACGAGGCCCATGGTCTTGGCAAGAGAGAAATCAAGCGTAAGCGGTACTTGGAGTGACCATGAGCAACCAGCTTTCTGAGATGCCAGAGTATGCCGTTTGTATCGACAACTCAGACTTCCCGGCGTCCCTGGAATTGCACAAGATTTACCGAGTGCTCCCGGACAAAGATGCGGCCTCAGATGGAGATATCAGGATTATCGACGAGAGCGGAGAGGACTATCTTTATTCGGCGGATCGTTTCGTTCTGATAACCGTGCCAGCCGCGGTAAGAAAATCCATGGAATTGGGCGTATGACCGTCGCGCCGAGCACCTGAAAAAGGGCTTCGATCCGAATGACATTGACTTAAGCCCGGTAGGTTGGGGTGAGCTATAGCGAACCCCAACATCCACATCCCCATCGTTGGGCTTCGTTCTTCAGCCCAACCGCGCTGCGTAGGGACCGCAAGGGCGGTTTCACTTTCCGGACATACCCTATGGATTTGCCCATAAATGAAGCCCCATCATGAGACCGGAACAGATTCGAAACGAAATTGACAGGCTTGCGCTTTCGGAAAATCTTATTTTGGTCGAGGACAGTTGGGACTCCATTGCAGCCAACAATTCAGAGCTTCCGTTGCCCGAGTGGTCGAGGGCAGAATTAGACCGGCGTCATGGCGAGTATCACGACGGCAAGCTCGCGCTTCATGACTGGATGGCGGTACATGAGCACCTGCGTGAAAAGTACAAATGAGCCTGCGATACACGGATCGGGCCACGGATGATCTGGACCTTGCAGTCTTCGATAACCGGCAAGACCCAAAACGGTCACCTTAACGATCGGCGCCGCGTCGGAACAGCCGAGATGCCATTGGCCAGGGCGAATTGTCAGACGCCCAAGGGTCATTTTGCCTCACCCCCGTAGCCGCGCGCGGCACGCCGCCCCCCGGAGCCTCCATGCCCGTCCTAGCCCCTCCCTCCGCCGAGACCCTCCAGCCCTTGCGCGCGCAATTGCGCTGCAACTTTCCCCAGCTCGATCAGGTCTTCCCCGACTGCATGGCCGGGGCCCAGGCCCTGCTGAGCGAGAGGGGCATCAAGGACTACCTAGAGGGGGCCTCGCTGATCTGCCGCATCGGTCGCGGCTTTGAGCCCGTCCTGGTCTACCTGGAGAAGATGCCTCAGGTCGCCGCCGATTTGGGCGAGGAGACCCTGTCCCTGGTCTCCCAGACCGTCTGGAAGATCTCCCGCAGCCCAAATGGCAAGGCCATACTGCCCTTCCTCCAGAGCATCGCCGAGGTGTCGCGCCGCCTTGCGAGCGCCGAATTGCTTGAGCGCTACATGGAGATGATCCTGGACTTCATGGAGCGCACCACAGGCTCCATCCACGGCTTCCACACCACCATCCCCAGCCCCAGCCTCCCCGACCTGCTGGAGCACATCCCCTATCTCCTGAGCCAGCTCTCCTGCCATGGTCTGCGCAATTGGGTGGACTACGGCCTGCGCCACTATGCCGACCACCCGGACCGCCAGCGCGACTACTTCAGCCTGCAATCGGCGGACAGCCGGGCCGTCCTTCAACGCGAGCGCCACGGCACCCTGTTCGTGGACCATGAGCGCAAGCTCGACCTCTATCTGCGCGCCCTGTGGCGGGAGCGCCAACACCTGGTCCCCTACTCCGGGGCCTTCGATGAATTGCGCAAGCCCGTGCCCTATTTCGATGCCCTGGGGGTGCGGATCCCGGATGTCTATGACGATCAGGCGGGGGTGTCCGGGATAGACCGCTACCGCGCCCTGCTGGCCCACGTCGCGGCGCATCTGCGCTGGAGCGGCTCTCTGGTCGCGGACAACCTGAGCCCCTTCCAGCGTGTCGCTGTGGAGATGTTTGAGGACTGTCGGGTCGAGGCCCTGGCTATCCGCGAATACCCGGGGCTGCGGAGCCTCTTTCTCGCCCTGCATCCCAAGCCTGCGGAGGACGCCTGCGACCCCGAGAACGAGTCCTGCATCCGCCATCGACTGGCCATGTTCTCCCGGGCCGTGCTCGACCCGGAACACGGCTACCGGAACCAGGACCTGCTGGACTTCGTCGCCCGCTTCCATGCCGAATTGGCCCAGGGGGAGTCCAGCACCAAGGCCATCGCGGACCTGGCGGTGAGCTACATCGCCCGCACCCGCCGCCAGCAGGACCAGTCCCCGAGGATGTACTTCACCGACACAGAGGTGGACTACCGCGACGACAACCGCCACCTGTGGCGCTTCATCGAGCAGGGTGACGAGGAAGAGGCGTTCGAGGAGCGCAAGCAGCGCCAGGCCGACGAGGCCGAGGCCCTGCCGCCGCGCCACTATCCGGAATGGGACTACAAGAGCAAGACCTACCGCCCGGACTGGGTCAGTCTCTACGAGGCCCTGCACCCCGCCGGCGACCCGGCTCACATCGACGCCCTGCTAAACAAGCATCGGATGCTGGCCAAGCGCCTGAAGCAGATCCTCGACCTGCTCAAGCCCCAGCAATATGTGCGTCTGCGCTACCAGGAGGAGGGCAGCGAACTGGACCTGGACGTGGCCATCCGCTCGCTCATCGACTACCGCGGCGGGGCCACCCCGGACCCGCGCATCAACATGAGCCACCGCCACGACGGGCGCGACATCGCCGTCATGCTTCTGCTCGACCTGTCACAGTCGCTGAATCAGATCCCGGATGGGTGCACCCAGTCCATCCTGGAGCTCAGCCAGGAGGCCGTTGCACTGCTCGGCTGGGCCATCGAGCACCTGGGGGATGAGTTCGCCATTGCCGGCTTCTCCTCGAACACCCGCCACGAGGTCCGCTATCAGCACATCAAGGGCTACAGCGAGCACTGGGACGACGGGGTCAAGGCCCGGCTGGCGGCCATGGAGGCCGGCTACTCCACCCGCATGGGGGCGGCGCTGCGTCATGCCGCCCACTACCTGGAGGCCCGCACGGCGGAAAAGAAGCTGCTGTTGATCCTCACCGACGGCCAGCCCCACGATATCGACGTGGACGACGAACGCCTGCTCATCGAGGACACCCACAAGGCCGTCCAAGAGTTGGATCAGAAGGGCATCTACACCTACTGCATCAGCCTCGACGCCCAGGCGGACGAATATGTCCGCGATGTCTTTGGCAATCGCTTCACCGTCATCGACCGGGTGGAACGACTGCCGGAGAAGCTGCCGCAGCTCTTCATGGCCTTGACCAAGTAGGCCCCCGCTCTGGGGCTGTCAGGAGGCCGGCGGTGCGCCGGCTCCAGACCCCGTCCATGAGCGGGGGACTGCGGCCCCATGCCGCGGCTCAGGCCATTGCCTGGCCTCGTGCTTGGTTCACAGGGCCTTGGCCTGCTCCGCCAGGAACAGCCAGGTCTCGATTACCGTATCCGGGTTGAGCGAGATGCTGGTGATGCCCTGCCCCAGCAGCCACTGCGCCAGGTCGGGGTGGTCCGAGGGCCCCTGACCGCAGATCCCGACGTATTTGCCCTGCTTGTGGCAGGCCGCAATGGCCAGCGAGAGCATGTGCTTGACCGCCGGGTCGCGCTCGTCGAAGTCCGCAGCGATCAGCGCCGAGTCACGGTCGATCCCCAGGGTGAGCTGGGTCATGTCGTTGGACCCGATGGAGAAGCCGTCGAACCATTCGAGGAACTGCTCGGCGATGACGGCGTTGGACGGGATCTCGCACATCATGATGAGGCGCAGGCCGTTTTCCCCGCGGGCCAGGCCCTGTTCGGCCAGTGCCTCGGCCACCGCCTTGGCCTGGCCGACGGTACGCACGAAGGGAATCATGACCTCGACATTGGTCAGGCCCATGTCGTTGCGCACCCGCTTGAGGGCCTCGCATTCCATCTCGAAGCAGGCGCGGAAGGACTCCGCGATATAGCGACCGGCCCCGCGGAACCCGATCATGGGGTTCTCCTCATGGGGCTCGTAGCGCGGGCCACCGATGAGGTTGGCGTACTCGTTGGACTTGAAGTCCGACATGCGCACGATCACCGGATTTGGGCTGAAGGCCGCCGCCAGGGTGGAGATGCCCTCGGCCAGCCGGGTCACGTAAAACTCCCTTGGGCTTGCGTAGGCGGCGATGCGCGGGGCTATCTCGCCTTTGAGGTCCGCCGGCAGGGTGTCGTATTCCAGCAGGGCCTTGGGGTGGATGCCGATGGTGTTGTTGATGATGAATTCGAGCCGGGCCAGTCCTATGCCCTTGTTGGGGGTGGCGGCGAAGGCGAAGGCGCGGTCCGGGTTGGCCACGTTCATCATGATCTTGACCGGGATCTCCGGCATGTGGGCCAGCTCGATGGTCTTGTGTTCGTAAGGGATCAAGCCCGCATAGATAAAGCCGGTATCGCCCTCGGCACAGGAGACCGTCACCGACTGCCCCTCGTGGATGCGGTCGGTGGCGTCGGTGCAGCCAACGACTGCCGGCACCCCCAACTCCCGGGCGATGATGGCGGCGTGGCAGGTACGCCCACCGCGGTTGGTGACGATGGCGGCGGCGCGCTTCATGATCGGTTCCCAATCAGGGTCGGTCATGTCGGCAATGAGGACATCACCGGGTTTGACCCGGTCCATGTCCGCAATGGTGGTGACCACCCTGGCCGTGCCCGAGCCGATGCGGTTGCCGATGCTGCGTCCGCTGGCCAGCACCTCGCTCTTGCCCTTGAGCGTATAGCGCTCGATGACCTGGCCGGTACGGCTCTGTACCGTCTCCGGGCGGGCCTGGACCACATAGAGGCGGCCGTCCACCCCATCCTTGGCCCACTCGATGTCCATCGGTCGCCCGTAGTGCTGCTCGATCAGGACCGCCTGGCGGGCGAGCTCCATGACTTCATCATCGGTGATGGAGAAACGGTCGCGCAGTTCCTCGGGGACGTCCTCGGTGCGCACCGGGGAGGCGCTGCCCCTGTCCGCGTAGACCATGCGGATCGCCTTGCCGCCCACCCCGCGGCGCAGCACCGCCGGGCGTCCGGCGGCCAGCGTCGCCTTGTGGACATAAAACTCGTCGGGATTGACCGCCCCTTGGACCACCATCTCCCCCAGGCCGTAGCTCGAGGTGATGAAGACCACGTCGCGAAAGCCCGACTCCGTGTCCAGGGTGAACATGACCCCGGAGGCGGCCAGATCGCTGCGGACCATGCGCTGGATGCCGGCGGACAGAGCCACATGGCGGTGCTCGAAGCCCTGGTGGACGCGGTAGGCGATGGCGCGGTCGTTGAAGAGCGACGCGAAGACCTCCTTGATGGCGTGCTTGATGTCAGCCAGCCCCTGGACATTGAGGAAGGTCTCCTGCTGCCCGGCGAAGGAGGCGTCGGGTAGGTCCTCGGCGGTGGCCGACGAGCGTACTGCCCAAGATACCTCGGCCCCGGTGTTGGCGGTGAGGGTCGCGAAGGCGTCTTCGATGGCCCCGTCCAAGGCGGCAGGGAAGGGCTGCTGCATGATCCAGCCACGGATCTGGGGCCCCGTCTCGGACAGGGCCGCGATGTCGTCCACGTCCAGGGCGTCGAGTAGGGATTGGATGCGTTCGTCGAGCCCGTCGGCGGCGAGGAATTCCCGGTAGGCATCGGCGGTAGTGGCGAAGCCCCCGGGGACCTGGACCCCGACTCCGGAGAGGTTGGAGATCATCTCCCCCAGGGAGGCGTTCTTTCCACCCACCACGGACACGTCGTCCATGCCGATGTCGCTCAGCCAACGGATAGAGTCGGTCATTGGGATCTACCTCTGGTGTCGGGCCGCACGGGCCCGGGGCTTGGCGGGGTCCTCGGGGGGCCGGGCAGGGCTGATCCGGGAGGGCGCAGATCTACAAAATATACCCCAGGTCGGCCTCGGCGAAGCTGAGGATCGTCAATGGTTTGGATTGTAGGCAGGGACCGGCAGCCCATGAGGGCTGCCGGGGGGTGTTCTCCTCAACCCCCAGGCCGCACGGCCCTGGCCAGGTCCCAGATGTCCGGAGAGTGGTAGAGGCGGGCCAGTTGCAACTCCCGCTCCAGTTCCATCTCCCGCGGCAGGTGGTCGCCGAAGCGGGTGAAGAGCTCCTCCTGGTCGATGGTCTCCTGCCGCGACACCTCCTTGTCGATGTTCATGATGGTGACGTAACACTCCCTTGGAAACTCGAGCCCTTCCCAGGTCAGGTCCTCGAAGGCTGGGAGCCAGCCGAGGGGGCCCTCGATGGCAGAGGCCGTGCCCTCGCAGCGCTCCACCACCCACTTGAGCACCCGCATGTTCTGGCCAAAGCCAGGCCAGATGAAACGGCCGTGCTCGTCCTTGCGGAACCAGTTGACACGGAAGATGCGCGGCGGGGTGGCCACATGGTGGCGGCCGATGCGCAGCCAGTGGCGCCAGTACTCGGCCATGTTGTAGCCACAGAAGGGGAGCATGGCCATGGGGTCGCGGCGCACCGATGCCTGGCCAATGGCGGCGGCGGTGGCCTCTGACCCCATGGTCGCCGCCATATAGACCCCGTGCTCCCAGTTGAAGCTCTGAAAGGCCAGGGGGAAGTTGTTGCTCACCCGCCCGCCGAAGAGGAAGGCGCTGATGGGGACCCCGGCCGGGTTCTCCCACTCCGGGTCCAGCGAGGGGCACTGGTTTAAGGGGGCGGTGAAACGGGAGTTAGGGTGGGCCGCGTGGCGCCCGCACCCCGGGTACCAGTCGTTGCCCTGCCAGTCGATGGCATGCTCCGGGGGCTCCTGGGTCAGGCCTTCCCACCAGATGTCGCCGTCGTCGGTGAGGGCGGTGTTGGTGAAGATGCAGTTGGCATCCAAAGACGCCAGGGCATTGGGGTTGGACTCGGCACTGGTGCCGGGGGCGACGCCGAAGAACCCGAATTCGGGGTTGATGGCGTAGAAGCGGCCGTCCCTCGGGTTGGGCTTGATCCAGGCGATGTCGTCGCCCACGGTGGTGATCTTCCACCCCTCGAAGCCAGCGGGGGGGATCAGCATGGCGAAGTTGGTCTTGCCGCAGGCACTGGGAAAGGCACCAGCCACATAGGTCTTGTGGCCCGCGGGGGACTCGACACCGAGGATCAGCATGTGCTCGGCGAGCCAGTCCTCGTCTCGGGCCATGACCGAGGCGATGCGCAGCGCCAGGCATTTCTTGCCGAGCAGGGCATTGCCTCCGTAGCCGCTGCCGTAAGACCAGATCTCCCGGGTGTCGGGGAAGTGGCTGATGTACTTGTCCTCGATCCGGGGCGCGCAGGGCCAGGGCACGTCCTGCTCCCCGGGTTGGATCGGGGCACCAACAGAGTGCATGCAAGGGACGAAATCCCCGTCTGCGCCCAGCACGTCCAAGGCCGCCTGGCCCATGCGGGTCATGATGCGCTGGTTGACCACCACATAGGGCGAGTCGGTGATTTCCACCCCAATGTGGGCGATGGGGGATCCCAGCGGACCCATGCTGAAGGGGATGACGTACAGGGTTCGGCCGGCCATGCAGCCCGCAAACAGGCCCTTGAGGCGGGCGCGCATCTCCTTCGGAGCCATCCAGTTGTTGGTGGGGCCGGCATCTTCTTCGCGTTCGGAGCAGATAAAGGTCCGGTCCTCGACCCTGGCCACGTCGCTCGGGTGTGAACGTGCCAGAAAACTGTTGGGGCGCTTCGCCGGGTCGAGGCGGATGAAGGTCCCGGCCTCCACCATCTCCTGGCACAGGCGGTCGTACTCCTCCTGAGATCCATCGCACCAGTAGATGCGCTCCGGGGTGCACAGCTCGGCCATTTGATCGACCCAGGTCAGGAGCTTGCGGTTGTTGGTCCGGGCAGAACCATCGTGGGTCTTGGTCATGGGTGAATTCCTCTTGGGTGATGCCTGTGTAGATGGGTGTGGGTGTCGGCGCTGCGGGGGCCTGGGCAGGGCCTGGGCGCCCAGACTCAACCGGGCGTGACGGCCGGCAATGGGAAACGACGAGCAAACACCGGGCCAAGACTTGTGGCTGGGTCGCCGGGCCCCTGCCGGGGTCCCCGCAACCTTGGTCGGGTGCGAACAGGGGTGGCGATGCCGCCGAGCAGGCGAAGGAGCAGGTAGGGATCTTAACGTCCCCGGCAGTCCCCCTCAACCGCTCCCTTCGTGTCGCGGGGAGTGGGTGAGGGGGAAGCGACACCGGCCGATCCTTCGCGGCATGCTGTTGGGGGCGGGTGTCCCAGGCGCGGGCTTCAAGGGCTGGTGCAGAAACTGCAAGAGGGGCTGTCCGACGATCAGGGGTACCAGCACCAGGATCAGGGCTAAGACGGCAATCAGGGGCAGCAAGGCGGAGCGCGCGGCCTGTCCTTTGGTAGGTGGGCTTGCAGGATGAGCGCAGCGAAACCCAATGTAGTCGGCTATGTCTGCGTTAAGTGTTGGCAGACGCCAACCTGCTGAATCCGGGCGATTTCACTCCTTCTTCCCCCCCTTTTCAAAGGGGGGAAATCGCGGGGCCCGCGGCTCTGTGCGGAACCAACACCTAACGCAGACAGAGCCATTTAGTCTGCACTGCCGCTCGCACAACCGCCATGCACGAGACGGTGGCCCCATTTCAGCCCACTGGCGAGATGGCCGTTTGGGCCCTTCGTCGCCGGCCGCATGCGTTATGCGCGATGGATGCTGTGACCGACTCCCCTCCCGATCTCCGGCCCCGCGGTTGCTAATCCAGAAAGGGGTTCCTGATTTGGTCGGGCGATGGTGCCGCCGGGGTCACGACACCCGTTGTCGGCGTGACCTGGCCCGCGAGGTCCATCCTCGGTGTCCGGCGAGGAGACTTACCCTGTTGCTCCTCTTGGTCCCGCTCGTTGTTGGAAAAGAAGACCCCGGCAAGGAAGGCAAAGTAGATGAGATTCGCCGGCGTGTGCAGGTTGTAATCGACGGTCTCGTGCAATGCCAGGAGCAGGAGCCCAATCCCGGCACCAACCTGCACGAATCGAAACCGCGACCAGACCGATGCCTTCAAGACCAGACCACATTGAAGCAGGTAGAGTCCCGCCAGGAGCAGGATCAGCAGGGCCGCACCGATACCGCCCTCGAAGAGCCACTCCAGGTAGTCGTTGTGTGCTCGGTTGACAAACCAGCGCCCGAGCTCGACGGGTTGGAAGGCAGGAAAGACGTCTGGGAAGGTTCCGGGTCCGCTGCCCAGCGGGAAGAAGGCACCGATACCGTCCAGAGTGGCGGAAAACATGGGCCAGCGCGCATCGGTCAGGGCGCCCGCGACGGAGAATCGGTCCAACACCGGCACCAGGCCGATGGCAACACCCAATCCGATCGCGATGACCACCAAGGTCCCCGCAGGCCCGTAGACGTTGTTCCCGCCGAGACGGCGAGAGAACAGGCCGACAGCGAGCAGCGTCCCTAGAATGGCCAGAGCGATACCGGCACGAGAACGGGAAAAGATCGCCCCAACAAGCACCAGCAAGGCCAAGGCCCCGTAGGCAAAGGCAGCGTGTCCACGGACGCTCGCGAAGAACGACAAGCGCCGGCGCCACCGTTGCTTGCGGCTGGTGCCGCCGGCTTCCGATGCGTCCCGCCCGACGGAGTACAGCAGCAAGGCCAGGGAGATCGGCAACACCATCTCCATCAACCCCGCCAGGTGGTTTCGGTTGGTATAGGTGCCGACGGCGCTGTCGAAATGGGTGAAAGTCATACCCAGGTAGAGCCCGCTGTCACGGCCGCCCCCAAATTGCATCAGCCCGAGGGTCGCCTGGAGCGCTGCCATGCCGAGCAGGATCTTGATCAGCAGCAGGACACGCCCGGTCGGCAGGGAGCGCACCGCGAGGAATACCGTGATCGGCAACAACAGGACCAGCCAGGCGGCCTCGGTAGCGAAGGGGGCGAGCGATGGACGCAGGGTGGCGGGGAGGGTGCCGTCGCCGACGAGCCTCAATCCCTCGAGATAGCGATCTCGGCCGGGGAGCCATGCCAACAGGTCGGCGGAAATGGGCACCAGATAGAGTAGTGGGAAGGCGGCGAGTGCCAACAGCACCAGGGCCTCCCGGGTCCTGACCAGCCCGGGAGGCCGTCTCCACAGCACCGCGACGAGCAGGGCAAGGGCCAGCAATTCCAGGGTCATCAAGGCCAAGGGGTCGTTACCGCCGCGCAGGAGCGGCGCGAACACCAGCAGGACGCCGAGCAGCAGGGCCTGGGCGCGTCCGGTCCCCGGGACTTGGCGGGGGAGGGGGGAGATGGGCATTCGGCTGGGGTCCTCAACAGGTGCCAGGGCGTTCGCGGGGGCGGCGATGCACCCTAGGGTCGCCAGGTGGCGTCTGGTCTTCACCGCGCAGGCGGTTAGGACAAACCAAGGAACTAGCACTATACTACGCCAGTTTTTGTGACCCAAGTCCTGACTGCTCACTCCTCCCGGGTAGACCCCAGATGAAATCGCCCCTGTTCGCCAGTATTGCCTTGGCGCTCTTGACCGCTACCCTCGTGGAGCAGCCCCGAGCCGGGGACAGCCCCTTCACCGACGAGGGATGGGTCCCCAAGGGGCGCGCCGCCAAGACATCTCCGGCCTCTGGCGCCAAGGCTCCGGCGCCCGTCTCGGACACCAAACCGCCGGCGCCGGTCTCGGACACCAAGCCGCCGGCACCGGTCTCGGGCGCCAAGGCCCCGGCCCTTGGACCAATGGCGCCGGCGCCCGCCACCGAGACGGCGCCGACCGCGGGCAAGGACGATCCCACCCGGGTCCCGGCGGTGGTGGGACTCCCGCCCGCGACCAATCCGGACACGACCTACCGCATTGCGCCAGACGACCAGATCGAGATCAAGGTCTTCCAGGTCGATGAGCTATCGACCAAGGAGCGCGTGAGCGAGAAGGGGGTCATCGTGATGCCTTTGGTCGGGCCCATAAAGATCGCTGGGTTGACCCCGGACGAGGCGGAAAAGCTCATCGCGGACACCCTGGGTCGTGAGTACCTACAGAATCCCCAAGTGGATATCCATGTCGTCGACGCGACGGGCCAGAAGATCACCGTGACAGGGTCCGTGAAGAAGCCAGGGGTCTTCCCGATCAGTGGGCAAGTCACGCTGTTGCAGGCCATTTCGCTGGCCGAGGGTCCGGATCGCCTCGCGAATCGGGAAGAGGTGATCGTCTTCCGGCCAGATGCCCGCGGCCGTGGCCTTGCCTACGTGGTCGATCTCGAGGCGGTCCAGCGGGGCGATCTCGCCGATCCTGTCTTGGCAGGAAACGACCGCATTGTCGTGCCCGAGTCGGGGACGGCCGTGTTCCTCAAGGGACTTACGGATACCCTGCGCGGTTTCGTGCACTTTGTGCCGTACTAGGGTTCCAAGTGCGGGACTGCTGGCGTTCCGCGCTATGCCTCGCCGGTCTGAGGCGACTCCTTGTTAGGGTGGCGGTGCCCGTACATCCCCCTCCGCGTGGGAGTTTCGCCCCAAGACGGGGATAACTGAGGGGCCTTGCCCGCGCCGCGTCGGCAAATTTGAGGTTGCGCTCCCCGAGGCTATTCCCCATACCCCGCTTTTTGCACAGTGAGCGGGTTCTGGTGCGCTAGGGAGACGCTGATTAAATGCCATCCTGGCATTTAATCAGCTCGCACTTCGCGAGGCGCGACTCGCGAAGTGCTCCATTTTCAAGCGCTTAGGCGCTTGAAAATGCTGGGCCATCCCTGGCCCAGACGGGAAACGCTGAATACTTCAGCGTTTCCCTAGAAGCGTGCCTTTCCTAGTAATGTCTATAACCTATTTTGGCGCCAACGTGACATGACCAACGACACTACCCAGGACGGCGCTGTCGAGCCGGTGCGTAGCCTTCAGCTCGCGGAACAGCGGCGCCAGATCGAGCGCTATGGAAGGATTACCGAGGATCCGCGTGAGCCCACGGATGAGGACGTCATCGACCTGCGCCAATACTGGCAGGTGCTGATGCGGCGTAAGGCCACCATCCTTTCCGTCCTGCTGGTCGCACTCGTCGGCGCACTGATTGTTACCTTCCTGACCACACCCCTGTACCGTGGAACCCTCCTGCTTCAAATCGAGCGGGAGGCGAGCAAGGTCGTGGAGTTTGAAAACGTCACGCCGGAAGAACGCGGCGACACCAAGGATTTCTACCAGACCCAGTACGAGCTGCTCAAGAGCCGTACCTTGGCTCGCAGGGTGATAGATCAGCTCGGTTTGCAGGCGTCGCCGAGCTTTGCCCCCGCGAAAAATCTGTCCGTCGTGTCAGAGGCCGTGACCAGCCTCAAGCAATGGCTTTCCGGTGCATCCGCCGAGGCGGGAGAGCGCCAGCCTGACTTCGAGGAGATCTTTCTCGATAACCTCACCGTCTCTCCGGTCAAGAATTCCCGATTGGTTCGCGTCGAATACGATAGTCCCAATCCGGAGGAGGCGGCGGCAGTCGCCAATGCGGTGGCAGACAGTTTTGTAAACACGACCCTGGAGCGCCGCTACGATGCGTCGTCCTACGCCAAGACCTTCCTCGAAGAGCGCATCGTCCAGGCCAAGGCCAACCTCGAGGACTCCGAGCGCCGCCTGGTCGTTTATGCGCGGGAAAGGGAGATCGTCAACCTGGATGACAAGCTCGGCAACTTGATGCAGCGCTATGAGGAGTTCAACAGCGCGCTGGCCAAGGCCGAGGGGGAACGCATCGCGGCCGAGACCGAATACAACGAAATGTTGCGGCAGGGTTCCGAACGCTCCGACAACGTCATCGATAGCAAGGTCATCCAGTCCCTGAAGGGGCGCAAGTCGGAGCTCGAGGCGCAGTACCAGGAGAAGCTCAGTGTCTACAAACCGGCCTACCCGAAGATGCAGCAGTTGCAGAAGGAAATTGCCCAGATAAACCGTGACATCGCCGCCGAATCCTCCTCTATCAGCGGCGCAGCGAAGACCAACTATGAGGCCAAGGTGAAGCAAGAGGCGAAGCTGGCGGCGCGAGCCCAGAACGCAAAGGATGAAATCCTGGCCATGCAGGACCGCAGCAGCGACTACCAGACCCTCAAGCGCGAAGTCGAGACCAATAGGGCGCTGTACGACGGGTTGGTCCAACGGATGAAAGAGGTGGGTGTCGTTGCGGGGATTGGGACCAACAACATTTCCGTGGTTGATCGGGCCGAGGTCCCGCTCACTAAATTCAAGCCAAGTCTGACCAAAAACCTCGCAATAGCAATGGCGTTGGGGCTCTTTCTTGGCATCCTTATCGCCTTCTTGATCGAGACCCTCGACGATACCATCAAGTCCAGCGCCGACGTCGAGAAGCGTCTCGGGGTGCCGGTGCTCGGCCTGATCCCGCGGGTCCCTGAGTCTGAGATGGTGGGATCGGAAAACCAGTCGCTAGCGCTGCTGACCCACCGCGATCCCAAGAGCCCGCTCGCCGAGGCTTACCGCTCGCTGCGGACCTCGCTCATCTTTTCCACCTCGGAGGGTGCCCCGCGGGTGCTGCAGGTCACCAGCGCAGCGCCTTCGGAGGGCAAGACCACCTCCGCCGTGTCTGTTGCCACCGCCTTTGCGCAGACTGGCAGCACCGTCCTCATCATCGACTGCGACCTGCGCAACCCCTCGCTCCAGCAGGTCTTTGCGGTACCGAATACCGATGGGCTCACAAACTACCTGGTGGGTGACATCACGCCCGCCGACATCGCCAGGCCGACTCAGGTGACGCGCCTGTTCATGATTCCCAGCGGGCCCCTGCCGCCAAATCCGGTCGAGCTCCTGTCCAGCGCCAAGATGGTCGATCTCCTCTCCGCGGCCCAGGAACGTTTTGACTATGTGATTCTGGACGGTCCACCCGTGATCGGCCTTGCGGACGCCCTCGTCATTGCCAACCTGGCCCAGGCCACGGTCTTCGTTGCCACCGCAGGGGCGACGCGCATCGGGGCCATGGAGGGCTCGGCGAAGCGCCTGCGCGCGGCAAACGCGAAGCTCATTGGTGCCGTCCTCGTCAAGGTTGGCCAGGCCAGCCATGGGTACGGGTACGGCTACGGATACGGCTACGATTACCACTACTCTTATAGCTATGGTCATGGCGCGAGCCAGGCCAAGCTGCCGGACCGGGCCTCGTCCTGAGGCGCACCACCCATGGCGCCGGAGCTCCTCGTGCTCGCCCTCGAGTTTTATCGTGCGCCTCTGCGTTTCCGGACCTTGGCCGACCCCAAGGTCCGGCTGCCTGCCGAGCTTCGACCGGCTCTTCGGTGACCTCGGTGCCGCCCTTGGGGCGAGTCGCATTGCGGACACGGCGACTGAACTGGGGATCGCAGAGCAGGAACTTGCAAAGGCGGCGTTATTCCTCGTCCGCAACGTCATGCTCGCCCCAGGGTCAGACCACTATCGGATCCTAGGCCTGTCCCGCGACGCATCCGCAGAAGCCGTTCGGCGTCACTACCTGATCCTGGCCGGCCTGCTCCACCCTGACCGGCACCCGGGGGCGGAGGCAGAGCAAAATCGAGAGCTTTTGGTTCGCGTCAATCTCGCCTACGACAGTCTCCGCAGCGCCGAGGCGCGACAGCGCTATGACGCTATTCTGCCTCGCCAGGGTCAGCCGACCCGCTGGGTGTGGCCTGCGACGGGGCCAACCGCCCGAGCGCACACAGGTACGGCGCGGCACCCGAGGGGCGCCGGGGCCGTACGCCCTCGACTGGGCTTGGGCCTGATCGCCATCGGCGTTGTCGCTGGGGTTGCCCTGATCTTGGTGTTAGCCGCCCCCTCCCTACGCGGTACGACGGCAAAGCGACCTCTCGGGACCGGCTGGGACCCATCGCAGCTTGCATCGCCGTCGGAGGCAGTGCCGGCCTCAGGTAGTTGGCCACCTGTGCCCACCACGCCGCATGGAGACCAAGGCGCCAATAACGGGGCACCACCGGAGCTAGAACCAGGCCCGGTCATGCGACTCGACGACGCCCAACCGGCGCAGTCTCCGCGTCCAGGATGGTTCACAGGAGCCCTCGAATGATTGCACTCCGGCGTATTTCCCTGGTCGTCCTTTCGCTCCTTATCCTCTGGCGCATCGTGGCAGTCGGCATGTCTCAGCATTTTGCGGAGCGCATCGCCCTCGGCGACGAGACTGCCGCGGCAAAGGCCTTGTCCTGGCACGATTCGCAGCCAGAGGCGCGGCTGCGTCAGGCACAACAGATCCTGGAACAAAACCCGGTGGGGGCGACCGAGCAGGCGCGTGCGGCCTATCTCGCCAACCCGTCGAACCCCCAGCCCCTGTTGGTGTTGGCGAAATCTGCCGGGTCGGACGGCGGGCCAGAAGCCACCCAAGCGTACATCAAGATCGCAACCGACTTGGCCCCGGCAAACCCCAGGGTCGCCACCAAGGCCGCGGCGTTCCGGATGGAGCAAGGCGACCTCCCAGGGGCCATGGAATATTGGTCCCGGGCGCTGGAGGCAGACCCGGGCATGTCCAAGGGCCTTTTCCCAATCCTGATGCAAATCGCCGAGAACCCGCAGGCCAGGATGGTCTTCGCGGACTACGCGCGCACCGTGCCGGTTTGGTGGCCACGCTTCTTCGACGAGGTCGCTCGCCGAGCCTTGGACGTGGAGACCGTTCGCATCCTTTACGCCCTGCGCCGGGATGCCTCGGCGCGCCCCCTCGGCGAGACTGAGCGGGCCGCCTACATCACCCGCCTCCAGAGGGAAGGGCAGGCGACAGAGGCCTATCTGGTCTGGGTCAACGGCCTCGACGACGCACGCCGCCAGCACCTGGGCCTGCTCTTCAACGGCGGCTTCGAGGTTGCGTTGACCGACCTGGGTTTCGACTGGCGCCGCTCCAAAATGCGCGGGGTCGTCATCGGTACCGCAAAGACGTTCGGGACCGAAGGGGAGCGCTCCCTGCACCTCCTGTTTCAGAAGACAAAAGGCCCCTTCCGACACCTGACTCAGGCCCTCTACCTCTCGCCCGGGGGCTACCGCTTCCTGGGCAAGGTGCGCCCCGACGGGCTGAAGGGCACCGGGGGGCTACAGTGGGCCGTGCGCTGCGGGCCAGCGGCCGCGCCCTTGGCGACCAGCGAGCGGTTCCTAGGGTCCGGACAGTGGCGGGACTTTTCCTTTACCTTCGAGCTGCCCGAGGGGTGCGATGCGCCCCAGGTCCTGTTGCAGTCCGTCGGCGAGAGGCCGTCGGACCATGAGCTGTCTGGCGCAATCTGGTTCGACGCCTTGAAGATCCGCTCGGCCCCAAGCCCCATTCCGCCGCAGGGACCCTGACAGATCCTCGGGCACTTGCAATTTGGCTTCTTCATGCGCCAAACCCGGGGCGGTTCAGCCTGATGAAGGTGTAGGCCGCCTCCCGATCAGGGGTCCGGACCTCGGCCCCTGGCTCCCCGCCGGAAAGGCCCTCAGGTCGCCTAGGGTCTTGAGCCCCTGGGTCTGCCGCATCACGATCATCCCCTCAGGATGCCCGCACCGCCCCCCTTTAGACTGATCTGTCACTGGACAAAATCATGCCCTTGACATGTAACTGCATACTCACGCAAAATTTCGATACCAGTTCACAAATAAGTGAACTCTGCGCTGGTTTGGCTCGCCGCTTTCTTCCCAGTTACCGCACGCCCGCTGTTGGTTTTCGTCTTCTCCGCGAAGCGTGACCGTTCCGCTTCAGGTGGCGGCAATTTCGGGGGCGACCTGACTTCTTCGAGTGGCGTCGCTGTTGTATTCTCACCCAAGTTCGATCCAAAGAGGCATTTAGATGATGGCAATTCCAAGACAGCTCAGGTGCGGTCTGCTGGCCGCAGGCGCGACACTCATGCTTTCCGTCGCAAGCGCAGCAGAGCCCGTTGGCACGGTGGCGCGGATTTCGGGGGCGGCGCTGATCAACCAGGGTGAGCGCTATGAGCCCGCTCGCGAGGGGATGGCAATCAAAGAAGGGGATCGGATGATGGCCACAGAGGGGAGCAGCGCGGTCATCAAGTTCAAAGACGGCTGCGAGCATACCCTGACCGATACCCAGGTACTGACGGTTGGAGCTACCAGTCCCTGCCGCGCTGGCGGTGCGGTTGCCGCTGCGGCGCCTAGCGGATTAAACCCTGGGATAGCATTCGCTGGGGCCGCCGCACTCGTCGTTGGCGGTGTTGCCTTGGTGGCCAACCAAAACAGCAATAACAACGATGTGCCCCAGGGCGGCCCCCGGCCCCCAAACGTCCACCCCTCACGCCCACCCCGCAAACGCCCCTCAGCCCCTAGCTCCAGCCGCAATGTAATCGGGCGTCTTCCAGCGACCGCACTCGAAGACGCGGTATCGCGCCGACGACCCCAGGAGCAAGGGACGGCTCCTGGAGGCCGCGGTCGAGGTATGCCTGCGTTTGGCTGCCAAGAATGGTGGACATGCCGGTGGTCACATGGAAGTAAAAGTCGGCGGCGCGTCTGGAGCAGCGACCGAGGCGGTGCTGCCAACGGGGGTTGGCTAGCGCGGCCAGTGGGCCGCACGCGTGGACCAGCACTCGACGCGGCCACACTCCGATATTTCACCAGCTGTGCAGGGCCTACCATGATCGACATGCCCCACATCTCGGTACAGAACCGGCGCATCGCTCACCACCGCGACTCGGCGTCAGACCATTGGCTGATCTTCCTCTCCAAGGTTGCCGATGCCGCCGTCATTACCGGCGGTCTGGTTGCCGCCGTATTGCTCTACCGCCCTGCCTGGGATGCCAAGTACACCCTGCTGGCACTGCTCGCGGCCATCCTCTTCTTCCTGTTCGCCGAGGTCGCCGGCCTCTATCGGCCCTGGCGCGGCGAGACCCTCAGACGCCAGTTTTTCCAGATTCTCTTCGTTTGGGCAGAGACCTTCTTTATCCTGCTGCTCTTGGCCTATGCATTCAAGACATCCAGCTACTACTCGCGTGTGGCGGTTGGCGGCTGGCTCGTCTGCACCCCCTTTCTGCTGAGCGGCTGGCGCGTCCTCGGGGGAATGCTCTTTTTGCGCCTCGCGCGCGCCGAGAGCCTCAAGCGCAACGCCCTGGTATGGGGCAGCGGAGACCTTGCCGACGATCTCGCAAAAACCATCGAGCGGTCCCCCTGGTTGGGCCTGCGCCTCACCGAGTACATCCGCGATACCGATGGAGATTCCCCGCAGCTCGGCCTCGGAGCAACCCAACCGTCGGAAGGTCAGAACGTAATCGACCGCCTGGAGCGGCTGGCCAGGCGAGGCGACTTCGACATTCTCTACGTCGCCCTGCCCGCCACCGCCCGCACCAGAATCAGCGAGGTCCTTGACCGCCTGGCGGATACAACCGTTACCGTCTATATGGTCCCGGACTATTTCGTTACCAGCCTGTTCAACGGTAAGTGGTCCAACCTAGAGGGCATCCCCCTCATCAGCGTCTACGACACACCCTTCTGGGGCGTCGATGGCTGGGTCAAGCGTGCGGAAGACGTCGTCCTCTCCAGCCTCTTTTTGCTCGTCTCCGCTATTCCCATGTTGATCATTGCCGCTGCCATCAAGCTTACCTCAACCGGCCCGGTAATCTTCAGGCAGCGGCGCTACGGCATGAACGGTGAAGAGATCAGCGTCTGGAAGTTCCGCACCATGCGCGTCTGCGAGGACGGCCCAATGGTTCCCCAAGCCCTTCGGAACGACCCGCGCGTCACGCCACTCGGAGCCTTTTTGCGCCGCACCTCGCTGGATGAGCTGCCCCAGTTCATCAATGTCCTCAAGGGCGACATGTCTATCGTCGGCCCGCGTCCCCACGCCGTCGCCCATAACGAGATCTACCGCAGCCAGGTCAAGGGTTACATGCTGCGGCACAAAGTCCGCCCGGGCATTACCGGGTGGGCGCAGATCAACGGCTGGCGCGGGGAGACGGATACGCTCGACAAGATGAGAAAGCGCGTCGAGCACGATCTTTGGTACATTCGCAACTGGTCTCTCTGGCTAGATCTCAAGATCACCTTCCTTACAGGCGTGCGTGGGTTTTGTGGCACCACAGCGTATTGACTGAACCATTCACGATGTGTCGTAGGCACTGCGCCATCACAATTCCCATACGCGCTTGGATGGTCCAACGCCTAGCACAGACATCGCCACGTTCTGTTGGACACGCGACAAATGACTGATTGGAAGCTGTTAGACGAATTCGTACGAATCGGGTCCAAGTGGGTTACGGTGATTGGGGAGCATTGGCTCTGTGACAAGGGCAAGGAACTCGAATACTGGCGGGTCGAAAAGGCGGACTCCGTGATCGTTCTTCCGATACAGAACGGCCAGCTGATCTGCGCCAGGCCAACCTTTCGCCCGGGGGTATTGCGTCACACCCTGGACTTCCCGGGTGGCCGCCTCCCGGTCGATAAGAAGCCGGCGGACATCGTACCTATGCTGCTCCAGCGCGAGCTAGGCATACCGGCGGGTGCGATCCAAAGTGTGAAAGCGCTGAGCACGCAGAAGTGGCTCATAAATAGCTCATTCTCCAATCAGGGGTTGTGGGGGTTTGCGGCCGAGATCGATGACGCCTGTGCGATCCCAGACAGCCATGTGGGAGCGACGGCAAGCGCCGACGAAAGCGGAGTAGTGGACTTGTTGGGCAAGCTGGACTGCTTGCAGTGCCGTGCCGTCTTGCTCGAATGGCTGCGCCAAGTCCATGGGACTTGCGGAGGCGCTGTCTACGTTTGATGTTGGGCCTAGGGTATTACCCCGAAAGCGGCGCCCGATGCGACCTGGGATGCGGTTTTGGACTAGAGTCCGACCGACACCTATTGCAGGCAGAGCCAAGATGAGGTGTGCCTCGGATTGCGTCCTTACAGTCAGAAGGGACGAGCGATACCTCTCCATGTGCTCCGGGGTCGGATCTCACGACCCCTTTTCCAGATGCGGCGTCTTCTACTCCATCTTTGGGGTCGGCTACCGCAAGCATAGGAATGCGCCAGTGGCTATTAAAATGTCGCTCGGCAATGGCTTTTCGTGACAGTCGTATGGTATTCTTAGCCGTCTCGCTGCAAAAATGATGCGGCACGGTCCCCTTCAATATTCAATCGACCGCCTTCAGTGCCCTACGGGCGCCGGCGCGTCATTCAGACCTACCAGGGTTAAGACATGTCAGGCTCCAAGAAGATTATCGTGTTGGGCGGGGACGGCTTCTGCGGCTGGCCTACCTCACTCCATCTGTCCGCGCTTGGACACGACGTGGTCATCGTCGATAATCTTTCGCGTCGCAACATCGACAACGAATTGGAGGCGGAGAGCCTGAGCCCCATCAAGCCGATGGGGGTCAGGACCAAGGCCTGGCGGGAAATCAGCGGTCGTGACATCGAGTTCCTGAATTTCAATGTCAGCAAGAACTATGTGCGCCTGCTCGACCTCTTGTTGGAGTACCGCCCAGACGCCGTGATCCATTTCGCCGAGCAGCGCGCGGCCCCCTATTCCATGAAGAGCGCCTTCCACAAGCGCTATACGGTCGACAACAACCTGAACGCTACCCACAATCTCCTGGCCGCCATCGTCGAGTCGGGTCTGGATACCCACGTGGTCCATTTGGGAACCATGGGTGTCTATGGCTACGGCACTGCGGGCATGAAAATCCCCGAGGGCTACCTCAAGGTTCACGTCCAGACCGACGCCGGCAATCTCGTCGAGCAAGAGGTCCTCTACCCCGCCAATCCGGGCAGCGTCTACCACATGACGAAGACCCAGGACCAGCTCTTCTTCGCCTACTACAACAAGAACGACGGCGTCCGTGTCACCGACCTTCACCAGGGTATCGTCTGGGGCACCCAGACCGAAGAAACCAAGAAGGACGAGCGCCTCATCAACCGCTTTGATTACGACGGTGACTACGGCACCGTCCTCAATCGTTTCCTGATGCAGGCCGCGATCAACGTCCCCTTGACCGTGCATGGCACCGGCGGCCAGACCCGGGCCTTCATCCACATCCAGGACACGGTGCGCTGCATTCAGATCGCCATCGAGAACCCGCCGAAGAAGGGCGACAAGGTCCAGATCTTCAACCAAATGACAGAAACCCACCGCGTCCGCGACCTGGCGACCCTGGTGTCGCAGATGACGGGTGCCGAGATCAGCTTTGTCTCTAACCCCCGCAAAGAGGACGACGAAAACGACCTCTATGTCGCCAACGACAAGTTCCTCGGCCACGGCCTGCGGCCCATCACCCTGGAGGGCGGCCTGATGGACGAAGTGGTCGAGATCGCCCGCAAATACGCCCATCGCTGCGACCGATCCAAGATCCCTTGCATCTCCTACTGGAACACGGATCGTCGGGAGCGCGCGCATGCCACCGATACTGCCGAGCCCCATGACTCCATGCTGATTCGCGAATTAAAACGAAAATGATGGCCCAGAGCGCAACCCTCGGCGGTCGTTTGCTGCGGCCGATGTCCTAAGACATGCTCATTTCCCGCTTCCGGCCTACCACATGTTGAAGCCTGATAACTGAGACGAGTCGATTTGATGAACGGTCTATTCCTATCACGGATTCGACCGACCCGTAGATCGTCTGCCTATCTCATCGGTGATTGAAGCCATTTGGCCCTGACTAGTCGACTACCTTTTTGTAATACTGATAGTAAGATTCTTCCGTTTAATATGAGCGCAAACGCTCCGATAATACTCTTGGCGGCACAAGTCTGCCTCGTTGCTGCAATATACTCCGCTGGCTTTAACGATATTCGTCTACAGGAGAATGTCGCAGTAGTCGATGCGTTCATCGTGCTTTCTGCGGCCTTTGGAGCCGCCCACTATCTTCTGAAGATAGCAGTTCCGCGGATTCCCGTGTGGATGGGCGCCGGGCTTATGATTCTGGTTTTCCATGCCCTCATAGCCGCATATTTTTCAGACAATGCTGCAGACCAGGGGGATGCCATGAAGCTACTCCTTGCGATTGGCGTCTTCCCACTAACTATATTCTTGGTTTTGTTCAGGGATGAGCGAGCATTGATGATTTGCGCCCTTGCTTTCGTAGCGGGGGGGCTAACTAACGCACTAGTTAGTTATCTCCAGATTACCGGACTTGCACCGCCCGCAATAGGGTACTCTGATCGAACATTCATAAATAGATACAGTGCTCTGACGGTGCACCCTAATCATCTTGGCATACATTGCGCCCTAGCGCTCTCCTTCGTCTTCGCGCCCATGCTTCATGGTCGACTTTCCAGGGTGCTCAAACTCGCCTATTTCGCTTCCGTCACCGTTTTGATTGGTGGTGTTTTAGTTTCAGGGTCCCGTGCCGCTATTATAGCCTCAGTGGGTTCTTTTTCGGCGATTATGATGATAGGAGCCAGGCGGTGGCGCACTATTGTTTTTGCAGTCTTGGTCTCTGCGCCGATTATAGTGTTGTTCGTTAGTACCTCTCATATGTGGAGCAGTTACCTGCCAGCCGACTCTCCACTGCAATCTGCGGCATATTCATTAGACCGGATGTTCGGTCGCATTGATGATGTCTCAGACAGCGACGCAGAACGTAAGGATGCAATCGCTGAGGCGATCACTAGCTGGTATTCGGCGCCAATTTTCGGAAACGGTTACGCTGATCTCCGTGCAGCCCACAATATCTACTTTCAACTACTGAACGCTGCAGGACTTGTTGGATTTTTCGCCTTCTTCTTAATTTTGTCTGGTGGGTTGTTCACAGCCATTAAATTGATCACCAAAGGCGGTATATCACCGTCAAACCTAATTCTCATTGGCGGTGCCGGTTCTATAGTTTCCTATTTCATCTTTGGCCTCGTTCAGAATGGTATCTATGATCGATTTCTTTACGTTCCGCTTGGCTTTATCCTGGCTGGTAGTTCTGTTCCTCGAGTGAGCCGGAATTCCTATAACAAAAATTTCTCAGTGGCCTGCGGGCGTTTACCCTCAGTAAAATGACTCTTGCGCATTTGTCTATTCTGACATGTTATACATAACGCCGCCGTCTCAACGGGACCTAGCGATCGATCTGCCCAGACTCCCTTCACCGTTATTTAACTGCAACTTACAATTGCGTCTCAGAAACGCCCGCCAACGGTAGGGTTGCAATTGCCATCCGCATTACTTTCTAGGCTTCTACATCCACGCACAGCGAGTATATTAGACCAAGCCCTGTGGAGCTTGGTTAACTTTATCCATGTCTGGATGGTTGCGACGACGACAGGCGTCCGTTCGTTGAGTCATTATGTCATCAGTTTTAGCTTTTGCCTGCTTGCCATTCGTATCCATGCGGCTTTGGTCGCTATGCCCTTTGCGACAGAGTATGGCGCAGATACCCAAAGCCAAGGTTCTGTCGTTGCCAGAAGTCACGCTCTAACCGATAAAGTTTTATTATGGATCCCGCTGCTCGGCATGCTGGGATTCTCTGTACTTCTCCTACTGGTCCCCGCTATGCCCGGTACCTTCGCCGGTGCTTGTATCATCGCATTGGCATCCACTGCTGCCATGCTCTCTGAACACATTCGGCGCGTCTTCCTTATTACGGAGCGCAGGAAGACGCTTCTAGCTTTCGATGCAGTCAGCAGCCTTTTGATCGTTGCCGGAGTTTGGGCGGCACTCATGGCGGGCATGGAAGGCGAATGGCTGCTGTTGGGCTTCACGTTGTCGGCATGTGCTTCACTCCCTGTTTATGTCCTGATCCGGAACCGCGACAAGAATGGAAATGGCACCAAGCCGTCTCTGCGTTGTCAAGTCACTGCGCAGCGGCCGCTCCTACTGAACAACATCGCGCAGTGGGCGACTGGACAAAGCGCTTACTTTCTCACCGCTGCACTCTTATCAGCTAAAGAGGTTTCCGTCATTGCTATCCTTCGGAATCTATTTGGTCCACTGAATCTGGTACTGCTTTCTCTCGAAGGGACGCTGCCGAAATCTCTTGCCGCAGTATTCTCCAAGGGTGGTGAACCGCGCCTGCGAGCGGCGATCGCGCGAGAGTTCCTTTACGCAACGCTCGGATTCGGAACATTTTCACTCGGCGTGATAATTTTTGGCCGTGATGTTGTCGCTCTGATTTACGGGGTTGACATAGCAGAGCCTATTGGAGTCTGGCTTCTGCTGGGATTCGCGTCGATGTACTGGCTGGCCGTTTTGTCTCGAATACTCATGGTGGCGCTGCGCGCAAGGAGAGACATCGCGGGAATTGGAGTCGTAGCAATGCTGGGATTGGGCGTTTTCCTCGTATTCGGCACGGTCCTTAGTAGTTGGTTCGGCCTTGGCGGAATTATCTCCGCAATGGTGCTCGTCGAGGTCGTTATGTTCGGATTCTTCGCCGTCCGTTTCGCGAAACCGACGGCCTCTGTTTCATGATTTGGGGGATGCTTAGTGACAATGTTGTTTGAATTTATATTCGCGCTTATGCCGTCGCCCTTGAAGTGCTTCCTTCTTCGGCGACGGGGTCATACTATTGGTAGGGGTGTAAGGATTGGTGTATCGCTGCTGGGGGTAAGACATCTCGATCTCGGTGACAATAGCCGGATCGGCCATGGCAATGTCTTCAAAGGGATTCAACGGTTACGGCTCGATCCGGGGGCGACGATCGGAAGGTTTAATCTGTTTAGTTGTAGCCCATACTATCTTTCGCTGAACCGTGAAACCGCAGGGACAGTTGTTGTTGGAGCGCGCGCTGCCATTACGATGAGACACTACTTTGACGTGCAGGATCTCGTGGAGATCAGCGACGACAGCCTGATCGCAGGGATACAAACCATGGTATTCACACACCAAAAGGGCTTGGTGGCACTAAACGAATTTAAACCCGTGAAGATCGGAAGCCGGGTCTACGTGGGCGCCGGATGCAGACTCCTCCCTGGGACCACCGTCGGCAACCACATTGTGATTGGCGCTGGTTCGATCGTCGGGGGCAACCTTGGATTCCTATCATCTGTATGCATCCCCCCGTGCGATCCCGGTTAAGCAACTGCGCGCAGACATGCCCTATTTTACCGTCGAGCGTCCTGCAGGGCCAACACCCCGGCGGGTCTGCTCGGATCGCTGACTGACGGGGCCACGATTAGGCGATGACCGAGATCAACGGGATGCGGGCTTTGATTGTCACGCCGCTGTTGCCGCCAGCCCCGGGGGCGGAGGTATTTACACTGAACTTCTTGCCAAAGGGCTGATCGATGGCGGTTGGTGTTAAAAGGGTTGTAATTGCGACAGAGGCATTTCCCGGGCAGCCGCCTTGCTCGATGTCACGGTCAGGGGACATTGATGTACGTCGCATCTATCCCTACCGTGCAGGCGCTTCACGTAAAACGATTGGCAGCTATTGGAGGTACCTGATTCAGAATTTTCAACTGCTTGGATTGCCTCGGCTGATCAAACGGGAAGCGATCGACGTTGTGTTGTTTCACGCATCGCTTCTCTACCATCCCGGCATTGCCGCTCAGTTAGTTCGCTGGTCCGTAAGGTATTCGGACGTCCGTTGGGTGGCAGATGTACGTGACCCACGATTGCCCGTCGGGAAGTTCTCGGTTCTGTACCCGTTTCACGCCTTGATCGCTTGCTCCGAGAATGTGGTTCAGCACCTCGGTGTTGACTCGATGCTCGCGCAAAAGGTTCACCTGGTTCCGATTCCGGCGGCGGTGGTTTCGCCCAGCCCAGCGTTGCGCGCATCAACTCGATTGCGCTTCGGGCTTCGCGCTCGAAGCTATGTGTTCAGCTCCAGTGGGATCGTGTTGGAAAAGGGTATTGATGATGCGATCGAAGCGGTCCGCCGAGCCCGCCTGATGGATACATCCATCACGCTTGTCGTTGTCGGAAAAGATCGTGATCGCGAGGCTCGCCATGATGCAGCAGAGCGAGAGGGCGTGTTGAAATATCTTGGAATCGTAGACCATGAGACCTGTCTTGCATTGGCGGCAGATGCGATCGTTGATTTGAATCTGTCTCGTGTAGATAGTATGCCACGCGGTTCGTTAGAGTCGCTTCTCGTTGGCGCGTCGCTCCTGGTACCCAGGGGAATTCCGGAACTTGAACGGTGCTGCCCGGAGACCATCGTCGAACCTGGGGATCACGACCTTGTGGCTCGCCGTATCCTGGAACTCAAGGCGACCGGAGCTGTCCCCTTTTACGATACTTCAATACACGACCCCGCATTTGTTGCACAGGAAACGGCGAAGGTCCTTGCGGGGGTAGTGACCGGCACCGCGAAGCGGGGCTCGATACCAATCTGAGTGGCCATAGCACTATTGGGCTAGAGGCCATTGTTTTAGTTAATGGGTTATAGAAATGGACAATGTACTTTCTGAGGAACCGTGGTCGGCGGTGATGGATCCCGGTTCAGTTGTCGCTTACGCGGATTCTGAGAAGGCTTGGCGGCATTACGACGAATTCCTGCGTGACCTGATAGAGTCCAGGGGATATCGCACCATCTGTGAAGTGGGTGGTGGCGCCAATCCGACCTTTTCAGAGGAGTTTGTTTCAGAACGAGGGCTCGATTACGTCATTATGGATGTTTCGCAGGAGGAATTGGACAAGGCACCTTCTGTCTACCGAAAGGTCTGCGCGGATATCGTCGGCAGTGTGGTTGATGGTGAAGGTCGCTTTGACCTGGTCTTCAGTAAAATGCTCGCAGAGCATGTACAGAGCGGGGAACGCTTCCATCGCAACGTGGCTCGGCTCCTCAGGCCCGGGGGTATCGCGGTTCATTTTTTCCCTACGCTCTTCGCCCCTCCCTTTGTACTCAACACCCTGCTGCCGGAACGTCTGGCGGAGTCGATTCTTCATATGATTCAGGCCGGGCGGGAGCGTTCGGGTAAGCGGGCGAAATTTCCTGCCTATTACAGTTGGTGCCGCGGTCCACGGCGGGAACAAATCGCAAGGTTGGAGAGGCTCGGCTATAAGGTCGAGAAATACATTGGCTTCTTTGGCCACGCGGGATATTACCGCAAGCTTCCATTGATCGAACGAGCACATGTTCTTTTGGCGAAATGGCTTGTCAGACACCCGATACCGGCAATCACGAGCTTTGCTTGGGTGGTGCTGCGCAAGACTGGGTGACTTGGCGGGCTGCGAGCACAGTAGGCAGGTAGGGCTGGATGTGCGAACGGCTGCCCATGGTTCCGGCGGTACTGCGCGCTCAGGGTGTCGAGGGATCAGGACAGTGGCGGCAGGTTAGAGGTTTGTTTAGTAATGAAAGACGTCGGCAGAATTGTTGCAAAGGCCCTTCGGCTTCTCCCAGACGCGGGGTACCGTCGCGCCCTCTTCCGAGGTGTCGGGGCTGGCATCGAGCATGAAGCAGTCCTCAGGCGACTCGGGGCGGACGGCATAAGGCGAGTGATCGATATCGGCGCGAACGTTGGGCAGTTTGCCCTTGCCGCCCGCCGGTGCATTCCCGGTGCGCAGATCGACAGCTTCGAGCCCCTGGCAGGGCCGGCCGCGGTCTTTTCTCGCGTGTTTGAAGGGGACTCCGCTGTGACCCTGCACCAGTGCGCGGTGGGTCCAGCACCCGCTATCGTCGGGATGCACGTATCCGCTGCCAACGACTCGTCCTCCCTGCTCCCGATCAGCGCGCTTCAGGAGCAGATCTTCCCCGGCACCCGCGAGGTTGGGCGGGAGACCGTTCGCGTGGCTACTCTGGACGCTGAGATCGAAGCCCCGGATTCGGTTGAGCGGGCCCTGTTGAAGGTGGATGTCCAGGGCTACGAGGTCGAGGCGCTCCGGGGCTGCGAGTCGCTGCTCGACCGGTTCCATGCCGTCTATGTCGAAGCGTCGTTCATCGAACTCTATGAGGGCCAAGGGCTGGCCCATGAGGTCATCGACTTCCTGCATGGGCGGGACTTCGTCCTCGTTGGCATCTTCAATACCACCTATGCCTCGAATGGTCTGGCCGTGCAAGGGGATTTTCTGTTCCTCCGGCGACCGCCAAATCGCGAGGGTTTGCAGAGCCCGCAAGCCTAGATTCAGACGTTATCAAGGTGCTGACAGACGTTGTCAGGGTGACCTTGGTTTACGCGCGGAAGGTTTCGAACGCAGCCAGCGCCTTACAAATTTAGGGTACCGGGATCGGAATTTGTGAAAATCCTTGTCTATGGGTTGAACTATCTCCCCGAACTAACCGGCATCGGTAAGTACACGGGGGAGTTCTGCGAGTGGCTTGCAGAACGCGGTCATGAGGTTCGCGTGGTGTGCGCGGTCCCCTATTATCCGGAATGGCGGGTGCCGGGGTCTTATCTTGGGCATTGGTATCACACCGAGGATCGGAACGGGGTCAAGGTGTACCGTTCGAGGCTCTATGTCCCCCGTCGTCCGCGGACCCTCTCCCGGCTCTTGCACCTGTTGAGCTTCGCAGTGCTCAGCACACCGCAATTGTTCCGTCACTGGACCTGGCGACCGGACGTCGTCGTAGGTGTTGAGCCGACATTGTTCTGCGCCCCGGCGACCTTGGTTGCGTCTCGCCTGTTCGGCGCCGCCAGCCGTGCTCCACATCCAGGATTTCGAGCTGGATGCGATGCTGGGGTTGGGCATGGGCAAAGTCGCGAGGCTCGGTGCTGGGATCGAACGTTGGCTCATGCGACGCTACGATGCCGTATCGACGATCTCCTATAGCATGGTGGAGCACGCGGCCGCCAAGCTCGGCGACAACTCTGGGGTCTTGTTCTTTCCCAACTGGGTGGATGTCGATTTCGTCAAGCCCGGTTGCTCGGGGGACCTGTTTCGCCAGCTCTGGGGTATCCCGGCACAGACTAAGGTAGTGCTGTATGCCGGAAACCTGGGGAAGAAGCAGGGGTTGGAGATCGTACTGAACGCCGCGCAGGCGCTGAAAGGTTGGGATGATGTGGTGTTTGCCTTCGTCGGCGCTGGCGCGGCGGCGGAGGATCTACAGAATATGGCGAGTGCCATGGCACTGGGTAATGTGCGGTTCTTTCCCTTGCAGCCCTATGAGAGGCTGCCTGAGTTGATGGCGCTGGCCGACGTGCATCTGGTGGTGCAACGGCGGGGGGCCGCGGATGCGGTGCTGCCATCGAAGCTTACGACGATCCTCGCGGCAGGCGGCAATGCCCTAATCACCGCCGAGGCAGATACGGAACTTGGGAAGCTGTGCGAGCGGCACCCGGGGATTGCGCGCCGCGTAGAGCCGGAGGATGCCGTGTTGTTTGCCAATGCCTTGCGGGAGATGTTGGCGGCGGTGGACGTTGAGCACCGGCAGCCGAATCTGGTGGCGCGGGCCTATGCGGAGGAGAACCTGGACAAGGACCGGGTCCTCAAGCGCTTTGAGGCCGATTTAGTGCGCTTGATTGGTCGTGGATAGCCTGGTCATTTGGCCGCTGGCTGGGGTAGATCCCAATGCCGTTAAGGATTTTCCGTTCGCCCTGATCTTGTCGAACCCATTGATTTCATGGGTGCAGCCCTTCGACAGGCTCAGGGCGAACGGAATAAATCAGCGTTTCCTTGGGTGCACGACGAGACGCACAGACCCATCTTTCTATTGAAGCCGCACGTGGGAGGGAAAGCATATGTTTGATGTTGAAGCGAGCAGTGGGCCTGTGTTTGTTGCCGGTCATCGCGGGATGGTCGGGGCGGCGATCTGTCGTCGATTGGAGCAGGCGGGGGAGCGGGGCCTTTTGACCCGCACGCACGCCGAGCTGGATCTGACCAATCAAGCGGCGGTGGACGCATTCTTCGATGCGGAACGGCCCGGTTCCGTCTATCTGGCCGCGGCGAAGGTGGGTGGGATCTGGGCGAATGACCACTATCCGGCGGAGTTCATCTACCGCAACCTGATGATCGAAGCCAACGTGATCCACGCGGCCTACCGATATGGGGTGAAACGCCTGCTGTTCCTGGGGAGTTCCTGCATCTATCCCCGGCTGGCGGAGCAGCCGATGGGGGAAGACGCACTACTGACGGGGACGTTGGAGCCCAGTAACGAACCCTATGCGATCGCCAAGATTGCCGGCATTAAGCTGTGTGAGTCCTACAACCGGCAGTATGGGACGGACTTCCGCAGCGTGATGCCGACGAATCTCTACGGGCAGGGGGATAACTTTGAGCTGGAGAGCAGCCACGTCATTCCAGCGTTGGTGCGCAAATTCCATGAGCGGAAGGAGGCGCGCGCGCCCTTTGTGGAGGTCTGGGGCACGGGGAACCCCCGTCGCGAGTTTCTGCATGTGGACGATCTGGCCGACGCCTGCGTCTTTGTGATGGGGCTGGGGCTGGAAACCTACCGGGGGCTCACCAGGCCGATGCTGTCGCACATCAATGTCGGCGTGGGCACGGACCTGAGCATCCGCGAGCTGGCGGAGACGGTCGGGGAGGTCGTGGGGTTTGCCGGGGACATCCGGTTCGATACGACCAAGCCGGACGGGACGCCGCGCAAGCTGCTGGACGTCTCGCGCCTCAACGGGTTGGGCTGGCATGCCAGAATTGGCCTGCGCGAGGGTTTGGAAAAGACCTACGAGTGGTTCTTATGTAATCAGGGCGACCTGCGGAGTTGAGTATGAAGAAGGCATTGATCACGGGAATTACCGGGCAGGATGGCGCTTACCTGGCGGAGCTTTTGTTGGAGAAGGGCTACGAGGTGCATGGAATCAAGCGGCGTACCTCGCTTTTCAACACAGATCGGATCGACCATCTGTATCAAGATCCCCATGACAAGAACCAGCGTTTCGTCCTGCACCACGGGGATATGACGGATTCATCGAGTCTGATCCACATCATTCAGCAGGTACAGCCGGACGAGATTTATAACCTGGCGGCACAGAGCCATGTGGCGGTGTCGTTCGAGGAGCCGGAGTACACCGCCGACTCGGACGCCATCGGCACCCTGCGCGTACTGGAGGCAATACGGATTCTGGGACTGGCGCAAAAGACACGCTTCTATCAGGCATCCACCTCCGAGCTGTACGGTAAGGTGCAAGAGATGCCGCAGCGCGAGACGACGCCTTTCTATCCGCGTTCGCCCTATGCCGTCGCAAAGCTCTATGCCTACTGGATTACGGTCAATTACAGGGAGGCGTACGGTATTTATGCCTGCAACGGGATACTGTTCAATCATGAAAGCCCCATCCGCGGGGAGACCTTCGTGACCCGCAAGATCACTCGTGCCCTGGCGCGGATCAAACTGGGGTTACAGGAGCGGTTGTATTTGGGCAATCTCGACGCGAAGCGCGACTGGGGGCACGCGCGGGATTATGTGCGGATGCAGTGGCTTATGCTCCAGCAGGATGCACCGGAGGACTTTGTGATTGCCACCGGTGAGCAGCATTCGGTACGGGATTTCGTGGATGTGGCGGCGCACGAGGTTGGCATTGCTATGCGCTGGGAGGGGGAGGGCGTCGACGAGCGGGGCTTTGACAGCGCGACCGGCCAGTGCATCGTCGCGGTCGATCCGCGGTATTTCCGCCCGACGGAGGTGGAGACGCTGCTCGGTGACGCGACCAAAGCGAGGGAGAAGTTGGGGTGGGCCCCCGAAATTGGGTTCACGGATCTGGTGCGCGAGATGATGCGTGAAGATCTAAAGGTGGCGGAGCGCGATGCCCTGTGTCTGCGAGAGGGGTATCAGACGCTGCGCAAGGGCGAGTAGCATCTCGGCTTGGCCGGTCCTCCCCCCTTTCCCAAGCTATGTCTGCGTTTGGTGTTGGGCCCTTGCGCCGCAGGCCGCCCCGGAGGTGTAGGTCGGGCTTCAGCCCGACGGTGGTGTTCGGTGGATACGGCGATGCCCGGTCGGACTAAAGTCCGACCTACACCCAACGCAGACAGAGCCTTTCCAGAGGGGGAAGAAAGTTCCTCAGCTTGGGTCAACACCTAACGCAGACACAGCCATTCTCTATCGCCGAGATTTGAGTAAAGGTATGGGCGCCAGTCAGCATCCTGCTGCACGATCAGGGTGTGGCCAACAATATCGGGAATGGGGCGTCTCCTCCGAGGGGTTTCATGCGGGGCGCGTCCCGTGCCGGGGGGCTACGCAAATCCGGGGAGCTACGTAAATCCTTTGCTCAATGGTGCGTGTCGCTTTCTGAGAACCTGGACCGCAATGACCACCGTCGCCGCTGGTCCAGGGCCGTGACCAGCATCAGGCCCAGGGCGAGGCCGCTCAGGTTAGCCGCCAGGTCCCACAGGTTGGCGTGGCGCATTGGCAGCAGCCAGGTATGCTGGAGCCATTCGGAGCCGATGGCCAAGCCGATGAGGCCTGTCAGCAGAAGGACGAAGGCGGCGGTGGTGCGTGGGGTCGCCCGATAGCCGAGCAGGACTAGGGCGAAGAAGCCACCGGCGTGGCCCAGCTTGTCGCTTTGGGGGAACCACAGGGGAACCGGTGTCGGGCGCAGCAGAAGATACACGCAGACCAAAAGCATGCCGGCAAAAAGTAGCCAGTATGGCCATGGCCGCGGTATTTCCGGTGCTGGAGTCTGTTTCAGGTGGGACCGCTGCACTGCCGGGCACTCCGCGAAGACCCCGTCCAGCGACGACGCCGTGAGTGCTCGCTGGCGCCAAACCGACAGGTGTCCTGATTCCGCTTTCTCCAGTCGCGCCGTCACAGTCGCTGGCTGGCCTTTTCGGGGGCGGTGGATGTTCAATGTCAAGTTGGGACCTCGGTAGCACAGGCGGCACAGGCCGACCACTGGCGTCGTAGTTGCTTCGCCTGGCTGCCGTGGACAGGGCATGAGGCCGCGGGAACCATGAGTACGACCTTGGTGATCCTACCCGGAAAACAGACGACGCAGCCAGTTGCCCCTGTGCTGACCTTCGATTGGACGGGGTGGGCGCCCTGGGCCGAGTCCCGGTGGTAACGGGACTTCCGATACCGGGCGGTTCTGTATGACGGCGCTCGGGCGTCCGGTAACCAGTAAGTCGGCCTCGTCGGGTCCTACCCAGGTGGCGGCCGCGTGTTTGCCTTCTGCCAACAGTGGGGGGCGACGCTGGGGCCCATGGGCATCGGTGGCCAGGATATGGACCAGTCCATCGTCGAGAAACCGCTCGGACCAATATTTTGGCCGGCGCCCGAAGCGCCCGGTGAGTGCCCCCGCGGTGAGCTGGATCCAGGCCCCCTGCCGCGCGGCAGTTGCAAACCACGGGTAATGCGCGTCGTCAAGCCAGGTCAGGCGCTCGGGGTGGGTGATCACTGGCACAAATCCGCTGGCCATGGCGTCGAAGATGGTTTCCTCGAATCGGACCGGCACCGTGTGGTGGGGTGGCTCGAAGAGGAAATAGCGGCTGCCGTGGAGGGTCGGGTAGTTGCCGCGGCGCAGGCATTGGACCAGTTCGGGAACGAGTTGTATATCGGCGCCGTAGGTGATTTTCAGCGGGATGCCTGCCTGCTGGAGGTCCTGCTGGAGGGCGGCCGTTGCCTGGGCGATGGTTTCGGAGGTGTTCTCGAAGAGGCCGGGATAGATGTGGGGGGTGCAGGCGATCATGTCGATGCCGTCTGCTACCGCAATGCGCGCCATCTCCAACGCCTCGTCGAGGTTCGGGGCCCCGTCGTCAATGGCGGGTAGCATGTGGCAGTGCAGGTCGATCATAGTTCGCGTAGGTGTCGCTTGTTGAAGGCCAGGCCGGAGGCCTTCATGATACCGGTCTGGGTGGACCCTGTCCGCACTGCTGGCGAGAAGTGTGATAAATGCCCTCAATGCGGAGTTCGTCGATGCGGCCTCTGTGTTCGGCCGCTCGACTCAGAGGTTGTGAAAATTCGCGTCTTCAACGGGCGAACCCGTGGTTTCCCGTAGGTTGGGCCGACGCAGGAGGCCCAGCAATCCGAGGGTTACATTGGCCTTGTCGTTGGGCCTCGTTCCTCGGCCCAACCTACAGGGATGTCCTGCGGCCCCCTGCGTCATCCGCGCGCGCGATCCGTTACTCGGGTGTGCCCAGGACCCGGACCTCGAGCCGATCCTCCGACTCCTCTGCCAGCGCGTCTCCCTTGAAGGTGTTGCGCTGGGTGGGGCAATCGTCGGCGTCGCGGCCAATGGCGACGCGGATGTAGGTCTGGTCCGCCAGCAGGTTGCGCGCCGGGTCGAAGCCCCGCCATCCGGCACCCGGGATCAGGACCTCGGCCCAGGCGTGGCTGATCTGCGGGAGCTGACGGGGCTCTTCGTCTTCGTCGTCGGGCTCGAAGTAGGCCGGGTCCAGGTAGCCGCGCACATAGCGGGCCGGAAAGCCCCAGCCGCGGGCCAGGGCGACGAAGAGGTGGGCGAGATCCCGGGAGCTGCCGATGCCGGTCTCGAACAGGTCCGCCAGCTTGGGTCGGGCAACCACCGCCTCTGGGTCGAAGGTGAAGGCATCGCCCACCCAGCCCATGGCCTCCTGGAGTTGGACCAGGACGGCGCGCTCACGGGCATAGGCTGGCGGGGTCATCCCATCCCGGGCCAGGCTGGCGAGGTCCGGGACCCGGGCGCTGCGCCAGAGTACGAAGTCCAGCAGCCGCGGGGCCTCCCGCAAGCTCCCGGCGACCCATTCGAGTTCCCGTGCAGGGGCTATGGGCTTGTAGTCGAAGGGGTTGGTCAGTAGGGTCTCCACCTCTGCCACCAGGCGTACCTCGATCTCCCGATGTGCGCTCATGAGGGAGCCGCGGTGGACCTGGTTGCCGAAGTAGTCGCGGTGTATGGCCGTGGTGGCGGGTGGAACGACCGTCAGGGTCAGACGGATCAGGCGCTGGCTGGCGTCGTCCCAGGGGGCGACCTGCAGCTCGAAGTGGTGCTCGCGGACCGGGGCGGAGAAGCGGGTGTGGGCGCTGCGTTCGATGTGGTATCTCATGCTGCGTCCTCCAGGTCGGTATTCGCAGGGCCCGCGTCGAACAGGTGGGCCTCGAAGTAGTCCCGTTGCAGGGCGGTGGCGAAATCCGCCAGGAGGACCAGGAAGGCATCGAGGTACTCGTGCAGTCCGCCGTCGAGGATCGCCTCTGGAGTAGCCCCGCTCAAGTGTCCCCGCAGGGCGGCCATGGCATTGACAACGGCCCCGCCGTTGGCCGGGGTGCCGATGCGCTCCAGGGCGCGGCCCATGCCGTCCACGCAGTAGGTCAGGGAACGCGGGAAGTCCGGGTCCAGGACCACGAACTCCACCACATCGATGGGTCTCAAGCCCCCATGGTATTTGCGCCGATAGGCCGCGAATCCGGACAGGGACTTGAGCAAGGCCCCCCACTGGTAGTAATCCAGCGGCGAGCCCACCAGCTTTACGTCCGTCAGCAACAGGTGGTAGCGCACATCCAGGATGCGCGCGGTCATGTCGGCGCGTTCCTGGAGGCTGCCGAGGACGGTGAAGCCGTAGGCCTCGCCGCGCATCATGGTGCTCTGGGCCAGCCCGAAGAACAGGGCCACCTCGCGATGGACAGAGGCGTAGAACTCCGCCGCCCGCCACGGTTGGAGCTGGGTCTTGAGGTACTTGTCGGTCTGGAGCCAGAACTCGTTGATGGCCTCCCACATCTCGCCGGAGATCCGGTCGCGCACCACCCGTGCATTCTCCCGGGCGAGCCGCAGGCTGGTGTAGAGGGAGCCCGGGTTGGTCTTGTCCTGGGTCAGGAGCCCGATGACGCGCTGTACCGTCACTAACCCGTCGGGGTGGCGCTCTGCGTACAGCCCGTCGGCCCCGACGATGTTGAGCAGCGGTTGCCACTGCATCTCCTCGGTGGCGCCCTCGTCCGACTCCAGCATGTAGACGACGTTGATGTCCAGGATGCGCGCGGTGCCGTCCGCGCGTTCGAGGTTGCGCGTCATCCAGTATAGGG
The DNA here is from genome assembly GCA_963802205.1 of uncultured Gammaproteobacteria bacterium. GTDB lineage: Bacteria > Pseudomonadota > Gammaproteobacteria > Chromatiales > Chromatiaceae > DYRB01. The sequence continues at coordinate 98,419 of CAWDHW010000010.1, read as the reverse complement.
ATTCCCCAATGCGACTCAGCATTCGCTTGCGAAGCCTCCGATTCTTGTGTGTTGGTTCGCGGGCGCCCTGTAGGTCGGACTTCAGTCCGACCGGGTCTCCGGGCCGTGGCCGTCGGGCTGAAGCCCGACCTACCCGTGGGTCAGGTCAATCCGCAAGCACCCAGGTGTCCTTGCTCCCCCCGCCTTGGGAGGAATTCACTACCAGGGACCCCTTGGTCAGGGCCACCCGGGTGAGCCCTCCCGGGACCACCTCGATGTCGCGTCCGTAAATGATGTATGGGCGCAGGTCCAGGTGGCGGGACTCCAGCTCCCCATCCAGGTAGCAGACATGGCGGGAGATCTGCACTACCGGCTGGGCGATGTAATTGCGCGGGTTGTCCTGGATCTTTTTGGTGAATTCGGCGCGCTGGGCCGCGGTGGACGAGGGGCCCATGAGCATCCCGTAGCCGCCGGACTCCGCCACCGCCTTGACCACCATCTTCTCCAGGTTGTCCAGGACATAGGCGCGGTCCTGGTGGTCGGTCATCTGGTAGGTGGGCACATTGGAGAGGATCGGCGACTCCCCCAGGTAGTAGCGGATGATGTCCGGGACGTAGGCGTAGACGGCCTTGTCGTCGGCGATGCCGCTGCCCGGGGCATTGACCAGGGCGACATTGCCGGCCCGCCAGGCGTTGATGACCCCAGCCACGCCCAGCGCCGAGTCCGGCCGGAAGACCAGAGGGTCGAGGAAGTCGTCGTCCACCCGGCGGTAGATCACGTCCACCTGGCTCAGGCCGTGGGTGGTCTTCAGGTAGACCTTGTCGTTGCGGCACACGAGGTCGCGGCCCTCGGCCAGTTCGACCCCCATCTCCTTGGCCAGGAAGGTGTGCTCGAAGTAGGCCGAGTTGTAGATGCCGGGGGTGAGCACGACGATGGTCGCCTGGTCCTCGCCCCGCGGGGAGAGGTAGCGCAGCGCCTGTAACAGCAGGGCCGGATAGTGTTCCACCCGGCGCACCCGGTAGCGGGCGAAGAATTCCGGGAGGATGCGCCGTTCCACCACTCGGTTCTCGATCATGTACGAGACCCCGGACGGGGTGCGCAGGTTGTCTTCCAGGACCAGGTACTTGCCGGCCTCGTCGCGGATCAGATCCACCCCGCTGATGTGGGTGTAGATGTCGTGGGGCGGATCTATGTCCATGATCTCGCGGCGGAAGTCCTTGCCGCGGTAGATCAGCTCCGGGGGTACCACGCCGTCTTTCAGGATGCGCTGGCCGTGATAGATGTCCTTGAGGAAGAGGTTGAGGGCCCGGATGCGTTGCTTCAGGCCCGCCTCCAGGGTGCGCCATTCCTCCGCGGTGATGATGCGCGGCAGGATGTCGAAGGGCCAGACGCGCTCGATGCCCTCGTCGTGATCGGAGTAGACGGTGAAGGTCACGCCCTCGGTGTGCAGGGCGATGTGGGCCTCCCGCGATTTGGTCCCCAGCATGTGCTGGCCGGTGTGCTGGATGTGCTCCCACATGGGCTTGTAGTGTTCCCGCGGCAGGAAGTTGTCGCGATAGAACTCGTGAAACGCCATCGCCGGGCGTGCGGCCTCGGACTCGGTCTGCCTCAACATGGTGATGGGTGCCCCCTGAAAGCCTTGCCTCTACCGTACTCGAAGCACGGGCCGTGCCAAAGGGGGTAATGTCGGCATTCGTCGCGCTGGCCTGGCACCTTGGCCACTCGTCCGGTGGGTGACGAGCCCTCAGGCCCGTCGGCTGCGCCGCTTGGGTGCAGGGAGGCGTCGGGGTTGGTCCAGGTTGGTGCGGCCGGTGGAGGCTTGGCCAGGTTGGTGCCGGGGTGAACCGGACCACGGTACGCAGCCCCTGGGAGCCGGGGCCGCCGGTTATACTCTCACGCTTCGTTACCGGCCAAGGGCCGAATGGGGTTGTCACCATGAATTGTTGGGCTCGATACCTGTTTCTCGCCGTGGTCGCGGCCCTGGGCGCCGGCCAAGTGCTCACCGCCTGCGGGCAGAAGGGCGATCTCTATCTGGTCAAGGAGGGCGACGCCGCCACCAAGGCGCAACCGAACCGACCGGTAAGCCCCGAGGCGGTCGTGCAGCCGGACTATGCCCCCCAGGGGGATGGCGAGTCGCTCAACATCCTCGACGACGTACCATCGACGACGCCGGACCTCGGCGGGATTTAGGGAGTCTGCATGGACCACTTCAACTATCGCGACGGGCTTCTGCACGCCGAGGCGGTGCCCCTGGACCAGATCGCCGAGCGCTTCGGGACCCCATGCTATGTCTATTCCCGGGCGACACTGGAGCGCCACTGGCACGCCTTCGACGACGCCTTCGCGGACCAGCCCCACCTGATCTGCTTTGCGGTCAAGGCCAACTCGAACCTGGCGGTGCTCAATTGCCTGGCCCGTCTGGGATCTGGCTTCGACATCGTTTCGGTGGGGGAGCTGGAGCGGGTCCTGGCCGCAGGTGGCGACCCGGCCAAGGTGATCTTCTCCGGGGTCGGCAAGCGCGCCGACGAGATGCGCCGCGCCCTGGAGGTCGGCATTCGCTGTTTCAATGTAGAGTCGGAGGGGGAGTTGGTGCGGCTCAATGCCGTCGCCGGCGAACTTGGGCGGCTGGCCCCGGTATCCCTGCGGGTCAACCCCGATGTGGACGCCGGGACCCACCCCTACATCGCCACCGGGCTCAAGGAGAACAAGTTCGGCATCGACATCCGCGATGCCCTGCGGGTCTATCGGGCCGCTGCCGCCCTGCCCAACATCCGCGTCACCGGGATCGACTGTCACGTCGGCTCCCAGCTTACGACGGTGGCCCCCTTTCTGGACGCCCTGGATCGGGTCCTGTCCCTGGCCGATGCCCTGAACGAGGCCGGCATCCCGATCGCGCACCTCGACCTGGGCGGGGGCCTGGGGATTCGCTACACCGACGAGACCCCCCCGGAGCCCGCCCAGTATGCCGCGGCCCTGCTCGGGCACCTGGCGGGACGACACTATGAGATCCTGCTGGAGCCCGGGCGTGCCATCGTCGGTAATGCGGGCGTGCTGCTGACCCAGGTGGAGTACCTCAAGCACACCCCCCACAAGGCGTTCGCCATCATCGACGCGGCCATGAACGACCTGCTGCGCCCGGCCCTCTACCAGGCCCGCCAGGACATCGTGCCGGTGCAGACCGACGGTGAGGGGCGACGCGAGCGCTATGACATGGTCGGCCCGGTATGCGAGACCGGGGACTTCCTCGGCAAGGACCGCAACCTGAGCCTGGCCCCCGGAGACCTGCTGGCGGTGCGCGGCAGCGGGGCCTACGGCTTCACCATGGCGTCGAACTACAATTCCAGGCCGAGGGCGGCGGAGGTCATGGTGGACGGTACGCAAGCCCATCTGGTGCGCCGGCGCGAGACTGTCGCCGAACTCTTCGCCGGCGAGGCGACGCTGCCATGAAGCGCCGCCCGGAACCGGAATTGATGGATGAGGCCGAGCAGGCCCTGGCCTATGCCCAGGCCGACTTCTCCGAGCCCGATGCCCGTTTCATGGAGCTGCTGGCGGGGCAGGCCCCGGGGGGCCTCGACGGTGTCCGGGCGCTGGATCTCGGCTGTGGCCCCGGCAATGTCCTGCTGCGCTTCCTGCGCGCCTACCCCAGGGCGACCTGCGATGCATTGGATGGCTCCGCGGCCATGCTGGCCCACGCGCAAGCGGCGCTGGATGAACTCCCGGGTCTGGCGGCCCGTGCCAGGCTGCTGTGTGAGTGTCTGCCGACGGAGGGGCTTGAAGCAGGCACCTACGATGTGGTTCTGTCCAACAGCCTTCTGCACCACCTGCACGACCCCCAGGTCCTGTGGCAGACCGTCCGCCGGGTGGCGAGGCCCGGGGCCCTGATCCAGATCGTAGACCTGATGCGTCCGGCCTCCCCCGGCTGGGCCGAGGCCCTTGTGGCGACCTACGCCGCCGAGGCCCCGGAGGTCCTGCGCAACGACTACCGCAACTCCCTGTTCGCCGCCTTCGAGCCCCAGGAGGTTGCGGCGCAGTTGCTCGAGGCGGGGCTCTGCGGGCTGGAGGTCGCGGTGGTCAGCGATCGCCACCTGGCTGTGCTGGGGCGCCTGGCGGACAACGGGTAGCCCTGGAAAAGGATATTTGCGGATGCCTGCTCATCATCGGGACCAGGGAACCTCGCCTGCCTCGCACACAGACACTCGGGACGCTCGGCCATGAAGCTCACCTTCACCAAGATGCACGGCCTGGGCAATGACTTCGTCGTGCTCGATGCCACCGTGCGCCCCGTGGACCTGACCACCGCACAGGTCCGCACCCTGGCGGATCGTCGCTTCGGCATCGGGTGCGATCAGCTTCTGCTGGTGGAACCCCCGCGCAGTCGGTCCACGGACTTCTATTACCGCATCTTCAACGCCGATGGTTCCGAGGTGGAGCAGTGCGGCAACGGGGCGCGCTGCTTCGCCCGTTTTGTGCGCGATCAGGGCCTGACGGATAAGGACGAGATCCCGGTGGGGACCGTCGCCGGAGACATTCGTCTCTACTGCGAGCCCGATGGCCAGGTTCGGGTGAATATGGGGGCCCCGATCCTGGACCCTTCCCGGCTCCCCTTCCTGGTGCAGGCCCAAGCCCTGGAGTACCCCCTGGAGGTGGGTGGCGAGACCTTGCCCATCGGCGCTGTATCCATGGGCAACCCCCACGCGGTGGTGCAGGTCGAAAACCTGGAGCGGGCCCCGGTCGATGTCCTCGGACCCCAGATCGAGCACCACCCCCGCTTTCCCGCCCGGGTCAACGCAGGTTTCATGCAGGTCATCGCCAGCGACCACCTCCGCCTGCGTGTCTTTGAACGTGGCGCCGGTGAGACACTGGCGTGCGGGACCGGGGCCTGCGCCGCGGTGGTGGTGGGGCGGCTGTGGGGCCTGCTTGGGGACAGAGTGCGCGTCTCGCTGCCGGGCGGCGATCTTGTGATACAGTGGGTTGGCGGGTCCGACCCGGTGTGGATGACGGGCCCAGCCACCACCGTATACCAGGGGGAGATCGAACTATGACAAAAAAGTCGGAGGGACCACGGAAGCCACGCAAGGGCCCCGTCGCCGCCGAGCAGGCACTACCCTTTCCGCCGGATAGCCCAGCACCCGAGGCCGTGCCCCAGGCCGCATCCGTCACTCCTCCAGCGGTTCAGGCGGTCATCCAGGAAACCACGGCAACGCCCCTGAGCGACGCCGCCGTCACGACCTTCCTGATGGAAGACCCGGGCTTTTTCGAGCGGCATCAGGATCTGGTCGCCAGCCTGCGCATTCCCCACCCCAGCGGCCCGGCCATCTCCCTGGTGGAGCACCAGGTCAGCATCCTGCGGGGCCAACTCGACGACGAGCGCCGCCGCCTTGCCCACATCATCGCGCGGGCCCGCGACTACGAGGCCCTCTCCAGCCGCCTCCACACCCTGACCCTGGCCCTGATCGTCGCCCCGGACCAGGGGCGGATCGAGGCGGTGTTGCACGAGGCCCTGTGCCGTGAGCTCGACGCTCAGTGCGTCACCCTCAAGCTGTTCCCGGTGCCGATCCCGGGTACAGAGGGTGCCTCGGGCGGTGAGGCGGTGGAGCCCCTGGTGGCCGCCTTCCGCGACTTCATCGACCGCCGCCATTGCCTTTGCGGTCCCCTGGACGCGGACAAGGCCCGACTCCTGTTCGGCGACTTTGGGGCCAGGGTGCAGTCTGCGGCCCTGATCCCCGTCCGCTCCGGAGAGCGAACCGGGGTACTGGCCATCGGCAGCGGCGATGAAGCACGCTTCCGCCCGGACATGGCCACCGATGCCCTGGATCGCCTGGGGGAGATCGTCGGGCATCGGCTCCAGGCCCAGGCGCATGCCCCGGCCTGACGTCGTTGCAACGCCGCCGGCTTCGGTCTCAGCAGCGGTCGACGCCGAAGGCCAGGCCACCATCGACGGCTACCTTCACCACTTGACCCATGAGCGGCGCCTCTCCCCTCTGACCCTGACGGGTTACCGTCGTGACCTGGAGGGGATGGATGCCTGGCGCCGCTCCACCGGCCTCGGGCCCTGGGAGGGGCTCGATGCCCAGGCGATGCGCCAGTACGTCGCCGTCCGGCACCGTGGCGGGGTCTCCGGTAAGACCATTCAGCGCGAGCTGTCCGCCCTGCGCGGGCTCTATCGCTACCTGCTGCGGGAGGGGCGTATCGGCCACAACCCGGCGGTCGGGCTGCGCGCCCCCAAGAGCGGGCGCAAACTCCCCATCACCCTCGGCGCCGATCAGCTCTGCGCCGTCCTCGACCATGCCCCCCTGTCCGAGACCGGCGACGAGCCCCTGGCGATCCGGGACACGGCCATGATCGAGCTGTTCTATTCCTCGGGGCTGCGCCTGGCGGAGCTGATCTCCGTGAACCTGGGGGACATAGACACGGCGGACGCCCTGCTCACCGTCACCGGCAAGGGGGCCAAGACCCGCCGCGTCCCGGTAGGGACCAAGGCCCTGGCGGCCATCCGGACTTGGCTCGGGGTGCGCGGGCTCCTGGCCAATGCGGGGGAGCCGGCGCTCTTCGTCAGCAGCCGCGGGCGGCGCATCCATGCGCGCACCGTGGAGCAGCGCCTGCAGCGCTGGGCGCAGGAGCAGGGGGCTACACGCGGCATCCACCCCCACCTGCTGCGGCACTCCTTTGCCACCCATCTGTTGGAATCCTCCGGGGACCTGCGGGCCGTACAGGAACTCCTCGGGCACAGCAATATCGCCACCACCCAGATCTACACCCACCTGGATTTTCAGCACCTCGCCGAGGTCTACGACCGCGCCCACCCCAGGGCTAAGCGGCGCGGCTGACCTCGGTCCATCAGCGGCCGCCTTTGCCGTGCCGCCGCGGGGCCGCTAACATCCCCGCCCTTCCGCCGCGCAACCTTGGAGTCCGACGATGCGTGTCCTGGGGATCGAGACATCCTGCGACGAGACCGGGGTCGCCGTCTATGCCAGCGGTCGGGGGCTGCTCGCCCACGCCGTCTACACCCAGATTGAGATCCATGCCCGCTATGGCGGGGTGGTCCCGGAACTCGCCTCCCGGGACCATGTGCGCAAGACCTTGCCGATGGTCCGTCAGGTCATGGCTGAGGCGGGCTTGAGCGCCGGGGACATCGATGGGGTCGCCTTCACCGCCGGGCCCGGGCTGATCGGTGCCCTGATGGTTGGGGCTGCCGTCGGGCGCAGCCTGGCCTGGGCCTGGGGGGTTCCCGCCGTCGGCGTTCACCACATGGAGGGGCACCTGCTCGCCCCATTGCTGGAGGAACCGGCCCCCGAGTTCCCCTTCGTTGCCCTCCTGGTCTCCGGCGGTCATACCCAGCTCATCGACGTGGCAGGGATCGGCCGCTATCGGTTGCTGGCGGAATCGCTGGACGATGCCGCTGGCGAGGCCTTCGACAAGACCGCCAAGATCCTCGATCTGCCTTACCCTGGCGGCCCAGAACTGGCCAGACTGGCCGAGACCGGCGATCCCCAGCGCTTTCGTTTCCCCCGCCCCATGACCGACCGCCCAGGGCTCGATTTCAGCTTCAGCGGGCTCAAGACCTTTACCCTGAACACCCTGCGCAGCGAGTTGGCGACGGGAGCAGACCCCGTCCGGACCAAGGCGGATGTCGCCCGCGCCTTCGAAGAGGCGGTGGTGGATACCCTGACCATCAAGTGCCGGCGCGCGGTACGCGAAACCGGCCACCGGCGCCTGGTGCTGGCAGGCGGGGTCAGCGCCAATCGGCGCCTGCGCCGGCGCATGGACGAGATGATGGCGGAGGAGGGGGGCCAGACCTACTATCCACGCCCCGCCCTGTGCACGGACAACGGCGCCATGATCGCCTATGCCGGGTGGCAGCGCCTGCGCGCCGGACAGGCAGAACCCCTGGCCTTTCGGCCAAGGGCACGCTGGGCCATGGAGTCCCTGCCGCCGATCTGACCGGTTGGCTGGAGGGGCTCAGGCGGCGGGGCCTCCAGGATCCGCTGGAACCGCCGATGCGGCCCTCGCTCCCGGTGATCAGGTTGCGGATATTGCTGCGGTGCCGCCAGAACAGAATCAGCGTGATAATGGTTTGAGCCATGACCAACGATGGCTCTGGCCAGAACCACCAGGTGATCGCCGGGGCCAGTGCCATGGAGACCAGGGCGGAGAGCGAGGAGATTTTGACCACCTTGGCCATGAAGAGCCAAAGGGCGGCGACGCTGAGCCCGATGGGCCACCAGAGCCCGATCTGGACCCCGAGTGCTGTGGCTACCCCCTTGCCGCCCTGGAAACGAAAGAAGATCGGGTAGAGGTGCCCAAGAAAGGCCGCCAGCCCGGTCGCCGCCAGGCCGTCGGGGCCCACGCCGAGCCGGTGCCCGACGATCATGGGCAACACACCCTTGAGGCAGTCGCCCGCCAGGGTGATGGCCGCAGCCGTCTTGCCACCGATGCGCAGGACATTGGTCGCCCCTGGGTTGTTCGACCCCTGGGTGCGCGGGTCCGGTAGGCCCATCAGACGGCAGACGATGATGGCGCTGGAGATGGACCCCAGCAGGTACGCGGCGAGGACGAGGAGGATGGTCGCGGTCATGGGGTGCCATTGAAGTCGGATTGTCGGCCTCGGTCAACCGTACCCTTGCAATGCCCCGGGGCCCCCCTACCTAGGCCCCACATCGCACCTGGGGAAACAGCATGGACATCGTCTTTTTACGTGGCCTGCGCATCGAGACCACCATCGGCATCTACGACTGGGAGAAGGCCATCAAGCAGCCGGTGGTCCTGGACCTGGAGATGGCCAGCGACGTGGCCCGCGGCGCGGGCAGCGACCGTATCGAGGATGCCCTGGACTACAAGGCCGTGTCCAAGCGCCTCAAGCAGTTCGTCGCGGAGAGTCGCTTCGAGCTGGTGGAGACCCTCGCCGAGCGCTGCGCCGCTATCATTCGCGACGAATTCGGCGTCCCCTGGGTACGCCTGACCCTCAACAAGGTCGGCGCCGTCAGCGACTCGCAAGGGGTCGGGGTCATCATCGAGCGCGGCCGGCGCCCCTGAGATGCCCCGCTGTTGGCTCAGCATCGGCAGCAACCAGGATCGCGAGGCGTCCATCCGTGGGGCCATCGTCGATCTGCGCTCGGCCTTCGGCGAACTGACCCTGTCCAGCGTCTACGAATCTGCCGCCGAGGGCTTCGCCGGGGAGCCTTTCCTGAATCTGGTCGCTGGCATCGACACCGACATAAGCGTCGGCATGATCGACCGGACCCTGCGGGCCATCGAGGATGCTCATGGACGGCTCCGACGCCCCGATAAGTTCGCCCCCCGGACCCTGGACATCGATTTGCTGACCTATGGCCAGGCCGTCGGGACCCTGGATGGACGGGACCTTCCTCGGGACGAGATCCTGCGTTATGCCTTCGTGCTCGGGCCGCTCGCCGAGGTAGCCCCGAATGAGGTTCACCCAAGCATCGGGCGTACCTATGGCGACCTGTTCGCCGAACATGCCGTTCGGTTTGCGCAGGGTGGACAGCGTCTAATGGTCGTCCCCTGCGACTTGCGCCTCAGCCACACAGACAAGTCCTGAACCGCCACGGAATGGCGGACGTCCCACAGGTGCCAATTGTGTTGCGAACTTTTGCCCGTTCTGGCGTTGGAGCCGACCTCCCATGATGCGACTTCGCTGCGGTCTCGTTCGGGCCTTGACCACGACTGCGCTGGTCGCCTCTGGCTTCGGGTCCGCGGCCGACCCATCGCCGCGGATCGACCCTGACACCGGGCTCGCAACCTGGACCCTGCGCGATGGTGCGATCACCCTGGAGCTGATACAGCGCCTGCCGGATCAGACCCGGGCCTTCTTCCAGGGACGCGGCTTCCCACCGGCCAGCGCCGACGAGGTGGCCAGGGCCTGCGTCTTCCAGGCTATCGTGGAGAATACCGCCGGCGGCAGTCCGGCCCCGGTGGTTGCTATTGACCTGCGCCGCTGGCGGGTGGACGCGGGGCAGGGATCTGGCCCCTTGCCGGCCGAGGCGGGCTGGCAACCGCGCTGGTCGGCGGCGGGCGTATCGGAGGCTGCGCGCATCGCCTTTCGCTGGGCCTTGTTTCCCACCGTGCAGACCTTCATGCCCGGCGACCACGGCTGGGGCATGATACCGTTCGGGCCGGCGCCGGACACCCCATTTGACCTCACCGTCGTCTGGAGCGAAGACGGCGTCGAGCGCACCGCTGAACTGCGTGCTATCCGATGCCCTGCCGATCGGTCCATCTCACCTATGGAGACCACACCATGAAGACATCCTTGCGCACGGCCGCACTCTGGTTTGCCCTCGCGGTCGCAATGACCGCCGCCGATGCAGAAGAGGTCACCCTCGGCCATGGCGGGCTGACGCTCAACGCCAATCTCGAAGCCACCGGCGCAGGATGGCAAAAGGGTCCTGTCGTGCTGATGACGCATGGCACGCTGGCGCACGGCCGCATGGAGATCATGGACGCCCTGCAGGCGGCCCTGAAGGAGCGCGGGATCAGTTCCCTGTCCATCACCCTGAGCCTCGGCCTGGACAACCGTCATGGCATGTACGAGTGCGCCACGCCGCACACCCACCGGCACGCCGACGCCGTCGGTGAGATCGGCGCTTGGATGGGCTGGTTACAGGCGCAAGGTGTCGGCAAGATTGCGCTGCTGGGGCATTCACGCGGCGGAAACCAGACAGCCCTTTTCGCGGCGGCCCACGCGGATACTCCGGTGGTCGCGGTCATCCTGGTCGCACCCCAGACCTGGACCGAGGACGCTGCGGCACAGGCGTACCGGGCCCGTTACGGAAAGGATCTGAGGGCCCCGCTGGAACAGGCCCGACAGTTGGCTGCGGATGGCAAGGGCGACGCCCTGATGGGGCCTGTGGGATTCGTCTACTGTCCGGACACCTTGGCCACGGCCGCAGCCTTCCTCTCCTACTATGAGCCAGACCAACGCATGGATACGCCACGCCTGATCCCAGAGATCAAGGCCCAGGTGCTGGTGGTCGCCGCCGGCGAGGACGAACTGGTGCCTGGGTTGGTCGAGGCGGTAAGGCCCCTGGCCGACGGGCAGCGCGTTCGGTTGCAGGTGATCGACGGCGCCGACCACTTCTTCCGCGATCTCTACAGCGATGAAGTCGCCGACGCGGTGCAGGCATTCCTTAGCGGTCGCTAGGGGCCTTTAGGCGCATTGCGTCGCATGGATGGTTGGTGCTGAACAGGCCCCTGTGACCTGGATACCGGCGATCCCTGCCGGTATGACGTCTTGTAGACCGCGCGGCGGTGGCTTGTGGGGGTCAGAACTGGCCCTTGGCGGCCCCGTCCATGATCGCCTTGATGGTGTCGCGTACCTTGACCGCAGAGGCGTGCAGTTCGGGCGGCAGTGGGCGACCGCCGTGGATCATGAGATCGAGGTTCATGGAGTAGAGCCAGAGCTTGCCGTCCTTGTCCTCGATCAGGGCGATGCGGCAGGGCATGAAGCCGGAGTACTCGTTGTGATAGTCGAGCATCTGGCCGCCGATGCGGGCGTCGCAGAAGGACAGGAAGTTCACATAGCGGTACTTCTGGCCGGTGACGGCCTCGATCTGCTTGTACAGCGGCGACTCGCCGACGAACAGGAAGTTGTGCTCTGTGGCCAGGCTCTTCATGGCGTCGATGACGTCGTCCGGCTTCATCCCCTCCGCGACCTCGGCCTTCCACATCATGGCCATGGCCGGGTCGCCGGTCTCCATGACCTTGTTGGCGAAGTTGGTGTAGATGCCGACCGCCCCGGGGCTGAGCTTGGCGAGCTCGGGGGCGAAGCGTAGGTAGACCCCAGCACCCAGGACGATGGCGGCGAGCCCCACCAGGGCGAGCAGATTGCGGATGAATTTCATGGACGTGATCCTCTCTCATGCCCGGGAATCTGGCTCCAGGCCTGGCCCTTGGGACGGCTCGGGGCTTGGTTGGGTCGGGGCCGGCAGGCCCTGGGCGGGTTGTTGTTTAACGATTGACTGGCGTGTTGGGGTGGGTGTTCACCCCGTCTGCGCACTGGTTTTTATCGAAGGTCGGATACCTGCTGGGCCTGCGGTACCCTGTTCGGGGCATCTGCCCTGGTGGGGATGCCCCGCCAGGGCAGGCGCCGTGCTGGCCCCAGGATCCGGTTGGGGCCTAGTATCCGCGGCCCCAGGGTGCCTGGGGGTAACCGCCTTGGGGGAAGCCGCCTTGAGGCTGGTCGATGCCCCGATTACCACCCCAGCCAGGCATCATGCCGGGGTGCGGCATCCCCATGCTGTCGCAGTCGTCCAGGGGGCAGGGGCCCGGGCCGAAGCCCCGTAGGCCCTGATTGGGCATGTCCATTGGCATCTGGGGCATCTGGGGCATCTGGCGCATGGGCATCTGCGGCATCGGGCGCTCCATGGGCATGGGCGGGGCCTGATCACCGGGGCCGCCGCTGAAGATGGCCCTGGCCGCCTCGCGCTGCTCTTCGGTCATGGCATCCACTTGCTTGCGGTAGGCCTCCCATTTCTCCTGCATGGCCTTACGCCGTTGCTGGGCTTGCTCCCAGGGCGGGGTCTCCGGCAGATCGATGCCCTGGGCCTTGGCGCGCTCGCGCAGTTGCTTGTAAGTCTCGGCGCGGCCAGCCTGGCGCTCCTCGGGGGTCTGGTTGCGCATATTGTCCCAGTGGGCGCGGCGCTCCTCTGGCGTCATGAGCTTCGCGGGCGGGGTCTCGGGCAGATCGATGCCGGCGGCCTTGGCGCGTTCGCGCATGGCCTGGTAGTGGGCGGCCCGCATGGCCTCGCGCTCCTCGCCTGTCATGCCCTGCATCCCGGCCATGTCCGGCATTTTGGGCATGGCGGGCATCTGGGGCATGTCCGGCATCTTGGGCATTTCGGGCATGGCCTGCTCCCAGGGCGGGGTCTCAGGCAGCTCGATGCCAACCTCGGAGGCACGCTGGCGCAGCTCGCCATAGCGGCGGTTGCGCTCGGCGGTCATCTCGGCCATACGGGCCTCCATGCGCTGACGGGAGTCGGCATGGGCGGTGTTCGCCGGCGCACCGGCCGGGGCCGATGCCGCAGCGGCGGCCTCTGGGGTCGGAGTCGCAGGCGCAGCCTCGGCAGTCGGAGCCGCAGGCGCGGCCTCGGGAGCCGGGGTCGGGGTCGCGGCAGGGGCCTGTTCGCCCTCGGCGCGGACCGGCTGGGCCAGCGCCAGTGCTAGGGTCGCGACGGACGCGAGGATGATCAGTCTGGGCTTGTCGGTCATCGAGTCACTCCTGTTTAGTGGTTGCGGCATGGTCGGTTGGAGCAGAAGGGAAACATCGGCGTGGGTCCGGGGCGACCAATTTTCCCCGTATCGGATAGGGCCACCGGTGTGCTAGCGAAGGTTAACTGATCTGGGGCCGGCCTGGAACTGCGCCGATCAAGGTCCGGCGACAAAGACGATCCGGGTTCACGAAAAAGGGGTTCCAAGCTTCGGGTCCTGATCGGTGGTCATTGGATTGCGTTCGACCACCACGGGGCTTGGTAGGGGCTAGAATGCCGCAACACCACGCAGATACTCGGGGAGAGGAAATGGCATGTTGATCGGCGACCTGATGGCGCAGAGCGGGGTCGGATTCGGTACCAGCGGGGCCCGCGGCAGGGTGGAGGCGATGACCGATCAGGTTTGCTACGCCTACACCCTGGGCTTCCTTACGTATCTGTTCGAGACCGGCGCCTTGAGTTCCGGCGGGGCTGTGGGTATCGCCGGGGACTATCGGGCCAGCAGTGGGCGGATCATGGCCGCCTGCGCCCAGGCGGTCACCGACTCTGGCTACAGGACCCGCCACCTCGGGCGCATTCCCAGCCCGGCCATCGCCGCCTTCGGCATCGCCGAGGGAATGCCGACACTCATGGTCACCGGCAGCCATATCCCCGACGACCGCAACGGGATCAAGTTCAACCTCCCGACCGGCGAGATCCTCAAGGAGGACGAGGCCGGCATCCGGCGTCAGGACGTCAGGCTCCCGGACGGGCGTTTTGATGCGGCCGGCAATTTGGTCGGTCGGTGCTGGCCTGGGCGCGGCGGAGCCCGATGCCTATAACGCCTTTGTCGCCCGTTATCTAGGCTTCTTCCCGCCCGGGTGCCTGGCGGGGATGCGGGTCGGGCTCTACGAGCACTCCAGCGTCGCCCGGGAGTGTCTGCATGCCGTTCTCACCGGGCTGGGGGCGCAGGTGCAGTGCCTGGGTCGCTCTGAAGCCTTCCTGCCGGTGGACACCGAGGCGATTCGCCCACAAGACATCGAGCTGGCCCGGGATTGGGCCGCCGGTGGGGCATTCGACGCCCTGGTCTCGGCAGACGGGGACGGTGACCGCCCCCTGGTGGGGGACGAGCGCGGCGAATGGCTGCGCGGGGACATCGCCGGCCCCCTGTGTGCCCGTTACCTCGGGGTGCGCGCCATCGTTACCCCCGTCAGCAGCAACACCGCGGTGGACCGCTGCGGCTGGTTCGAGCGGGTCCGGCGCACCCGCATCGGCTCGCCCTACGTCATCGCCGGGATGCAGGACCTGGTGGCAACCGGGGTCGGCCCGGTGGCGGGGTATGAGGCCAACGGCGGCTTTCTGACCGCCCAGGACATCACCCGCGAGGGCCGTACTCTGCCGGCCCTGCCGACCCGGGACGCGGTCATCGTTGCCTTGGCCATCCTGGCGCTCGCCCGCGGCCGTCGCCTGTCGGAACTGGCCGCCGAACTACCGGCGCGTTTCACCCACAGCGACCGCATTAAAGACTTCCCCACCAAACTGAGCCAAGCCCGCCTGGCGGCCATGACCAGTGGCGACCCCGAGCGTGATCGGGCCGCGGTGGAGGCGGTCTTTGCCGACGCCTTCGGTCCCGTGGCCGGGCTCGACACCACCGACGGGCTGCGCATCACCTTTACCAGTGGCGAGATCGCACACCTGCGCCCCTCCGGCAATGCCCCGGAGTTACGCGCCTACACCGAGGCAGACACCCCCGAGCGGGCGGCGGAGATGAACAGGGTCTGCATGAGGGTTTTGGAGGGCTGGCGCCAGTAGGTCCTTATCAGTCCTATGGGACCAGTTGCGCCCGACCCATCAAGGCTGGCCGCCGCCCGCCGGCCCAGGCCAGGGCCAGTCCCAGCGGCCGGAGCAGGAACAGGGCCAGGCGCAACAGCAGGGACAGGGTGACGAACCAGAACAGGAATTGCACCGCCCAGGGGCTGATGCCAAACCAGTCCGCCAGTTCGGCCAGGGTGGCGTTGATCAGGGACGGGTGGCGGACCATCAGGTAGATCCCCGCCGGGATGGCCCCGTAGCGGGCGATGGCCACGCCGACCCGCCCGCCCTGGGCCAGGATGCGCGAACCGAACAGGGCCACGCGCCCGGAGAAACCCATCCCTGCCGCGGCACGGGCCCCGGTGGCCGTCGCCCGCGCCGTCCTGGCCGCAGCCAGGGCCCTGACCAGCTTGACGCTGCCGGCGATCACGGCCACGTCCAGGGCGGCCCAGGCGACATCGCCGACCTGTACCTCAGCGCCCTGCCGCCACTTGGTCTCCAGTCCGCGGACCCCGCCGAGCAGCAGGTCCGACAGCCCCTCGACGACTCGCTCGCTTTGCACCCATTCGGCCTTGCCATCCGGTGCGACCGCGAACTGCCCGATGAAGCCGTAGCCCTCCTCGCGCAGGAAGGCGATGGCGTACCAGCCGCGCTCGTCCGGGGTCAGTTCGGCGGTCTGGGCCTGCGTTTGGACTTCAGCCGCCGAGGGCGCTGACCCGAGCAAGCGGTCCCAGAGCCCCTTGACCTGATCCAGACCGTCGCCCAGGGCGCGGCGTACCTCCAGCGAGGTCAGTGAGTGGTCCATGAAGTAGGCAATGGGGGGCAGGGCTCCAGGGCCATAGGTACTCAGGACCTGGCGGAACTCGGGCTCTGAGCCGTAACGCGGCAGGACGCGCCGGGCCAGGTCCGGGTACTTCAGGAGCGCCAATCGAGTCTGTAGGACCAGGGCCTCATCGCCCGCATAGTCCAGCAGCAGGGCCTGGACCTCCAGGGGCTGCGCCGCCAGTTCAGGTGCCGCCGGGCCGAAGGACTGGCGCAGGGCGACTCCGATCAATTGGTCCTCGTAGCTGGGTTCGGGCCCATGCGGCGTCAGCCAGGCGGCCCCGAGGATCGCCAGCAGGGCCAGCAACAGGGTCTTGGGTCTTAGATTCATGGATCAGCTCCGCGGAATGGGCCCGCAGGTGTGACGCTGGGTGGGGGCCACGGTAGGGGTTGCACGGCCTGGGATGCGGATAGTGTACCCCCTGCCACACCACAGACCACCCTGGCCGGCGGCGGTCAGTCCCAGCCCGCCGCCTCGTTGGCCGCCGGGACCGCTACATCTTCGTAGATGAGGTCCAGGTTGATATTTGCCACCAGGCCGCCGCAACGGACCTCCAAGATCTCGTCCGGCCCGAGCAGGGCGACCCTCCAGTCCCCGTCAGGGCCGCGGCGATGGACCTGAACGCGCCGACGGTCGGCGGAGACCACCAGGTAGTAAGTCAGTCCGGGTATGACCCGATAGGCGAGCCACTTCTCCCGCAGGTCGATGGTCTGGGTGCTGGGCGACAGCACCTCCACCAGTAGGCAGGGGCTTCGCTTGACGTAGGCGTCGGTGTCGGCCGGGTCGCAAACCACCGACACGTCCGGGTAGTAACAGACGTCGTGAGCCTCCACCCGGACCTTCATGTCGGCGATGAAGACCCCGCAGGTCCCGCCGCGCGCGGCGGCGCGCAGGTGGAAGCCGACATTGAGGGCGATGCGGTTGTGCGCCTCGCTACCCCCGGCCATGGCGTAGATGCGACCGGCGACATACTCGTGGCGGATATCGCCGCGTTGTTCGTAGGCCAGATAGTCTGCGAAGCTCCAGAGAAGGGATTCGGCCAGGTTGCTCATGCTTCACCCGCGATTGACAGGGGGACGAGGGTCCCGGTGGCCATAAGCATGCCACAAGAGGCGGCCGAGGGGTCTCGCCGGTCGCCGCGAATGGGTTCGCACCTACCTCATCTCGGGTGGGGGTCTTGGACCCAGGCCAGATCCCCGGACCAGGCCACCAGAGTGGTCCAAAGCAAAGGGGCGGGGGGCGCAATGCCCACCGGCCCCTCGGCGCCCGCCCCAGGGTGGGGCGGGCTGGTTGGATACGGACGTCCCTGTCCTCGCTCGTCGTCCTACCCCTTGGTGCCGAGCGCGGCGTGGGCGGCGGCGAGCCGGGCCACGGGGACGCGCGGGGCGGAGCAGGAGACGTAGTCGAGCCCGGCCTCCTGGCAGAAGGCGATGGACTCCGGGTGGCCGCCGTGCTCGCCGCAGATGCCTACGTGCAGCCCCGGCTTGACTGAGCGGCCCCAGTCTACGGCGAGCTTCATCAGCTTGCCGACGCCCTTGACGTCCAACACGTCGAAGGGGTTGTCCGCCAGGATGCCGATCTGGTTGTACAGCGGCAGGAACTTGTTCTCCGCGTCCTCGCGGGAGAACGAGAACACCGCCTGGGTCAGGTCGTTGGTCCCGAAGGAGAAGAACTCGGCCTCCTCGGCCAGGGACTCGGCCCGCATACAGGCACGCACCACCTCGATCATGGTGCCGAACTTGAAGGGTACAGGCCGCCCGTACTTGGCCGCCACCTCGGCGTGGATCTCATCCACCATGATCTTGACCCGGCGCAGCTCCTCGGCGGTACAGACCTGGGGAACCTTGATCTGCGGAAAGACCGCCATCCCCTTCTTGCCGCTCTCCGCCGCCGCTTCGAGGATGGCGCGGATCTGCATCCGGTAGATCTCGGGGAAGGTGATCCCCAGGCGTACCCCACGGTGGCCGAGCATGGGGTTGGTCTCGTAGAGGGCCCGCACCTTGCGCAGCATGGCCTCCTTCTTGGAGATGGCCTCCTCCACGGTCGCCGGGTCGATCTGCCGGCGCAGGCCGTCGATCTCCGCGCGGGTGGTGTCGGGGGCATGGATCAGGGACATGGCCCCGGCCAGCACCGTCATGCCGCGGGTCACATCGGCCAAGTGACGAAGATCGGACAATTCACGTTCCAAGGTCTGCTCGGCAGGCAGGAACTCGTGGATCGGTGGGTCGAGCAGGCGGATGGTCACTGGGTAGGGGGCCATGACCTCGAACAGCCCCTGGAAGTCCGCCCGTTGTAAGGGCAACAGACGTTCCAGGGCCTCCTCGCGGGCATCCGGGGTCTCGGCGACGATCATCTCGATGACGATGGGGAGCCGATCCACGTCGTTGAACATGCGCTCGGTGCGCGCCAGCCCAATACCCACGGCGCCGTATTTCAGCGCCCGCAGGGCGTCGTCCGGGGTGTCGGCATTGGCCATCACCTTGAGGATGGAGACCTCATCGGCCCAGGCGAGCAGGGTCCCCAGTTCAGGGGAGAACTCCGGCTCGACGGTGGGGATGGAGCCCAGATAGACCTTGCCGCTGGTGCCGTCGATGGTGATGACGTCGCCCTCGCGGAAGCTGGTGTCACCGACATAGGCGACGCGCCGGCCGACGTCCACGCTGATCCCCTCGGCCCCGGCCACACAGGGCTTCCCCATGCCGCGGGCGACCACGGCGGCGTGGGAGGTCTTGCCGCCGCGGGAGGTCAGGATGCCCTTGGAGGCGAAGAAGCCATGGATATCCTCGGGCTTGGTCTCCTCGCGCACCAGGATCACGTTCAGGGCGAGGTCGCGCCCCATCTGCTCGGCGCGGTCGGCGTCGAACACGGCGATGCCGGAGGCCGCACCCGGGGAGGCGGGCAGGCCGGTGGCCACCGGCGCGGCCTTGACCTTGGGGTCGAGGTGGGGGAAGAGCATCTGCTCCAGCAGGTCGGGCTTGATACGCAGCAGGGCCTGCTCCTTGGAAATCAGCCCCTCGCCGACCATCTCCACCGAGGTGCGGACCATGGCGTGGGCGTTCATCTTGCCGTTGCGGGTTTGCAGGGCATAGAGTTGGCCGCGCTCGATGGTGAACTCGAAATCCTGGATCTCGCAATAGTGGGTCTCGAGCTTCTGGCGCAACTCCTCGATCTGACGACCCATGTCCGGGATCTCGTCGCCCAGACGGTCGATGGCCTTGGGGGTGCGGATGCCGGCCACCACGTCCTCGCCCTGGGCATTGACCAGGTACTCGCCATAGAGCTTGTTCTCCCCGGTGGCGGGGTTGCGGGTGAAGGCCACGCCGGTGGCGGAGTCGTCGCCGCGGTTACCAAAGACCATGGTCACCACGTTGACCGCGGTGCCGTTGGCCATGTCCGGGGTGATCTTGAACTGGCGGCGGTAGTCCACCGCGCGCTTGCCGCCCCAGGAATTGAACACGGCCCGGATCGCGATCTCGAGCTGCTCGTAGGGGTCCATCGGGAAGGGCCGTCCGGTGTACTCTTCCACGACCTTGAGGAAGCGCTCGCTAATGTCCTGCAAGTCGCTGGCCGACAGACCGACATCCTCGGTGACATGGGCCTTGTCCTTGACCAGCTCGAACTGCTGGTCGAAGAGCTTGTCCGGGACGCCCAGGGCGACCTTGCCGAAGAGCTGGATGAAACGGCGGTAAGCGTCGTAGCCGAAGCGCGGGTCCCCGGTGTGACGGATCTCGCCTTGCAGGGTCTCGTTGTTGAGGCCGAGGTTGAGGATGGTGTCCATCATGCCGGGCATGGACATGGCCGAACCGGAGCGCACCGAGACCAGCAGTGGGTTGGACGGGTTGCCGAAGCCCTTGCCGGTCTTGGTCTCCAGGGCCTTCATGTTGGCCCGGACCTGGTCCATGACCCCATCGGGTAGCGCGTTCTTGTCCAGATAGGCCAGACAGGCCACGGTGGAGATGACGAACCCGGGCGGGACATTGAGCCCGATCTGGGTCATCTCGCACAGGTTGGCGCCCTTGCCGCCTAAGCCCTTCTTGTCCTTGCCGTCGCCTTCTTCAAAGGAAAACACATACTTGGGAACACTGGTTGCGGTTTCCATAGAGACTTCTTCTACCTCGTACGTCATTGGGTCCAGAGTGCTTGGGGGCCCGCCCGGACCGATCTCGGACCCCTGGGGATTTAACCTGCGTAGCTTTGCACGCGAGTCCAGGGGACACAAGGCGCGGAGATTGTCCTGGCGCAGCCAGACGGCACTTTTTCCAATTCCGACCTAGGGGCGGGCATCCGTCTTAGGCGCGCCTGGCCGAATCCTCACAGGGCAAAGGTTCCAACTCCATGCCCTGCTCCAACTCCGCATGGGCAATCAGGGCGGCACGGTCGGCGATGGTGACATGGGCCCCGTGAACGGAGACGACCCCGTCCTGGGTCAGTTGCCTGATGACCCGGGAGAAGGTCTCGGGTTTCACCGACAGACGCGAGGCCAGGACGCCCTTGCGGATGTCCAGGTCGAAGCCGCGCCGGTCCTCCGCGACGTGGGCCAACAGGTAGCGGGCGACCCGGCTCTTCGCGTCGTGCAGGGTCAGGTTGTCGATCTCGCCGATCAGGGACCTAAGCCGCTGACTCAGGGCACCCATGACCACGAAACAGGTGTCCACAGATTCACGCAGCATGGCGGCAAAGGCACGGGCGTCGATCCCGATCAGCTGCGCGGGCTCCAGGGCGGCGGCGCACACCGGGTAGCGCGGGGCGTTGAGGAACATCAGGGCCTCGGCAAAGGTCTGGCCGGCGGAAACGATCTCGATGATCTTCTCCGTCCCCTCCGGGGAGAGCCGAAACAGCCGGATCTGGCCCTGATGGAGGAAGTAGAAGCGCCGCGATGGGTCGCCCTGGCTGAACAGCCACTGACCCTCGTCCAGGTGTACCGACACGGCCGTCGCTGCGACCTGCTCCAACTGGGCACGGTCAAGGCCGGACAGCAGGGGCGCCTTGCGCAATAGCTCGATCATGTTGGGCCCTTCAATTACCCGATGGGCAGGTAGGATAGCCCAGGTGCGGAAGCGTCCCTAATCTAGGGGCGCAGTGGTCTGGCCCAGATCACAGTTCCGCTGGCTTCCGGGCGGCGGAGCACACCGCAGGGGTCTTCAGAGGCGTCTTGTGTCCTTGCCGGCCTGCTCTCACCGTGCGAGAACGCTCTCGGCGAAGCCGGCCGCCCCTTGAGGCATTTGACCCCCGTCAAGTGCTCTGGGCCCGATGGCAGGTTAGTTTGCCCCTCAGGCACACCCCGCCAACCGCCGCGAGCCCAGATCGGGGCTAGGCCCAAGCCCGTCGAGAGGTACCGACCATGCCGTCGCCAAGCCCTTTGCAGCGCGCCTTTCTCAACCGCTTTCAGGGTGGCTTCCCCCTCTCTTCCCGTCCCTACCAGGAGGTCGCCCTGGACCTCGGGACCGATGAGCCGACCCTGATTCTGGCCATCCGAGACATGCTGGAGGCTGGCCTGCTAACCCGCTTTGGCCCCCTGTGGGACGCCGAGCGCCTGGGCGGGCGCTTTACCTTGGCCGCCATGGCCGTTCCCGCGGCGGACTTCGATCGTGTCGCCCGGATGCTGGAGGCGAGCCCTGAGGTGGCCCACAACTATCGCCGCGACCACGCCCTGAACATGTGGTTCGTGTTGGCCACGCCCACGGCGGCTGGTCTCGACGCCGCCATACGCCGCATCCAGTCGGTCAGCGGCCTGTTGGTCTACGACTTCCCCAAGCTCAAGGAATATCACCTGGGGTTCTGGCTGCACCTGGGGGAGGACGGCTCCGTCGGGGTGCGCCGGGTCGAGCGGGAGCGGCCAGCCGAGCCCCCGACCCTGGACGCCCTGGATAGGGCCCTGGTCGCCGCCACCCAGGCCGGGCTACCGCTGGAGCCAGAGCCATTCGATGTTGTGGCGCGCCAGATCGCAAGCGACCCCGAGACGGTCCGGGCCCGCCTCCATCGGCTGCTGGAGCTTGGGGCCGTGCGCCGCATCGGGGCCGTCCCCAATCACTACAGGCTGGGGCTGCGCGGTAACGGCATGTCCGTCTGGAATATCGAGGACGCGGAGGTGGACGGCATAGGCGAGCGCATCGGGGCCCTGGACTTCGTCAGCCACTGTTACCGCCGCCCGCGCCGTCTGCCACTATGGCCCTACAACCTCTTTGCCATGGTCCACGGGCGTGATCGGGCCGAGGTAGTGTCCGCCGCGGCCCGGATCGAGGCCATGGTTGCCGCGCACTCCCGCGGGCATCGGGTCCTGTTCAGCGAGGCGATCCTGAAAAAGACCGGGTTGCGCTTTGTGGCTTGATAGTTCCCCCGCCTTGTTCCAAAGGGGGGCGATGATTTCTTAGCCAACCCGATTGCCTGCGCGCGACCCCGGTTACGTTTCTGTTTACCCTGAGAGGGACCCCCATGTTTCGCGTCAGCCGCTACCTTCAACTCCTCGCCGACCCCGCGCGCCTCGCCCAGGCCGCCGCTGCGCCGTCGCCCAAACCCAGCGGTCCTGTGGTGATCTGGAACCTGATCCGCCGCTGCAACCTCAACTGCCGCCACTGCTATTCGACGTCCGTGGACAAGGACTTTCCCGGCGAGCTCTCGACCCAGGAGGTTTGTACCGTCATGGAGGACCTGCGCGCCTTCGGGGTCCCGGTGCTAATCCTCTCCGGCGGAGAGCCCCTGATGCGCCCGGACATTTTCGATCTGGCACACAGGGCAAGGGCCCTGGGGTTCTATGTGGCGCTTTCTACCAACGGCACCCTGATCGACGAGGCGTTGCTCCCGCGTATCCGCGAGGCCCGGTTCGACTATCTGGGGATCAGCCTCGATGGCCTGGAGGCGACCCACGATCGCTTCCGGCGCAGGCCGGGGGCCTTCCGCGAGTCCCTCCAGGGTCTGAGGTTGTGCCGCGACGCCGGCATTCGGGTAGGGATGCGCTTCACCCTGACCAAGGATAACGCCGAGGATCTGCCGGGGCTGCTGGACCTGATGGAAGCGGAGCGCATCGACAAGTTCTACCTGTCCCACCTCAACTACGCAGGGCGCGGCAACACCAATCGTGGCGACGACGCCCATTTCCGCATGACCCGAGAGGCGATGGACCTGTTGTTCGATACCTGTTGGGGGCGCATCCAGGCCGGCGTGCCGATGGAGTTGGTCACCGGCAACAACGACGCCGACGCCGTCTACGTGCTGCAATGGGTGCAGGAGCGCTTCCCTGAGCATGCCGCCGCGCTGGCCGCTGTGCTACGGGGTTGGGGCGGCAACGCCTCTGGGGTGAATGTCGCCAATATCGACAACCTAGGCATGGTCCACCCCGACACCTTTTGGTGGAACCACGGCCTGGGGAATGTCCGGGAGCGGCCTTTCTCCCAAATCTGGGAGGACCGCTCCGACCCCCTGATGGCTGGTCTCAAACAGAGTCCACGTCCGGTGAAGGGACGCTGCGCCGCCTGTGCCTATCTCGATATCTGCAACGGCAACACCCGTACCCGCGCCTTCCAGCAGGCTGGTGATGCCTGGGCCGAGGACCCGGGTTGCTACCTGACGGATGCGGAGATCGGGCTGCCGATCCCTGGGCCCAAGGTAACCGCGTGCGGCGCCGGGGTCTGCGGGTGAGCCGGCGCCGCGGCATCGGGCAGGGCATTAGCCTGGGCGCCGCCTTCCTCTTCTATGGTGGGGCCCTCGCCTGTCTTGGCCTGCTGGGCTATTGGGTGGGGGACCTGGGTAGCAATCACCCGATCATTGCCAGCCTGGGGGCTGGGGTGGTCTTTTTCATCGGGGCCGGTGTGGTCCTGCATGTCATGGGCCTGGCCAATCTGCCGAACCTGAGCTTCGACCGGGAGGACGATCCGCCGCCGGGGGCCTGATTCGACGGTGCCATTCCATCTTGGATGCGACCTCGGGGTGGGATGCCTCGAAGTCCGTAATCGGGATATCCAGACGCTCAGGGCGGTCCGGGGACTTCGGGGCCGGGGGGAGATCCACAGCCGCGACACAAAAATATTGTCAACAGAGTGCCTTGACAGGTGCGCTTAAAAGGCTATCTTTGCGCAAATCCGAGAAAAAGTGTCAACACTATGGGCGCCCTGGCCGAGTTCCCCTCCACCATTGCCGATCGCCTCTTCGACGAGATCCGCCGTGCCATCGTGTCCGGGGAGATCCCCGCGGGGAGCAAGATCAGTGAGCCCGTGCTGGCCGGGCGCTACGGCATCAGCCGTGGCCCCCTGCGTGAGGCCATGCGGCGTCTTGAGGCATCCCGCCTGGTCGAGCGCCGCGCCAATCAGGGGGCTCGGGTCATCACCCTGTCTGGCACCCAACTCCTGGAGATCTATCAGGTCCGTGAGGCCCTGGAGGGTATGGCCGCCCGCCTGGCGGCGACACATATGCCCGCCGCCGAGGTCGCCGATCTGCGGCGCCTGCTGGAGGGGCACCACGCCCAGGTGGCGGCCGATGGCGGTCGGGCCTACTTCCAGGGTGAAGGGGACCTCGACTTCCATTACCGCATCGTCCAGGGCAGTCGCAACAGCCGACTCGTCGGGCTGCTGTGCAACGACCTTTACCACTTGGTACGGATGTATCGCTTTCAGTTTGGGATGTCAGGGACCAGGGCGGTCCCGGCGTTGCGCGAGCACGACCTGATGGTCGATGTCATCGCCGACGGTGACGGCGACATGGCCGAGTGCCTGATGCGTGGGCATATCCGCGCCTCCCGGATCAACGTCGAGCGGCGCCTTGCAGAGGCTGGGGCACAGTCGGTGGGGCAGGGGCTGACCAGCCCCATTCCAGCCGCTTGTGCCGAAGCATTAAAGCCCCTTCACCCCATAAACGAGGCCACGACATGAGTCAATCCCAGACCCCAGGTCAGCGTCTGCGCCAGGCCGTCGAGGACGAGCGCCCCTTGCAGGTGGTCGGCGCCATCAATGCCTACCACGCCATGATGGCGCAGAAGACCGGCTATCGCGCCCTGTACCTGTCTGGCGGGGGTGTGGCGGCGGGCTCCTATGGTCTGCCGGATCTCGGGATGACCAGCCTCGATGACGTCCTGGAGGATGTGCGGCGCATCACCTACGCCACGGATCTACCGCTCCTGGTGGACATCGATACCGGCTGGGGTGGGGCCTTCAACATCGCCCGCAGCGTGCGCCAGATGCAGCGCGCCGGCGCCGCAGGCGTGCATATCGAGGACCAGGTCGCCGCCAAGCGCTGTGGGCACAGACCCAACAAGGCCATAGTCGCCAAATCCGAGATGGTGGATCGGGTCAAGGCCGCGGTGGACGCCCGCAGTGATGGCTTCGTCATCATGGCCCGCACCGATGCCCTGGCGGTGGAGGGCGAGGATGCCGCCATCGAGCGGGCCCTGGCCTGTGTCGAGGCCGGCGCCGACATGATCTTCCCGGAGGCCATGACGGAACTTGCCCAATACCGGCGTTTCGTGGATGCCGTCAAGGTCCCGGTGCTGGCCAACATCACCGAATTCGGGGCGACGCCCTTGTTTACGACCACCGAGCTGGCAGGGGTGGGCGTGGGTCTGGTTCTCTATCCGCTCTCTGCCTTTCGGGCCATGAATCAGGCGGCGCTCAACGTCTATCGGACGATCCGTCGCGACGGCACCCAGGCCGGGGTGGTGGATACCATGCAGACGCGCATGGAACTGTATGAGTATCTGGACTACCACGGCTACGAACAGCGCCTGGATACGCTGTTTGCCGAGGGTAAAGAATAAGAAGTTGGCTGCAACCGAATGCAGATTAACGCGAAAAAAATGCGGCCCGCGACATTGGCCGTAACGGGGTCGCCCGCCTCCCGCTGATTCGGGACCGGCGGACCGGCTCAAGCAAGCGCCATTCGCGTTCATTCGCGGCAAGAATAAAACGATGTCCCGTCACCACATCCGGAGAGGAGAATCGCCATGGCCGAACCAGAGGGCCAACTGCCCAAACCCAAGAAGTCCGTCGCCCTGTCCGGGGTGGCTGCCGGAAATACCGCTGTTTGCACCGTGGGACGCACCGGCAATGACCTGCACTATCGCGGCTATGACATCCTGGATTTTGCCGATACCGCAGAATTCGAGGAGATCGCACACCTCCTGATCCACGGCAAGCTCCCCACTATCGCCGAGTTGGCCGCCTACAAACGCCGCCTCAAGGCCCTGCGTGGTCTGCCCGCCGGGCTCAAGACGGCACTGGAACAAATCCCTCCCTCGGCCCACCCGATGGACGTGATGCGCACCGGCGCCTCGCTGTTGGGCACCCTGGAACCTGAGAAGGAGACCATGCCCTCCGCTGCGGCCCGGGAGATCGGCGACCGACTTCTGGCGAGCTTCGGCTCGATGCTGCTGTATTGGTACCACTTTGCCCATAACGGCCGGCGTATCGAAGTCGAGACTGACGATGACTCCGTCGGCGGCCACTTCCTGCACCTGCTCCATGGCAAGGCCCCATCGGTGGCCTGGGAGCGGGCCATGCACACCTCGCTGAACCTCTATGCGGAACACGAGTTCAACGCCTCGACCTTCACCGCTCGAGTGGTGGCGGGGACCAATTCCGACCTCTATTCCGCCATCACCGGCGCCATCGGCGCCCTGCGGGGGCCCAAGCATGGTGGGGCCAATGAGGCGGCCTGCGATATTCAGAGCCGTTATGGCAGTGCCGATGCCGCCGAGGCAGACATCCGCGAGCGGGTGGCGCGCAAGGAGATCATCATCGGATTTGGTCACCCCGTGTATACGGTGGGCGACCCGCGCAACGAGGTCATCAAGGCGGTCGCAAAGCGCCTGTCCGAGGCCGCTGGGGACATGACCATGTACCAGGTGGCAGACCGTCTGGAGACGGTGATGTGGGAGCTTAAGAAGATGTTCCCGAACCTGGATTGGTTCTCGGCGGTTAGCTACCGGCAGATGGGCGTCCCAACCCCCATGTTCACGCCGATCTTCGTCATAGCGCGTACCACAGGTTGGGTCGCACACGTCATCGAGCAGCGCGAGGATGGCAAGATCATCCGTCCCAGCGCCAATTACGTCGGCCCGGACAACCTGAGCTGGATACCCATGGGCCAACGTTAGGCAATTGCCTATACGACCGAGATGACCGATACGACCTATAGGGCCTGTTGGTCCTGTACCCCCGTGCCCAAGCCCTGGAGCCAACAACCATGAGTTCCCACAACGTCGAAGCCAACCTGCGTCCCGATCCCGACCCGGAACTGGTGGCCATCGCCGACTATGTCTGCGACTACCGCATCGATAGCCCAGAGGCCCTGGATACCGCCCGCAATTGCCTGATGGACAGCCTGGGCTGCGCCCTGCTGGCCTTGCAATACCCGGAATGCACCAAGCACCTGGGGCCCATAGTCCCGGGGACCGTCGTCCCCAACGGGGCCAAGGTCCCGGGGACCTCCTTCCAGCTCGATCCAGTCAAGGCCGCCTGGGACCTCGGGGCCATGGTCCGTTGGCTGGATTTCAACGACACCTGGCTGGCGGCGGAGTGGGGCCACCCCTCGGACAACCTTGGGGCCATCCTGGGCCTTTCGGACTACCTCTCGCGCAAGGCAGTGGCTGAGGGCGGGGCGGCCCGGTCACCGTGGGCGATGTCCTGCACTACATGGTCAAGGCCCACGAGATCCAGGGCATCCTGGCCCTGGAAAACAGCTTCAATCGGGTTGGGCTCGACCACGTTGTCCTGGTCAAGGTTGCCTCAGCCGCAGTGGCGGCCAAGATGCTGGGGGCCACCAAGGCCCAGATCATCGACACCCTGTCCCAGGCCTGGGTGGACGGGCAGTCCCTACGGACCTACCGCCACGCCCCCAATACCGGGTCCCGCAAGTCCTGGGCCGCGGGCGACGCCAGTTCCCGGGCGGTGCGCCTGGCCATGATGGTGATGAAGGGCGAGATGGGCCTGCCGTCGGTCTTGAGTGCACCGCGCTGGGGTTTCTACGACGTGCTGTTCAAAGGCAACAAATTCGCCTTTCAGAGGCCCTACGGCAGTTATGTCATGGAGCAGATCCTGTTCAAGATCAGCTTCCCGGCCGAGTTCCACGCCCAAACCGCGGTGGAGTGCGCCATGGCCCTTCACCCCCTGGTCAAGGACCGCCTGGATCGGATCGAGCGCATCGAGTTGACCACCCAGGAGTCGGCTATTCGCATCATCAGCAAGGAGGGGCCGTTGCACAACCCGGCGGATCGCGACCATTGCATTCAGTACATGGTCGCCGTGCCCCTGATCCATGGTGCCCTGACCGCCGACCATTACGAGGATGGGGTGGCTGGCGATCCGCGCATCGATGCCCTCCGCGACAAGATGACCGTGCGCGAGGACCCGCGTTACACCAGCGAGTACCTGGACCCGGACAAACGCTCCATCGCCAATGCCGTGCAGGTGTTCTTTTACGACGGGACTCACACCGAAAAGGTCGAGGTCGAGTACCCCATCGGTCACCGCCGGCGTCGCGCCGAGGGCATCCCCGTCCTGGAGCAAAAGTTCCTGGGGGCCCTGCGCACCCGCTTCCCCAAGGGCCAGGCCCAGCGCATCTACGATCTGTGCCTGGACGCCGAGCGTCTGGTAACCACCCCGGTCAGCGCCTTCCTGGACCTCTTCGCGATCTAAGTGCCGTCGGGCATGAGGCCCCGGCCAGCCCGCGTCCTCCTCGTCGTTCCCAAGAGATCTCAGCCCGGCTTTGGCCGGGCCTTTTTGGCGCCTAAGCCGACCGCAGGTCAGCCGAGGCGGGGCTTGCGTGCCGGGCGGGGGGGCTGGCCCCCACCCGTTGGCCGATCCCCGCCTGCGGGACGGTCGGTGCGTGGCGGGCGATCACCCCGTGGCCGGTCCCCTCTGGGGCGATCTGTGCCTCTGGGTCTATCCCCACCCGGCCTGTCTTCCCTGGGGCCGCCTTCGGCTGGGGCCAGGTTGAGGGGGCGACCGCAGACCCAGACCTTTCGCAGGTGCTCCTTTACCTCCCGCGGCATGCCTGCCGGGAGGTCCAGGGTGCAGTGGTCGTCCTGGATGTCGATGCGGCCGATGTGGCGCCCGTCGAGGCCGCCCTCGTTGGCGATGGCCCCGACGATCTCCCGCGGTGTGACGCCGTCACGCCGGCCGACATCGATGCGGAAATGCTCCATCGGCACCGCATCCGGTCGCGGGCCGCGGGGGCCGTCCTCGCGCCGGGGACGGTCGTCCCGGCGGAAGTCAGGCCGGTCAGAGCGATCCGGCCGGAAGGCTGGGCGGTCGTCGCGGGCCGGGCGGTCTTCCCGGGCGTACTGACCGGGCTGTTGCTGTTGGGTCCAGGCCGGGCGTTGGTCATGGGACGGTCCCTGGCGCTGGTCGCGGAAGCCGCGGCCGGTCTCCCCGTCGCGAGGGCGGAAGGGAGGGCGATCATCGCGAGCCGGGCGATCCTCGTGGGCGTACTGACCGGGCTGTTGCTGCTGTGTCCAGGCAGGCCGCTGGTCGTAACGGTGGTCGCCGTACTGGCGCTCGCGGGGGGCGCCCGTTGGGCGGGAGTCGCGGGCTCCGTCGCGTTCGCGGGGGCGATAGGGGCGGTCGGCTTGCGCCCGGTCTCCCTGAGGGCGGTCCCCTTGGTTGCGGTCGCGGGGCGGGCGGTCCTCGTAGCGACGCTCGCCCCCCGGGCGCTCGCGTTCCACGCCGGCCTGGCGTGGTGGGCGCGGCTCGTCGCGCATGGCCAGCGGACGCTCCCGCTGCATCAGGTAGGTCAGTGTGGCGGCGATGTCGAGCAGGCTCATCTCTTGCTCTTGCTCGATCCGACCGACCAAGGCATAGAAGAAGTCCAGGTCCTCTTCGGCCTTGGTGCTGCGCAGTAGGGCGATGAGGCGGTCGATACGGTGCTCGGTGACCTGGGCCGCCGAAGGCGGGTCCATGGGCGGGATGCGCTGGCGGATGGTGCGCTCGATGGCGGACAGCAGATTGCGCTCCCGCGGCTGGACGAAGAGCAGGGCCTTACCCTCGCGCCCGGCACGCCCAGTGCGCCCGACGCGGTGCACATAGGCCTCGGGGTCGGTGGGGATGTCGTAGTTGACGACGTGACTGATGCGCTCCACGTCCAGACCACGGGCGGCGACGTCGGTGGCTACGAGGATGTCCAGGCGTCCCGCCTTCAGTCGGGTGATGGTGCGCTCGCGGGCCTCCTGGGTCATGTCGCCGTTGAGCGCCTCGGCGGAGAATCCGTGGGCGGTGAGCTTTTCGGCGACCTCCAGGGTGGCGTTCTTGGTGCGCACGAACACCAACATGGCGTCGAAGGGCTCGACCTCCAGGACCCGGGTGAGGACATCGATCTTGTGGTAACCGGTGACCACACAGTGGCGCTGCTCGATGGTATCGACGGTGGCGGTCTTGGAGGCGACCTTGACTTCCACCGGATCGATCAGATGGGCCTGGGCGACCTTTCGGATGGTCGGGGGCATGGTGGCGGAGAACAGGGCCACCTGGCGCCCCTCAGGGGCCTGGTCGAAAATCCAGTCGATGTCCTCGGCGAAGCCCATGTTGAGCATTTCGTCGGCTTCGTCCAAGACCAGGGTGCGGATACCCTCGAGGTTCAGGTAGCCCTGGCGCATGTGGTCCATGACCCGCCCCGGGGTGCCGACGACGACGTGTGCGCCGCGCTGGAGCTGGCGTATCTGGGTGCCAAAGGACTGACCGCCGTAGAGCGGCAGGACCATGAAACCGTCCAGCAGGCGGCCGTAGCTGTGGAATGCCTCGGCGACCTGAAGGGCTAACTCGCGGGTGGGGGTGAGGACCAGGACCTGGGGATCCGACAAGGTCAGGTCGATACGATTGACCAAAGGCACGGCGAAGGCGGCGGTCTTACCGGTGCCGGTCTGGGCCTGGCCGAGGATGTCGCGCCCGGCCAAAATGTGCGGGATGCATTCCAACTGGATCGGGGTTGGTACCTCGTAACCAAGGTTGCGCAGGGCCTCACGCACCGGTCCGGCAAGGGCGAAGGTATCGAATCCCTGGGGTCCGGCGTTGGCAGGTTCGGCCTCGGACGCCGCTGGCTGGGCCTGCGGCCGGGCGGCGATCGGCGGAGGCTCCGGCTCGGCGGCCGCTTCGGGCTCGGCCTCGGGGCTGATCGGCTGTGCCTGCGCCTCGACGGCCATAGCAGGAGCGAGTTCGGGGGTGTGAATTGGGGCTGGCGCTGGGCGCAGGTCGGTTGGGGCGGCGTCGCTGGGAGTGACGCTCGGGTCTGGGGTATCCATGGGGGCCTCGCGGGCTGGGCGCTGCACCGAGGCGGGATTGGCTCGGTCACCGGCGCCAGGTAAACGGCGCAGCATGCGCCAAGGCGCCAGAAAGATCAAACAGTGCCTATAGTCCTGCGCTCGGTTGGGGGCTCGAACCACCTATGCGATGACGCCGGGACAGGCATCGGTGTCCGCCCATACCTGCATTGCGGTCCCC
The DNA here is from genome assembly GCA_963802205.1 of uncultured Gammaproteobacteria bacterium. Taxonomy (GTDB): domain Bacteria; phylum Pseudomonadota; class Gammaproteobacteria; order Chromatiales; family Chromatiaceae; genus DYRB01. The sequence continues at coordinate 67,184 of CAWDHW010000010.1, read as the reverse complement.
AGTGCGGGCCACAACCCCGCAGCAGGGCGGGTTGTGGCATCCTAAGGGTACCGCTACGAACACGCGGCCGATCCAACAGCCCCTGCCAGACTCAGGAAGTCCAGCCATGAAACCGGTTTCTCGCATCCTCTCCATGGCCCTGATCGGGCTGCTGGCCGCCTCAGCCTTCGGCTTTCTGCTCAAGCTGATGTACGACATGTCTCGGAGCATGTCGTTCATGACACAGGACATCGCCTCCATGGCCGTGGACATCCGCGGCATGGGAGTGGACATGCACCGCATGGGGCAGGACATCAGCGGGCTCGCGGAACAGGTCAATGGCATCCGGGGGAGCGTGGACGTCATGGCTTCGGACATGCGCGGCATGCGCGTGAGTGTCGATCGCATGGCGGGGGTTATCCAGACCGGGAGCAAGCAGATCCAAGAGATGAACCCCATGGGGGTTATGGAGCAGATGGTGCCGTCCGGGCGGTGACGGACACGGCGGTCGAGCCTGTCGGTCAGGGGCGCGACCTCATCCCTGCGGGAGCCCGCGGGGCGTCTCTGTCAGGGTCTGGCTGGGGCCGGCAGGACGGACCTCGGTTTGGGTGAACCAGGGTCTGTCAGGCCCTCAGCAGGCAGAGCGGGACCAGCATTTCGGTGCGGCTCAGGCCACCGTGGGCACCGACCTGGACCTGGGGAGTCTCGCCGGGAAGGCGTTCGTTGATGACGTTGTTGCCCAGCATCAGGAGGGTCAGGTCACCCACCCGCTCGGCGAGGCGCGGGTTGGGGGTGCCGAGCCCAAACAGGCCGCGGTCGATGAGGTCCTGACTGGGGATAACCTCCATCCGTCCGGCGAACTGGGTGCGGCAGTAGTCGATAAAGGTCTCGACCCGCCCGGGGCGCAGGTAGCAGAAGGCAGCGCGGGGTTCGCCGCACAGCGGAAGGGCGAGGCATTGGGCGAGTTCCGGGTGGTCCGACAAGTCGATACGGTCGGCGGGGCTGGTGTCGATTTGGCCATGGTCGGCGGTGACCAGGACCAGGGTGTCGGTCCCTGCGGCCTGGACCAGGAAGTCGGTCAGGGCCTGCTCGATCTCCGCCAGGTGGCGCAGGGTAGCTGGAGACTCGATTCCCTGATGGTGGCCCAGGGTGTCGAGCTTGGGCCAGTAGAGATAGAAATATCGGGGTTCGACGGATCGGCGTAGCTCGGCGGCAGTGGCGCGGAACATGGCCGCCAGGCCGTCGAAGGGAATGGTGCTGGCGCCCGCGGCCAGGGACTGGTTGAAGTCGGAGGCGGCGATGTAGGCGGGGCTGACGACCACCGATGGGGTACGCAGGCGCTGAAAGATCGGGGTCAGGCCATAGAGTCGTGCGGGGTCGATGCCGGCCCCGCGATAACTGCCGCCGCCGTAGCGCGGCTGGCCGGGTAAGACGGTCATGACACAGCCGAGTTCCCGCAGCCAGGTGAACCAGCCCGTAAGTCCGTGCTGCTGTGGTGCCTCGCCGGTGAGGAAGCTGGGGATGGCGGCGGCCGTGGTGGTGGGGAAAACGGTGGTGATGGCACCGCGCAGGTGGCGCGACAACAGACCATGGGGGGAATGGAGGGCGAGGTAATCCGCACCAAGGCCATCGATGACGAGGAGCACAAGATTAGTGACCCCGATGATCTCCGCCGGCGGGAGCAGGTGCAGGGGGAGGTAAGCGCTGTTCCCTCCGCGGGCCGCTACGATGGAAGACATCAGGTTGACAATGCTGCCGCCTTGGTAGTCCGGGGTGTGCATGTCCGGGAGCGCCGGCGTCGCGCCGGCACCGAGGCTCGTGCTGCGCTCTATGTCGTCTGGGGTATACATGCGGATCTCAGGTGCGCTCGGGCTCTGTGTAGGGGGCTTGCCTCAGGTCCCGAACATACCCCGTCAACTCCGGTGGCGCCAAGTTGTGCAGCAGGGCACGGGTCGCCTCGCGCAGGGTGGCGATGACCGCGCCTCGCCCGGTGGCACCGATCAGGGCGGCGACCAAAGCCAGGTCCCGGTGTTGCAGCACGGCGGCGATCAGGGCCAGGGCCTGCTTCGGCGCCAAGCCCCCGCCCGCCAGGCCCGCCGCGGCGAGTCGTGCCAGGGGGGGGATGACGGCCTCATAGGGGCGGGCGGCGTGACCGAAGGCCGCCAGCTCGCGCCAGGCGCGGGCGTCGAGGTCCACCGGTGGGGCAGGCTCGCTCGGGTCGGTCATCAGGGACAGGGCGAGGGCAGGTTCCAGGTCCCGCAGGGGCCCGGCGAGCCCGGTCGGAAGGGCCGCGGCCAGGCGGCAACGGGCCAGGCCCGCCAGGGCGAGACCCACCGGAGTGAGCCCGGCCAGGACCACCGCGGCGTGTGCCCCGCTGGCCGCGTTGCGGCTGGTGCCGATGTGGGCCAGGGGCAGGCCGCAGCGCCGCCAGAACTGTATCAGGTCCGGGGTGGCGCCGAAGCTGGCGCCGATGAGGTCGAGCCCCAGGGCGACGGCGTCGGCTTTGACACCGTCGAGTAAGGCCCGTCCCAGGCCTCGGCCCTGGGCCGCGGGATGGACGGCGACGCGCACCAGACGCAGGTAGGCGAGCCCCGGTGCCTCTTCGATCCCGGCATGGGCAGACAGGGTCTGGGGCAGGAGGTGCCCGCGGGGGCGGCGGCGCCCGGCGAAGACTTCCGCTGCGAGGTTCGCGGGGAAGCCGCCCTCGATGGCCCCTAAAGCGGTAGCGGCGATATGCCCGGCGTGGCATAGGGCGTAGACGTGCACCCCGGGGGCGTCGAGGAGGTGGCCGAGGTCCGCCGGGGATGTCTGGTAGTGGGCCAGGACCAGGAGCCCGAACAGCTCGCGCAGTCTGGGCTCGTCCTTGGCCAGGGTCGCGCGGTCCAGGTGCTCGAAGGTGCAGGTGGCGGGGCTGGCTGCGGTCAGGTCGGTGTCCCTGGCCGGGGTGGCGTCGAGCAGCAACGCGTGATTGGCCAGGGCCTCGATGGGATCGTCGGCGGCCCAGCGGATTGGGGTGGCCAGGGTCAGGGCGCGCCAGTCCGGGGTCAGACGGTCGAGGGTCTTGCGGAAGCGGATCTCGAAGCCGCGCCCGGTCCCCTCGTACCCGTGGACGGTGCTGGCGAAGACCACCCGCGGGTAGCGCCGCAGCAGGGCTTCGAGCAGGGGTGCGGGTATCCCCGCGGCCTCGTCTACCAGGAGCAGGTCCGCACTGGGGCCGGCCTGGGCCAGGATGTCCGGTGGGAGGAATTTCAACCACGCCGCCCCCGGGGACACCAGGCCCGGGCCTGTCTCGAACTCGAGTCCGCGTTCCGCCAGCAGGCGCCCGGCATGGGTAAAGACGGGTGTGACGGCCTCGTGGCGGGGGGCTGTGACCAGAATCTTGGCCGCGTCCTCGGCGAGGAGTCGCGCGGCGGCGAGCCCGAGGGCGGAGGACTTACCGCGCCCCCGGTCGGAGGTGATGACCAGGGGACGGCGGGCCCGGCCGCGCGCCATTTTGAGGATGGCGGCGATTGCGCGGCCCTGGTCCGGGGTGGTGGGGTCCGCTTGCAGTGTGGCCAGGTTAGGGGGGACGCCTGTGCCGGCTGGTGAAGGGGGCAGAGGCCGATCCGGGTGGACCAGGGTCACCCCGGGGGCCGTGGCGAGGACCTGCACCAGGCGTCGCACCAGACGCCCGGTCCCGTCGGGTAGTCCACGGGGTGGGGGCAGGCCGTGGGGCGTCAGGGGATCGGGGAGGTCTGGCCAGACGTCCAGGTCTGGGGTCAACAGGATCAGGAGCCCGCCACCGCGGAGCGCCCCGAGGGCGGCTCCGAGGCTGTCGGGGTCGAATCCGCCCTGGGTATCGTAGACCAGGGTGTCGGACTCCCCGCCCAGCAGCCTGGCGCCAGCGTTCGGGGGGAGGTGGGGTTCGGGGATGTCGCGCCCGGTGAGCCAGGTGACGGTGCCGCTGGCAACAGGATCGGCCAGGGCCAGGCGCGCGGCGGCCAGAGTCCAGGGGGCCGGGCCGCTCAGGACCAGGGCGCGGCGCTGGCAGGCTGGCACGGGCTATGGCGCGCAGGCGGGCGGCGAGGGTGGCAATGGCTGGATCGGGCATGGTGGTGCTGGGGGCTCGGGAGGGCGTCGTATCACAGGGGGTTGGTCTGCCCTGAACCATCAGCGGCGTCGGGGTTGGCGCAGGGCCTTGTCCGGGTTACGCAGCAGGACGTAGACGGCCCCAGTCCCGCCATCGCGCCGGGTGGCCGAACAGAAGGCGAGGACCTCCTCGCGGAGCCGTAGCCAGTAGTTCACCTTGCACTTGAGCACCGACTGGCGCTCGGCGGAGCCGAATCCCTTGCCGTGGATGATGCGGGCACAGCGTACCCGCAGCCGCGCGCAGTCGCGCAGGAATTCGCCAAGGACACGGCGGGCGATCTCCACCGTCAGCCCATGAAGGTCGAGTTCGATGTCCACCTCGAAGTGGCCCCGTTGCAGGTCGTGGAGGACCCGGTTCTGTACCCCGGGGCGGGCGAAGAACAGGAAATCTCCCGTCTCGACCTCGGCCTCGGACAGCACCGCCTGCGCCTCGTCGGCGTCCAGCAGGTGGGCCGGTTGGGGGATGGGCAGGGGCGGGGGGCGGCGCCGGTAGGGTTCGGCCAGGTCGTACGCCAGAGGCTGGGCGCCCTCGCAGGCGGCCTGGAACAGCTCAAGCTCGGCGGTTGCGGGTGGCTTGCTCATGGACCCTGGGGTCTCGACTGGGGGGCAAAGAGTATATAACGCGACCCACCCGGTCGGATGCGTGGGCGTCATGGCGCAAGCGACCGCCGCCGAGGTCGTCTCCATGCCCCGAGCGTGTTCCTAAATTCCTGTGGTTGCCAACGCTCGCTGGCCTGTAGTTTGCCACGTTATTTGCCACTGTTATTCTGTGACGGGGTTCTTGTTATCTTACGGTGAAGGCATCGGGTGCCCGGACTGGCCTTTGTCAGTATGATGCAGGCGGGCCGAGGGCTGGCGCCGTTGCCGGCGCTCGCGGCGGTGTCGCCCGGCAAGGTTGGCCCGCTACACATTCGGGCATCACTCATGTAATCCCCTGTCATCCATGAAGATCCTGGTCAGTAACGACGACGGCTATCAATCCCCCGGTCTGCGCGCCCTGGTCGAGGCCCTGCGGCCCCTGGGGCGGGTCATCGTGGTGGCGCCGGAGCGCGACCGCAGCGGGGCCAGTAACTCCCTGACCCTGGATGTTCCGATCCGCGCCCACCGGGTGGCGGAGGATTTCTATCGCGTCGAGGGGACTCCGACGGACTGCGTCCACCTCGCCATCACCGGGTTGCTGGATGTGGAGCCGGACCTGGTGGTGGCCGGGATCAATCACGGGCCCAATCTGGGCGATGACGTGATCTACTCCGGGACCGTGGCGGCGGCTACCGAGGGGCGCTTTCTGGGCCTGCCAGCCATTGCCGTCTCCCAGGACTCGCACGCCCCCAAGTACCTGGAAACCGCGGCACACATCGCGGCCGATCTGGTAGCCCGGCTGCGGGCGCAGCCGCTGGAGCCGAGTATCGTCCTCAACGTCAATGTCCCGGACCTGCCCCTGGCCGCTATCCGCGGCTATGCGGCGACGCGCCTCGGGCACCGGCACAAGGCCGAGCCCGTGACGGCGGCACTGGACCCGCGCGGTCGCACCGTCTATTGGGTCGGACCCGCCGGTCCCGAACAGGATGCGGGGCCCGGGACGGACTTTCACGCCGTGCGTGAAGGCCAGGTATCCATCACGCCCTTGCAGGTGGACTTGACGCGCCACTCCGCCATCCCCGCGCTGGATCAATGGCTCAGCGGATGTCGTTGACAGCAGAGAATCGCCGGCAGGGGATTGGGATGACGTCCCAGCGTACCCGCGAGCGCCTGATCCAGCGGCTGGTGGAGGCCGGAATCAGTCACTCAGGGGTGCTTGAGGCCATGCGCAGCCTGCCGCGACACCTGTTCGTGGACGAGGCCCTGGCGAGCCGCGCCTACGAAGACTCTTCCCTGCCCATCGGCCACGGCCAGACCATCTCCCAGCCCTATACCGTGGCACGCATGACGCAAGCGCTGCTTGAGGGGGGGTTGCCGGATACCGTCCTGGAGATCGGTACCGGCTCCGGGTTTCAGACCGCCGTGCTGGCCGCCCTGGTGCGCCGGGTCTATAGCGTGGAGCGATTGGCCAGCCTCCATCAGGCCGCGGAACAGCGCCTGCGTCACCTCGATCTGCGCAATGTCCGCTTGCGCCACGGCGACGGCGGCCAGGGCTGGCCGGAGTACGCCCCTTTCGACGGTATCCTGGTCACCGCTGCGCCGGAGGGGATACCGCGGGCACTGATCGGACAGTTAGCCTTGGGGGGCTGTATGGTCCTGCCCATCGGGCGTCACAGTCAGCAGGTGCTGGTGCGGGTGATTAAGACGCAAACGGGCTATGAGCATGAGATGCTCGAACCAGCCATGTTCGTTCCCCTGCTGGGCGGTCTGGCCTGATGTCTGGGTGGTTGGCATCTGGTCGGTGGCCGGCGCGGACGGCGCGTGTCCGTCGATCTGTTCGGTGGCCCTGAGGGTGCGTGCGATGCAACGGCGGGATCGGCGGGTATTCTGCGTGCGGCTCTGGGGGGTGGCCCCGCTGGTGGCGTTCCGGGGGCTGGCCCTGCTGCTGGTGGCGTTCGGCGTTCTGCTGGCCGGCTGCGCCTCCCAAACACCGGCCCCGGTCTTTGGTTGGGACGAGGCGGCACCGGCCCCCGAGGGGCATTACCGGGTCAAGGTGGGCGACACCCTGAGCGACGTCGCCGAGCGCCTTAAGATCGATGTTACCAAGTTGGCGCGGTGGAACGACCTCAAGCACCCCTACAAAATCGTCTCCGGCCGGGTGCTGCGGATTACGCCCCCAGGGGAGGGCGCGGCAGCCCCGGTCCTGGCCGATAACCAAGGGGACGCTAAGGCCCCCGGGGTGCGGACAAAGGATGCGGCGGAGAAGACCAAGCCTAAGCCCTCCGAGGGCAACGCCGGCGGCGATGCCAAGGACACCGGGGGATTGCGCTGGCAGTGGCCGTTGCAGGGCCCGGTTCGTCAGCGGTTTGTACGAGGCGATCGGACCCGCGCCGGGATCCGTATTGCGGGGCACGCGGGTGATCGTGTGCGGGCGGCAGCGGCTGGGACCGTGGTCTACAGCGGAAGTGGACTCAAAGGTTACGGCAACCTTATCATCATCCAACACAACAAGACTTACCTGAGTGCCTACGGCTTCAACCGCCGGCTCCTTGTCCACGAGGGAGAGCGCGTCAAGCGCGGACAGGTCATTTCGGAAATCGGACAGACGGCGGGGGAGGGGTGGCTTCTGCACTTCGAGATCCGCAGGAATGGCAACGCCGTCGACCCGCTGGGTCGTCTGCCAAGTGCCACATGACCCCCACGGCCTGGAGGTGGCAAGTATTGTGATCCCCAATCAGCCAGAGGTCCTGGAGAGCGAACCGGAGGCAGAGGAGGATGCCTTCGGGATCCTCGTCGATGACGAGGATCCCGAAGCCATTGCCAAGATGGTGCGGGCGGACCTTGAGCCATGTCCTGTGGCCGAGGAGGAAGTGGCCGAGGTCGAGCCGGCCGAACCCGGCCGCTATACTGCCGGCGAGGGCGACTTCGATGCCACCCGCCTCTACCTCAACGAAATCGGCGCCTCCAAGCTGCTGACGGCTGAGGAGGAGGTGCGCTTCTCTCGCCTGGCTCAGCGTGGGGACAACGCTGCCCGTCAGCGCATGATCGTGAGCAACCTGCGTCTGGTGGTGAAGATCGCCCGGCGCTACCTCAACCGCGGATTGGCGCTGCTCGACCTCATCGAGGAGGGTAACCTGGGCCTGATTCGGGCCGTGGAGAAGTTCGACCCGGAGCGCGGTTTCCGCTTCTCGACCTACGCCACCTGGTGGATCCGCCAGACCATCGAACGGGCCATCATGAACCAGACCCGGACGGTCCGGCTGCCCATCCATGTGGTCAAGGAGATCAACATCTACCTCAAGGCGACCCGCCATCTGGCCCAGAGCCTGGACCGCGAGCCGACGTCCGAGGATGTCGCCCTGATGCTCGACAAGCCTATCTCGGAGGTCAAGCGCATGCTTGGCCTGAACGAGCGCATCACGTCCGTGGACACGCCTTATAGCAAGGATGCGGACAAGCCCTTGGTGGACATGCTCCAGGACGACGCTGCCGCCGACCCCACCGATAGCATCCAGGACACCGACATTGCAGAGAATCTGAGTGTCTGGCTCGACAGGCTAAACGACAAGCAGCGCGCGGTCGTCGAGCGGCGCTTCGGGCTGCGCGGGTACGAGCACTCGACCCTGGAGCGGGTCGCCCAAGAGTTGGGCGTGACTCGCGAGCGAGTCCGTCAGATTCAGATGGACGCCCTGCGTCGCTTGCGCGACATTCTGGAGAAGGACGGCTTCTCGGTGGACTCATTCTTCAAGTAAGCCCGACCACCCCTTCGGGGCTTGAGTCCCGGCGATCCAGCCCTTGCCACTGCCCGTATCTGTTTGGCCACGCACGGAGCCATGGAGGAACATGTAAGAAGAACAATATCTTACATTGTGCTCCGAAAGCCGCTGGCAATACGGGAAGGGGGTCCGGCGTTTTCCATAGCCGTGCCGCGGTCGAGGTATGTCCCATCGCGTCGGGCGGCAAGGGTTGTTTTCCCGCTGTTTTTCCCCAGTGCCTTCGTTTCTTCGGCAGATGCAATCCTTTGTTGCCTCAATAGGGGTAAAGGTATGGCCCAGGCCCCGTCCGCTGCCTTGCGGTCGCCCCTTCCGCCCTGCCTGTACCCGCCACCGGTGCCCCGGGCTGTCCAGCCAGGGTTGCACGGGTGCGTGCCTGCGCCCGACCGCATTTGACCTGGATCAAGGAAAAGTGCAGTAACCACCTCGGATACAAGGGGAAACCCCTAGGTTAATGTTGACTTCGGTCACGCAATCCAGTGTCATACGCACGCTGCGCCGAGGGATCTCGTGGCGCTCTCACTGCGGGCCGGAACGCCCGAAAAACCCTCGTTGTTTTCCCTCAATGTCCTTTCGGGGAGGAACTATGGAAGCGCCATTGGAACAGAGGTACAACTTTGAAATTGTACGCTGGTTCACCGTTGCGGCAGTCGTTTACCTGGTGGTAGGCGCACTTGTCGGAGTCTATATCGCCTCGGAACTGGCCTGGCCAGTTCTGAATTTCGATTCGCCCTATATTACCTTCGGGCGGCTACGCCCGTTGCATACCAATGCCGTCATCTTTGCATTTGGTGGCTGTGCCCTGATGGCGACCTCCTTCTATTCGGTCCAACGCACCTGTGGCGTGCGGTTGTGGAGCGATAAGATGGCGTGGTTCACCTTCATTGGCTGGAACCTGATCATCGTATCTGCCGTGATCACCCTCCCCCTAGGTCTGACCGAAGCCAAGGAGTACGCCGAGCTGGAGTGGCCCATCGACATCGCTATCGCCGTGGTGTGGTTGAGCTACACGTTCAATTTTATTATGACCCTGGCCACCCGCAAGACCTCGCACATCTATGTGTCGAACTGGTTCTTCCTCGGCATGATGGTGATGATCGTCTACCTGCATGTCGTCAATAGCCTGGCCATGCCGGTGGGGTTGTTCAAGTCCTACTCCCTGTTCTCCGGGGTGCAGGATGCCATGATCCAGTGGTGGTGGGGTCACAACGCGGTTGGCTTCTACCTGACCGCCGGTTTCCTTGCCATGATGTATTACTTCGTGCCCAAGCAAGCCAATCGCCCGATCTATTCCTATCGCCTATCGGTCATCCACTTCTGGGCACTGATGTTCGGCTACGTCTGGCTCGGCGCTCACCACCTCCAGTATACCGCCCTTCCGGATTGGACAGGGTCGCTTGGCGCTGCGGTTTCTATCGCCATGATCATCCCTTCCTGGGGTGGTGCGGTGAACGGCATGATGACCCTGTCCGGGGCTTGGGATAAGCTGCGTACCGACTATATCCTGCGCTTCATGGTCATGGCCCTGGCCTTCTACGCCATGTCCACCTTCGAGGGCCCGGTCATGTCGCTGAAGACCGTCAACGCCCTGTCCCACTATACCGACTGGACCGTCGGCCATGTGCATTCCGGCGCCTTGGGCTGGGTCGCGGGCATCGCCATCGGTTCCATCTACCATCTGATGACCCGCCTGTGGTACACGGAAATCTGGTCGGAGAAACTGCTCAACGCCCACTTCTGGACCGCCACCATCGGCACCGTGATCTACATCGTCGCCATGTGGGTCTCCGGCATCATGCAAGGCCTGATGTGGCGCGCCTATGACGAGTATGGCACCCTGGCCTATACCTTCGTCGAGTCGGTGGACGCCATGCACCCCTATTACGCCATGCGGGCCATCGGCGGCGGTATCTTCCTGATCGGCGCAGTGCTCATGCTCATCAATGTCCTGATGACCGTGCGCCAGTCGGTTTCCCAAGGCAGCTTGCAGCAGGCCCGCGCCGCTGCGGCGACGGCTTGATTGAAGGAGGTCACGACAATGGCTGAAAATACGGCACCCAAGGGCCTCCAGGACCGCTTGGAGCGGAACATCTGGGGGTTGCTGATCGTCCTGGCGATCGCCCTGTCGGTGGGCGGTATCGTCGAGATAGTCCCGCTCTTCTATTTGAAGAGCGTCATGGAGCACAACCAATTCCCGGAGATCGTCTGGAACCACGCCAACCCCGGCTCGCAGCCCATCGTCACCGTCACGGAAGACGGCAAGACCAAATGGAACTGGAAGCCGGGCGACGGCATGCGCCCGTACACCGCTCTGGAACTGGCCGGGCGTGACATCTATCAACGCGAGGGGTGCTACCTGTGCCACTCGCAGATGATTCGTCCGTTCCGCGACGAGAAAGAGCGCTATGGGCATTACTCCCTGGCTTCGGAGTCGATGTTCGACCATCCGATGCAGTGGGGATCCAAGCGCACCGGTCCCGACCTTGCACGCCTGGGCGGCAAGTACTCCGACGAGTGGCAGCGTGCCCACCTGCGTGCCCCACGCTCCGTGGTGCCGGAATCGGTGATGCCAAACTACCCCTGGCTGGACAAGGCGAAGGTGGATGGCGCCACCATGCAGGCCCACATGACCGGCATGCGCAGGATCGGCGTTCCCTACCACGACGAGGACATCGCGCAGGCTCCCAAGCTGGTCGAGGGTAAGACCGAGATGGATGCCATGGTGGCCTACCTGCAGGTTCTCGGCACCATGGCCAGACTCGACGAGTACAAGGCCTATCGTGAATAGTCTAAAGGAGCACTTCACCACCGATTGGGTGGCGATGACGACCAACGATTGGATCGGAACTATCCTGACCGTCGTCGTTGCCATCCTCATGGTGGTGCTCTACGTCTACGTACTCGCTCCCAAGAACCGGGATCGCTTCGAGTCCATGCGCGATATCCCGTTCGATGAGGACCAACCAGTCAGCGGAGAGAAAGATGGCAGACCATAACCCCTTTCCCGGTGAGAACAACACCGGTCACTATTGGGACGACAACCTGCGCGAGCTTGCCAACCCACCCCCCAGTTGGTGGATGATCGCGTTCTGGGCCTCGATACTTTGGGTCGTCGCCTACGGGGTCCTGTACCCGTTCTGGCCCACGGCGACTAGCTACACCAAGGGCGTCCTGGGTTGGACCCAGATTCAGGAGTACAAGGAGGGCGTCGCCCAGGTCCAGGAGATGCGCAAGCAATACGACGACCAGATTGCCAAGATGACCCCTGCGGAGATCGCCAAGGACCCGGGCCTGAACGAGTATGCCCAGGCAAGCGCCAAGGTGCTGTTCGGCGACTACTGCGCCGCCTGTCACGGCAGCGGCGGTGCCGGCAACCCGGACTTCCCGGTCCTGACCGATGACGATTGGCTTTACGGCGGCAGCATCGCCAAGATCCAGGAGACCATCGTCGGCGGGCGCCAGGGGGCCATGACGGCCCATGAAAAGATCCTGACCGCAGATGAGGTCGATCAATTGGCGAAGTTTGTCGTTGCCATGAGGGAAGGTGGCGCGGCGGCCGGCGGTGAGGCGGGCTGGGCCCTGTACAAGGCCAAGGGCTGCGGCGCCTGCCACGGTGAGAAGGCCAATGGCGTGCTGGCCGAGTTGCCCAACGGGGATGTGGTCACCGTCGGTGCCGCAAACCTGACCGACCAGGTGTGGCGCTTCGAGCCCGGCGGCTATGACAGCGCCAAGCAAACCATACTGTACGGCGTCAACCAGCCCGATCAGCCGCTGTCGCGCAACGCCGTGATGCCGGCCTTCGGCAATACCAAGAAGTTGGGTGAGCAGGAGATCAAGAAGCTCGTCGTTTACGTCCACGGGTTGGGCGGGGGCAAGTAGACAGACACCGCAAGCCAAACCGCTGGTGCCGCGGGCGAACAGTCCGCCCGCGGCACCGGATGCTCTACAGAGGGAGAATGCCATGAACGTGCTCAGTAACATGATGAATTGGGATCCCGTCGCCTGGTTATCGGTCCTGATGGTCGCCGGGACTATCGTGGTCGGCGTGTTCCTGTACTTTAAGGTTGGCGAGCTGATGAGGCGCGACTCCGAGGCACACAAGAACCGGGACTAAGACCGCCAGGACAGGCATGAGGAGCGTGAAAGGGGGATGTCAGATCCCCCTTTTTTTGTCTGTAACCCACGGGAAACTATCCGGTTACTATTGCGAAAGCGCAATGTTCCGAGCGCCGGTCTCGGGTAAATTGGCGGCCATGTCAGCGGCGTAGTGGGTAGTTGGCGCCGCAGCCTGTCAAACGTCGCCCCGCGCTTACCAGGCGCCGGAGGGCCTAGCCTGAGGAGAGGGTCAGTGAGCAGAAACGAGGACGAGAAGGGCGCGACTGGGGTGGATGACCTCTACGCCGAGGCCGGGCATTGGCACGTCAACACCGGCGGCGAGACCATCCACGCCAAGCGGCTGACGGGTAAGTGGCGGACTATCAAGTGGCTGACCGCCTCGGTGTGGCTCATCTACTTTTTCGGGCCCTATTTGCGCTGGGAAGGACGCCAGGCGGTGCTGTGGGACATTCCCAACCGCCAGTATCACATCTTCAGTGCGACCATACTCCCGCAGGACTTTTGGATGCTGTCACTGCTGCTGCTGTTTTTCGCCATTCTGCTCGCGGTCATCACTGCCCTGGCGGGGCGGGTCTGGTGCGGCTACTTCTGCTTCCAAACGGTCTGGACCGACGTCTTTACCTGGGTCGAGGAAAAGATCGAGGGCCAGCCGCCGGCCCGCCGTAAGTTGGATAAGGCCCCTTGGGACCTTCGCAAGATCCGCCTGCGTGGTGTCAAGTATCTGATCTGGCTCCTGATTGGATTCATGACGGGGGTTGGTTTCGTCACCTGGTTTACCGACGCCCAGACCTTCTGGGGGCGGTTCTTTACCGGGCAGTCCGATCCGACGGCCTATATCACCGTCGCGTTGTTTACCCTTGGGACCTTTGGTCTGGCGGGCATCCTGCGCGAGCAGACGTGCTTCTGGCTGTGTCCCTATGCCCGCATCCAGGGTGTCATGCTCGACCGCACCACCGTCACGCCGACCTATGACGAGGCCCGCGGCGAGCCACGGGGCCGGATGGTCAAGGGCCGTGCGGCGGCGGAGCGCACCACTGGGGACTGCGTGGACTGCAACCAGTGTGTCGCCGTGTGTCCTACCGGGATCGATATCCGCAATGGCCAGCAGGAGGGGTGCATCACCTGCGGGCTCTGCCTGGATGCGTGCGACTCGGTCATGGCAAAGGTCGGTCGCCCCAAGGGCCTGATCCGCTACGCCTCCCTGGACGAGATGGAGGGCAAGCCGACCAGGCCCATGCTCAGGCGCCCACGGGTTTGGGTCTATAGCGCCATCCTGCTGCTCGCCTGGGTCGGGATCATCTATGGCTTCTCGACCATGTCCGTGATCGAGGTCAAGGTGTTGCATGAGCGTGCGCCCCTGTTTACGCTCCTGAGCGACGGGTCTGTCCAGAACAAGTTCACCCTCAAGCTCCTCAACAAGTCACCGGAGGACCTTGCGATGCGGATCAGTGCCTCTGGCCCCAAAAGCCTGGCGCTCATCGGGGCCGACGAACCGGTCGTGACCAAGCATGGGGAGGTGATACCGGTTACGGTCTTTGTTAAGGTGGCGAAGAAGGACCTGGCGGATGAGCGCGAGCCCGTGACTTTTGTGGTCGAGGGCCAGCGCAGCACCGGGGCCGCGGTGCGCGCCGAGCGCGCGAGCGTCTTCTTCGGCCCCAAGCGCTAAAGCAGGACCCGCAGTGCCTCGCGGGCGGGCCGGAGACGGCCCGCCCTTCTTCCATTCTTGGAGAACATTCGGTATGCAACAGACTTCGCAGCCCTTGGATCGGCCCGCCCCCATCGCCATCCCTGCCTGGCGCAGCCCCTGGGTGATCGGCTGGTTCGTATTGGTGGGGAGCGTGCTTGCCATCAACGGGGTCATGGTCTACCTGGCCATCCAGACCAATCCGGGCTTGGTGGTGGATGACTACTATGACCGCGGGCAGCACTACGAGAAGACCCTCATTTCGAACCTCGCCAAGGACCTAGGTTGGTCCATGCAAGTCGAAATGCCGCCTCAGGTCATGGCGGGTCAGACGCAGGCGATCCGGTTCTCCGTTGTGGACAAGGCCGGGCAGTACGTCGCGGTGGATGGGGTGACTTTCTATGCCTACCGTCCTTCCGACGTAACTCGGGATTTCTCGTTGCCCATGACCCAAGAGGGGCCTGGTCGCTATGTGGTCCAGGCCAATTTCCCGATCTACGGTGTTTGGGATGTGGTATTTGGGGTGAGCCAGGGTGCGGATGAATACACCCACGGGCAGCGGCTCATGGTCGGGCGCCACTAGGTCGTGGCACCGGTGGCCCTAGATCCTGCGATACCGGAGTCGTCGCTTGCCTTGAACACGGCCGTGCATTCGGCAGGGCCACGCTGCTTCCATTGCGGCCTGCCGGTAGCGCCCAAGGCCGAGATTCTGGGGTACCCGGGAGGGGTGGAGCACGCCTTCTGTTGCACAGGGTGTAAGTCGGTGTGTGAGGCCATCTTTGCCGCTGGGCTCGACGGTTTCTATCGTCGCACCCCCGAGGGCGAGGTCTTTGGTCCGCCTCCGGAGCCGCCCAAGGAACTGGCCCTGTACGACCTGGACGCCGTGCAGGAGGAGTTCGTCCCGACCCTGGGCGGGCGGCGCGAGATCAACCTCCTGGTGGAGGGCATCCACTGCGCCGCCTGTGTCTGGTTGATCGAGACCGGGCTCGCCGGGCTGTCCGGGGTGGAGGAGGCGCGCGTCAATCTCACTGGGCGGCGGCTCAAGGTCCGGTGGGACAATGGGCGGATCAAACTCTCAGCCATCCTGCGGCGCCTGGCGGACGTGGGCTACGCGGCGGTCCCCTTCGATCCGGATGCCTCCGAGGGGGCCTTGCAGCGACAGAACCGCAAGCTCCTGTACCGCATGGCCTTCGCGGGCTTCGCGATGATGAACCTGCTGTGGATCTCCATCGCCCTTTACAGCGGGGCGGATCGGGGGGAATTCCGCGGCATGTTCCAGTGGATCGGGTTTCTCATCGCCACGCCTACGCTGATCTACTCCGGTTACCCCTTCTACAAAGGGGCCTGGTCCGGGCTGCGCAGCGGGCACCTGACGATGGATCTGCCGATCGCCATCGGGGTGACCAACACCTACCTCTATTCCCTCTACGTCACCCTCTCTGGGACCCTCGTGGGCGATGTCTATTGGGACACGGTGGTCAATTTCCTGTTCGTGATTCTGGTGGGGCGCTTCCTCGAGTCCATCTCCAAACGCAAGGCGGTGGCCTCGACCCAGCGCCTGCTCGACCTCCAGCCCAGGGTGGCGACTGTCCTGCGCGAGGGGGACGAGGTTGTGCTTCCCATCCGTGCGGTGAAACCCGGCGAGACGGTCCTGGTGCGGCCCGGCGAGAAAATCCCGGTGGACGGCCATGTGCTCGCCGGCCGTAGCGCCGTGGACGAGTCCATGCTCACCGGGGAGTCCGAGCCGGTCGTCAAGGGCGAAGGCGCGGCGGTTTCTGCTGGTACCCTCAATGGTCCGGCACCGTTGCAGGTACGGGTCGAAGGCCTGCTGCGGGATACCGCTTTGGGGCGCATCATCCGGCTGGTGGAGGATGCTCAGGCGAGCAAGGCACCGATCCAGTGTATGGCCGACCGCGTGGTCCCTTGGTTCGTCGCCGTCACCCTGGGACTCGGGACCCTGACCTTTCTTTTCTGGTGGGGTGATGGTGTCGAGAAGGCCCTGATGGCGGCGACTGCAGTGCTCATTATCACCTGCCCCTGTGCTTTCGGTATGTCCACGCCTATGGCCATCGCCGTGGCCTCGGGTCTGGGGGCCAGACGCGGCATCCTGGTCAAGAACGGAGCCGTGTTGGAGGGGCTGTCATCCATCGATCACTTCATCTTCGACAAGACTGGGACTATTACCGAGGGACGCCCCGCGGTGACCGCCGTCGCCGACGCCGCCGCCTCATGGGATGGCAGCGACCCGCAGACCCTCGGACCTGGACCCAGGGCCGAGTTGCGCCGCCTGGCGGCCCTGGAGCGTCTGTCCGAGCACCCCATCGCCGGGGCCGTGCTGGCCCTGTGCGAGCGGGCTGGTATCGATTGTCAGGGCGCCGAGGTGACGGAGGTGGACGCACAGCCAGGGCTTGGGATCCGCGGTCTAGTGGATGGTGTACGGGTGGTCGCCGGAACGACTGAGTGGCTGCGGCGTAACGGCATCGAGGCCGACCCGGTGCTGGCAGTCAGCGCCGCGTTCATCGAGTCTCAGGGTAGTGGCCTACTGCGCCTGGCGGCGGATGGCCGGGAGGTCCTGGCAATCGGGGTCGCCGACCGCATCCGCCCGGATGCAGCGGCCGTGGTGGCTCGGCTCAAGGCGGAGGGTATCCGCGTGACCCTATTGACCGGGGACAGCCGCGCGGCCGCGGAACGCATCGCGGCACGCTTGGGCGGGGTTGATGTCATTGCCCAGGTCCTACCGCAGGACAAGGACCGGATCGTCGCCAAGCTGCAGCGGGAAGGCCAGCGCGTTGCCATGGTGGGCGACGGGGTCAATGATGCCCCGGCCCTGGTACGGGCGGACGTGGGTATCGCCATGGGTAGCGGGACGGACGTCTCCATTGCCAGCGCCGACATCGTCTTGATGAGCAGTGAACTGATTAAGGTGCAGCAAGCCGCTGCCCTATCCCGACGGACCCTGAGGACCATTCGCCAGAACATCGGTATTTCCATCGTCTACAACATCGTCATGGTCCCCTTGGCGATGGCCGCCCTGGTCACGCCGCTCATGGCGGCGGTCTCCATGCCGCTGAGTTCGTTGGCCGTGATCGCCAACTCCGCGCGTATCCACTCCCTGTTCCGCGAGGGCCGAAGGTCCGCGCCGGGCGACCGTTGAGGGCGCTGTCCATGGAAGTCATCTACGGCCTCATCCCCGGCATGCTGATTCTCGGCCTGGTGGCCGTGGTCGTCTTGTTTTGGGCCGCCCGCAGCGGGCAGTTCGATGATCTCGACGGTGATGCCCAACGCATCCTGATGGATGACGAGCGCAAGATTGACCCGCCCCGCCGCCCCGATGCACAGGAGGGGGACGAAGGGGACGAGGGGCCGCGGGCAGGCTGAGGCGCCCTCTGCCTGCGCCATTGCTGGGGTTCTCCCCCGGCTGGCTCCCTTCCAGGGCATTGCCCTTCCCCGTGCCTCTGGGCAGGGCCCAGGGTCACCCGTGGTGTCCCAAGACCTAGCCTTCGACCGCCCGATCCCCGCCCGCCAGCCTCCTGAGGCCCCGGTACCTCCACTCCGATACCCCGCCAGCCGTGTGACTCGGCCCGTAAGCCCTATGCCCTGCGCGTATTCCTTGCCGCACGTAGGGCGCTTTACGGTCTGTCGTCGTATGCTATCAAACAGCCGGGAATGGCGAGCCAGGGTAGTCGCATCAGGGGTTTAACCCGGGCGTGGGCATTTTTGTGCGAGCCGCCTTGCGTATTTTGTTACGCGGTGGGCGTCTTTTGCCCTAGGAACGGGCGAATATCCTACTGCAACCGGATCGAATTGGCCTTGGTTCGGCCTTACAACCTTCAACCGCCCGCCATTGGGAGCCTTAGTCCATGAGCACCAACACCATTAACGCCAAGCCCGTCCATCACAGCTACGCCAACATCGAGGTCCGGGTCGAAAAGGCGGAGCACGCCGTGTGGGTCCGTATGCAACCTCAGGGCAGGCCTTGTATGACCCTGCGCCTGGTTGATGATCTGGCGGTGGCACAGCGGGTAATTCACGGCCAGGCCGAGGCTGGCTGCGTGGCGCAGGACCCGGAACGGTTGACCTATCAGGTCCTGACCTCGGCGACCCCCGGGGTCTTCTGTCTTGGTGGTGACCTCGCTTACTTTCTGGCGCTCATGGAGCGCGGTGATCGCCCCGCCCTCTACGCCTATGCAGAGCGCTGCGTCGATGTGCTCCACAGGTCTGCGACAGCCTATGACCTGCCCTTCACGACCATCGCCCTGGTGCAGGGCCAGGCCTTGGGCGGCGGTTTCGAGGCAGCCCTGTCCAACACCGTCCTGATTGCGGAGGATGGGGCGAGCTTCGGCTTCCCGGAGACCCTGTTCGGGATGTTCCCAGGCATGGGGGCACTGAGTCTGCTCTCACGCCGGATTGCCCCGGGTCTGGCCAAGCGTATGGTGAGCAGCGGTCGCATTTACTCTGCCCGAGAGCTGTACGACCTCGGCGTGGTCGATGTCCTGGCCCGCGACGGTGAGGGCGAGCGGGCGGTACACGACTACATTGCCGAGCGGCGCAACCGTGAGTCCGGGTTCCATGCCCTGGAGCGGGCCGCGGCGCGTGTTCATCCCCTGTCCTATGACGAATTGGTGGATGTCGTGGGGCTCTGGGTGGATACGGCGATGTCCCTGTCCATGCGCAACCGGCGTCTCATGGGCTATCTGGTTGCGGCCCAGGAACGGCGTTGGGGCAACGGTCCCGAGCAGCCGCTGGCGGGGGAGGGCCGAGTCTTGGCAGCGGCGGGTGCGCGCGGTTGAGTCAGCGGGCCTCGCTGCCGGACTGATCGTTGATGTGGCGTGCCACCTCTCGATGCAGGATCCCGGTGGCGGTCTCGAAGCTTTGCCCCAGGTCGGTAATGCGCCGGCGGGCGGCCTGGCGCAAGTTCGTGTCGCCGCTATCCTGCAGCCGCGCCGCTTGTTCACGCAGCGCGACCAGCCCCAGGTTGGCGGCGCTGCCCTTGAGGGCGTGGGCGAGGTCACGCAGGGCACTCCAGTCCTGTGCGTCCACCGCTTCGCTCATTTGGCGCAGGAGTTGGCGCCCGTCTGCCTCGAAGCCAGCGATGAGGCGTTCTCCGAAGTCCTTGTTTGGCCCTATCGCAAAGATGTCGGCGAGTTGCGCCGAGTCGATCTGATCGGCGTCGCTGGGCCGGGGGGTGGACGCCGTGGCCAGCGCCTGTGTGGAGCGGGTCGCCTCCCCAATGGTCCTGAGCAGATCAGCAGATGAGATGGGTTTGGTCAGGAAGTACTCGATCCCAGCCACCTCGGCCTGGGACCGCGCATCTACGGTGGCATCGGCCGTAAGCAGAATGAAGGGGACCTGATTGAGCTCTCCGGCGTGGGCAAAGCGATAGAGCTGGAAGGCCTCGATGCCGCTGACGTGGGGCATGTGCATGTCCAGGATGGCCAAGTCGAAGCGTTCGAGTTCCAAGGCGTCCAGGGCCTGTTCACCGTCTTCCACCAGGCGACAGCGAATTCCCGCACGGTCCAGCAGGTGTCCTATAACCAAACGATTGGTGGGATTGTCCTCGGCAACCAGGACATTCAGCCCAGCGGTGGATGGGGCTGTGCGTCGTTCCAGGTGCTCGGCGAAGCTCACCACGGTCCCGCCCTGGGGATGCTGCCGGGAGGCGTGCAGCGCATTGAACAGCGACGCCTTGTCCAGTGGCTCGGAAAGCACATGGGTGCGGCTAGGGAGGATCCCACGGGCCCTGGGTTGGTCTGCCTCGGCGGGCAGAACGATGAGGGTTAGCTGGCCCAACCCCGAGCGGTCTTCCCAGGCGGCGAGGAAGTCGCGGGTCTCCCGGTCCAGCGGGACGCGGTCGATGAGCAGGACCTCGTAGGGGACGCTGCTTTCGCGTCCGAGTAGCAGGCGGCGGCGGGCCTCGCCCAGGCTATCGACCGCGTCGTTGGCGATCCCCCAGCCTTGCAGGCATTGGGAGATCTCTCCCGCGAGGCTGCGCGGGGGCGAGAGGCGCAGCACCCGGCGGCTGGGCAGGACTCGGGGCTCGTCAGCCGCATCGGGTGCGGCCTGGTGGGGGAACTCCAGGTCGAACCAAAAGTTGGTTCCGACACCTGGGGTGCTGTCGAAGCCGATGCGACCGCCCATCAATTCCACCAGGTTCTTGGCGATGGTGGTGCCGAGCCCGCTGCCGCCGAAGCGTCGGGTGACGCTCTGATCCGCCTGGGTGAACTTGTCGAAGACGTCGGTCTGGGCCTCGATAGGGATGCCGATGCCGGTGTCCACGACCTGGAAACGGATCAGGACCCGCCCGGAGTCGTCCCGCAGGGGGTGGCAGCGCAGCTCCACCGATCCGGCCTCGGTGAACTTGACGGCGTTGCCGACGAGATTGATCAGGATCTGACGCAGGTGACCAGGATCCCCCACCAGGGCAGAGGGGGTGTCCGGCGCGATCTGGCTCAACAGCCGCAGGCCCTTGGCCTCGGCCTGGGCGCCGAACATCTGTACAACGGTGCTGGCGAGGGCGTGGAGGTCGAAGGGCACCTGCTGGGTGCTGACCTTGCCGGCCTCGATCCGGGAGATGTCCAGGATCCCTTCGACCAGCTCCAGCAGGCTGCGTCCGGAGGACTGGATGGCATCGACATACTCGCGCTCTTGGGGGCCGAATTGGCTACTGCTGAGCAGGTCACTGAGCCCGATGATGCCGTTGAGTGGGGTGCGGATCTCGTGGCTCATGTTGGCCAGGAAGTTGCTCTTGGCTCGGCTGGCGGCCTCGGCCCGCTTGGTCTCCGCGTTTAGGCGGCGCAAGAGGACGGCCGCATAGGCGGGCAGGACCACCAGCGACAGGAGCAGTCCGCCGGTCAACCCGAGGTGCAGACGCCAGAAGGGATTGACGACGCTCACCACCCCAAAGCCGATCAGAGAAAGCACTGCGGACACGTACAGATAGCCGAGTCCGTAGCGGAATCCGTTGCCGAAGGTGACCCAGAGGTAGACCCACCACCAGGGGGTCGATGCCTCGCCAACCATGGCCAGGCCGAAGGACAAAATGCCGATATCCCCGATCATGCCCAGGATCCGCCGCGGGCGCGAGGAGGCAGGGTGGTGGCGGATCGAGGCTAGGATAGCGGCGCTGAAGAGCAAAAAACCGGTGCCGAATGTGGTTCCGAGCCACCACAGGGTCCGGGTCTCGGGGGTCTCCGTGCTGACTACGGAAAGGGATGCCAGGAAGATCGAGATGAAGACCACCCGGATTTTGGCTTGCTCCAATTCGCCATTGCCGCTGACGCCAATGTGCCGTTTCAGGCGCGACAGGAGCCTAAGCCAGACTTGGCCTTTTCCGGAGAATTGATCTCGGCTAATCTGCGCCAAGGCTGCGTAGTCCGCGGTTTGTTGCTGATAGGTGGCTGCATAGGTTGCAGCACCGAACCACATTGTAGAGGTTGACTAGACAAATGACACAGTCCGTCGAAGCGCTCGCAATCTCGGTCATTGCGAAGCATAAACAGATTGACCCCGGCACCATCACTCCCGAGACCGACTTGGGTCAACTCGGAGTCAGTTCTCTGGATGCGATCACCATCGCCTACGAGCTAGAGGAGGACTTGGGCGTGGAGATCCCCAACGAGGCCATCGAGGGTCTCCGAACCGTTCAGGACCTCATTGATGGCTTGCACCGGCTCACGGCGGAAAGGGCGTGAGCAAGCGTTTCATCCCCTGGCGAGGGACTGCTCCGGGGCTTAGGGGGGGTACGTTCAGGTTGTCCTGTGTATGACCAGGGTCCTCATCACTGGGCTGGGGAGTCTCGGCGCCCTTGGTATAGGGGCGTTCCGGCTTTGGGAGGCCCTTGTCGGCGGGGAGACCGGCATCGCTCCGATCTCGGCGTTACTTGCCGAGGCGACCCGGGTGCGGTTTGCCGCAGAGATTAAGGGGTATGCTCCCGGCGACCACTTTTCGGCAACCGATCTTCCACTGTTGGACCGGTTCTCCCAGTATGCCCTTATCGCCGCCCGCGAGGCTGCGGCTGATGCGGGCTTGAGCGCGGCCGATCTTCACGATGCTGCGCTGGTCGTCGGTACTGGTTGTGGCGGCAAGGAAACCGATGAGCAGACCTATCGCCGTCTCTATGCGGAAGGGCGCCTGCGTGTGCACCCCTACACGATCCCGCGGGGGATGCCGAGTGCCGCGGCCAGTCAGGTGAGCATTGGGCTGGGTATCCATGGTCCGGCATTCAGCGTTACCAGCGCATGCGCCTCTGCCGGTCACGCTGTGGCCCAAGCGGTGCTCCTCATCCGTAGCGGTTGCGTCTCGGTGGCCCTGGCCGGCGGGACGGACGCCCCCTTTACCGTGGGGCTGCTCAAGGCATGGGAGGCCCTGCGGGTGCTGTCGCCAGATGGCTGCCGCCCTTTCTCACATGACCGAAATGGCCTCGTGTTGGGCGAGGGCGCGGGTCTTGTTGTGCTTGAGTCTGAGGGCCACGCTCGGTCCCGAGGTGCCAAGATCTACGCAGAGCTTGCCGGCTTCGGACTTTCCTCCGATGCCATGCACATGACGGATCCGTCGTCGGCTGGCGCCGCTGCCGCGATGCGTTCAGCCCTAGCCGACGCCGGTCTGGCCCCGGCAGGGATTGACTACATCAACGCACACGGCACCGGGACCTGGGCCAATGACCTAAGCGAGACCCGGGCGATACGTCAGGTCTTTGGCCCTGATGCCGACCGTCTGGCGGTGTCCTCCACAAAGGCCGCCCATGGGCACGCCCTAGGGGCCTCCGGGGCGCTGGAACTGATCGTAACGGCGCTCGCAGTGCGCTATGGGGTGGCGCCACCGACGCTTGGCCTGATAGAGCCCAGCGTGGGATGCGACCTGGACTACGTCGCAAATCGCGCGCGGGACCTAAACATCCGGGCAGCCATCTCGAACTCCTTTGCCTTCGGTGGGCTCAACGCCGTCCTAGCCGTGCAACGCGCCAACTAAGGCATCAACCGCCAGACTCAGCTCGGCTTGCGAAAGAGGAATTGGCCGACGCCAACGACCTTGCCGTCGTCTGGTGCGAAGCATGCCTTGCACAGCGAGAAGAATTGGTTCCAGTGGCGCAACTGGTCCACGTCCAGGGTCTGCTCGTAGAGATCCTCAATTCGGTCCCAAAGGTTGCGGTGCCATACATCCAGGGTGCGCCAATAGTTCATTCCGTTCAGGAACCAACAGGCTTCCAGGTTAAGATCCGTGCTTTGTTCCGCAAGGGTTGTCAAGGGCCACACCCGGCCGCCGGGAAAATAGCTTGAAATCAAGGTGTCATGGGGATCCAAGAGGCGGGGGACGGGAGTCGCAGAGCAGATGAGGTGCAATAGGCAAGCCCCCCCAGGTCGTAACAAGCCAGCGATTCGGGAAAGGGCAGCGGCGAGATTGTGAACATGTTCGAAAGCACCAATGCTACAGACGACGTCGAACCACTGAGGCGGCAGGTCAAGGGTGGAGAAGTCCCCAAGGTGCAGGTCCATCAGCCCCTTGGCCAGCGGGTGGCAGGTGTTGCGTTGGCAGGCATCGAGGTAGCCAATTTGGACCCGGCTCGGGGTAAGGGCGGTGACTCTGGCGTGCGGCCGGGTCTCCGCGAGGAAGGTGGCCATGGCCCCGAAACCGCAGCCGATGTCCAGAACTCGATCACCGTCCCCGATCCCGGCGCGCTCCGCGACCAGGGCAAGTTTGGCGCGCTGTGCCTGCTCCAGCGAGGCGTCCGAGGCGCGGATGGCCTCTGGCGTTTCTCCGTAGTAGGCCATTGAGTAGGCCATGTAGCGCGGGTCGAGGAAGGCTGCAAAGAGGGGGAGATCGGCGTCGTAGTGGTCCGCCATGAGGGCATCGGTCTCGCTCCACATCGGGCCTTGATCGGCCACGATGGGCGCATCGCTGGGGCTGGCGGCGAGGCGTCGGTATTCACGCCCCAGAAATCGCGCGACGTCGGCCTCAAGGCGGATCTGCTGCGGCGATCCATGCGGGTGGATCCCGTGGGCGGCGAGTTGGGCGAGGATCGCGTCCTTGCCCCCAACGGACGGTGGTTGGGTCATCGGAGGTCACCCCGGGGAGCGTGATCGTTCCCCGCTGTCCAAGTACTGCCAGAAGGCGCTACGAGTGCGATGGCAGGCGGCCTCGATGCGGTCGAGCAGGGTCGCGCCC
This sequence comes from uncultured Gammaproteobacteria bacterium, assembly GCA_963802205.1. Taxonomy (GTDB): domain Bacteria; phylum Pseudomonadota; class Gammaproteobacteria; order Chromatiales; family Chromatiaceae; genus DYRB01. The sequence continues at coordinate 42,764 of CAWDHW010000010.1, read as the reverse complement.
TCGCGCTCGTACAGGGACTCCGGGAACTGGGCGGCGATGAGCCCGAGCTGATAGAGCTGGAGGGCCCCCAGGCTGCCGGCATTGTCCTGTAGCGTGTGCCCGAAGTAGATGAGGCGCGGGTAGCCCTGGTCGGTGCCCAGACTCTGGCGCACGGACTCTAACAAGAGCTGAACCTCGCGCAGGAACCCCTCGAACATGTCCGCCAGGAAGCCGGGGTCCGCCCCCAGACGCCCGACCGCCTGCAAGGCCCGTTCGTCGAGGCAGGCCACCTCACTGGAGGTGCGCAGCGCGTTCCCGACCATCGGTCGGGTGTCGTCGGGTTGGTCGCGATTGCCGCGGATCACGTCGGCCACGGCCGCTAGCAGTGCCTGGGGCTGCGCCGGCCTGGGCAGGACGACGGTGACGCCGAAGGAGGCGAAGTCGCGGATCTGGGTCACACTTGGTTGTTGGGCCAGGCCGATATAGGCCGGCCAGTCCTCCCGGGCTACCGCGAAGCGAAATAGCTGCAGGGGGTAGGCCGTCCCGAGCCCGGGCAGGTCAAGGGCGATGATGACCAAGTCGAATCGGTGCTTGGCCAGGGCCTCGATGGCCTGCTCACTGCTTTCCACCTCGAAGATCTTGTGGCCGCCCCGGGCTAACGTGGTGCGCACAATTCGTCGCTGGTCCGCGCTGGGGTCCGCCAACAAGACATCGAGCCTTGGCGTCGACGGGCTGAGGGTGGCATGCCGGTCCATCAGGCGCACTACTCCGGCAGTCGTGGTGTCGTAACCCAAGGCGCGGTGCAGGGTATCGAACAACAGGGTCTTGTCCACGGGGATCGGGATGCTCCCGGAAAAGCACGCGCGGCGCAGGCTGGGCGTCTGCATGGCGTCGGCACCCTCGCCAATGTGGATCAAGGGCATGGTGGCCAGACGCGGCTCGCAACGTGCAAGGGCGGCGAACTGCTCTGCCGGTATTGTGTGCCCATGGGGTCCGAACAGGATCAGGTCAATGGGCCGCCCGGTCTGCGTGGCTTCCCACAGCAGTGCGAGTCCATGCAGCGGATTGGCCGTGACCTCTAACGCGATCCCCCACCCTTCGAGGATCTCGACAAGGCGTCGGCGTTCGCCGTTGTCGCCATCGACGACCAAGGCGCGCTTGCTGGAGAGCAACTGCCTTGGCGGGGGCGTGAGTGGGTTAGGCGTGGGACCGGCCATAGCGCAGGTGTTCCTGGATTAGGTTAGGTCTTACGTCAGGATTCGGATTGGCCGGTCCGGTCTGGGGTGGCGCAACGTCGGCGATGGTTTGGGCGATCTCGACGACCTGCTCGCGGTTGTCGAGGAAGACGTCCACGCAGTCGGGGTCGAACCGGCGACCGCGCTTGCTCTGGAGGTAATCGAACGCCTGGTCAGTGGACCAGGGGGCTTTGTAGGGCCGCCAGGTGCACAGGGCATCGAAGACGTCGGCTACCGCCGTGATGCGGGCCTCGATGGGGATGGCCTCCCCGGCCAGGCCCAGCGGGTAGCCCGAGCCGTCGAAGCACTCGTGATGGGCGTAGGCGATGGTCGCGCCCATGCGCAGGTACTTTGATGGGCTGTCGTGGAGGATCTCGTAGCCAATGCGCGAGTGCGTCTTCATGATCTCCCACTCGGCATGGTTGAGACGGCCTGGCTTGAGCAGGACACGATCCGGTATGCCGATCTTGCCGATGTCGTGCATGGGAGCCGCCTGCTCCAGAACTTCGGAAAACATCGGGTTGAGGCCGAGGCCATCTGCGATGAGCCGCGCGAAGCGGGCCACCCTCAACACATGGTTGCCGGTGTCCTCGTCGCGGTATTCGCCGGCCCGTGCGAGGCGGAACAGGGTCTCCTTCTCGCGCAGTTCTATGGCCCTGGTGGCCTCGCGCACCTCGCCTTCGAGGGATTGGGCGCGGTCGCGGATCACGACCTGTTGCTGGCGCAATTTGAGGAGGTTCTGGCAGCGAGCGCGGCATTCGAAGTGGTCGATGGGCTTGGTCAGGAAGTCCGTAGCGCCTGCCTCCAGGGCGCGGTAGCGTACCGTCCTGTTCATGACACAGGTGATCATCACCAGCGGGACATCGATACAGGCAGGGATCTGACGCATCCCGCGTGTGAACTCGACACCGTCCATGTGCGGCATCTTGAAATCCGTCAGAACGAGATCGACGGGGTGAGTGCGGATCCAGGTCAGGGCAGTGACGGGGTCGGCGAAGGCCTCGGTCGTGATGTCGCTACTGATCGAGCGGATCGAGTTCGCTCAAGATCACGCGGCTCACAGATTGGTCGTCGATAACGATGACAGTCGGCACGGGTACCTCGCTTGGCTAGTCGTAGGGGGCGGTGCTAACAGCCATGGCGCCCGTATCACCCCGGACGATGGAGGGTGCGGGTGCAATGACCGTTTCCCTCATCACGGGCCTCTCCCAGGGGAGGCGGGACCTGGAGGACCTTAGACGCGACTATCACGGCAAGGCAGTGCGCGGCCCCACGTATTATCCTGAGCCAAAGGATAGGTCAAGCCATTGCCGAAGAGAAGCCGGGCGAGGTGGAAGCGCGTTGGATTTCCGGCGTTCTGGAGTTGAGGGTTGCGCCCGGGCATGGAGGCTAAGGCCGGGTGCTTGGCGCCACGACACCCTCGGGTGTCCCCCGATAGATCTGACCGACACCGGCCCTGGGTTTCAAGGCGATTGTAAGGGTATCGGCCTATCCGCTTGAGGCAAGGGGGCGTGGGGTTGTGTCGTCGCATTGAGCCTCGCGACCGGCCTGGCCTATAATCGGGGCCTCGCCCTCCGGCGCCCCGCCCCCACAGGTCGCACCATGACACGCACCTCCGCCGCCGCGCTGCTCGCCGGTTTCCTCCTCGTTCTGCCGCCCCTGGCCCTGGGCGAGGACCTTCTCCAGATCTACGATCTGGCGGTGCAGAGCGACCCGACGCTGAAGGAGGCGGGCTCGCAGCTCGACGCTACCCGCGAGGTCCAGCCCCAGGCCCGGGCCCTGCTGCTGCCCAACATCGGCGTCCAGGGCGAGGTCAATTACAACAACATTCGCGTCCAGGGCAACAACGGTTTCGGCAGTTTCAAGAACAGCGACACCTACCCGGACGGGTCGTTGCACCCGCGCGTCACGCAGACCGTCTATGACCGCGCCAAATGGATCAGCCTCAAGCAGACCGACAACACCATCGCCCAGGCAGAGGCCCAGTATCGCAGCGCCGAGATCGATCTCATGGCGAGTACCACCGTCGCCTACTTCGATGTGCTCCGCCGCGCCGATGCCGTGCGGGTGTCGGAGGCCCTGGTGCGGGCCAACGAGCGCACCCTTGAGCAGTCCAAGCAGCGCTTCGAGGTGGGTCTGGTGGCCATCACCGACGTCAACGAGAGTCAGGCCGCCTTTGACCTCTCACGTGCCAACCTGATCCTGGCCCAGAACGCCTTGGATAACGGTTGGGAGGCCCTGCGCAAGATCGTCGGCCCCATCAAGGTCCCGTTGTCCCGCCTCGGGGACAAGCTGCCCCTGGCCCCGCCGGAGCCCAACGACATCAACAAGTGGGCGGAGGCAGCCCTGGCCGGGAACTACGGCATCGTCGCCGCCACCGAGGCGGCAGAGGCGGCCAAGAAGGGCATCGAGATCCAGCGCTCCGGACACTACCCGACGCTGCAGGCCCAGGTCGGCTACGACTGGACCCGCTCCGCGGCGGAGTTCAATTCCGACGTCGATGGGGCCTTCATCGGGCTCCAGGTCAATGTCCCGATCTACCAGGGCGGTGCCGTGAATTCGCGCACCCGCCAGGCCGGTTTTAGCTACCAGGCCGCCCAGGATCGCCTCGACCAACAGCGGCGTGCCGTCACCAACCAGGTCAAGGACGCCTTCCGCGGCATCATCTCCTCCATCAGCGACGTCAAGGCGCGCCAGGCGGCGGTCGTCTCCGCGCGCAGCAATCTGGAGTCCACTCAGGCCGGGTTGGAGGTGGGGACTCGCACCCAGGTTGATGTCCTCAATGCCCAGCGTGCCCTGTTCCAGGCGGAGTTCGACTATCTGAGTTCCCGTTACGACTACGTCATCAACGGGGTCAAACTGCACCAGGCCACCAGCACCCTGACCCGGGACGTCATCGGCTAAGGGCAATGCCTGGCTGACCCCGGTCGATCCAGTCCTGCCACCGGCCTACTGATCCATGTCCGGTAACAGTTTCGGCAGATCCTTCGTGGTCACCGGCTTCGGCGAGAGCCACGGTCTGGCCATCGGCGCCATCGTGGATGGCTGCCCCCCCGGGCTGCCCCTGTGCGAGGCGGACCTGCAAGGCGATCTCGACCGGCGCCGACCGGGCAAGTCTCGCCACACCACCCAGAGGCGCGAGTCCGACAGGGTCCAGATCCTGTCGGGGGTCTACGAGGGGGTTACTACGGGGACCCCCATCGGGCTCATCATCCACAACGAGGACCAGCGATCCAAAGACTACTCGGAGATCGCCGCCAAGTTCCGCCCGGGGCACGCCGACTATACCTATACCATGAAGTACGGCATCCGCGACCCCCGCGGCGGCGGGCGCTCCTCGGCCCGGGAGACGGCCATGCGCGTTGCCGCCGGGGGTATCGCCAAGAAGTACTTACGGGAACGTCACGGGGTCCTGATCCGCGGCTACTTGTCCCGGCTCGGGCCCATCCGCAACGCCGCCTTCGACTGGGATCAGGTGGAGCGTAACCCCTTCTTCTGGCCGGATGCCCAGGCGATCCCGGAGCTTGAGACCTACATGGATGAGCTGCGCAAGTCCGGCGATTCGGTGGGGGCGGAGGTCACCGTCGTTGCCAGTGGCGTCCCGGTGGGGCTCGGCGAGCCCATCTACGACCGTCTTGACGCCGACATCGCCCACGCACTGATGAGCATCAACGCCGTCAAGGGGGTGGAGATCGGGGCCGGTTTCGCCTGCATCGCTCAGAAGGGCAGTGAGCACCGCGATGAGCTGACCCCGGGAGGCTTTCTGAGCAACCATGCCGGCGGCATCCTGGGCGGCATCTCTACCGGTCAGGACATCGTTGCCCGTCTGGCGCTCAAACCCACCTCTAGTATCCGCCTGCCGGGGCGTACCTTGGACGCCCACGGTGAGCCGGCAGAGATCGTCACCACCGGCCGTCACGACCCCTGCGTCGGCATCCGCGCCACCCCCATCGCCGAGGCCATGCTGGCCATGGTCCTCATGGATCACCTGCTGCGTAATCGTGGGCAAAATGCCGACGTGCGACCGCCCTTTGGCGGCGTTCCGCCTGGGGTGGGGTGTGTCTGACGGGGGGTATTCGGTTCTGGTTGGGCGCCCGCGAGCCCCTCGCCCCGGGGCGAGGGGGGTGAGGGGCGAACCTTGCCGGCAACCGTTTCGCCTGAGCCTTGTGCCTGGGTCCGTTCGCCGGAAGCTTTTGGCCCGAGGGAGCCGGCAGGCCTCGGCGAGCCTGCGGTCTGGTCAGGGGTCGGTCCCGCCTGACGCCCGCAATGCCGCGACGCCCATCACCCTAAGGTCCCGTTAATCCTGTCTCATCGGTCACAGGCTGCCCTGACCGCTTCGCGGGGCGCTTACCCATGCCCTACTGGCGCCTATCCGGGTTCTACCTCTTCTACTTCGGCACCCTTGGGGCCCTGGTGCCCTATTGGGGGCTCTACCTGCAAGATCAGAATCTGACCCCATTGGCCATCGGGCAACTGATGGCCATTCTCACGGGGACAAAACTGATCTCGCCCCCCCTCTGGGGCTGGCTTGCCGACCGCAGTGGGGCGCGCATCCGCCTGGTGCGCCTGGCCTGCCTGTTCGCCACCCTGACCTTCGCCGCCATCTTTGTCGCCCGGGGCTTTTGGGGCATCGCCGCGGTCATGTTTGTCGCGAGCTTCTTCTGGAACGCCGCCCTGCCGCAGATGGAGGCCATCACCTTCAATCACCTGGGGGCGCGGGCCAACCGTTACGCCAGCGTGCGCCTGTGGGGGTCCGTCGGTTTTATCCTCACCGTTGCCTGTGTGGGCTGGCTGTTGGATGGCCGCGGAACCTGGGTGGTCCCCTGGGTGGTCCTGGCGCTGTTCGTCGGGATCTGGCTTGCCAGCCTGCTGGTCCCCGACCGTGGCCATGCGCCTGTCGGATTGTTGGATGAGTCCTTGGGCCGCCTCCTGCGACGGCCGGAGATCATGGCCTTCCTCGCCGCCTGCCTGCTGATGCAGGTAAGCCACGGCGCCTACTATGCCTTCTACTCCATCTACCTCAAGGCGGCGGGCTACGACAGCGCAGCGGTGGGCGCACTCTGGGCCTGGGCGGTCTTCGTCGAGGTTCTGGTTTTCTTAGGAATGCACAGGTTGCTGGTGCGCTTCGGTGCCCGCCGGGTCCTGCTCGCCAGCCTGGCGCTCGCGGTCCTGCGCTGGTCCCTCATTGGCACCCTGGTGGAGCTCGTTGCCGTTCAGGTCGTAGCCCAGGCCCTGCATGCCGCCACTTTCGGGACCTTCCACGCCTCCGCCATCCATCTTGCCCACCACTACTTCCCCGGACGCGCCCAAGGGCGCGGTCAGGCCATTTACAACAGCCTGAGCTTTGGCGCCGGCGGGGCGGCCGGGAGCCTGCTGGCGGGTTGGTTGTGGACCGGATTTTCCCCGGCCCTGACCTTCGGCATTGCATCCCTGGCGGCCGGGCTTGCCTGGTTCGTCGCCTGGGTCTGGGTGGACCGCGCCGGTCGCTATTGACCCATCAGGTCGGACCGAAGCCCGATGAGTCCCGAAATGTCCGTTCGGCGGAGGCTGTGGCGCTATCATCCCGATCGTGCGGTCTGGCCACGTAAGCGGCGATGCCGGCCACAAGGCCCTACACTGGCCCCCACACTCAGGCCCCGGAGCGGATCATGAACCCTTTTCTCCTTTTGGTCCTTGCCCTGGCCCTGACGACCCATGCCAGCGCGGCGCACGCCCAGGGAGCAGGGCCTGCCGCGGGCGAGCGCATCTGCCCCCAGGCCACCGCCGCGGCCGTTGCGGCGTCGCCGGCCGATGGGGCCGATCACGCAGCCGCCCAGGGTAGGGGAGACCCATCACGCGCGGGCCAGGACACCCGGGTGGCGGCATCCCCCGGGATCGCACATGCCACCTTCGGCATGGGTTGCTTCTGGGGGGCTGAGGCGGCCTTCTGTGCCCTGCCAGGGGTGGTTGGCACCCAGGTCGGCTATGCCGGTGGCCGGACTCTGGCCCCGAGCTACGAGCAGGTATCCAGCGGCCGTACCGGCCACGCCGAGGTGGTGCGAGTTGCCTACGACCCGGCGCAGATCGGGTATGAGAGCCTGCTTGCCGTATTCTGGCAGGGCCATGATCCCACCACACCAGACCGTCAGGGGCCAGATGTGGGCAGCCAATACCGCAGCCTGATCCTGTACCACTCCCCCGAGCAGGAGGCCGCGGCCCGTGCCTCCCTGGCGCAGCATGCTGCGGCACTGCCGCGCCCCATCGTCACCGAGATAGTCCCGGCCGGGGCCTTCTACCCCGCCGAGGACTACCATCAGCGCTACCTGGAACGGCACGGGCGGGGCCGTTGCAACCCCTAGCCGGACCCGGCTGTCCGGTCCGGGGCTTCGCGGTGGGTCGGCATCCTCGCCCGGTCTGCTAGAATCCCGGCCCCCTGCCGCTGCCGCGTTGGAGCCTCGTCCAAGACCATGACCATTCGCACCCGCTTTGCACCCAGTCCTACGGGCTATCTCCACGTCGGTGGGGCGCGCACGGCGCTGTTCTCCTATCTCTTCGCGCGTAAGCACGGGGGAGTCTTTGTCCTGCGCATCGAGGATACGGACCTGGAGCGCTCCACCGCCGCCTCGGTGAACGCCATCCTGGAGGGCATGGCCTGGTTGGGGCTGGCTTATGACGAGGGGCCCTTCTTTCAGACCAATCGCTTCGACCGCTATAACGCCGCCATCGACGAACTGATCGATAAGGGCCTCGCCTACCGCTGCGACTGCCCCAAGGAACGTATCGACACGCTGCGCGAGGGGCAGATGGCGCGCAAGGAAAAGCCGCGCTACGACGGCCACTGTCGCGGGCGCGGCTTGAGCGCAGACCAGCCTCATGCCGTGCGTTTCCGCAACCCGGATGACGGGCTGGTGGTGGTGGACGACCTGATCCGCGGGCGCATCGTCTTTCGCAACGATGAACTCGACGATCTGGTCATCCGCCGCACCGACGGCTCCCCCACCTACAACCTCTCGGTGGTGGTGGACGACATGGACATGGGCATCACCCATGTCATCCGTGGCGACGACCATATCAATAACACCCCCCGTCAGATCAATATCCTGCGTGCCTTGGGCTCGGAGCCGCCGCGCTATGCTCATGTCCCCATGATCCTGGGGGACGACGGGGCGCGGCTGTCCAAGCGCCACGGGGCGGTGAGCGTTATTGCTTACCGCGACGATGGCTTCCTGCCAGAGGCCCTGCTCAACTACCTGGTGCGCCTGGGCTGGTCCCATGGCGATCAGGAGATCTTCTCCTTAGACGAGATGATCGAGTTGTTCGACATCGATCAGGTCAACAAGGCCGCCTCGACCTTCAACACCGACAAACTCCTCTGGCTCAACCAGCACTATGTGCAGCATGCCGACCCCCAGCGCATCGCCCACCTGCTGAGCCCGCACATGGGGCGCATCGGTATAGATCCCTCCCAGGGGGCGGACCTCAAGGCGGTGGTGGCGGCCCAGCAGGCGCGGGCCAAGACCCTGACAGAACTGGCCCAGATCAGCGCCTTCGTTTACCAGGACTTCGACGCCTACGATGAGGCATCGGCCAGGAAGCATCTGCGCCCGGCAGCCGTGCCGGCCTTGGAGCGCGCGCGCGAGGAGTTGGAACTGTTGGCCTTGGAGGATTGGGGTGCAGATACCCTGGAGCGGACCCTGGAGCAGGTCGCCGTCGGCCTTGGGGAGAAGATGGGGAAGGTGGCCCAGCCGCTGCGGGTCGCTGTGGTGGGACGTGCCGCGTCACCCGGGATCGGGGTGACCTTGGAGTTGGTAGGGAAGGAGGCGACCCTGCGCCGGATCGAGCAGGCCCTGGACCATATCGGGGGCTTGGCAGCGGATGTCTGAACTGAATCGGTCCGCGTCGCGGACCCGACCGAACGTGGGATGGCGGACCCGGTCCGGGTCCGCCGTACCCAGGTCCTATGCGTCGTCGCCCTTGGCGATGACCTCGACCTTCACCTTGGCGGTGCCGGCACCGAGCATGCCGATCTCGCGGGCCGCGCCCTTGGACAGGTCCAGTACCCGCCCCTTGTGGTAGGGGCCGCGGTCGTTGATCTTGACGTCGACGCTCTCGCCGTTGCGGAGGTTGGTGACCCGTACCCTGGTGCCCAGGGGCAGGGTCTTGTGGGCGGCCGTCAGGCCTTCCTGGTTGAAGCGCTCGCCGCTGGCGGTCTTGCGGCCGTGGAACTTGCCGCCGTAGTAGGATGCGGTGCCTTGGAGGCCGTGAGTGCGGTCGCTGCTGGCGACGCTGTTGAGGGGGGTGAATGCCAGGATCGTTAGGACCCCAGCGGCTAAGGTGTTGATTGACATGATCGCCGTTCCTCATGTGATTGAGTGAAGGCCCAGCCGCCCACGGGCGATCGCGGGGCGAGCCTTATGAGAGTGCGGAGAACATTAACAGATTCTGATATGCGGGAAAACCCTGGGATTCGGCCCGCGTGGGAATTTTGCCATTAAGCTGCTGAAGCATAGGCATAAAAAATATTTCTATGTTGTGCGGCGAGTCGATAGGCAAATGCACCGGGCAGGGCCGTCCCGGCCCTGGGGTATCTATTGAAATATCTAGCAATAACAACTACATAGCATTTTTGTGGCAGGGTTGTATAAAAGTGGACCCCATGTCCAGGACAGTTTGCCCCCGAGTTTAAGCTGGACCGCCATCGTCAATTGCAGCGGTTTGTTGCTGTCCGTTTCGGCGAGGCCCCAAGCCGCCTGTCGGCGGCCGGCCGGCGGGACGTCGGCGCCCCAGGTCCGCCGCGCGGCCCCGACCTAGCCCGTTGTCAATGTGAGGTTCCGGCAACGGGTCTCGCGCAGGGTGAGGCTCGCGAGCAGGGCAAGCAGAGCAAACCCGGCGGAGAGCCAAAGCCCATTGCGGTAGTCCGCCCAGGCGTAGCGGCGGACGCCGTCCACCAGGGTTCCTTCCCAGGTCAGGTCCAACACCCAGCCGAAGGCAGGCTGAAGGATGGCGGCCCCCAGGAAGAGACCGGTGTTGACGAGCGCGATGGCCATCCCCGCCACCCCGGGCGGGACCACCTCCTTGGCCGCCGCATAACCCACCACGAAGCCACTGGCCGAGAATCCCAGCAGGGCGTAGAGGGTCATCCCAGTCCAGCCGGGGCCCCAAGGGAGCAGGGTCAGGGCCAGCCAGGCGAGCAGTGACAGAACACAGGCCCCCACCATTACCGGCTTGCGACGGCCCAGGTGGTCCGAGAGCCAACCCATGATCAGGCAGCCGACGGCGAAGCCGGCCAGGGCCAGGGTGGTGTAGGCGGAGGCCCCGGTGCGGTCCAGGCCGTAGAGATCCCGCATCATGGGTACCCCCCAGAGCCCGGCGAAGGCGAACAGGCTGCCGGTCACCCCGAACATGACGAAGAAGCTCGGCCACACCGCCCCTGTGGTGATGACTCCCTTGAGGTCCAGTACCCAGTGGCGGTGCCGCTCCGGGTGGGGCGCCTTGCCGTCCAGTTCGCGAACCGACGGCAGCCCGACGTCCTCCGGGCGGTTACGTACCAGCCAGACCGTCAGGCCGGCGATGATCAGGGACAGTGCACCCATGATCACGAAGACGCTACGCCAGGACGTAACCCCCAGCAGCAGGGCGAGCGGTCCCGTCGCGAGGATGGAGCCGAGGTTACCCAGCAGCAGGGTTACTCCGCTGATGAGCCCGTAACGCCCCTCGCTGAACCACTGGGTGTTGGAGCGCATCAGGCCGACGAAGACCACAGATACCCCGAATCCCACCAGGAGGCGCCCGACGGAGGCGACCTCGATGGTCTCGGCGAGCCCGAACAGCAGGGACCCGGCCCCCGCCACCAAGCACCCGAGGCTCACGCCGATGCGCGCCCCGAGGGTGTCCGCCAGGACCCCGGCGGGGATCTGCATGGCGGTATAGATGTAGTAGTACATAGCCGCCAGAGACCCCAGGGCCGTCCCGCTGGCGTGGAATGCCTGCATGAGGTCCCCTGCCACCACCCCAGGGGCCATGCGGTGGAAATAGACCGTCATGTAGGCCAGGATCAGCACGGCGTAGCCGCTCCAGCGCAGGCGCGCGAAGCGGCGCCGGTCCTTGGGGGAGAGGGTCATGGGGGCGCCTCGGATGGCGGGAAAGGCCCCATTGGAACCGCAAAGCCGGGTCGGGCGCAAAGGCTGAGCTGGCAGCGGGCCCCATCGGAGCGGCCTCCGGCTGCGATTCGCTCATGCAGGCATCCTCGTTGGGGGAATACCGGCAATGGTGCGGGCGGGGCGAATGCCCCGTCCGGCCTGAGGGCTGAGTGTGCCAGGTGATGGGGGACGCCGTCCTTGGCCTGGGTCCCGGCATCAGGGCGGGGACGATAGGTGGAGTAGATCTGCGGGTTGCTTTGGGGGCTATCGCTAGGGTTGGCCACCCGGGGCCGGGGCGTTCCAGCCCTGGCCGCCGCCCGGACCCATGCCACGGCCCATGCCGCGCCCCATCCGACCGCCCGGGCCGGGGCCCATTTGTTCGAACTGGACGCGCTGCTCCGGAGTCAGGACGGCCGCGATCTCCTGGCGCATGGCCTGACGCTGGGTGGCGCGCATCTCGTCGCGCTGGCGCAGGATGGGCTCCAGCTTGGCCTTCTGCTCCTGGGTCAGGTTGAGTCGCCAGGCCATACGTTCGAGCTGGCTGGCGGTCCTGTCGCCGCCGTCGTTCCAACCACCGCGGCCCATGCCCTGGCCCCACGGGCAGGGGCCTGCCTGCTGGGCGAAGGTGGTGCCGGCCGCCAGGAGGGCGCCGGTGGACAGGAGGGTGACGAGGGTCAGGGTTGCGATCTTGCTCTTGCTCATGGCATGCCTCTTTCGATGTCGATTGAACGGGGGTCGCCCAATGCGCCCCCTGTCACCGTCAAGATAGGGGGAGAGGGTGCAAGCCGCGTGCAGGCATTGTGCAAAAATCGAGGAAGCGGCGGTTCTGGCCTCGGCCCGGCATGGATGTCGCGGCCGGTGTCGGCCCTATTCGGGTCATACCTCCAGGGGGACGGGCGTCTCGCCCGCCTCCCGTCGAGTCGCGACGGTTGGAATGATGATCAAAGCCCCGTGGCCTGCCCGGGTGGCGCTGCCACCGCCTGGTCCTCGAACCGATACCCGACGCCGTAGACCGAGTGGATCAGCTCCTGGCCCGGCAGCAGTTCGGCGAGCCTGCGCCTGAGCTTTTTGACGTGGCTGTCGATGGTGCGGTCGGAGACGATGCGCCCGTCGCGGTAGATGCGGTCCATGAGACGATCACGCGTGAAGATGCGCCCTGGGGCCGCGTGCAGCGTCTGGAGCAGGGCGAACTCCACGGCGGTCAGCTCGACCGTGCGCCCGTCGCGGGCCTGAACCCGCAGCGTCTCGGGGTCCAGGTGCAACAGGCGGGGATCGGTCCGGGCGGACGGGGCGCGGCGGCGCAGTACCGCCTTGACCCGGGCCACGACCTCCCGGGGGCTGTAGGGCTTGCAGACGTAGTCGTCGGCGCCGAGTTCCAGACCCAGGAGGCGGTCGATCTCCTCGACTCGGGCCGTGGTCATGATGATGGGGACTTCCGAGAAGGCGCGGATCTCCCGGCACAGCGCCAGCCCGTCGCGGCCCGGGAGCATCAGGTCCAGCAGGATCAGGGCCGGATCATGGGTGCGCACCCAGTCCAGGACCTCGCGCCCATCGCCGAGGCAGTGGGCGGGCAAGCCCCCGGCCCGGAGGTAGTCGGCCAGCAGGCGGGCGAGCCTGGCCTCGTCCTCGACGATCAGGATGGTTTCGCTCATGGGATCGGCAACTCGATATGGACCCAGAGTCCCCCCTGGGGCGCGGGGCTGGCTTCGATGCGGCCCCCGTGGGCCTGGCAGATGTTGCGGGCGATGGCGAGCCCCAACCCGGCCCCGCCGGTGTCGCGCGAGCGCGATCCCTCGACCCGATAGAGGCGCTCGAAGAGGTGGGGCAGGGCCTGGTCCGGGACCCCTGGGGGTCCGTCCTGGAAATCGATCCGTAGTCGGTCGCCGGCATACCCCAGGGTGACCACCAGCCCGCCCCCCGGGTCCGTGTAGTGCAGGCTGTTGCCGATCAGATTTCTGAAGAGTTGCGACAGTCGCTGGGGGTCTGCCTGGATGGTCAGGGGGCCGGGGAGACGCGCTTCTTCCAGACTCAGGGTCAGCCCGGCGGCGGCGAATTGGGGGCGGAAGGCGTCGCAGTCCTCCCGCAGGACCTCCAAGGGATCGGTCTCCTCCTTGCGGTAGCCCTGGGCCCCGAGGTCGGTCAGGGACAGGTCGTAGAGGTCATCTACCAGGCGCTTGAGGCGCAGGGTGTCGCCGTGGAGGGTGTCCAGGGCGGCTCGATCCAGGGGGCGGACCCCGTCCTGGATGGCCTCGATCTCGGCCCGCAGCAGGGTCAACGGGGTGCGCAACTCGTGGGCTATGTCCGCTGACCAATGCCGCCGGGCCTGCTCGTTGGCCTCCAGGGTCGCGGCCAGGGTGTTGAGGTCGCGTCCCAGGCGCCCAAGTTCGTCGTCGCCGGAGGTATTGCACCGGGCCTGGAGGTCACCGGCGGCCAGGCGCCGGGCGGTGTTCTGGAACGCCAGGACCGGGCGCACCAGGCGGCGCGCGAAGGGAAGGGCGACGGTGGCACTCAGGGCGATCACCCCCAACGCAATGATTAGCAAAGCGCTGCCGAAGCGTTCCTGAAAGCGCGCCTCTACCAAGTCTGCCACCGCCGGGCCCCGGAGCAGGGCGATGTCACCGATATGGGACCCGTCCAGGGTCACCGGGTAGCGCCGCGTGCCGTCCAGGAGTTGGGGTCGGCCATAGACCAGGTCGCCGTCGGCGTCCAGCAGCATGAGCCGCAGGGGCAGGGGGAGGGGCCGGTCATCCGGCGGCCCCAGGGCCTGGGGCGGCGGCCAAGCCTGGGGCCGCTCCTGCGCCCCCGGCATGTCCGCCGTCCATGGCGGCCAGGCGCCGGGGCCGTCCGGATCGGGTCGCAGTCGCTGCTGGCCCTCGCCACGCATCCATCGGCCCACCCCAGGGCCGAGGTGGGGGCCGCCATGCCGCGGTCCGGTCTGGGCCTGTGGGTCGCCCTGGCGGTCGAACAGGGCCTGCACCCACATGCGGCGGTCTCGCCGCAGCCCCTCCCAGCCGCCGTCGCGCCGGTAGACCTCCGCCAGGCGCTCGGCGATGGCGCCGATCCGAGCCTCCTCACGCCCCTGGACCAGTTCGACCAGGCCGCGCTCAAAGAACCAGTGCAGGGTGGTGAGCATGGCCAGGGCCACCAGGGCCCCGGTCCCGACCAGGGCGAGGAAGAGCTTGGTGCGGATGGAGAGGGTCATGCTCCGGACGCAATGGGGTGGTATATCGGGGCAGCATAACCGCCTGCGGGGAAACAGGTGGGTTCAACATGAAAGATCCTGTCGCCTAGGGTGTCGTCCGGACGCACGGTCCGGACCCCAGGGATGACCCGCCCGCGATGGTCGCCCAGGTCAGGTATCATCGTGCCCGTCTGAGCCTATATCCCCTGGAGTTTTGCACGATGCGGCGCCTGTTCTTGTTCCTATTGCTTTGCGCTGTTGTTTTGCCGGCAATGGCGCGGGAGCCGGCCCATCCGCGAATCGGTCTGGTCTTAAGCGGCGGCGGGGCGCGCGGGGCGGCCCATGTGGGGGTGCTCAGGGTTTTGGAGGAGCTGCGCATCCCCATTGCGGCCATCGCCGGGACCAGCATGGGGGCCCTGGTGGGTGGGACCTATGCCAGTGGGCTGAGTGTGGCGGAAATGGAGCGGCGCCTCACCACGGCCGACTGGGATTTCCTTTTCGTCGACGAGCCGCCACGGGAGGACTGGCCCATCCGGCGCAAGGAACAGGGGATGCGCCCGACCTGGGATTTCAGCCTCGGGATCAACGACAAGGGCGTGCAACTGCCCAAGGGGGCGCTGACCGGGCAGAAGGTGGAGCTGTTCTTCGCCGATCTGGTCAAGGGGGCGGATGGGGTCCGCAACTTCGACGACCTGTCGATCCCCTTCCGCGCCGTGGCCACGGACCTGGAGGACGGCGGTATGAAGGTCTTCGACTCCGGTCCCCTGCCGGAGGTGATGCGGGCGAGCATGTCCGTGCCGGGGCTCTTCTCCCCGGTGGAGATCGACAATCGCCTCTATGTGGACGGGGGCCTGGTGCGCAATCTGCCGGTGGACGTGGCGCGCAAGATGGGCGTGGATCTGGTCATTGCCGTCAACCTCGGAAGCGGCTACCTCCCACGCGACCAGCTTGGCACCGTGGTCGGGGTCCTGGGGCAGATGATCGCCATCCTGACCGAGCAGAATGTGCAGCGTTCGCTCAAGGAGCTGCGCAAGGGTCGTGACATTCTCATCGTTCCGGACCTGGGGGACATCACCTCCGGCGACTTCGACCGTGCCGCGGATGCCATCAAGACCGGCGAGATCGCTGCCCGCGCCGCGACCGCGCAGCTCAAGCGCCTGAGCCTGAGCCCGGAGGCCTACGCCGCCTGGCGCGCTGGCCGTCCGGCACCGGCGACGGATGTGGCGCCCGTGGCCGTCGTCGAGGTACAGGGGCTCAAGCTGGTCAACCCCATGGTCTTCGCCCCCCTGATTGCGCACCAGCAGGGGCGGCCCCTGGACCGCCAACGCCTCGAGGCCGACATCCAGGACATCTATGGCAGCGGCGACTATCAGGGCATCAACTACCGCATCGTGGAGCGTGACGGCAAAGAGGTCCTGGTGGTGACCGCCACGGAGAAGGCCAACGGTCCCGGCTATCTCACCTTCGGGTTGAACTTCTCCTCGGACTTCCAGGGCGACAATTTCATGGGGATTCGGGGGACCTACCGCCGCACCTGGATCAACAGCCTGGGGGCGGAGTGGTTTGCCACGGCCCAGATCGGAAATGTCCTGGACCTCTACACCGAGTTCTACCAGCCCCTGCGGGTCGACCGAGCCTGGTTCGTGGCGCCCTACGCCGGGATCGGTCGGGTCCCCCTCAATGTGTACCAGGACGGCAGTCGCATTGCAGGCTACGACCTCAGTCGGGCGGTGGTCGGGATCGACCTGGGGGCGACCCTGGGCAGCGATGCGGAGTTGCGCGTCGGGGTGAGCGGGGGTTATGCCAACATGGTACTGGACACCGGCGACCCCAGCCTGCCCCAGGGTCAGGAGAACGAGACCGGGCTGCGCGCCGCCTTGCGCTACGACACCCTCGACAGTGCCTTCGTCCCACGGCAGGGAAACCGCGCAACCCTGGCGCTGTTCTCACCTCAGCCGGCGCTGGGGGCTGCGAACAGTTACAACCGGTTGGAGGGCGACTGGACCGGGGCCTGGAGCCTCGGCAATAACACCCTGGTCGGTCGCGCACGCCTTGGCGGCACCCTGGGGGGCGAGCTGCCTTATTACGACGAGTTCGCCGTGGGCGGGCTCTTCGACCTGCCGGGCTACGCCACAGGGGAGCTGCGTGGTGGCCAGATCGTCTATGGCGGCCTGGCTTACTACCATCGCCTCACGACGCTCAAACCCCCGATCGGGCGTGGGGTCTATGCCGGGGTCACCCTGGAAGGGGCGGATCTGCAAGACTCCTTCCGGGGTCTGACGGCCCCGGGGACTCGCTTTGGTAGCAGCGTCTTCCTCGGCGCCGATACCTGGCTCGGTCCGATCTATCTTGGCCTGGGATTGAGTGGCGCGGGGGATGGGGCTGCTTACCTCCAGCTCGGCAAGCCCTGAGGACGCCCAGGGGTGGTGAAGCATCCTTTGGGCGATGCGCCGAGTCACCTCGACGCCGTGGTGGCGCAGGCGCTCGCCTGTCGGGTCTGTGCGGAGCATTTGCCTAATCCCCCAAGGCCGGTGCTGAGGGCCGCAGTAGGCGCGCGCCTGCTCATCGTCGGCCAAGCGCCAGGCCGGCGGGTGCAGGTCTCCGGCATTCCCTGGGACGACCCCTCCGGGGATCGCCTGCGGGATTGGCTGGGGATGGACCGTAACCAGTTCTACGACGCCGGGCGTATCGCCATCATCCCCACGGGGCTCTGCTACCCGGGGACCGGACGGGGCGGCGATCTGCCCCCGAGGCCGGAGTGTGCCCCCCTGTGGCACCCGCGGCTGCGTGCCGCCCTGCCGGAGGTCCGGCTAACGCTGCTCATCGGGGCCTATGCCCAGGCGTACTATCTGGGGGGCGGGCGCGGACCCACCTTGGCGGCGACCGTGGCGGCCTTTGCGGATCATCTGCCGGCCTTGTTCCCGCTGCCGCATCCGAGCCCGCGGAATCGGCTCTGGTTCTCCCGTTATCCCTGGTTCGAGGCTGAGGTGATCCCGGCCTTGCGCCGGCAGGTCGCTCTGGCCCTGGGTGAAGACTGATCCCGGGCCGCCGCCCTACCCGGGACCCTCGCCCGACGGATGCAGCCCATGTCGCGACTCGCCGCCACACGCCGTTACTGGCTGCCCCAGGTCACTATCCTAGGGGTCTTGGCCCTGGCGGCAACGCTGCCGTTCTGGCTCACAGATCTGGACTTGCGGGTGGCCGGACTTTTCTTCGACCCGACGGCGGCAGATCCTTGGGTGCAGTCCCAGGACCGGCGCTGGGCCTTGCTCTATCAGGCCGCCTCCGTGCTCTCGATGCTCGTGCTGGCGGTGGGGCTGGCGGTGCTCCTGGGTGGGGCCTTGCTGCCCAGGCTCAGGGGCCTGCGCCTTTATGCGCTGTTCGCGGTGGCGGTCTTCGCCCTTGGATCTGGGCTGGTGGTCAACGAGGTCTTCAAGGAGCACTGGGGTCGGCCGCGGCCCTATCAGGTGACGGCGTTCGGCGGCGCCTTGGACTACCTGCCCCCGTTGATGAAGGGGTTTGACAAGGATGCCAAGGGCTTTCCCAGCGGGCACAGCTCGGTGGGTTTTTCACTGGTGCTCTTTGCCCTGATCTGGCTGAGACGGCGACCATGGCGCGCCGCGGCGGCGTTCGCCCTGGCCCTGGCGGCGGGTGGGCTGTTCGGGCTGGCGCGCATGGCGGTGGGCGGGCACTTCCTGTCGGATGTGCTGTGGTCGGGGGTGATGGTCTATGGCGTCGCGCTGGTCCTGTACTACGTCGTCTTGGACGTCCCCGGGCGGGAGGACGGCTGGGCGTCGGGCGGCAGGGTGGCTTCGGTATCGCCACGGCACCGCCGGTTGGCGTGGGTCGGGTACGGGCTGGCCGGGTTGACGCTGGTTGCCGTGATACTGTTCGCGACGCCACTCAGTCAGACCGAGACCCGGCAATTTCGCCCGGCCGCCGGGGCCCCGCCGCCACGGGCGCTGCGCCTGGGGTTGGATGAGGGGCAGGTGGTCCTGCACTGGGTCGCGCCGGATGCCGCCGCCGCGGATGTCCGCCTGCGGGTCCGTGACTATGGGTTGTTCGGGAGTTGGGTTGCGTGGGATGGCGTGATCGCCGACGGGGTCCTGGACTATCGCCTGCGCCATCGCGGGGTCTTCACAAGGACCGATACCCTGGTGGTCCTGGCCCTGGCCCGGGGTGCCTGGGACAGGGTGGAGGTGCGTACCGGGCGCGGTGACATCCAGGTCCATCCCGGGCCCGTGCCGGGCCCAGTCCTGGACCTGGGGAGCGAGGATGGGCGGGTGCTGGGGCTTGTGCCCAACTCGGAGTAGGGCGAGGCCCTATCTTGCTCCCGCGTTCCATATCGTCGGATTGCGAGCGGGGATGTCTTGCCCTACGCTCACTCGCGTGACAGTTTGCGGCGACCTCGGGACCTGGGCTGCCGGCCGCAAGCCCGGACGGTAGTGATGCCCCCTTACCGCTCCCGTTCTATTCGGTGCTGCCAACCAGCAGTTGCACCAGGCAAGTTTGCCGCCTGCGAGGGCCTGCTCTATGTCCGAAACTCTGGACCCGGCGACCGGTGTTGTCGTCTCCGTCGTCATCCCCGTCTATAACGAGGAGGCGGGTCTGACCCGATTCTTCGACCGCCTGTACCCGGTCCTCGATGGCCTGGGGGTGAGCTATGAGGCGGTGTTCGTGGACGACGGCAGCCGCGACCGCTCTGCGACCCTGCTGCGGCAGCAATACAAGATGCACCCGGATACCACACGGGTGCTGTTTCTGCGGCGTAATGCCGGACAGCACGCCGCCATCCTTGCGGGCCTCGCGGCCTGCGTCGGTCGCCGCGTCGTAACCCTGGATGCCGATCTACAGGACCTGCCGGAGGAGATCCCGCGGCTTCTGGCAGAGATGGATCAAGGCCACGACTACGTCGGTGCAGTCCGGCGCCACCGCTACGACTCCCGGTGGCGGGAGTCGGCCTCCCGGCTGTTGAACCGGTTGCGCGAGCACGTCACACGGGTGCATATGACCGATGAAGGTTGCATGCTGCGGGCCTATGACCGGGATGTCGTGGACGCGCTGCTGTCTTCCAACGAGGCGCACACCTTCATTCCTGCACTGGCCTACCTGTATTCGGCCAATCCGGCAGAGATCCTGGTGGGGCACGGGGCGCGTGAGGCGGGGGCGTCCAAGTATCCCCCCTACAAGCTCATCCAGCGCAATTTCGACCTTTTGACCGGGCTTTCCCTGGTCCCTCTCCAGCTCTTTTCCTTGGTGGGGATCGCCAGCTCCCTGGTGTCCTTCGCGCTTGCCGTCTATCTGATCCTGCGCGGTGTTATCGTCGGGCCGGAGGCCGAGGGGCCCTTCGTGCTGCTCGGGGTCCTGTTCTTTCTGGCTGGGGTCATCCTGTTCGGGATCGGACTCCTTGGGGGGTACGTCGGGCGCATCGTCGAGCAGGGCCGGGGCTGGCCTGACGATCTGGTGCGCGAGGAACTGACCCAGCGAAAGGGGCACAGAACCAGGGGCTCGGTCACGTGGGGCCCCAAGGCTTGAGCCATGCGCGTTGCCTTCAAGGTCGATGTAGGCACCCTGCGCGGGACCCTGGAAGGGGTGCCGAACCTGTTGCGTCTGTTCGATGCCTACCAGGTCCGAGCCACCTTCCTCTTCAGTCTTGGCCCGGACCATAGCGGACGGGCTCTGCGGCGGTTGTTGCGTCCCGGGTTCGCGAGCCAGATCCGGCGCATCGGCTTGGCCCGACACGATGACCTCAAGCCCTTGTTCTACGGGACCCTGCTCCCGGGGCCGGATATCGGTCGGCTGGGTGCCGCTGTCATGCGCTCCTGTCGCGATGCGGGGCATGAGGTCGGCATCCACGGCTACGATCAGGTCAAGTGGGAGGGATTCGTCGCCCACGAGGGGCGGGACTGGACCTGTCGGGAGCTGGACAAGGCGGCCTCTGTCTATCGGGAGGTGTTCGGGGACAGGCCCCTGGTCTACGGGGCGGCAGGCTGGCAGATCAACCCCCATGTCCTGGCCTGGGAGGGGGAACGGGGCCTGACCTATGCCAGCGACACCCGCGGCCGGTCGGCGTTCTACCCAGTGCTGCAGGGGGTGCGCTCTGCCTGCCCCCAGATCCCCACCACTTTGCCGGCCCTGGACGAGCTGATCGGGTGCGATGAGGTCACCCTGGACACTGTTCACCAGTACCTTTATGCCGAGAGCCAGTACGTCTTGCCCCAGGGGCATGTCTTTAGCCTCCGCGCCGAGACAGAGGGGATGGCCCTGCTCCCGACCCTGGAGAAGCTGCTGGTGATGTGGGGGGCGGCCTCCGGCGGAATCCGCACCCTGGGGGAGGTCCACAAATCGCTGGACCTGGAGCGGTTGCCACTGCACCAGATTGGCTGGGGCCAGGTCCCTGGGCGCCCAGGGTACCTGGCAATGCAGGGCAGGGCACTTTCGGCCTTTTGACCTGGATGCGCGTATCCGTATAATACGCGGTTCCCCGAACCTCGGGGTTTCCTCCTTGCCTCACCGTCGGCACGCACCGGCCGGGGGGCTGTTCAATCCGTAAGGAGCCTACATGCGTCACTACGAAATCGTGTTTCTGGTTCACCCGAGCCAGAGCGAGCAGGTCCCTGCGATGGTCGAGCGCTATCGCACCAACATCGAGAAGCGTGGCGGGGTTATCCACCGCTTCGAGGACTGGGGCCGCCGTCAACTCGCCTACCCCATCAACAAGGTCCAAAAGGCCCACTACGTGCTCATGAACATCGAGTGCGATGCCGAGGCACTGGCGGAGCTGGAGGCTGCCTTCCGCTACAACGATGCGGTCCTGCGCAACCTGATCGTCCGCCGCGACGCGCCGGTGACCGAGCCCTCCGCGCTGCTCAAGGGCGGCGACGAGCGTGAGCTGGGTGAGGGCAGCGAGGGCGACGGCGAGGACCGCCGGGAGCGCCGGGAACGTCGCGACGATCACGACGACCGCGATGATCGGCGTCCACGCCGTGATCGCGACGACTAGGCCCTGATGGGTCTCCCTAGAGGCCGGTCATAAGGCCAGGCCGCTTCCGGGCCCTGTTCCAGCGCACCGCATCAGCATTCGAGAGGCATCCCATGTCACGTTTTTTCCGTCGCAAGCGCTTTTGCCGCTTCTCCGCCGAGGGCATTGCCGAGATCGACTATAAGGATCTCAACCTGCTCAAGTCCTATGTCAGCGAGTCGGGCAAGATCGTCCCGAGCCGCATCACCGGGACCTCGGCCCGCTACCAGCGTCAGTTGGCCGATGCCATCAAGCGGGCGCGCTACCTGGCCCTGCTGCCCTATACCGACGGGCACTGAGGTCGGGGGGCCCTGGTTGGGCCTGGGGGCTTCCAAGCCGATGCAATCCCTGGCCGGCTTCGCCATGCGCGGGCGTTCCCAGGCCGCCCTCGTGGCGGCGGGGAGTGCCGTGTTGTCGCTGGCCCTGCCGCTGGTAGCCCTCATCAGCTCCGCGGTGGTAGCCCTTGCGACCCTGCGTCAGGGGCCCCGTGAGGGGGCACTGGTCATGGGCATCGCGGGTTTGGGCAGCGCGGCCCTGGCCTGGCTGGCCCTGGGGGCGCCCTGGCCGGCCCTGGGTTTTGTGCTGGTGCTGTGGGTGCCCCTGTGGGGCCTGGCTCTGACCCTGAGGGCGACGGGCAACCTGGCACTGGTGGTGCAGGCGGCGGCCCTGATGGGCCTGCTGATCCTGCTCGGGATCTACCTCGTGGTGGGCGATCCGGCGGCGCATTGGGTTGTGCTCATGGAACCGCTGCGCGCCGGGCTGGTGGAGGGTGGGGTCGTCACCGAACCCGCCAGTCGTGTCCTGGTCGAGACCCTGGCCAAGTGGATGACCGGGGCCTTCGTCGCGAGCCTTTACGCTCAGTTCCTCATGGCCCTGTTCATCGGGCGCTGGTGGCAGGGGGTGTTGTTCAACCCAGGTGGTTTTGGTGCGGAGTTTCGCGAGCTACGCTTACACCCGGCGCTGGGTTGGCTGGCACTTGGCCCTGCTGGCGGTGCAGGTCCTGCAGCCCGCGGCCGTCTGGCCCTATGACCTGTTGATGCTCCTGGTGCCGCTGTTGTTGTTTCAGGGCCTGGCGGTGGTCCATGGGGTCCGTGTCGCCCTAGGGGCAGGGATTGGCTGGCTGATTGCCCTCTACGTGTCGCTGGTTGTGATCCTGCCCTATGTCGCGGGCCTGGTCTGTGTCCTCGGACTCGCCGATCTGTGGCTGGACCTGCGCCGGCGTGTTGCGCGGCGGTTGCCCGACGCGCCTTGAACGTCTCACTCCAATTGTTTTTCCGAAAGCGGGGATTAACCCAATGCAAGTCATCCTGTTGAAGAAGGTCCCTAACCTTGGCGCCCTGGGCGAGAAGGTCGTGGTGCGCCCCGGCTACGGCCGTAACTTCCTGATTCCCGGCGGCTATGCCGCCCCGGCCACGGAGGCCAACCTGAAGGCCTTCGAGGAGCGGCGCGCCGAACACGAGCGCGAGGCGGCCGCGGCCGCGGCCCGCGCCGAGGAACAGAAGGTGGTCATGGAAGGGCTGTCGGTGACCATAGCCCGCAAGAGCGGCGACGAGGGCCGGCTCTTTGGGTCCGTGGGGACTGGCGACATCGCCAGTGCCGCCCAGGAGGCCGGGCTCGTCATTGAGCGCAGTCAGATCCGCCTGCCCAGCGGGCCCCTGCGGGCGGTCGGCCAATATGAGGTCCTCGTCCACCTGCATGCCGATGTGCAGGGTAATCTCAAGGTGGAGATCGTCTCCGAGTCCTGAGGTCCTGCGGCCGTGCCGCACTAGCGGCACCGATTGGGCCAAGCGGTGCCGGCGGGGGCATTGCCGGATCGCCTGCAACGGAGTACGGCTCCGTCGTGCGCGGGTGGTCGTGTCACCGTGTCAGGGTTCCCTGGGTCGATGTATTGGGGTAGTGGGGGGCCGGAGATAGCGTCAGGGGTTCCGGCGCGGCCGGCTTTACCCGGCCCCCCCCATCCGGGACAATGCCAGTCGGCGGCCATCCCCGCGGCAGGGACCTCCAGCGATGCAAGTCACCTTCGAGCACCCACTGAACGAACGTGTTCGCACCTTCCTGCGGCTCGAACACCTGTTCGACAAGGTGGCGCATTTCTTGCCGCAGGAGGACCCCTGGGCCATGCGTGTGGTGGTCGAGTCCCTGCTCAGCATCGTCTCCATCACCTCGCGGGCCGATATCCGCGGAGAGCTGCTCAAGGAACTGGATCGCAACGCCAGCACCCTGGCCCAGTTTGCCCAGCAGCCTGGGGTGGACCCCAAGGCCCTCGGCCGGGTCCAGTCCGACCTCGCCAAGGCACAGTCGGGGCTCCTCCGCCTGACCGGGCCCGTCGGGCAGACCGCCCGCGAGGACGAGTTCCTCAAAGGCGTCGCCCAGCGCAACAGCATCCCGGGCGGGACCTGTAGCTTCGATCTGCCCAATTTCCACTTCTGGCTCAGTCTGCCACCGGAGCGTCGCGCCGAGCGGTTTTCCCGCTGGATGCAGGACCTCGACCCGGTGAACGAGGCCATAGCCCTGGCCATGATGTTGGCACGAGGCAGCGCCCGTCCGCGGCGCATGGTGGCGGAGTCCGGGTTCTTTCAGGAGGCCCTGGATATTCAAGCCCCGGCCCAACTGGTGCGGGTGAGCCTCAATGGTGGTCAGGCCCTGTTCCCGGAAATCAGCGGCCACAAGAGCCGTTTCAGTATCCGCTTCATGAGCCCTGAGGCCGGCGGTCGCCCGGCCCAGAGCCGGGATGATGTGGACTTCACCCTCGCCTGCTGTGCCTTTTAAGCCCCATGCCCACCACGGTCCCTTGTCCCACCTGTAAGGCCCCGGTCCCCTGGACCTCGGAATCGAGGTTTCGCCCCTTTTGCAGCGAGCGTTGCCGGCTCCTCGACCTGGGGGAGTGGCTGACGGAGGGGCACGTCGTCTCAGAGCCTCTGGACGCCTTCCCGGCCGAGGACCCCGACGAACCGGGGGACTTCGTGCCGTTGGCCCAATAATCCCAAAAACGGGAATTCGGCCGCGAATGGACGCAAATGAAAAAAGACAGAACGTCAGTGCCCGCCTCACCCTGCGGCTGAGCCGCCATGCCGGATAACCAGCCGACGTATTTGCGTTAATTGGCGTTTCGTTGCGACGAAGTGCCCTTTGTCGGAGTGAAGGCTACCCGAACACCGGGGCCCGTCCTTACCCCTGCCCCAGCCGCTCTCGGGCCCTGGCGATGGCCGCGCGCACTTGGTCCGGCGCCGTTCCGCCGATGTGGTTGCGGGCGGCCACCGACCCCTCCAGGGACAGGACGGCAAAGATATCCTCGTCGATCCGCGGCGAGAATCCCCGCAGCTCTTCCAGGGTCATGTCCGCCAGGTCTCGTCCCTCGCGCACCCCGAAGGCCACGGCGCGGCCGACCACCTCGTGGGCGTCGCGGAAGGCGATGCCGCGACGTACCAGGTAATCCGCCAGGTCCGTGGCAGTGGCGAAGCCCTGGCGAGCGGCCTCCCGCATGCGCTCGCGCCGGCAGGTCAGCGCCCCCATCATGTCGGCGAAGACCTTGAGCGAGCCCTTGAGGTTGTCCACGGTATCGAACAGGGGCTCCTTGTCTTCCTGGTTGTCCTTGTTGTAGGCCAGCGGCTGTCCCTTCATCAGGGTCAGGAGCCCGATGAGGTGGCCGAATATCCGCCCGCTCTTGCCACGAACCAGTTCCGGGACATCGGGGTTCTTCTTCTGCGGCATGATCGAGGAGCCGGTGCAGAAGGCGTCCGACAACTCGACGAAGCCGAACTGGGCCGAGGACCACAGGATCAACTCCTCGGAGAAGCGCGACAGGTGCATCATCAGGATGGCGGCGCAGGCGGCGAATTCGCAGGCAAAGTCCCGATCCGAAACGGCGTCCAGGGAGTTCTCCGCCGGGCGGTCGAAGCCGAGCAGTTCCGCGGTGTAGTGGCGATCGATGGGGTAGGATGTACCGGCCAGGGCAGCGGCCCCCAGCGGCATGACATTGACCCGACGGCGGCAGTCTGCCAGGCGCTCGCGGTCGCGTTCGAGCATCTCGAACCAGGCCATCATGTGGTGCCCGAAGGTGATGGGCTGGGCCACCTGGAGGTGGGTGAAGCCGGGCAGGATGGTGTCGGCCTCGCGCTCGGCCAGATCCAGCAGGGCCGACTCCAGGCGTTGGATACCGGCACGGATCTGGTCGATCTCGTCGCGCAGGTAGAGGCGGATGTCGGTGGCGACCTGATCGTTGCGGGAACGCCCGGTGTGGAGTCGCTTGCCGGCATCGCCGATGTCCGCCGTCAGGGCCGTCTCGACGTTCATGTGGACGTCTTCCAACGGGATGGACCAGTCGAAGGTACCGGCATCGATGCGCCCGCGCACCGCCTCCAGCCCGGCGACGATGGCATCGCGGTCGGCTTGCGTGAGGATGCCCTGGCGCGCCAGCATGGTGGCATGGGCGATGGAGCCCTGGATGTCGTAGCGGTAGAGGCGCTGGTCGAAGCCCACGGAGGCGGTGAATGCCTCGACGAAGGCGTCCGTGGGGGCGTTGAACCGCCCGGCCCAAGGTTTGGCGTGCTCACTCATCGCGAATCGGTTACTCCCGGGATTCTCGTGTAAATTGCGGATTCTACACGCCCCGGGGCGTGAGCCCATGACGCGCATACCCAACTTCCCCCTGTTCATCAGCGACGAGCGGGTGCTTGCGGCAAGCGATCTCCGCCGGTTTGCCTCGCGCGCCACAGGCCATTAGCATCGGCGCCTTTCCCGTAATCGCCACCAATGCCATGACTCAGACGCTCCGTATCGCCACCCGCCAATCCCCGCTCGCCCTCTGGCAGGCGGAGCATGTCGCCGCCGCCCTGGGGCAGCTCCATCCGGGACTGATTGTCGAGATCGTGGGCATGACCACCCGCGGCGACCGCATCCTCGACGCCCCCCTGGCCAAGGTGGGCGGCAAGGGGCTCTTTGTGAAGGAACTGGAGCAGGGCATGCTGGAGGGGACCGCGGACATCGCCGTCCACTCCATGAAGGATGTCCCGGTGGATTTCCCCCCTGGCCTGCACCTACCGGTGATCCTGCAGCGGGAGGACCCGCGGGACGCCTTCGTCAGCGAGCACTTTGCCGGGCTCGTCGAGCTGCCGCAAGGGGCGCGGGTCGGCACCTCCAGCCTGCGTCGCCAGTGCCAACTCCTGGCACGACGGCCTG
This sequence comes from uncultured Gammaproteobacteria bacterium, assembly GCA_963802205.1. Classification (GTDB taxonomy): domain Bacteria; phylum Pseudomonadota; class Gammaproteobacteria; order Chromatiales; family Chromatiaceae; genus DYRB01. The sequence continues at coordinate 16,052 of CAWDHW010000010.1, read as the reverse complement.
ATCTGCGGATCGAACCCCTGCGGGGCAATGTCAATACCCGCCTGGCCAGGCTCGAGGCCGGTGACTTCGACGCCATCATCCTCGCCGCCGCCGGCCTCAAGCGGCTGGGCTTCGGCGACCGCATCCGCCGCCTGTTGCAGCCAGGGGAGTCCCTGCCCGCCATCGGCCAGGGCGCCATCGGCATCGAATGCCGCGTCGATGACGCCGGCGTCCACGACCTCATCGCCCCCCTGCACCACGCCGAGACCGCAGACCGGGTCCTGGCCGAGCGGGCCATGAACCAGCGCCTCCAAGGCGGCTGTCAGGTCCCCATCGCTGGGCACGCATCCCTGCACGGCGGACGGCTGCACCTGCGCGGTCTGGTGGGGGACCCGGACGGGCGGCGCATCCTTCATGCCGAGGGCGGCGCCCCGCGCAGCGAGGCCCATGCCCTCGGGGTGCGGGTCGCCGACGCCCTGCTGGCCCAAGGCGCCGCTGCCATCCTGGCCGCCGTACAGCACCTATGATCTCCGGTCCCTTGACGGGGCTGGGGGTCCTCGTGACCCGCCCGGTGGGACAGGCGCACGGGCTCTGTCGGCTCATCGAGGCCGCCGGAGGGCGGGCCATCCCGTTTCCCACCACCCTCATCCAGCCCGTTCTGGACCCGGGCCCGGCACGGACCCTGCTCGCCGCCGACTGGGACCTCATGGTCTTCATCAGCCGCAACGCCGTGGAGTATGGGCTGCCCCTGTGCCCCGGGGGCAGGCCCAGGGCCGCCGCCCTCGCCGCGGTGGGCGAGGCCACCGCCCGCACCCTCGATGCCGCCGGGTGCCCGCCGGAGCTGGTCCCGACGGGCCGCTTCGACAGTGAGGGGTTGCTCGCACTCGATGCCCTGACCGCCGTCCTCGGGCAACGGATCCTGATCGTCCGCGGCGAGGGCGGGCGGGCGGCCCTGGGGGAGATCCTGATCGAACGCGGAGCCCAGGTCGCCTACGCCGAGGTCTACCGCCGCACCCCGCCGGAGGTCGATCCGGGTCCGTTGCTGGCGCACTGGGGGGCGGAGGTTCAATTGGCTACCGCTACCAGCGACGAGATTCTGCGCAACCTAGTAGACATCCTGGGACCTCAGGGGCACGCAGCCCTGGTTGCGACCCCCCTGGTGGTGGTCAGCGCCCGCACCGCGACCCTGGCCGAGGCCATCGGGTTTCGCCGGGTCGAGTTGGCCGACCGGGCGGGGGATGCCGAGATCCTGGCGGCACTGTGCCGTGCCGCCCAGCCCATCTCCGGTCCGGCCGCGGATTCGCCGTGAACGAGGCGCCCACGCCCGGTCAGGCTCCGCCACGCCGGCGGCGGTTCTCGCCCTGGGTCCCGATACTCCTGGTTTGTCTGGCCCTGCTCACCCTGATTGGGGGCCTGAGTGTGGGCGATTTCTACTGGAACGATCTGCGCCCGGACATGGGCCGCATCGGGTCCAATCTGGTCGAGGTGCGTGACCGTCAGCGGACTATGCTGGCCAACTTCGCCGAGGCCCAAGCCCTGCTCCTGGAGAGCCAGCGGCACCTGGTGGCTCAGGCCAAGGACCTGCGTCGGCGCGAGCAGTCGCTCTACGAGGCGCGTCTGGAGGTCGATGCCCAGCGGGCCCAGCTCGCTGCCCGCCTGGAGGCGGAGGTCGAACGCGAGCGTATCGCCGCCGCCCGCCTGGCGGACGCGGCGGGCCGGGTCAGGTCCGCCGCCGAGATCCGCCGCGACGACGAACTGGACGGCCCCGCCGCTGCCTTGACCCTGGCCGAGGCCCTTCTTGCCCCGCTCCCAGGTCCCATTGGTAAGCCTGGGCGTGTCGCCCTGGCGCAGGCCAAGGTCGCCCTTGGCGCCGTCCATCCGGTGGATCGTCAGGCGCTGCTGGCGCGCCTGGACGCCCTGCGTGAGCGTGCCCTGACCCTGCGCCCCGTGGTCGCACGCCTGCTGCGGGGCAAGGCCAATGGCGAGAAGGCGGCCGAGGCCCGCCAGCGCCCGGACGACCCGGTGACCCAGGCCAGCCGCAGCCTCGGCAGTCAATTCGACGCCGCTCGGTTGGCCCTGGAGTCGGCCGACCAGATTGCCTATCAGGGTGCCATGCAGGGGATACAGCGTTGGCTGTCGGCCTTCTACGAACCCCGTTTGCCCGACACCGCCGCGGTCTTGGCCGATCTCAAGCCACTGTCCGAGGTCCAGGTCGGGGCCGATCTGGGGCCACTGCGCCAGGCACTCGCCGCGCTGGCAGACGCCCTTCAGGGCATTGCCACCGGGGCTGCCGACAAGTAGGTCGGGCCCTAGCCCGACAGCCGTCCCTTGTCTGCGGCATAGGTGAAGGCATCGGAGAACATGTGATCCATGGTCGCTCCGCGGGCCTCGCAGGCCAGCCTGCCGGCCTCGACCATGACCGGTGGTCCGCTCATGTAGATGTCGAAGCCACTCAGGTCTGGGTGGTCGGCGGCCACCGCCTCGTGGACGAACCCGGTGCGTCCCGCCCAGTCCGGGTCTGGCTCGGACAGGACCGGGGTATAACTGAAGCCCGGCCAGTCGCGTACCCAGGCTTGCGGGAGTTCCGCAAGGTAGAGGTCGCGCCGTGACCGCACCCCCCAATAGAGATGCATGGGGCGGCGGATGCCGAGGTGCATGGCGTGCTCGATCATGCCCTTGATCGGGCCGAAGCCAGTTCCCCCGCCCATGAAGAGCATGGGGCGGTCGGATGCCTCGCGCAGGGTGAATGTCCCCAGGGGGGCCTGGATGCGCAAGATGGCCTTCTCCGCCATGCCATGGAAGACATGGTCGGTGAAGGTACCCCCGGGGACATGGCGGACATGCAGCTCGACGAGGGCATCGTCGTGGGGGGCGTTGGCGATGGAAAAGGCCCGCTTGCGTCCGTCCGGGAGTATGAAGTCCAGATACTGGCCGGCGAAGAATTGCAGGCGCTGTCCCTCCGGGAGCTTGAGCCACAGGCGCATAACATCGTGGTTGAGCTGTTCCTTGCGCTCCACCCGGCATGGCAGGAGCCGCGGCGCGATCTCGCTGGCGCCGCGCACCTCTTCCACATGCAGCGTCAGGTCGGTCACCGCCACCGCCTGACAGGTGAGGCAGGTCCCCTGCGGGCGTCCCACAAGGGCCTGGTTCTTGGCGCTGGGGTAGGCGACCTCGCCGGCCACCAGGGCCGCGGCACAGGTCCCGCACTGGCCGTCGCGGCAACCGTAGGGGAGCCCAATGCCTTGGCGCAAGGCGGCGGCGAGGAGGCTCTCACCCGGCTCGGCGGTAAAGTGTCGGTTGCCGGGCTGGGTGCGGACGGAGAAGCTCATGGAAACCCCCGCAACCTGTGCGGCGTGCTGTGATCGGTCCTTTGGGATTCTTACCCAATACAAAGCGGATATAAACCCTATGTCGAGTCTATTGATCATTGGCTGCGGTTTTATCGGACGGCGCCTTGCCCGGCATTACCTCGATCAAGGGGATCGAGTCATCGGTGTGGTGCGCAGCCAGGAGAGCGCTGCCTCTCTGGAGGCCGAGGGCATCGAGGCATTGGCCTTGGATCTGTCGCGGGAGCTGCACCCGGAGGAACTGGACCGCCTGCCGATGGCCGCCAGGGACGGCGGACATGTCGGGAACGCAGGAGCATTTCCCGACAAGGCTTCCAGGGACGGCGGACATGTCGGGAACGCAGGAGCATTCCCGACAAGGCTTCCAGGGACGGCGGACATGTCCGCGGAACGCAGGAGCATTTCCCGACCTTTTCCGGAGCCCGGGTCTTCCATCTCGCACCGCCCCCGGAGAACGGGGTCATCGATCTCCACACCCGCCACCTGATCGCTGGCTTCGCCCAGGCTGGGCACCCCTTCCGCATCGTCTATGTCAGCACCACCGGGGTCTACGGGAACTGCGGCGGCGATTGGGTGGACGAGGATCGACCGGTCCATCCCCAGGAGGATCGCGCACGACGGCGCTGGGACGCAGAGCAGGCCTTGGAGCGCTGGCGTCAGGACAGCGGCGGCGCCTTGGTGACCCTGCGGGTGGCAGGGATCTACGGACCAGGGCGGCTACCGCTGGAGCGTATTCGGGCCGGCCTGCCGCTGGTCCGCCCAGAGGACGCCCCGTGGTCCAACCGCATCCATGCCGATGACCTGGTGACGGCCTGCATCGCCGCCATGGGACGGGGGGCCGATGGCGCCGTCTACAATGTTTGCGATGGCCATCCTAGCACCATGACTGACTATTTCTTCCAGATCGCTGACGCCGTTGGGCTCCCGCGTCCCCCGACGATCCCGATGGACGAGGCGGAGGGCCGCCTCTCGGCGGGGATGTTGTCCTATATGCGCGAGTCCCGTCGCTTGTCCAACCGTCGCCTGGTGGAGGACCTGGGGGTGCGGCTGCGTTATCCGACCCTGGCCCAGGGCCTCCCGACCTGTCGGTAGTCTGAAAAGACCATCGCCCCTCTTGCGAAGGGTTGGGTAGAATGACCCGCGGGCGCCCTGCGGGGCGGCCGGCTCAGCCTATCCCGTATCATCCAATCGAGGATTCACGAACGATGTCACAGTCCACCCAACGCCTCGTCCAGGCCCTTGCCGTCGCCGGGGTCGCCCTGGCCCTGGCCCAGCCCGCCGCGGCCATCCAAGATTCGAATTTCAGCTTCGATACCACCGCCGACCTCGCCGCCGTCTGCGCTACGCCGGAGACCGCCGCCGAGTATGTTGTCGCCCACCAGGCCTGCCGCGCCTTCATCGAGGCGACAGTGCAGTACCACGACGAGATCAGCAACCGAAAGAAGCTGTCTCCCCTGGTCTGTTACCCGGCCGGGTCCACCATCGAACAAGGCAAGGCGATCTTCCTGGACTGGGCCAAGGCCAAGGCCGGAAACAAGAAGCTGATGGGCGAGCAGCCTGTGGTCGGGCTGGTGCGCTCGCTGGCGGCCAAGTTCCCCTGCAAAAAATAGACCTGAGCCGGGATCGGCCATAGACCCGATGCCCAACCGCCGTCTTGCCACCCAGTTTCGGAGCATCGACATGAAGACCGTCGCCGTTGCTATTCCCCTCATCGTCGCCAGCGTCGGGATCGCCGGCTGCGGCACCACCACCGGCGAGCGTGCCGGCAGCGGGGCACTGATGGGTGCCGCTGCCGGGGCCGCGATCGGTGCCCTGAGCGCCAGTGCTGGCGAGGGGGCGCTGATTGGCCTCGGGGTCGGCGCCATTGGTGGCTACCTCTACGATCAACACAAGAAGGGCAACATCGACTGACCCTTCGTTGCCCTTCCTTCAGGAGTTTCATATGAAGATCATCACCATTCCTATCGTCCTTTTTGTCGCCGCCGTCGGGCTGTCCGGGTGCGGCACCACCACTGGGTCCCGCAGCGGTAGCGGGGCACTGATGGGTGCTGCCGGCGGGGCCGCGATCGGCTCGCTGAGTGGTAACGCCGGCACAGGAGCCCTGATCGGCGCCGGTGCCGGGGCCCTCGGTGGCTTCCTCTACGACCAGCACCGGAAGGGCAACATCGACTGATCCCCCAGGCACGATGATCAAGGACAATGTCGTTGCTTCGGCTGGCACGATGCGGCTGCCAGGGGTGCTGCGTGATCCGCCGCACCTGCGTCACAGCGACATTGCTTTCGTGGGTGCCGCGGTGGGGGCCAAGGACGGAAGCGTGGTTCCTTGGCTCGCCACCTTACCGCCGAAAAAGGTGTGACTGGCGGTTGACGCATGCCCCCGGATCATCTAAGTTTTCTCCCGTCTGCGCAGCGAGGAGGGTTCGCCGGCCGTCGCGGGTCTCCCGCGCAAACCCCATCGGTGGTGCGCCGCCGTCCGCTATCGACCAGGCTTGTGCGTTGGTTGATCGATAGTGTCCGATCGACCAATGCACGTTTGCGACGAGAGCGAGCGATGAGGATCTACGTAGGCAATCTGTCTTACAGCGTAACAAGCGAAGACTTGCGTGAGGTGTTCGGCGAGTACGGCGAGGTGGCCAGCGCCGAGGTGGTTCAGGACAAGTTCTCCGGCCAGTCCAAGGGCTTCGGCTTCGTGGACCTCCCGGACAACAGCGATGCGGATCGGGCCATCAAGGAGCTGAACGACCAGGTCTACAAGGGTCGCAAGATGACCGTCAACGAGGCCAAGCCACGCGCCCCGCGCCCCCAGCAACGGCGCTACTGAGCCCCCGGTCCTGCCGATCCTACGGTGGGTGCCTCCGGCCGCGGAGGCGCCCTTTTTCCGTTTTCTCCTGCCATGCCGATCGACTCAGGCCCACCTGCGATGCCGGGTCGGATGTGCAGGCCGGCATCCACAGGCACATTGCCGACCGCGCATGACCAGGATTTTTGAGCGTGCGGCGTTCCATCGTCTAAGTGGTCTCCCTACCGTCCCCGGGGCCTGCACTCCGGCGGAGCTCGGGCCGAATCGGGTAGACTTCGGCCCCGGCCAGTGTCAGAGCCAGGACTGCCGTCCCGGAACTGGCGGTCGAGTCGGGGCTGCGTCCATGCGCTGGCCGCCGGCATCGACCCCTTGCCCCCATTCAGACCCCGTACCAGTCTATGACCTCGTTACAAACGATTTTGGCAGAGGGCCTGCTAGCCGGTATCTCCTTCGGCATTCTGCTCGGCTACCACGTCATCCACTTCGATACCCTGAGACGGTCGCCGCGATCAACCGCCATCGGCCTGAACGCCCAGGCTCGCCGACTCTGGGTCGAGCACATCATGGCCCACAAGGCCGACATTCTCGCGGTGCAGACAATGCGAAACTGGACCATGGCGGCCACCTTCCTGGCATCCACGTCCATTGTGCTGGGGCTCGGCTTCCTGAATTTCGCCCTGACTTCTCAGGGTCTCAATGAGCTGGCGGTGGCCTTCAACCTTTTTGGGGTGACCTCACACTCGCTCGCCATCGTCAAGGCACTGACGGTGACTTCCGTATTCCTGTTCGGCTTCATTCAGTTCATGCTGGCGGTGCGCTTCTACAACCACTCAGCCTTTCTGATCAATGTCCCCGAGACCCCCGGTTGCCAGATCACCCCGAAGGTGGTCAGCGACACCGTCAACCGCGGCGCCCGCCACTACAGCATCGGGATGCGTTCTTACTACGTGGCCATTCCCACGGTCATCTGGCTGTTGGGCCCCCTGTGGCTCCTGCTCGCCACCCTTGTCATGACCCGGCTGTCCTGGAGGCTCGATCATGGTCTCGGTTGAGGGCCGGTGCCGCCGGGCGCTCGCCGGTCTGGTCCTGATGGCCCTGAACGGCTTGGCGGGCACGGTCGCCGCGCTAGCTGCCGATCCACTGCCGGCCGCCGTCGTGGGGGCGATGCGCGAGAACAAGCTCCCGGAGGCTGACGCCAGCCTCTATGTGCTGAAGCTCGGCGAACAAACCCCGCGCCTGACCCTGAACGCCACTCAGCCCCGCTTGCCGGCCTCAGTCATCAAGCTCCTGACCACGGCGGCGACCCTGGACACCCTGGGGCCCACCTTCGCCTTCAGCACCGAGGCCTATGTCAGCGGGACCCTGACCAAGGGGCGCTTGGTCGGGGATCTGGTCATCAAGGGTTATGGCAATCCTGAGCTGTCGATCAAGGATCTCTGGGGGCTCCTGGATGCCCTGCGCCGGCGTGGGGTGGACACCGTGACCGGGGATATTGTCCTGGACCCGAGTTATTTCAGCCCGCCGGAGGAAAGTCGCGGGGACTTCGACGGTAAGGGGACCTCGGCCTACAACGCCCTGCCCCAGGGCCTGAGCATCAATCAGCAGGTCACCACGGTGCACATGGAGGTGACACCCGGGCAGGGGATCCATGTCTACACAGATCCGCCCCTCGGGAATGTCGAACTGCGCAACGAGCTCAAGCTCGTGACCGCGGCCTGTCAGCGCAAGCAACACAGGCCGACGGTTACGGTCTTTCAGGAAGATGGCCGGGATGTGGTGCGGTTGTCCGGGCCCTTCGCCGCGGAGTGCCGGGAGGATCACTCCGACCTCCTGATCCTGGACCCCATGCACCATGCCATCGGGGCCGTGCAGGCGCTATGGGCCGAGGTGGGTGGCAAGCTCGAAGGTAAGGTTCGGGTAGGCAACGCCGGGGCCGGGGCTGTTCTGCTGCGCGAGGTGCACTCCCGCCGCCTGGGGGAGATGCTGCGGGATATCAACAAGCCCAGCAATAACCTCATGACCCGTACCCTGCTGCTCGCCCTGGGGGCCAAGCGCCTGGGTGCACCCGGCACCGAGGCGAAGGGCCAGACGGCGGTGCGTGACTGGCTGACGGAGGCCGGGCTCGATTTCCCGGAGTTGAACCTGAGCAATGGCTCGGGGCTGTCGCGGGATGCGCGCATCTCCGCTGAGAGTATGGGGCGTCTTTTGGCCTATATGTATCGGCGTCCGACGATGCCCGAGTACCTCGCCTCCCTCTCGGTGGTGGGCGTGGACGGGACCATGTGGCGGCGCCTGCGCGGCAGCCCGTTGAAGGGGCGCGGCCACATCAAGACCGGGACCGTGAAGGGAGCCAGCGGCATCGCCGGCTACATCCTGGACCGTAACGGCGAGCGTTGGGTGGTGGTGGCCCTGATGGACGGTAAGACCCTGAATACCTGGTCGGCCCATGCGGTTCAGGACGCCCTGATGACCTGGGCCTATCAGGGTGGCGGAGAGGCCGCTGTTACCGGCGTTGTTCCCGCGAAGAAGGGGGATGGGCCAGACCTGGCGCGACGGGGGCATTGACCATAAGGCGCCAGGTGGTCGGGCACTGATCGACGCTATTCGCCGCGCCAATTGAGCAGATACCAGCCATGCCTATGCCTAACCTAACGACCCGACCCCACAGGCCAGCCGTCTGATTGCCCTGTGGGTCACGCTGGCCGTCCTGCTGGCGGCGGTGCTGGGGGTCGTGGTCTATAAGGCCTGGCCCCTGCTCTATCCCCAGGCAGTGGCCCTGGCCCCCCTGGACCCGGGGTGTCGCCTGCGTCAGGCGCCCTGCACAGTAACCTTCGCCGAGGGTGGCGCCGTGACCCTGGCCATCGAGCCCCAGGGCATCCCCGTGATGGCGCCGCTTGCCTTCAGGGTGGACCTGGTCGGACTCCAGGCCTTGGGAGTGGATCTCGACTTCGCCGGGGCCGACATGAACATGGGGTACAACCGTGTGGCCCTGGAGCCGGCGGGAGATGGGCGCTACCGGGGCCAGGGGATGCTCCCGGTCTGTGTGCGCAATCGTATGACCTGGGAAGCCAAGGTCCTGGTCCAGACCAGGGCCGGGCTCATGGTTGCCCCGTTCCGCTTCGAGACATCCAGGACAGGGCAAGCAATGCCTTGACCTGGACCGGGGAGACCGGCGGCCAGGCCGGCATGTCCCGCCCTGGCCTTGTCTGGGTAACCGAGCCGGAGCTAAATCAGAATATCGGAATATTCCGGTTTTATTGATCCTGATCAAACAGCCCCCTGAAGACCTGGCCTAACCTATCTCCGTCGCGAGGCGCAGAGGGCGCCACGCGCTTTTTGAGATGTCGATTGAGGAGGAATGCGATGCGCAAGTCTGGTCGTTTGTTGCTTGCTGCTGCCGTTGTGGGCGCTACGATGCTCACGTCCCTGCCGGCCAACGCCTTTTGGGGTCCCTTCAGCTTCATGAACTGGGGCAACAATTGGGGTGGCTGGGGCTATCCCGGCTATGGTTGGGGCGGCTATCCCGGTTACGGCTGGGGTGGCTATCCGGGCTATGGCTGGGGCGGCTATCCCAGCTATGGGTACGGTTGGGGCGGCTACGGCTACCCCTACGGCGGCTGGGGTTCGCCCTATGGTTACGGCTGGGGCGCCCCCTACGCTTATCCCGCCCCCGCTGCCCCCGCTGCTCCCGCCGCGCCGGCCACCAGCTCGGCCAAGTAGGTCCGCACAACCCCCACGCCACCTTGGCGCGGGGGTGTCTCCGATAGAACCTACAGGGCCGATAGGCCCTGTAGGTTCTATTTCCGTTCAGCCCCGGGCGCGGGGATGTCCTTTGACCACCACGCCTTCGAAAGGAGCCCGATGTCGGCGTGAGGCGCCAGCCAGTCCTTGCGCCCCGCATCTCCTTTGAGGTGAAATGCCAGGCCCGGACCCGACCCCCTGGTGCGAGCGCCGGTCCAGGATGCAGCCGAGGGTCCGCCGTCATGTCCAGCCCCACCACGCCAGACCCCAGGAGCGAACGCGCCCGCATCGGTGACCCCGGTCCCAGCCGCGCCGATGTGGCCCCGAAGGAGCGCGACCCCCAAGAGGCCCTGCGCCACTTCCGCGAGCTCCTCGACCGCCAACACCTGGAGGAGTCTCTGGTCAGCCGCCAGCATTCCCATCGGCAGGGGCTGGTGGAGTCGTTGGTAGCCCGCCAGCAGGCCGTCGAGGTCACCCGCAAGCTCGCCCACCTGCACCCGGCGGACATCGCCTTCGTCCTGGAGGGGCTGCCGCTGGAGCAGCGCAGCCGGTTGTGGCACTTAGTCCCGCCGGATCTGGACGGGGCCGTGCTGCTGGAGACCTCCGATGCCGTTCGCGAGTCCCTGATTGCGGACATGGACCCAGGCGAGATCATCGCCGCTACCCGCAAGCTCGACAGCGACGATATCGCCGACCTGGTTCCACACCTGCCCTCAGAGTTGGTCCCGGAGCTGCTCAACGCCTTGTCCCGGGAGGATCGGGCCCAGGTTCAGAGCGTCCTGTCCTTCCCGGAGGGCTCGGTGGGGGCACTGATGGACTTCGAGATGGTCACTGTCAGCGAAGGTCACCGCCTGGAGGTGGTCCTGCGCTTCCTGCGCCGGCGGGGCCGGCTCCCTCAGAATACCAACAAGCTCATGGTGGTGGACAAAGGGGGGGTGCTGACCGGGGTGCTGTTTTTCGAGGACCTGCTGGTCCACGACACCGACGACCTCGTGCGCGATGTGATGGACGCCGACCCGGTCTACTTCCGGACCGACGACGATGCCCGGGACGCCGCCCTCGCCTTCGAACGCTATGCCCTGGTGGCCGCACCTGTGGTCAATGCCCACCGGCAACTGGTGGGGCGTTTGACCGTGGATGCGGTGATGGAAGAGGCGGTGGAGTCGGCCCAGCAGGACATGCTCTCCCAGGTGGGTCTGCGACGTGAGGAAGACCTCTTCGCCAGCATCTGGCAGTCCGCCCGCAATCGCTGGCCCTGGCTCGCCATCAACCTGATGACCGCCTTCGTCGCCTCGCGAGTCATCGGGGTCTTCGAGGACAGCATCGAGAAGGTCGTCGCCCTGGCCGCCCTGATGCCCATTGTCGCCAGTATTGGCGGCAACACCGGCAACCAGGCGGTCGCACTGACCATCCGTGGCCTGGCCCTGGACCAGATCGACGGGCGCAATGCCCGCTATCTGGTGCTTAAGGAGATGGGCGTGAGCCTGGCGAATGGCGCCCTGTGGGGGTCCATCATGGGCCTGGTCACCTGGGCCCTTTACGGGGATACGCACCTCGGGCTGGTGATGACAGTGGCCATGGTGCTGAATATGCTCCTGGCGGCCCTGATCGGCATCGGCATCCCCCTGGGGCTCGGGGCCCTCGGGCGCGATCCGGCCATGGGCAGCAGCATCATCCTGACCTTCGTCACCGACGCTGGCGGTTTCTTCATCTTCCTGGGGCTGGCCTCACTGGTACTGGGTAGCTGAGGGACCGGCCCCCCGGACATGACCACTGTCGTCGTCGCCGAGAAGCCCAGCGTCGGGCGGGACCTGGCCCGGGTCTTGGGGGCCACGGGGCGGCGCGAGGGCTTCCTGGAGGGCAACGGCTACCGGGTAACCTGGGCCATCGGGCACCTGCTCCACTTCGCCGAGCCAGACGACTATGGCGGGGACTGGGCTGGACGCTGGTCCCTGGGACCTCTACCCATGGTGCCAGAGGATTGGCGGCTCAAGACCGACCCCAAGACGGTCGCCCAGTTTCGCGTGGTGCGCGACCTTATTACCGCCGCCGATTGTCAGGAAGTCGTCTGTGCCACGGACGCCGGGCGCGAGGGCGAGCACATCTTCCGTCTCATCTATGCCCATGCCCGCTGCCGCAAGCCGGTGCGGCGCCTGTGGGTGTCGAGCCTGACGGACGAGGCCATCCGCGAGGGGTTCGGCAAGCTGCGCCCGGGGGCGGACTACGACGACCTCGGGCGGGCCGCGCGCGCGCGGGCCCAGGCCGACTGGCTGGTGGGGATGAACCTGACCCGTGCCTATACGGTCCGCAATGGCGTCCTTTGCACCATAGGGCGGGTGCAGACCCCGACGCTGGCCATGATCTGCGAGCGCGACGCCCGCATCAACGGCTTCGTCAAGACCATGTTCTACGAGCTGGTGGCCCGCCTGGCGGAGGGCTTCAGCGCCCGCTACAGCCGGGATGGGGAGACCCGCATCGAGGATAAGGCCGAGGCGGCGCGCCTGCACGCGAGGCTCAGCCCCCACCAGACAGGGATCGTGACCGCAGTGGACCAGACGGTGGAGCACCGCCGCCCGCCGCCCTTCTACGATCTGACCAGCCTGCAACGCGAGGCGAACCGCCGCTTCGGGCTCACCGCGGCCCAGGTCCTGGAGACGGCCCAGGCCCTCTACGAGTCCCACAAGCTGATCTCGTACCCACGCACCGAGAGCCGCCACATCTCCGAGGACATGCTTCCCGAGTTGCCCGGCATCCTCAGTCGCCTGGACCATCCCCTGGCCCCGGAGGCCCTGGCCCGGCTTCAGGGCGGCCACCGTCTGAGTAAGGCCTATGTGGACAGTACCAAGCTCACGGATCACCACGCCATCGTCCCCACCGGACGGCGGGCACCGCCTGGCCTGAGCGAACCCCAGCGGCGGGTCTACGAGCTGGTGGTGGCGCGCTTCGTCGGTGTCTTTCTGCCGGACCAGGTGGTGGAAGAGACCCGTGTCGCCCTCGACATCGGCGGCGAGGTCTTTGTCGCCCGCGGGGCCCGGGTCCTGGAGGATGGCTGGAAACGGATCGATCCGCCACGCCAGTCCACAGGTCCGGCGGCGGGGGAGGGCGGGGATGAGCCCGCGCCCCCCCTGCCGCCCCTGACCCCCGGCCAATTGGTGCATGTGGATGCCCTGGACCTGGTGGAGCGGGAGACCCAGCCGCCGCGCCCCTACACCGACGCCACCCTGCTTGCGGCCATGAAGTCCGCCGGGCGGGAGATCGAGGACGAGGCCCTGGCCCAGGCCATGAAGGGGTCCGGGCTGGGCACCCCGGCCACCCGCGCCGAGACCATCGAGAAGCTCATCCGCACCGGCTTGGTGGAACGCGACCGCAAGACCTTGCGCGCCACCGCCAAGGGCCGGGCCCTCGTCGGCCTGGTAGCCGAACCGCTGCGCAGCCCGGAGTTGACCGCCGCCTGGGAGCAGCAACTCAGGGAGGTGGAGGAGGGGGGGCGGTCCGTCGATGCCTTCTACGCCGACATCGTCGCCTTCGTCAGCGACCTGATCCCGCGGGTCGCCGAGGGTCCCGCCATGACCGCCGAGCAGGTGGCTGCGGCCCGCCCCGCTGGGCCAGGGTCCGGGGTCGGCCGGCGGGGGAAGGCCGGCAAAGCGACCCGCCCCGGCGGGGCCAAACCCTCGGGGCTCGGGTCCTGTCCCCTGTGCGGTAGCGGCGACCTGATAGAGACCGCCCGTGCCTTTGGGTGCAGCCGTTATCGGGAGGGTTGCGGTTTCGTCGTCTGGAAGGAGGTCGCCGGGGTGACCCTGACCAAGACCCAGGTGGGTCGCCTCCTGAAGCATGGCGTCACCGAGCGTATCGAGGGTTTCCTCGCTAAGTCCGGGAGGGTCTTTGGCGCACGCCTCAAGCTGGGGGAGGGCGGCAAGGTCGGATTCGACTTCTCCGACGGCCCACCGCCTGCGGCCGCGGTCGCGCAAGCCCTGGCGCCGCCGGTGCAGGATACATCCGGTTCCGCACTGCGGTCGGCGCGCGGTGAGGGCACGGCCCCCCTGACCTGCCCCAAGTGCGGTCAGGGGCACATCATCGAGGGCCGCGGCGCCTTCGGCTGCGACCGCTACCGCGAGGGGTGCCACCTGGTCATTCCCAAGGAGGTGGGCGGGCGGCACCTCACCCAGGCCCAGCTCCGGGACCTGATTCAGAAGCGCCGCACCAGGCCCATCCAGGGGCTGCGGGACGCCGATGGTCCCGCCTATGCCGCCCGCCTGCGGCTGGATACGGCATGGGAGTTGGTCGTCGAACCGGTGGTGGGGACTTGAGCCTTGAGCCAGCCGTTGGCCTGATCCCCGTCCCCACGCGGAGCCATTGGGCAAATACTCCCCGGAGCCGCCTGTCGTAGTCGGGATGGCTCACACGGGAACCCAGGTTTCAGCGGTAACCCGTAGATGTAGACCCAGTCTGTCAGGCAGCACCCGGGTTCCGCTGACGCTCCATCCGGGCTACGGGGAAGTCGCCGCGAATCGACGCCGAAATGTGTCAATGGAAATGAGCGTTGCTCGGGAGACTCCTTTGGATCGGTGCCCGACAACAGCTCGCGTGCGGCACCCAAATCATCGTGGGCGCGCTGGAGCCATGATTCTGCCTCTCGCCGAGCCGCATCAGGCATCCAGGATCTTCCTTCGGTCAAGGCCCTAAACAGAAGGGATGAGTGCACGGGATTCACCCGCTGGATCTCGGCCTGGGTTCTGGCGAGGATGTCGCAGGGTATGGTCAAGCCTCTCAGTACGGTGTGCCCTCACTGCGCGCGCCCCAGGCGCCTCCCCACTCTGCCATCGCCAGCACCAGCCGGTTCACGATGGCCCGGGTAGGGGTGATGTTGTCGGGGTTGTGCAGGAGCAGGTCGCGGTTGATCTCGATGCTCAGGGCCTGTTTGCCTTGCAGGGTCTTCGGGATCAAAGCGATTTAGGGAGTTCTCACCCGTGTAGGGATGGTTGAAACGGATGACGTCGCAGAAGTTGAATCCCACATCCAGGTCCGCGACGCTGGTCTCGACGATCTCCCCCAGTGCCAGGAGCAGGGCCCGCTCGGCGAAGCAGTTCTTGAGTGGGCGTCCGTCCGTGTCGCCGCCGTTGCCGAAGGTGAATAGGGGGCGCAGGTCACCCTTGTCCAGCGAGGTGCGGGTGCCTATCCCCGGCATGGTGTGGCAGAAGGCGACCCGTTCGATGGCGGGGCTGGCGATCAACTCCTCCAGGCGGGCGCGGTGGGGGCGGATGTAGCGGTCTATGACCAGCTGACGCACCGCGGAGGGCAGGCCGCGGTCGGACTGGTAGATCTTCACCCCCTGGCTGGTCAGGGTCTTGACGGTCCCGTCCGGCTGGAGGTCGTCGCACTCCCGGTTGGGGTCGGCGTGGGCCCGCCAGATCATGAAGCGCAGGATATGGGGGTCGGCCGGCAGGCCAAGATAGAGCTCGTCGCTGAACTCGTCGGAGTCCTCGCGCCGGTCCCCGGGGGTGAACTTGGGGTGGAGATAGCACTTGACCTCGTCCGGGGTCAGGTGGCCGCCGTGGGGCAATTCCAGCAGGACCGGGAGGGTCCCCTGGATGTATTCGAAGGACTGGACGCCCGCGATCTGGCTCATAGATGGATGCCCGGGATGAGGTGCCTGGCGGCGAAGGCGGCCAGCAGCCCGGCGTGGGTCTGGGGGTCGTCCTCGCCGATGACCGCCGCGTAGATGCGGGTGTTGCCGTCTTCCCTGGGGTCATAGTGGGCCCCGATGGGCAGCAGCTCGCGGCGGTCGATCTCCTGGTGAAAGCGCTCGAACAGCTCCACCGGGGGGCCAGGGTAGCAGAAGTAGCCGGTGGTCAGGACCGGGCGGCGGTGACGGGTGGCGAGGTAGTCCCCCAAGAGGAAAAATGGGGTGGACCCGTTCAGGCGGAAGTTCGGATCGATCAGCCAGACCTCCCCCGCGGCGTCCTCCATCAGGTCGAGGCCACAGACCCCATGCCAGCCGAGCGCCGCCGCCCGGCGCGCGACCTGATCGCAAATCAGGGCCACCGACGGGGGTGGGACCCATTGCGGATCGATGAGGTTACCGCAGTAGCCGCTCCCCTCTACCCGCTGCTGGGAGGCCCCGATAAAGGCGACCTCGCCATCGGGGGCGACGTGGAGCTGGACGTTGATGTTGGCGCGGGCCTGTG
>CAWDHW010000009.1:0-42295 GCA_963802205.1 uncultured Gammaproteobacteria bacterium | reverse complement strand
GATGGTTACACCGGCAATCGCGCCATCCTCAGCCGCCCGGCGACTGAATCTCTCACCAAGGTTCAGGCAGACCTTAAGGTTTTCGGGCTGGGAATCAAGATTTACGACGCCTACCGCCCGCAACGTGCCGTCAATCACTTTGTGCGCTGGGCCAATGACATTACCGACACGCGGATGAAAGCCGAGTACTACCCGGACGTCGACAAACGCAATCTATTCAAGGAAGACTATATCGCTGAGCGCTCCGGCCACAGCCGCGGCAGCACCGTGGATCTGACACTCGTTGAGCTATCCGCCCCGCAGCGTTCGCTTGATATGGGAACGCCATATGATTTCTTCGGAGTAGCCTCATGGCCTGATCATCCTGCGCTCACACCACAGCAACGCGCAAACCGCATGTTGTTGCAAACGGTGATGATCAAACACGGTTTCCGCCCCTACCCGAAGGAGTGGTGGCACTTCACACTCAACGCAGAACCTTACCCCGAGACCTACTTCGACTTTCCTGTCGAGTAAGTCAGCAACTCACATCGTAGGGATACGGCTTCTGGGGGTCGCGCACTTCGCGAAAATTCTTCTGCTCGTAAAAATCGACCTTCTTGTTCCGGGGATAGGAAATCCAACCGCACGGCCGCCGTGGTTTACTAGATTCTGCATCGAAGGACGGGCTCTGCAAGGGCAAGCGCACAGTGCCAGCACTTCTCAATGCGGGCCAGATTCTGGGCCAATCGGGAGCCGGAACCGGGCCCATCGGGGCGGAGATCAGGGCGGAAACAACATCGGGGACTCGACTGTCTCCCCCCACCAACCTATACTGTAAGTGAGCCCCGCGAGCAGAAAGTCAGCGAGGTCCCCCGCAAGGAAAGCGGGGCCGCTGGAAGACTTCCCATCTGATGATGGGCGAAGGGCCGGTGAGGCGTAAACCGCGCACCCGATGCTCCTTCACTTCAATGTCAGTGAGCGGGGTTCCCGTTTGTCCCCCGAGAGTGGATGCTGAAATTTGGTCCGCCAGTTCCAGCCGCTCTGTCGAAACCGTGCGGGCTTCAGCAGGACGCAGTCGGAACGGCTTGGCACGTTCTCGGCACTTGCACGGTTTCCCCCGCATTTTGGGATGTAGCGACGAGCCGCGGCGGCCGGATCGGGACGCCGGTGCGCGGCAAGTGATGTTCAACGTCGGGGCCACAGGGAGAACCGGGCGACTGCCCGGCTGAAACCGGCTTGGCTGTGCTTGCTCTCTACAATGAACCCGTGCGGGGGGACAGCTGCCCGTCACCTGCGTGGCATTGAGCGCTAGTCAGGCCAGTGAAGAATCGGTCTCAGCCGCTCTTGCCAGGGGGAGGGAGGCCGTACGGGCCCTTGTCGACCCAGACCTGCCACTCGGCGGCTCATGCTGAGCGACCGCTCTGGACGCTATTGCAGCCTCCCGCAGTCACCCCCCACGTGCGACGCTGACCGCCCCACAAGCGTACTTAAAACTCGGAGGAACAGTGCGCCCTGAGTCGCCTATGCTTCTGCAGGATACGCTCAGCGCGGCAGGTAGTCACAGCGTTCCGGGCGGTCCAGTTTTTCGAGATAGCCTGAAATCCATCTAGCGCAATCAACATGGCTGTCAGTTCATTGCGACTGTTACCATTCGTGCGGATCAACCATGACGCATAAACCTAAAGCGCTCTTTCTCTCTCATGGCGGTGGCCCCCTGCCACTTCTAGATGATGCCGGGCACCAGGAAATGGTCGCGTGCCTGGAAAACATCGCGTTCACCATCCCCAAGCCAGATGCCCTCCTGGTGGTCAGCGCGCACTGGGAAGAGCAGGTCCCGACGCTTACCGCCGGGAAGAGCCCGTCACTGATATACGACTATTACGGATTTCCTGATGAGTCCTACCACATCCAATATCCCTGCGCCGGCGAACCGTTGCTGGCCGGTGAAGTCCACAAGCTGCTGGGCATTGCCGGCATCGAGGCCCGGCTGCATGAGACCAGAGGATTCGACCACGGCGTCTTCGTGCCCCTCAAGATCATGTATCCGGATGCCAATATCCCCTGTGTCCAGTTGTCGCTGGTGGGCACCCTGGATCCGGCTAGGCACATCGAAATCGGGCGAGCCCTCGGTGCGTTGAGTCAGAAGAATGTGTTGGTGATCGGCTCTGGTTTTTCCTTCCACAATCTCGGGCATTCTTCGCCGCCGACACGGCCGAACCGCGGGAGTTAAATCATGCATTCGAAGACTGGTTGGCGGAGACCTGTTGCAGCGCCGATCTATCGGAACAAGAACGAGCACAAAGATTGATTCGTTGGTCGGATGCTCCCGGGGCGCGCTATTGCCATCCCCGCGCGGAACATTTGCTGCCACTCCACGTTTGTTACGGCGTGGCGAAAACACCATGCTCGGAACGATTTGGCCTAGCCATCATGAACAAAAAATCAGGTGATTAGCGTCGTGGCTCAGCTAGCGGACTCACGGTTTGAGCCACCCTGGGGCGCAGAATCCTCGCCACACCCCCAGGCGAGGCCCCGGCAATGTCCAAGAATCCGATCCAGTTCCAACACGGTATGTCCCTGAGCGCGTTTGTTGATCAGTACGGCCTGGAGGCCCAGTGCGAGGCCGCGTTGCAGCGGGCGCGCTGGCCTCAGGGCTTCATCTGCCCGGAGTGCGGGGGGCGCGAGCACTCCAAGTTCCTGGCCGATGGACGCCGGTACTGGCAGTGCACGCACTGTCGGGCGCAGACGACGTTGCGCTCCGGGACCCTGTTCCATGGCTCCAAGCTGCCCCTGACGATCTGGTTCCAGGCGATCTACCTGGTCACGCAGAATAAGAACTGCATCTCCGCCCTGTCGCTCATGCGCCATCTTGGGGTGTCCTACCGCGCCGCCTGGCGGCTCAAGCACAAGCTCTTGGAGGCCATGGCCGAGCGCGAAGCGGTGCGCCAGCTCGACGGGGTCGTGGTGGCTGACGATGCGTACCTCGGCGGCAAGCGCCCTGGCAAGCGCGGGCGCGGTTCGCAGAACAAGGTCCCCTTCGTCGCAGCCGTCGAGCTCGATGCAGACGGCCACCCCTGGCATGTGCGCTTCGACCCCATCGCAGACCTCACCGCCGGCTCCGTGGAAGACTGGGCGCGGCGCGCCCTCGGCGAGACCGTACAGTTGGTCACCGACGGCCTGGCCAGCTTCAGCGCCGCCGCGGCGGTGGTGCAGACCTACGGCGCGATCATCGTCACCCCGCACCGCTCCAGCGACCTGGAGCCCTTCCGCTGGGTTAACACCTTCATCGCCAACCTCAAGACGGCAATCCGTGGGACCTACCATCACTTCAAGTTCCGCAAGTACACACGCCGCTACCTCGCCGAGGCACAATATCGCATCAACCGACGGTTCGACCTCCCGTCTTTGGTCGGGCGCCTGCTGCATACCTGCGCAAGGACACAACCGGCGCCCGAAAAGTGGCTGCGCCTAGCAACGGCGCGGGCTGGCTGAGGCATGACACTAATCACCAAAAATCAAGCATGTACTTGTGGTGAGCCGAGTGCCAACAACGCGTTGCAGAGGGACGTCTGGCCCGCGGCGTAGGACGCTCGCCATCAGGCCGTCCCGCCCCCGCCGGGGGGAGCGCCGCGCGCGCCAGGCGCTTGGTCGCCTCGGGATCCCAGGGCTCGCTTGCCCCACTGTCGTGCCCCTCTTGGATGTCGTTACGCAGTTGCGCCAGACGCGCCGCCTGCAGCTGGTCTTGCTCCTCCATCAGTCGCAACGCCTCGTGCACCACCTCGCTGGCCGAGGTGTACATCCCGGAGGCCACCTAACGGCGCACCAGGTTTTCGAGTTGGGGGGTGAGGTTGACGTTCATGCCCGTGCCGAAATCCTCGTCGCGATCAACTTCATTGCGGGTGATCGTAGCAAGGGTTGGCAATGTTGATAGTGCCCCGCCCCAGTGCAGGGGCGGGCAGTACCGGGTTAACACTCGGTCCGCTCGGCCATCTCCAGAGCGTCGTCGACCTCGATGCCGAGGTACCGAACGGTGCTCTCGATCTTGGTGTGCCCCAGGAGGAGCTGGACGGCCCGCAGGTTCTTGGTCTTGCGATAGATCAGCGTGGCCTTGGTCCGGCGTAGGGAGTGCGTCCCGTAGGCTTGCGGGTCCCCACCGAGCAGGCCGATCCAACCCTTGACGATGCGCGCGTATTGGCGAGTCGAGAGGTGGGGCGATCCGCGTTGGCGACTCGGGAACAGGTAATCCCCGGCCGCCAGCTTCGCCTTGACGATCCAGGCCGTGAGGGCTTCACGGGTTTGATCGGTCACCTCGAACCGCACCGGCTGTTTGGTCTTCTGCTGCACGACGGTCACCCGCGAGAGGACCTGGCTGCCGTGCGCCACGTCGCGAACCATCAGGCGGACGAGGTCGCATCCGCGCAGCTTGCTATCGATGGCGAGGTTGAACAGGGCGATCTGTCGGGTGTCCCCGGCCATCTGCAGTCGGGTGCGGACGGTCCACACCTCACGGAGCTTCAGGGGCGGCTTCTGTCCGATGAGCCGGCCCTTGTTCCAGGGCGCGCGAGGGGTAGTCGTCGGCATACTGGTGTTGGCCATGGTCTGTCTCCACTTGGTTAGTGAGGAAACAGAAGCTTGGCGCGAGGCCAGCGGGCGGTCACCGACCCACAGCCGACATCCGTTCCCCGAATCTCAACGGCAGCAGTCCACCGGACAGCGGACTTTCGCCGCAGCCCCCCGCGGCGGCTGCACTTGGTGTGCCGTGTGTTCCTTCATCAGACCGAGTCGGATGATAGACATGGCGGGCTGGCGAACGTCGTCCCGGCACCCCCTTCCGTGTGTACGATAACCAGATGTTTCGGCTGGAGTGCCTCGGCGAGTCGCTTGAGGTCCTCGGGCCAGGCGTGACCCCCCGAGTGGACGAACCGCGCCTCGACGCCGGTGCGCTCGGACCACTCGCGGATGGGGCAGCCGCCGCGTCTCCAGTAGCCGCTCCACTGCGACCAGACGAGCGACACGCGGCCCGGCCCGATCTTGTCGAACACCTTCGTCATGCCGAAGCCCGCTCGTGCGCACATGAGGTACGCACCGGGGTTCTCGGCGAGCTCGTCGGTGGAGACCTTGGAGGCACTGCGCATGTCCCAGACCAACTGCATGAGACCGGCGTTCTTGAGCCGCTCGACCTGGTGTGGAGCGAAGCAGACGCGGACGAGGTCCCAGGTGAACTGGGGGATCGAGGTCGAAAGGGGCGCAAGCTTCGTGAGCACGAACGCCTGGTAGGGATCGACCACCAGCAGGCGGCCGCTGCGCTTGGCGGCGCGGAAGCACGACACGAGGCGGTCGAGGTTCTGGCCCGGGGCGATGACGCCGAGGAGCTTGTCGGTGTCGCGCCTGGCGATCATGACGAGCGATTCCTCGACGTCTTGCTCGGAGCGCTGCCCATGGGAGCTCGCGGACGCGCCGAGCGTCGTACCCTCAAGGAGTAGCCAATCGATGCCGTGGAGCCGCGTGTCGCGGAGTAGCGCGTCGAACCGATACCCAGTGCGACCATGCGCTCGGAGGTCGCCGGAGTAGAGGAGTCGCTGGCCGTCGGCCTCGACGAACAGGGCGCGCGAATCGGGTGCGGCGTGGTCGACGGGGATGGCGGTGATGGCCAGCGAGCCGATCAGCAGTGGGCCATCCTCGGGGAGCTCGCGCAGGTCGCCGGGGAGGGCTGCGTCGGGGAAGAAGACGCGGTCCACTTCGAGGAGTGCGATGGTTCCTCGGCTGCCGTAGACCGGGATGTCGGGGTGCGCATGATGTGCGAGGCCGTAGTGGTCGAGGTGTGCGTGCGTCAGGATGATCGCGGCGAAGGCAGGCGCCGCAGGATCGTCCGCGTAGAGGGCCGCGACGTCGGGCAGGACCTTCTCGGCGATGAGTTCGCGCGTGGGGCGCTGCTGCGTGTCCCGGGGGAAGTCCTCGTGGTTCGCGTCGTAGAGCGGCATTCCGAGGTCGAGCAGGATGCGCGTGCCATCGTCGGATGCGACCTCGATGCACATGCCGCCGATCCGGTCGGCACCGCCGTGGATGATGTGATGCAGGGTGGGGCTCCTAGTCCGCTGAGTGAATCTGGCCTCGCATGCGGTTCAAGAACTCGGACAAGCCATAGACGTTCTGCTTGAAGAGCCCCAGGCCCATGAATGTGGCCGCGCACAGCTTGAGCTCGTATCCGGCCGGCTTGGGAATGCCGGCGCCAATGTCGAGGAGTACGCTCTTCAGCTTTGAGGAGTCGGGATCGTGATCCATGAGAAACAGGATAAACTCGGGCTCCTCGTCGGTGAACTGGATGATCGCCTTGGGCGCATGGATCGTCTTGAGTTCCAGTTGCTGCTCGAACATGGCAACCGCCTCGGCCTTGATTCTGTCGACCAGGCCGGGTGTCGCGGCGAACTTGTTCATGCCACGTATGTGCTTGTCGATGCCGGCCGTCCCGGTGAGCGCTCCGTCGCCGTACTTCATCTCGATGAGCGCGAGCCTCGCGTGGGCCGCCTTTCGCGCCGAGCCGCTTGACTCCCAGAAGGCGGCGATCATGTCAAATCGATCCTCGCCCTCCGCGTACTCGATGTCGATGATGAAATAGTCGGTGGCCGTTGCTGCATGCGCACGATTATTGGCACGGGCAACGAGCTGCTGATACTCGCGTTCGAACTTCAGGTGCACCGCGAACCACAGATCCATCTCCTGCTTGAGGAAGTGGAAAAGCATCGATCCACTTGGTGCAATCGCTTTTTCCGCGCGATCCGGCCAGGGCACTCGCTGAATACCTTAGGGTGGCTGCCCGTGAAGTAGTTGGAGTCGAAACCTCGCCGTGTAACTGCTAGCCGTATCGGCGCCATCTGGGTTACGCGACACTCTCAGTAGGTTTCCACCCCGATAGTAGATGTTGATGTACTCGTTGCGAATGGCAAGATGGAGCGTGTCATCTCGCCTGACCCGTTCAAGAAGTGGCGCCAGACATCCGACCCTCAGGTCGTCCAAGAATGTTGGTGAGAGACGGCGGCCAGCCATGACGTTCCTCCCGATAATTAGACGCTTCGATCTGTCGGGCGGCCGCTGAATACCTTAGCCGTCGCGCACAGAACCATGCTCGGGGACCGCTCCTGGCCGGTGAACGACCGTCGACTCGACGCTCGGCCCGAGGTGTCCGCGAACGGGCGGTCACCGACCCAGTGCAGACACTGGTGCTTCGCGAGCCGGGGTCCGCAGTCGGGGGAGCAGCGGAAACTCCCCAACGCCATGGGTGACGTCCACAGTCCTCGGAGTTCTGCCTGGAATTCAAATTGCCTGAAGATGGGGCCAGGGGTGATCCTGGCCACTACTACTTTACCGCTCTTCGTGTTCAGGTACTGGCGGACCCGCTACTGGTCGAAGTTTAGTCAGCATGCCGACTCTGGTTTTTCGTCTGGGAAATGTACCAAAGCGTCGGATACTCGTGATTCATCGCGGCAATCCGTAGCCTGAGTTGGCGCAGGGCCTCGGCCTGTCGTGCCGGGTCCGCCCCGAAGGGAAATGTGGTACGACCTCCCACTGTCCGCCAGTAACCGACGCCTTGATCGAGGCGAAGTTGCGCACGATGACCGTCGCTCCACTCTAGCTCCAGCTCGCGGGCATGGGGTAGGCGCCGCCCGTCCTCATCATCGATCCAGGTAAAGAGGCCCGGATGGCCACGTAGCAGGGTCTTTGCGACGAGGTGACGATCTTCGGCGTCCCGCCAGTCGTGGTGCACCACTTGCGGCTCTTGCGGCGCGAAGCGCTCCAGGCGGGCGGTCTGCACAGTGACAGTGGTCTCGTGCGAAATACCGCCGGGGTAGTGCCTAAGCGCCATGAGTAGCGAGCCGAGCAGGTGCAGTGCGAGGGGCGAGCGCAGGTACCGATCGGTGTACTGCACGGTCTTTAGGGGATGGGCTCCGTCGAGCCATTGCGCGAGCGCCGGCGCCTTGTTTCGCACCAGGTCCCAAGCACCTTCGCCGAACCGGACGGAGGGGCCGTCCAGCTCCTCCCCGATGCGAATTTCCACCAAGCCCGTCGGCGATGGCCGAAGCGCATCGGAAGCCAGGCGGCGGGCCCCTGCGGGGAGAGGGGGCAGTCCTTGTCCCACCGCACGGACGTAGGACCCGCCCTGGCTCCCGCTGCCCCAACCGGGCGCCGGCGCGAGCGCTATTGGATCGCTTGCGGCCCAGCGGACCGCCTGATCCTCGGCAGCAAGCTCCACACAAAGGGGCAATCCGCCGGCGATGGCCGGTATCGACGTCTCGTACACCTCGGCACGGGAGAAACCGGCAAGCACGGCCAGCTCGCCCCGCTGGCTGTCCTGCAGGTCAGGCAAAGTCCGTTGCGGGATCAATAGCCGGACGGTCACACCGGCCTCGGAGAAACGAACGAGATCGTGGCGCAACGACCAGGCGAGCGGCTCCCAGCGATCCGCCTCTCCGCCCAGGTGGACCCGCAGCTCGCGGGCTGGCAGGCGCTGCCATTCCCGGCTAAGGGCGAGCGGAAGCGGTTCCATCTCCAAGTGGGTGTGCTCACCGAATGCCCTCAAGAATTGCGGAAGTGAAAGGGCGTCCAGGAAGTTCTCGGAGAGCAGGTCGAGGGCCGCGTGCCGGTTCAGATGATCGAGTTGATGCTGACTGTCGACAGTCAGCACGCACGCCTGACAGGCATTGTCGCAACAGCGGGGGCACTCCAGGACTGCGCGGGCGTCGCGCAGCAGCTCGGGTAGCAGCATGGGGGCTTGGCTCGAGTAGCCTGCGCCTCCGCTCGCGGTGTCGAACAGGTACACGGAATAGGCTGGCGTGCCATCGCGGTCGCGAGTTGGGAGTGCTGCTGTTCCTACCTCGCCTTCCTCTGATGCCGAGTTTCTGGCACAGCGCTCGGCGCAACGCGACACCAAGCGTATAGGCCGCAGTGCGGTCGAGGGGGCGCCCAGTCGCTGGGTCGCGCAACTGTAGTTCCAGTAAATCAGTTCGGGTGGTGACGCCAAGAATGAGCCCCATGCTGATCGCCCACGGCTCGTCGTTGCCGGGGCAAGCCCGCTCCCGATCATTCAGCTTGCCGCCCCGTAAGCGCTTGTGGTCCTTGAAGCCTTTCGGCACCTCCCCTTGCACTAGCATCGAATCCGCCCGTCCGCAACGGAGGCACAGCGCGTATCCCTGGCCGTGGAGACCGTCGCTGCGCTGAAAGAGATGGCCCTCGGTACTGGTACGGTAACGCCCCAGCGTAACATCGGGCAGGTTCATCCAGGCTGCGCCAGCAAGTGAGATCAGTGGGTCACGTACTGGTATGTACTGCGGAATGCTTACGTCATTGTGGGGCTGCTCTCTCAAGTCCACGGCAAACCCCGCGGGTTGCAGGTAGTGAGCTCGGACGAGTTGGGTTGCGTCAGCGGCACAGTCTGGGCAGCGTTCGGGCATAGTGGAGCGTGTGCCGCTGTCGCCGCAGGCATTGCATCTCCAGACCCAGCGAAGATCCTGAATCTCCGGTGGGCCCCCAGCGTCCACGGGGACCTGCCAATTGAGTGTCACGCCCCCAGAGCGGTAAACGCGGCCGTCTAACACTGTATCCGTACCAGGGGCGTAGTCTCGGATTGCGATGGCGAGATTACGGCTGGGGTAGCCTGAGCGCCAAGCCCGGTTGTCCTCTCGACCATCGTCGCTAGATGCTTTCTTACGCGATAACTCCTCGAGCGTGGTCGTCACAAAGGGCACCACGTCCGTGGGGAATCCATAACCAGGAAGGAAGGCGAGATCCGCAAGCTCGCCCAGCAGGTATTCCTTTCGTAGCCGGGTGAGCTGGATTGCTACTGCCCGCTCAGCGACACTGTCTCCGTCATTCGTTCGGACGATCTGCTCTTGGGCCAAGAGGGCGTCCAGGTCGCGCCGCCACCTTGAAGCCGCGCGCCGCAAGGCTTCGGCTGTCCGCGCGAGAAGGCGTTTAACGCCCAGTCCGGCAAGCAGTGTACGGCGGGTGACGTTCTCCACGCCCGCTCGCAGCCAGTCATCAGCCACTGCCTCGGCCTCGCACCAGTCTGCAAACCGATCGGCGGGGCAAGATTCGCCCTCCTGTGCTTCGAAGAACCACCCCACGTGCAGACGATGGACGCGGTCGCTCCGGGTGTTCAGGAAACGGGCCAGTGCCAGCGCATTGACGTGCCGTTGCACGATAGGTTCGCTCTGCAGGGCAACGCGCGGCAGGGCCAGTGGGGTGGAGAACGGCCAGGTGGGGTCCAGGAACACCGCTTCCCCGTGCGGGGTTGCCTTGCACATGGTGAAGCTGAGGGCCCTGGTCTCGCCGCGCCGACCCGCACGCCCGGCCCTCTGGAGGAAATTGGCCGGATGGGGTGGGACGTTGTTCATCGCTATTGCGGTCAATCCACCGATATCGACACCCATCTCCATGGTTGTGGAGCAGGACAAGAGGTTGACCCGGCCATCTTTGAAAGCGTTCTCACGGCGGGTGAGTTCGGTCCCACTGAGTTGTGCCGAGTGTTCTTTCGCTAAGAAGAAGGGGCTGTAACGCGCCATGCGATCGCTGATATCGGTCCAGGCGCCCAAATCTCGAAGGGTGCGGACGTAGGGATCCGTCTTCGAGCCACTGATCGGCGACTTCCGTAGTCTTTCCGGCCCAGAAGGGGTGCGGCAATCGGGGCATGTGAACCTGCAGCGCCACGGCAAGCTCGTCGGCTGTCAGCAAACCGGGTAGATACGGAGTAAGTCCACGGAAGGCGATCGGCAGAAGGCGACGTGTCACTGGGCAGAGCCAGGCCTCTCCGACTTCGGCAAGAGCGGCCTGCTGCTCCAACTCCAGCCTATACCCGTTCTCGCCCAAGGTCAGCACCGGACGCACCCCGTCCCATATCGCTCGCAGCATCTCATCGAGACGGTGACAGGCTTCCGCGTCACCTGGATCTAGGCGAAAGGCGTGGGTAAGGAGGCGTACCAGCCGATTCCGTTTCCACTGGGGTGCACAAGCGGATGGCCAGGTTCGTTGAAGTTTCCGGTCCCGCACTTGGTCGGGGGGCAGTTGCCAACTGGGTCGGCCAGGGTACCCCAACCAACGCATCACATCAGGGGGAGCCGCAACAGATGGGCTCCCACTGCGGAGGAAGTAATCGATGGCCACTTGAAGTAAAGCCCGCCAATCGTCCGCGGTCACGCCCAGCCCGCGCATGACCGCTGGTGGCTCGGATTTATCGATGCCTTGGTACCGGAGCTGTACGAGCCCCAAGCCCTCCAGGGAGAACTGTCGTCTTGGACGGACAAAGAATTCCCGAAGGAGGCACAACCGGGCGATGCCGCGCTCATTGAGCTGGCCGTAAGTGAGATCCCGAAGGCTTGGCAGAAGGAAACGATGGAAATCGTCCGACTGAAGAAGCTTTTCTTCAGCCTCCGTCCAGGAAATGCGGTTAAGGGCCGGCGTACTCAATTGGTCAAGCTCCCTGCGACTTCTGCTGAAGGAGGTCTGCCAGGGCTGGGTGGAGCCTGACCGCGGCCTCAAGGGCGGCGACCTCCTGCCTACGCATATCCAATTGCGCCGGATCGACGGGAGCATGGGCCGCTGTAAGTGAGTGGTAGAGCAGGCTCCGCACGTAGTTGCGTTCGGCCTCCTGCTGTAGCTTCGTTGCGAAACGCGCCGTGCCCTGACGGCTGTCGGTGAAGCTGATGAGACGTCGACCACCGCGTGGGCGCGCGTCCATCCCGTCGCGGAAATCGGGAAGATGCTCAAAAAGGGTGGGGATGGCAGTATTGAGCAGGAACGGCGCCCCCACCCGCATTGGCCGGAAGAGGGCGCGGCCGGCATAATCCCTTTCACCGCAGACACCGCAGCCGTCTTGCTCGGGCACCAGGATGTGCACCAGAGACCCATCCCCACCTTCCCAGTACAAACCGCCGTCTGCCGTGAGTCGCGGCGATGGGGCGTCCATGCACCCGGAAAGCAGACGGGATTGAACCACGCCCGGCACAGACCCGGCTTCACCATCCGTGTCGCCACTGTCCGCATCAAGGGGCTCCAATTCCTGTTGGAACTCGTCGTCATCGCGCCGATAATCACTTGGGTCCAGCCAGTCCTTGCCGCTCTCGTGGCGTTCAACGGCCGACAAGTACTCTGCCCCACACTCTCCGCATTGCACCAGTTCATAC
Source organism: uncultured Gammaproteobacteria bacterium (assembly GCA_963802205.1). GTDB lineage: Bacteria > Pseudomonadota > Gammaproteobacteria > Chromatiales > Chromatiaceae > DYRB01. The sequence goes on along the minus strand of CAWDHW010000009.1, from coordinate 30,140 downwards.
ACCGGGAATCCGCAGTGCGAGCACTTTATGTGCCGCTCTAGGAAAACCGCGCCAAACGGCCAGCCTTTGTTGTCCAGCGCGCTATTCATGCGCCCTGAACAACTTCGGTTTGCGCAGGCCCACGCGCCACTCAACGTGCGGTGAAAAAAATGCCCACGGAGAGGGAGAAATGGCTCTCCATGGGCATTGACTGCATCGGTACACACGTCGAGCAGATCGAGAGTCTGCTGACGTGACGGCGTGCCATCCTTTCCCAAACCAGCCGCGCTAAGCTCCGACAGCCGCTGCGGCCGTTCGACTATGGCCTGGCGCATGGCGCAGCCGCGGGCCAGCCCGCCAACATCGAATAAAGGTCCACCGGTGAAAGATCCCGCATCGCGGCCAGGGTGTGCGACCGTTGGGGTTCCGGCGCCGTATGCAAAGGAGGAACCTCGCGGAATCCCTCAATCACCCGTACCCGCTCTTTGGAAACCCCAGCCACATCAGCCAGAAACTCTGTAAGGTGCTGGCGGCTCTTCTCGCTGGCGTCCCCAAGCGTCGCCGAGGTTGCGATGAAATGAACTTGCTCCGCCCGCACCCCAAAGGCGTGTACCACCCGACGGAGCAGCAGTGCCAGCTCTGCGGCTTGAGAGCCGATGTACGAGTGGGCCTCATCGATGACGATCCAGCGCAGGCCGCCCTGGGATTGGTCAAGGATAGGTCGGTCCTCGCCACGCACCAGGAGATACTCCAGCATCGTCGCGTTGGTAACGAGGATAGGTGGCGGCTGTGATCTCAGGGTGCGGCGATCCGGCACCTGACACTGCCAGACGGGTCGGCCCTGCTTCTGGTGTGTCGCCGTTGTAAAGGCAGAAACGCAGCTTTCCGTTGAAGGGCTCCGACCAAGCCACAAGACGGTCCTGCTGGCTCTTGATCAATGCGTTCAACGGATACAAGAAACAGTGCCCGCACCCCCACGAGGGGGTGGCCTTGTCGGCGCTCCAGTTCACGGCTAAGGTCGTTGAGGATAGGGACCAGGAAGCACTCGGTCTTGCCTGAACCAGTGCCGCTGGTCACCAACACAGAATGCACAGGGTCCGTCTCGCTTAGTGTCTGCCATGCTGCGAGCTGGTGGGTGTATGGCCGGCGGTCGGACGGGAAGCGATAGTCCTCCGACAGCCCCTGGGTATGCGCGTCGCGCAGCGCACGGACGAGATCCGGATGTAGAAGGTCGCCGGAGAGATCTCCGAGCGTCGGGTCGGCCTGCTTCCAGCCGAAGATGGCCTCGAAGACGGGGTCCGCCAGGAACGAGCCTTCTACCCCTGGCGGCCGGTTGAGACCTGTTTCGAGGTGGGCGCGCAGAGCGCCGCTTCTGAGGCCACGCAAACCGAGCACGGCGCGCGTCGCGCGATTGCTGAGCTGATCGGCCAATACCGAATAGGAGAGACGTGTCGCGGTTGCCATTATCCATCTACCTATCGTTGTCGGCGTTCCGACCTGAATCGCTATGCCTCGTTGACCACTATGCATCCGCTTCCGGGGGCAATGCGGCCAACCCCAAAGCGAGCGCGAAGGTATAGACGGCGTCGAACCACTCTTGATCAAAGGCTCGAATTAGACGCAGTTCCAGCACAAGGCGGCCATCGAACTCGGTCCCTGTGATCGCCGTATCCGCCGCGACAAACGGGGCGCAGCGTACGGGACGAAATGGCTCGCTCCGGGTTTCGAAGCGGTACCGGGAAAACGACATTGTCTTCGCCCTGTCCATTACCTCGGCTCCATTGGGCCACATCTCCCCGACCCATGGCGTGCCTGTAGCTCTCGTTCCGCGCTGGCGACGAGGTCCCTCAGCATCGCCGGTTGTGCCCGGATCGCTCGCATTAAGCTATGTCCTAACGGCTTCCAGGGCACGAGGTGTTCCTGTAACCAGTCGCACAAGGGATTGAAGGCTTGATGCCGGGACTGGGCCCGAGTGCGGAATCCATCGAGCACAGATACGACGAATTCCCCATCAGCATCCGCGTCGCCTAACGCGTCCTGGATGGTCGCTAGGTAGTCCGCAGACGCCGCGAGCCACTCCTCTACCGGAACCAACCACCATAGGAATGGAAGCCCCTCCGCCAGCGCCCATACGCGTTCGAAAGGGTCATCCCCCGCGCGGAGCAGCGCCATCGCCAAGGTGCGCGGTTGATCTGGCAATTCGCGCAAGACGTCCAGCGTGTTTGGGCTGAATTCTCGGGTGAGATCAAAGTAGGAGAACAGCCGCGGCCAATCGGGATCATCAGGGTTCTCGCCGAGAGCCGCCACAGCCTCACTCAGGCGCTGCTGGCGCACCTCCTGAGCGCGCTCGCGGATGGCCTCCACGAGTGGCGAGTTCGCTCCCCCGTCCGCTCTCGTCTCCGGTCGTCACCGGCCAAAGGAGCGGACGAAACCGAACCCAGTCCCGTTCGCGCCCGATCACCCACCAGGGCCCCGCCTCTAAGTCATCGGGCAGCATCCAACAGAGCGGCTCATCAGGGCAGCGCTCGAGCTGCCGAGCGCAGCGCGATGGCTCCCAAAGCGGAAGTACCGACAGTGCCAGCCGATCTTGCCAACTTGCATCAAAATGGTCAGGGGAGTCGGTCCTGAACGTACACGCGATCTCGCTGTGCACCCGGCACGATAGTAGCGTCGAAACGAGTGACTAGAATTTGTGCGAGTCGCTTTTGATCGCGGGTTACGGCAATCCGAATCCCGGCGTCCACGTCACCTTGGCTCGCAAGCAGGGCGGACAAGCGGTCCTGCCAGACATGGAGGCTGAGATCAAGTCGGCCATCCTGCAGCGGTGGCAGCCTATTGCGGAAGCCGAAACGCGTGCCGATCAGCTCTCCGTCCAAGTCATAGCGACCTCGACCCGCTGGATCGAGCACGACGACCCGGAGGCCTCCACAACGGTCCACTGGTACCGCGGCATCTCGCCTCAGGGTGCGGCCGCCCATAAGAAAGACAGCCCCGCGCTGGGGATAAGGAAGATTGAAGTCGACGGGCTGCCCGTCTCCCCAACGGATCTCCACTGCAAGCAAAGGCAGATTGGTTCCGGCAATGGCGGGACAGGCGACGATCACCTCGTCTGGCCCGCTCGCCGTTGTGTCGATCGCCTTTTCTCCTAGGGCCTGCACGGCGACCTGTCCTCCTCCAAGGTCGCTGAAGCGATAACTCCCCGCACCCCCAGACTGGGCGATCATCCGCTGGATCCGGAACTGGCGGGGCACGACAGCTACCTGCCGCCGAAAGCATTCAGCGCCCTGCGGGTCCACCAGCCGCAACCAAAGGAGACCTGCCCCTTCGGGATCTTTCCTCCAGGGTCCGGTGCCGCCCATCGGTCGCCACTCGCATACCCCTGCCGCGGGTCGGGGAGGCCCATCGGTATCTTCGACCTGGACAGAGGGTAGTCCCTGGTAGACCACACGCGGTCCAAGGACCCCTGCGAGTGAGTTTCCAGAGACGATGTATGCCTCGTCGGTGTCGTCGGGGGCACCGCACGTTACGCGGTAACAGTCGCCCTCCAGGGAGCTGAACAGTGCCGCCGTCCGAACCTCGTAGACCAGAAGGTCCAGGCCAACGGTTTTACCCACGAATCGACAGGTGGCGACCCCGTCCACCTCCGGGCGGAGCGATGCGGGGACCACAGCCCAAGCCACCTCGGAGCGGGTTCGAGCGGTCCCTTGGCTCTGCCACACTCGCCCGCCGGCCTTCTCGGTGAAGACCCAGGGCAGACCTTCGGCCCACGGCTCTGCGAAGCGTACCTGCAGCGGAGTCAGACGCTGCCCGTCGTCGAGCGCCAGCTCTTGAGGCGCAACGAGTGCGCTGCCCGACAGGCGAAGCCCGTCGCGCCGTAACCATTCGCGGCGGTACAGCACCCGATCGCCATCGCCGCGCCCGCGGGTCAACCAAGCCACGACCTCGTTGTCTGACTCGTTGCCTAATAGGACCCGCAACCGAGTCGGAAGCGGCTGGTCCTGGCCCAAGTTGAGCCACTGACGCAGGACTGCGCTGGCAACGGTATCGGGGAGATCGAGGGCCTTTTCGACGGCCCACACACCGGAGGTGGTCTCTCGTAAAAAGCCACGCCACCGCAAGCGTGCCGTCACCGCTTGCGCAAGCCCTGTGACTCGGCTCATGAGGGGCGCGAGGAGCGCGTTCACCGTTGCGTCATCCGCGCTGAGGGGTAGCCGCAGGCGCCAGTCTGTAACTTGCTTATCCAGCGCGGCGACTGGGTCCGGCACGTCGCCAACGGCCTGCCACAACTCCACCGCCGCCACGACGAGTCTGCTGCCGAGCTGAAAGACCACATCCTGGCGGTGGGTAGCGGGTAGGCGGTGGGAAAGCTTCTTGGCCCGCGCGTAGGCATCCGCCTCCCCTGGGCATCCGGCACGGTGATACTCTTCCAGCAACTCGGTGAAGAAGGTGTGAAGCCGCGCGTTTTGCTGCTGCAGCAGCCGTAGCGGCAGCCCACCCTCGCAGGCAACAGTCACGAGAAACAATCGCATCCCGTCGTGACCCTGCATGAGTGGCCGTTGCCACCAGCGCAGGCCCTGTTCGACCAAGCGGTGGATCGTCGGATGGGCGGGCTGTGTCAGGCCGAGTGGACGGAATACCGCCTCCCAAGCCCAGGGCCCACCGGCGTGCTCGCGCCGGAACGTCTCGGCCGCATACAGGCAGAACAGCGGCGGGAAGTCCTCGTACTGCTTCCCTAGTGCAATGCCCTGAAACATCTGTCGTACAAACGTTTCAAACCTGCCGATCTCTTTACCGTCGAGGCGATAAGCAAAAAGGGGGCGGCCATCAGGACCGGTCATGCCCCTACGGCCAAAAAAGGCGTGCAGTGCCTGAGTTTGGTTCATCGTGTTGGCCCCCTGCAGCCGATCCCCCATCCGGTCAAACAAAGGGACGGTTTAGAACCAGTCTGCCGCCCTCGCGCATTTTTTCAGCTCGACCTGCGCCTGCAATTCGAGCCCTCATGGGCAGAAGTTGACCGCCAACCGCGTTGGTTGCCGAGGCCCTGAAGGCTCCGGTCCGCGGCATTCCTGGCCGCTACACCGCTATCGACGGCTTCGCCTCCATTCGGTCCCAGGTCGGGAATACCAGCTGGCCCGGGATGCAGGTCGACGCTCGCGCTGCGTGCGCGGCTGCCCGCCCTGTCAGTCCGCGGGCACCCACCCGGGCGCCTTCCCGGTACGCACCAACCGCAGCATGGCCTCCACCTCCCGGCGATCGACGTGCTGCGGATTGCCGGGCTGGTAACGGTCCGCGAAATAGTCCCTGCCTGCGCGCGTCAAGCGGTGACCACCCGGTACCCTTTCGATCCGACCGGCCTGCTCGTGGCCGCCGAAGTTCTTCAGGAACCTTTTCAGCGGGTACACCGCCCCCTGATCCATCTCGGTGGCGATCAAGACGGCCGCGAAATAGGTGTACAGCGCCTTCCCCGCCGGCGTCTGCTCAAGCCGGAAGAGCCGTTCCCCAGCGCGATTCACCGCGGTGTCCGCGCACTTGGCCGCCAGCGGCGCGGGGCTGTCCGCAATCGGTGTCACCCGATCCGTCATATTCTCAGTCGCTGGGGCTGGCGTGCCCGGCCACGGGACCGGGACCGCCACACTTGAGTGCACGGCCGGCCGATAGCCCTGCGCCAGCGCCTTGACCACCGACGGCGGTGTCAGTACCCGCACCGGCAGGTCGGGTGACGCCACCTGGCGCGGGCCGTACCCAGCCGGCGTCCACGGATAAAAGGCCCCGCCTTGGACGAGCAAGGGCTCCTGCGTCCCCTCACGCACCATCATGGTCCCGTCCGGCAACTCGCCAAGGCGGGCAGACCAGGTGCGCTTGCGCCCATCGGCATCGACCCGCTCGGCGTGCAGTAGCTCATCAATTGACGCCATTGTGCCGTCTGCGGTCGCGGCCAGATCAGGGTTCGCCGCCAGCCAGAACGCTTTGAAGGCGTTGTAGTCCGCGCGGCGGCAGGTTGCACACGGCCGGTGGCCAGCCGCAAGGGCCGTGGCCTCGTCCAGGAAAAACAGCTCCGTGTACTGGCCTGGCGTCATCACCTCGCGCTGCCGGTCCCCAAACTGCAGCAGACACGTGATCCACGGCACCCGCGCCCAGCGCTTCACCACGCGACGGTGCGCGTCGTGCAAGCACCCGCGATTACCCATGAGCTGGCCGCGCTCCGGCAGCGCAACGATCTCTCCCCAAGGCGTCACTCGGTTTTGCAAAGGCATGGAACCCTCCGATTCATCCACGCTATTCCAGCGGATTCAGTTTACTGGCAACGGTCGCAGAAGCTCTTGGTCGATCACATCTGGAAGTGACTCGATACGCTGGCCGCCAATGTCCTATCGGGCGGGTCGGGGGCCGGCGGATAAGTGGCCAGGCTCAAGTTTCTCGATCTGCCGGGCGGCAGCTTAACGTCCCTAAGGCGCCGCGAACAGAACTATCCTCGGGGACCGCTCCTGGCCGACAGCGGTCCGTCAGCGGGCGGATAAGGTCGCCCTACGGCCTGCGCCACTCCCAAGGCGGCACTGGTGCCCAGGCCGCACCGGCCGGGGACCCGCCGAACCGATAGATCTGGAGATGCCGCTGGGATCGTCCTCAAGCTGGCCCTGGCCCTGGGAGACGCTTCCGAGACACGCCCTGGGTCCGCGACCTGACCCTGACCCCGCCGCGTGCGGGTTTTTTTGTCTCTGCCTACAGCGTCATGGCCGTTTGTCACGTGGCAAACACCACCATCCGCGACTCCTGGCGCAACCTCGCCGAGATCCACGCCGCGCCCGAGTGGCTGTGGGCCGCACTGGTGGGGCGGATGGTCGAGGGCGGCTGGACTGTCGCGGTCACACGTGAGCGGGTCGCCGCGCAGCAAGCCGGGCTCCAGAGGGCGAGGGGCGCTGGTAGCTCCATCGCCCCCGTGAACATTGCGAACGTTGTGAACTTTGTTTTGGCGCCAGGTCTCTGAGCGCGCTGTGTGACCCCCGCCGGAGTCGGGGGGGCGCTGGTAGCTCCATCGCCGGGAGTGTGAACATGTGAACTTTGTGAACGTGCTTCTGGCGCCAGGTCTCCGTGCGCGCTGTGTGACCACCGCCGGAGTCGCCGGGCTCTGACACACACACGAGCCAAAGTACTTTTCGCCCCCCGCCGAGTGCGGGGTTTTTTGTGGGCCGCCGCGGTCAAACGCTGCGATTTGTTACCCGTGGTGTTACCCGGGGGGCGATTTTCATCGGGTGCGTCGGCTAGACTGATCGCCTAACCGCTTGTTTTATTGGAGCTGGCGGCCGGATTCGAACCCGCGACCTGCTGATTACAAATCAGCTGCTCTGCCGACTGAGCTACGCCAGCGTGTTGCCGATGGCCCTGGCGGGCCGCGTTCCGGACTGTCAGGGGCAGTCGGGCCCCATTGGGCTTGAAGGGCGCCCGATTCTATTAGAAGTCATGGAATGGCTCAACTGGCTTGGCCGCTTTCCGGCGCTTGACCTTGCGCTTTTTGGTGACCTTGGGCACGGCCGATCCGGCAACCGCTCCACCGGCGGCCCCCGCACCAATCGCCGTGGGCAACAGGGCCTCGGCCCCCGGGGTCACGTCCGGCGTGGCCAGCACACCCTCGGCCGCGACAGGGGGCGCGGTGCCATCGACGGTCTGCGCAGCGACTGGTGCATTGCCGGCATCCGTTGCGGTGCTGGGCGTTGCCTCGGCCGTCGCAGGCTCAGAGGGGGGCTGGGGGTCCGGTGGGAAGCCCCCGCTCTGGGTGGCGCCTTGCTCCGGTATCGAAACCATGGTGGTGGAAGCAGGGTGAGGTGCCGGTGCGATCATGGCATCCGCCTCACCGGCAGGGTCTAGGAGCTCAATGCTATAGGCCGCTGCGGGCAGGGGCGGCAGCTTGGGATCGATGGGGACCTCATGGCGCTGGCCCCACCAGAAGAGGCAGAGGTTGAGGACCAGGAGGACGGCAATGAGCCAGGGCAGCATGGGTGTCTCTCAGAAGGCGAGTGCTAAACCCTGGAGGACCAGGGCGGGTTGGAGGCGGACAGGTCCTGCGATCAGTGGGGCCAGATGTTCGGCGTCGCCTCCGGTAAGGATGAGCCGCGCGCCCTCCCCGGCCTGGTCGCACAGGCGCCGCCAAAGGCGCTCGGCCAGGGCAGCGGGCGCTTGGAGGGAGGCGCCGGCGATGGCTGCGGCGGTGTCGGTGGCCCAGGGTGGGGCACTGGAGTCCGGGTGTGTCAGCCCCGCCACCGGCGGGATGCGGGTGCGCCCGAAAAGCGTGGCACGCATCAGGTGGACGCCCGGGAGTATGAGCCCACCGAGGTGCTGTCCGTCGGCCAGGAGCACGTCGTAGGTGATGGCCGTACCGGCATCGACGATGAGGGCGGCCCCTGGCCCCTGGTGGTGGGCAGCGACCAGGGCGAGCCAGCGATCGACGCCAAGGCGGGTCGGCTCGGCATAGGCGACCCGCACCCCCAGGGCCTGACCCTGGGGGATGGCGAACCGCGGTTCGACCCCCCACAGGGAGCGGGTGGCCCGGGCAACGTGCTGCACCAGGTCGTCACCGCCGACATTGCCCACCAGGACGCGGGCCGGCGGGTCCAGTCGATCCCAGGCCGCCAGCAGATCGACAGGCAGGGCTCCATGGTGGCGGACCCCGGCGATGGCGCCCAAGTCTGCGGCCTCTGGTTCATGGGTGGCCCAGCGCAGATTGGTGTTGCCGATGTCGATGAGCAGATCCATGACCTCAGTCCCCCTCCATTCTCAGGCTGACCTCGCCTGCGTGGAATGTCTGGATGCCCTGGTCGGTGTCCAGGCGCAGGGCGCCATGGGCATCGAGCCCGAGATGGATGCCGCGCACCACATCCGCTCCCCAGCGGATCTCTACCCGCTCCCCGCGGTAGAGGTCATAGCGCTCCCAGTCGGCGAGGAAGGGGGCCAGGCCCTCCCTGGCGTAGCGCTCCAGGGCCGCGCCCAGGGCGTCCGCCACTGTCGCCGCCAGCACATTGCGGGAGTAGGTACCGGCCCCGAGGACCTGGTCCAGGTCGATCCAGGGGCGATCGATGGCGGCGGCATCGCGGGGGTTAAGGTGGGTGTTGACCCCGACTCCGACCACGACATGTGCCGGCCCTTGGGCTTCTCCGGCCACCTCCAGCAGGAGCCCGGCAAGCTTGCGCCGCCGCCACAGGATGTCGTTGGGCCACTTCAGGGCGATATCGGTGGCCCCGGCGCCACGCAGGGCATCCGCCACCGCGGCCCCGGCGGCGAGGCTCAGGCCGGTCATGCCGGCTAAGCCGAAGGGATAGCGCCACAAGAGGGACAGGTAGAGGTTGTTGCCGAAGGGGGAGACCCAGGTCCGCCCCATACGTCCACGCCCGGCGCTCTGGCGCTCGGCTAGGCACAGGGTCCCGCTGGGCGCACCGGCGGCGGCCTCACGCATCAGATGGCTGTTGGTGGAGTCGATCTGGTCATGAATCTCCAGGCGGGTGATGCCCCCCAGGACGGGGGCATGCCTGGCGCGGCGCCCGGCAACCGCCCTGGGCCGCCGTGGACAGAGCGGCGAGGATGCGCCCGGCGTCCAGTAGTTCCAGGGGTGCTGAAAGCCGGTAGCCGTGGCCGCGCACCGCCAGGATCTCCAGGCCGAGGTCTGTGCATGCCTTGCGCAAGGCCTTCCAGACCGCCGCGCGGCTCAGGCCAAGGTGGGCGGCGATGGCCTCGCCGGAGTGACAGGCCCCGTCCGCCAGCAGGCGGATGGCGCGCAAAGTGGTAGGGCGTCCGGCGTCCATCATCCCAGGCCCTGGTTGGTTCGGACCCGGGATGCCAGCCAGGCGGAGCGCCGCCTGGTGACCTCCGGCGGGGCCTGGGGGTCGAGGCGCAGGTCGCACCTGTCCGCCGGGGCCGGGAGCGGGTGGGCCTCGAACGCCATGAGTTCATCGCGACGGAAGGCATGGATGCGCGCTGGGGTTCCCGCTGGGACACGGGCGATGAGGGCGTCGAGGTTCTTACGGGTGACGCGCAGGCCTTCCACTGCGACCAGGGTGTCGCCCGCCGCAAGCCCGGCGGCAAGGGCCGCACCGCCGCTGAGGACGCTCGCGATGATCGCCTCGCTCCCCTGGGACTGGAGGCGTACCCCGAGGACCGGGCTGGCCGGGGGCATCGCCCCCGCCGCGTCCTTGGCCAGGCCGCCCTGGTCCTTGGCCCCCCGGGCCGGGCGCAGGCACAGTTCGATCCCGACTTGGGCGAGCAGGGGGGCAAGGTCAATGTCCTGCGTCGAATCCAGGGCCTGCCGGAAGAAGCCCGCGAGATCGAGCCCGGTGACCTCCGCCGCCAGGGCCTCGACGCCGCGTTCAGGTACCCCGATCCCGGTGCGCCCGTGGCGCTCCCACAGGGCGCGCATGACATCGTCCAGCGACCTGGCACCGTTGGTGTCCCGACGGATGGTCAGGTCCAGCGCCAGGGCCACCAGGGCGCCCTTGGCGTAGTAGGAGACGATGGCGTTGGGGGCGTTCTCGTCGGCCTTGTAGAGCTTGGTCCAGGCATCGAAGCTCGACTCCGCCAGGGTCTGCACCAGGCGCCCAGGGGTACTCAGGACCCGGGTGATGGCATGGGCCAGCAGCTCCAGATAGGCCGACTCGTCGATGCAGCCGCTGCGCACCAGGACGAGGTCGTCGTAATAGGATGTGATGCCCTCGAAGGCCCACAGCAACCGGGTGTGGACCTCGCGCTCCAGGCCGCCGTCCATCAGGGCCTGGGGGCGGATGCGCTTGACGTTCCAGAGGTGGAAATACTCGTGGCTACACAGGCCGAGGAAACGCCGATAGCCGGTGCTTGGCGGCTCCGTCGCCTCGGTCGTGGGCCTGGGCAGATCGTCCCTGACGCACATCAGGCTGGTGGCGTAGGAGTGTTCCAGCCCCCCGTAACCCTCGCCTTGGGCGCTGACCAGGAAGAGGTAGCGATCCAGGGGTAGTTCGCCGAACAGGGCCGCCTGCTCGGTGCAGATCCGTTCCAGGTCGCGTCGGAGCCGGGCCTCATCGCAGTCGTGACGCCCGGTGATGGCCATGCGGTGGGGGATGCCCTGGACCGCGAAGGCGATCAGGCGGAAGTGGCCCATCTCCACCGGATGGTCAATGAGGTCGGCGTAATCCTCGGCTTTGTAGGTGCCGAAGCCGGCGGGGGCGATGGCGACCGGGTCCAGGCTGGTGGCAACCCGCCAGTCGGCGCCGATACCTCCCGGCGGCGGGGCCAATTCCAGACGGCAAGGGTCCTGGTCCAGGTCGGCCACCCTCAGGAAGAGTGCAGCCCCATTGAAGTAGGCGTGGGTCTGGTCCAGATGGGCGCCGCGTACCGACAGGTCCCAGGCATAAACCCGGTAGCGGACCCGCATTGCCAGGCCGCGGTGGACCAGGCGCCAGGTCTGTTTGTCGAGTTTGGCGATGCGCTCGCAGGGGACTGTACCCTCGGCGTCGGTGGCGACGATGTCAAGGATATGGCGGGCGAAGTCCCGGATCATGTAGCTCCCGGGGATCCAGGCCGGCATGGACAGGGTCAGGGCCTGGCCGCGCGGTTCGGGGATCTCGACCTCCACCGTGAAGAGGTGGGCTTGGGGCTCGGCGGGGTAGACGCGGTAGGTCAGGGCCATCGGGGGCTGGGGCTGAGTCTGGGGCGGCATCGGTTCTGGGGCAATACGGTAACAGATTCCCGCCTGGGGGTCGGCAGGGGCTTGGCCTGGTGGTAAACAGCTTTGCCATCCTTCTTGGCCGGCTATCGTTTCCCGCAATGACACTCGGGTATCATCGCCCCCATGAACCTACGCGACCTGAAATACATCGTGGCAGTGGCAGAATCTCGCCACTTCGGGCGGGCGGCGGAGCGTTGCTTCGTCACCCAGCCGACCCTGAGCGGCCAGATCAAGAAGCTGGAGGATCACCTTGGGGTCACCATCTTCGAGCGCACCAATCGCTCGGTGGAGCTCACCCCCATCGGCGCGGCCGTCGTGGCGCGGGCGCGACTGGCCATCGAGCAGGCGGAGGCCATCGAGCAACTCGCCAGGGACCACCAGGACCCGCTCGCCGGTCCCCTGCGCATCGGCGCCATCCCGACCTTAAGCCCCTACCTGATGCCGCTGATCCTGGTGCCGCTGCGGCGGCTGTTCCCGCAGATGCGCCTGGTCCTGTCCGAAGAGATTACCGACTCCCTTCTGGGGCGCCTGCATCGCCACGAGATCGACGCGGCCCTGCTGGCTACCCCCATCGATGACCCGGAGCTGACGGCCATCCCGCTCTTCGACGAGCCCTTCTGGCTCGCCCACCCCCGCAAGCACCCGCTCTACGACAAGGACGAGATCGGCGCCCAGGACCTGAAGGAGATCGATCTGCTGCTCCTGGCGGAGGGGCACTGCCTGACCCATCAGGTGATGGAGGTCTGCCGCCTGGAGGAGCGCGCACAGACCGGGGAGCTGGCGGACCTGCGCGCCGCGAGCCTGGAGACGCTGCTGCAATTGGTGGGTGCGGGCTTCGGCTGCACCCTGGTCCCGGCACTGGCCATCCGCGGTGGCTGGATGACCGACAGCGGCATCATCGCCCGTCGGCTGGATCTGCCCGACGCCAGCCGGCGTATCTCGCTGATATTCCGTCGCAGCTTCCCCCGCCGCCGGGCCCTGGAGGCCTTCGCCGGGGTAGTGCGCGACCACCTGCCCAATACCGTCCGGGTGCTGCCTGCGGCGGTGTCCGCCCCGGGCGCTGCCTGACTCCAACCCTCACGCCTGGCCGTCGATCCCGCGCCGGTCCAGCACCCGCTTGGCCTTGCCGATTGGCTGTCCGATCAGACATCACGCTGCTCGGATAAGGATGCAGGCCCCGGGAACGATAGGGCCCTTTGGAGACGGGGGAGCAAAAGGCTCACCTGGCGGCTGTGGTTCTCCCCAAGGCATCCAACAACCGTTGATGGATGCCCTGGAAGCCGCCGTTGCTCATCACCAGGACCTGATCGCCCGGGCGGGCCTCGGCGGCGACCCGCGCCACGATGGCCTCGACCTCGGCGAATACCGTGGCCTTGGCCCCAAGCGGTGCGAAGACCGCCGCCGGGTCCCAACCCAGGTCCTTTGGTGCAAAGACATAGACCCGGTCGGCATCCCCCAGGGATGTGGCCAGCTCGGCGTTGTGCACCCCCAGGCGCATGGTGTTGGAGCGGGGCTCCAGCACCGCCAGGATGCCCGCCTCGCCGACCCGCCGTCGCAGCCCCTCCAGGGTCGTGGCGATGGCCGTGGGGTGATGGGCGAAGTCGTCGTAGACCTTCACCCCCGCCGCCTCACCGCGCAGTTCCATGCGCCGCTTGACCCCGGCGAAACGCCCCAGTGCGGCGATACCGACGGCCGGCGGGACCCCGGCGTGGCGGGCCGCCGCCAGGACCGCCAGGGCATTGGAGACATTGTGGCGCCCGGTCTGGCCCCAGGCGACCTCGCCCTGAACCTGGCCCCGAAACAGGACGCGGAAGCGCGAGCCGTCGGCCTCGACCAGCTCCGCGCTCCAGTCGCCGCCGTCGCCGAAGGTCTCGCATGGCGTCCAGCAGCCCATGGCCAGGGTCTGATCGAGCGCCGCCTCCCCCTGGGGGTGGACGATGAGCCCAGCGCCCGGCACGGTGCGGACCAGATGGTGAAACTGGCGCTGGATCTGAGCCAGGTTGTCGAAGATATCGGCGTGGTCGAATTCCAGGTTGTTCAGGATGGCGGTGCGGGGTCCGTAGTGCACGAACTTGGAGCGTTTGTCGAAGAAGGCGGTGTCGTACTCGTCCGCCTCCACCACGAAGAAGGGTGCCGACCCCAGCCTGGCCGAGACCCCGAACCCCTGGGGCACGCCGCCGATCAGAAAGCCTGGGTCCAGACCGGCGTCTTCCAGCACCCAGGCCAGCATGCTCGCGGTGGTGGTCTTGCCGTGGGTCCCGGCCACCGCCAGGACCCAACGCTCCCGCAGCAGGTGCTCGTGCAGCCATTGCGGACCGGAGACATAGCTCAGGCCGCGGTCGAGCATGGCCTCCACCACCGGCAGGCCGCGCTTCATAGCGTTGCCCACCACCACCACATCCGGTGCCGGGTCGAGCTGCTCGGCACCATAGCCCTCCGTCAGGGCAATGCCGGCGGCCTCGAGCTGGGTACTCATGGGGGGATAGACGTTGGCGTCGGAGCCGGTTACCCGGTGCCCCAGTTGCGCGGGCGAGCAAGGCGATGCCGCCCATGAAGGTCCCGCAGATGCCAAGGATGTGCAGGTGCATCTCAGGTCCCCGTGAAGAGCGCGCCCAGCAGAACGTAGGCGAGCAGGTTGTAAGCAACGGCGATCAGCGCGCCCTGGACCAGGGTCAGATTCAGGGTATGGCGCAGGATGTGCCCGGTGACCAAGATGCTCCAGGCCAGCAGCGCCATGAACAGCAGAGCGCCGAGGCCGCTTAGCTCGGCATCCTCCCCCGAGGGGGCCATGCCGAGCGGAACCAGCACCAGGAGGCTCAAGATGGCGCCGCTGCCGAGCAGGGCGGCCCCTGCCTGGAGGAAGCGCGCCGAGCGCCCCATCCACTGCAACCCCAGATGTAACAACCCAAGCAGCAGACCCAGGTCCACCAAGGTCTGGGCGAGTGCCGCCCAGAGCCCCTGCCCGGTCGCCAGTCCGACGACCACCCCCACCGCCAGATAGACGAGGGCCAGGGCCTGGACCAGTGCGGTGGAGCCGGGTAGGTCCTGGGGCCCCTTGCGCAGCAGGCACAGTTCGAGAAACAAGTGGATCAATGCCTGCAAGACGGGACCTCTGCATACCTCGCATGAGACTGGGCGCGGCCGGCGCAGGCGCCATGATACCGGCCCCCGCCGGCCCATAGCCACCCCGGCCCGAGACGCGGCCGGCAGACCGCGGGACTCGGGGTGGGCCCGCCGGTCGGGCGGACTGACCTGCCAAGGCCCCATACCGCGTGCCTTTGGTCAGAAGACACGTCTGGTCACCAAGGGCCAAAGTCGATATGGTCGCGGGCCGCGAGGTTGCCACCTGGCGTGCCCGCACGCGGCACTGGCTGGGCCATCGCCCAGAGGTACTGAACCTTCGTGGCCGCTGGTGTCGAACCCGAGTCGTGGCACCCGGCCGCCGTCCATGAGACCCTCCAGTCATGTCCACCGAGCCCCCCACCGCAGCCACCCAGCTTGCCCACTCCCTCGAGCTTGGCGCCCCCTCCTCGCGGCGGCGCCTAGGGTGGTGGCTCGCCCTGCTTGCCCTGATTGGCCTGGGCGCCGTGGCTTGGTCCTTCCTCGGGGGAGGCGAGGAGGCGCCGATGCGCTACAAGACCGCCGAGGTCCGGGTCGGGCACCTGAGGGTCAAGGTGAGCGCCACCGGGAAGCTCGAACCCATCACCCAGGTCGAGGTCGGCACCGAGGTCTCCGGGACCATCCAGTCGGTGGAGGTGGACTTCAACGACCGGGTCAAGACGGGACAGGTCTTGGCACGTCTCGATCCGGACCAGTCCAAGGCCAAGCATCGCCAGTCCGAGGCCGCGCTGAACCTGGCCCGAGCGCGAGTCCAGGAGGCCGAGGCGACCGTCACCGAGACGACCAACAAGCTGCGCCGTACCCGCGACCTGATCGCCAAGCGCCTGTCCTCCGAGGAGGAACTCGACACCGTTGCCGCCGCCTCCGGGCGTGCCGCCGCCCTCCTGGCGGTCACCCAGGCTCAGGTCGCCCAGGCCCAGGCCCAACTCGACGCCGACCGTCGTACCCTGGACAAGACCACGATCCGCTCCCCCATCGACGGCATCGTCCTCAAGCGCCAAGTGCAGCCGGGGCAGACCGTGGCCGCCTCGCTCCAGACCCCTGTCCTGTTCACCCTGGCGGAGAACCTGGCCCAAATGGAGCTGAAGGTGGCCGTCGATGAGGCCGACGTGGGCCAGGTGACCCAGGGGCAAGTGGCCAGCTTCACCGTGGATGCCTACCCGGACCGCGACTTCCCGGCCACCCTGACCCAGGTCCGATATGCCCCGGAGACCGTGGACGGGGTGGTCACCTATGGCACCCTGCTGGCCCTGGACAATGCCGATCTGTCCCTGCGCCCCGGGATGACCGCCACCGCCGAGATCCTGGTGCGGGAGGAACAGGACGCGGTGCTGGTCCCCAACGCCGCCCTGCGCTTCAACCCACCCAAGGCCCAGGCGGCCAAGGGTAGCGGCGGTCTGGTGGCGATGCTCCTGCCGCGGCGCACCCCCGAGGTCAAGCGGATACCAGAGGCCGGCCGGCGCACCGGTAAGGGTGCCAAGGTCTGGGTCCTGCGCGATGGGGTCCCGGCGCCGGTGGATGTGCGCACCGGGGCTACGGACGGGGTCTCAACCCAAATCCTGGACGATGGTCTGGCCCCTGGCACGCAGGTCCTGGTGGATGTCGAGCGCCCGGGGAGTAAGCCATGACGTCCGGCGACCGGGCGGAGACACCCCCTCTGGTCGAGTTCTGTCAGGTCGCCAAGGTTTACGGCAGCGGGGCCGCCCAGATGCGCGCCCTGGATGGAGTGGATCTGGCCATCGATGCCGGGGAGTTCGTCGCCGTCATGGGGCCGAGCGGCTCGGGCAAGTCCACCGCCATGAACATCCTGGGTTGCCTGGACACCCCGAGTTCCGGGTCCTACCGCTTCCGCGGCATCACCGTGGAGGGCCTGACGCGGGACCAGCGCGCCCTGCTGCGACGCACCCAGTTGGGCTTCGTCTTTCAGGGCTTTAACCTGCTCAATCGCACCTCAGCCCTGGAAAACGTCGAGCTGCCGCTGCTCTATCGCCGCACCCCCAGGGCGGAACGCCACACCCTCGCCCGCCAGGCCCTGGCCCAGGTCGGCCTCACCGGTTGGGAGGGCCACACCCCTGGGGAGCTCTCCGGCGGCCAACAGCAGCGCGTCGCCATTGCCCGCGCCATTGTCACCGACCCGAGCCTGCTCCTGGCAGACGAGCCCACCGGAAACCTCGACAGCTCCCGCAGCCACGAGATCATGGACCTGCTCACCGGGCTCAACCGCGACCGGGGGATCACGGTCCTGATGGTCACCCACGAGGCGGAGATGGCCGCCTATGCCGGGCGCATCATCCGCTTTCTCGACGGGCGGGTGGCCGACCACGGCCACCCAGGCCCAGGGGGGCGTATCCGATCCGATCAGCCTTCTCCATCCAGCGCGCGACCCCCAGGAGGCACACATGGCCCTGAAGGCAACCGTTTTTAAGGCCCAGTTGCAGATCAGCGACCTGGATCGTCACTACTACGAGACCCACGCGCTGACCATCGCCCGACACCCGTCCGAGAGCGACGAGCGCATGATGGTCCGGGTCCTTGCCTTCGCCCTCTTCGCGGACCAAGCGCTCAGCTTCACCCGCGGCCTCTCCGAAGACGAGGAACCGGACCTGTGGCAACACACCCTGACGGGCGAGATCGATCGCTGGATCGAACTGGGCCAGCCCGACGAGCGGCGCATCCGCAAGGCCTGTGGCCGTGCCCGGGCGGTGGTGGTGGTCAGCTACGGCGGCCGCTCGGCGGACATCTGGTGGCAGCAGAACGCGGACAAGCTGGAGCGCCTGTCGAACCTCAGCGTTATCGACATCCCCGCCGATCAGGTCGCGGCCCTCACGGGTCTGGTCGAACGCGGCATGGACCTGCAATGTACCCTCGACGGCGGCCATATCTGGATCGGCAGTCCCAGCGCCAGCGTCGAGGTCACCCCCACCTGGCGCCAGCGGCCTTCTTAAGGCTCTGTCTACATTCGGTGTTGAGCCATCGAAATGCCTTGTGCCCCAGGGTGTAGGTCGGGCTTCAGCCCGACAGCAGGGCATGGGGTTGCCGGCAAGGCCGCGTCGGACTGAAGTCCGACCTACACGTAGCGCAGACAGAGCCCTTCTTAAAGGGGGCGGGCCTGTCACCGCCCATCCGGTTGTTGCTCCTGCGCGGGCCCTCAGTCGAACAGGTTCTCGAAGGCACGGGCGAACTGTTTGTAGGCATCCCAGCCGTCCTTGTCCATCACTTGGTCGATCACCCAGCGGTTGTCCTGGCCCTCGCCCATCAGCGACTGGATCTCGAAGCCCAGGTGGCGCAGGAAGGCGTAGCTCGGGCCCTGGTCGTCGAGCTGAAAGTCGGCGTAATCCCCGGAGCGGCTATTGAGTCGTTCGACGAACGGTCGCCCGTAGTCCCCGGGGCCGAGCAGGTCGGCGGAATTGTCCTGGACGTGCTCTATGACCTTGGTGGCAAAACTGGTGATCAGGGTGCGACGGTCGGCGTCATCCAGCACGGCGTGCGCCTTGCGATCGGCGATCTGGATCAGGAAAACCAGGTACTCCTGCATCACCGCCAGGCGCTGTGCGTCGTCGCTGTAGACGAAGCGCTCGCAATGCAGGTTGATGGCCTTGTCCAGGGCCAGACGCCAGGCGATGAAGGCCAGGGCGCTGGCGATCTCCGGCAGGGAGTGGTCGGCGGCGTCGTTGTTCCAATGGCTCTTGATTCGGATCGCCAAGGCCTGGTCTCCTCATGACTGGTGGGCGGATGGGTGTGGCCGCCAGGGTCGGCGGCTCGGGCTATATGGGAGCGCCCCGCGGGATTTCCCGTGTTGCCGAGAGCTTTGCTTTGGCCTGGGGTGCCGGGCTCATGGCTCTGGGGCGCAGTCTCGCAGGCACTTTCTCTGCCGCAGTCGGCCCCCGCGGGGAGGTCTGTGTGGGGCTTGCCGTCGGGCAAAGCGGCGGCATATTCGCCCAATCCCCGGCGTACCCGCCCCCGCGAGGTCCCCCAAGATGACAGAGCCACAGATCGCCGAGCTGGCGCGAGTCGTCCAGCGCAACTGCCACATCTCCGACGCTCACCACGGGGTTGACTACTCCCTGTGCATCTATCTGATGAAGATGCGGGAATACTACCGCTGGGAGCACCGGCTGCCCTACGGCGTACCGCTGGAGAAGGCGCAGGTCGGCGGCTGGCTGGAACGTCGCGAGTCCCTGTGGGAGGACCTGGAAGGGGCGGCCCTCGCGCCCATCGTCATCGGGGGTGACACCTTCGACCCCTACGACACCGACGGAATCAACGCCCGCCTGGTCCCCATGGGCCTGGTCTACAGCGGCGGGCTCGGCCACCAGGGCAAACCCCACTTCGTCCTCGGCGACCTGGAGCAGGAGCGCCGCCACGGCGACTGCGCCGTCTATGTGGTGGCCGCGGAGTACGCCCGCGACCTCACCGCGCCCCCGGCCATGACCTGCGGCGAGACCATCTTCCTGCGCCGGGAATCCCTGCGCCGCCTGCTGTGGGAAAAGCTCGAATCCTGGCGCTGGAGCCGGCCGGACAATGCCCTGGGCCGTGCCTTCGCCTGCTACGACTTCGAAGGGGCCCTGGACGCCTCCCTGGACGCCATGACCGACCGCGAGATCGCCACTGTCCTGCTCCACGAACAGGGGGAGTATGAGGTCGGCCGACGCCTCGGCGAGGCCTGGAGCCAAATGCTGCTGGACCTGATCCAGACCCCGGCGGAGATCATGGCCAGGGCCGTGCGCGACCACCTGGCGGACTGCCTGGTGACCCTGCCTGCCCTGGCGGAGAGCGGCGATACGGCCTCCCTGCACTTCTATGTCGGCAACCTGAGCCACATGCGTCGGGCCCTGTTCCCGGGCGTGGAGGCGGCCTACGAGGTCTGGCGCGCTGGCGGCGGAACGGCGCCCCTGGCGGCGGTCGCCTCCGGCGGGCGGGACCACTGGGAGGCCCTGGCCCGGGACATGCTCGAACTGCACGCCGAGCGGGGTGCGGCCGCCGCTGGGCCGATCCGCGATCTGGTGGAGCGCAGCCACGAAGGTCTTCCGGTGACCGGGAGCATTTGCCCCCGCCCGTCGGCGACGGGACAATGAACTTTCCCCAGCCAAGCCGGAGCCCGTCATGACCGCCACCGCCTTCGACCGCACCATCGCCCCCCTGCCCAGCCTGCGCGAGGTGGTCCCCGGGAGCTTCATTTTCGAGCGCCCCCAAGCCCTGCCGCCGGCCTTCTGCGATGGTGTGATCGAGCGCTTCGAGGCCCATCCGGAGCAGCAGTACGAGGGGCGCATCGGCCAGGTACAGGCGAAGGACCGGGGCATCAAGCAGACCACGGACCTGGTGGTGAGCAATAAGCCAGACTGGAAGGACGTGGATCAGATGTTCTTCCGTTCCCTCGCCGCGGCCCTGCGGGAGTTCCGCGAGACCTTCCCTTATTTCAAAGGGCCCTTCAAGGACATGGGCTACCAGGTCCAGCGCTACCTGCCCGGCGAGTTCTACCACTGGCACATCGACGGCGGCAGCCATGACTTCAGCCAGCGCCAATTGGTGGCCCTGTGGTACCTGAACGATGTCCCGGGCCCCGGGGGCGAGACCCAATTCCTCTACCAGGGGTTCAGCGTCTCCCCGCAGCGCGGCAAGCTGGTCCTGTTCCCGCCCTTCTGGACCCACGAGCACCGTGCCGCCACCGTCACCGCCGGAGTCAAGTACATCGCCACCACCTGGGTCGTCTTTGCCTGACATGGCCGACCCAGCCGGCCCAATCCCGCGCCTGCTCGCCATCGTCGAGCTGGGCGGCTACCCGAATCTGGCCGGCCTTTACCGCCGCCTGGGCTTCGCCGCCGAGGTCGTCGCCTCCCAGCGCAAGGCCCAGGTCTACCTCAAGGGGCAGATCCCGGACGTCATCGTCGCCGAGTACAACTTTCAGTCCGACTTTCGTGACCGCAGCAGCAACCTGGAGACCCTCATGGCGCGGCTCCAGCGCCACCCCGGGGTCAAGGTAATCTGCTTCTACCCGCCCGAACACCGCGAAAAGCTCGCCGGGATGCAGGTACGCTTCCCCCTGTTCGAGGCCATCCCCCTCCCGGTGGACCTGGAGCGGGTAGAGACCGCCCTGCGTCGTGCCCTGGCAGAGGCAGCCCCAGCCAGGGCTATTTGAAGACCGGCAGCCCCGAGTAAAGCCACCAGGTCTTGGTGGCGGGTTCGTAGCGCCACTCCTGGCGGTCGCCCAGGCTTCTCATGCGTTGAGTGTCCACATGCAGGTAGTCGATCTGCACCACCTGAACGGCGGTCAGTTCGCCAGAGGGGATGGGGGGTTGAACCACGTCATAGCGGGTGACGCGGATGTTGGACAGGTCCGTGGGGACATCCACCACCCTGCGCTTGTCGGGGTGGAGGTAGCCGATGGCGGTCTCGTAGTAGCCCCAGCGCAGGGCCGTGGCATAGGCGGTGGTGGCCGCCTCCAGGGCGTCTTGTTTGCGGTCCTCCCTATAGGTCGCGCAGCCGCCGATAAGGCTAGCGGCCAGGACCACCAGCGCCAGGGCATTGAGGTGGTGGCGACGGGGGCTGGACTCGGTCATGCGATCTCTCCTTCCCGGGGGGCATGGGGATAATACGGCAGGCGCCGGGGGGCACCAAGGCGCCCCGCCGGGTATAGTCCTTCAGCCCTCAGCCAAGCACAGTCCCCATACCATGTCCGACGACGACCAAGCCAGCCCCGTCCAAGTCCCAGCCGGGTCTGCGACAATCGCGGCGGAACCGCGCCGTGACCTCAACCTGGCCGGGTCGCACCTTACCCTCCTCGGCACGGCCCATGTCTCCCGTGCCAGTGCGGACAAGGTTGCGGAACTGCTCGGGTCCGGGGCCTACGATGCCGTGGCCGTAGAGCTGTGCCGCAGCCGTTACCAGGCCCTGACCGACCCCAACGCCCTGGCACGCCTGGATCTGCTGCGGGTGATCCGTCAGGGCAACGCCTATCGGGTGGTGGCAAGCCTGGCCCTGGGCGCCTACCAGCAGCGCCTGGCGGATGACCTCGGGGTCGAACCCGGGGCCGAACAGCGCCGTGCCATCGAGCTGGCGGTGGCCCGGGGGCTCCCCCTGTGGCTGATCGACCGCGAGATCGGCGTGACCCTGCGCCGGGTGGCCGGCGGCCTGGGGTGGTGGCGGCGGCTGAACCTGTTCAGCGGCATCCTCACCGCCCTGGTGGCCGGGGGCCGCATCGCCGAACACGACATCGAGCACCTCAAGGAGGGGGACGTCCTGGAGACCGCCTTCGCGGAACTGGCGGCGGATCGGCGCGAACTCTATCTCCCGCTGATCGAAGAGCGCGACCGCTACATGGCCGCGCGCCTGCGCCAGGAGCTGGCACAGCACCCGCCGAGACGGGTCCTGGTGGTGATCGGGGCCGGGCATCTGAGCGGGCTGGCGCGGCACCTGGCGGGGCCCGCGCCGGCCGATCCAGCGGCGGAGATCGCCGAGCTGGAGCAGGTCCCACCGCCGAGCCCCTGGGTCGGTGCCCTGCCCTGGCTCATCGTCGGGCTGATCCTGGTGGGCTTCGCCGTCGGCTTCAGCCGCGGACCCGAGCTTGGCTGGGCCCTATTGTGGGACTGGGCGCTCATCACCGGCGGCCTGTCGGCACTCGGGACCCTCATTGCCGGAGGGCACCCGCTGACCATCCTCTCCGCCCTCGCCGCCGCGCCGCTCACCACATTGCACCCGGCCCTGGGGGTCGGCATGGTCACGGGTGCGGTCGAACTGGCCCTGCGCCGCCCCCAGGTGGGCGACTTCGCCGGCCTGCGCAAGGACCTGGCCGACTGGCGTGGCTGGTGGCGCAACCGTGTCTCCCGGGTCTTGCTGGTCTTCGTCCTGAGCTCCCTTGGCGCTGCCACCGGGACCTATGTAGCCGGGCTGCGTATCCTGGGGAGGTTGTTTCCCGGGGGCTGATGGCGGTGTGCTTCCGCACGCCCCCTCGTTGTCAACGGAGGGCAGTCCTGTAGATCCGGTCAGGCGCGGGGCACAACGCTGCGGTTGCTTCCAGCGACGCCCAGACGCCCGTCCCCGACCCGCTACCCAATGTCCCGTGCCCAAGAGGCACCGTCGACGAGACCCACCCGTGACCCCCGACCATTTCATCAATTAAGTGGCAGGGTGTGACCCTCAAGGAGCGCTCCGCCGCCCAGGAACACTTTCTGGATCTGTGCCGGCTCCTGGACGAACCCACCCCCGCCGAACCGGAATGACCTCGTGGACGGGTTCACGAAACGGTACAGCGTCCACCGGCTGGTGTACTACGAGGTCTTCGACTCCATGCTCGACGCCATCGTCCGCGAGAAGCAGATGAAGGGTTGGCATCGGCACCTGAAGCTCAAGACCATCGAGGCGGCCAATCCCGAGTGGACCGACCTCCCCGAATCCTTCGATGCCCTGGACTAGCGGGGTGGGTCCACTGAATCGAGACGCCAGGGCGTCGGGGCACGCCCCGCTAACCCGACGGGTCTGGAACCCAACCCGTCGCGTCCGATGCCGCCGCACCTTCTGGCGCGTCTGTACTCACACCGCCTGCGTTCGCGGCGGCCTTGACGCTTCGCTAGCCCGGAAGGTCCCCACCGCCCGCCCTTTGGGATAGGGGAGAGTCGAACTGCACCCGGGGCGACACCGGTCTGCCCAGAAACTCCCGGATACTTGCGACCAACTCATCCAGGTGCGAAAAGGCATGGTCCCCGCCGGGAAAGAGGTGGACATCCCCGCAGCCACGGTAGATGCGCCCGGCGATGGCGGGGTCGATCACCTCGTCCCCGGCATCCAGGAACAGGCTGGTGGGGACCCCGTCGCAGGGGTCGGCGATGCCGAAGGGGCGGGTCGCCGCGATGAGATCGGCATCGACCACATAGGTCTCGCCCTGTGCCGTGGTCATGGTCTCGCCGAGATAGGGCGTGAACAGGTCCCAGGGGTTCAGGGCGGGGTTGACCAGGTACAGGTGGGCGACGGGCAGACGGCGGGCCAGGTACTGACCGTAGAAACCCCCCATGGAACTGCCCACCAGGACCAGGCCGGGATCACCGGCGGGTGGGGTCGGGAGCCGGTCGAACCAGGCGAGCAACCCGGCGACCGCCTGGGCCGGGCGGTGGGCCGGGTAGTCCGGGGCCAGGACCGGCCTGGGGGCCAGGGCGCGCCGCAGGACGCCCACCTTGTGGGAGCGCCCGGAGCTGTTGAGGCCGTGCAGGTAGACGAGCATCGGACCCTCAGGGGGCAGGCGTTTGGGCCTGTCCCTGGGCCTCGGCCGGCACGACCGGCCGGGGTGCCAGGGCTGGCACCGGGACAGGCCCCTCCGTCAGCAGGGGCCGCATGGCATGGAGGATGTTAGCGAAGAGGTGCGGGTGCCCCGCCTCCTCGCGGGCCAGCAGGGTCCGGACGTGCTCGCGCCGGGTGGGGGCGGAGAAGCAGGCCGGGCAACTGTCCGGGACCACCGGCAGCCCGGCGGTAGCCGCGAAGGCGGCGGTCTGGCGGGCGCGGGCATAGGCCAGCGGGCGAATGATGCGGACGTCGCCCTCGTCGTTGACATAGTGGGCCTTCATGGTCCGCAACTGCCCACCGTGAAAGATGGACATGAACAGGCTCTCGGCCAGGTCGTCGAGGTGCTGGGCCAGGGCCAGGACCCCGTAACCCTCCGTCCGGCAGATGCGGTACATGATGCCGCGCTTCATGCGCGAGCAATAGGCACAGAAGGAGTCGCCGTCCATGTGCCCCTTGGCCTGCTCCATGATGGGCTGCTGCTCGTAGAACCAGGGGACGCCCAGGCGGGTGTAGTAGTCCCGCAGCGGCCCGGGGTCGAAGCCCGGGACCTGGGGGTCCACGGTCAGGACGCCCAAGTCGAAGCGCACCGGGGCATAGGTCTTGAGGTGGCGCAGGATGTGCAGCAGCGAGAGGGAATCCTTGCCCCCTGAGACCCCGAGGAGGATGCGGTCGCCGTCACGGATCATGCCGAAGTCGCCGATGGCGCGCCCCACCTGGCGGAGCAGGGACTTCGGCGGTTTTGGGATGGGCTGGCTCATGGCCGCGGACTATAGCGCATCGCCAATCCACAGGCCGGCCAGCGCGCTTGGCTGCTATTCCAAATTTGGATGACAAGGCGTCAGGGACGCCCAGAGGTAGTGCTGCCTCTAAATTTGGCATCGCTGCGCGCTTGGTCGAGGCAGGGGCGGGGCGTCCTTGGGCGGATATATACTGGCAACCCCAAATCCCACCGGGAGCCCGTCCGTGGAAGCCTTTGTCATTGGTCTCGCCTTCCTCGCCTTCGTGGTCATAGCCCTGTCCGCCAAGACGGTCCCCCAGGGCCGCGAATACACGGTCGAGCGCCTCGGCCGCTACACCCGCACCCTGGGGCCAGGGTTCCACCTCATTACCCCCTTCGTCGATCGCATCGGGGCCAAGCTCAACATGATGGAGCAGGTGCTGGATGTCCCCTCCCAGGAGGCCATCACCCGGGACAACGCCATGGTCAAGGCCGACGGGGTGGTGTTCTACCAGATCCTGGACGCGGCCAAGGCGGCCTACGAGGTGAGCACCCTGGAGTATGCGATCCTCAACCTCACGACGACCAACCTGCGCACCGTCATGGGCTCCATGGACTTAGACGAGCTGCTCTCCCAGCGCGACAAGATCAACGCCCAGCTCCTGCAGGTCGTGGACGACGCCACGACCCCCTGGGGGATTAAGGTGACCCGCATCGAGATCAAGGACATCTCCCCGCCCCGGGACTTGGTGGACGCCATGGCCCGACAGATGAAGGCAGAGCGCGAGAAGCGCGCCCAGATCCTGGAGGCGGAAGGGCTGCGCCAGGCGGCCATCCTCAAGGCCGAGGGGGAGAAGCAGGCGACGATCCTCGAGGCCGAGGGCCAGCGCGAGGCGGCCTTCCGCGAGGCCGAGGCCCGCGAGCGCCTGGCGGAGGCGGAGGCACGCGCCACGATGATGGTCTCCCAGGCCATCGCCAAGGGCGACGTGAACGCCATCAACTACTTCGTCGCCCAGAAGTACACCGAGGCCCTCAAGGCCATCGCCTCGGCGCCGAATCAGAAGGTGATCCTGATGCCGCTGGAGGCGTCCAGCGTCATCGGCTCCCTGGCCGGAATCTCGGAGCTGATGCGCGGCGTCGGTACCGAGGCGTCGCGCCCGTCCACCGGGGCCGGTCCGGCGGCACCCAGGCCCGCTTCGCCCCCGCTGCCCCCGGGTTGGGTCGGAGGGCCCGAGCGTGGCTGAGGGGGTGCTCGTCATAGGCCCCTGGCTCTGGGTGGCGCTCGGCGTCCTCCTCGCCGTCCTGGAGCTGGCCACCCCCGCCTTCCTCTTTCTGCCCATGGGGCTGGCGGCCGGGGTCATAGCCCTGCTCCTGATCTTCTTCCCGGGCATCCCCTGGGTCTGGCAACTGGCCCTGTTCGCCTCCCTAAGCCTGGTCAGCGTCCTGACCGGGCGCGCCTGGCTGCGGCGTCACCCCACTCCCAGCGACGAGCCGACCCTGAACCGCCGCGGTCAGCGTTATGTCGGGCGGGTCTTCACCCTGGACACCCCCATCGTCAACGGGGTCGGTAAGATCCGGGTGGACGACAGCACCTGGAAGGTCAAGGGACTGGATGCCCCCGCCGGCGGCCTGGTGCGGGTGGTTGGGGTGGACGGGACCGAGCTGCGGGTCGAAGGGGCCGAGAGCCCCGGCGGCGGCTGACGCCGCCTCCGGTCACAGCAGCACCCCGGCGGTTATACTGCGGGCGCTGCCCCTTCCCTGGAGAGCCACCATGCCCATGCCTGCCGAGGCCCCCTACATCAGCGTCGAGGATTATCTGGCCGGCGAGGCGGTGTCGCCGGTCAAGCACGAGTACGTCGCCGGCGAGGTCTTTGCGATGGCCGGGGCCAGCGACGCCCATGTGACCGTCGCCGGCAATGTCTTCGCGATGCTGCGCGCCCATGTCCGCGGCGGCCCCTGTCGGGTCTATATCGCGGACATGAAGCTGCGGGTCGATGCGGCCCAGTCCTTCTTCTACCCGGACGTCTTCGTCACCTGCAACCCGGCCGACCTGGGTGAGGCGACCGCCAAGCAGCACCCCAAGGTGGTCATCGAGGTCCTCTCGGAGTCCACCGAGGGCTATGACCGCGGCGGCAAGTTCGCCGCGTACCGCCGCCTGCCGAGCCTGGAGGAGTACGTGCTGATCGACTCGCGCAGCACGCTCGGTGGAGGTGTTTCGACGCCATCCCGAGGGCTGGGTCCTGCAGCCGGTCCCGGACGAGGGTCGCCTGGAGTTGCTGTCGTTGGGTTTTGGCTGCGGCCTGGAGGCGATCTACGAGGACGTGGCGCTGGACGGTGCCGACGCGGCCAAGGACCGGGCGGAGCTGCCCTAGCCACCGGACCTGCTGCAGATTGGCCGGTTGCCGCTGGCTTGCCACCCGGGCGTTCCTGCGTTTAGACTGCAAGCCCTTCAAAGTTTAACTGAAAGAGGCGGTTTCCCGTCCCACGAGGAACCGCCTCTTGTCTTTTTCTGGATTGGGACCTCGCATGCACGATCCATTGATGGCGACCTATAAGCGGCTTCCCGTCACCTTTGCCCGGGGTGAAGGGGCCTGGCTCTGGGATACCGACGGTCGGCGCTACTTAGACGCCCTGTCCGGGATCGCGGTGTGCGGCTTGGGTCATGCCCACCCGGCGGTGCGCGAAGCCCTGTGCGAACAGGCCGGGCTCCTGATCCACACTTCCAACATCTACCAGATCGCCGAGCAGCAGGCCCTGGGCGAGTCCCTGACCGCCTACGCCGGCATGGATCGGGTCTTCTTCTCCAATTCCGGTGCCGAGGCCAACGAGGCGGCCATCAAGATCGCCCGCCTCCATGCCCACCACAGGGGCATTCAGGACCCGGCCATCCTGGTGATGGAGGGAAGCTTCCATGGCCGTACCCTGGCCACCCTGAGCGCCACCGGCAACCGCAAGGTTCAGGCCGGCTTCGAGCCCCTGGTCCACGGGTTCGTGCGCGTCCCCTACGACGACATCGCCGCGGTCGAGATCGCCGCGGCCAACCGCCCCAACATCGTCGCCGTCCTGGTGGAGCCGATCCAGGGCGAGGGCGGGATCAGGATCCCGGCGGCGGACTATTTGCCGCGCCTGCGCGCCCTGTGCGACACCCACGGCTGGCTGCTCATGCTCGACGAGATCCAGACCGGTATGGGTCGCACCGGCCTGCCCTTCGCGCACCAGCACACCGGGATACAGCCCGATGTGATGACCCTGGCCAAGGGCCTGGCCAACGGCGTCCCTATCGGCGCCTGCCTGGCCCGTGGGGCCGCCGCGGACGTCTTCGCCCCGGGTACCCACGGCTCGACCTTCGGCGGCAATCCGCTGGCCTGCCGCGCCGCCCGGGCCGTGCTCGAGGTCATTCAGTCCGAGGACCTGGCCGGCCGTGCCGCGGCCACGGGGCAGTATCTGCTGGATGGCTTCCGCCAGCGCCTGGCCGGCGTGTCCGGAGTCACGGCCATTCGCGGCTGCGGGCTCATGCTCGGCATCGAGCTGGACCGGCCCTGCCCAGAGCTGGTCGCCCAGGCCCTGGCCCAGGGGCTGCTGATCAACGTCACCGCCGACAGGGTGATCCGGCTCCTGCCGCCCCTGGTCCTGGAGCAGGCCCAGGCCGACCTGCTGCTGGACGGACTCGCCGAACTGGTCCGCGGCTGGGTCGCCGGCCAGGGCCAGCAGGGGGCCTGACCCCATGGACAGAGCGACCGTCCGTCACTTCCTGGCTTTAACGGACTTGGCCCCGGACGAGGCCCGCGCCCTGCTGGTGCGCGCCGGCGAACTCAAGGCGATGCAGTCTGCTGGGGTGGACTACCGCCCCCTGCGGCACCGCACCCTTGGCATGATCTTCGAGAAGGCATCCACCCGCACCCGGGTCTCGTTCGAGGTCGGCATGGTCCAGTTCGGTGGCCACGCCTTGTTTCTGTCCCCTCGGGACACCCAACTCGGCCGTGGCGAGCCCATCGAGGACACCGCCCGAGTCCTGTCACGCATGGTCGATGCGATCATGATCCGCACCTTCGAGCAGGAGACTGTCGAGCGCTTCGCGGCCTACTCCCAGGTCCCGGTGATCAACGGCCTGACCAATCTGGTCCACCCCTGTCAGTTGCTGGCGGACATGCAGACCTATCACGAACACCGCGGCGACATCCGCGGGCGCCGGGTGGCCTGGGTGGGCGACGGCTACAACATGTGCAACTCCTACATCTGCGCAGCCCAGGTCTTCGACTTCGAACTGCGCATCGCCTGCCCGGAGGGGTTCGATCCCGACCCCGGGCTGCTGGCCATGGCGGGAGACCGCTGCCACATCCTGCGCGATCCGCACCAGGCGGTGGAAGGGGCCAGCCTGGTGGCCACCGACGTCTGGACCAGCATGGGGCACGAGGAGGAGCAACGCGCCCGCGCCGCGGCCTTCGCCGGCTTCGAGGTTACGGAGGCCCTTATGGCCAGGGGCCGCCCCGCGGATGCCCTGTTCATGCACTGCCTGCCTGCCCACCGAGGCGAGGAGGTTAGCCCCGGGGTCATCGATGGGCCACAGTCCGTGGTGTGGGACGAGGCGGAGAACCGCCTGCACGCCCAGAAGGCCCTGCTCGAACTCCTCCTGGTCCAGCGCGGCTGATCTACTCTTTCAGGCTAAGCGCCCCGCCTGCCGGCCGGCGCGGTAGCCAACACCCCATCCCAACCGAGGTCCCCCGTGAGACATCTCGCCTTTCTTCTGCTCTGCCTGTGCGCCCTTACCCAGGTGCAGGCCGAAACCCGCTACGTCACCGACCAATGCAGCGTCCCCATGCGCAAGGGCGATGCACTCAAGTACAAGATCGCACGCATGCTTCCCAGCGGGACCCCGTGGAGGTCATCGGTGGCAAGGCCGGGGCCGGTTTCGTCCAGGTCCGCACCCCTGACGGCAACACCGGCTGGGTGGCCACCGCCGAGTTGCAGGCCGAGCCCTCGGCCCGCAACCACCTGGCTACAATGGAGGCGCGCCTGGCGGAATTGCAACAGGCCCCTGAGGCCATGGCGGGGAAGCTCGCCGCCCTGCAGACCGAGCACGCCAGCCTCCAGTCCGAGCACGAACGTATCGCCCGCGACCGCGACCGCCTGGAGCAGGAACTGGCCAGTCTACGCAACGCATCCGCCAACATCGTGGAGGTCACCAACGACCGCGCCGAACTACGTACCCGGGTCGCGGAACTGACCCGGCAGGCGGCCGACCTGGACCAGGAGACCCGCGACCTTAAGCTCCAGACGAATCAGCGTTGGTTCATGATCGGGGCCGGCGTGGTCGGCGGCGGCATCCTCATCGGCCTCATCCTGCCGAATCTACGCTCCGACGCCGCAAGT
>CAWDHW010000008.1:0-92930 GCA_963802205.1 uncultured Gammaproteobacteria bacterium | reverse complement strand
CCATCCCCGGTCTTGAGGTTGGTGAAGACCCAGGGCCGCGACCCGCGCATGCGCCGGCTGTCGCGGTCCATGACCTCCAGGGAGGCCCCCACCAGCGGGGCCAGATCGGTCTTGTTGATAATCAGCAGGTCGGACTTGGTGATCCCGGGTCCGCCCTTGCGCGGGATCTTCTCCCCCCCGGCCACATCGATCACATAGAGGGTCAGGTCCGACAACTCGGGGCTGAAGGTCGCCGCCAGATTGTCGCCGCCGGACTCGACGAAGATCAGGTCCAGTCCCGGGAAGGTCTCTTGCAGGCGCGCGATGGCCTCCAGGTTCATGGAGGCGTCCTCGCGGATCGCCGTGTGCGGGCAGCCACCGGTCTCCACCCCCACGATGCGCTCCGGGGCCAGGGCCTGGGCCCGGACCAGGATCTCCATGTCCTCTTTCGTATAGATGTCGTTGGTCACCACGGCGATCTCGTAGCGATCGCGGAGGCGCCGGCACAGGGCCTCGACCAGGGCGGTCTTGCCGGACCCAACGGGGCCGCCGACGCCGACACGCAAGGGGGGTCTCTTGTTCATATGCCGCCTCCGGACGGGATCGATAGGAGCAGTCGCCCGGATCAGGAGCGAAACAGCCGTGAATACTGGGTTTCATGCCGGCTCGACAGGATGGCGAGCCCCGGGGCCAGGCCGGACCACTCCGACTCCGGCAGGACCAGGGCGCGCTGCGCGATGGCCGGCAGGCCGGCACCCAGGTCCAGCAAGAGCCGCTGCCCGGCGGTCTGGCCCAAGGGGACCAGCTTGACCGCCGCCATCACCTGATTCTCCAGCCAGGCCCAGAGGTAGGCCGTCACGGCGTCCCCGGACCCCAGCCCCAGGGCCGCCGCGGCGCAGGCGAAGGCGGCCGGATAGGTCAGGGGCTCTAGCCCTGCGAGCACCTGCAATTGCGCCCTCCCGGTCACGGTCAGGTCCCGCAGCCAGATCCCCAGGGCCCGGCCCATGCGCTCGGTCTCGTCCCGCAGTTCGGAGGTCTCCCGGGAGGCGGCGAAGAGGCCGTTCAGGTGCTCGATCTCCAGGTTCCGTCCCTCCCGCCAGGCGCTCGTCAGGCCTGCCAGGAGCGGGGCCTCGAAGCGCGCCAGGGAGGCATCCAGGACCCCGGCGATCCAGACCCCGGCGCTCGCCGCATCGCTCACCAGACCGGCCTCGACCGCGGCCTCCAGCCCCTGGGACCAGGCAAAGCCCCCCACCGGGAGTTGGGGGCTCGCCAGGTGCAGGAGGGGGATCAGGTGGGGGTTCATGGGGGACATTCAGTCGAAGAAGGGCACGTCGCCGCAAACAAGCTCACATCGGTGCAATTGGATCAGCCGCTTGTCCGGCATCCGCGGTTCACGCGCCGGGCGATCGGTCTGAGGCGCAGCCTCGCTAGCCATGCTGGTGCCGGTGCTGGTGCGAAGGATCGCCATGCCCCTGATAGGCCCCGCCCTCCGGCTCGAAAGGCGCCTGCTCTTCCACCACCCCCACACCCAGCCCGATGAGCATGTCCCGCAGGACCGGGTCGAACCCCAGGCGCAGCCAGTCCGCCCCGATCTCCAGGGGCACATGCCGGTTGCCCAGGTGGTAGGCCGCCCGCAAGAGGGCTGCGTGGCCGTCGGCCCGCACCGTCAGGACCCGCTCCGGTGCCGCCTCGACCCGAATCACCCGGCCACAATCGGTCCTCAGGCAATCGCCGTGGCGCAGCACGGTGCCGCGCCCCAGGAACAGCCCCGCCTCAGCGCCGGAGGCCAGGGTCACCCGAACGCGGCTCTTCTGCCGCAGATCAAAGGGCGCCACCAGCCGGTCATCGACGGTTTCGGTGGCAGGGATGCGTTGTTCGATGCTGTACATAGGCCCTCTTCAGATAGGCGTTCATGAGCGGAGGGGGTTACACCCGTGCGGCTCACTCCGCGAGCCCATAGCGCTTGAGCTTGCGCCATAGGGAAACCCGGTCGATACCGAGGATCTGCGCGGCCTGGGTGCGGTTGCCCCCGGTCCGCTCCAGGGCGAGCAGAACGTATTGGCGCTCCTGCTCCTCCAGGGTAGGGAGCCGGTCGGCGCTCTGGCGTAGGACGCTGAGCTTGACCGCCCTCAGGTGGTCCGGGATGTGGCGGACCTCCACCGTATCGCCCTCGGCCAGGGCGACGCCGCGTTCGATGAGGTTCGCCAATTCCCGGATGTTCCCGGGGTAATCGTAGGCCATGAGCAGTTCCATGGCCTCGGGGCTGATCGTGCACGGGGGCCGCCCGAGCAGGGTCGCCTGCCGTTGGAGGAAGTGGCGGGCGAGCAGCGGGATGTCACCGCGCCGGTCGGCCAGCGGCGGGAGCTTGAACTCGACCACGTTGAGCCGGAAATAGAGGTCGCGCCGGAAGCGCCTCTCCTCCACGGCCTCGGCCAGGTCCCGGTTGGTGGCGGCGATGAAACGCAGGTCCACCCGGACCGGCTTGTTGCCCCCCACCCGGAACAACTCGCGTTCCTCGATCACCCGCAGCAGCTTGACCTGCATCCCCTGGGAGGTCTCGCCGATCTCGTCCAAAAAGAGGGTGCCGCCCTCGGCAACCTCGATCAGACCCTTGCGCTCCGACTGAGCCCCGGTAAAGGCCCCCTTCTCGTGGCCGAACAGCTCGTTGGCCAGGAGTTCCTCGTGCAGGGCCCCGCAGTTGATGCCGACGAAGGGCCCACCCCGCCGCGGGCTATGCTCGTGGACGAATCGGGCCAGGAGCCCCTTGCCGGTCCCGCTCTCGCCGCCGATCAGGACGTTGACCTGGGTCGCGGCGATACGGCTCGCCGTCTCCAGCAGGGTCATCATGGCCGGGTCCTGGGTGATAATCCGAGCCCCGGAGCGCAGGGTCGTCACCTCCTCGCGCAATTGGCGGTTCTCCCGCGCCAGCCGGATCACCTCCAGGGCGCGGGCCACCAGCTCGCGGACCTCGTCCAGGCGGAAGGGCTTGGCCAGGTAATGGAAGGCCCCGGCCTTCATCGCCGCCACGGCATTGTCCAGGGAGGCATAGCCGGTGAGCATGATGACCCGCGTCTCGGGCCAGCGGGCGCGAACCTCTGCCAGCAGGGCCATGCCGTCTATCCCCGGCATCCGAAGGTCGGTGAGAACCAGGTCGAAGGGCCGACGGGCCAGTTCCTCCAACGCCGCGACTCCATCGGCACAGGTCGCAACCGCATAGCCCTCCTTGCGAAAGGCGTGGGCGAGGTTCTGCCGGGCGACGGCCTCGTCGTCCACGATGAGCAGGGTGGCCTGGGGTTCTGCCGTTGGCTTCTGCATCAAGTCCCCCGCTCTCCAGCCGCGCAGGGTAGCGCAATCTCGAAGCGGGTCCCGCGGCCGGGCTCGCTGTCCACCGCAATGGAGCCGCCTAAGTCCTGGACGATCTCCTGGACGATGTAGAGCCCGAGCCCCATGCCCTGCCCTACCTCGCGGGTCGTGAAAAAGGGGTCAAAGATATGCCCCAGCACCTCGGCGCCGACGCCTGGACCGTTGTCCGAGACCGTGACCAAGGCGTAGCGGGGGTGATCGGGGCTGCGCACCGGCGGGAGATCCCCCAGGCGGTAACGCCCGCGCGGCAGGGCCGGTGCCGCCGTTTCCAGGGGACGGGCGGCCAGGGTGATGGTGACCTCGGGCCCGCCCGCGTCCACCGCATTCTTGAGCAGGTTGATGAAGACCTGTTGCAGACGCTGGCGGTCGGCCAGGATTGCCAGCCCCGCCGGGACATCGCGCACCACCGTCACCTGGCGCCCCAGTTCCCGCCGCACCAGGAGTAGGGTCGTGTCGATCAGGGCGTTGACCTCCACCGGCTCCAGGGTCAGGGGGCGACGACGGGCGTAGTCGCTCAGGGCGAGCACGATGCGCCGGGCGCGCTCGGTCTGTTCGTCGATCTGGCGGAGCCAATCGCGAATTTGGTCCCGCACCTGGTCCCGCACCTGGGCGGGGTCTCCGCCGTCCAGCTCTTCCAGGGCAAGCTGGCAGGAGGTGGAGATGTTGGACAGGGGGTTGTTCAACTCGTGGGCAACCCCGGAGACCAGCACCCCCAGGGAGGCCAGCTTCTGCGAGTGCAGGAGCTGACGGCGGCGGTTCTCCAGCTCCCCCAACATGCGATTGAAGGCGGCAGCGAAGGAGACCAGCTCCCGGTCCCGGGACGGCGGCGGCAGTTCCTCGAAGCGACCCTCGGCGATGGGGGCGAGATCGACCTCCAGTTGGCGCAGGGGCCGGACCACGCTGCGGGCCACCGCGGGGCCCAGGAGCCCGCCGAGGAGCCCCACCCCCAGCACCGCCGCCAGTAGCCATTGCCCGCTCTGGGTCACCGCCTCGGACAGCGCTGCGCGCTCGTTCTCTGAAAGCCCCCTGGCGAGTTCGGTGAGCCGATGCCCGGCACGGCGCACGGCGTCTTCGGAGTCCTGAAGCGCCTCGCCGGGGACAAAGGCCAGATCCGCGAGCAGGGCCCCGTAGTCGCCCAACTCCTCCCGCAGCCGGGCGCAGGGCCTCGCTTCACACAACTCCTGAAACAGTTCCGGGTTTTCTGCCAGCAGGGCCAGGGCCTCATCCAACTGCTGCACCGCCGCCGTCAGGTCCACACCGTCCCGGTAGAGGAAGTAGTTCTTCTCCTGGCGGCGCATGTCCATGACATGCTCGACAAAGGTCGAGACCGCCGCCCCCTCGCGGATGTGCGAGGCAAGAAAGCGCAGGTCGCTGAAGGTGAAGGCCGACAGCACCAGCATGAGGAAGGCCAGGGCGTAGAAGCCGGCGGAAATGCGGGCGGAAATGGAAGGCACGGCGTTTCAACTCGAAATGGCTTGTTGCATTGTGCAGCACTCCCGTCCGCCTTGTCGATTCCGCGGGACCTCGGCACGCCGCGTCGGGCCAACCCGGATACCGGGACCAAGGCCAGGGACCTCAGCCCGCGAACGATAAGGATTGCCGCGAGGACCTGGGGTCCGCTCTGTCTTGGCGTTGCATCACGCAACAGCCGAGCCCAGCCATACCGCTCAAAGAATACTCTGTATCACATTGTATTAAATGTACTTTATGTGCAGTGCACAAGCCTGGCCCGGGGCTTGCAAAGCAAGGGGTGTCCCCGCCCCCTCGGCACCTCCGCCTTGAGGACGGCCTTTACCCCCTTGAGGCCAGACCATGACATTGCGCAAACAACTGAAACAGGCCTGGGATGCCCTGGCCTACGCCGACCTTGGCGAGTTCCGGCCCTACGCGGACAAGTGCCGCGCCCTGGGGGTCGAGCCCCCGCCCAACTGCCATGGCTACCTGCCGCCGGCCGAGGTCGCGCCGCGCCGCTGCGTGGCCCTGAACCTCGGACCCGGCCTGGACGCCGCGGCCCTGGACTACGCCATCGGCACGGCCCAGCGCCTGGAGGCGGGACTGATCTTCCTGCGCCACGCGACGGACGCCCAAGCTCAGATCCCCGACTGGCTGACCGCCCGCTGCGCAGACGCCGGCGTGGCCTGGGACCAGGAGGCCCTGTCTGCACCCTGGGTCGAATCCGTCACCGCCTTCCTGCGCCACCGCCCGGACGTGGTCTGCCTGGTCCTGGCCCCGGCGGACCTCGACCCCCGGATGCTGCCGAAATCCAAGCCACCGGGCCGCCGCTGGGCCTTCCCCGCCCCTGTGGTGGTCGTCGGAGAGGCCCCGCTGCCGAACCCGACCTGAGCCCCGCAGGCCAAGGCCCGGACCCGCTTTCCCATCAATCCCTACGGAGACCTTCCCCATGCCGCAAGACCACAAACGGGCCCTGTATCAGGCCCTAGCCTACGGGGCCGTCAGCCTCGCCCTGTATCTCGCACTCTATTTCTACGCGGACCAGATCCTGGAGCTCTCCAGGCAAGGCCGTTGGTACTTCATCGTACCCATCGCCATCGCCTTCATCTTCTCCGCGGTGCATGGCACCTTCACCGGCCAATTCTGGGACCTGTTTGGCATCAAGGCCAAGCAGGCCAGGAAGTAGGGGGCGCATCGTGGAAATCAGCTTCATCGACCTCAACAGCGTCAATGTCATCTTCCTCTTCCTGGTCGGCTTCGTCGGCGGTCTGGTGAGTGGCTTCATCGGTTCCGGCGGGGCCTTCGTGCTCACCCCGGCGATGATGAACATAGGCGTCTCCGCCATCATGGCGGTCGCCTCCAACATCTGCCACAAGTTCCCCAAGGCCCTGGTGGGCGCCATGAAGCGGAACAAATACGGTCAGGTGGACGTGAAGCTCGGCGTCATCCTGGGCATCTCCGCCGAGGCCGGCGTCCTCTATGGGGCCCACCTCCAGGAAAAGATCGTGGAGACCTTCGGCAAGGCCGGGTCCAATCTCTATGTCTCGGTGGTCTTCGTCGTGGTACTCGCCATCGTCGGCGGCTATGTCCTGCGCGACGCCTGGAAGATGTTCCACTCCGCCAACCCGGACGAGGAGAAGGCGGGCAAGATCGCCCTCTGGGTGCAGTCCATCCGCATCCCCGGCACCATGATGTACTTCAAGGCCATCGGGGCCGAGATCTCGATCCTCTTCACCATCCCCATCGGCTTCGCCACCGGGATGCTCGCCGCCACCATCGCGGTGGGCGGCTTCATCGGCGTGCCGGCCATGATGTACATCCTTGGCGTGCCGGGCCTCATCGCCTCCGCCACCGAACTGGTGATCGCCTTCGTCATGGGCCTCGGCGGTACCATCAAGTACGCCTGGGGCGGCTTCGTGGACATCCGGCTGGCCATGATCATCCTCGCCGGTTCGCTGTTCGGCATCCAGCTCGGGGCCATCGGGACCACCTATGTGAAGCCCTACATGGTCAAGATCGTCATGGGCGTCATCATGATCCTGGTCCTGTTCTCCCGTGGCGTGGCCATCCCGGTCTATCTCTCTGACCTCAACCTGATCACGCCGATGGCGGCGGAAACAGGGTCCCTGATGAAAAACGTCTCCTTCGGCATGATGATCTTCGCCCTGCTGGTCGGCGCCTTCATCGTCCTCAAGGCCCTGATCAAGGGGATGCTGGAACATCGCCGCGAACTGGCCGCCCCGGACCATTTCACCGCCTTGATCCCTGGCACGGCCCAACCGGAGTTGGGGGCCATGCATCGCCTGCTGTTGGTGGTGGACGGCTCCGAGTACAGCGAGGGTGCCATTGCCGAGGCGATCCAGCTCGCCAAGCGCTGCGCCAGCAAGCTGCACGTCATGACTGTCCTGCCGGCCGCCCTGGAGCATGAGGGCCTGGGACAGGTGGTCCTGGAGCAGGAGAAACGCGCCGCCATCGCCCGACTCGATGCGGTGCAGGTGCGTGCCGCCGCGGCGGGGATCGAGTGCGAGGTCCTGCTCGGCCACGGCGAGGACCCCTTCCAGGAGATCGTGGAGGAGGCCGAGCACAGCGCCATGGATCTGATCGTCATGGGCCGGCGCGACCGGGGCGACCTGGCACGCGCCCTGCTCGGCAGCACCGCTGCCAAGGTCATTGGGCACGCCGGCTGCAATGTGCTGGTGGTCCCGCGCGGGGCGCGCTTCGCGGGCAAGGGCATACTGCTTGCCGTGGACGGCTCCCGCCACTCCGACGCCGCCGCCTCCACCGTCGCCAGGCTGGTCGGTCTCTGCCGCGCTCCCGTCACTGCCGTCTGCGCCGCCATCGACGCCCGCTTGGGCGATGACGCCCGGGCCATCGCCGAGCAGGCCAAGGATTGGCTCGCCAAGGCCGGCGTGATCGCCACCGCCGAGATGCGGGTCGGCGCGGCCGATTCCGTCATCACGGACGCGGCCAAGGACCGCAGCGCCGACCTGATCGTCATGGGCAGCCACGGCCGGTCGGGCCTCGACCGGCTCTTGGTGGGAAGCGTGTCGGAGCGGGTCATAGGCCGGGCCACCTGCCCGGTTATGGTGGTCAGGGCCTGACGCGACGCGGGGTTATGTGTCACCGGGCGGCGGGGCCATTGAGTGTCCCCGCGCATCGGCGAGCCCCAAGCGACGCGACGGCGATGGGTGAGGCTCGCTAGCCCGGAGAGCCTGTCAACCACAGCCCCCCGCCGTTGCGATCGCAGGCTCCCTGGGCAAGACCTTGCGCATCAGGACCTCGTCCTGGCCCTGGACCACCAGATCGGGAATGACGCCGATGGTGCGGAACCCGTGGCGCTCATAGAAGCGCCGCGCCCCGGCATTGAAGCCGGAGACCAGGAGCCAGAGATTACCGGTACGCCCGCGGTACTCCTGCTCGATGAGCCCCAGGGCACAGTCCCCGACCCCCTGGCCCTGGGCCCCAGGGAGTACGGCGAAGATCTCGATGTAGGCCCCGCGCAGCCAGGGCCAACGCACCGCCACCAGCCCAAGGGTCTCGCCACCGCGCAGAATGAGGTGACGTGCAAGGCCAGGGTCCGGGGTCGCCAGCCCCCGCGCCAGGGACTCCGCCGAATAGCCCAGGGTCAGCCAGGGGTCCATCCCCGCCAGGGTCCGGGCGAGGGTTTGGGCCTGGTCCGGGGCCAGGGCGGGGACGGCCTGGAGGCACAGCGGCTCCATCGGCTAACCCCCGGTCCCGCGCCCGAACAGGCGGTCGTAGCGCGTGTTGTCGCCCGGACGGACCTCGTAGCACTCCTTGGTCGCAACCGGGCGGCCGGCGGCGAGGAGTTCGCTGACGGTCACGAATCGGTAGCCCTCTGCCTGCAACTGCGGGATGAACAACGGCAGGGCCTCGGCGGTATGCCAACCGCGCCCGTTGGCGTGGGCGACGACAATGGCGCCCCGCCCATCTTTCCCCTTGGAGCGGACCCCGGATCGAATGGACTGGGCGATGGCCTGAGCGGAACGCCCCTGGTCCGGGTCCCCGGTCACCAGGCTCCATTGGACGGAGGCAAGGCCCAGCCCGGCGGCGGCATCCAGGGAGCCCTGATTGCAGGTCCCATACGGAAAGCGGAACAGGGTCGGCCAGGCGGGGATACGTTCCCACTCCTGTGGCCCGACCCCAGCGGCGCAGGGGCGCTCGCTCAACTGCCGGCGCAGGACCTGATACTCGGCCTGGGTCCAGAGGATCTGGTCGCGCGCCTCATCTCCCTGGAGGACGCGGAGGTTGCCATGGGTCCAGGCGTGGTTGCCGATCTCGAACAGGGGGTCGGCCATGAGCTGCATGGCCTGCTCCGCGTGGGTGCGCAGCCACTTGCCGCCAGCAAAGAAGGTCGCCTTGACCCCGGCGGCGCGCAGGGCATTGACCAACTCCGCGTCGTAGCCGGCCCGCTCGTTGGCCTGCTCGCACAGGTCGAAGGTCAGGGCCACCAGGCGCGCCTGCGGGTCCGTCGGATCGACCCGACGAATGGAGCCCGCCAGCCCGTCCGCCAGGGGTGGCAGGGCCGTCTGTGCCGCGGCGATGGCCCAGTCCGGGGGCGGCTGCCGATCCGGCTTGAGGCGGCGCCGGATCGCCTTGTCATTGGCGTCCCCGGCGAGCTGCTCGCGGGTCCAGCAGGCGTCGAGGACGGCCGTGGAACCAAAGCTCGAAGCCTCCGAGTCCGACCCCGCCGCTACGGGGACATCGGGCATGGTCGTTTGGCCTGAAGGCCGACCCGGGAGCGGCCCCACAGGGGCATCGGCCGCCTCGCCGGCACCGACAAGGGCGATCAGCAGGGCTAGGACGAGCGGCGCAAGGCTGGAACTCACAGTCATCGAAATGCCGGGCAGGGGCTTAGGGACGATTCTGGGTCGCCAGGATACCGTCTCGGGATCACCCCGCCGAGCCGAGGGTACGGACACCGAGGCATCAAGACGCCGCCAAACGGAAACAAGAGATCAGACAATATCCCAGATAGGCCGGTCGCCTGTGCCTTGGGATCGGTACCCATCACCTAGCAAAAAGGGGCGCCAAGGCGCCCCTTTCTAAGATTTCAGCCAGGTAGTGAAACGACCTGGCCTGATCGATGCCTAGGCGTCCAGATTGTCCAGGGCCTTCTGGAAGCGGTTGGCGTGGGAACGCTCGGCCTTGGCCAGGGTCTCGAACCAGTCGGCGATCTCGTCGAAGCCCTCGTCGCGGGCGGACTTCGCCATGCCCGGGTACATGTCGGTGTACTCGTGGGTCTCGCCGGCGATGGATGCCTTGAGGTTGGCGCCGGTGGGGCCGATCGGCAGGCCGGTGGCGGGATCGCCGACGGCCTCCAGATACTCCAGGTGGCCGTGTGCGTGCCCGGTCTCACCCTCGGCCGTGGAACGGAACACGGCGGCGACATCGTTGAAGCCCTCGACATCGGCCTTGGCGGCGAAATAGAGGTAGCGGCGGTTGGCCTGGGACTCGCCGGCGAAGGCGGCCTTCAGATTGTCTTCGGTCTTGCTGCCTTTCAGATCCATCGTGGTCTCCTCGGTCTTGCGACTCGGGTCAGGGGTGAAGGTGGCTACTTACGCGGCGGCAACCTTAGCCCCTGCCTGGGCGATCGCGAAATTGTTTGTGCCAATGGTGCCGATAGTCGGACCTTATTGGCCCCCACTGCACTCGCCTTCCAGGTAGGTGACACAACCGAGCCCGGCGGCATGCACGGCCTCGGCCAGAGCCGAAACGGTCTCCACCCGAGGGAAGGACTTGCGCCAGGCCAGGGCCACCTGGCGCCGCGGGGCCTCCCCTGCGAAGGGGCGGACACAGACCAGGTCCTCCGAGAAGCGGCTCACCCCCGCCGCGGTACAGGGCAGGACGGTGATCCCCACCCCGCTGGCGACCATGCAGCGGATCGTTTCGAGGGACCCACCCTCGAGCCGGCGTTGCAGCCCCACCGGCCCGCTGGCACCTTGCAGACACTGGGGACAAAACTGGAGTACCTGATCCCGGAAGCAGTGCCCCGCCCCCAAGAGCAGGACCTGCTCCTCCGCCAGGCGTTCCGGCGCAATGGTTCGATCCGCGGTCCAGGGATGAGCCGCCGGGAGCAGGACCACGAAGGGCTCCTCATAGAGGGGCCGCGTGAGGATGCCAGGTTCGTCGAAGGGCAGCGAGACCAGGATCACATCCAGGTCGCCGCGCTTCAGACGCTCAGACAGGACCGCGGTGAAATTCTCCTCGATCATGAGCGGCATCTCCGGGGCCAGCTCCATGACCAAGGGGATCAACTGGGGCAGCACATAGGGCCCCACGG
Source organism: uncultured Gammaproteobacteria bacterium (assembly GCA_963802205.1). GTDB lineage: Bacteria > Pseudomonadota > Gammaproteobacteria > Chromatiales > Chromatiaceae > DYRB01. The sequence continues at coordinate 81,835 of CAWDHW010000008.1, read as the reverse complement.
TGTAGATGGCCCCCAGGCGCAGGGGCCCGGCCAGGGGGTTCTTGCCCTGCCGGGCCAGGCGCTTGATCCCATCGGCATCCTCCAGGACCCGCTGGGCCTGGGCGACGATCTGCTGGCCGACGGCGGTGATGGTGACGTCCCCCGCCCCCCGCTCGAACAGACTCACCCCGAGTTCGTCCTCCAGCTTCTTGACGGCGACGCTCAAGGTCGGCTGACTGACGAAACAGGACTCCGCGGCCCGTCCGAAATGGCGCTCCCTGGCGACGGCGACGACATAACGCAGTTCATTGAGGGTCATCGGGGCTTGGACCTCTTGTTTCCTGGGTGACCGGGCGGGCCTTGTCCTTCGATTCGCAACCTTCTTGCTTGGGGGTAATACTCGCGTGCACAGCGTCCTGGTGGGAACTATAGCCGCAAAGCACCGGTACCACAGGCCGGCTCAGTTCAGGTCAGGGCTGGGTCAGGTCCACGGCAACCTCCTCCCCCAGGTCGATCCGGCCCGGTCCGTGGCGCAGCCGTACTGCCAGGACCTCCACCCCCGCGGCAGAGACTTCAAGCAGGCGCTTCCCATAGCCGGGATCGATGGCCCAGGCCGGCGCAAAACGCCGCCCCTCCGGGCGATTGAGGGCAAAGAGCATGACCCCGCGACGCCCCTCGGCCACGGCGGCGGCCAGCAGATCCAGGTGCTTGCGCCCGCGCAGGCTCACCGCGTCCGGGAAGCGCAGGCAGTCGCCTTCGAGCAGCGTGCAGTTCTTGACCTCCACCAAGGCATCCGGACGAGGGCCATCCCAGAGCCCCAGGTCCAGGCGACCGGGCTCCAGGCCCACCGGACGGTAGGGGACCTCCCGGCGCAGGACGCGGTAACCCGCAAGTGCCGGGATCAGCCCGGCAGCGATCCCCTCCGCCATTACGGCATTGGGCCGACCCGTGTGGACCCCGACCCAGCCGGAACCCATGTCCACCCGCTCCAGGGTCCAGGGTAGCTTGCGGCGCGGGTCGGGGCTATGGCTCAACTGCACCGGGGCACCGGGTGCCCAGCAGGTCGCCATGGTCCCGGTGTTGGGGACGTGGGCGGTGACCGCCCGCCCGTCCGCCAGCTCGCAATCGGCGAGAAAGCGCTTGTAGCGGCGCAGGATCCGCCCGGCGAAGAGTTCCGGCAGGTCCAGGGCTTATTCCATCTGGAAACCGGCGTAGGCCTGATAGGGCAGCGGCTCACAGGCTACCCCCGTGACATCGGCCTGGGGCGGGCCTGTGCGCAGCCAGTCGCGCAGCCGGGCCAGGGCCTCCACCGACCCGCAGGCCAGCACCTCGACCCTTCCGTCGGGCAGGTTACGCACATACCCGGTGAGGCCAAGGCGTTGGGCCTGCTCCCGCGCCGAGGCGCGATAGAAGACACCCTGCACCCGACCGCCCACCAGGCAGCGCGCGCACGCCTGGTTGCTGGAGCCCTGTTCGGTCATCGCTTGTCGATCTCCTGTGGTGGGGTATCCGGTGGCCCCCGTCCGGTTCGCCGCCTGCGGTGATCAGGCGCTAGGGTTTCTGGGCCTTCTGGTGTTCGCGCCTGTAGGTCGGAAAGTTGGTGCTGGCGTAGGCCCCATCGACCACATACTGGCCGAGGAGCCGAAACTCCTCCACGTCCTTGGTCGCCCCGGTGTAGCGGGTGACCAGCTTGCCGTCGAGGTCGAAGAAGGCGAACACCGGGGTAGCACGCACCCGGTACTCCTCCAGGGCCATGGCCTTCTGGGTCGTCGCCTTGCCGGAGAAATCGGTGATGTCGATGTCCCCCTCGATGTCCAACGGGAAAACCAGAAAATTGGCCTTGTAGTAGTCCTGGATCTCGGACTGGTTGAGAACATTGGCCTTCATCCGCTGGCAGAAGGGGCACTCATCCATCTCGAACATGAGCAGCACGCCCTTTTTGCCCTCCTCCTTGGCACGCGCCAGTTCCTCCTTGAAGTCTCCGAAAGTGGAATCGAAAAAGTGCGTGCCCGGGTCACGCACCTCGCCCCAGGCCAAGCCGCCGAGGAACAACAGGACCGGAAGGGCCAGAAGACGCTGAAATGGCAGGCTGGTCAGGATCATGGTGCTGAAATCTCCACACAGTGTGCCCCAGGTCGGGGTGGGGGGCTCGGACTGGGCCGATTTTGCGGTGATAATGCCGCCGATTCAACGCCGGGACCGCATCGGCCCCGTCGCCACCACCTTGGGGATAAGCCCATGACCGTGACCATCTACCACAACCCGCGCTGCAGCAAGTCCCGCGCGACCCTGGATCTGCTGCGCCAGCGCGGGGTGGAGCCCGGCATCGTCGAGTACCTCAAGGACCCGCCCACCGCGGCCGTCCTGGACGATCTGCTCCGGCGCCTCGGCCTGGAGCCCCACGACCTGATGCGCCGCAAGGAGCCCGAGTACGCCCAGTTGGGCCTGGACGACCCGAGCCTGTCCCGGGCCGCCCTGATCGACGCCATGGTGGCCCATCCCCGCCTCATCGAACGTCCCATCGTGGTCAAGGACGGCCGCGCCGCCCTGGGCCGCCCGCCCGAGGCCGTACTGGAGATCCTCTAGGCCATGGCCTACATCCTGGTCCTGTACTACAGCCGCCACGGCGCCACCGCCGACATGGCCCGTCTGGTTGCCCGTGGCGTCGAGGAAGTCCCCGGTATGGAGGCGCGCCTGCGCACGGTTCCGCCGGTCTCCACGGTCTGCGAGACTACTGCCGACAGCATCCCCGCCAGCGGGGCCCCCTATGTGGACTTAGAAGACCTACGCCACTGTGCGGGGCTGGCCCTGGGGAGCCCTACCCGCTTCGGCAATATGGCCGCGCCGCTGAAGTATTTTCTGGAGACCACCAGCCCCCTGTGGCTGGGTGGGGGCCTGGCCGGCAAGCCCGCCGGGGTCTTCACCTCCACATCGAGCCTCCACGGCGGCCAGGAGACGACCCTGCTCTCCATGATGCTGCCCCTGCTCCATCACGGCATGCTGTTGCTCGGCCTGCCCTACAGCGAGACGGACCTGCTCCATACCAGCACCGGCGGCACACCCTACGGCCCCTCCCACCTCGCCGGGCCCGCCAGCGACCTGCCCCTGAGCGATGCCGAGCGGCGTCTGTGCCAGTCCCTGGGTCGGCGCCTGGCCCGCACGGCGGATGCCCTGGCCAGGGGCCAGCGTGGCTGACCAGTGGTGACGGAGTCTTAGGCCAGGGTAGAACAGCCTTCCACCTGTACGAAACAGCACGGCATCAATCCGGCCCCATCCGCCTCAAGCCGTCGCGACCCCGTTGGTTGGTACGACCCGGCACACTCGGCCAATCGCCAGGACCCCCAAACGCGCCGTGGAACAACTCCCCCTTCCAATCCAACTGGCCCCCGAGGCCAACCTGGGCAGCTTCATCCCCGGGCCCAACGCCGAGGCCCTGGCCGCCTGCACCGCCTGGGCCAAGGGGGAGGGCGAGCCCTTTGTACTGGTCTGCGGCTATCCCGGGACCGGCAAGACCCACTTGCTCCAGGCGGCCTGTCAGGAGGCCCTGGCACGGGGGAGTCAGGCCCAGTTTCTGCCCCTGCGCCTCCCCGGCCTGACCCCACAGGTCCTGATGGGGCTGGAGGGCGTCGGACGCATCGCCCTCGACGATTGCGACGCCGTCGCCGGCGATGCGGCCTGGGAGCGGGCCATGTTCACCCTCTACAACCGGCTGCGCGACTCCGGGGGCGGGCTCCTGGCGAGCGCCGCCCAACCCGCCGTCGCCCTGCCCTTCAACCTGCCGGACCTGCGCTCCCGCCTGGGGTGGGGCCCCTGCTATCGGCTTCAACCCTTGGGGGAGGCAGACTGCGAACACCTCCTGTACAACGCCGCCGCGCGCCGTGGCCTGCGTCTGGGGCCCGACCTGGTGGGCGTATCTGATGCGCCGCCTGTCCCGGGACCCCGGCAGCCTGCTGGCCTTCCTCGCCGCCCTGGACCGAGCAAGCCTGGCCGCCCGCCGCGCCCCGAGCATCCCCCTGGCCCGCCAGGTGATCGAAGACCTGTCCGGTGCAGGCCGCCTTGGCCCACGCTGACCCCGGCGGCGAGCCGGAAGACCTGGGCGAGTTGCTGGCCCGCCTGCGCGATGCCGAGGGCGAGATCCAGGTCTATGCCCTGGGTTCGCTGCGCACCCTCACCTTCGGCAATGCGGTGGAGCAAAGTCGGATCGACCTCGACCACCCGGAGCGCCTGGTCCACATCTATACCCGCGCCATGCTGCTGGGGCTCCTCCTGGCAGCGAGGCCCACCCGGGTCCTGGTCCTCGGCCTGGGCGGCGGCAGCCTGATCCAGGCCCTGCTCGCCGTGGACCCGGTACTCGCTGTGGATGCGTGCGAGGCGCGCGCCCTGGTGGTGGAGGTAGCCATGGAGCATCTGGCCCTGCCCCGGACGGCACGCCTGGAGATTTTCGTGGGGGACGCCCTGGCCCATGTACAGAGCACAGCGCGGCGCTACGACCTGATCCTGGTGGACCTCTACGGCGCCGACGGCATGCACCCGGACCAGGGTAATGGCTTCTTCCTGCGCGCCTGTGGTCAGCGCCTGCGCCGGGGCGGGCTGCTGGTCAGCAACCACTGGAGCGGCGCCTTCGCCGACAACCGCCGTGCCCAGGCCGCGCTCGCCTCGGCCTTTCCCGGGGGACTGCTGCATCTGCACGTCGCCGGGGGCAACAGCATCGCCTACGCCTTCCCCGAGGCCCTACCCAGACTCGAACCGAGGGCCCTGTACGAGCGCGCCCAGGCCCTGGGTCTGCGCCTGGGGATTCCGCTGCAACCCCTGGCCCGCAACCTCTGGCGCCAGAACGCCGAGACCCTGCAGGGCAGGCGCCGGGACTTCAGTCATCCATGAAGCCCTTCTGGCGGGCCTTGCGCCCCCAGATCCACACATACTGGGCCCCGCTCACCAGCACGCTCCCCAGGCAGGCCCAGACCAGGGTGGCGATCACCCAATCCGGCAGCGGCAGGGGCCCGGCATCCATCATCACCAGCACCACCAGCAGGATCTGCAGGACGGTGTTGATCTTGCTGGCGGGGATCGGTGCCGCCTCCAGTTCCTCGATCCGGTAGTTGTAGAGCAGGGCCCCGCCGGTGATGAGCAGGTCGCGGAAGACCGCCGCCACCACCAGCCAGATCGGGATCAGCGCGAGGGTGCCCAGCACCAGGAAACAGGCCACCAGCAAGACCTTGTCCGCCAAGGGGTCGAGGATGCCCCCCAGGCGTGAACGCCAGCCGTAGCGCTTGGCGAGGAAGCCGTCCAGGGCGTCGGAGATCCCCGCCAGGGCAAAGAGGACCAGCGCCCAGCCGAAGGCGTGCTCCAGCAGCAGGAAGACCACCGGGATCACCGCCAGCAGTCGCGCCAGGCTGATGATGTTGGGAATGTCGCGCAACCGCACCGTGAAGGGACCTCCTTGGCGATGGCGTCGCCGGCGGCCAGACTGCTGGGAGCGGCGCCGGAACTTGGCGGCTGATTCTAGCCAGCCCGGGCAATCCCTGTCCAAGTCCGCTTCCGCCCCCTTTCCGCCGGCTGCTAGAATGCCGCCCCCTGCCACCCACCCTGGAGTGCGATGATGGCCCAGCAACCCGAGAAACGCGGCACGCCGTCCTTGAGCTACCGCGACGCGGGGGTCAATATCGACGCCGGCGACGCCTTGGTGGAGCGCATCAAGCCCCTGGCCGCCGCCACCTCCAGACCCGGCGTGGTCACAGGCCTCGGGGGCTTCGGCGCCCTCTTCGAGCTGCCCTGGGACAGGTACCGCCAGCCGGTGCTGGTCTCCGGGACCGATGGGGTCGGCACCAAGCTCAAGCTGGCCATTGAGCTGAATCGCCACGACGGTGTTGGCATCGACCTGGTGGCCATGTGCGCCAACGACATCCTGGTGGCCGGGGCCGAGCCCCTGTTCTTCCTCGACTACTACGCCAGCGGGCGGTTGGACCTGGAGGTGGCCACGGCTGTCATCGCCGGCATCGCCGAGGGCTGCAAGCGCGCCGGTTGTGCCCTGACCGGGGGCGAGACCGCCGAAATGCCCGGCATGTACTCCGCCGGCGACTATGACCTGGCGGGCTTCTGTGTCGGCATCGCGGAGAAGGACGACCTTATCACCCCGGACCGTGTCCAGGTCGGCGACACCCTCATCGCGCTCGCGTCCTCCGGGCCCCACTCCAATGGCTATTCCCTGATCCGTAAGGTCTTGGAGGTCAGCGGGGCGGACCCTGACCAGCGGCTGGGCGGGTCCACGTTAGCCGACCTTCTGATGGCCCCCACCCGGATCTATGTCAAACCCGTGCTGGCCCTGATGCAGCAGTTCCGGGTCCACGCCATGGCCCACATCACCGGCGGCGGCCTGGTGGAGAATCTCCCGCGGGTCCTGCCCAACGGCGTCAAGGCGGTGGTGGACCTGGCATCCTGGCAGCGCCCGGCCATCTTCGACTGGCTCCAGACACAGGGCGGTATCGCCGACTCCGAAATGTTGCGTACCTTCAACTGCGGCATCGGCCTGGTCCTGTGTCTCCCCGAAGGTACCGCCGACGCGGCCTGCGCGGCTCTGGATGCGGCCGGGGAGCGCGCCTGGCGCCTCGGCCACATCGCCTCCGCACAACCCGGGGCCAAGCCCCGTGTGGAGTTGGCCGGAGACAGCGCGAAGTGATGGCGACGGGCCCGGTCGGAGCATCTCCCCTGGCGGTGGTGGTCCTGATCTCCGGTGGCGGCAGCAATCTCCAGGCACTCATCGACGCCCGGGGTGACGGCTTCGACATCTGCGCCGTCATCAGCAACGCCCCCGACGCCTTCGGGCTCAAGCGTGCCGAGACGGCAGGGATCCCGGCGCGAGTCCTCGACCACCATGGCTACCCTAACCGGGCGACCTATGACGCGGCCCTGGCCGAGCTGATCGACAGCTTCGCCCCGGGGCTCGTGGTATTGGCAGGCTTCATGCGCATCCTGACCCCGCGGTTCGTCAACCACTACCGGGGCCGGCTGCTCAACATCCACCCCTCCCTGCTGCCGAAATTCCGTGGACTGCATACCCATGCCCGGGCCCTGGAGGCAGGGGAGTCTGTCCACGGGGCCAGCGTCCACTTCGTGACCCCAGAGCTGGACGGCGGACCCGTGGTCCTCCAGGCCGAGGTTCCTGTCCTGACGGACGACGACCCCGACCGCCTGGCAGCCCGGGTCCTGACCCGGGAGCACCGCATCTACCCCTGCGCGGTCGGCTGGTTCGCCGCCGGTCGCCTGCACCTGGACGATCAGGGACGCCCGGTACTGGATGGCCAGGTCCTCACCCGACCCATCCTCCTCGGCCCTGACGAGCGCTGCCCGGAGAGGGGCGAGACCCAGGCGCCTCCCCCGTCCCCCCACTCAGTACGCACCCAGCCACCGTGGCGACCGGATGTAATCAGACAGGATTGACCGGAATTTCAATCACCTGAAACAACCAGTCCGCATTCTGTTTAAGCCTGTCCCAATCCCATACAGCAGACGCCGCCCTGACCCGTCGGTCTGGTCTGTCCCCCAGCCTCAAGGCACTGTCCGGTCAAGATTTTGATCCGCCAGGGATAGCGGGTCCTCCCGAGGCTCCAGGTGGGTGGTCACATGGGCGTGGGTCAGTCGGCGGCGGATGTCGCCCTCGATCGCCTCGCACCAGTCGTGACCCACCTGCACCGTCCAGTCCCCGGGGACCAGGACGTGCAGCATCACAAAGGCGCGTGAACCCGCCTGACGGGTGCGCAGGGCATGGAATTCCAGGCCTCGGGCCTCGTAGCTCGCGAGGATGGCCTCGATGCCCCGCAACTCCTCGGCCGGGATGGAGACGTCCATCAGCCCGTCCGCAGAGCGCTTGAGCAGGGTCCAACCCATCCAGAGGATATTGATCCCCACCGCAATGGCGATGACGGGGTCCAGCCAGAGCCAGCCGGTTAGCCAGACCAACCCCACCCCGGCGATGACCCCGACGGAGGTCCAGACATCCGTCAGCAAGTGATGGGCGTCCGCCTCCAGTGTGATGGAGCGAAACTCCCGCCCGACCCGCATCAGGACCCGGGCCACGGCGAGGTTAATGCCCGAGGCAATCACCGAGACTACGAGCCCGAGGCCCACGGCCTCCAAAGGCTGCGGGCTCAACAGGCGCCCCACCGCCGTATAAATGATGGCTCCGGCCGCAACCAGGATCAGAAACCCCTCGAAGGCGCTCGAGAAGTACTCGGCCTTGTTATGCCCGAAGGTGTGTTCGGCGTCCTCGGGCTCCGCGGCCAGGGCCAACACCATCAGGGCCACCACCGCCGCCGCCAGATTGACGAAGGACTCCAGGGCGTCCGAGAGCAGACCGACCGAGCCTGTCAGCCACCAGGCCCAGCCCTTGAGCAGGATGGTGGCGATGGCCGCCGCAATAGAGAGCCACGCAAAGCGCTTCAGCGACGTGTGGGACATGGCGATCTTCCATGTGGGGGCTGTCGCACCGCTCGTAACCTAACAATCGCCCGAACCTGGCCCTCTCGCAGAACTGGGCAGGGCAGGATGGGGCTGTGCCGCCGTTAGTGCTCGCACTTCTCCAGCTTCTCCCGGGCGCCTGGGAAAACGGAGAGTATGAAGGTGGAGATCAGAATCACCGGGGCCATCACGATCATGATCAGGGCGAACAGCAGCACAATGTGCCCCACCACCGGCAGGTTGGGTGGAACGACGTGCTGCGCGGCGAGGAACAGAAGAATGGCGCCGACGAAAAAGATCGAGGACACGACCACGCCGTCGCGCATGGTCCTGCAACCGAGTATCAGCAGGCGATGGGCCATGGCGTCACCTCCGGGCGACGAAACAGAATTACTGGAGTTACTCCCTCACAGGGCCGGCGCACGGGACCCTACCATTGGCACCTATTTGGGCTCGCCTTTGGCGGCCCCACCGGCCCCGGCACTGGAACCGGAGCTGGCTCCGCCGGTCAGCACGCGCTGGAACAGGTCCCAGCCGGCCATACCACCGGCCACATAGGGCTGAAACAGTTTCAACGGGTCATAACCCTCGACGCCCGCGGCCATACGCTCGCGCAGATCGTCCATCATCTGTTGCTGGAATGCCTCGACGTCCGGCAGCCCGAAGAGCTTGCGCATCTCCTCCGGGGTGATATCCAGGTCCATGGTGATCTTCATGAGGGGCCTCCGGAAGGTACGCACAGGGTCTGGCTACAGGGCCAGCACCTGCACTGTGGCGCATGGCGCCGGGGAAGGCAAGCACCCCCAGATCGCAGGTCCATCGACGGGTTGCGGCATCAGTGCCGGCTTGACCGCGGCGGGGCATCTGCGGGCATCGGCTCCTCCACCAGCAGCCCGCGGCGCACCCGCTTGCCGAGCAGAACACAGGCACGCTCAAAGGCATTCTCTGCCTCGCGCTGGTGCCACTCCCACTCCGCCGGGCTGGCCGTGGTCAGGATCTGCCAGTGAGCCGTGGTCAGGACTTGGCCGTTGCGGATCTCGAGCGCCCAGTCGTGCCAGACGTTCTCCGGGTTGCTGTCCTCGTAGAACTCCTGTTCCGCCAGGCGGATACTGGTCCCGCCCGTATCGTCCATGGCCACCACATCGGACACCACCAGGCCATCCTCGATACAACTCTCCCAACCTGTGTGCACTGCCGTCGCGCTACCCAACAGGGCGTGGATGATGAGCCCCGGGGTCAGCGCAAATTGCAATGGGCTGTCCCAGTCTGGCTCGTCGCCCTTCGGTTCTTCGATCATGCGCCTGCCTGCCTTCGCGTTGCCGGAGTGTGTACCCGCCGACTCGCCCGCGACGGGTCTGGGGACCGAACGGCTGCACCCATCTTGAGCCAGTGGCCTGGGATCTGGCGCCTGGCCCATCGGTGCAATCCGGGCGACAATGATGCGTCATCCGCGGGTGGAGGTAAAACCCATGTCAGTCCCGTTCGACGTCAGCGCTGGCGGCCTCTGGCCGCTGGAGTGCAAGGTCTGCCCTATCGCTACCGCCATCGGCGACCTGCCGGCCTGAGGGGACGCGATGAAGGTCGCCGTCTTCTCGGACGTTCAGGGCAACCTTCCCGCCATGGAGGTCGCGGTGGAGCACATCCTCGCCTGGGACCCGGACCTGGTCATCATGGACGGCGATCTGGTCAACCGCGGTCCAAGCAGTGCGGCCTGTCTCGACCTGTTCGAGGGGTTGCGCCAGGGACGCGGCTGGCTGCCGGTGCTCGGCAACCACGAGGTCTGGGTGCTGCACTGTGCGCAGAGCAGGCCCGCCACGCCCCTGGAGGCCGACATGCGCCGCTTCGCCGACTGGACCCTGGCCCAGATCGGCGAGCGTGCCGGGGCCCTCCACACCTGGCCGGACCACCTGACCCTGCACCCCCCCGGCGGGTCGGCCTGGATCCATGTCACCCATGGGACCATGGCCGGCAACCGCGACGGGGTCTCTGCCAGCATTACGGACCAGGCCCTGGTGGACAAGGTCCCGGAGGACCTGGCGCTGTTCGTCACCGCCCATACCCACAAGCCCCTGGAACGTCGGCTGGGGGCCACGCACATCGTCAACGTCGGTTCCGTCGGCTCTCCCTTCGACGGCGACCCGCGCGGCAGCTATGCCCAACTGGAGCACCGCGGCGGGATTTGGCGCAGCCGCATCGTCCGAATCGACTACGACCGAGACCGCACCGAGCGCGACTTCTACGCATCCGGCATGCTGGAGGACGGCGGCCCCCTGGCGTTGATCCTGTTCGAGGAATGGCGCCGCGCCCGCGGCCTCATGTCCCAATGGCGCAGCGACTACGAACCCGCTGTCATCGCCGGCACCCGCCCGCTTGCCGCGGCGGTGGACGATTTCCTTGCCGGTCTTGGGTCTGCCTAACCTTAAGACCAATCTGATATTTTTCCGTTGCCCACAAGCCCTGTGGATAAGTCTGGGCATAACCCTTGGGCAGGGGCGCTAAGCCCCCGTAGGGACAGGCACCGTCTCAGATTGGCTCGTTTTTGACCGTTTCATTATCTCTCTATTTATCAATCTCTTGAACGACGCCTTAGCGCGGGCAACGCCGCGTAGGAGTCTTGACACCCTCCCCAGGGTGGAGACCGTAGCATGTGCACAACATGCACCTACAAGGGGCTTGATTTCCCTAGTCTCGGCCTGGCGCAATGGACCCCATCGATCGCCGCATGCCCCTGGACTGTGGGAGCCCCCCGCAACGACGGACGAGAAGCCCCGGCCCCCAGTTCCGTTCAGGGACTCGTCTTAAACATCAGAATATACTGATAATTCAGTACGCCCGCCCGGGCCGCCCCAGGGTTGCGCTCAGGCCCTAAACCCGTCAGTATCCCCACCCGCACCAAGGTCTGACCCCGCAGAGTCCCGGTGCGTCCAGGCCAGACCCGTCCCAGGCAAGCCCGCCGAGGCCGTCACGGCGGGGCCACCGCGCCATCCCCCCAACCTTGAGCCGCAACCCCGAGTAGCGCCCAGAGCATGACCCCAGCAGACCTCAAGTCCGTCCGCGACCACATCGCCTCCCGCATCATCGGCCAACAGAAGTTCATCGACAGCATGCTGATCTGCCTGCTGAGCGACGGCCACCTGCTGGTGGAGGGCATGCCCGGGCTGGCCAAGACCACGGCCGTCAAGGCCCTGGCAGAGTCCCTGGAGGGCGACTTCCACCGCATCCAGTTCACCCCGGACCTGTTGCCCTCGGACCTCATCGGCACCGACATCTACCGCCACGAGCGCGGCGAATTCGAGTTCCGCCCCGGGCCCCTGTTCCACAACATCCTGCTCGCCGACGAGGTCAACCGCGCCCCGGCCAAGGTCCAGTCGGCCCTCCTGGAGTCCATGGGCGAGCACCAGATCACCGTCGGTCAGCGCACCTACCCGCTGCCGAAGCTGTTCATGGTCCTGGCGACTCAAAACCCGGTGGAACAGGAGGGGACCTACTCGCTCCCCGAGGCCCAGCTCGACCGCTTCCTGATGCAGTCGGTGGTGACCTACCCGACCCGGGACGAAGAACTGAAGATCCTGGAACTGGACAGCCAGCACCAGAAGACCAGTTACGCCCCGCCGGCGAAGCGCCTGTCCCAGGCGGAGCTCTTCGCCATGCGCCGGGACGTGGCCAACCTGTACCTGGACCCCAAGCTGCACTCCTACATCGTCGATCTGGTGCAGGCGACCCGTAACCCCAAGGTCTACGACCCGGATCTGGGGCGCTGGTGCCGGTTCGGCGCCTCGCCGCGCGCCAGTATCGCGCTCGCCCGCTGCGCCCGGGCCAGGGCCTGGATGAGCGGCGACCAGTTCGTCGCCCCCCACCACATCCAGTCGGTGGCCCCGGAGATCCTGCGCCATCGCCTCCTGCTCACCTTCGAGGCCGAGGCCGAGGGCATCAGCACCGATGCCTTCGTCAACCGCCTGCTCAACCTGGTCGCCATCCCCTGACCCCGGCAACCCACGGCCAATGAGCCTCTATCCGCGTCTCGACGACCTCCTGGAACTGCGCCATCAGGCCCACGCCCTGGGACTGCCCTCCCACCACCTGGTCAATTCGACCTTTTCCGGGCTCTACGCCTCGGTCTTCCGCGGGGCCGGCGTCAACTTCGAGGAGGTGCGCGAGTACCGCGAGGGCGACGACATCCGCTATATGGACTGGAAGGTCACCGCCCGTATCAACGAGCCGCACCTCAAGGTCTTCCGCGAGGAGCGCGAGCGCAGTGTGGTCCTGTGCGTGGACAAGGGCCCGCACATGAGCTTCGGCACCCGCGGCACCTTCAAGTCCGTGCAGGCCGCCCGCACCGCCGCCCTGATCGGCTGGGCCGCGTCCCGCCTGCATGATCGGGTCGGGGGCATGGTCTTCGGCGACCCGGTCGCCGGGCTCCAGCACTTCCGCCCCTCGCGCGGGCGCCGCGCCCTGTGGCAACTCCTGCGGACCCTCACGGTGCCGTCGGAGACCCGGGACAAGTCCGTGGACTGCCTCGGCGGGGCGCTCAAACGTGCCACCAGCGGACTGACCACCGGATCCCTGGTCTTCGTCATCGCCGACCTCAACCGCGAGCCCATCAGCCTGGAGCGTATCCTGGGGGACCTGTCCCAGCGCAACTCCGTGGCCCTGATCCCGGTCGACGACCCGGCGGACTGGGAGATCCCGGCCATGGGCGTAGCCACCTTCACCGGTACCGACGGTACCCTGATCGAGATCGATACCGACGACCCCAAGGCCCGCCAATACTACCGGGAGGCCTGGCAGGAGCGCCGCGAGCTGTTGCAGGCCATCGCCCGGCGACTCCATGTGATCCTGCTGCCGGTGCAGACGGATCACGAGATCCACCTGACCCTGATCCACCACTTGCGGCAGCAGGCGAGGGTCAAGACCCTGTGACGACGAAGGACCCGAGATCCAGGGCGTGGGAAGCACTATGGAGCATTGGTCCATTTCGACGCCAACGTCACCATGTCCCCGTTAACCTCGCCTGGCTCCCATGCTCCAGAGACTGAGCAAGCGTTCGGCGTAGGTTGGGCTGAGGAACGAAGCCCAACGCAGCTAGCCACGTAACCGGCTGAATGTTGGGCCTCCTTCGTCGGCCCAACCTACGGATTCACGAGTCTGGTGCACGTTAGATTTTCGCCGCGCATTGGGGTTGCCGTCCATGGCGCTGGAGACCGGCGTCCCTGCCGTAATGACGGAATTCTTGCCCGGCCTCGCCGCGTGGATTCGAGAGACCCCTACCCAAATAAGCCCCCGGGACTATGACCTACAGCCTCCTCAAATTTGCGCATATCCTCGGGGCCATCCTCATTGGCGCCGGGCTCATCGGGGTCTGGATGTCGGACCTGCGCTCGCGCCAGTTGCGGGAGTTGCACGCCTTCTCGGAGGCGGTGCGCAATATCGCGGTCTTCTATGACGGCGTGGTGGTTCCCGGTGCCATCCTGTTGCTCGCCTCCGGCGGCTGGATGATCTGGGTCTTCTACGGCGGCTGGGGCTTCCTGGCGGTCCCCTGGTTGGCCGGGATGGTGGCGCTGTTCGCCTTCGAGTTCATCGAGGGGAACACCGTCACCCGGGTCTATTTCATGCGCCTGCGGCGGATCACCCGGGAGGCCCTGCGCCAAGGGGCCATGACCGGGGAGTTGGAGGCGGCCCGGGGCGAGGGGGTCCCGACCTTCACCCATTTCCTCGACCTGCCCATCCTGTTCGTGATCGTCGCCCTGGGGACCCTGCGCCCCACGGACTGGACCCTGTTCCTGACCGGCACCGGTATCGCCGTCCTGATCGCCGCCGGGCTGACGCTCATGATTCCCCGGCTTTACCCCTGGGGCGAGGCACGCCCTGACGGCGACCCTGGACGGCCCGGGCGACCCGCCTGACAATTGCCCACGCCGAGCCTTAAGCCTTGAACCCCACACCACGGTTGCACCCATGAACGAGGCGGTCAAACAGATCCGCGATATCCACGGCTTCGACGGCGTGCCCTGGTGGCCGCCGGGACCGGGCTGGTGGGCCCTGGCGGCGGGGCTGATTCTGCTCACCTGGCTCGCCTGGCAGTGGCGTTCGACCCTGCGCCTGCGCATCCCGATCCCGGTCATCACCCTCGGCGACTGGCGTTGGGACGCGGCACGCCAACTGCGTGGCCTGCGCCGTCAGGTCCAACATGATGAGCTGGGGCTCAAGGACGCCGCCGGTTCCGTGTCCGAACTGCTGAGGCGCGTTGCCATGGCCCGCCTGGGGCGCGCTGCCTGCGCCGGGCTGACCGGAACCGACTGGCTGGCCTGGCTCGCCGCCAACGACCCCAACCGCTTCGATTGGGGGAGCCGCGGTACGCTGCTGCTGTCCGCCCCGTACGCCCCGCCCAAGGGCCAGGCCCCTGCCGGCGACCGGCGCGCCGACCTCATCGCCCTCATCGACGCGGCCCACGCCTGGGTGGCGAGCGAAAAGCCCAAGCCAGAGGCCCGCCATGTTTGAGTTCCACTGGCCCTGGATGGCGGCCCTGCTGCCCCTTCCGCTGCTGTTGCCCCTGCTTTGGCGGCAACACGCAGCGCAGCCGCGGGAACAGGAACTGGAGGGGCAGCGCGTTACCCTGCTCCATCCCCACCTGGAGGACCTACAGGCGGCCTATCAGACCCGACGGCCGCGGATGCAACTGGCGGGCTGGGTCCACAAGGCCCTGCTCTACCTCCTGTGGGTGGCCCTGGTGGTCGCCCTGATGCGCCCGGAATGGCTGACCCCGCACACCGAGATCAGCACCCCGGGCTATGACCTGATGCTGGGGGTGGACGCCTCCCACTCCATGGACGCCCTGGACTTCACGGCCGAGGGACGCCAGGTCACCCGCATGTCGGTGGTCAAGGGGGTCATGGGGCGCTTCATCGACTCCCGCGAGGGGGATCGCACCGGGCTCATCATCTTCGGCAGCCAGGCCTTCGTCCTGTCGCCGCTGACGGTGGATCGGCTGGCAGTGCACCAAGTCCTCGATGGACTGGTCTCTGGGATCGCAGGGCAAGGCACGGCACTCGGCGATGCCATTGCCCTGGCGGCCAAAAAGCTCCGCGAGCGCCCACCCGGGTCGCGGGTCATGATCCTTATCACGGACGGCGACAACACCTCCGGCGGCTTTGCCCCCACAGAGGCGGCCCGCGTGGCCCGCGCCATGGGGGTGCGGATCTATGCCATCGGGGTCGGCAGCAAGCAGAAGAGCATCCCGATTTACGAGGAGGGCGTCATCAAGTACCGCGATGACCTGGGAATGGAAGAGGACACCATGCAGGAGGTCGCCAAAATCACCGGCGGGGCCTATTTCCGCGCCACCGACACCAACGCCCTGGAGGAGATCGCCAAGCGCATCGGGCAGTTGGAGAAGACCCAGGCCGAGGCGCGTACCGCCTTCCTGCCGGAGCCACTCTACCGCTGGCCCCTGGCGGTCGCCCTCATCAGTCTGCTCGCCCTGGGACTCTTCCCGGAGGGGCGCAAGCGCTTCGTCGCGAGGTCCGCCAGTGCCTGAGTCTTTGCCGCAAGCCGGTTTCCACTTTGAACAGCCCCTGTGGTTCCTGGCCCTGCTGGGACTGATCCCGGTGGCCATCTGGCTGTGGCGCAGCGCGGCCCGCGCCGCCCGCGGCCCTGTCCACCGCTACGCCGACCCGCAACTGCTGCCCCATCTGACCGGGACCCGGGAGCTCAAGACCCAGGAGCGTTGGGGGCGCTTTCTGAAATGGTCCCTGCTGTGGGCCCTGCTGGTGCTGGCCATGGCCGGGCCGCGCTGGGACTACACCGACATGCGGCTCTTCCACCCTGGCAATAATCTTCTGATACTGCTGGACATTTCGCGCTCGATGCAGGTCGCCGACGTGGCCCCAAGCCGCATCGGACGGGCGCGCCAGGAGATTCAGGACCTGATCATGCAGGACCGCGATGTCCGCTTGGGGCTGATCGCCTTCGCCTCGGTCCCCCACGTCATCGCCCCGGTCACCGAGGATACCTTCACCGTCCTGAACGCCCTCCCGGCCCTGTCCACGGACCTCACCGAACTCCAGGGGAGCCGGGTCGGCACTGCCCTGGAACGCGCCGAGGGCCTGCTGAAGGGCCTGCCGGCGGAAAGCTCCCGGGCCGTCCTGTTGATCACCGATGGTGACTTCGACGAGCCAGGCCTGAATGACCGGGTCGCCAAGCTTGCCGAGGAGGGTATCCGCCTGCATGTGTTGGGCATCGGCACCGAACAGGGGGCGCGGGTCCCGGCCCCGCCCCCGGCCCAGGCCGGGAGTTGGATCACCGACCGCAACGGCAAACCCGTCGTCTCCGCGCTGAACACCAAGCTCCTGGAGGGGCTGGCCGTCGCCGGGCAGGGGATCTACCGGGTGGCGGACTACCGCGACGGCGACACCCGAGACATCCTCAAGGCGGCCGCTATCTCCAAGCTGCCGCCCCAGGCCGGCGACGAGCGTACCCGCGTCTGGCACGAGCGCTTCTACCTCCCGCTGCTGGCTATCGTCGCCCTGATGCTACCCGGCTTTCGGGGGCAAGCGCGCAGCCCCAAGCGCGACACGCCCCACAACCCGGCGGGGCGCCCCAGCCCTGGGGGGGCCAAGCCATGATTCCGACCCTTCGCATTGCGGTCAACATCGCCGCCGGCATTGCCTCCCTGGGCGTTACCCTGGGGGTGTCGGCAAGTTGGTTCGAGAACAGCGAACAGGCCGCCTACCGCACCTTCCGGGAAGGCGACTATGCGCAGGCTGCGGCCGAGTTCGACGACCCCTTCCGGCGGGGGGTCGCCCTCTATCGGGCCGGGCGCTATGCCGACGCCGCCGAGGCCTTCGACAAGGTGGAGGACCCCACGGCGCGAGCCGAGGCCCGCTACAACCTCGGCAATGCCCGTTTCCAATTAGCGGACTATGCCGCAGCCGCGGTCGCCTACGAGCAGGTCTTGAGCGACAAGCCAACCCATGACGATGCCCACTACAACCTGACCATAGCACGGGCCATGCTCGCCCAGGTCCAGGAGCAGCAGTTCAAGGAGAAGGAGCAGAAAGAAGCAGCAGCAGGAGGCCGCGGACAAATCCGAGCACCAGAAGCAGGACGGCAAGGACCAGTCCGAGAAGGACAAGCAAGACCAGAAGCAGGAGTCCAAGGAGCAGAAGTCCGAGGACCAGAAACAGGAATCCAAGGAGCAGAAGTCCGGGGACCAGAAGCAGGAGTCCAAGGAGCAGAAGTCCGGCGACCAGAAGCAGGAGTCCAAGGAGCAGAAGTCCGGCGACCAGAAGCAGGAATCCAAGGAGCAGAAGTCCGGCGACCAGAAGCAGGAGTCCAAGGAGCAGAAGTCCGGGGACCAGAAGCAGGAGTCCAAGGAGCAGAAGTCCGGCGACCAGAAGCAGGAGTCCAAGGAGCAGAAGTCCGGCGACCAGAAGCAGGAATCCGAGCAACAGAAGTCCGGCGACCAGAAGCAGGAGTCCGAGCAACAGAAGTCCGGCGACCAGAAGCAGGAGTCCGAGCAACAGCAGTCCGGCGACCAGAAGCAGGAGTCCGAGCAACAGAAGTCCGGCGACCAGAAGCAGGAGCAACAGGACGGCAAGGGGTCCAGCTCCGATGAGGCCAAGCCCCAGGAGGGCCAGGACAACAAGGACCAACAGGAGAATGGCAAGTCCGGCGACGAACCCAAGGACGCCGAGGACGCCGCGGGCGAGTCCGAGAAGCAGGACAAGCCCGAGCAAGGCAGCAAGGAGGGTACGGAAGAGACCGATGCCAAGCAGGGCGCCGAACAGGATCGGAAACAGGAACAGGACAAGGGCGGCAAAGACGAATCCAACCTGGATGCGGATAAGGGCTCCAAGCCAAAGGAAGACGAAAAGAAGGGCGAGGACGGCGACAAGAAGCCCGAGGAGAAAGGCGCCGGCAAGGATCAGGACAAGCCTGACGAGAAGGGCCGTGCCGGCAAGGAGCAGGACGAGTCCGAAGACAAAGGCCGGGGCGCCGAGGACAAGGACCGGGAACGCGACCAAGGCGGCGGCGACAAGCCCAAGCCCGAGGCGGACGAACCCGGTGCCAAACCCGAGACGCCCGAAGACCGCAAGCGCGACCAAGAGGGCGGCGACGAAGAACACCCTGGCAAGGGCAAACGCCCGGACCAGGCCGAGAAGGAGTCCCTGGCCGACCAGGGGAGCGAGAAGCCAGACCAGGCCAAGCCCAAGGACACCTTGGGGGACCAGGACCGGAAACCCGAACCCAAAACCGGGCGCACCGGCGGCCAGAACGCGGTAGAGGACATGCAGCCGCCCCAGGCGCCGCCCCAGGACGGCATGGGCGCGGCGGTGGAGCGGTTCGACCAACAGGGCGGCCAACCGATGGCAGACGCGCCCGCAGGCGAGGAGCAGGCGGCCGCGGCCGCCCTCGGCGGTCGGCCGGTCATGGGCCCGGGGTTCGCCATCATGGAGCAGCGGCTGCGCCAGGCCGAGGGCGATCCCTCGCTCCTGATGCGCAACCAGTTCCGCATGGGAGAGATGGAACTGATGCGGCAATCCGGTGGGCGACTGCGGGAGAGCCGGCCTTGGTGAGTCCAACGACCATGTGGAAGATCCGGATGAGCAACGCCAGCCCCACCCTCTTCGCAACCCTGGCCCGCGCCTTGGTCAACCCCCGGCGGCGGATGGTCTGGTTGGGGGCCCTGCTGGCCGGCTGGATGCCCTGCGCGACGGCGTACAACTACGGTCCACCGGGCGCTCCCGCCGGGCAGCCGGCGGGTGCCTGGGACTTCCGCCAGCCTGGCCCCAGCAATGCCCGCGGCATGCCCCCTGCCCCGCCGCCGCCAGCTGCCAAGACAGGTCAACCGGCGGCACCGCCCCAACTGCCCCCGCAGCCTCAATGGCCTGGCTATGGGTCGCCCTATGGTCAACCCGGCCAGGGCGCCCCGGCCCATGGCTATCCGCAGAGCCCATGGGGCTACGGTCCCCCAGGAGGCTACCCACAGGCTGGGGCCCAGCCCGCCGGTGGTGCAAGGCCCCCGCGCATCGATGTCGCCATTACCAACGATCAGCCCTACGTCCAGGAGAACGTCCTGCTGCGACTGCGCATCGTCAGTGACCAGAATCTTGAGCGCGCCGACCCGGAGCTACCTGGCACCAACGACTTCCTGCTCCAGAAGGTCGCTGGACCCGACACCAGCACCCGCAAGGACGCCAAGGGAAACCGCGAGATCGTCAACGACTTCATTCTGACCCTGACGCCCCTGCGATCCGGCGACCTGGAGCTGCCCCCCATCAAGGTCAGCGGGACCCAGGCCGGCAGCGGCCAGGGTGGCTATCCAGGACCCGCCACCCGCTACGAGGTGGCGAGCGAACGCGCCCGCGTACAGGTCCGCCCGATCCTGACCTCGGTCAGCCCCTGGCTCCCCCTGCATGACCTGAACCTCACCGCCAACCTCGACTCGGCCCGCGACGTCGCCGAGGGCGAGCCCGTCACCATCTCTCTGGAACTCAAGGCGGTGGGCGCCCAGGGGTCGCAGTTGCCGAGCCTGGAGGGGCTGCTCGCCTCCCCCGACTTCCGTGTCTACCGCGAACAGACCCTGACCGAGGGCGGTCTGTCCGCGGACAAGCGCAGCTTGGTGGGCAAGCGCACCGAGTACTACACCCTGGTGCCCCACTCCGGCGGGCGCCTGCGCATGCCAGCTATCCAGATCGCCTGGTGGAATGTTGACAAGGGCACACGCGAGGTCGCCGGCCTGCCCATCCACACCCTGAAGGTCGAGGGCGAGTCCGGTCCCTTTGGGCTGTCGCGCTATACCGAAATCGGCCATGGCGACGGCTGGGGCCTACTGTGGATCCCGCTGGCCGGGCTGATGCTGCTGGTCCTTGGCTATTGGGGCGGGGTCTGGTACCAGCGCCGCGCCGCCGCCGGCAAGGGGCCCCTGGGGGCCGAGGTCGGCGCCCGGCTGGTCTCCGGCGTCGGGGGGACCCTGAGGGCCGCACTGGCCCGCACCTGGTCCGCCCTGGGCACTGGACTGGCTCGTGTCGCGCGCTGGGTCAACCCGCTGGCCGCGTTGCGACTGGTAGGCAGGCGCCTGAACCAGGTCCTGCCCGCCCCAACCCGATTGTGGCTCTGCGTCGGGGCCGCCGACCGCGAGGCCAACCCCGCGGCCTGGTGCCAGCAGTTCCAGGAACAGGCCTGTCGCAATTTGAGCTTCGACCCCAAGGAGCCCCTCCCAGGGCTGGCCGCGAAGCTCGCACGCCTCCGTCCGGGGACCGACCGCGCCCAAATCGAGCGCCTGATGCAACAGCTCGACGGGGCCCTCTATGGTCGCCAGGACCTGGACTTCCCGCGCTGGAAGCGCGACTTCAAGCGCCAGTTGCGCCCGCGCTCCGGGGCACTGAAGGGCCTGATCGCGAGCCTGACCCCGCGGCGGGTCTATCTGCCCGAGTTGAACCCTCGCTGACCCGCCCCGGAGGGCACCCGATGTCAGAAGCGCAAGCGGCCCCGAGCGCGACCCCAGTCCCAGCAGCCCCGCAAACGGTCGCGACCATCGACCTCGGCTCCAACAGCTTCCATATGATCGTGGCCCGCATCGACGACGGCCACCTCCAGGTCATCGACCGCATCAAGGAGATGGTTCGCCTCGGCGAGGGCCTGACCGAGAACAAGTCCCTGCGTCCGGACGTAGCGGAGCGCGCACTGGCCTGCCTTGAGCGCTTCGGCCAGCGTCTGCGGGGCATGCCCCCCGAGAACGTCTGGGCCGTGGGGACCAACACCCTGCGCCAGGTGCGTCCGGAGACGGGCTTCCTGGAGCGCGCCGAGGCCGCATTGGGCCACAGCATCGACGTGATCGCCGGGCGTGAGGAGGCGCGGCTGGTCTACCTTGGCGTCGCCCACGGTCTGGCGGCGGGGACCGAACGGCGCCTGGTGGTGGACATCGGTGGGGGCAGCACCGAGGTGATCGTCGGCGAGGGTTTCAACGCCGAGGTGCGCGAGAGCCTGCACATGGGGTGCGTGAGCATGTCCCAGCGCTGGTTCAGCGAGGATAAGATCACCGCCAAGCTCATGGACAAGGCCGAACTGAGTGGGGCCCTGGAGGTCCGCCCGGTGCGGGAGCAGTTCCGCCACGCCGGCTGGACCAGGGCCGTAGGCAGTTCCGGGACCATCAAGGCCATCGCCACCGTGGTCGCCGCGGAAGGCTTCTGCGAGGACGGGATCTCCGCCGAGTCGCTGCTGCGCCTGCGCGAGGCCCTGGTCGCCGCGGGACGCATCTCCGCGATCTCGCTCAAGGGGCTGAGCGACGAGCGCCGACCCGTCTTTGTCGGCGGGGTGGCGGTCTTGCGCTCGGTCTTTACCAACCTGGGAATTAGCCACATGCAGGTCTCCGACGAGGCCCTGCGCGAGGGGCTGATCTACGAAATGATGGGGCGCAGCCGCCACGAGGACGTACGCGAGCGCACCGTCACCGCCCTGATGCGGCGCTTCGCGGTGGACCGCGCCCAAGCCCGCCGGGTACAGGCCACGGCGCTCGCCCTATTCCGCCAGGTCACGGCCGCCTGGGGCATGCACGACCTGGAATACCCGCGCTTCCTCGGTTGGGCGGCCCGTCTGCACGAGGTCGGGATCATCATCGCCCACAGCCAGTACCAGAAGCACGGCGGCTATCTGCTGCGTAACGCCGACCTCTCCGGCTTCACCCGCCAACAGCAGCAACTGCTCTCGGTGATGGTCCAGGGGCACAGGCGCAAGTTTCCCGTGACTGAGTTCCTGGCCCTGCCGCGCCCCACCCAAGCGTGCGCCCGGCACCTCTGCGTACTGCTGCGCCTGGCTGTGCTCATTCACCGCGGGCGCACCCCGAACGCCAGACCGCGCCCCCGCCTGGCGGTCCAGAGCGACGGACTCCATCTGTCCTTCCCGGCCGGCTGGCTCGACGGCCACCCCTTGACGCGGCTGGAGCTGGAACAGGAGGCGCAGCTCCTCAAGACGGCGGGCATAGCCCTGGAATTCGGGTAGAATTCCGCCCGACGCGACGCGGACCACCACCGCCCTGTGCAGACCAAAGCGTCCACGTCGAGGACGGCGCGTCGCGGTTACACCAACACCTAACAAGAGGACTATCGCTATGGCCGAACTCTTTTCCGATGCCTGGATGAAGGAACTGATGGTCGCCTGGAACAACGAGCCGGAGGTCAAGGACAAGCTGGCCGAGATCGGGTTCAATTCCGTGATCACCTGCGGCTTCAAGGATGAGGAGAACCCTCGCGGGGTATTCCTGGTCGAGCAAGGCGTCTGCGTGCGCGCCGGCGACTGGAACGGCGAGGCCCCGGACTGGGACATGCGCGCCGACCGCAAGGATTGGATGAAGTGGGTTGAGAACGGCCTCGGCATGGCCGGCATGGCCAGCGCCTACATGTTCGGTAAGCTCAAGTTCAAGCACGGCGACTATGGCGCCATGATCAAAGACCCACGCATGGCGGGCCCCTTCGTCAAGAGCTTCGGGCTGATGAAGCTGATCGGCGCGAGCTGATCCCGCGCGACCCAGGTCCCGCGCCCCAAGGCGCCGATGCCCGGAACAAGGCCCGCCCCTGGCGGGCCTTGTTGTTTCCGGACGGGGTCGCTCACCCTGGCCGCGTCACTCGATATCCACCACCGCCTCAAACCTGAGCACCGATGGACCCAACTGACGCCCGCCCGCCCCGCCTTGTAGTCCTGGGGCTCGTACTGCTCCTGGCCCTGATCGACCTCGGCGGTTGCCGCGCGGTGCGGATCGCCTACCAGGGGGCCGACATCGGCATTCGCCACTATGCCGACGACTATCTGGACCTGGACAGCGAGCGCCTGGCGGCCTGGCAACCCCACCTCACGCAGGCCCTGGCCCGCCACCGCAGTGAAGAGTTGCCATACCTCGTCGGCTTCTTCGAGGACGCCCTGGCCGGGGCCAACCGGGGCCTCGGCCGGACCCAGGTCGAATGCCTGGAGGACCAAGTGCTGGCGATCTACCGCCGCAACGCCCAATGGGCGGTGGACCTGGCCGCGCCCCTGCTGGCCATGGCGGGCCCGGCTCAAGTGCACCGCCTTGAGGAGCGATTTCGGGAGGACTGGGCTGAGGCAGCGGACACCAGCCCCTCCGCCGTGGCCCGGCGCGAGCGCAAACGCGCCGAGCGCTACAGCAATGCCGCCAGTTGGTGGATCGGAGCCCTGAGCGAGGCCCAGAAGGTCATGGTTCGTGAGGTCACCGCCAGCATGCCCGATGTGGCCGGGGCCTGGGACGGCTATCGCCGCTCGCAGCAAGAGGGCCTGCTCGCCCTGGTCCGGCACCAAGCCGACGCCACGGAGATCCACGGGTACCTGAGAGACTGGCTGGTCGAACACCGTAACCTGCCCCCTGACCTCGCCGAGGCCAGGGCGGGGCTACGCGAGGCCATCACGCACCTGATCGTCGGGTTGGACCAAGGCCTCAGTCCAGTGCAACGTAACCAGTTACAGCGCCGTCTGCGGGGCCTGCGGGACGACTTTCTTGCCCTTGGGGCCAAGGCGCGACCGGCGGGCCTGGGTTGCCCTTAAACGGCGGGCGCATCGTTCCGAGCGGCCCAACTCAAACCGCCGGGTCAGGGCACCACGGCAGCCACAAAACGCCCGGCGGACCCGGCCAGGGCCGCGATGAGGCCAAGCAGCAAATTGACCAGGATCAGGATCCGGATCAGCCCCAGTTTGGCGCCGGCGCGCCCGAAATCCTCCTCCTCCAGGGCCAACTTGAACTTGCGGTAGGGGGAGAAATAGATGTAAAGGAAGATAACGGTCATCAACAGGCTCAGTCCCATCATCAGCGGGACATGCAGCCCAACCTTACGCTGGAAGAGCCCCAGGAAGGCCCAGATTCCCGTACCCCAGAGCGTCAAAATGCAGGCCCATACCCAGGGGAAGAACCGCCGAAAGACGCCGTGCATCAATTTCAGGCGCTCGGTGCCCTTGAGCGCCTCCTTCGCCGCCGGGCGCAGGGCCATGTGGGCGAGAAACATGCCCCCGACCCAAATGACGGTCGCGAGTTGGTGTAGACCGAACGCAATGGCGATGACGAGGGTCATGGGTGTGGTCCGCTGGGTGGATATTTTGTGGGATGCACGGGGGTCGCGTGACGCGGTCTGGTCGGCAGATCAACAAATTTAGGCTCTGTCCGAGTTAGCTATTGGTGCGCGCGTGACGTCCCAATCCAGCGCTGCCTGGCAACAGCGCCACATACCCGACAAACAGTGGATTACCGAAGGCTCAAAAACTTGACGCAGACATCGCCAATAAATTGACTTCTGCTTCAGTCTTATCACGTACCGTGCTGATTCTATCATAATTAGGCAATGTCTCAGACAGGCGTTGGAACCGAACCAAGCTTAGACGGCAGACTGGAGGCCGGAAGCTGGAGGCCAGCGAGACGCTGCCTGACCCGGAGACCCCATGACCCGAGCCCCCCTGCCGATCGCCCCGTTCCCCCTGACGGGAGCACCCGCCCGCACCAAGGTCCCTGCCGCGATCCTACCGGCACCCCCACAAGTTGGCGCCCACAGTTGGGCCTGGGTCGGACCCTGTGGACCACCGACCCAAAGAACCGGGGCTTCCGGATGAACATGGGGTTCGTGGCGGGGGCCGATTCGGTCGCCGTCATCGACAGCGCTACGGCAATCCCATGGCCGAGGCCATGCTGGCGGGCATCCGGACCGGATGCCGGGGAGACCCGGGTCGCAGACTGGCACGTCTGGCGGGTCGGCAAGGGGTCCTATGCCTGCGCGCTCAGCGTCGTTACGCACGACCTGACGCTAACCGCGGATCGCGTGCGCGAGCAATTGGCCGTGCATGAGGAGATTGTCCACGCGACGGTCGAAATTCATCGGGTTGAGGGCTATGGCCAATTGCTGTGAAGACAAGGGCTGCGAGGTCACCGCGCTGCGCGAGCACCACGCTCGCGTGTTGTGGATCGTACTGGGGATCAACGCCGTCATGTTCCTCGTCGAGGGCGCGGCGGGCATCCTGGCCCGCTCGACCTCATTGCTCGCCGATGCCCTGGATATGCTGGGCGATGCCCTGGTTTACGGGTTCAGCCTCTTTGTCCTGGCGCGCTCGGCACGCTGGCAGGCGAGCGCGGCACTGATCAAAGGGGCCTTCATGCTCCTGTTTGGCCTCGCGGTGCTGGGCGAGGCTGCGCATAAGGTGCTCCATCCCGTCATGCCGGTGGCGCAGACCATGGGAATCGTCGGCAGCCTTGCCCTTACCGCGAATCTCGTGTGCTTCTCCCTGCTCTACCGTCATCGCGGCGACAACCTCAACATGAGTTCCACCTGGCTGTGCTCCCGCAATGACCTGGTGGCCAATGTCGGGGTATTGGCGGCCGCCGCCGGCAGTTTCTTACTGGTTTCCCGTTGGCCGGACATCATCGTCGGCGGCCTTATCGCCAGCCTGTTCCTCGGCTCCGCCCTCGGCATTCTGCGGCAGTCCATCCGGGCCTTGCGGGCACCACCAGTACTACGGACCCACAGAGATGTATAAGTCCCACGAGAGGCTGAACGCCGAAGGGGGGCCGACTCAGAGACTGTGAACAAATCGACTTTCGGTCCGTGGTGGTGACGCGAACAGACTGTCCGTGACGAGGCAACCCAGATCGATTTCATTGGGTTGAGCGGTGCGCCGAACGGGCAGATTTTCAGCGTCAAGCAAAGAATTGATTTGAATCAATGCGTTACGTTTCTATCGCAATACCGCTGGGCGCACCTACCCCACGCCTGAGTAACTCGGGCGCCAAGGCGCCGGAGGAAGCTTTTTCACAGCCTCTCAGCCGCCTGCCCTCCCGCCGACCTCCAGTAGCCCCATGTTATGATCCGGTCCGATGGACTGACCCTCCGCTTTATCCACCACCCCGGCCAGCCCGCTGCCGGGCAACGACACGAGACGCGCCGCGATGGCCTACTGGCTGATGAAATCCGAGCCCGACGCCTTCAGTATCGACGACTTAGCCAGGGTCCCACGACCCGAGCCGTGGGATGGGGTGCGCAACTACCAGGCCCGTAACATGATGCGGGACGAAATGCAGGTGGGTGATGCCGTTTTCTTCTACCACTCCAACTGCGACGTGCCCGGCATCGTCGGCCTGGCGGAGATCGCAAGCGGCGCCTACCCGGACCAGACCGCTTTCGACCCCGAGGCCAAGTACTATGATCCCAAGAGCGACCCGGCCAATCCACGCTGGTATCTGGTCGAACTGGGCTATGTCCGCCACCTCAAGCGGAATATCCCGCTATCGGAGTTGCGCCAATATGCCGATGGCCCCTTGGACGGCCTCCCTCTGGTACGCCGGGGCAATCGCCTCTCGGTCATGCCGGTGACCCCCGAGCAGTGGGCCTTCATCCTCGCCCTGGAATGAGAGCAGCCATCGCCATGCGGCTACCGCCGCCCGGCTTCTGCAAGGCGTGCTGGAGCGCAACCTGCTCTACACGGGCGTGACCCGCGGGCGACGCCTGGTAGTCCTGGTAGCCGAGATCAAGGCCCTCGACATGGCGATCAAGCACACCGGGTCGCGCACCCGTCTGACCCGGCTGGCGAGGCGGTGACCGCCACCGAAGCGATGGGGTTCTAAAGCCACCTGCCCCTATTCGTCGGCGTGCGCGACGGCGTGGGGGCTCTTTTTGTCCGCTGTGATTCGGTCCATCACCGCGAATAGCACCCCCGAAAGGACGAACGTCATGTGGATGCCCACCTTCCAGGCGAGCTGTTCATTGGTCATGCTTTCCACATGCATGAAGACCTTGAGCAACTCGATACCCGAAATGGCCACGATGGAGCCGATGAGCTTCATCTTCAGCTCGGCAAAGCCGACATGGCCCATCCAGGTCGGGCGGTCCTCGTGGTCGCCGGTATTAATCCGCGACACAAAATTCTCGTAGCCGGCGAAGACGATGATAATCAGTAGGTTGGCGACCATCACCACGTCGATCAGGGAGAGCAGGCCGACGATGACATCGTTCCCTGTCGCGGTGAATACCAGGGGCACGAAGTGCACGAACTCCTTGACGAACTGCACCGACAACAGGACCAGGGCCACCACCAGGCCGAGGTAAAAGGGGGCCAGCAGCCAGCGGCTGCCGAAGATTAAGACTTCCAGGCGGTGTTCGATCTGCCTCATGACGGGTACTCCAGAATGATGGTTAAAGGCAATACTCGGTTCCGGGGGCCGGTCGTACCCGACGGCGAGATGCGGGCGGCAACCCAAGGGACACAGGGACACGGATTTTTGGGGCAGGGGCTTGGGGCAAAGAATCGCAGGGACATCATGGCGACGGCGGTTTACGGACGACCGAGGGTGCCCGGGGAACCGGAGGGACCCGGCGAGGACAGGGACGCCCCGCAGTCGGGATGTGCGCCCAGGTTCAGGCACCCGAGAGCCGCGGATTCGGCGAGGGGGCGGAAGAATAGCCGCAGGCAGCGGCGGCAGCAAGCTGGGCCGGCGCCGTCCCGTGTTCCGGCCCGTCGTTCGCCCAGGATGCCCTGCCCCATTCTCAGTTCGATGTTCCCACCATTCCCCATCGCATTGGTACCAATGGCATCATTGGGCCCTGGCCTCCCGGTCGGGATGCCGGGGCCCAGGCCAAGAACGGTACGCGACGTGCTGGCTGAACCGTAGCGCAAGTCACTGCACCCGATGACCAAGATCCTCTACTACATCCACGACCCCATGTGCAGTTGGTGCTACGGGTTCGCCCCGGCCCTGGCGGGCCTGCGTGTGGGGCTCCCGCGCGAGGTGCAGTACCGCCGCGTGCTCGGGGGCCTGGCGCCGGACAGTACCGACCCCATGCCTGAGGCGATGCGCGCCAGCCTCCAGGAAACCTGGCGCTGCATCGAGCGGCGTATCCCCGGCATCCGCTTCAACTTCGACTTCTGGACCCTCTGTACCCCCAGGCGCAGCACCTACCCTGCCTGTCGGGCGGTGATCGCCGCCCGCGCCCAGGACCCGACCCTGGACGAGGCCATGACCCAGGCCATCCAGCGCGCCTACTACCGCGAGGCGCGCAACCCCTCCGACCGGGAGACCCTGATCGCCCTGGCCGGGGAGATCGGAGCGAACCAAGTCGCCTTCGCCGCGGCCCTCGATGCCCCCGCAACCCAGGTCGAGTTCGGTGAGGACCTGGCCCTGTCCCAGGCCCTGGGGGTCACCAGCTTCCCCAGCCTGGTGCTCGACTGCGACGGCAGCCGCTGGCCCATCCCCTTGGATTACACAGACCCGGAGGCGATGCTCACCGTCATCGCGCAGGTCTCCTGAGCCTCGCGCGAGTCTCTGACCCCGTCATCCTGGCCGGGATGCCAGGACCCAGGCCATGGACGGTAGGCGACGGGCTAGCTGAGGACCTTTGAGACGCGCAGCGGACATGGCGCCGCGGCCGGGGACGACGAGGCCCCAACGCCGGCTCGGGTGAGCCGGGCTTCGCGGGGCTTCCTAGACCCGCGCCGCCTCGTCCGCCGGCCTGATCAGGCTCTCGGCCGGGATGCCGAGCCCGCGGTGAAGCCTCCAGATCATCTTGAGCGTCAGGGATCGCTTGCGGTTGAGCACCTCATAGACCCGGTTGGATCGCCCGATCATGGGCTCCAGGTCCTTCACGGTGAGGCCCATCTGCTCAATCTGGAATCGGATCGCCTCCACCGGGTCCGGCAACTCCAACGGGAAATGCCGGTGCTCATAGGACTCGACCAGGGTCACCATGACCTCCAGGCGCTCACCCTCCGGCGTGCTCGCCTCTGCGGTCATGAGCGTCTCGATCTCGGCGAGGGCCGCGCGATAGTCTGCGTCGGTCTTGATGGGCTTGATGTCCATAGCTGCTCTCTTCAAACGGTCTGGGCGTCGATGGCATCGTACTGGGAGTGCGTGCCTATGAAGCGCACATAGATCACCCGATAGGGGTAGTTAATCCAGACGACGAGCCGATACTTGTTGCCCGCCAGGTTAAGCACCACCCGGCCGTCCCTCAGAATACTGGCGTTGCGAAGGTCGGCCTTAACGTCGGCAGGGATGGATCAGTCCGCCCGGCACGCTGCCCGGTACCAGGCAAGGCCGGGGCCCTTCGCATCCTGGTAGGCGGACGGGCCGTCCCAGAACGCCTTGAGCGTGAATAAGGCAATGACGCGCATGAAAAAAAAGGGTAATCCCAGACTGGGACTCCTGCAACCAGGGGCGCTCCTTACCGAGCCCTCCTGATCTGACCGCCGGGGTACCCCATGCCAGGCGGTACAATCCCCGCCCTGCCCCAACCCGCACCCGATTCTGCCCAGGTCCAAGTTGAGCCCCCTCAAGCGCCTCGCCTCCCAGACCGCCATCTACGGCGTGAGCAGCGTCCTCGGGCGCTTCCTCAACTATTTGTTGGTGCCGCTGTTCACCTACACCTTCGCGCCGGCGGAGTACGGGGTGGTGGCAGAGCTGTACGCCTACATGGGCTTCCTGGCGGTGCTGCTGACCTTTGGCCTGGAGACCGGCTACTTCCGCTTCCGCACCGACGGCGGCTGGGCCCCGGACCTGGTCTACGCGACGGTGCTGCGGGTCCTGGTGCTGGGCAACCTCGCCTTTTTTCTCGCCCTGGTCGTCTGGCGCCAGCCCATCGCGGACCTGCTGCGCTACGCCGAACACCCGGAGTACGTCTGGTGGGTGGCGGCCATCCTCGCCCTGGACTCCGTTGGCGCCGTGGCCTTCGCCCGGCTGCGGGCGGAGAACCGGGCCTGGCGCTTCGCCCTGGTGAAGCTCACCGAGATCGCCGCCAACATCGGGCTCAATCTGTTCTTCATCCTGGTGTGCAGGCAGGCCTTTGAGTCGAACCCCGGCTCTCTCCTCGGCGGGCTCTGGGACCCCGCCATCGGTATCGGCTACGTCTTTATCGCCAACCTGGCCGCCAGCGTGCTTAAGATCGCACTCCTGACCCCCGAACTCCGCGGGGCCTTGGGAGGCTTCGATCCGATCCTGTTCCGGCGCCTGATGCGCTACTCGCTTCCCATGGTTATCATTGGGTTGGCCGGTATTGTGAATGAAATGCTCGATCGCGCGGCCCTGAAGTACCTGCTCCCGGGCGACGATGCCGCCAACCTGGCCCAGCTCGGGATCTACAGCGCCTGCTACAAGCTCTCGATCCTCATGACGCTGTTCATCCAGGCCTTCCGCTATGCCGGGGAGCCCTTCTTCTTCGCCCAGGCCAAGCAGGCGAACGCCCAGGCGACCTATGCCGCGGTGCTCAATTGGTTTGTCATCTTTTGCGTCTTTATCTTCCTGCTGGTAACGCTTTACCTGGACATCTTCCAGTACTTTGTCGGTGCGGCCTACCGCGAGGGGCTCTTCGTGGTCCCCGTGCTACTGCTCGCCAACCTGTTGCTCGGCGTCTACATCAACCTGTCCATCTGGTACAAGCTCACCGACCGCACCTTGATGGGGGCCTGGGTGACCCTGGCCGGGTCCGCGGTGACGGTTGGCATGCTGTTCTGGGCCGTCCCGCGCTACGGCTACGCAGGCGCCGCCTGGGCACACCTGGCCTGTTACGGGGTCATGGTCGGGCTCTCCTATGCCCTGGGCCGACGCTACTACCCGGTGCCCTATGACCTCACGCGGGTCTTGGGCTACATCGCGCTGGGGCTCGCCCTGTACGGAGCGAGCCGGGTGCTGGTCGGGCACCTTGACTGGAATGCCCCGATCACCGGGACCCTACTCCTGGCGGTGTTCCTGGTCCTGACCTATGTCATCGACGGGCGTCGGCTGCGCCGCCCGCCGCTGACGCCAGGCACTTGAGCCCTCCAACGCCGGGGGCGGCCGTCCCCATTCGCCTGTCGTTGCTGCTGACCCTGGGTCTGACCGCGGGGCTGACCCCGCTGGCCATCGACCTGTATCTGCCGAGCATCCCGGCCATCGCCACGGATCTGGGGACTTCGGTGGAGTTGGTCCAGTTGAGCGTCACTCTGTACCTGGCGGTCTTCGCCCTGGCCCAAATCGTCCTGGGGCCCCTGTCGGACGTGCTCGGGCGCCGGGCGACGGTGCTCGGGGGGGCCGGACTCTTCCTGGCGGCCAATCTCGGCTGCATCCTGGCCCCGGACCTGGCCTGGCTCCTGGGCGCGCGGGCCATGCAGGCCCTGGGCGGGGCCGCTGTGGCGGTGACCATCCCGGCACTGGTGCGGGACCTCTTCGGAAAAGACGACTATGCCCGGGTCATGGGGATGGTGATGATGGTCATGGCGGCCGCCCCCCTTCTCGCGCCAACCCTGGGCAGCGCCATCCTGGTCTTCGCCCACTGGCGCTGGGTCTTCGTGGCCCTGGGGGTGCTGGCCCTGACGGGGGGACTGCTGTTCGCAGCCCTGGTCCCGGAGACCCTCCCAATCGGGCAGCGCCACAGCTTCGGCCTAGGCCGCATCCTCAGAAACTACGGGACCCTCTTGGGACATACCGCCGGGCTCGGTTACCTACTGACGGTGTCCTTCAGTTTCGCCGGGATGATCGTCTTCGTCACCACCTCGCCCTATGTGTACATCTCGCTGCACGGGGTCCCGCCGCAATGGTTCGGGATACTGTTCGGGGCCAACATCCTCGCCGCCATGGGCCTCAGCACGATCAACACCCGGGTCATTCCGCGCCTGGGCTCGGACCGGATGCTGGGGTTTGGAATGGTGCTCCAGGGAGGTGCCGCCCTGTTGATGCTCGGTCTGGGCGGCTGGGCCCTGCTGGCATCGGGCCCGCCGCTCTGGGTCATCGCACTGGCCGTTCTGGTCTACATCAGCGCCATGGGGCTGGTGATGGGCAACGCCATGGCCGGATTCATGGCCTACTTCCCGCACCTGGCGGGGACCGCCTCGGCGTTCGCCGGGTCCCTGCGCTTCGGACTCGGGGCCCTGATGGGATCCCTGGCCAGCCTGGCCCACCACGACAGCGCCGCACCCCTGCTCGTCGGGATGGCCGCCTGCGGACTGGCGGCGGTGCTATGCCACCGGTGGCTCTGCTGCCAGGGCCAGGGCCGTGTCGGACCCTAGACCTCCGCCAGGTCCCCCTTCTCCTGGAGCCAGGCGCGACGGTCGGCGGCACGCTTCTTGGCCAGCAGCATGTCCATGATCTGACCGCTGATGTCATCGTCCTCCGTGGTGAGCTGGACCAGTCGCCTGGTGTCCGGATGGATGGTGGTCTCCCGCAACTGCATCGGGTTCATCTCGCCCAGGCCCTTGAAACGCTGGACATTGACCTTGCCCTTGACCTTCTCTGCGGCGATGCGGTCCAACACCCCCTGGCGTTCGGCGTCGTCGAGGGCGTAGTAGACCTGCTTGCCCACGTCGATGCGGTAGAGCGGTGGCATGGCGACATAGACATGTCCCTCCGCCACCAGACGGGGGAAGTGCTTGAGGAACAAGGCGCAAAGCAGGGTGGCAATGTGCGCCCCATCGGAGTCGGCGTCCGCAAGGATGCAGACCTTGCCGAAGCGCAGCCGCGAGAGATCGTCGCTGGCCGGGTCCACGCCCACGGCCACGGCGATGTCGTGAACCTCCTGGGAACCCAGGACCTCCGCTGGGTCCACCTCCCAGGTGTTCAGAATCTTGCCGCGCAGCGGCATGATGGCCTGGAACTCGCGGTCGCGGGCCTGCTTGGCGGAGCCCCCGGCGGAGTCGCCCTCCACCAGGAAGAGTTCCGTGCGGTCGGTATCGCTCGAGGTGCAGTCCGCGAGCTTGCCGGGCAGGGCCGGGCCCTGGGTGATGCGCTTTCGCACCACCTTGCGCCCGGCCTTGAGTCGCGCCTGAGCCGCCCCGATCGCCAGATCGGCAATAAGCTCGGCCTCGTTGATGTGCTGGTTGAGCCAGAGGCTGAAGGCGTCCTTGACCACCCCGGAGACGAAGGCGGCGCACTCGCGCGAGGACAGGCGTTCCTTGGTCTGGCCGGAGAACTGTGGCTCCAGCAACTTGACCGAGAGGATGTAGGACAGCCGTGCCCAGACGTCCTCGGGGGCCAGCTTGACCCCGCGGGGGAGCAGGTTGCGGAACTCGCAGAACTCCCGCATGGCCTCGGTCAGACCGGTGCGCAGCCCGTTGACATGGGTCCCGCCCTGGACCGTTGGGATCAGATTGACATAGCTCTCCGCCAGGGGCTCGCCGCCCTCCGGGAGCCAGGCCAGGGCCCAACTGGCCGCCTCGTTGGTAGACTCCAGGTTGCCGACGAAGGGCTCTGCCGGGACCAGCTCCAAGCCGGCCAGGGCCTGGGCCAGATAGTCCTTGAGCCCGTCCTGATAGCACCAGGTCTGCTCGTCGCCAGTGGCGTCGTCGCGAAAGGTCACCTTGAGTCCGGGACAGAGGACCGCCTTGGCCTGCAACAGGTGGGTCAGGGGGCGCACCGCAAACTTGGGGGTATCGAAGTACTTGGGGTCCGGCCAGAAGCGCAGTGTCGTCCCTGTGGTGTGGCGGCCGACGGTGCCGACCTCCTCCAGGTCCGAGGACTTGTCCCCGCCAGCGAAGGCCATGTTGTACTCGCGGCCGTTACGGCGAACCCAGACCTCCAGGTGCTTGGACAGGGCATTGACCACCGAGACCCCGACCCCGTGCAGACCACCGGAGAAGCGGTAGTTATCGGAGGAGAACTTGCCCCCGGCGTGGAGCTTGGTGAGGATCACTTCGACCCCAGGGAGGCCCTGCTCCGGGTGCATGTCCACCGGCATGCCGCGACCGTCGTCGCTGACCTGGAGCGAGCCGTCGGCGAACAGGGTCACCGTGATCTGGCGGGCATGACCGGCGATGGCCTCATCGACGCTGTTGTCTATGACCTCCTGGGCCAGGTGGTTGGGTCTGGTGGTATCGGTGTACATCCCCGGGCGCTTGCGCACCGGGTCGAGGCCACTCAGGACTTCAATGGCTGAGGCGTCGTAGGAGCCGCTCATGGCAGGTTTGGCTGGTTCCTTGGGCTAAGGGTAAAACGGGCGGGGCTGGCGCCGGGCGGTCGCGTTGACCGTCAGGGGCGCGTAAGTTACCGTAGCTGCAAACATCGATTCAAACCCATGAAAGCCAAAGTCGTACCCCCCGCCTCCGAATCTCCCTCCAACCTGGATCCGACCCCAACCGCCAGCTTTGAAGACCAGCTCCGTCAACTGGAGTCCTTGGTCGATACCCTGGAACGTGGGGACCTGAGCCTTGAGGCATCCTTGACCGCCTTCGAGCAAGGTGTCGCTCTGACGCGTGCCTGCCAGCAGGCCCTGGACGCCGCCGAACAGCGGGTGCGCATCCTCACCAGCAGTACGGAGGGGGCCGAGCCCGAGCCCTTCGCCCCCCGTGACTGACACCGACCTGCGCGCCCTCCTCGCCCAGAGCCAGCAACGCTGTGAGGCAGCCCTCGAGCGCTGCCTGCCGGCGGCGGATCTGCAACCGGCCCGGTTGCACTCGGCCATGCGCTACGCCGCCCTGGGGGCGGGCAAACGCATCCGACCAACCCTGATCTATGCCACCGCCGGCGCCATCGGCCTGGCCCCCGAGGTGGTAGATAGCGCCGCCTGTGCCGTCGAGCTGATCCACGCCTATTCCCTGGTCCACGATGACCTCCCCGCCATGGACGACGACGACCTGCGCCGGGGGCGCCTGACCTGCCACAAGGCCTTCGACGAGGCCACCGCAATCCTGGCCGGGGACGCCCTGCAGACCCTGGCCTTTCAGGTCCTGGCCCGCGACGAGGCCCTGCCGCCCGCCGTGCGGGTCGCCATGATCGCTGCCCTGGCCCAGGCCAGCGGCTCCCGCGGCATGGCCGGAGGCCAGGCCATGGACCTGGCCGCCGAGTCCCAGCCCCCGGACCTGGCCTTATTGGAGAATATCCACATCCACAAGACCGGTGCCCTGATCCGGGCCGGGGTGCGCATGGCGACGCTTGCCAAGCCCGACCTCGCCCCCCAGATCGCCGAGCGCCTGGACCGCTACGCAAAGTGCCTGGGGCTGGCCTTCCAGATCCGCGACGACATCCTCGACGTGGAGGGCGACAGCAGCGTCATCGGCAAGACCGGCGGCAAGGACCAGGCCCAGGAGAAGGCCACCTACCCAGCCCTGATGGGCTTGGGTCCGGCCCGCGAGGCGGCCGAGGGGCTGATCGGCGACGCCCTGGCAAGCCTCGCCGACCTGGGTGCAGGGGCACAGCCCCTGCGTCAGGTGGCCGAATACATGGTGCAGCGCGACCGCTAGAGGCTGGCTGACGGCGGCCCCAATGCCGGCTTTTCCAGCCCTGGCGCAACACCTTGCTTCGATGCCAGGTTCCCGTGACTTCAGCCGCGCGTTTGGGTTTCCCTTCTCCCCATGTCCTTCGCCCACCCCTACCCGTTCGACCCCAGTTACGGATACAGCCTGGCCGAGTTGCTTGCGGTGGAGCCCCCGCCGGAGCCTGCCGGGTTTGCGCCTTTCTGGCGGGCCCGCTATCGGAATGCCCTGTCGGTGGAGCCGGGCATGGGACTGCAAGCCTCTGCCAGCTCGCTGCCCGGCTTCTACGTCCAGGACCTGGAATACCAGTCCACCGACGCCTTTCCCATTCGTGGCTGGCTCCTGACCCCCCTGTCCGGTCCTCCCCGGCTGGGGCTGGTGCTAGGTCACGGCTACGGCGGGATCGAGGCCCCCCCTCGGGACCTCCCCCGGGACGATGCGGCGTACCTGGTACCCTGCTTCCGCGGCTTGAGCCGCTCGCGCCGCCCGCCCATCTCCGCGGACCCCAACTGGCAC
Organism: uncultured Gammaproteobacteria bacterium; assembly: GCA_963802205.1. Classification (GTDB taxonomy): domain Bacteria; phylum Pseudomonadota; class Gammaproteobacteria; order Chromatiales; family Chromatiaceae; genus DYRB01. The sequence continues at coordinate 45,697 of CAWDHW010000008.1, read as the reverse complement.
GTCCTGCATGACATCCACCTCCGGGACCGCTACATCCTCGGTGGCTGCGTCGAGGATGTCTGGACGGGGGTCTCGGCCCTGCTCGAGATTTTCCCGAACCTCGTTGGACACATCGGCTACTGCGGCATCAGTTTTGGCGGAGGCATCGGGGCCATAGCCCTGGCCTGGGACGAGCGCATCGGCCGCGGTCACCTCAGTGTGCCGAGCTTCGGCCATCAGCCCCTGCGCCTCACCCTCCCCACCACCGGCAGCGGGGCCGCAGTGCAGCGATTCGCCCGTACCCAGGGTAACGTGCTCGCAACCTTGGCGTACTACGATGCTGCCGTCGCCGCCAGACAGATCCGCCAGCCCATGCATGTGGCCGCCGCCCGCTTCGATCCGGCGGTAGCCCCGCCCGGGCAGTTCGCGGTCTACAACGCCATCCCTGGGACCAAGAGCCTGTATGTCCTCGACGCCGGGCACTTCGAGTATCCCGGCCGGGTGCGCCAGGATTGGGAATTGCGCTCGGAGCTGCGGGCCTTCTTCGCGCCGCTCTGAGCGGCCTGTCCTGTCGCGGCGACCTACCATCGGCGCGGCCCCACGCCACGCGAACAGGGCCGCGCCTCCAGCCACAGATACACCCTTTCGGCCAATCCCAATGAATCGCGAGTATCACCGCTGGTACAGCCACCGGCTCGGTCGGGACATGGAGATCCTGGTCTTCGGCCATGCCGGTGCCAAAGTCCTGGTCTTTCCGACCCGCGATGGACGCTTTCACGAGTACGAAGACCTGCGCCTCGTCGAGGCCCTGAGCCCAAAGATCCACGCCGGTCAACTGCAACTCTGGTGCCTGGACAGCATCGACTGGGAGTCCCTCTACTGCTTCTGGTGCCACCCCGCGGACCGCATCCGCCGCCACCATGCCTTTGAGGAATACGTCCTCAACGAGGTGTTTCCCCTCATGGCTATGAAGAACTCCCACCCCTGCACCATCGCCCACGGGTGCAGCCTGGGGGCCTTCCATGCGCTCAATATCGCCTTCCGCCACCCGCACCTGTTCCGCAAGGTGGCGGCCTTCTCGGGGCGTTATGACCTCACCCTCCATGTCGATGACTTCCGCGACCTGTTCGCCGGCTACCGCGACGAGCAGATCTACTTCCACACCCCCGTCCAGTACCTCGCCAACCTCCAGTGCCCGGAGCGCCTGGCAGCCCTGCGGCGCATGGACATCGTCTTAGCCATAGGCAACCAGGACCCCTTCGTCGATAACAACCGCTACCTGAGCCGGTTGCTCTGGGACAAAGGTGTCGCACACAGCCTCCATGAATGGGATGGCCGCGCCCATCGAGGTTCTTACTGGCGGCGCATGGCACCGCTCTACGTCTGAAGAGCGGGGTCGCCGAACACTCCGCAGCAGGCATGCAAGGGATGCGCCCCGGCGCCCGTAATACCACGATCACATTTGGCGTCCAATATGTTGGCGCCTTGACCTTCTCGCTGCTGGGCCTGAGCCCTGTCGCCGCGTCTGCGGCGGGTGCCGGAAGGGCCTGGACCCCGGCAGCCAAACAGGTCCGGGTACGGTTCACCTATGGTCCTGAGAAAAGACTATTGATACAAGATGTTACCGGAGCATTCAACCTGCGCTGGGAGAAGACCGCCTCGGGCAGGGCCTTCTGCGTCCAGGCCATCCCGATGGGCTCCAGCGACAACGTCAACCTGATCAATCACGAGTACACCCAGGAGAAGGGCGCGGAGTTACTGCGGGTGTAGGGCTTTTGGCCTCCTCCCCGGTGGCCAGAACGGCGTGTGGGCCTGTGCTGGTCAAGCTCTGCCCGGCGGACCAGGTGGACTGGGCGGCCGGTCCCACGCCTGTCCCAGGCCAAGGTGGATGACCCCAAGGTACGGGAGTTCGTCGCCAAGGTCCACGAGAGCGTCATACACTATGGCCGCTCCACCGGCTTCTGCGCTGACAAGATGCGTGAGGGCGGGCCCCAGTATGCCGACGCGGCGGTGGTCTATAAGAGCGACGTCATCCAGGGCAACAGGTACATCCGCGACAAGGGGCTCAAGTTCCCCCGGCTGGCGGCGATCCATCCCAAGGAAGGCACCTTCGCCACCAATCACCCCTTCGCCCTGGTCAACCGTCATTACGCGGTGTTACGGCAGGTGGACCCGCGCCAACTGACCGGCCCCTTCCAATTGCAGCCCCCAGGTCCAGTCCTACACCCACAACGCACCACAGGCTCGGTGGACGCCACTGACCACCAGGCGGCACTTGCGACCTCGGCCGGGGCGGTGAAGAAGCACACCGCCGAGATCAACCGTGCCATCGACTATGGCGTCGAGTTGGAGTGCCACTTCAAGCAGGCGGCCGACACACCCTGAGCACAGGGGCCGCCCAAACACCCCGGACCATCGGCAGCCCTGACCACCGGACCACTCCGTGCCAATTCGCAGCTACAGGGCCGCCTTTGTTCTGTTGTTCACGGCCCTGCTGGCGCTGACCACCGTGGCAGTGGCCTTCAACGCCTACCGGCGGACGCTGAGGTTTCCCTTGGACTGTCGGCGGACATCATCGATCAGATGTCACAGAAAATGGCCGGACACGCGGTAGCCATCTTCGATGCGGCCTACGTCGATCCGGAGATCAATGCCCTGGTCCTCGCGTCGCCGCCAGGGGCTTGGCGGGGGAACCGGAACCGGTCTTCCGGCTGTTCTGGAAGCAGTTGGAGCTTGAACCCCACCTGCCGTCCATCTTCGCCGCGGACCCGGCAGGGGGCTATCTGCTGGTGCGCGACCGGCCACAACTGGTCACCCGCTTGATCGACCGCAGTGGCGAGCGGCCCCGGGAGCAGGGCATCTACCGGGATTGCGACTATGCCCCCATCGCCCATGTCGAGGGCGGGGGCCTGCTCGATCCCCGGGACCAGGGGTGGTATCAGGGCGCCCTAGCCGCCCGCGGCGCCGTGACCTGGTCGCCGGTCTACCGCATCGCCAGCGTGGAACGGCCCGGCATCACCGCGGCCAAAACCGTCTATGGGGCGGATCTGGAAGCTCTTTGTGGTGGTCCCGGAGGCATCCCTGCTGGCCAAGGCCCGGCGTCTCCTCTCTGAGTCGGCAGTGATCTTGCTCATCATCCTGGTAGTTGCCGTGCCGCTGGTTTCCCTGCTCGCCCTACGGCTCTTCGAGCCCCTGCGCAAGCTGGTGCACAACACCAAACGGGTGAAGCAGATGCGCTTCGCCGAGGTGGCGCCGGTACGCTCGCGCTTCGTCGAGATCCAGGCCATGGACGCGGCCATCCGCGACATGCGCGCCAGCCTCGATACCCTGGAGAAGTACGTGAGTGGCGCCCCCGTAGGGGCCGCGGCTATGTGCGAGAATGGCCTCGCGCCGGCAGCCGTCGCCATAGCGGCAACGGCGCGGTCTCGCTTCGACCTGCCCCGAGTCGCCCGCCATGTTCAGTCAAGACCGCCTGGTGATCCTCGATGCCGACGGCACCACCGTCGATGCCTTCACGGCCATCGAGAGGACCTTTGCCCATCACGGCATGGACATAGGCCCGCTCGCCCGCTTTCAGAAACGTCGTAACATCTTCAAATACTTGGGAGGCATCAAAGAAGTGCCGCAGAACCTGCGGCGCCAGTTCGGCTCATCCATCGGCTCGGCCAAGCGCAGCAAGATCATCGGCACCCTGACCGAGATCTACCGCGAAGAGGCGGTGATGTTCGAGGGCACCGAAGCGCTGATCCGGCGCCTGGTAGCGGCGCCGAACGTGCGCGTCGGCATCGTCACCCGCAACATCACCATCGAGCCCATTGCAACGCTGACGCGGCTATTCGACCGCCATGGCTTGGAGCCAAACTTGTTGGATTTCTTGGTCCACCTCCCCTTGCGCTCTGACAAGCTGGACGTTTTCAGGCACACCCGCGAGCAGTTCGAGGTCAACCCGGCCTGTGCCTATGCCTGTGGTGACGAGGCGCGGGACTTCCGGGCCGCCATCGGCGCCGGCATGCACCCGTTCATCGTCGCCTACGGCTTCGAGGACTACGACCGGCTGCACATCAAGCATGGCGTGCCGCTGGAGGTGATCGCCCGCACCCCGGATGAACTGGCCTGCCGGCTCCTGCATGCCCTGGGATTGGGCTGAGCCTGAGGATTCGCTCAAGGAGGCTCTCCATGGCGTGGACGTAATCGAACGGTCATCATCTGCGGCTATGTTTTGCACTTCCTGTCACCCGCAGCGCCGCCGATAGCGCCCACCCCGCCAAGAGAGTGCACCATGACCCACACCCGCCTGCTGGTCGAGAAGAAGGGCGAATCGCTCAAGCAAGGGCTGCTGGCCCTCGGCGACCTCGTCGATGTATCCCTGCTCAAGTCTCTGGACGCCCTGCGCCGACAGGACCTCGTCCTGGCCCACGAGGTCGTCGCCGAGGACGCCGCGATCAATGTGGAGCGCCGCATTTTGGAACAGGAGGCCCTGCTAATCCTGGCCGCCTACCAGCCAGCAGGGATCGACCTGCGCATGATCGGTGCCTCCATGGAGATCATCGCCGAGCTGGAGCGCATCGGCGATCACGCAGCGGACGTGGCCAGAATTCTACTCCGGGACGAATACGGCCCCCTGCCGCAGGCTTTCGCCGACTGCATCGCGGACATGGGCGAGCAGGCCCGCGGCATGGTCCGGGATGCCCTGACCGCCTACGAACGCGACGGTGACGAGGTCCTGGCCCGAGCCACGGCCGCGCAGGACAATGAGGTGGACACCCTCCAGGGCAAGGCGATCAACGCCATTGTCGCGGCGATTCGCAGCAACCCCGAGGAGGCCGCGGCCGGGGTCGCCCTATCCTGGGTCGCGCACAACTACGAGCGTGTCGCCGACCGGGCGACCAACATTGCCGAGCGCGTGGTCTACATCGCCACCGGGGAGACCCCCGAACTGAACTAAGACCGCAACCCCGCCCAAGGTCGACCGGCATCTGTGGGCGGCCCTGACCGTAGTCTTTGCTGGCACTGGATGAGATTGGGGGATATCCGCGGGCAGCGGTCATCGGCAGGGCAAGAAGGCGCTTGCCGGCAATCTGCTGGGATCTTCCTTTTCCTTGCCCAAGGCCCCTCCCTGCCCGGATAATTCCACGTTCCCTAGACCGCTCCACCCCGCGACCGGGCCAGATTTCCCGAGAAAGCGTCTGCCTTTTCCCCTTGCCGGGGTCACCGCAAACCCCAATCTGCCTGAAAGCCCGCCTGCAATCGCCCTGCGAGGAACCCTCCCCATGGAGTCTGCGCTGAAGTCCGTACCCGCCGCCGTGTGCATCGCCGATGTGCAAGGCAGCGCCGACAGCCGCCGTATCGCCATCGACAAGGTGGGGATCAAAGACATCCGCCATCCGGTGCGGGTGGGCGATCGCAACGAGGGCGAACAGCACACTGTCGCCACGTTCAACATGTACGTGTATCTGCCCCACAACTTCAAGGGCACGCACATGTCGCGCTTTGTGCAGATCCTGAACAGCCATGAGCGCGAGATCAGCGTCGGCTCCTTCAAGGAGATGCTGCGCGAGATGGCCGAGCGACTGGAGTCCGAGGCCGGCCACATCGAGATGCGCTTCCCCTACTTCGTCAACAAGCGTGCCCCCGTCACCGGCGTCCAGTCCCTGCTCGACTACGACGTGACCTTCATCGGCGAGATCCGCAAGGGCAAGCCCGTGATGTATATCAAGGTCGTGGTCCCGGTCACCAGCCTGTGCCCTTGCTCGAAGGAGATTGCCGAGTTCGGCGCCCACAACCAGCGCTCCCATGTGACGGTACAGGTACGCAACCGCGGCTTCATGTGGATCGAGGAAATCATCGACATCGTCGAGGCCCAGGCCTCCTGCGAGCTGTTCGGCCTGCTCAAGCGCCCGGACGAGAAGTACGTCACCGAGCGGGCCTACAACAATCCGAAATTCGTCGAGGACATGGTCCGCGACGTGGCCGGCGTCCTCAATGCCGACCAGCGGGTTGGGGCCTATACCGTGGAATCGGAGAACTTCGAGTCCATCCACAACCACTCGGCCTACGCCCTTATCGAGCGCGACAAGGAGGAAGAGGCGCAGATGGCGGAGGCATCGCTCTAGGCGCCCGAACGCACCCACCTGGACCCGACCTCCACCGTCCGCGGCCAGACTCGGCAGGATGCCGAATCCCCAGCTAGACTTGGGGTAGAGAATTCTCGGTAAATCAGGCGGATCCAACAGGTGAACAGCAAGAAAGCCGTGATTGCCGCGGTTCTGATCGGTACCCTGGCGTGGGTCCTGATCGGCGGCGAGGACGACCCGCCCCCGGCCACCCCACAGGTGGCGTCGCCCGAGCCAGCCCAGACCCGGTCGGTCCCGATGCGTCCGACCCAACCGCCACAGGCCCAGGGCAGTGGGCTCCGCTATCCACAGCCCAACCCGGCAGACGCCGGCCCCCGGTCCGCCCAGGGCCCCAACCTGGCCCCCGACCAATTCCGCTTCCGGCCACTCACTGAGCGCGAACGCGGGCGTTCCAGTACCTATCGGGACCCAGGCCGCCAGTCCCTGGACGACACAGGCTCCCCCTCTTGGAGCAGCGGCGATCCTTGGGCCCAGGACGGCTACCGCTTCCGCCCCATCGTGCCCAACCCGGGTGGTGGGACACGCTGGCAGGCACCCTACCAGAGGACACCCGGGGGCGCAGAGCCGGGCGCTTCGGGGCAGTGGGCGGACCAGTTGGACCCGCCACCCTGGCGCAGCCAAGGCGGCTCACCCCATCCCGCGACATCCCCACCGGCCCAGCGGATGTTGCCGAGCCTGGACTGGTCAGACAGCCGTACCCTCGGCGCCCGCTGAGCCCATGGCTCACTGACCCGGGGGTGTGCACGCCCAGGCGTCTGTTTCGCAAGTCAGGCGTTACTGGGTCAGCGAGACGCTGTGCACCCTACCCGACACCGAGCGCTGGGTCGGGCTGCGCAGCATCGGGATGGTGGAGCGGACCTGTCAGAGCGGGGGTACACAGACCCTTGAGTGCCGTTACTTCATCAACGCCATCGCGGCCGACGCCAAACGCTTCGCCCACACGGTGCGCGGGCATTGGGGGGTCGAAAACCGGCTCCACTGGCGTTTGGACGTGGTCTTCAACGAAAGATGCCAGCCGCATCCGCAAAGGCTACGCACCGGCGATCTTGACCTCGCTGCACCACCTCTGCATCAACCTCTTCGAGCAGGAAACCTCTTCCCTGGGCCTCGCCAAGAAGCGCCGCAAGGCGGCCTGGAACGACGACTACCGCGCTAAGGTCGTGTTCGGATGACCCGTTATGCGCGCTCGCCCTGCAGGTATCGGCGTACCGAGCGAAGGGGCTTCGTTTCTTGAGCGGGACGGGGTTTGCAACCCCGTCCCGAGCATTTCAACGGGACTAGATCGCCGTGCCGCCCGGTTCGGGCGACCGGCCAGGGGTCATTTCTTGCCGTAGGCCCCATCATGGTCGGTGTGCAGGGCGATGAAACGGACGTAATCGCCATCCCGCTGGACAACGGCGCGGCTGCTGCGGGACAGGCGGAGGGTGAACTTGCCCGGTGAGCCCCTGATTTGCTCCCACTTGAGCCCGGGGTCTCGGTAGACCGCCGCCCAGTCAAGGGTCCGCAGTTTGCGCAGGGTCTTGAGGACCAGCCGAACCTCGTTGGGCTCCAGTGCCAGCAGATCGTCCTGGAAGGCGGGCAGGTTCAGGTCCAGCAGGACCTTCGCGGTCATCCCCCGGCTTCCAGCTTGGCGGCCAGCTCGTCCAGGTCAGTCTCCCGCGGCGGGTTCTCGGCCATCCATGCCTCGGCCCGGGCCATGCGCTCGCGCATCTCCGGCGTATAGAGCCAGGCGTCGGCCTCGGGGATGACGCGCATGGGTTTGAGGAGGATGCCGCCGTCGGGTTGGGTCTCGACCTCGAAGTAACGGCCGGCGTATTGCTTGCCCAGAGAAAGCTGGCCGCTGGCGCCTACCATCTTGAGCATGGGTGCCTCCATGAAGTCGGTGGATTCATGCGGCATGATAGGGGTGTCTGGGGTGAGGGACAAGGGCGGACAGGCTTGTTCGCCTCGCGGGCGCGCCCTGGACCAAGGCGCGATAGCGCTATGCCCGGCGACCGGGATGTGCGACTTGCGGTGCCTTGTCGGGCTGAAGCCCGACCTACGTCGGTAGTTCGCCGCCGACCATCCTTGGCCTGGGTCCCGGCATCCCGGCCGGGACGACGGGGATACCTTGATCGGCTCCCGCGTTGGCGCGGCACCAAAGAAAAAGGGCGCCAGTCGGCGCCCTTTCTCTTTTTGGCACTAGCCGAAAGGGATCAGTTGACCTTGGGGTCCAACTCGCCCTTGGCGTAGCGGGTGGTCATGGCATCCAGGGACAGGGCCCGGATCTTGCTGGCGTTGCCGGCGGTGCCGAAGGCCTCGTAGCGGTCCTTGCAGATGCCCTTCATGGCCTTGGTGGCAACCGCGAAGTACTTGCGCGGGTCGAACTCCTTGGGGTTCTCCACAAGGAATCTGCGGATGGCGCCGGTGGAGGACATGCGCAGGTCGGTGTCGATGTTGACCTTGCGCACGCCGTGCTTGATGCCCTCGACGATCTCTTCGACCGGCACGCCGTAGGTCTCGCCCATGGCACCGCCGTACTGGTTGATGATGGCGAGCCAGTCCTGCGGGACGGACGACGATCCGTGCATCACCAGGTGGGTGTTGGGGATACGGGCGTGGATCTCCTTGATCCGCTGGATGGCCAGGATGTCGCCGGTGGGCGGGCGGGTGAACTTGTAGGCGCCGTGGGAGGTGCCGATGGCGATGGCGAGCGCGTCCACGCCGGTCTTCTTGACGAAGTCGGCGGCCTCTTCCGGATCGGTCAGGAGCTGGCTGTGGTCCAGGGTGCCCTCGGCGCCGACGCCGTCCTCTTCACCGGCCTGCCCGGTCTCCAGAGAACCCAGGCAGCCCAGTTCGCCCTCGACGGACACGCCGCAGGCGTGGGAGATCTCGACCACGCGACGGGTGATATCGACGTTGTATTCGTAGCTGGTCGGGGTCTTGCCATCCTCGCCCAGGGACCCGTCCATCATGACCGAGGAGAACCCGAGCTGGATGGAGCGCTGGCAGATGGGCATGGAGGTGCCGTGGTCCTGGTGCATGCACACCGGGATGTGCGGCCACTCCTCGATGGCGGCCAGGATCAGGTGGCGCAGGAAGGGGGCGCCGGCGTATTTGCGAGCGCCGGCGGAGGCCTGGCAGATCACCGGGGAGTCGGTCTCGTTGGCGGCCTCCATCATGGCGCGCATCTGTTCGAGGTTGTTGACGTTAAATGCGGGGACGCCGTAACCGTGCTCGGCGGCGTGGTCCAGCAGTTGGCGCATGGAAATCAGGGCCATGGTAGGTCTCCTCGTGTCTGCTTGTGGGGTGGGGCTGTGTGAGGGGTATGGGGGTTGGTTAGTCGTCGGTCAGGTGCACTCGGTGTTCCCCGACGCGCATGATCTTCATGATGTTGGTCTGGCCTTCGACGCCGTTGCGGTCGCCCTTGGTGATGATCACCAGATCGCCTTGCGTGACGGTGCCGTGGCGCAACAGCTCTTCGATGACCTCCATGTTGACGTCATGGATGTCCTTGCTGGCGACGTCGAAGCTTACCGGATAGACGCCGCGAAAAAGCGTGACCTTTCTGCGGGTAGCCGCGTTGCGGCTACAGGCATAGACGGGAATGCCGGAACTGATGCGCGACATCCACTTGACGGTGGAGCCGGTCTCGGTCAGGGCCGCAATCGCCTTCACCCCCAGGTGATTGGCGGTGTACATGGCGGCCATGGCGATGCCCTCGTCCACGCGCCCGAACACGGTGTCGATCCGGTGGCCGGAGCGGGTGACGTTCTTCTCCGCCTCAAGGCAAATGCGGTCCAGGGCCTCCACCACCAGGGCCGGATAGTGGCCGACGGAAGATTCGGCGGAGAGCATGACCGCATCGGTCCCGTCGAGCACGGCGTTGGCCACGTCGAAGACCTCGGCCCGGGTGGGGATGGGGTTTTCGATCATGGACTGCATCATCTGGGTGGCGGTAATGACGACGCTGTTGAGTTCCCGGGCCCGGCTGATCAGGCGCTTCTGCACCGCGGGGAGCTTGGCATCGCCGATCTCCACCCCGAGGTCGCCGCGTGCGACCATGACGGCGTCGGCGGCATGGATGATGCCGTCGAGGTCGGCCAGGGCCTCGGCGCGCTCGATCTTGGCGACGATGCCGCCCTCGCCCCCGGCCTCGCGCAGGCACTCCCGCGCCAGGTCCACATCCTCGGAACTACGCACGAAGGAGACGGCGACGTAGTCGGCGGCGATGTCCGCGGCAAAGCGAATGTCGTCCTTGTCCTTGTCCGTCAGGGCCGGGGCTGAGAGCCCGCCGCCCTTCTTGTTGATGCCCTTGTTGTTGGAGAGCTTGCCGCCGCTGACCACATGGCAGCGGATGTTCGAGCCGATGACCGCCTCGACCAGGAGTTCGATGGCCCCGTCGTCGAGCAGCAGGGTGTCGCCGGCCGTGACGTCCTTGGCCAGCTCCGGGTAGGTGGTACCGACGTGCCGCTGGTCGCCGGCATCCAGGGGGCAGTTGGCATCCAGGCAAAAGGGGTCGCCGGGGGCGAGCTGGATGGCGCCGTCACGAAAGCGCCCGATGCGGATCTTCGGACCCTGGAGGTCGATGAGGATGCCGACCTCGCGGTCGAAGGCCGGGGCACGGCGGCGCACTTGCTCGCAACGGGCGCGGTGGCGGTCGTGGGTGTCATGGGAGAGATTGAGGCGAACCACATCCAGGCCCGCCGCGAGCATGGCGTCAAGGACGCTGTCATCGTCGGTAGCGGGGCCTAGGGTGGCGACAATCTTGGTGCGTCTGGGCATTTTGAGTGGCGAGTGGCGTGTGGTTAGTGGCTAGAAAGAATGACCCCGGTGCGAGTGGCGCGGTGACCGAGGCGCCGGGAGCGACTCCCGCTCGGCCCTTGCCACTGGCCACTCGCCACTCGTCACTTTCCCTTAGTCCTTGGCACGTGCCTCGAGCATGGCCACGGCGGGCAGGACCTTGCCCTCCAGGTACTCCAGGAAGGCCCCACCGGCGGTGGAGATATAGGAGACCTTGTCGTAGATGTCGTACTTCTGGATGGCCGCGATGGTGTCGCCCCCGCCGGCCAGGGAGAAGCCGGCGGCCTTGGCGATGGCCATGGAGACGGTCTTGGTGCCCCCACCGAACTGGTCGAACTCGAAGACGCCCACGGGGCCGTTCCAGACGATGGTCCCGGCCTTGGCAATGATGTCGGCCAGTTCCTGGGCGGACTTCGGGCCTATGTCGAAGATCATGTCATCATCGGCCACGGCGTCCGCGCCCTTCAGGACCGCGGGCTCGTTCTCGGCGAAGTTCTTGCCGCAGACCACGTCCACTGCAATCGGGATGGTCGCGCCGCGGGCCGTCATCTTTTTCATCAGGGCCTGGGCCGTGGGGATCAGGTCGTGCTCGCACAGGGACTTGCCGACGTTGTGCCCAGCGGCGGCGAGGAAGGTGTTGGCGATACCGCCGCCCACCACGAGCTGATCGACCTTCTCGGAGAGGGCCTCGAGCACGGTGAGCTTGGTAGAGACCTTGGAGCCGCCGACGATGGCGACCATGGGGCGGGCCGGATTGGCCAGGGCCTTCTGAAGGGCGTCCAACTCCGCGGCCAAGAGCAGGCCGGCGCAGGCGGTGGGGGCGAACTTGCCGGCGCCGTGGGTGGATGCCTGGGCGCGGTGGGCGGTACCGAAGGCGTCCATGACGAAGACATCGCACAGGGCGGCATACTTTTTGGAGAGATCCTCGTTGTCCTTCTTCTCGCCCTTATTGAAGCGGACATTCTCCAGCAGCACCAGCTCGCCCTCGGCGATGTCCGGTGCCTGATCCAGGTAGTCGCGGACGACGCGGACCGGCTTGCCCAGCTTGGCAGCCAGGGTCTCGGCGACCGGGGCCAGGGAATTCTCTTCGGAGAAGATGCCCTCCTCCGGACGGCCCAGGTGGGACATGACCATCACCTTGGCACCGGCCTTGATGCAGTGCTCGAAGGTCGGCATGGAGGCGGTGATGCGGGCGTCGGAGGTGACACGTCCGTTCTTGACCGGGACATTGAGGTCGGAGCGGATCAGGACCCGCTTGCCCTTGAGGTCGAGGTCGGTGAGCTTGATGAAGGACATGGGTGCAACCCTCTCTCGTGGTTGGTGAACTGGAGTCATCGGGAAAGCCCTGGGGCTTTCCGGAGGACTCGGCGAGACCGCCGGGGCCTTGGGCGCGGCCAATCCTTGGACCGCGTCCTGGTCGGTGGGTTACGGCGCGCGCAGGGCTCGGAGCGGACCCCGAGCCTTGTGCCAGCGCGCCTAACCCACCCTACATCTACTTCGCGACGTACTCGACCATGCGGAGCATGTTGCAGGTGTACCCGTACTCGTTGTCGTACCAGGAGACGACCTTGACGAAGGTCGAGTCCAGGGCGATGCCTGCCTCGGCATCGAAGATCGACGGGGTGCCGCGACCGCGGAAGTCGGTGGAGACGACCTTCTCGTCGGTGTAGCCGAGCACGCCGACCATATCGCCGGACTGCGAAGCGGCCTTCATGGCAGCGCAGATGTCCTTGTAGGAGGCTTCCTTGTTCAGCTCGACGGTGAGGTCCACCACGGAGACGTCGGAGGTCGGGACGCGGAAGGCCATGCCGGTGAGCTTGCCGTTCAGCTCGGGCAGAACCACGCCGACGGCCTTTGCCGCACCGGTGGAGGACGGGATGATGTTCTCCAGGATGCCGCGACCGCCGCGCCAGTCCTTGCTGGAGGGGCCATCAACGGTCTTCTGGGTGGCGGTGGCGGCGTGCACCGTGGTCATCAGGCCGCGCTTGATGCCCCAGTTGTCGTGCAGGACCTTGGCGACCGGGGCCAGGCAGTTGGTGGTGCAGGAGGCGGCGGAGATGATGGCCTGACCGGCGTAGGTCTTGTGGTTGACGCCGTAGACGAACATCGGGGTCTTGTCCTTGGACGGGGCGGACTGCACCACCTTCTTGGCACCGGCCTCGATGTGCTTCTGACAGGTCTCCTCGGTGAGGAAGAAGCCGGTGCACTCGATGACCAGATCGGCACCGACCTCGTTCCACTTCAGGGCGGCGGGATCGCGCTCGGCGGTCAGACGGATCTTATTGCCGTTGACGATCATGGTGTTGCCATCGACGGCGATGTCCCCTGGGAAATTACCGTGGACCGAGTCGTACTTGAGCATGTAGGCCAAGTACGCGGGGTCCAGCAGGTCGTTGATACCGACGACCTGGATGTTCGGGAAGTCCTTGGTAATCGCGCGGAAGGCCATGCGACCGATACGACCGAAACCGTTAATGCCGACTTTGAGCATGGGTGACTCCTGATTGTGGTGAGAAAAATCCGCCCCGAGGGGCGTGGGGGGGAGGCAGGGCCTCCCCCGATGAGGGTCTTTAGAGCACGCCCTTGACGGCGGCGACGACGTTATCGACGGTGAAGCCAAACTCCTTGAACAGGGCACCGGCCGGGGCCGACTCGCCGAAGCGGTCGATGCCGACCACGGCGCCGTTGCTCCCGACATACTTCCACCAGCCGTCGGTGACCGCGGCCTCCACGGCGACCCGGGCGGTCACGGCCTTGGGCAGGACGGATTCCTTGTAGGCGGCATCCTGGGCGTCGAAGACGTTGGTGGAGGGCATGGAGACGACGCGGATGGCCTTGCCGGACAGGGCTTCGGCCGCTTTCACCGCCAGTTCCACCTCGGAGCCGGTGGCGATGATGATCGCATCCGGGGTCCCGTCGCAGTCGCGCAGCACATAGGCGCCGCGGGTGATGTCCGCGATCTGGGCCTCGCTCCGCGTCATGTGGGCCAGGTTCTGGCGGGAGAAGATCAGGCAAGAGGGACCGTTCTTGCGCTCGATGGCGAACTTCCAGGACACGGCGGACTCCACCGCGTCGCAGGGGCGCCAGACGTCCATGTTCGGGATCATGCGCAGGGTCGGAATCTGCTCGACGGGCTGGTGGGTCGGGCCGTCCTCACCAAGGCCCACGGAGTCATGCGTGTAGACGAAGATCGATGGGATCCGCATCAGGGCCGCCATGCGCAGGGCATTGCGGGCGTACTCGGAGAACATCAGGAAGGTCGCGCCATAGGGGACGAAGCCCCCGTGCAGGGCGATGCCGTTCATGATGGCGGACATGCCGAACTCGCGCACGCCGTAGTAGAGGTAGTTGCCGGAGGCATCCTTCTTGCCGACGCCCTTGCACCCCTTCCAGATGGTCAGGTTGGACCCGGCCAGGTCGGCGGAGCCGCCAAGGAACTCGGGCAGCAGGGGCCCGAAGCCGTTCAGCGCATTCTGGGATGCCTTGCGCGAGGCAATGGTCTCGCCCTTCTCCACCACGGAGGCGACGTAGGCGGACGCCTTCTCGGCCCAGTCGGCGGGGAGTTCACCGGCCATGCGGCGTTTGAACTCGGCGGCCTCCTGGGGATAGGCGGCGGCATAGGCTTTGAAGCGGGCGTCCCACTGCGCCTCGGCCTTGGCGCCGGTATCCTTGGCGGACCAGCCGGCGTAGATGTCGGCGGGGATCTCGAAGGGCGCGTGGGTCCAGCCCAGGGCCTCGCGGGTCAGGGCGATCTCATCGTTACCCAGGGCGGCGCCGTGGCACTCCTCCTTGCCCTGCTTATTCGGCGAGCCGAAGCCGATGATGGTCTGGCAGCAAATCAGCGAGGGCTTGTCGCTGACGGCACGCGCCTCCTCAAGGGCGGCCTTGACGGCCTCGGCATTGTGGCCATCGACCTTGGGGATGACATGCCAACCGTAGGCATCGAAGCGCTTGGGGGTGTCGTCCAGGAACCAGCCCGGGGTGTTGCCGTGGCCACGGACCTCACCGTCGATGGAGATGTTGTTGTCGTCGTAGACGGCGATCAGCTTGCCCAGGCCCAGGGCCCCGGCCAGCGAGCAGGCCTCGTGGGAGATGCCTTCCATGAGGCAGCCGTCACCCAGGAAGACATAGGTGTAGTGATCGACGATCTCATGTCCTGGCTTGTTGAACTGCCCGGCCAGGATCTTCTCCGACAGGGCCATGCCCACGGCGTTGGTGATGCCCTGGCCCAGGGGGCCGGTGGTGGTCTCCACGCCCGGGGCATAGCCGTACTCGGGGTGGCCCGGGGTCTTGGAGTGGAGTTGCCGGAACTGCTTCAAGTCCTCGATGCTCAGGCCGTAACCGGTCAGGTGCAGCAGGGAGTAGATCAGCATGGAGCCGTGCCCGTTGGAGAGCACGAAACGATCGCGGTCCGCCCACTTGGGGTTGGCCGGGTTGTGCTTCATGAAGTCGTTCCACAGCACCTCGGCGATGTCCGCCATGCCCATGGGGGCGCCCGGGTGGCCGGAGTTGGCCTTTTGCACCGCATCCATGCTGAGCGCGCGGACGGCGTTGGCGAGTTCTCTGCGTGAGGACATGAAGCCCCTCCTCATGTAATTGTTTGTCAAAGCTAACCGTCGGGCCTGACCGGGCGCGGATACCCTCGGCGGAGCTCGAATCGGAAGCGGGCGTGGGTGTGGGTGTGGAAAGACCGGCTCTGGAAGTACCTGCTGACCGGGTACGGGCTGGGTGCTGACCTGGATATCGCCGGCCCGGCTGGCACCGGGGCCGCAGGAACCAAGACCTGGGCACACAAAGGCGGCGCATTCTGGCCTAAACACGGGGCGGCGACAACGCAGATCGACTTATGCGCCCCAAAAATGTTTTATCGTTTCTTAATATTCAGTATTGCTTGTGTAGGGGGCACCGACCGGGGCCAGGGCGACCCCCAGCCCTACAAGCGGGTCAATCCTCACGCCACTTGATGGAGCAGCCCATGCTGGGAATCTGCTCGCGTGGGCCACGGCCGGTGGTGGCGACCGCCTTCATCGCCTCGAACAGGTCGCGGCGGGCCTCAGCCGGGGCCGCCTCCTTGCGGCTGGCATCCAGACGCCCGCGGTACTGGAGCTGCAAGTGCGCGTTGTAACCGAAGAAGTCGGGGGTACACAGGGCCCCGAAGGCCTTGGCGACAGCCTGGGTCTCGTCCTGCAAATAGGGGAATGGGAAACCGAACTGCGCGGCCACCTGCTGCATGTTCTCAAAGGAGTCCTCGGGGTAGTCGGTGGGGTCATTGGACATGATCGCCACGCAGCCGACGCCGAGCGCCATCAGGTCGCGGGTATCGCGCACGAGGCGATCGCGGATCGCCTTGACATAGGGGCAGTGGTTGCAGATGAACATCACCAGGAGGCCGTTGCTGCCCTTGCAGGCGTCGCGGGTCCAGACGCGGCCGTCAACGCCGGGGAGGGCGAAGTCGGGGGCCGACTGGCCAAAATCGCACACGGGAGTTTCGAGGGACACCATCGCCTTGAGGGCCTCCGATCGGTTCGGGGTTGCCGTGAAGGGGGGCCATGTTACCGGAACCGACTGCGAAGCCAAACCCGCACCCGACCCAAGGCCAGGCACCCGGCCCTACCCGCGTTCCAATTTGTCCTTGGGCGACTTGCCAATCGGGTTCGCAACGGTCGAGCGCGATTCGCTGGCAGCGCATCCGGAGGCGTCTTCCGGCGTGCCCCTGGCGGTCAGGCTTGAACGGGCGCGCTGGTCGAACTGGACTTCACCGGGCGGAGGCATCCCCGCACCGTCTTGAAGGCCCCGTCGGCCGGTGTCCAGTCACTGATCTTCCGGCCCTTTTTGAGTATCCTTATCTCGGGCGGCGTCTCCCGCCCGGCATTGACCCTGAGCTACAGATTGGGAGGACAGCATGAAAAAGATCGCGATCCTTGTTGCCGCTGGTCTGGCCGCCGCGGCGAGCCTGCCGGCAAATGCCTTCTGGGGGTCCTGGGGCGATGGACCCTGGTACGGTGGTCCTTGGGGCGGTGGGCCCTGGGGCGGTTACGGCAACGGCTGGGGGGGTTACCCTGGCTACGGTTGGGGTGGTTACCCGGGCTATGGCTGGGGTGGTTACCCGGGGTATGGCTGGGGTGGTTATCCTGGCTATGGCGCTGCTTATGGATACGGCTATCCAGGCTATGCTTGGGCACCGCCCGCAGCAGTGCCCCAGACCGCGCCACGGGCCCCGGCCTCATCCGCTGCCAAATAGTCGATGCTCGTCCGGCGAGGATGGATATCCCCGCCGGACTCAAAAGAAACGGGTCGGCACTTGCCGGCCCCTTTTTTTGCCTGCCGGGCGCGGTCAGTCGGGCCTCTGCTCGATCTATGTGGATCTGGGCCGCGCATCAATAGGGCACCGCAGCCGGGTAGTCGCGCATCAGGGCACCGACATCCAGGGGCGGGGGGGTGAACAGTGGGTCGCCGCCGGGCCAGGGTTCGGGCTCCGCGCGCTGGTCCCGGTACGCGGTCAGCTCGCGCTCCAATAATTGGCGCAGCTCCGCCGGCAACCAGCCTCCACCCAGTGCAATGACCTGCGCGACGGTGTTTGCCGCGGCATCCCAATCCCCGTTCGCCGCCTGGGCCAGGGCCAGGGCACGCAGGGCGTGGGGGCCGGGCTGCTCGAAGGCCAGTACCGTGGCCAGAGTCAAGGCGTGGGCGGGGTCGCGCAGCAGGGGGTCCGGGGCTGCCGCCAGGAGTCGGATCTGGGCGTAGCGCAGCTGGGGGTCCGTGGGCGTGGCGGAAATCTGGGTCTCTAACTCGGCGGCGATCTGCGCCCAGGGTGCGCCGGCCCGGGATTGCGCGACGAGCCACAGGAAACGGGTGGGGGCTGGGGCCTCGGCTGCGGACAGCAGGCGTCGGTAACCGGCTGCGGCCTCGGCGAAACGCCCCGCCGAGAGGTCCAGATTGGCAAGGTAGAAGCCAGCCCCCAGATGGCCGGGATCGAGCTCCAGGACATGCCGATACAGGGCCTCGGCGGCCCCCAGGTCGCCGGTCCCTTGGGCTAGCATGGCCTTGAGGAAGAGACCTAGCGGGATGGGTGGCTCGCCGGCGAGGGCGGCATCGAGTTCCCGGCGCGCTCCGTCCGGGTCGTTGGCGAGGTACAGGACCCGGGCGTAGCTCAAGCGCGCCGCCCGGTTGTCGGGGTCTACCGCCAGGCCGGCGGCGAACTGGTCCGCCGCCGCCTTGTAGTCGCGTTGGCCGACGGCGTAGACGGCCCGCTCGAAGGCCGGCACGGACTGGCGTGCCGCCCCCTGAAGCTCGGCGAGCAGGGGGTCCTCCGCCCTGGGGGTACGCGCGGCGACCTGGGCCATGTGGGTTCGGGCCAGGTCGTTCTGCCCCAGGGCACGATAGGCCTGGGCCAGCGGCCAATGAGCCTCCGTGGCCTGTGGGTCTGCGGCCAGAGCCGTCTCCAAATGGGCGACGGCGTCCCGGTGGCGGCGCTCCAGGTTGGCGATTTGGCCGAGGTAGTAGTTGGCGGCCGCCGCAAGCCCTGGGGTCTGTGCCGCGCGCTCCAGGTCGGCCCGCGCCTCCGGCAGGGCGCTGCGGTCCAGGTGGACCTTGCCCAGGCGCAGGTAAAGGGGCTGATAGTCGGGGTTCAGGGTGCGGGCCCGCTCCAGGTACGTCAGGGCCTGGTCGGTGTTGCCGCTCATCATGGCCAGGTATCCGGCGTAGTAGGCCCAGCGGGCCTCGTCTGGGTCCAGGGCCTGGGCGTTGCGGAAGGCGACGTCCGCCGGGGCCTCCACCTCCCGCAGGACCAGCAGGGCCCCGAGGCGCCCGTAGGCGCGGGCCAGGCGTTTGGGGTCGGCATCCGTGGCCATGAGCATGTCGGCAACCTGGCCGCGGGCGGCCTGGATGGCCTCCCGCATCAGGGGCTCGGCCCCGGAGATGTCGGACTCGGGGATGGGGACCAGCCGGGCGGCCCAGGGCGCCGGGGGTTCGGCTACCGGGTCCGCGGCAACCGTGCCTGTCAGACAGAGGAGGAATGCGACCAGACTGCGCCGGTTCATGGGATTTCTCTGCCGGGTTGCGCGACGATGATCGGGCGGTCCACACCCTCTGGGCTGAGGGTTTGCTCCCGGCCATCCGGCCAACGGATCATGAGGGTATCGATGCGCTCGGCGTTGCCCAGGCCAAAGGTCAGGGGCAGTTCCATCGAGGAGAGGTAGCCCCGGGCCGGGAACAGGTCGCGCACCTGGGTCACCCCGCCTGCGGTCAGGCTCACCTGGGCACCGATGGCGGAGGTGTTGGGCGCTTGGCCCTTGAGTTGCACCCGCAGCCAGTGGTGGCCGGTGTTCTGGTCGTTGCGCAGCAGGGCGGGGCGGCGGCCGTTCTGGGTGATGAGGAGGTCGAGGTCCCCGTCGTCGTCGATGTCCGCAGTGGCAATGCCGCGCCCCACCAGGGGCTGGGGCAGATCGCCGGCCTGGGTGACCGAAACGAAGCGGCCCGGGCAGGCCGCGCCACAGTTCCAGAAGAGCTGGGGTGGCTGGGCATAGGTCTGGCTTTGCTGGACCCGGTTGATCTCGTGCTCCAGGTGGCCATTGGCCAGGAGCAGGTCTTGGCGGCCGTCGAGGTCATAGTCCAGGAACAGGACCCCGAACGTGAGTGGGATACGCGAGGCCGGCCCGAGACCCTCGATGACGGCCTCATCGACGAAGGGTGTGCGGCCCTCGGAGGTCACGAAGAGCGACGACATCTCGTTGGCGAACTTGCCCACCGCGATTCCGGCCTCCCCATCGTTGCGGAACTGGGCGGCGTCTATGCCCATGGAGCTGGACGATTTGCCGTTGCGGTCGAAGGCGATGCCCTCGAAGATCCCGACCTCCTCGAAGCGACCGTCCCCCAGGTTGCGGTAGAGCAGGTTGCGAACCGTGTCGTTGGCCACCGCCAGATCCGTCCAGCCGTCCCTGTCATAGTCCAGGGGCACGACACCCAGCCCCTTACCCGCCGGCCGTCCCGAGACCGGGTCCGTGACCTCGATCCCAGCCACGCTCGATACGTCGGTGAAGTGCCCGTCGCCATCGTTCCGGTAGAGACGATTGTGGGTGCCGATGAAATTGACGGGGGCCCCATAGGCGCGCCCCAGCCCGGTAAGGCGAAAATCGATCTCCAGGTCGATGGCCCGGGACCAGCGCACATAGTTGACCACGAAGAGGTCGAGGTCCCCGTCACGGTCGTAATCCAGGAAAGCGGCGCTGCTGCTCCAGGTGTCGTCGCCGCCCACTCCGGCGGCCTCGGTGACGTCCGCGAAGCGCCCGCCGTGGTTGCGCAGCAGGCGGTTGCGGTTGAGGCTGGTGAGGTAGATGTCGTCCCAACCGTCGCCGTCGTAGTCCCCCACCGCCACACCCATGCCGTAAAGGTTGAGGTCCACGCCGGCGGCCTTCGTGACGTCGGTGAAGTGGCCCTGGCCGTCATTGGCATAGAGGGCCTGGGTCGGCGTCGGGCCCTCCGGGGCCTGCGCCTCCCAGTAACGGGAGTTGACCAGGAACAAGTCCTGATCCCCGTCGCGGTCGTAGTCAATGAAGGCGGCGCCGCTGCCGATGGTCTCCGGCATCAGGCGCTCGCCATAGGCCCCGTTGACGTGCACGAAGCGGATCCCGGCGGCCTGGGTGATGTCTGTGAAGATCGTCGCGGGCGGCTGGTCCGGAGGCGGGATCGGCAGGGCCGGTGCGGTCACCTTGGCCTCCACCACCGGCTGGTCCTGGGCCGGGGGGTGGCGCAGCCAGTAGAAGACGATGCCGACCACCCCGGAGGCGATGATCGCCACCAGCGAGAGGATGAAGGCGCGGCGGATTCGGGCGTCGCCGCGGGAAAGGGGTTTCGATGTCGGTGCGTCCATGGTTCACCCTGTTGCTTCGTATGTTTGCCGGGCCTGTGTCGGCCGTAGGTCTAGGCGTTCCGGTCTGATTCGGGCGCCGGAATGACTGGATTGCAATAGGACAGGATTGAAGGGATTTCCAGAATTGGCATGATCCTATTCCTGCCCCTTGGTCCGCAGGCGGCTGCGAGGCTCGTGCCCCAGGGCATCGGCGCCCTCGGACGCCGCCGCGACGGCTAGCTCAGCAGGCTGGTCCAGGCCAGGTGCCCCCGGCCTCTGGAGGTCGTAGATGGCTACGACCTCGGCGGCATGGTTGGCCGCAGGGTTGCTCGCCCGGTGACGGGTGATGGCCTGCTCCGCGATGTTGTCGTCCGGGCGGTAGCGGTTGTGTAGGGCGCGATGCGCCTCGGCCCCGGCGGGGTCCCCCAGGTCCGAGAGGACCAGGGCCAGATGGTTGTGCGCGGCGGCGTACTCCGGGTCCAGTGCGAGGGCCTGATCGAGTCGCTGCCGCGCCCGGCCCAGGAGGTCTGTGCGGGCCTGTCGACGGGCCTCGCCCCGTTCGAGCCGGGAACGCTCATAGAGGGTACGGCCCAGTTCGGTCAGCATGCGGTAGTCGGCGCCGAAGTCGAAGCCCCGCTCCCGGGCCTCAGGGAAGCGGGTTTCGGCCAGCGCATCGAGGTCCGCGATAGCCCCGTCCAGGTCTCCCAGTTCCCGCTTGACCAGGGCCGAGTACCAGGCGCGCACCCAGGGAGGCGCCGGCGGGTCCATGCGGGTCGCTCGATCCAGTGCGGCCGCGGCGGCATCGAGTTCCCCCTCGCGGAAGTACACCCGCGCCAGGTTGAGGGGCCCGTCGGCCCGCCCCAGGCGCTCCACCTCGGCAAAGGCGACGGCGGCCTGGCGTAGCTCGCCCTGCTTGCCCGTCTCGCCGGCCTCCCGCAGCAGGCCGATGCCGTAGTCGTTCCAGCGCTCCCAATCCGGGGTCGCAGGCCTGTCCTGCGCCGGAAGTTCCGGGGTACCAACCAGGGGCAGGACCATCCGATCCGTCGCCAGGGTCGCAATGGGCAACTGGTTGCCGGCGAACTTCGCGCCCTCGACGAAGCGGAGGAAACGGCTGTCGAACTTACGGTAACGCAGGGCCGCGTCGATGGCGATGGGACCGCGGGCATCCCCTGGGACCTCGAAGGCGTAATGGACGACCGCGGCCGCCCCCGGGGGAATCTGGTGGTCGTAGAGGGCGACGGCGATGTCCTGGACATTGCGCCGCTCGATGCGATTGCCCTCGCGGTCCAGGACATAGGCATTGAGAAACCAACTCCAGGGATCGACGGCCCGTTCCCGATCCAGGCCCCCGGAGCGCCCGATGGTGCGCTCGCCATCCCGAAGGGTCAGGTCCAGCCACAGTTCGTTGGAGTCCGCCGTACCCTGGGTCAGGGCATGGCCCATGCCAGTGGTGCGTACCACCAGTTCCAGGAGGTAGCGGCGCCCGGGTTCCAGCCTGGGAAGAGCGGGGCGCAAGGGGGCGTGCAGGGCGCCGTCGATGGTCCCTTCTTCCTTGATGGCAAAGAGGTCCAGCCGTGACGCCTTGGCGAGCATTCCCAAACGTTCGTCGTTGCCACCCGTGCGGTCGAGCATCAAGGGCACGGCGCTGTTGGCGGCGGGGAAGAGATGGTCGTGGACCATGAGTCTCCCACTCTCGGCGGGTCGGGCGGCCGGGTCCTGGGATGCCTGGGGCGGCATGTGGCAGTCACCGCAACCGGCCTTGGCCTTCGGCGGGTAGTAGAAGCTGTCCACCCGATGGCCCGAGACCCCACTCAGCAGAAAACTGTCGTAATGGTTCTGGCCGCGCAACCAGCGATAGCGGTTGAGGGCCTGGGGCAGGTGCACCTTGTGGCAGGTGGAGCAGAACTCCGCACGCTTGTGCAGGGGTTTGAGCAGGCTCTGCTTGTGCAACTCGGGCTTGGCCCGGATCGCCTGGTGGTTCAGGGCCTTGAGCAGGGGATGGACGCTGCCCTCGAAGGGATAAGGCGGCGGGTCCGCCAGGCGATAGGCCCCGTTGCCCCTGGGCCCGCCGACGGCGGCGATGGCGTGACAGGTCATACAGGTGATCCCGGCCTTGGCACCCGGGTCGGTATCCGGGTCGTAGCCGGGGTCGTCGAAGCGCCCGGAGTAGAGTGGGACCGGGTCGTGACAGGCGGCGCACAGGCGGGCCGCCTCGACATTGCCATCCCGGGCCAGCAGAACCCGCCGTGTCTCCTCTACGCTCGCCCGATACGCCGGGTTGTTGAAGGAACTCATGGCATGGACGCTGGCCCCGTGGCGCTTGGCGATGTCTGGATGGCACTCGGCACAGGCGCTGTCCGAGTCCAGGCGCGCGACGGAGATGGTGCCCGTGGCTGGGGTCTCGGCCAGGGCCGGTAGAACTGGGCTGACCCAGCCTGGGGCGGCCGGGGCGACGGCCAGGTGCAGGGCCACGGCGCCGAGGCCGACCACCAGGCTCGCCGCCGACCAGGCCAGGCCGGCCCGCCAACCGAGCCGCGGCCCCGCCAGGCGGTGCAGGACAAAGAGCCAGACGGCGGCCAAAGGCGTCAGGACATGGGTCCAGTAGGCCAGGGTTCGCAGCCCCTGATCGTTCAGGGCGAGGCCCTCGAAGCGGGTCAGGAGCAGCCCGGAGGCGGTTACCAGAATGATCGCCACGTAGAGTCCCAGCCCGGCCCGGATCGCATAGCGATTGGGTCGCCGCCGGGCGCGGTTCAGGTGCAGGGCGCCGAATACCAGAGCGAGGGGCGCCAGCACCAGTCCTAGCCCCAGGTGGGCCAGAAACATGAAGAGATAGGTCGGGGTCTGGAGAATGCGCCCCGTCAGCGTCTCAGCCGCCGTGATCCCGGCCAGGTAGAGGGAGTTGACCGCCAAGAGCCCAAACAGCACCAGAATGACGGCCAGGAGGCGCCGCAGGCTGGGGCTGAGGGCGGGGGCTAGGATGTTCTTGGGGATGCTGTCTGACATGGCAACCGCCCGGCGCTGGGCCGAAATCCTGGGAACTGCCCGGGAGATTGTAGCCGGGTAGCTACCTTGTCGGCGTGCGGGTTTCAGGGTCGCCTGGTCGAAGTCGAACAGGATGCCCTAGGGGGCGATCCGCCCGGAGCCCGTCGTGGGTGAAACGGCCCGGCATCGGCCGGAACTGCCACCGGACCATCGGGGGACTGCACCCTCCCCTTTCAGCCCGCGGCCTGAATCCACCCCTGCCACTGGGCAAGCAAGGCCGCGCTCGGCGCAGCCACCGCCCGCCGCGGGGCCAACGACAGGCCCTGGGCCGGGGCGAGCATCGGACCCGCGCCTGGTTCGAACAGGGTGGAGGCCACCCCTGCCTCGCTCGCGATGAGGCGTCCGGCGGCATAGTCCCACAGGCGCTGACCGCCATGCAGGTAGAGCTGGAAACGCCCAGCGGCGAGCCAGCACCACTCAAGGGCGACGCAACCCAGGCTGCGTTGGGAACGATAGGGGGCCGCCGTCCCCAACCGAATCAATTCGCCGGGAGTCAACCGCTTGAGATCCACTGCCGCCAGGCAGTCCCCCAAGGCATCGGGGGCCGGGCCAAGACGTAGGGGCGCGCCGTTGAGGAAGGCCCCGGCCGCGCGCTCGGCGCAAAAGCACTCGTCGCGGATGGGGTCGTAGATGGCGCCCAGGACCGCCTGGCCACCCCGAATCAGGGCCAGGGAGACGGCGAACAGCGGAAAGCCTCCGGCGAAGTTGCTGGTCCCATCCACCGGGTCCAGGCACCAGACCCCGGTATCGGCCAACCCCAGGAGCCGCGCCTGTTCCGCGGCGTCCATCTCCTCCCCGAGAAGGGGGATACGGGGGGTGGCAACGGCCAACTCCGCAGCGATCACGGCCTGTGTGGCCAGATCCGCCTCGGTCACCAGGCTGCCGTCGGCCTTCTCCCGGGATGCCGCATGCCGAAAGCGCGGCAGAATCTCGGCGGCGGCGGTGGTACGTAACAGGCGGCAGATCTGATCGAGCTGCGGGGTCATGGCGCCCTCGTCGGCGTTGGAGTGGATCGGGGACGGGATGATCCCGGATCGATGGGGCCGACGCCAGCCCGTACCCAAGGGCCACCTTGCCACACCGTCGGGGGGACCCTACCATCGCCGCCCCGACCCGAGGCCCAGAGCGATCGCCATGCCCCCTGCCCCCCGCCACCGCCGCGCCGCTGGTACGCTGACCGCACTGGTCTGGCTCGGCCTGGTGTGGCCTGGCCTGCCGGCCTGGGCCGAGCCGCCCGCCGGGGCGGTCTTTGTCCCGTCGAGCGAACCAGAAGAGGCCCCGGCGACGGACCCCAGTCCCACCGGTGCGACCCGGCACGCCGCCTTCCTGGCCGCCGAGGCGGCCCTCAAAGCCGGCAAGTTCGACCGCTATCGCGACCTGACCATCGGCCTCGCCGACCATCCCCTGCTCCCCTATCTGCGCTACCAGGAACTGACCCGGACCCCGGACACCCTCACCCAGGCCGGTGTCGAAGCCTTCCTCGCCGCCTACCCCGACAGCCACCTGGCCGAGCGGCTGCGGGGGGCCTGGCTCAAACGCCTGGTCGCCGCCAGGAGCTGGGCCGAGGTGGTCCAGCTTCATCGCCCGAACGGGTCCGCGGAGCGCGAGTGCAACTTCCGCCACGCCCTGCTGGCCACGGGGCACCGGGACCAGGCCTTGGGGGGGATCGAGTCCTTGTGGCTCGGCGCAGGTCCTGCCGAGGGTGCCTGCGACCCGGTCTTCGCCGCCTGGACCGAGGCGGGAGGGCTGACCCCTGCGCTGACCTGGGCCGCCATCGAGGCCGCCCTGACCGCCAATCGACCGAAGCAGGCCAAGGAGCTGGGCCGCTACCTGCCGCCCGCGGACCGGACCTATCTGGACCTGTGGCTCGACCTTCACAGCGACCCGGCCAAGGCCGCCGACCCGTCCACCTTCGCCACCGCCCACCCCCAACGCGGCCCCCTGATCGGCATGGCCCTGGGGCGTCTGGCGGCGCGTTCGCCGACGGTCGCCGCCGCGGCCTGGGGGCGACTGAGCACCAGCCTGCCGGAAACGGCCGCCGTAGCCAC
The DNA here is from genome assembly GCA_963802205.1 of uncultured Gammaproteobacteria bacterium. Classification (GTDB taxonomy): domain Bacteria; phylum Pseudomonadota; class Gammaproteobacteria; order Chromatiales; family Chromatiaceae; genus DYRB01. The sequence goes on along the minus strand of CAWDHW010000008.1, from coordinate 19,865 downwards.
CCGGGTCGATGCCACCATCGGCCTGGCACTGGCAGAGGCCGGGGACCGAGGCGGGCTGGACTACCTGGATCGGGTCCCGGCGAACGCCGACAACCTGGACTTCCAGGGGCGCCGGTTGCGGGCGGCCCTGAAGCTCGGCGCCTGGGACCGGGTGGCCGCCTGGGTGGAACTTATGCCGGAGGGGGAGGACAAGACCGATCTCTGGCGCTACTGGCAAGCCAGGGCCGAGGAGGCCCTGGGCCACCGGGAGGCCGCCGAGGCCCTCTATCGTCAGACGGCGGAGGCCCGCAGCCTTTGGGGCTTTCTGGCGGCGGAGCGCCTGGGACTCCCCTACCGACTCGATCCCAGGCCGACCCCTGCCGACCCCGAGCGCATGGCCCGCCTCCAGGCCAGTCCCACCCTGGCGCGCATCCGCGCCCTGCGCGAGCTCGGTCGCACGCCGGACATGCGCCGGGAGTGGGCCAGGCTCACCGTCGGCTTAGGCCCCCACGACCTCCAGGCGGCGGCCCTTGTCGCCCAGGGCCTTGACTGGCCGGACCAGGCGATCCGCACCCTGGCCACAAGCGGCTATTGGGACGACCTGGCCTTGCGCTTCCCCCTGGCCTACCGCGCCGAGGTCCGCGCCGAGGCGACCGCCAACGCCCTCCCCGAGGCTTGGGTCTATGCCGTGGTGCGGGAGGAGAGCAGCTTCGATCCTGGCGCTGGCTCCCCCGCCGGGGCCATCGGGCTGATGCAACTGATGCCGGATACAGCCCGGGATGTCGCCCGATCCAGCGGGCGGCGCCCGCCGACCCGTGGCGACATCCTCAGCCCCGGGACCAACATCGCCCTGGGTAGCGCCTATCTGGCGGCCCTGGCCAGGCGCTACGACGGCCACCCGGCCGCCGTCACCGCGGCCTACAATGCCGGGCCCAAGCGGGTGGACGCCTGGCTCCCTGCCGAGCCCATGCCGGCGGATCTGTGGATCGCCACCATCCCCTTCCGCGAGACCAGGGACTATGTCCGTCGGGTCCTCGCCTACCGGCTCATCTACGCCGACCGCCTGGGGACCTGCCCGACCCCGCTCTCCGTGAACCTTGAACCGATGGTTGCACCAGCGGTGCAAGCGGGCCCCTGACCTGCACCGCGCAAATCCGCCCGTCTTCCTCCCGACACATCCCTGGATCCGCAGGGCCCCACCCCTCTGGTACACTTGCGCCGCACCCGCCGGAACCGCCCAGGGTGCAACACGGGCACCGCGACGCCCAGGGAACCAACCCCACGCACCCACATGAACGGCAAGCCCCTCGCCCTAGCCCTGCTTTGTGCCATGACCCTGGTACAGGCCTCCCACGGCCTGGCGGACAACAACCGCGGCCCGCGCGAGCTGATGGCCGACGTCATGGTTCGGATGATGGAGGCCATGGGTCTGTTCGGCGGCGCCCTGGGTGCGGGCAAGGACGGCGCTCCCCCCTGGCCAACCCTGCCGGGGATGACCCCCTTCGGTGTCATGGGCATGCCAGGGGTCTCGCCCATGGGTATGCCCGTGCAAGATCCCTCGAAGGCCATCGGCATGGGCACGGAGATGATGAAGCAGTTCTCCCAGGGGGCCAGCGGCCTGGGCGGGACAACTGGCACCGGAGAGGGGAGCATCGATGGGGTCTGGCAGGGCAGCGGTGGGGACGTTGTCATCGCCCAGGGCGGGCGCTACCGCATCTATGCGCCCCAGGATCAATACGTCGATGGCTGGTTTCAGCTCCAGCCAAACCGCATCGCCCTCTACAACGCCAGGGATGGTCACACCCAGGTCTTCGAGTTCGCGGCCCATGACGGCCGCCTGGCCCTGCGCGGGTCCGACGGCCAGGTCTTCCTGTACCGCCGCTTCGGCGACATGCCCCCGACAGGTGCCCCCGCCACGACCAGACCGGCCCCGATGTCCGCGCCAGTAGCAGCACCCTCATTCCCGACAACCCCAGCGCCACCCCAGACCGCTACGACACCGCGGACCACCAGCCCCCGCTAGCCGGTTGCGATCAGGTCAGTAGCATCCGCGTTCCCAGGGCCAGGAGCAGGACAGCAAAGACCCGCTTTAACAGGTCCACCGGCAGGGTATGGGCCAGCCGCGCCCCCAAGGGTGCCATAGGGACACTCGCCAGCAGGATGGCCCCCACCGCCGGCCAGTAGACGAAGCCCGTGCTCGCCCCCGGCAACCCCTCACGCCCGAAACCCACCGCCATGAAGCCCAGGGCCCCCGCCACCGCGATGGGAATGCCGCAGGCGGCGGACGTCGCTACTGCCCGACGCATGTCAATCCCGACCCGATGAAGGAAGGGCACGGTCAGGGTCCCGCCTCCGATGCCCACCAGGGCCGAGACGGCGCCGATCCCCGCCCCGGTGGCGAACATCCCCGCCCCTCCGGGCATGGCCCTGGCCGGTCTATCTGCGCCCCGCACCAAGAGGTGCGTCCCGACGTAAATCAGAAACACGGCGAAGATACGCTTGAGCCAGAGGTCCGGCAGGGCCCCAGCCACCGCCGCCCCGGCCCAGGCCCCCACCACGATTCCCGGGGACAGGCGCGCTACCAGATCCCAGCGCACCGCGCCGCGGCGGTGGTGGGCATAGGCCGAGGCCGCACCGGTGGCGACGATGGCCGCCAGGGATGTGCCCACCGCCAGGTGCGGGACCCAGTGAGGCGTCAGCCCAATCCGGGTGAAGATGAAGATCAGGGCCGGGACCACCACCACACCGCCGCCGACCCCAAACAGCCCAGCCAGAACGCCAGAGGCGACCCCGGTCACCAGATAAAGCCCAATCTCCCACCCACCCATCACCCAGTACCCCGGTTACCACCTCAAATCAGGATCTGGCATTGGAACCGCATCGGCGGCGGACGGCAACCGAACCCGCATTGCCTGCAACCGCACCAGGCTGGGGGCCGGGCCGGGGAGTCGCGGGACAGGACCCCCGCATGTACACTGCACAATCGCGGGATCAACCGCGATCAGTCACGCGGATCGGTTCTGTGTGACCTATTGTCCAACCCTTTCCAAAGGAGTCGACCAGGAAATGAATCAGACCATACTCATGCGTGCGCCGATGGGCGCCCTCTTGACTCTTGCGCTCGCCGCGCCAGGGACTGCCCTCGCTTACCGCGACAAGGACGCGATCAGCGACTGCGAAAGCCGTATCCGCAGCGAGTACAACGTCAGCGACCTGCGCGATGCCAGTGCCCAGCAGATCATGGATAGCGACCTTCACTTCAAGGTCCAGGGCCAGGCGAAGGTCGATGGAAAGCGCTACCCCTGGACCTGCGAGGTCAAGAATCGGCATGTCGTCGCCGCGGAGTACGCGGGCCCCAAGGCCAAGGGCATGGGCACGGCGGAGAAGCTGGGTCTGGGCGCAGCCGCCGTGATCGCGGCCGGTGTTGCTGCCGTCGCATTGACCCAACCCAAGGAGACGGCCGAACCGGCACCGGACAAAAGCGCGGCGGCGAGCAACAATCAGTATCCGTACCGTTGCGAGGTATACTCCAAGGGACAAAAGAAACCGAGCAGCACCCTGAGCTGCGCCTATTCTCAGCATCAGGGCGGCGTTAACCTCGACCTGTCCAATGGCGACACCTTTTCGCTTCAGCCGACCGGCAGCAAGCCCGGCACCTACATCAACATGGCCAACGACGAAAAGGTCTACCGGAAGTCCAACCTGGGCTCCAAAGGCGTGGTCTACCAGTTCCCGCGCGAGTCCATCTACCTGTACTACTAACCGGCCTGCGCGGAGGGGGGAACGGATGCCCCTCGGCCACCGCCAGGTCCACCCGGTTCACACCGGGTCACCGCGTTCGGGCTACCCCTGGCCCTGCGGCACCGAGCCCGCAAGACCGGTGCGGTTCGACGCGGACCAATTCACATTCCGCACAATGGCAAGATTTGGTCATGGGGCTTTGGCCTCGACCCAAGGTGGCATTTGAGCACCTCAAGCGCCGGCGCCCAGTGGCAGCGGCGCCGTCTTGCCGGGCGGTCCTGGTTGCTCGCTGGATACGAAGATTGCTTCCCCGCGCCATCAGGTGTATTGCATAGACAACTTCCGGTATCCCGGCCTTTGCCGTGGGTCAGCCACGCTACGCCACGACTGGCCTCGGCGAACGCCGACACACCGATACCCCAACGCCCCTGGAGTTGACCTATGCAGATTCGCCTCGGCTACGAGTTGGTCTATGCGTGCCCTCAACGCACGCCCATGATCCTGACCCTCAACGTCCACTACAGCCGGGTCTCCGATCTGGTCGTCCCCGACCACATCGTCACCCAGCCGCCAGTTCCGATCACCGCCTACCGCGACGGCTTCGGCAACTGGTGCAGCCGCATCGTGGCCCCTCCCGGGGAGATCCGCATCTCCACCGACGCCGTCATCAACGACCCGGGTCTACCCGATGCGACCGACCCCCAGGCGATGCAGCACGCCGTGGAGGACCTGCCCAGCGAGACGCTGGTCTATCTCCAGGGGAGCCGCTACTGCGAAACCGACCGGCTCTCCGAGACGGCCTGGTCCCTGTTCGGGAAGTCCCCTCCCGGCTGGGGCCGGGTCCAGGCCATCAGCGACTTCGTCCACAGCCATATCGCGTTCGGTTACGAGCACGCACGCGCCACCAAGACCGCACTCGAGGTCTTCCACGAGAAGACCGGGGTCTGCCGCGATTTCACCCACCTCGGCGTCACCCTCTGCCGCTGCATGAACATCCCGGCGCGCTACTGCACCGGCTACCTAGGCGACATCGGCGTCCCGCCGTCCGCTGCACCCATGGACTTCTCCGCCTGGTTCGAGGTCTTCCTGGGCGGGCGCTGGCACACCGTCGACCCACGCAACCATGTCCCGCGCATCGGGCGGGTCCTGATCGCCCAAGGCCGCGATGCCGCGGATGTGCCGCTCAGCAATGCCTTCGGCCCCAACACCCTCAAGGGCTTCAAGGTCTGGACCGATGAGGTGAAGGGCGCGTGAGCAAGGGCGAGGGCCAGCGGGGCGAGCAGGCAATGTCAGGCCGCGAGGCCGGCGATACCCAACGACTGTTGGCCCCCGACGAGCCGCCGCCCTTTGAGTTGGTCAACCCCCAGGGGTCCGCAAGCGCCGTGCTGGTCTGCGACCATGCCTCCAATCGCATCCCCCGCCAACTGGCCAGCCTCGGCCTGACGCCCGACCAACTCCTGCAACACATCGCCTGGGACCCGGGTGCCGCCGAGGTCGCTCGCGGGCTTGCCGCGCGGATCGATGCGCCCCTGATCCTGAGCGGTTACTCGCGCCTGGCGATCGACCTGAACCGGCCACTAGAGAGTCCCGAGTCCATCACCGAGCAGAGTGCGGGGGTACCCATCCCCGGCAACCGCGGCCTGACCCCACAGAGCCGGGCCGGGCGGGTCGCGGCCCTGTTCGAGCCTTATCACCAAGCCATTGCGCGGCTATTGGGAGGACGTGTCGGACGGCCGACCCTCCTGATCAGCATCCACAGCTTCACCCCAGCGCTCAACGGCGAGCCGCGACCTTGGCAGGTCGGCGTCGCCCACGGGCGAGATTGCCGGCTCGCCGACCTCCTGCGACCTGCCCTCGGGCGGAATGGTAATCTGCTGGTGGGAGACAACCAACCCTACGGGGTGGACGACGCCCACGACTACACCCTGCCCACCCATGGAGAGGACCGCGGCATCCCCCACGCCATGATCGAGATACGCCAGGACGGGCTTCGCACCCCGGCAGAGATCGCCGGTTGGGTGAGGCGGCTCGCGGATACCTATGAGTATGTGCGGGCGGACGCCGCCGGCCTATGCGGTCTGCCACCGACACCATAGCCCCCCCCGGAGGAACCGTTCGGAAGCCGCTGCCGAACACTAAATGACTGGGTTTCCGACAGCCCCAGGAATGGACTCGGCACCGGTGGAGGCCGTCCGTCTCGCCCCCTCAACAAACGGAGGGGGGATTGGCTGCGGAGAGGTCGGTGCCAGACCACAACCCCCTCGGCCATCCCCTCCGGGGGGATACCCGCTCAGCAACCCGCCTTGTACCGTAGATCCAAGGTGTAGGGATGATCCCCCGCCGGCTCCTCCGGGGGCGGGTCGATCAGCCCCGGGGTATGTCCCATGTGACGGAAGCGGGCAATGCGTCGCGACTCCGCGGCGTAGGCGTTGACCGGGAAGCTGTCCTCGTTGCGCCCACCGGGGTGCTCGACATAGTAGGTGCAGCCGCCCAGGCTGTGGCGGTTCCACAGGTCCACGATCTCGAACACCAATGGGCTGTGGCTGGGAATGGTGGGATGCAGGCCCGAGGGTGGGCTCCACGCCTTGAAGCGCACCCCGGCGACGAACTCGCCCTTGCGCCCTGTGGGGCGCAGTGGCACCCGACGGCCATTGCAGACCACCACATGGCGCTCGTCCACCATGCCGGTCACCTTGACCTGCATCCGCTCCACCGCGGAATCCACGAAGCGGGCCGTGCCCTGCGCGGTGACCTCCTCCCCGAGGACATTCCAGGGCTCGATGGCCCCGCGCAGTTCCAGGTCGATGCCGTTGTCCGTGACCAGGTCCCCGTAGTGCGGGAAGCGGAACTCCAGGAAGGGCTCGAACCAGGCCATCTCTACCGGGTAGCCGGCGCGGCGTATGTCGCAGATAACGTCCTCGAAGTCCTTGCGCACGAAGTGGGGTAGCAGGAAGCGGTCGTGCAATTCGGTCCCCCAGCGCACCGGCTTGCGCGCATAGGGTTCCTTCCAGAAGCGCGCCACCAGGGTGCGCAGGAGCAGGATCTGGGCCAGGCTCATGCGGGCGTGGGGCGGCATCTCGAAGGCGCGGAACTCCACCAGCCCCTGACGCCCGGAGGCAGAGTCCGGCGAGTACAGCTTGTCGATGCAAAACTCGGTGCGGTGGGTATTGCCGGTGACGTCCGCCAGGAGGTTGCGCAGCACCCGGTCCACGATCCAGGGTTGGGGGACCTCACCTACCGGCATCTGCTGGAACGCGATCTCCAGATTGTACAGGGTGTCGTCGCGCGCCTCGTCCACCCGCGGGGCCTGGCTGGTAGGGCCGATGAAGAGCCCGGAGAAGAGGTAGGACAGGGACGGATGGTGCTGCCAGAAGGTGATCAGGCTTTGCACCAGGTCGGGGCGACGCAGCAGCGGGCTGTCCGCCGGGGTGGGGCCGCCGAGGGTGACGTGGTTACCGCCGCCGGTACCGGTGTGGCGCCCGTCGAGCATGAATTTCTCGGTCCCCAGGCGGGTGAGCCGCGCCTCCTCATAGAGGATCTGGGTGTCGCGCACCAGTTCGTCCCAAGAGAAGGCGGGGTGGACGTTGACCTCGATGACCCCGGGGTCCGGGGTAACGGCGAGCTTGCGCAGCCGATGATCTTTGGGCGGCTCGTAGCCCTCGATGATGACCGGAATGTCCAGCACAGCGGCGGTGGCCTCGATGCAGGCGACAAGATCCATCCAGTGCTCCAGATGGGTCAGCGGGGGCATAAAGACATAGAGGCGCCCGTCCCGCGGCTCGACGCACAGGGCGGTGCGTACCAGGGCCACACCCTCGTCGGTCCCGGCATCGGCGCCCGCCGGCCCCTGTCCGCGCAGATCCTGGCGCCCCGGGTGACCCTGGTGCGCGGCCCCCAGGCGGGTGTAGCGCAGGGACGGCGAGCCCGGATAGGCGTGCTGTTCCTGGAGCCCGTGGGGCTCCGGACCCGCCGGCATGAACTTGGCGTAGCGCCGGGCGACCTCGTCGTGTGGGCGCCCCAGGGAGGCGCGGGGATCGAAGGGGTCGCGCGGCACGATCAGGTCCTGTTCCCCGTCCGGGACATAGGGCAGTGCGTCCAGGGGCAGGCGCAACCCCATGGCGGAGTCCCCGGGGACCAGGAACAGGTTGCCATCGCGGAGCGCCCAGCGACCGCTCTGCCAGCCCTCCCCCTGACCGCCCCAGCGCAGCGGCAGAACATAGCCTACGGTGGACTCCAGCCCCTGACTGAAGACCCGCGCGATGCGGGCGCGCTCCAGGGGGTCCTTGAGCTTGCTGTCCAGGGGATCGACGTTGACCGGCAGGCGCGCCTCTTTCCACAGGTAGTAGAAGACGTCCTCATGGGCCGGTAGGGCGAACCCCGGGGCCACCCCCAAATGCTCCGCCAGGGTGCGGACGAAGGCATTGGCCTGGGTGGCCCCGACGCCGTAAGTAACCCGCTCGTCCGCGAGCAGGGACGGGTCGCGCCAGACCGGCTCGCCGTCGGTGCGCCAGAAACAGGACAGCGCCCAGCGCGGGAGCTGCTCGCCGGGGTACCACTTGCCTTGCCCGATGTGCAGCAGCCCACCGGGGGCGAAGCGCCCCATGAGGCGCTTGATCAGGTCCTCGGCCAGGCCCTTCTTCGTGGGCCCCATGGCCGCGGTGTTCCACTCGGCCCCGTCCATGTCATCGATGGAGACGAAGGTCGGCTCCCCACCCATGGTCAGGCGCACGTCGTGCTCGGCCAGGTCGCGGTCCACCTGATGGCCGAGGGCCTCGATCGCCTGCCACTGTTCCTCCGTATAGGGCTTGGTGACCCGCGGGTCCTCATGGATACGCTCGACCTCGTTGTGGAAGTAAAACTCCACCTCGCAGGGTTCCATGGCCCCGGTGATGGGGGCGGCGCTCACCGGGTCCGGGGTGCAGGCCAGCGGGATATGGCCCTCGCCGGCGAAGAGCCCGGAGGTGGGGTCCAGCCCGATCCAGCCGGCCCCGGGGACATAGACCTCGGCCCAGGCGTGCAGGTCGGTGAAGTCCGCCTCGGGGCCGCTGGGTCCGTCCAGGGACTTTTGATCCGCGGTCAACTGCACCAGGTAACCGGAGACAAAGCGCGCCGCCAGCCCCAGATGGCGCAGGATCTGCACCAGGACCCAGGCGGAGTCGCGGCAGGAGCCCAGCGCACGGCCCAGGGACTCCTCGCAGGTCTGGATGCCGACCTCCATGCGGATGACATAGCCGATATCCCCTTGCAGGCGCTGATTCAGCGCCACCAGGAAGTCCACCGTGCGGGTCTTGGTCCGATCCACCTTGGCCAGCCAGGCCTTGAGCAGAGGACCGTCCTCCTTGATCTCCAGATAGGGCCCCAACTCCTTGGTCAACTGGGCATCGTAGGTGAAGGGGAAGAAGTCCGCGTACTCCTCCAGGAAGAAGTCGAAGGGGTTGATCGTGATCATCTCCGCGATCACGTCCACCTCGACCGAGAGCTTGCGGGTCTTCTCCGGGAAGACGATGCGCGCCAGGTAGTTACCGAAGGGGTCCTGCTGCCAGTTGATGAAGTGGTCCTTGGGCTCGATGCGCAGGGAGTAGGACAGGATCGGGGTCCGGCAGTGGGCCGCCGGGCGCAGGCGCACCACATGGGGCGACAGGCTCACCGGTCGGTCGAACTGGTATTCGGTCTTGTGGTTGATGGCGATCTGGATCGACATGGGGCGTCGGTCTCCGGTGCGGCGGCGGTGAGGAATCAGGTCAAAACCATTGCAAGATCCGTTCCATAGACCCCTGGGTCTACCCGCGGGGCGGCAGCCGTCCCGCAGGCATGGTGCAGTGCGGCATGGTACAGGCGGACCGATACGGGGCGCCAATCCGCACCTGCGGCTGAAACACGCACCGGACCGGTGCACAGACGGCCGCGGCGTGCGCCTCTGGGGCGGGTGCGCCTGCCGGGACGGCGGCGTCTCGGGAGACTGTGTCTCGCCTGGGGTTCGTGGCAGGATTTGAACATGGCACTCGACGTCCCTGATCCACGACTCGGGCAGAACAGCGGGACACCCCGACCGCTACGTCTGTCGGGGGCATTAACCGCGGCATCGATTCTGCGCAACGCATGCGACCGATGGTGAAGGGTCCGAGTGGCTGCGCCCTCAACCTTGACCGATCGCTGAGTCAGGCTCCAGACCGGTCCGCCGCGGCAATGCGCCCTCCCCAGTCCCGCGCCTGAGCAAGGATGGCGTCGCGGTCGAGGGTGAGGGCGACCCCGCCGCGCACGAGCTGCCGCCCGGCTACCCAGACGTGGCGCACCTGGCTGCGGGAGGCGGCATAGACAAGCTGCGATAGGGGATGATAGAGGGGCTGGGTATCGGGATCACGCAGGTCGAGCGCTACCAGATCGGCTGCCTTGCCCGGTTCCAGCGAGCCGATCTCAGCGTCCATGCCCAGGGCCCGGGCGGCGTCGATGGTTGCCATGCGCAACGCCGACCGGGCGGGGACTGCGCTGGCGCTCCCCGCCACGCCCTTCCCGAGCAGGGCGGCGACGCGCAGTTCCGAGAGCATGTCGAGATCGTTGTTGCTGGCCGCCCCGTCGGTCCCCAGGGCAACATTGACCCCCGCCGCCAGAAACCGCGCCACCGGACAGAAGCCGCTGGCGAGCTTGAGGTTGGACTGGGGGCAATGGACGACATGGGCTCCAGCCCGCGCCAGGCGGGCCATCTCGGCCTCCTCGACCTGGGTCATGTGCACGGCGATGAGTCCCGGCCCCACAAGGCCCAGGCGTTCCAGCCGCGCCAGGGGGCGCTGCCCGTGGTCGCGCAGGGATTGAAAGACCTCGTCGTGGGTCTCGTGCAGATGGATATGGACCTGGACCTCCAACTCGTCCGCCAGGGTCTGCACCCGCGCCAGGGCCCCATCGGAGACGGCGTAGGGGGAGTGGGGAGCGAAGGCGGTGCGTATCAGCGGGTGGCCGCGGAAGCGCTCGTGCAGTTCCAGCCCCTTACGCAGGTAATCGTCCACCCCCTCGGCGAAGTTGGTGGGAAAGTCCAGCACGATCATCCCCACCAGGGCGCGCATCCCGGCCTCCGCCACCACGGCGGCAGTGACCTCGGGATAGAAATACATGTCGTTGAAGCAGGTGGTCCCGCTGCGCAGCATTTCCAGGGCGGCGAGCCGGGTCCCGGCGGCAACGAAGTCCGCATCCACCCAGCGCCGCTCCGCCGGCCAGATATGCTCGTTGAGCCAGGTCATGAGCGGCAGGTCGTCCGCCAGGCCGCGCATCAGGGTCATGGGGGAGTGGGTGTGTGCATTGATCAGCCCGGGGATCAGGACATGCCCCGGTAGTTCCAGGGTCTGGCGGGCCTGGATCGCCCCCCTGGCCTCAACGCTGGGTACCAGCGCCAGGATGCGCCCCTCCCCGATGGCAAGGGCATGATCGGCCAGAACGCGGTCGGCGGCGTCCACCGGCAGGACCCATTGGGCATGGATGAGGATGTCCGCCTGCATGAGTTGGGCTCCAGTTGGGGTTTGTGTGGCCAAGGTGCTGGGTCACAATAGACGGGAATCTGCCACAGAGACACCGCCATGGATACCCGTGATCCCCTCGCCGTTCACCCGGACAATGCCATTGTCTGGCACGACGGGCGCCTGCACCTCCTCGATCAGCGCCATTTGCCCGAGACCGCGGAATTTGTTGCCTGCGACAGTGCCACCGCTGTAGCCCAGGCCATCGGCTCCATGGTGGTCCGCGGCGCCCCGGCCATCGGAATCGCTGCGGCCTACGGGGTGACGCTGGCGGGCCGCGCCGCCTTCGAGCGCCATCGGCACGCCTGGCGGGCACACCTGGACCCAGACCTGGAGCGCCTGGCCGCCTCCCGACCTACGGCAGTCAACCTGTTCTGGGCCATCCGGCGGATGCGCTCGGTAATGGAGTCCCTGGGCGACGGGGACCCGGCGGTGGAGCTGCTGGCGGCGGCCCGAGCCATCCACGCCGAGGATCGCGCCGCCAACCACCGCATGGGGGAGCTTGGCGCCGCCCTGATCGACAGGCCAACCAGCGTCATCACCCACTGTAACGCCGGGGCACTGGCCACCGGCGGCTACGGTACCGCCCTGGGGGTGATCCGCAGTGCCTGCGCCCGCGGACGCATTCTGCGGGTCTATGCCGACGAGACCAGACCCTGGATGCAGGGATCGCGTCTCACCGCCTGGGAGTTGCACCAGTCCAATATCCCGGTGGTGGTGCAGACCGACGGGGCCGCCGCCAGCCTGCTGGCGACCGGCGAGGTGGACTGGGTCATCGTCGGATCAGACCGCATCGCCGCCAACGGCGACGTGGCCAACAAGATCGGGACCTATGGCCTGGCCATCCTGGCTCGCCACCACGGGGTCCGCTTCATGGTGGCAGCACCCACCTCGACCATCGACCTGAGCGTGGCCAGCGGGGCGGATATTCCCATCGAGGAGCGCGCCGCGGGGGAGGTCTTGAGCTGTGCCGGCCACACCCTGGCCCCCCAGGGGGTGGGTGCGCGCAACCCGGTCTTCGACGTGACCCCGGCCGCGCTGGTGGATGCCATCGTCACCGAGCGCGGCGTCGTCATGGCGCCGGACGCCGCCAAGATACGGGAGCTGATGGCTTGAGAAAGAAGTGGTCCATGGTGAGTGGTTGGACGGGCGGCGACTTCCCCCCGTTCCCTGCTGACCGGCCGCTATCCATTAGCCACTCACCACTCACCACTCGTCACTGACCGATGTCCCGCCATCGCCCTCGCGACTGGGCCCTGCTCCTGTGCCTCACCGCCTTGTGGGGCTCCGCCTTCCTGCTGACCAAGATCGCCGTGGGGGGCATAGCCCCAGGCTGGGTGGTGACTGGACGCCTGGCCCTGGCCGCGACCCTGCTGCTCCCGCTCGCCGCCTTGAGTGGCCAGGGCTGGCCCAGGGACCGCAGGACCTGGGGCTTCCTCGCCCTCATCGCCTTGATGGGTAACGCCCTGCCCTTCTGGCTCATCACCTGGGGGCAGCGCGGAATCGACAGCGGGGTCTCTGGCATCCTTATGGCGGTCATGCCGCTTGCGGTGCTCGCCCTGGCCCACAGGCTCGTCCCCGGCGAGGGACTGACCTGGCGGAGGCTGCTCGGGTTCGTCCTCGGCTTCGTCGGGGTAGCCGTCCTGTTCTGGCCCCAGGCCAAGGCCGAACCAGCCGCGGTCGACGGGGCCCAAGGGCCGCTCTTGTCCATGCTCGCCGTCCTCGGCGGGGCCCTGTGCTATGCCGTCTCGGCCATCCTGGCCCGGTTGCGCCCACCCCAGGCCGCTTTGCCCACCTCGGCCCTGGTCATCCTACTGGCAACCTTGTTGACCCTGCCACTGGCAGCGGCGACCGCGCCCCCACCCAGTCTCTGGCCGACCCGCGCCGAGGTCCTGTCCGTGATCGGGCTGGGGGTCTTCTGCACCGCGGCGGCGGCAGTCCTTTACTTTCGGCTGATCGCCTCCGCCGGTCCAAGCTTTGCCGCCCAGCTCAACTACCTGATCCCACCCTGGGCCGTGCTCATGGGCATCGCCTTCCTCGGGGAATCGCCGCAACCCAACCATTTCTATGCCCTGGCCCTAATCCTCGCCGGGGTCCTCATCGCCGCCAGCGCCCGCCATTCCCCGACCGCCGCCCTGCCACCCCAGCGCCGCGGGCCCTAAAGCCGACATGGCCATTCCAAACACCCATCACGGTTTTGGATTGGCGATGTTGGGGTTCAGCCGCAGCGCCCAGCAGTCCCCAGGGACACCGTCGGAAAATAATCCTTGCCCGGACGCACATTTGCCCTATACTCGCGCTCCATGCTCAGGCGCCATCCGGTCGGCGCCACGTCTCGCGGTTGATTCCCCTCTCCCAAGGCTCACCTCGAACAGCCCCCTTCGCGCTGCGCCTAGACCGGCCCAGGCAACCTGGGTAGGCCCCTCTGGAGTCTTCATGTCTTTCGATGCTCTCGGCCTAAGGGCCGAACTACTGCGTGCCGTCGCCACGCAGGGCTACACCATACCCTCCCCGATCCAATCCAAGGCCATCCCCGAGATCCTCGCCGGCCACGACATCCTCGCCGGGGCCCAGACAGGCACCGGCAAGACTGCCGCCTTTACCCTCCCCCTGCTCCAGATGCTGTGCGCACACCCCTCCCAGGGTCGTCATCCGCGCGCCCTGGTGCTAACCCCGACCCGCGAACTGGCGGCCCAGGTCGAGGAGAGTGTGCGCCTCTATGGCCAGAACCTCCCGCTGCGCTCGGTGGTGATCTTCGGCGGTGTGGGCATGCAGCCCCAGGTGGATCGCCTTCGCCGCGGCGTCGATCTGGTGGTCGCCACCCCCGGACGCCTGCTCGACCATGCCGGCCAGCGCACCATCGACCTCGGCCATGTCGAGTTCCTCGTGCTGGACGAGGCCGACCGCATGCTCGACATGGGCTTTATACACGACATCAAGCGCATCCTGGCCCTGCTGCCCAAGCGCCGCCAGAACCTGCTGTTCTCCGCCACCTATACAGAAGAGATCAAGCGCCTGGCCGATGGCCTGCTCAACCGGCCCAAGCTGATCGAGGTCGCCCGGCGCAGCGCCGCCGCGGAGCTGGTCAGCCACGTCGCCCACCCGGTGGAACAGGGGCGCAAGCGCGAGCTGCTTTCCCACCTCATCCGGGAGGGCGGCTGGGACCAGGTGCTGGTCTTCACCCGCACCAAGCATGGCGCCAACCGCCTGTCCGAACAGCTCATCCGCGACGGCATCAGCTCCGCGGCGATCCACGGCAACAAAAGCCAGGGCGCCCGCACCCGGGCGCTGAGCGACTTCAAGGCCGGCTCGGTGCGTGCCCTGGTGGCCACCGACATCGCCGCCCGCGGCATCGACATCGACCGCCTGCCTCAGGTCGTCAATTTCGAGCTGCCCAACATCGCCGAAGACTATGTCCACCGCATCGGCCGCACCGGCCGGGCCGGGACCGAGGGCCGCGCCCTATCCCTGGTGAGCGCCGACGAACACGGTTTTCTGCGCGACATCCAGCGTCTGCTGCGCCGGGACATCCCGATGGAACCGATCGCCGGCTTCGAGCCGCGCCCGGGTGTTATCGCGGAAGCCGAACCCGAACGCCGCCGTCCGCCCCCGGCCCGTCGTCCAGGCCCGCCTCGGGGTCGCACGAGCGCCCCTACTGGCGCCCCCGAGGGGCACCGTAGCGGCGGCGGACGCGGCCGCTGACAATCACCGGCCCCTCGGGGCCACCGACTGCCGCCTGACTTGTGCACTGATCAGGCGACCGTTCTCCCTCTCAACAATGCACACCATGGAAACCCCTGACCAATGAATATCTATGTAGGCAACCTGGCGTACAGCGTCACCGATGACGACCTTCGCTCGGCCTTTGGCTCGTATGGCGAGATCACCAGCGTCAACCTGATCACCGACAAGTTCTCCGGCGAGTCCAAGGGCTTCGGCTTTGTCGAAATGTCCAACAACTCGGAGGCCGACGCCGCCATCAAGGGTCTCAACGAGACCCCATTGAAGGGGCGCAACATGAAGGTCAACCAGGCCAAGCCCCGTAGCGACCGTCCGCCGGCGCGCCGCCCGCCGTCCCGCTACTGATCGACCCCGGCGTCGAGGGGAGCGCAAGCCCCCTCGCCGCGGGACCTGCCCCACGCGAGTCGGCAGAGGGCCCCTCTTGCCGACCCTCGCAGGCACTTCCTTTTTCAGCATCCTTGCCCACACCCCGACCGCTGACCCCCAGGACGACCTTGCCCTGGGGCCTGTCCCTGTGCCCGCCCGTCGAGACGACATGAGCGCGCGCCTTCCCCTCGGCCCCTGAATGGGCCCGTCGCCCACAACGGCCCCTTCGTGACGAGTTCGGCCAGGCTCGCCAGGCGACGGCTGGGGCGCGACAATCTGGGCACGGTCTACCCAGACAGCGCCCACCGAGCGACGATGCGTCCTACCCAGACTGACTTACCCGGCGAGTTGCTGACGCTCCAGGATCGCATCGGCCACACCCACCTGCGCCAGCGGCTTGGTCTGGAGGAAGAGCACGAGGTCTTCTCCTTCGGCCGCCCTGGGGCGCACTTCTTCTATCCGGAAAATTGGTACTCGGTCCACGGGCTCATACGCCACTCCCTGCGCCTGGTGGGACTCTACGGGCGCGCCCAGCGCAACGCCCGCACCATCCGTCTGGTCCAAAACCCCCTGGCCATTCGCGGGCTGCCGAAGCCGTTTGAAGGGATGCGCATCCTCCACCTGAGCGACCTGCATACCGACCTGGACCTGCGCATCACCCACGCGATCGCCGAACGGGTGCGGGAGGCCGACTACGACCTGTGCGTACTCACCGGGGATTATCGGGCCCGCACCTACGGCCCCTATGAGGCGGCCCTGGAAGGGATTCGGGCGATCCGGCTGCATTTGAAGGGACCCATCTACGCCATCCTCGGCAATCACGACACCATCCGGCTCGTGCCCGGATTGGAGGCCATGGGCATCCGGGTCTTGCTGAACGAGTCGGCGGCCATCGAACAGGACGGGGCAACCCTGCACCTGGCGGGGATCGACGACGCCCATTACTACCAGGTGCACAATCTTCAGCGGTGCTCGGCCAGGATCCCCGCGGACGCTTGCTCCCTGCTCCTGTCACACACCCCTGAGGTCTACCGCCACGCCGCCCACGCCGGCTTCCATGCCATGTTGTGCGGCCACACCCACGGCGGCCAGATCTGTCTGCCCGGCGGCTACGCCATCACCTGGGACGCCCGCTGCCCCCGCCGGCTGGCCGGCGGGCCCTGGAGCTTTGCCGGCATGACCGGTTACACCTCGGTGGGCTCTGGCAGCTCCGTGGTCAACGCCCGCCTCAATTGCCTGCCAGAGATCACGGTGCACGAACTCAGGTGCGACCGGTCCCGCCGCGGGTCCTGAAGAACCGCCGGCCCAAGGGGGTCAGACCCAGATCGGCCAGCGCGAAGGCCAGGGTGACCACTGCAAGGTCGGACCAGGTAAGCGCGAGTTCGGCCTTAACCAATAGGGCGGGGAGCAAGGCTTCGGGGATCTGATCCAGGAGCGGGACCGGGGCGCTCGCAGGGTAGCGTAGACGGCGCTTGATGAAGCTTGCGGTCAGGTCCCCGAGCATAGCGCCCGCAGCCACCTTCAGACCCAGGGTCCAGGGCAGCCCCAGGGCGACTCCCCCGGACGTCGTCCCGACCAAGGCGACGACCAACCCGCGCCAGGTCTTGGACGGCCCCAGGAGCGGCCGACCGTCCGCAAGCGTCCGGTTGCCGTCGATGGCAGATGCTGTCCCCAACAGCAACCCGAGCAAGGCGGGCAGGCCGTTCGCGAGGAGGATCAACCCCAGCAGGGTCAGGAGCGAAGACCAATGGGGCGACATGGACCTGGAGTCTCTGTTGCGAGTGTCAGGAGTCGGGACAGGCTATCGGGTCCATATTCGCCCCTACCCCTTTGACCTGACGATGACCCACACCGAGCGTCGGCGCCAGGGCCCTGTGGGCAGGATGTATCGCGTCGACGAAGGTCCCCCACAGCAGTGAAGTATATCCTTACCGTGCTTACCAATGCCGCAGGCGGACGCCGCCGCCGGAGCCTGTCCATGAGCCGAGGCGGCGACACCGGGCTGATCGCGCCGGGCGCGGGGCTATCATCCCCCCATCTCAAAGAGCGGAGTCGTCTCCGTGTTACTGGCACCCACGCACCATGTGAGCTTCAAGAGAGGCTGGAAGGCGAGCGGGCGTCCCTGGGGGGCGCAGCGAATACCTCGGCGTCAAGGTCTTCGCCATGACCGGCGCGAGCGTCGAGCACAATGCCATCGTGGCCAACATCGCCAGGGAGCTGGGCAACCAGACCAAGAAAGCAACACTGACCGCCCCTGCTCCCGCTGGCGATACTGCCTTCGGCGCTCATACCTGGGCCGGCCGGGCGCCCCGGGCCTCTGGCCAAACTTTAGCCAGCACCCCTAACCGACTGATCCAACAGGGCAGAATCCGTGCCCCACACAGGCTATCCACAGGGCCGACCACAGCCCCTGTGGAGAAACCGTGGCGACACAGCCCAGCGACGCGCCTTGCCTTACCCTGAGCCCTCAGAGGAAAATGGGAAGTTGCCGTCGCCCATCCCGGGGCCAGGCACCCTCCCCCACCCAGACACGACTGAGGAATTCGCGATGAGATTGATCCTGTTGGGCGCCCCCGGCGCCGGTAAGGGCACCGTGGCCAAGAAGCTGACCGCCATCGACGGCTCGGTACAGATTTCCACCGGCGATATCCTACGTGCCGCCGTCAAGGAAGGCACCGAGCTTGGCAAGCAGGCCGAGGCCGCCATGAAGGCGGGGGATCTGGTCTCCGACGACCTGATCATGGGCATCATGGGCGAGCGCCTCCTGCAGGACGACTGCAAGGCCGGTTTTCTGCTCGACGGCTTCCCGCGCACCATCCCCCAGGCCCAGGCACTGAAGGTGCTGCTGGCGAAGCTCGGCATCCAGCTCCAGGCCGCTGTCAATCTGGACGTGCCCCGCGAGGTCATCCTGGACCGCCTGACCACCCGCCGGACCTGCATGGACTGCGGCGCCATCTACAACGTCAAGTCCTCCCCGACCAAGGTCGATGGCGTCTGCGACAAGTGCGGCGGCAAGGTGGTGCAACGCGACGACGAGACCGAGGAGGCCATCTCCAACCGTCTGGATGTCTACAACGAGAAGACCGCCCCCCTGGCGGACTTCTACCGCAAGGAAGGCCTGCTGCTGGACGTGAACTCCACCTCCAGCGAGACAGTGGTCGAGGCCATCCGCGCCCACGTCGGGGCCTGATCCCACCCCCGCCTCTCCGTGGAGAGGCGGGCTGGCACCTCCAGGGATGGACGAGGTAGAGCCGCCGGCCCAGGTAGCGCCCGGCGACAACCGAGGCGGATCAGCAGCGATGCTCGATCCTGTGCTCGGATTCGCCGGTGCCATCCCCGGACAACACGACGGCGGAGAAACAGCAGTCGCGCCTGTCAGGCCCCGGGCAGCGGTCCCAGGACGGGGACCTGGTGGGCGAGGACAAGAGGCCCCTCGCGGGGTCTGGATGCCCGGGCTTCAGGGCTGCGCCGAGAGATAGCAAAACCAGGCGGCGTCCGCCGGGGCCTGCTGCGTCGGCAGGAAGATCCCATCCGCCTCCCCATCGGCGCCCCACCCCTGCCAGTAGCAGATCACCCGGGAGAACCCTGCCTGCGCCAGGACCTCGCGCAGCTCCGGCAGGGTCCAAAGCCGCCAGTCGTAGCTGTAAGCCCGCTCCAGGCGGGAGCCATCAGGGAAGTCGAAATGGATGTGGCAGAGCAGGCCCCCGTCGATGGGGTTGTAGTGTGCCTGCTCCCAGAGGTAGGTGAAGGTCCCCTCGGCGTCGGCGATGGGCCGCTCCTCGGTGCACACGAGAAAGGCGTCGGAGCCGCCGAAGGCATCGAGGAAGAAGACCCCATCGGTCGCCAGTCCTGCGCGCACCCGACGGAAGTAGCGCAGCAGGCTCGGTCGGTCCTTGAGTACCCAGTAGCTGAAATTCAGGGCGACCACTGTGTCCACGGCCCAGGGCGTGCCTTGAGGACATCGGCCCGGCGCAAGGTGCAGCGGTCCCTGTCCGATGCCGGGAGGCGGGCCAGGTTGTGACGCCTGGCCCAGGCCAGGACCCGTGGGTCCAGGTCCAGTCCCAGGGCACAATGATCGGAATGGCGGCGGACCCAGGCACAACTCACCGCCGCAGTGCCGCAGAAGTCCTCCCGGAGCAGTCGGGCCGGGCGCCCGGTCAGGCGGCTGGAAGTGCTCGAGCACGAAGTCCACTTCCGCCTCGGGGGACTGTACCGCACGCTCATAGAGGCGGTACGGATCGGCGCCCTCCGCCAGGCTGGGGATGGGAACGGGAGGGATTGGCGGCATGGTCCAGGACAACGCTCAAAGACTGATTCTGACCACAGGCTCCAAGGCCCACCCTAACAAGGTGGCGGCGCCGAAATTTGCGCGACCCGATGGCTTCGTATATTCTCCGCAGCTCGCAGCGTTAAGGGCACAGGGTCCTTCCGGCCTATGTTATTGGCGCACGCAGCGACTTCCCGGAGAGGTGTCCGAGCGGCTTATGGAGCACGCCTGGAAAGTGTGTATAGGTTAACAGCCTATCGAGGGTT
>CAWDHW010000007.1:0-106393 GCA_963802205.1 uncultured Gammaproteobacteria bacterium | reverse complement strand
AGGGCGACCCGGCCCTGGGCCCTGCCGGGGCAACGACCATACCCCGGATCTCGGTGGGGGCCGCCGCGTCACCCTGTGCCATCTCTGCCTCTTTCCGGCGCAGAAGGTCGCCGGTGAGCAGGCAGAAGCGGTCCCCGTTCCAAGAGCAGGGCGCTGCCCTGGCGGCGATCATCCAAGGTCCCCGGCGGGACCGTCTCGCCATGGGTGAAGAGGCGGGAGACCTCCTCTGCGAGGTAATAGAAGATGTCGTGCTCCCCCAGGCCCTGGTCCAGGGAGATCTGCCGCCACAGGGGTTCGAGGAAGTAGAGGCGGCGAAGAATCGCTCGGTACGGTAATTGCGGACCACACGAACTCCTTGAGGAGATCGATGGTCGCCTGTTCCTGCGGGGAGAACCGGAACCCCTTCGGGCGGCCCGCTCGATCCCCATGGCGTCCAGGTCCTTCTCCTTCAGGCTGGTGCGGAAAAACTCCAGCGGGTAGCCCGCGGAGAAGGCGTCGCGGTAGCCGAGATAGGCGTACTCGCACCAATGCCCGAGCAAGGCCGCCTCGACATCGAAGGCGGGGTCGGGCATGCGCCCCTTGATCCGCTCGAGGTCGAGCAGCTCCTGCTCCGGTCCGTTGGCCTTGACCGGGACCGAGACCTCCACCAGGCGGGCGTCCAGCTCGGCCTCCGGCACGTCGTGGGCCTTGAGGATGGCCCTGACCTTGCGCTCGAACAGCAGGCTCAAGGGGTGGGTGATGGGGACAAAGACGGACAGGTCCTGGAGCAACTTGGCCGAGCGCCAAAAGCGCAGCACCCGGCCGTCGCGGTCATCGCCGTCCACGGGGAGGTCGCGGCAGTAGGCGATCAAACGCTCGCCGGCCGCCTGCCCGCGACGGGTGAACCCCAGGAAGACCTCGGGGCCGTCGGCCCAGTGGGCGGCGATGACCTCCTCGAACGAATCCATGTCGAACCAGGCATCGTGGTCGATGAACTCGAAGTTGCTGACATGCGTGGCGAAGCCGGTCAGCCTGGTGAACATGGCCTTGTCGTTCCAGGCATGTACGAACAGGTCGCTGGCTAGCAACGAGATGTTGCGCTTCATCAGTTTGGCGAGGTGGGACATGGGCGGGCGTCGGGCTGGGGGCGTGGTGACCCGGGTGCGCAGGGGATACTGTCCGGCTGGGACCGGCCGCGGGATCTGAGAGGATTCTAGCAGCCTGCCGGACTGAGCCGTCGAGGGAGCCGTCCGCAGGCCATTTGTTGCAGAAGGGGGTGACGCCTAGCCCCTTCCACTCTTCGGTCCAGGTCTTGCTTCGATTTTTGCTAGCCCCTTGTCGCTCAACTGCCGACCCACGGATAGACACCGCCCGCGATCGTGCGATAGTCGCTGAGCGTCTTTCGGCCGGCTGAGGCACGGGGCCGGGGTCGCGACGGGCACAATGCGGCCAGGAGCGGTCCCCGGGCATTGGCCTGTTTGCGACCGCTAAGGGACATTAAGCGGCCGCCCGATCCATCGAAGTATTTGAGCCTGGCCCCTTATCTCCTCCCTTATCTCCTCCTGCGTCTCGCTTCCGGATTGATTGGGAACCCTAAGCCAGCGGCCTCGGGCCGCGTGGACGCCTCCCTGGGTCGGATTCGCCGAGCCGCAGCAGGTCTGCAATCTCGTATTTGAGTGCCATCAGTTCGCCCCCGCTTCGGCCGAAGCGGGCCGCGTTGAGGCGCGCCGCCGCGCTCGCCACCTGCTCGCCGCCCCGATGAGCGGCCCACTCGGACAGAGTGCGGCAGTGGGTAGGCGCCATCAGCAGTCGGCGCAAGGCGTGCGCGTCGGGAGCGGCCAGCACCGCCGCGACCAGCTCGCGCCGCGACCTCCGGCGGCGCCAAGTCCGCCAGAGTAAAGACCCCACCAGCGCGGCCGAGCCCGCCCCCAGCAGGGCCATGGCAGCGGTGAACCAGGGGGGGGCACGCCACTCCTGCGGTAGGTCGTGTCGCAAGCGCTGCACGCGCCGGGCTGCCGGGTCGAACCATTGCAGCGACAACTGGGGTGCATCTCGCGGGCGTCCGAGCCAAACGGGCAAGGGGGCATGAAGTTCCAGTATCTGGTAGACGCCGTCGTCTCGTACGTCCTGGCGTTGCGACTTGTGCACCCGCTCCTGCGGCACGCCGGCCAGTTCCGCCAGCGCGCTCTCCAGCGCGGGAGCGCCCACCGGCAGCAGACCGTCGGTCTCAAGGGTGACGCGCCAGCCGCGTATGCCGTCGCGGTCCTCGATGGTGCTGTGCAGGGCGACACCGCCGACCGGCACGGTGAGCGGAACATAGTCCGGTAGGGCATCCACCTGGATATGCAGCAGGGGCAGATAGAATTTGTACAGGGTTTGCCCGAACAGCACGTAGCGCACCGGTGGCAGCTCCAGTACATGGCGGCCCGGGATGCCCAGGTGCAGGCTCCAACCGAGTTGGTGGACGACCCCGCCGTCGTCCGGCAGCGTGCCACGCCGTGCGGCCAGTAGCTGGGAGACCACGCCGGTCGCCTCCAAGGGGTCGATGTCGACCCGTACCCGGGCGTCGGCGGTCACCAACCGAACGCGGATGGTGACCTGCTGCCCGGCGCTGATGCGCTCGGCGGACACCACGTGGCTCAGCGCGATGTCCTTACCGTCGGGACGTGGCGGCAGGACCTGAATATCCAGCGGTTGGCTGCGGGTACCGGCATGGGTCAAGGCGGGCAGACGCCAGTCGCCTGGGGCGCGGGCATACAGGCGTACGGACTCCCGGCGCAGCACGGCGCCGGTCTCATCCTTAGAGTGTTCGCTGTATCCAGTCTCCAGGTGGAACCGCGCCTTCCAGGGGGCTAGATCGACGCTATCGGTGGCGCCGGCACCCCGATAGATGACTTGGCCGCGCAAGGGCTTGCCCCATTCGACCTCGGTCTTGTCGAAGGCAAAATGCAGCTCCCCCGCCTGGGTGTGTGTCGTCCAGGTCAGCAGGAACCACGCGGCGCAGGCCAGTTGCCTCACCATGGCCGCTGCTCCGGCCTGGGGCGCGGCGCCGCAACCGGGGCAGGAAAGCCCTCCTCGATTTCGAACAGGCGCTGCCAGAGCTGGGTGCCGCTGCGCTCGGCAGCCAAGTTCTGATCGCCGAACCAGGCGTACCTTGCATTCGCCTGTGCCGCGTCCGACCCGGCGAGCCGCGCATGATCCAGGCCGCGGGCGACCAGCTCATCGAAGACGCCGCGGTCCATCTCCAGGGGCAGCGGCGGTGGGGGCGGCGGCGCCAGGTCCATCTCGCGCCCCACCGCCGAGGCGTCCGCCTGCCCGGCCGCTTGCTCCCGCCCCCCGGCGCGCGCCCGATGCAGGGCGCCCAACTGTTGCTCGCGGCGGGTCTCGACCTGCTCCGCCAGGGCGTCGCTGAAGTCAATCATCGGTTGCAGATCGGGGTGATCGAGGCGGTGCGCCAGGGCGTCACGGTACAGACGGGCGGCCGCCGTGTAGTCGCCTTGGCGATAGCGAGTGGCAGCCAGGTTGTAAGCGGCCCGCCCGCGCTGGGTATCGTCATCGGCCAGCCAGGCCGCGGTGGCGAATGCCTCGGCGGCACAGGGCCACTCGCGCAGGCGGAAGCAGGCCACCCCCTCGCCGAAGCGCCCGGCATAACCCGGCAAGGAACGGTAGCGCTCGCGCGCTACCTCGGAGTCGCCCCGGGTCAAGGCCGCGAAGGCCGCGGCGGTATCCGTCGCCTGTCCGGGCACCGGTGCCAATGCGCCGCCCAGGCCGGTCACGACCATCGCCAGGGCCAGGTGCGTTAGGCGTCCCGTCAGCCCCAGCCCCAGCCCAGCAATACCGCCGGTGCCAGTGCCCAGGGGTACAGCTCCCACCATAGCACCGCGTCCGCGTCGGCGATGCGCGGCGGTGGCGCCCGCCAGACCTCGTCGAGCGCGATTGGGTACTCCACGGAGGAGGTCAGGTAGCGACCGCCACCCGCCTGGGCCAGGTCCTTGAGCCAGCTCGTCTCCAGACGCGAGACCACCGGCCGTCCTTCCACCCTGAGCCAGCCCTGTGCGGGGTCTGGCACGGCGGTGGCCGTGGCGCCGCCAAGACCGACCACGCTGAGGTCTACCGCAAACCGCGCCCGCAGCCGACTCACTGCCGCTTCGGACTGCGCTCGGGCCGGGTCGTCCAGATCGCCGTCGCTGAGTATCACCAGGGCGCGCGGTCCGATGATATTCTCGAGCAGCTCCCCAGCCAGATTCAGGGCGCCGGCCAGGTCGTTGCCCAGGGTCGGCAGGTTAAGCCCCGGCAACTGGTCCAGGAAATGGGCCACCGCCGGCCGGTCCGCACTGGGCGGGAAGAACAGGTGTGCTCGGCCGGCGAAGACCAGCAGGCCCATGGGAGGGCGTCCCGGCGCATCGTTCCAGGCCCGCAGCAACCCCAGCCCGGCGGCGCGCCGGCTGCCGCCAGCGTCGCGCGCCTCCATCGAGCGGGACAGATCGAGCACGGCGAGCAAGGCCCCAGCCGGCGGACGCGCCCGCGCCGGCACCTCCAGCGGCAGACGCGGCCCGGCCGCAGCCACCGCCAGCAGTATCCAGGCCAGCGCCAGGATGACGCGGCGTATGCCGCCGCCGCGCGCCCGCGGTGCTTCGGCCCCCACCCAGGGCCAAAGCCCGGCATCCGCGTAGCCGAGCCGGATGCGCTGCCGCCGCCGTTGCGACCAGGCCCACAGGAACAGCGGATAGGCGGCCGCCAGCAGCCACAGGGGCTCACGCCAATACCAGCCGCTCATGACCGGGTGACCGCGCGCGTCGTTTCAGCCCACCAGGGCCAGGCCGCCAGCAACAATAGCGCGGCCCCCAGCGGCCAGGGGTAAAGCGGTCGGCGGCTGCGTGCAACGGAGGTTACCGGGTGCGCGGTGCTATGCTTATTTTCGATCCAGGCCAAAGCTTGACGCAGGCTGTCGGCGTCGACCGCACGAAACATCCGGCCCCCCGTTTGCACAGCGATCTCCTCCAGCAAGTCCAGATCGGCCGGCGCGAAGATCAGGCTGCCGTGCTCCTGCTCAACGGCGGACGGATCGGTGGCGCCGATGGCGATGCTGTACAGGGTCATGCCGGCCGCCTGGAGGCGGGCCGCTCCCTGGGTGGGTGACAGCGTCCCCAGAGGCGTGGCCCCGTCGCTGATCAGCACGGCCACAGGCTGGCTCCGATCCTGGCCGCCGAATCGGTCGGCGACCTGGGCCAGGGCGTCGCCGATGGCCGCGTTGCGCCCGGCCAACGTCAGCTCGAGCCTGCCCAACAGATGGCGGACCAGGGCAAGATCGGCGGTGAGTGGCGCCCATAGGGCCGACGGGGTACCCACCACGACCAGGCCGACCCGCTCGCCACCAAAGTCGGTCACGAAGCGGTCCAGAAGACGCTTGGCCACGCGGAGACGGTCCACTGCCTCGCCGTCGACCCGGTAGTCCCGCAGGCTCATGCTCATCGACACGTCCATCAGTAGCACCAAGTCCAGGGGCACCGGCCGCTGTGTCAACGGGGCCCCGTAGCGCACCGGTTCCGCCAGGGCCAACAATAGCAGGCCAAACACGGGAAGCAGCAGCCAGCGCACAGGCTCCTCGCCGTTCGACGTAGCCATCGGGATGCGTTCGTCGGCCGCGGGATGTCGCACCGCCAAGGGCGCGAACAACCGCGGCAGGCGCCGGCCGCGCCGGCCGATCCACCAGGGCAGCCACCAGGCCAGGGGCAGGGCCAGCAGCCAGGCCGGTGCGAGCAGGGCGTAATCACCCATCGTGCGGGCGCTCCCCAGGCTGTCGCGATGCCTCCTCGACAAGGGCCAGCAGCTGCTCCAGAGACGGCGGCTCGCGGCAAAAACGGATGGCGTCCAATCGGCGCAGCAGGAGCTCAGCCGGCCAGGTGCGCTGGCGCAGCAGGGCGGCCAATGCGTGGGCGCCCGGGCGCGGCGCGATGTGCCGCCGCCGCAGGCCGCGGCGCAGGCGGCGTAGCGGCCATTGCACGCGGCCCCAGCGACGCCAGGCAAGCCAAACGGCCAGCACCGCCGCCAGGGCCGACAGCAGCCAGGGACTCCACGCAACCGCTTCCGGGGGCGGCAACGGCGGCAGGATATCGCCCCGCTCAATGTCCATCGGGCGCCCCGCGCAGGGTGGCGGGAAGGTCGTCCGCCGCCGCGGGGACCAGACGCCAGGGAATTCCGGCGCGCGTGAACAGATCGTGCAGATCGGCTCGATACGCCCGCCAGGCATCGGCCTGGCGAGCGCGCTGGAAGGCGTCGCGGCCATCCGCGTGTCTCACGACCCCGCCCCAACACAGCAGCAACGGACCCACGGCGGGTAACTCGCGCTCGGCATCGTCGTAAACCACCAGTGCGCGTGTGTCGAAGCGACGCCCGAGACCCGCCAGCAGAGTGCGGTCGGCCTCGGCGAGACCGCGAAAATCGCTGATGAACAGGATCCGGGAGCCCGGCGCCAGGCGCTGCGCCAGCTCGGCGAACGTCGGGGACCAGCCCTCTGCCTGCTGCGGCGTCGATGTCGGGGCCGGGGCCGCCACCCACCGCGCGAGTCGCTGCAAAGCGGCCACGCTTACCGCGGGCGGCAGCCAGCGACGCACGGAGTCCTCCAACACCAGGCCCGCCAATTCGCCGCCGCAGCGCATCTCCTGGGCCGACAGCAGCAGGGCGAGACGGCCAGCCTGGGCCGCCTTCAGACGCCGCCGGGTGCCGAAGCGCATACTCGGGCCGCGGTCCACCACACAGCAGATCGCCGGCTGCATGTCCTGGTGGAAGCGGCGCACTTGCAGGCTGCCGCTGCGTGCGGTGGCGCGCCAGTTCAGGAAGCGAGGATCGTCGCCGCCTTGGTAGGGGCGGGTCTCGGCATAGTCCATGCCACTACCGGTGCGCCGGGCGCTGCGCTCGCCGACGCGCCCCTGCATCGGCGGGACCGGTGAGTTGGGCCAGGCCGGCGCCCCCGCCCCCTGGCGCAACAGCTCGGCCACCTCGGCGGGCGTCAGCAGCGGTGCCAGGGCGGGGTCGGCCGGTGACGGGCGGTGTTTCACGGCGTTGGGACGACCTCGATCAGGCCCGCGACGATGGCCGCCGCGTCCAGGCCCTCGGCCTCAGCACCGAAATCCAGTACCAGACGGTGGCGAAGCACGTCCGGGGCGAGCTCGATCACGTCTTCCGGCAGCACGTGGTCACGCCCGGCGAGCCAGGCACGCGCCATGGCCGCACGCAACAGGGCGATGGAGCCCCGCGGCGAGGCACCGGCCAGCACCCGACCCCGCCACTGGGGCAGGTAACGGCCCGGATCGCGGGTGGCGCCCACCAGCTCCACAGCGTAACGTTCCACCGTGGGCTCGACGTAGACCTCATTCATGCGTCGGCGCATCTCCAGGATTCGGCGCGGCTCCAGCACCTGGCGCACTGCCTCCTCGACGTGCCCCTCGGTGGCCCGGCGGGCGCGGCGGGCAATTTCCACTTCTTCGTCCACGCTCGGATAGTCCAGCAGGACATGGAACATGAAGCGATCGAGCTGGGCCTCCGGCAGGGGGTAGGTACCGCTCTGCTCCAACGGGTTCTGGGTGGCCAGCACGATGAACAGGTCCGGCAGGCGGCGGGTCTGCCCGCCCACCGTCACCTGGTGCTCGGCCATGGCCTCCAGCAGGGCCGACTGGACCTTGGGCGGCGCGCGGTTGATCTCGTCCGCCAGCACGATCTCGTGGAACAGGGGGCCAGGCACGAAGCGGAAGGTGCCGGTGGCCGGCTCGTAGACATCGCTGCCGGTGAGGTCGCCGGGCATTAGATCGGGGGTGAACTGGATGCGCTGGAAGCCGGCCGAGACGCCGCTGGCGAGGGCGTGCACCGCCGTGGTCTTGGCCAGCCCGGGCGGTCCGTCCAACAGCACGTGCCCGCCCGCCACCAAGGCGATGACCAGGCGATCGAGCAACCCAGTCTGGCCGACGATGACCGACTGCAGTTGTTCACGCAGCCCCTCGAGCAATTGCGCATCCGACATGTCCTACTCGCCCTCTATTGGGACCGTGCGTGCCGACCTTGAGGCTGCGCAGTCGTTGATCCGGGTGCCGCGCCCCGCCGCGTGGCTGCCTTCCGCGAACACCTGGTCGTGGGTCCAGGCGGACAGGTCGTGCGTGTGCATCGCTTGCTACCTCTGATCCTGACTGAGCGGCCGGGGCCATGACTTCAAGACCCGCATCGACGACGCAGCCCTCACCCGGCGGGCCGCCAATCGTGGGCCTCGCCCTGGCAGGACCGGCACCAGGCGTAGAGTGCGTCGTAGACCGTCATGCCCTGGGCGAGCATGGCCTGGTCGTCGGCAAAGTTGTGGGACAGGCCGAGCGAGATGGCCAGGAGCCCGGCCGCCTGGGGCGCCAGGTCGAGCCGAGCGGTATCGGCCCCGCGCACGATGACGGCGAGCTGGTGCAGAGCCGGGTCATCCAGTGCGTACTTGGCGAGGAAGGCATCGAAGCTGCACAGCTCCCCCACATGGGAGAGTTCGACATTCGGCACGTCGTAGGGGATGGCCCCGGTCTCCTCGGCCACCCGCAGGACCTCCAAGGCCGGGACGTAGAGAAACTCCGCCTTCGGGTCGATGAAACGTGCGATCAGCCAGGGGCAGGCGATGCGGTCGATCTTGGGGCGCTCGCGGGTGACCCACTTCATGCCTGGGACTCCGTGGCCCCGCCGGCCGCCTTCCAGCCCTCCAGGCCGCCCTCGATGTAGCGGGCACTGAGCCCCTGGGCGCGCAGGGCGTCCAGGACCGAGTTGCTGACCGAGCCGCCGCGCACGCAGTAGAGGACGATCTCCCGGTCCGGCCCCAGGTCGGGCGACCAGGAGGCCAGCGCCGCTGGGTCGTGCCAGGCGGCGCCGGGGATGGCCGCCGGGTCCTTGGCGCGGTCCTCGGCCCGGCGCACGTCGAGCAGGGCGATGGGGGCACCCCGGGCGATCAGGGCCTGGAGGTCGGTGGGGGCTATGGTACGTTCCATGGGGTCAGGCTCCGAGCTGGGTGAAGGCGGCCTCGGCGGCCGTCCAGGAGAGGTTCTGCATGAAGGCGTCCACATAGGCCGCGGCCTTGGCGCCGTAGTCCAGGTGATAGCTGTGCTCGTACATGTCGAGCGCCATGAGCGGCGTCGCCCCGGCCAGGTTGTGGGCGTGGTCGGCGGCCCAGGCGTTGACCAGGCGGGCGCGGCGCGGGCTCCACACCAGCAGGGTCCAGCCAGAACCCCCGCCCTGGGCCTTGCCCATGGCCGAGAACTCGGTGCGCCAGGCGGCGAGCGAGCCGAAGTCCCGCTCGATCCGCGCCCGCAGGGCGCCCTCCGGGTCCCCCCCGGTGCCGCCGAGGGAGTCGAAATAGACCTCGTGCAGGATCATGGACCCGGCGGCGATCAACTCCTCGCGCTTCAAGCCGTTGATCTCGAAGACGGGGGCCTTGGCCCAATCCAGCCCGGCCAGGCGCTCCTCGATGGCGTTGAGGCGCTTGACGGCGCCGCCGTAGTTGTTCTCCCAATGACTGACGATCAACTTCTCGGACAGGCCGTTCAGCCGGGCCGGGTCGCAGGACAGGGGTTTCGGTTCGTAGGGCATCGGAGTCTCTCAGGCGCGAAGGTAGGATGATGGACCCGGCGGCTCGGTGCCGGGGTCAGGTCAGGAGGCTGTAGGCGAGCCCCACCAGGGCGCAGGCGCCGATGACCTTCATGATGTCGATCTTGTAGCGGTAAAGGGCGACGAAGGCGGCAACGGCGATCAGGACCGCGAAGGCATCGAATGGACCGGCGAAGGGGGCGGCGTCCGTGGCGCTCGGCCAGAAGGTATGCCAGGCGAAGAAGACCGCCAGGTTGACGATCACCCCGACCACCGCCGCGGTGATGGCGGTGAGCGGTGCCGTGTAGTGCAGCTCCCCGCGGGTCGCCTCGATCAAGGGACCGCCGGCCAGGATGAAGAGGAAGGACGGCAGGAAGGTGAAGAAGGTCGCCACCGCGGCCCCCGCTATCCCCGCCAGCACCGGATTGGCCAGCACCTCCTTGGAGACCCCGCCCAGATAACCCACCCAGGTGACGATCATGATGAGTGGCCCGGGGGTGGCCTCCCCGAGGGCCAGACCGTCCATCATCTGGGGGCCGGTGAGCCAGCCGAAGTGCTCCACCCCGCCCTGGTAGACATAGGGCAGGACGGCGTAGGCCCCGCCGATGGTGAGGAAGGCCGCCTTGGTGAAGAAGATGCCCATGTCTTCGAGGGCGGGCACGCCGCGCACCGCGAGCAGGGCCAGGACCCAGACCGCCACGAAGACCGCCACGGTGATCCCAAGCTTGCCCCAGGAGAAGCGCGCATGGGCCGGGGGCGGGGTGTCGTCGTCGATCAGGGCCGCCCCGTAGCGCTTCTCGGAGCCCCCGTGACCCCCGCCGCCGCGGAACTTCTCCGGCATCAGCCGCCCGCCGATGGCACCCAGGATGGCCGCGGCGAGCACGATCCAGGGGAAGCCGATCCCGAAGACAAAGATGCCGACGAAGGCCAGGGCGGCGAGCCCGATGAGTACCTCGTTCTTGAGCGCCCGGGAGCCGATGCGCCAGGCGGCGAACAGGACCACGGCGACCACCGCGGGCTTGATGCCGTAGAAGATCCCCTGCACCAGGGGCAGGTCGCCGAAGGCGAGGTAGACGCCCGCCAGCACCGACAGCAGGACGAAGGCGGGCAGGAAGAAGAGCACCCCGGCGACCAGGGCCCCGCGCACCCCGTGGAGCAGCCAACTGATATAGATGGCCAACTGGATCGCCTCGGGCCCGGGCATCAACATGCAGTAGTTGAGCGCATGCAAATAACGGTGTTCGGAGATCCAGCGCCGCTTCTCCACCAGCTCGTGGTGCATCATGGCGATCTGTCCGGCGGGACCGCCGAAGCTGATGAAGCCGAGCTTGAGCCAGTAGCCCAAGGCCTCCCCCAGGGTCACGGGGGGCGGGGGCGCGGCGGCGGCCGAGTTGAGGTCCGGGGTGGTTGTCGGCATGGTGTCTCCGTGGTGATGTCAGGCGCGTGGGCCCGAGTAGGTGAGGTAAAGGGCGTCGAGCATTGGGGTTGCGGCGGCCAGCAGGGCATCGTCGTCCGCCGTGGCCTCCCTCAGCCCGGCGAGCACCGCCTCGAAGCCGGCGGCCTCGGCGACGGGCAGCCCGCCCGCGTCCAGGTAGTGCACCAACCGCCCCAGTCGGACCAGCCCGGGGTCGCCTTCGAGCCCGAAGCTCGCGGCCAGGACCTCGAAGGTGACGCGCTCGCTGCCCTCGATCAGGGCGTGGGTGAAGTCCGCCCCGTCGAAATCGAAACCCAGAGCCCCCGCCGGGCAGTCCTCGGGCCGCTCCAGCCAGAGGAAGCGGGCATCCGGGTCGATGAAGCGGCGGATCAGCCAGGCGCTGGCCACCCGGTCGACCCAGAGGCGGCGGCGCGTGGCCCAGGTGCGGTCCCGATAGTCCCCGGGGGCCAGGGGGGTGAGGGCGCGCTGGGCCGACATCGGCTCCTCTGGGGAGAAACGCCGGTCGATCTCCGCCTTGAGGCTCGTGCGGGCGGCGCGCGCCTGGGCCTGGGGTGGGCCAGGAAAGAAGTCCAGGCGCTCCAGCTCGCCCAGGGCCTTGTCCAATTGGCGCAGTCGGCGCCTGGCCGTCGCCTCGTCGAGCAGCGGGGCCTCTTGGGACAGGGCGGCCATGGCCGTGGTCAGCTCCCCATAGCCCGCGGTGCGGTCGAAGAGGGCCAACAGGGCCTGCTCCACCTCGGCCGCTTGGGCCGGCAGTTCCAGCAACCAGGCGCTCCCCCCCTCGGCGGCGACCTCGCCGACGATGGACGCGAAGGCGGTGCGGGCGGATGCACCGGCGGGGAGTACGGACACCCCGTCGCGCAGGCTGCCGACACCCAGTTCCTTCAGCGCCCGCCAGAGCCGTACCCGCACCGTGCTGCCCGGGCGTCCGGCCAGGCTGACGGCGAGCAGGAGCCAGCGGTTGGGTGGGTCGAGTGTCATGGAAACAAAAGTTACACTATCGTAACTTCTGTTTCAATAACTATTCGCGGGAGGCGACGGTGGGCGCGGCGGGCCGAGGCGCCCGGCGCACGGCGGTTCAGGCGGTGCAGCGGTGAATCTCGATGGTGGCGTGGGCAATCTCCTCGTGCACGCGCAGTTGCTCGCGCACCCGGTCTGGGGTCAGCGCCGGGTCATGGGTGACCAGGGTCAGGGCACAGGCATAGGCGCGCTTGCCGACGCGCCAGACGTGCAGGTCGGCAACGCGGGTCTCCCCCGCATCCGGTCCGGTCTCGACCGCCTCGCGGATCTCGGCGACGACGGGGTGGTCCATCTCGCGGTCGAGCAGGACCCGGCCCGTCTCCACCAGGAGGCCCTTGGCCCAGAGGGCGACCAGCGCCGCGCCGACGATGCCCATGACCGGGTCCAGCCAGGACCACCCGAAGAGCCAGCCTCCGCCGAGGGCCACGATGGCCAGAACCGAGGTGGCCGCGTCGGCGACCACATGGAGATAGGCGGACTTGAGGTTCAGGTCGTGGTGATGGCCATGATGCCCGTGGGACCCGTGGGAGTGCCCGCCGTGGTGGTGGTCCTGCCCCTGGGCGTCCCCCAGGATCTTGGCGCAGACCAGGTTGACCGCCAGACCCAGGGCGGCGATGGCCATGGCCTCGGCGTAGGCGATGGGCTGGGGCGAGAGGATGCGCTCCACCGACCCCGTGACCATCAGGGCCGCGACCACCAAGAGTAGGATGGCGCTCGCAAAACCGCCTAAGACCTCGATCTTCCAAGTACCGAAGGCAAATCGCGGGTCGCCGGCGTAGCGGCGGGCGGCCCCGTAGGCGAAGGCGCTGAGCCCGATGGCCAGCGCGTGGGAGCTCATGTGCCAGCCGTCGGCGAGCAGGGCCATGGAGTTGAACCACCAGCCGGCGGCGATCTCTACGACCATCATGGCGGCGGTGATCCACATGACGGCGCGAGTGCCGCGTTCCGCCGCGTGGCTGCCGGCATCGAACAGGTGGTCGTGGGTCCAGGGGGACAGGTCTTGGGTGTGCATATGCTTGGCTCCGGATGCTGCGCTCGGCCAGCGGCCGACAGTCGCACCTTTATGCTGGGAAAATCGGTTACCTGTCGGTCAAGTAACGGGGCGCGGCCGGTCGGAACCAAGCTCGCGGTCGCGATCGCCCGAGCAGCCGTCGTTTCGCGGCGGCGTAAACGGGGGTAAGGTGACGGCGTCGCGCCGCGTCCTGAAGTCCAGCGCATCGGCCAAGTTCTTTGCGGTGCGATCGCGCAACGTCATCGGTTCGAGTCCCCAGCGCCATTCGATCATCCTCAAGATCGAGCAGTGCTCATAGGGTCCCGCCGTCTCGATCTTACGCGGGGCGAAGGGCCCCATCGCGATGGCGGGAACGCGAAAGCCCAGGCGCTTGAGGTCCGGAAACGGCCCGACGCCCTTCTGCTCCGTGTCGTCCTGGCATGGGGGTGGCGGCACGTGGTCGAAGAACCCGCCATGCTCGTCAAAATTGAGCACGAAGACCATGCGCCCCCATTGCGGGCTGTCCTTGAGGGCGTTGTACACCTGCGCAACGAATCCCTCGGCCACCCGCACGTTGCCCCGATGGTGATAGTCGTTCGACGTCCCGGCGTCCTCCGCTGCGTCGGTGTAATCGGGGTCGACAAAGACAACATTGGCGAGGTTGCCGCGGTGCGCGTCGTCCCAGAAGCGATCGATCGTCAGCGCGATGTCGTCGTAACGCTTGCTTTGGAAGAGGCCCGTCATCGGCTCGCCGTGATAGTAATAAGCGGCGCGCAAGCCGGCATTGCGCACGCGATCGAAGATCGCCGTCTGGATGGTGCAAGGCCGCTCCGCGTCCGTCCGCGGAAAATGATCGATGATCAGGTCCATGCCGACCTGCGTGGTCCCGGTGAGCTGGTAGAGCCGGTTTTCCCAGGTCGGGCCCTGCATCGAGCAGAAATAGTTGTCGAACGTCGTATAGCCCGCCGCGAGCGCGGCAAGGATCGGAAGATCGTCCTTGCCGTAATAGCCGATGGGGAAGAGGTCCGCCGGAAGTTCGGGGTCAGTGCGGGTCTTGAGAAAACCGTCGCAGCGGCCATCGGCATACTGAATCGCGATGCCCTTCCAGGTGTGGTCGGGGTCTTGGTATTGGCAGCCCTGGTAATCAGGTGCAAGCGGCCAGGTATGGTGCAGCGCGCCGGTCTCGTCGGCGTAGATCAAGCCCTGCTGCCGGCCATTTGCGCCCGGCAGCCACCCGAGCATGTGATCGAACGAGCGGTTCTCCATCATCAGCACGACCACCGTGTCGAACGGCGCTTCGTTCGGAGGCGGCAACGCACACTTTAGTCTTCCGTCCGCGTCCGTGACGCACGCATCCCCGGACCCGACGCAATCGCCGACACCCAGTGTCGCCACACCAGCCGCAGTAGCGAGAAATTCGCGTCGCGTGAATTTCAGTGTCATGGTTTTCCTCTCGCGAATTGCCAGATCGGACCAAACGCACAGATTCCGCGTGTCTAGGTCCCGATGATGTTGGACCGGGAGAAACCACATCCTGGGCATGTCGCAGCGAGCCTGTGCGATCCGGAGCGACCGGTTCCCGGCAACTTGGGCGCCAATGCGAAAAGGCCGCGATTGGCCGAGGCGGCATGAAAACTCGAATTTGTTCCGGTTAGGCCATTTTCAGGATTCATAATTAAGTATGGCCCTTGTATTCCCAGCTAACGATGAAGTTAGGCCCTTTTGCCACTGAGTAGACGGTCATACTCTTCATGAGTGCCAATCCACACCCAGACATAGCCACCTTCATCCTCCATTGCTAGCGCCCTATGATTCTTGCCAACGCGGGTGGACCACAGCTTTCCAATTTTCTTGAAGTGCAGGGATGGATGCCTTGGATTCTGCCTCAGAAGCTCATAGTTCTTGCGAGCGAGGTGCTGAATGTCTTGAGGTAATGCATTGAAACAACTCCAGAAGCGAGTTGTCGTTCTATGCATCACAATTCTCCTAGCTTCCCTCTTTTCTTTTCATCAAGAGCTTCTTCAATCAGGAAATCAAGCTTGCCAGAGTTGGAGTCTCGTTCCAACTCTTCGTCCCATACTCCCCAGTCTCGCTCAGAGAACCAATGGGCGAGTCTTATGTACTCCTGACGAGGTAGCGCCTTGATCTCGGCCTTAATTTCTTCAACGGATCTCATGCGGGGGCCTCATGTATGCGTGGCCTAACTACCAATCGCTTATCCATCGTGCGCGAACCGCTGTCCTCGTTGATGCACGGACCTTGAGGAGCACGATGGATAAACGCCTGTTGAACTAATCCGATCCCAGCACGGCGCTCTGGGCAAGCTCGGTCCGGGTTGGGTATGGGGGATTGTATGCCCGGGATCGGGGTGAAAAGGTAACCGCACGGGGTTGCGGTCAGGGGCGGGCAGCGGCGGTCGGAGTGGAAACCGGGCATCCTGGGAGTTCCGAAGGGGGTGGTTCTCGGCGTTCGAGGGTGAAGCTTAGGCCATTTCCGTGGCTCTGGGCGAAAAGGAACGCAGGCCGGAAGGCGGCCTGTCCGGGTGTCGACACCTGACCAAAAGGACCTAGCCTGGAACCTCGGTGTCGGCTGGCCTGACCGACCGGTGGATCAGGATGTTGAGCATCCTCAGGGTGGCATTGATGGCGGCAAAGACCTGGTTGGCATTGACCCCACGGGTCCTGACCTCGCGACCGCCGTCGTCCCAGGTGATGATGCACTCGGTCAGGGCATCGGTGCGCCCACCGCGGGGGATGCGGACCTCGAAGTCGGTCAGTTCCGGCAGGGTCAGGCCCCGCTTCTTGAGGATCTTGGCCAGGGCGGTGTTGAAGGCGTCGAAGCCGCCGTTGCCGCTCCCGGCGGCGCTGTATTCCTCTCCCTGGATGCAGATCTTGAGGCTCGCGGTAGAGACCAGCCCCAGGCTGCTGGTGAAGGTGCAGGCGAGCAGCTCGCAGTAGTCGAAGTCGCCGCTCTCGAGGACCTCGGCAATGATGAAGGGCAGGTCCTCGGTGGTAATGACGCGCTTGGAGTCTCCAAGCTCCACAACCCGCGCCAGGACCTTGCGCTGGTCCTCCGGCGACAGGGAGATGTCCAGGCGCTCGAGATTCTTGGCCAGTGACGCCTTGCCCGCCAGCTTGCCCAGGGCGTATTTGCGACGGCGGGCGAAGCGCTCCGGCGACAGGCGGGTCTGGTAGAGGGCGGCCTTCTTGTCGCCGTCGGCGTGGATGCCGGCGGTCTGGGTGAAGACGTCCGCCCCGACCACCGGGGCGTTGTCGGCCACCCGCTTGCCGGAGAAGTAGGCCACCAGTTCGCTGGCCCGGGCCAGGTGGGTCTCGTCGATCCCAAGGGTCAGGCCGAGCTGGTCGCGCAGATTCACCACCACCTCGGCCAGGGAGGCGTTGCCGGCCCGCTCCCCCAGGCAGTTGACGGTGCAATGCACGGCCGCGGCCCCGGCCTGGGCGGCGGCCATGACGTTGGCGGTCCCCAACCCATAGTCGTTGTGCGGGTGGAAGTCGAAGGCTACTCCGGGGTAGCGCGTCCCCATGTCGGTGATGGCGGCGCGGACCTGGTCCGGGGTCATGACCCCCAGGGTATCCGGGAGCATGAAGTGGCCCACCCCGATGTCCAGCAGGCGATCCATGAACCCGTAAACGTAGTCCGGGTTGTCGCGGTAGCCATTGGACCAGTCCTCCAGGTAGAGGTTGACCCTGAGCCCGCGCTCCAGGGCCGTGCCGATGGCCTCGCGCACGTCCCGGGCGTGCTTGTCCAGGTCCTTGCCCAATTGGAAATGGCAATGGCGCTCGCTGCCCTTGGCCAGCAGGTTGATGACCCGGCCCCCGGCCTGGCGAATCCAATCCACGCTCTGGCCATGGTCGATGAAGCCCAAGACCTCCACCCGGTCGGCGAGCCCGACCCCCTGGGCCCAGCCGACGATCTGGGAGACGGCGGCGAGTTCCCCGGCGGAGACCCGCGCCGAGGCGACCTCGATGCGGTCTACGCGGACCGCCTCCAGCAGGACCTTGGCGATGCTGAGCTTTTCCACCGGGGAGAAGGAGACCCCCTGGGTCTGCTCGCCGTCGCGCAGCGTGGTGTCGAGCAGGCGGATGGTGCGCCCCGGCGTGGTGTCCGTCATGTCAGGCACCCGCCTTTGCGCCCAAGGTGGAACCCAGCGTGGCGCGGATGTAGTCCGCGATGGCGCCGACCTCGGCGGGAAGGACGGCACAGCGGGTCTCCTTGTCCATGAGCCCCTGGAGCGAGGGCGGCGGCGGGGCCTCCGCGCCGATGGCGGCGGTGACGGCCTCGGCGAACTTGGCCGGGTGGGCGGTGGCCAGGCAGACGCAGTCGTCACGCCCGGAGGCGACCGCGGCCCGCACCCCGACGGCGGTATGGGGGTCGAGGATGTAGCCGGTGGCCGCGTAGGTCTCGCGAATCTGGTCCAGGGTCGCCGCGTCGTCCACGGCGCAGGCGTCGAAGTCCCCCGCCACGACGGCACGCAGGTCGTCGCGGATGGCCATGCGCCCGGTCCGGGCCATCGCCGAGAGCAGATCGCGCACCGCGGCCGGGTTCTCGCCATGGAGGAAGTAGAGGTAGCGCTCGAAATTGGAGGCGATCTGGATGTCCATGGCCGGGCTCAAGGTCGGGTGGACCTCGCCTGCGGCATAGACCCCGCTGTGGACGAAGCGGGTCAGGATGTCGTTGCGGTTGGTGGCGATGATGATCCGTCCCACCGGCAGCCCCATGCGCCTGGCGATGTAGCCAGCGAAGACGTCGCCGAAATTGCCGGTAGGGACCGCGAAGCTCACCGGCATGCCTATGTCGCCACCGCTCACCCGGCCCCAGGCGTAGAAGTAGTAGACGGTCTGGGCCAGGATGCGGGCCCAGTTGATGGAGTTGACCGCACCCAAGTGGTACTCGTCCTTAAAGGCGAGGTCGTTGAACAGGGTCTTGACGATCCCCTGGGCATCGTCGAAGGTCCCGCGCACCGCCACGTTGTGGACGTTGGCGTCCAGGACCGTGGTCATCTGGCGTTCCTGGATGGGGGAGACGCGCCCCTGGGGGTGGAGGATGAAGATCTCGATGCGGGCCTTGCCGCGCACCCCGGCGATGGCCGCCGAGCCGGTGTCGCCGGAGGTGGCCCCGACGATGTTGATGCGGCCCCCGTCGCGTTCGAGCAGGTACTCGAACAGGTTGCCCAGGAACTGGAGGGCGACATCCTTGAAGGCCGCGGTGGGGCCGTGGAAGAGTTCCAGGATGCGGGTCCCACCGACATCCACGACCGGCGTGACCTCCGGGTGGCTGAAGGTCGCATAGGAGCGGCGGATGAGCCCGGCCAGGTCTTCCCGGGGGATGGCCGCGCCCACGAAGGGGGCCATGACCTCCAGGGCCAGGTCGGCGAAGGGCAGGCGCGCCCAGGCGGCCAGGGTCTCCCCATCGACCTGGGGGATGGTCTGGGGCACCAGGAGGCCCCCGTCCGTTCCCAGCCCCATCATCACGGCCTGGGCAAAGTCCACCGGGGCAACGCCCCCGCGGGTACTGACATAGTTCATGGCGGAGGCACCTTGGCGGCGCGGAGCGGCTGAGTATCAGCGCCCCTGCTTGGGTTAAAGGCGGGCAACCTAAGACCATTTCCGCCTCAGATCAAGCTCGGGAGGTCGCCAGGCCCCCACGCCCCGCGCGGCGTCGCACCACCGGGGGGGGCGCAGGGCACGGACAACGCAATGCCAAGCATTGAAAAATGCGCATAGATCCTGGCTGGAAACGGCACCTGGGCACGTTGACAGCCCTGGGACCCCGGCAACACAATCGCCTGCCCCGCGGCGCGCCCAAGAGGGCGATCACGACGGAACGATGAGCGCCCTGGGGTCGCCCGCCGGCCGATGAGCCGTCCGGGGTGCTGAGCACCGCATAGACAGCAACATAAGGAGCGAGTACGCCATGACCCCCGAGAATCGCGCCGCCTACTGGTCGGCGACCCTGCGTCTGCGGGTGACCCTGCTGGTCATTGGGTTCCTGGTTTCCTTCGGCTGCGGCATCCTGCTGGCCGAGCCCCTCAACGAGTTCCACCTCGGTGGCTTCAAGCTCGGCTTTTGGTTCGCCCAACAGGGGTGCGATGTTCGCCTTTGTGCTCTTGGGGATCCTCTATGCCCTGCGCATGAATCGGATCGACGAGCAATTCGACGTCCGCGAGGAATGATGTGATCGACACCATGGACCCACAGACCCTGACTTACCTCGCCGTGGGGGCGAGCCTGCTTCTCTATGCCATCATCATCTGGCGTACCCGGGCGCGCAGTGCCGACGACTTCTACGTCGCCGGGCGTGGGGTAGGGCCCTTCCTCAACGGCATGGCCATCGCCGCGAACGGGCTCTCTGTCGCCTCCTTCCTGACCCTGGCCGGGCTGGTCGCCGCCCTCGGCTACCAGGGGGGGGCCTACCTCATGGGCTGGGCCGGGGGCTACCTGCTCATGGCCGTGCTGATTGCCCCCTTCCTTCGCAAGTTCGGCGGCTACACAGTCCCCGAATTTATTGGCGACCGCTATGGCTGCCAGATGGCGCGGTTGGTGGCGATCCTCTGTGTGATCCTCGTCTCCTTCACCCTGCTGGCGGGGCAGACGCGAGGCATCGGGATCGTCTTCGCCAGGCTCCTGGACCTTGACGTCGCCACGGGCACAGCCCTGGGTCTGGGGATCGTCACCCTCTTTGCCGTTGTCGGCGGCGTGAAGGGGATCACGTACTCCCAGGTCGCCCAGTACCTGGTCCTGATCTTCTCCGGCACTGTCCCGGCGGTCTTCATCGCCCTGCAACTCACCGGCAACCCCTGGCCCCAGGTGGCTCTGGGCAGCCACCTGGCGGACGGCAGCGGCTTGTACCTGCTGGACAAACTCGACAAGGTGGTCACGGACCTCGGGCTAGCCGCCTACACCAGCCCCGTCGGCGGGATCGCCATGCTCGACATGGTCTGTATCGCCGCGGCCGTGATGGTGGGGACCGCGGGGCTGCCACACGTCGTAGTTCGCTTCTTCACCGTGCGCCGGGTCCGCGACGCCCGCTCCTCCGCGGTCTGGGCACTGATCTTTATCGCCATCTTCTACACCACGATCCCCGCGCTGGCGGCCATGGGTCGCCTCCATCTGGGGGGTACTGTAGACGGTATGGAGGTGGTAACCCCGCTGCTCGCCGGGTTGCCAGGCTGGGTCGTTGCCCTGGCGGCGGCGGGGGCCGTGGCAGCGGCCCTGACAACCGCGGCTGGGCTGATCCTGGTGATCGCGGCGGCGATCTCACACGACCTGATGAAGGGCATGATCGCCAAGGGGGTCGGCGACGGGGGCGAGGTCCTGGTGGGACGCATCGCTACCGTCGTAACCGCGGCCCTGGCACTGCTCATCGCGCTGTCTCTCGGGGACAAGCCCCCTGGTGCCTTGCTCCAGTTGGTCGTCTTTGCCTTCGGCCTGGCCGCCGCATCCCTCTTCCCGGCCCTGGTCCTCGGGGTCTTCGACCGGCGCATGAACCGCTGGGGGGCGACCCTGGGGATGCTCGCGGGGCTCGGGCTTACCCTCGCCTATATGCTCCACTTCGGGGGCGGCGTCCTGGGGATGCCTGAGGCCCCGGTCTCTGAGCGCTTCCTCGGGATCTCCCCGGCGGGGATCGGGGCCCTGGGCATGGTCCTCAACTTCGCCATCGCTTGGGCCCTGTCGCGCATCACCCCGCGGCCGCCCGAGCACATTCGAGCGCTGGTGGAGGACATCCGAGTCCCTCGCGGGGCGGGCGAGGCCGTCGATCACTGAGGCGGGGCTTGGGCAGAACCACCTGACTCGAACCGAGGCCCCGCTCAAGCGGGGCCTCTTTCGTTCCCGGCGCCAGGCAGGGCCGCCGGAGACATCTACCCACCGTGGGAATCCTATGGACGTCGAACTGATCGAGATCCGCGAATTTCTCGCGAACCACCCGCCCTTCGACTTGTTGCCGGCCCAGGCCCTGGACCGCCTTCCGCGGCGCCTGACGGTGCAGTACTTCCGGCGCGGGACCGCCTTCCCCCCAGAGGTTGCAGACGGCCTGGAGCCGTCCCTCTACATCCTGCGCCGCGGGGCGGTGGAGTTGCGTGACGCCGCCGGAGAGCTACTCGGCAAGCTCGCCGAGGGGGACATCTGTCCGCTGCGCTGTCGCCTCGATGCCCAGGTCCCGATCTACTCCGGGGTAACGGTGGAGGATACCCTGGCCTACCAGCTCCCCTGCACCGAGCTCGACGCCCTGCGTCAACGCCATGAGGCATTTGCCCAGCACTTCGATCATTCCGTGACCCAGCGCCTGCGCCAGGCCATCGATGCCCTCAAGGAGGGTTCCGCCTCGGGGGTGGGGCTGATGAAGGTCAAGGTCGGCGACCTCGTCGTCCGCAACCTTGTCGCTACAGCCCCAGACAGCAGCATCCGCGAGGCGGCCCGGGTCATGACCGAGCACCGCGTTTCCTCCCTGGTCGTCATGGATGGGGAACGCCTGGCGGGGATGATCACCGATCGGGATCTGCGCAGTCGCTGCATTGTACCCGGGCTGTCACCGGACGAACCGGTGTCCCGCATCATGACCGAGAACCTGCACACCACGGACGTGAGCAACCGTGCCTTCCAGGCGCTCATCGCCATGACCCGGCTCAATGTCCACCACCTGCCGGTGATGGAGGACGGACGTGTCGTGGGTGTGGTCTCCACCTCTGACTTCGTGCGGGTGCAAAGCGCCAACTCGGTCTATCTGGTGGGTGACATCCACAAGGCGCGCAACCTCGATGT
The DNA here is from genome assembly GCA_963802205.1 of uncultured Gammaproteobacteria bacterium. GTDB lineage: Bacteria > Pseudomonadota > Gammaproteobacteria > Chromatiales > Chromatiaceae > DYRB01. Next base: position 84,591 of record CAWDHW010000007.1, on the reverse strand, counting down.
CCTGGTGCAAATCAGCGCCAAGGTCCCCGAACTCCAGGTGCAGCTGGTCCAGGGTGGGGCAACCGCGGATCAAGTCGGCCAGGCCGTGAGCGCCATCACCGACGCCATCACCTTGCGTCTGCTGGACTTGGCCGAGGCGCAGTTGGGCCCTGCCCCGGTCCCCTATGCCTGGATGGCGGGCGGCTCACAGGCACGGCGCGAGCAGTCTTCACACTCCGATCAGGACAATGCCCTGCTCATCGCCGATCACATGAAACCGCAGGACGACGCCTGGTTCGCCGCCCTGGCCAAGATCGTCAACGATGGACTCAACGCCTGTGGCTACATCTATTGCCCGGGCGAGGTGATGGCCTCCAACCCCAAGTGGCGCCAGCCCCTGCGCCTGTGGCGCAAGTACTTCACCAACTGGATCGAGCGCCCGGAGCCCATGGCGCTGATGCTTTCCAGTGTCTTTTTCGACCTGCGCCCGGTGCGCGACCCTGAGGGGTTGTTTGAAGAACTGCACGAGCATGTCCTCGACCACAGCCGCGCCAACCGTATCTTCATCGCTTACATGGCGGCCAATGCCCTGTCCAGACGCCCGCCGTTGGGCTTCTTTCGCAACTTCGTTCTGATCCACGGCGGCGACCACGACCATACCCTGGACCTCAAGCACCGCGGCACGGTCCCGGTCATCGACATGGCGCGGGTCCACGCGCTGGCGGCCGGGGTTACATCTATCAACACACTGGACCGCATCCAGGCCGTCGTGGGGGCTGGCGCCCTGAGCGCGGAGGGCGGTGCCAACCTCACCGACGCGTTAGAGTTCATCGGGGCCTTGCGGATGCGCCACCAGGCCCAGCAACTGCGGCGCGGCGCGCCGGCGGACAATTTCCTGTCCCCGGACGACCTCTCGCCCCTGGAGCGCGGCCACCTCCGCGACGCCTTCGTGCTCATCAACGGGATGCAGGAGGCCCTTGGCCAGCGGTACCAGGCGGGGCGCTTCAGTTAGGCGATGCTTGGGTCCCTGCTGCTCGACTGGCGTCGTCGCCTCCTGCTGCGCAAGGCCCCACCGGGGCCCCTGCGCGACTATCTGGCCAGGCCATTTCCCCAGGCCGGCTCGGACTGGCGGGCCGTGGATTTCCTCGCCATCGACCTGGAGACGACTGGGCTTGACCTCCGCAAGGACTCGATCCTGAGCGTCGGCCATGTGACCTTGAGCGGGGGGGCGATTGTGCTGGCCACCGCGGAGCATCGGGTGGTGCGTTTCGCCGGGGACATCCCCGCCGCGAGCGCCGTCATCCACCAGATCACGGATGACCAGGCGGCCCTGGGGGAGGACCTGGAGGTCGTCATGGCCGATCTGCTGGAGGTCTTGGCGGGCAAGGTCCTGATCGCGCACCACGCCCACATCGAGACCACATTCATTGGTCGGGCCTGCCGGAAATTGTACGGCAGCGGGTTCGTGATCCCGGTGGTGGACACCCAGGTCCTGGCCCAGCGCCAGCTCGAACGTCGGCAGATCGCCTACAAGGGCTCCGATCTGCGCCTGCACGCCCTCGTGGAGCGTTACAACCTGCCACGCTATGCGGCCCACAACGCCTTCTACGACGCCCTATCCGCCGCGGAGCTGTTCCTGGCCCAGGCGGCCAACCTGGGCGACGGGCGAGCCTTGCCGCTGCGGGGGATTCTCGCGTGACCGGGCGCGTGTGCGTCAGGCACGCGCCCCCAAGATGGGGACGGCTACCGGCCCACCCGGTCGGTAGCGGACGGAACAGGGACGGATTAGTATTGGGCGCCCCCTGGCAGGGCGCCCAGCAGGCCAGGGCTACCGCCCAAGACGCGGTACCGATACCAACCACCCAGAAGAGGAATCGACTCCATGTCGGACAGCAAGATCTACCCGGTCCCCAACGCCATCGCGGCCAAGGCCCATGTCAACCAAGAGCAGTACCAGGCGATGTACAAGCGCTCCGTGGACGACCCGGAGGGTTTCTGGGCGGAGCAGGCCGAGCGCTATGTCACCTGGTCCAAGCCCTGGGATCAGGTGCTCGACTACAGCTTCGGCGCCGATGACCTGCACATCGCCTGGTTCAAGGGCGGTCAGCTCAACGTCTCCTACAACTGCCTGGATCGGCATCTGGCCGACCGCGGCGATCAGGTCGCCATCATCTGGGAGTCCGACGATCCCAATATCGACCGCAAGATCACCTACCGCGAGCTGCACCGGGATGTCTGTAAGCTGGCCAACGTGCTCAAGTCCCGCGGCGTCAAGAAGGGCGACCGGGTGTGCATTTACCTGCCGATGATCCCCGAGGCCGCCGTGGCCATGCTCGCCTGCACCCGCATCGGTGCCGTGCACTCCATCGTGTTCGGTGGCTTCTCCCCGGACTCGCTCCGCGACCGGGTCCTGGACTCCGACTGCCGCGTGGTCATCACCTCCGATGAGAGCGTGCGCGGTGGGCGTCATGTCCCCCTCAAGAAGAATGCCGACAAGGCCATGGAGGAGTGCCCCAACGTCAGCACCGTCCTCGTGGTGCGCCGCACCGGAGGCCCAGTTGCCTGGAATGGTGCCCGCGATGTCTGGTACGACGACCTCATGGCCAAGGCCTCCGATGTCTGCGAGCCGGAGCCCATGGATGCCGAGGACCCGCTGTTCATCCTCTATACGTCCGGTTCCACCGGCAAGCCGAAGGGTGCCCTGCACACCACCGGCGGCTATCTGGTCTACGCCGCCATGACCCACAAGCTCACCTTCGACTATCAGGAGGGCGAGATCTACTGGTGCACCGCCGACGTCGGCTGGGTCACGGGGCATACCTACATCGTCTATGGTCCCCTGGCCAACGGCGCCACCTCCATCATGTTCGAGGGCATCCCCAACTACCCGGACATGTCCCGCTTCTGGCAGGTCATCGACAAGCACAACGTGTCGATCTTCTACACCGCACCCACCGCCATCCGCTCGCTGATGCGGGCCGGCGAGGAGCCGGTGAAGGCGACCTCCCGTAAGAGCCTCCGGATCCTGGGTTCTGTGGGCGAGCCCATCAATCCCGAGGCTTGGGAGTGGTACCACCGTGTCGTCGGCGACGAGCGCTGCCCCATCGTGGACACCTGGTGGCAGACCGAGACCGGCGGCCACCTCATCACTCCGCTGCCGGGTGCCACGGCGCTGAAACCCGGTTCGGCCAGCACGCCCTTCTTCGGCGTGGTCCCGGCCTTGGTGGACCCCGCCAACGGTACCCCCATCGAGGGCGAGGGCGAAGGCGCACTGGTCCTGATGCGGCCTTGGCCGGCGCAGATGCGCACTGTCTACGGCGATCACCAGCGCTATGTGGATACCTACTTCAAACAGTATCCGGGTTCCTATTTCACGGGTGACGGGGCGCGGCGCGACGCGGATGGCTACTACTGGATCACCGGGCGCATTGACGACGTACTCAACGTCTCCGGTCATCGTCTGGGTACCGCCGAGATCGAGTCCGCCTTGGTCCTCCACCCCCATGTCGCCGAGGCGGCGGTGGTGGGCTATCCCCACGACATCAAGGGTCAGGGCATCTATGCCTACGTGACCCCCATGGCCGGCGTGGAGCCCACCGACGCGCTGAAGAAGGAGCTGGTTGCCATGGTGCGCGGTGAGATCGGGCCCATCGCCATCGTCGACATCATCCAGTGGGCACCGAGTCTGCCCAAGACTCGGTCGGGCAAGATCATGCGCCGCATCCTGCGCAAGATTGCGGCCAACGAGATCGACACCCTGGGTGACACCTCGACCCTGGCAGACCCGACGGTGGTCAACGAGCTGATCGAGCAGCGCGCCAACCGCTGAGCCTGGTCCCTGGCCGGGCCTGGGCGCGTCACTCCAGACGAGTCCCAGGCTTGTGCCAGCATTTCGGCGTTTCATTTAGCTTATCGATCTGGGGAAGATTCTTTGAGTTCTGGATTGCGAGTTGGCGTCTTTGTCGATGCCGAGAATGTCCGCTATAACGGCGGTTATCAAATGCGTTACGACGTGCTGCGCCGCTTTGCCGCCCGTGAGGGCGGATGCCTGCAACGCCTCAACACCTACCAGGCCGTCGATGAGGAACGTGCCAAGGAGGACATGGATTACCGTAAGAAATCGCGCGCTTACCAGCAGATGGTGCGGGACTTCGGCTGGAAGATCTTTGTCAAGCCGGTGCGCCGCTACACCGACGAGGCCGGCAATGTTACGACCAAGGCCAATGCCGATCTCGACATGGCAGTGGAGGCCATGCTCCAGGCGGACAAGCTCGATCAGGTCCTGCTGGTCACCGGGGATGGCGACTTCATTCAGGTGGTCACGGCCCTGCAAAACATGGGGTGTCGGGTGGAGTTGATCGGGTTTCGCAACGTCTCGGGGGACCTGAAAAAGGCGGTGGATACCTTCTACTCCGGCTTCCTGATCCCCGACTTGCTGCCGGTCTCCTATGAGCCCCGCAACGAATGGGGTACCGCCGGGTCCTGCGTGCGCGGGGTCTGCACCAAGTGGTTCGGCGACAAGGGCTACGGCTTCCTGCGCTTCATTAACCAGATATCCCCCAACCTCTGGATCACGGACCCTCGGGACCCCTTGTCGCCCTATACCAGCGTCTTCTGCCACGTCAATGAGCTTGCCGACGACGTCACGGAGGATTTGCTGATGAATCGCGACACCATACTGGAGTTTTATCTCCAGGCCAGCGAGCAGAAGGATAACGGCCTGGTGGCCAACAATGTGCGCTTGGCCTTCAATGTCAACCGCTGACTTTTTCGATGTGGGGTCTTATAAGACCTAGAGGTCCTACTAGTCGGAAATTCACGGCGCGATGTGCAATCGTGTCGCCCCCCGGCTGCGAGCAGAGGCACACCCATGGCGACCACCCAGTCCTCGATGAAGCCATCCGGCCTGGCTTGGCGTCTGGTGCGGGACCGCCTGCTCTCAGAAGCGCAGGCCCAGAATGCGACGGCTGAGTCCATCAAGCGACGTCAACCTTTCGTCCAGTACCTCGTCGAACAGAAGGTGCTGGACAGCCGGCGCATCGCCATCGCCGCGTCCACGGAGTTTGGCGTCCCACTGCTCGATCTGGAGGCCATCGACATCCTTGACCTCCCGCTCAACCTGGTCGATGAGAGGCTGATCCGCAAACACCGCGCCCTGCCCATCTACCGGCGCGGCAATCGCCTGTTCCTGGCACTCTCGGACCCGACCAACGACCAGGCACTGGAGGAGATTCGCTTCAACACCGGGCTGTCCTCGGAGGCGGTCCTGGTGGAGGAGAATAAGCTTGCCGCCGCCATCGAGCAGGCCATCGAGGCCCAGGACACGACCATGAGCAATATCATGGATACGGAACTGGACAAGCTCGATATCGCCTCCGACGACGACGAAAAGAAGGATGAGGGCGACCTCAACGTGGACGAGGCCCCCATCGTCCGCTACATCAACAAGATCCTGGTGGATGCCATTTCAGGCGGTGCCTCGGACATCCACTTCGAGCCCTATGAGAAGACCTTCCGCATCCGGTTTCGACAGGATGGCTTATTGCATGAGGTCGCCTATCCGCCGGTCAATATCGCCGCGCGCCTGGTGGCACGACTCAAAGTCATGTCGCGCATGAATATCGCCGAGCGGCGCGTGCCCCAGGACGGGCGCATCAAGCTCAAGCTCAGTCGTTCTCGGGACATCGACTTCCGCGTCAACACGTTGCCGACGCTCTACGGGGAAAAGGTGGTCCTGCGTATCCTGGATTCCTCTTCGGCCCAGGTTGGTATCGAGAGCCTGGGCCTCGAGGTCGAGCAGCGCGAGGCCTTCATGCGTGCCATCGGCAAGCCCTATGGCATGATCCTGGTCACCGGACCCACCGGATCGGGTAAGACCGTTTCGCTGTACTCGGCGCTCCACATCCTCAACAGATCGGAGGTCAACATCTCCACCGTCGAGGACCCGGTCGAGATCCAGGTCGAGGGCATCAATCAGGTCAACATGAACCCCAAGACGGGGCTGACGTTTGCATCGGCCCTGCGCGCCTTCCTGCGCCAGGACCCCGACGTCATCATGGTCGGCGAGATCCGAGACCTCGAGACGGCCGAGATTGCTGTAAAAGCGGCCCAGACCGGGCACCTGGTCCTCTCGACCCTGCATACGAACGACGCCCCCCAGTCCCTCACTCGACTGGCCAACATGGGTGTGGCCCCCTTCAACATCGCCTCGTCCATTCTGCTCATCATGGCCCAGCGCCTCACGCGCAAGCTGTGCGTACACTGCCGGGTGGTGGAGGACGTGCCGCGGGAGGCCCTGTTCGCGGAGGGCTTCACCAACGAGGAGATCGACGAGGGGCTGACCATTTACCGCCCTGTAGGCTGCGAGCACTGTACTGACGGCTATAAGGGTCGCGTCGGCATCTTTCAGGTCATGGGCGTGTCCGAGGCCATCGGACGACTCATCATGGGGGGTGGCAACGCCACGCAGTTGGCGGAACAGGCCCGCAAGGAGGGGGTTGCCGACCTTCGCGCCTCCGGGCTACGCAAGGTCAAGGCGGGTATTATCAGCCTCGAGGAAGTCAACCGAGTCACGAAGGATTAGCGATGGCGCTTGCTGCAACCCAAAAGTCGAAGACGGCAGCCAAGCCGCCCCCCCTGATCGAGAAGTCGCATGTCTTTGCCTGGGAGGGGCTGGACCGCAAGGGTAACCGCGTCAAGGGCGAGACCCGTGCACCCAATGTCACCGCGGTGCGCGCCGACCTGCGCCGGCAGGGGGTCAGCCCGACCAAGCTCAGGAAGAGGGCAGACGCACTCTTCGTCCTGGGCAAGAAGGCCATCAAGAGCGCCGATATTTCCGTGTTCAGTCGGCAACTCGCCACCATGATGGCCGCCGGGGTGCCCCTGGTGCAGTCCTTCGACATCGTCGGGCGCGGTCACGCCAACGCCTCGATGCAGGACCTGATCCTCGCCATCAAGGCCGATATCGAGAGCGGCACGGCCATGGCCGAGGCCCTGGCCAAGCACCCGCTCTATTTCGACGACCTGTTCTGCAACCTGGTCGCCGCCGGCGAACAGGCCGGTGTGCTCGACATACTGCTGGACAAAATCGCCACCTACAAGGAGAAGACCGAGTCCATCAAGGGCAAGGTCAAGAAGGCGATGTTCTACCCCGCCTCCGTGGTCGCGGTCGCCGTCCTGGTAACGGTTATCATCATGCTCTTCGTCATTCCCCAGTTTAAGGCCCTGTTCTCGAGCTTCGGCACGGACCTCCCTGCCTTCACCCTGCTGGTCATCGCCATCTCCGACTTTATGCGTGACTATTGGTGGGCCATCGCCTTGGGCGCGGGCGGGTTTTTCTACTCCATCAAGAATCTATTCCAGCGTTCCGTCCTGTTCAGGCGCATGCTGGACCGCGCGGTGCTCAAGATCCCGGTCATCGGCAATATCCTCCACAAGGCCGCCCTGGCGCGGTTCGCACGCACCCTATCGACCATGTTCGCCGCCGGCGTGCCCTTGGTGGAGGCCCTGGAGTCCGTCGCCGGGGCCACCGGTAATATCGTCTACACCGACGCCGTCAACCGCATGCGCGAGCAGGTTGCCACCGGCCAGGCCCTGCAACTGTCCATGCGCCAGCAGAATCTGTTTCCTCACATGGTGATACAGATGACCGCCATCGGCGAGGAGTCAGGCGCCCTGGACGAGATGCTCGGCAAGGTCGCAGACTTCTACGAAGAGGAGGTCGATAATGCGGTCGATAGCCTGAGCAGCCTGCTTGAGCCCCTGATCATGGTGGTTATCGGCACCCTGGTGGGAGGCCTGGTCATTGCCATGTACCTCCCCATCTTCAAACTGGCGGCAGTGGTCTGATGCGGCACCATCGGCACCGGATGTCAGGTTGGGCCCATGCCCTGGTTTGAGGTCATTTCCCGCGAGCCGTGGTTGCTGTGGACCGGGACCCTACTCCTGGGCCTGATCGTCGGCAGCTTTCTCAATGTCGTCATCTACCGCCTGCCGCAAATGATGCGGGAGGAATGGCAGCGCGAGTGCGCCGATGTCCAGGGCACGGCCGCTCCAGAAGCGGCTGGGCCCCGGCTGACCCTGTCTACCCCAGGATCGCACTGCCCCCACTGTGGCCACGCCATCACCCCGCTGGAAAATATCCCGATCCTGAGTTACCTGTTCCTGCGCGGGAGGTGCTCGGCCTGTGCGGCACCCATCAGTCTGCGTTATCCCCTGGTCGAGGCCATGACGGCGCTACTCTCCCTGGCCGTGGTGTGGCACTTTGGGCCCGGGTGGGAGGCCGCCGCCGCTCTGGTCTTGACCTGGGGACTGGTGGCCCTGTCCGGGATCGACCTCGATACCCAGCTCCTTCCGGATACCATTTCCCAACCCCTGCTCTGGCTCGGGCTCCTGTTGAGCCTTGTCGGGTTATTCAGCGACCCACAGGCATCGATCCTCGGGGCCGCCGGCGGCTACCTGAGCCTGTGGCTGATCTTCCATCTGTTCCGTCTGGCCACCGGCAAGGAGGGCATGGGCTATGGGGACTTCAAGCTCTTGGCGGTCTTCGGTGCCTGGCTGGGATGGGCGGCACTGCCTCAGATTGCCCTGTTCTCGGCGGTGGTCGGTGCCCTGGTGGGGGGCGTCCTGATCTTGAGCGGACGCCAGGACCGCGACCTGCCTATCCCCTTCGGGCCTTACTTGGCCGCGGCGGGCTGGATTGCCTTGCTATGGGGCGACGCCATCAACAAGGCCTACCTTACCTGGTCCGGCCTGGGTTGAGACTGAGTTGTTCTCCGTCGCACTGACCGGTGGGATCGGCAGTGGCAAGTCCACGGTAGCTGACCTGTTCGCCGCCCTGGGGGCGGCGGTCAGCGACGCCGATGCCATCGCACACGCCCTGACCGCACCGGGAGAGCCCCTGGTGGCGGAGATCGGGGCGAAGTTTGGACCTGGGCTGGTGGGCCCCGGCGGGGTCCTGGACCGCGTCGCCCTGCGCCGCCTGGTCTTTGCCGACTCGCGCCTGCGGCGCCAGTTGGAGGCGCTGCTCCACCCGCGTATCCGTATCCGGATGATCCAGGACCTGGCCACAGGAACCGCACCCTATACCGTCTTGGTCATCCCCCTGCTATTCGAGACGGGCCAGACGGATTTGGCCGACCGCGTCCTGGTGGTGGACCTGCCGGAAGAGCAACAGCGGCTGCGCGTTGCACGTCGCAGCGGGCTGGACCCGACAGAGATCGACCGCATCCTGGCGAGCCAGGTCAGCCGGGCCAAACGCCTTGCCGGGGCCGATGACATCATCGACAACAGCGGCCCGGCGCTGGCGCTGGGGCCGGCGGTCGAGGCCCTACATCGCAGGTACCTGGCCCTGGCGGCCGCTGGCTGACCGGGCGGACTCCCACGCGGCAGCATAGCGCCCGCGCAGGGCCAGCAGTTCGGCGTGGCTGCCGGACTCGATGACCCGCCCTTGCTCCATGACGTGGATCCGGTCAGCCAGGGCCGCGGCGGTCATGCGGTGGGTGATGAGGAGCACGGTGCGGCCTTGGGCGAGGTCACGCAAGCCCTCCAGCCAGTGCGCCTCGGCCCAGGGGTCCAGGGGGCTGGTGGGCTCGTCCAGGATCAGCACCGGGGCGCGACGGATCAGGGCCCGGGCCAGTGCCAGGCGCTGCCACTGGCCGCCGCTGAGTTCCACGCCACCATCGAACCAACGCCCTAGGGGGGTGGCGTAGCCAAGGGGCAATCCCTCGATGAACCCCTCGGCCCCTGCGGCCAGGGCCGCGGCCGTGATCGCCAGTGGCGTCCTGGCTCGGACCCGCCTCCGTCATGGCGCCGAGCCCGATGCTCTCCGCCGCCGAGGTGCTGTATCGCACCGGCTCCTGGATCAGGACTGCAATGCTGGCCCGAAGACTGGCCTGGTCGAGGTCGCGCAGATCTACGCCGCCAAGGGTGATGGCCCCGGCCTGGGGGTCATAGAGCCGGCACAGGAGCTTGATCAGGGTACTCTTCCCAGCCCCGTTGCCCCCCAGGATGGCGGTGATGGCCCCGGGTTCGATGTCCAGGTCCAGCCCCGCGAAGACGTCGCGATCAGCCCCCGGATACCCAAAGCGCAGGCCCCGACAGGACAGACCCGGCGCCTGGGCGACAAGACCCGGGGCGGGCGCCGGCTGGACCGGGTCCCGCAGCCCGGGCGCGAGTCCCAGGAAGCCGAACAGGTTGGAGAGGAAAAGGCTGTTGGCATAGACCTGACCGGCGCTCCCGAGCAGCGTCCCCATGATCCCCTGGCCGCGCTGGAAGGTCTGCTGGAACAGGGCCAGATCCCCCAGGCTTGCCTGGCCATGTAGGGCCCGCCAGAGCATCCAGCCCAGCACCGCGGCGGTGACCGCCATTCCGGCCAGCCCGGCTCCGGCCTGGGCCAGTGCCTCGGCACGGGCCAGTCCCAGGCGCTCCTGCCTCAGCCCCTGGCGCAGATCGGTGTAAGTGCGCCGGTAGTAGCCCGCCAGCCCCAGCAGGCGCAGTTCCATGGCCGCCTCGCGGGCGGTGAGGAGCCAGGAGTAGTACCAGGCACGGCGGTCCCGTGCCGTGTTCGCCAGCCACCAGGCATGGCGATGCCGGCTGTGACGCAGGATGACCGCCATGGCCGGCAGGGCGCTGGCCACCAGGGCCAGGGGCAGCCAGGCCCCATAGGGCAGTAGAATCAGGGCCAAAGCCGTGAGGGTGATGCCGTTCTGGAGCATCCCGCCCAGGTGCTCCAGAAGGGAAACGGGGCGGTAGAAGGATTCGTCCCGGGCTTGATGGAGGTGGTCGTAGAAGGCAGCCGAGTCGTAGAAGGCCAGGTCCAGTGAGGCGGACTGGCGGTGTACCAGGTCGCTCAATTCGTCCTTGACCCGCTCGGCCTGCGCAGTGCGGATGAACCCGCTGAGGGCATCGAGCGCCTGGCCCAGGATCAACAGCCCGGCGAACAGGGCCGCCAGGGACAGGAGCGGCCCAATGTCGCCCCAGCCCAGCCCGGTTGCGGTTCCGCCTGGCACCATGATCGCCACCGTATGGACCAGGGTGTCCACCAGGGGGCGGCTCAACCAGACCAAGGCTGCGGGGAGAATGCCCTGGGCAAGGATGACCGCGAGCCAGGCCGGGGCCCAGGGGCCGCAGGCCCGCCAGATCAGGGCGGTCGCCCGTGCCAGGTCGCGGACCTGGGTGCACAGATGCGCCCAGCGGGCCGCAGCGATCCCTATGGGCGGCGGCTGGGTAGTATCCCGGGTCGGATCGGCGGGCGACATGGGCTCTGGCATCGGTTTTTGACCAGGGCCCGAGGGCGGTTTGGGGGCGTGGCGTTCGACTACTGGACCTGATGGTCCCCGGACTCCCCGTCCTTGGCAGGCGGGTAGGGGAATCGGACGTGACCGAAACGGATGATCAGCACAGCAACGGCGATAATCAGGATCGCGCCACCGGTGGCGATGATGTCCCAGGCCCCGAGATGTTTCATATCAAGGATCAGGTGCCGGGCAAGGGCCACCATGGCGATGTACAGCGGCATGCGGATCGGTAGGGAGCCCGACTCCAGATAGACACCGACCATGGCCAGGACCTCCAGGTAGATGAAAAGCAGCAACAGGTCCGCAAGGGTGACCTCGTGGGCCGCGATCATTTTCGCGACCTCCTGGCCCGCCGCGACCAGGGTCGCCAGGGCGATAACAATGAGGCCGATGAGTTCCAGCAGGCCCAGGGCGCGGCCGCTCCAGGCGACGATACGGGTATTGGTGCGTTGCGTAGACATGGGCGGATCATAGCGAAAAGGGCTGATCGGGGGAATCGCCCGCCTGCTGCCGCCCGCCCACCCGGGGTTGTCCGCCCAGGGCTCGGGTACCATGTAGCGAATCCAGGTTCGCCAGAATTTGTAACACCTTGCCCGGCCGCATCATCGCCATCCATGCCCGCACCCCGCTACAACCGAGACCCCGGCATCCCAGAGGTCCAACCCACGGACCTGCCCCGGCTGCGGGCGAGGCTTCGCGCTGCATTGGGCGAGGGCATCGCACGGCTGCCCCTGGCGTGTCCCACCGGCTTCGCCTCCCTGACTCTGGCCCTGCCGCCCTTCCTGGGGTCGGTCCCTGCCCTGGATGAGCCCCATTTTCTCTTCTCGCACGCCCTGCGCGGCGAACTGCACGCCGGCTTCGGCCGGGCAGGGGAATGGCAGGCGACGGGCCCGGGGCGCCTGGAGGCACTGCGCGCCCGGGCCCTGCGTCTCAAGTCCGGGTGGCACCAGCATGACCCCGATGCCACCGGACTGACAGGCTTCGCCCTGTGTGGTTTCGCCGCAGCCCCCGAGGCCGTACCCGGGGACGGGCTGGCCCCCTTCCCGGATGCCCTGCTCTGGCTCCCGGAGTTGGCCTTGCGTCGCCAGCGGGGGCGTGCGGCGCTGACCCTGACCACGGCGCTCCCCGCGGACCGGCAGGCCACCCTGGCGCGCTGGGTGGCCTGGCTCGACCGGCTGCTGCCGAGCCTGTATCGCCGCGCTCCGCGCGCCCCGGAGTGGGGTCGCCGACGCCTGGCCACCCGGATGCAGCGCCGGGACTGGGCCCCTGGCCCGGACGGTTGGGCCTGCGCGGTGGATGCTGCCCTGGGCGCCATCGCCGACGGCCATCTGGACAAGGTGGTCCTGTCGCGCCGGTTGCAGATCCAGGACCCCTGGGGCTTCAACCTGGAGCGCCTGGCCGAGACGCTGGACCGGCTCTTCCCATCCTGCCAGGTGGTGCGCATCCGGCGCGATGACCACAGCCTGGTGGCGGCTACCCCGGAGCGCCTGCTGGCCCAGCAAGGTTGTCGCGTGGAGGTGGACGCCATCGCCGGCACCGCCGCCCGCGCCGCCGGTGGTGAACGCGACGCCGCCCTATGCGAGGCCATGGTCGGCTCGCCCAAGGAACTCCACGAGCACGCCCTGGTGGTGGAGGCCATCAAGAACGCCCTGATTCCCCACAGCCGGCACCTCGATATTCCGGACCACCCAAAGGTGATGCGTCTGCACAACGCCCAGCACCTTTGGACGCCCATCCGCGCCGAGGTGCGGGGGGGCCTGGATGCCCTGCGCCTGGCCGACCTGTTGCACCCCACCCCCGCCACTCATGGGAGCCCGCGGGGTGCCGCCGGGGCCTGGTTGCGGCAGGCGGAGCCCGCCGGGCGCGGCTGGTACACCGGGGCCGCAGGTTGGCTGGGCCCCGACCTGGACGGGGAGCTGTGGGTCCTGTTGCGCTGTGCCCTGATCCGCGGGGATAGCGCCCTGCTCCAGGCCGGGGCTGGCATCGTCGCCGGGTCAGACCCCCAGGCCGAGTGGCGCGAGACCGAGGCCAAGCTCGCGGCCATGCTCACGGCCCTCCAGTTCGCCTGATGCCCGGTCGGATGGCAGACGGCCACTGCATGAACGGACCCGCCGACACCGCCTGCATCAACCTGCGCTGGGCCCTGGCCCTGCTCGACGGGCTCCTGGCTGGGGGCGCGGAGCACCTGGTCCTGTCCCCGGGGTCGCGCTCGACCCCGGTGGTCTTGGCCGCCCAACGTCTTGCCGAGGCTGGGTCGGGGTCCGGTCTGGGTCAGGGATTGACCTTGACCCCCATCCTCGACGAGCGCAGCGCCGCCTTCTTCGCCCTAGGCTTGGCGCGGGCCTCGCGGCGGCCGGTGGTCCTCCTGTGTACCTCCGGCAGCGCCCCCGGACACTGGGTCCCGGCGGTCATCGAGGCCAGCGAGTGGGGTGTCCCCCTGGTCCTGCTCACCGCTGATCGCCCGCCCCAACTGCGTGGCTGGGGGGCCAACCAGACCATCGACCAGGCCCGCCTGTTCGGCCCTTTTGCACGGGAGTTCCACGACCCGGGCCCGCCTCAGACTGGGCTCGCCGCGCTTAAGGCCATGCGTGCCCTGGGCCGGCGGGCGGCGACCGTCGCCCTGGGTCCGCGGCCGGGCCCGGTACACATCAACCTCCCGTTCCCCGAGCCCCTGGTCCCGACGACCGGATGCGACGCCCGGCCCGAGCACCAGGCTCCAACGCCCATTGCGGGCTGGTCTGGGCTTGACCAGTCCGTTCTGCCACCGCTGCCACCAGGGCGCGGCCTGATCTGCTGCGGTCCCGGGGACCTGGCGGGTTGTGCACCCGACCTGTGGGCTTGTGCCAGTGCCCTGCACCTGCCGGTCCTCACCGATCCACTCTCGGGGCTGCGCTTCGGCGCAGCGGGGCCCGGGCGCATCGCACGCTACGATGCCTTGCTGCGCAACCCCGTCGCCGCAGCGGCCCTGCGCCCGGACTGGGTCCTGCGCCTCGGTGCCGCCCCGGTCTCCAAGACCCTTGGGGAATGGCTCACCGGGGTCCCGACCTTGCTACTGGACCCTGCCGGACGCTGGGCCGACCCGACCCACGACGCCATTGCCCAGGTGATCGCCGACCCGGGGGCCTTCTTTCGCCGGTTGGCGGGGGCCGGGCTGGTGCAACCGGACCCGGGCTGGCTCGTTGCCTGGAGGCGGGCCGAGCGGCGGGTCTGCGCCCTGGCCGCGGCCCACCTGGACGGGTCGCCTTGGTGCGAGGCCCACCTAATGGGCGACCTACTCGCCGCACTCCCTGCGGGGGATGGGCTCTTTTGCGCCAACTCGCTCCCCATCCGCCAGCTCGACACCTGGTCCGGGACCCGTCTGGCACCCCTGGCGGTCTTCGGCAATCGCGGGGCCAGCGGTATCGACGGTCAAACCTCAACCCTCGCCGGGCTCAACGCGGCCGGGGTCCCGACCCTGGGGCTGCTGGGGGACCTGAGTCTGGCCCATGACCTCAGCGGTCTGCTGCTGGCGGGACGGCTGCGCCGACCCTTGATCGTCCTCAACAATGGCGGGGGCCGCATCTTCGACTACCTGCCCCAACACGGGCTCCCGGCCTTCGAGGCCCTGTGGCGCACACCGTTGGACCTCGACCTGGCGGACCTGGCCCGCCCATTCCGCTTGGCCCACTGCCGGGTCAGCGACGGCGACGGGTTCCGTAGGGCACTGGCGGAGGGGCTCGTGGTACCCGGGCCGCGGCTCATTGAGGTCATCATCGACGCCGAGGCCAGTCGCGCCATGCACCTGGGGTTCTGGGGGCGGGTGGCGCAAGCGGATCTGATGACGGGCGAGTAGATGACCGCCTTTGGTATGATCGCAGGCCAGGCCTGGGGCCCAGATCTGCCGGTCCCACGCCCGTACCTACCCCACAAGACAACGATCAACTGCCAGGAGTACTTATGAATCATCGTCTCGCCAAGGTCGCCGGTACTGCCGCGACCCTCAGCGTCCTGTTCGCCGGTTGTGCCTCCGACGGCAACATGACCGACACCGGCAAGGGTGCCGCGATCGGCACCCTTGGCGGCGCAGCCCTGGGGGCCGCTATCGGTTCCTTCAGCGGCAATGCCGGCCGCGGGGCCCTGATCGGGGCCATTGGCGGTGCCCTGGCGGGGGGTATGGCGGGGGCCTACATGGAGAACCAGCGCAAGGACTTCGAGAAGGAACTGGCCCCTGAGATCGCCGCGGGGGTCATCCGGGTCGAGAAGCTGCCCAACGACCAGTTGCTGGTGGGCATGACCGGGGAGACCAGCTTCGAGGTGGACTCCGACCGCATCAAGCCTAGCTTCGACAGCACCATGGACAAGATTGCCGGGATCGTGAACAAGTACGGTAAGACCGAGCTCAAGGTTGCCGGTCATACCGATAACACAGGTTCGGCGCAGCACAACCAGGTCCTCTCCGAGCGCCGTGCCGGCGCCGTGCGCAGCTACCTGGAGCAGGACGGCGTGGCGCCGCCGCGCATCTATGCTGCCGGCTACGGGATGAACAACCCCGTTGCCGCCAATGACACGGACGCCGGTCGTCGCCTCAACCGCCGGGTGGACATCACCATAGTCCCCATCACCGAGGGATAGCCGACGGGGCAGGCGCGCGACAAACAGGCGCGGCCTTTGGGCCGCGTTGGCGGTATGCAGGGGCGGATGTCCAGAGTAGGCACATCTGCTATGCCTGATGCCCCGGACAGACTCCACCCCGTCAGGGGCGAGGCGTAGGGCGCTTCCGTTTCTCGGCTCGGCGCACCGGGCGCATTGGGGTGGTCCCTCCAGGTGCCCCAGGCCCAGGGCGGCGGCTCCCCTCCGGGACCCGGCCAGTGCCTGCCGGCTGGAAGGCAGGGATCAGGTGGCGCTTGCCGTTTCCGATCAGGTCTGCTCGCCCCATGGCCTTTAGGGCCTCGCGCAATAAGGGCCAGTTCTCCGGGTCGTGCCAGCGCAGAAAGGCCTTGTGCAGGCGTCGTTGACGTGCTCCCCGCACCACCGAGACCGTCTCCGAGTCCCGCCCGACCCGCTTGAGAGGGTTTCTGCCCGTGTGATACATGGCCGAGGCGATGGCCATGGGCGTGGGTAAGAAGGCCTGCACCTGATCCGGCCGGAAGCCGTTGGCCTTGAGCCAGAGGGCCAGGTTCAGCATATCCTCGTCGCTGGTCCCCGGGTGGGCGGCGATGAAGTAGGGGATCAGGTACTGCTCCTTGCCGGCCTCCCTGGAGAAGCGATCGAACAGCTCCTTGAAGCGGTCGTAGGCCCCGATCCCCGGCTTCATCATCTTGGAGAGCGGGCCGGGTTGTGTGTGCTCCGGGGCGATCTTGAGGTAACCGCCGACGTGGTGGGTGGCCAGCTCGCGGATATAGTCCGGCGAGCGCACCGCCAGATCGTAGCGCAGCCCGGAGGCGATCAGTACCCGCTTGATACCGGGCAGGCTGCGGGCCTTGCGATAGAGCTGGACCAGGGGGCCGTGGTCGGTGCCCATGTTCGGGCAGATGTCCGGGTAGACGCAGGACAGGCGCCTGCACGACGCCTCGATCTTCGGGTCCTTGCAGGCGAGCCGCCACATGTTGGCGGTGGGCCCGCCCAAGTCGGAGATGGTTCCGGTGAAGCCTGGGGTGCGGTCGCGGACCTCCTCGATCTCGCGCAGTATGGACGCCTCGGAGCGGTTCTGGATGATGCGCCCCTCATGCTCGGTGATGGAGCAGAAGGTGCAACCGCCGAAACAGCCGCGCAGGATATTGATGGAGAAGCGGATCATCTCCCAGGCCGGAATGCGCGCCTGGCCGTAGCCGGAGTGGGGGCTACGACTGTAGGGCAGCTCGTAGACCTGATCGAATTCCGCGCTGGTGAGCGGGATGGGCGGGGGGTTGAGCCAGACGTCACGGTTGCCGTGGGCCTGGACCAGGGCGCGGGCGTTGCCCGGGTTTGTCTCCAGGTGGAAGACCCGGGAGGCGTGTGCGTAGAGGATTGGGTCGGCGCGTACCTGCTCGTAGGACGGTAGTCTGACCGCAGTGCGGCTGCGGTCCAGGTGGCGCGGGCGGCGGTGGAAGACCAGCGGATGGGCGGTTGCCGCCGCGGTCTGCGATGAGGTGCTGCTGGGGGCGGGCCCTGCGGTTGGTCGAGAGTCGCCCCCTTCACCTCCAACCCCTCTCACCTCAGGGGCGACGAGGGCGGTCTCGGACGTACAGCCGGCGGGCTCCGCGGCATAGGGGTTCGGGTGGGTCTCCAGACGGCCGGGGATGTCAATCCGGGTGGAGTCGATCACCGCCCATCCCTCCGGCACACCTCGCCGCACAAAGGCCGTTCCCCGCAGGTCGCAAACCTCACCGATGGGCTCGCCCCGGGCCAGGCGGTGGGCCAGTTCCACCACGGCCCGCTCGGCGTTGCCGAAGATCAGCAGGTCCGCTTTGGAGTCCACCAGGGCGGAGCGGCGCACCTTGTCGGACCAGTAGTCGTAGTGGGCGAGGCGCCTGAGGCTCGCCTCAATCCCGCCGATCACCACCGGCACGTCGCCGAAGGCCTCCCGCACCCGCTGGGCATAGACGACCACCGAGCGGTCGGGGCGGCGTCCGGCGGCACCGTCCGGGGTGTAGGCATCGTCGCTGCGCAGGCGCCGGTCGGAGGTATAGCGGTTGACCATGGAATCCATGTTGCCCGCCGTGACGCCGAAAAAGAGATTGGGCCGACCGAGTCGTGCGAAGTCCGCCTTCGATGTCCAGTCCGGCTGGGCGATGATCCCGACGCGAAACCCCTGTGCCTCCAGCAAGCGTCCGATGATGGCCATACCGAAGCTCGGATGGTCCACATAGGCGTCGCCGGTGACGATGACCACGTCGCAACTGTTCCAACCCAGACGTTCCATCTCCTCCCGGTTGGTAGGCAACTCCGGGGCTGGGCCCAGGCGGTGGGCCCAAAACTTTCGGTGGGAAAAGAGGTTGGGGGCTGTGTCCATGGGGCGGGCCTGGGCTTTGGGCAAGGGCGGCATTGTAGCCCCACGGTGCCACCCCTCAACCGCGCAGGGAGCGGGCCCTTGGCGGGGTCAGGCCCAGGCGGTTCCGGTGACCAAACCCCAGCTTGAATCGGCAAAGAAGCTAGCGGCCGCCGGTTTCACGCCGGCGCGGCAATGGCGCTTAGCACGGACCCATGAATTTCGGTACTTCCGGCCGCAATGATGCTGTTATTCTCTCCTCAGCGCCTCGATAGGGTCCAGCCGCGCCGCCCGGCGGGCCGGGAAGTAGCCGAAGATCACACCCACCGCGGCGGAGAACAGGAAGGCGGTCACCACGATGCCGCCATTGAACACGAAGGGGACCTCCAGTACCCCGGCGAGCCCGACGGAGGCGCCGATGGCGAGCACGATCCCCAAGATCCCGCCCAGGGAGGACAGGGCAACGGCCTCGACCAGGAACTGCATCAACACCTCGCGCTCCAGGGCACCGATGGCCAGCCGAATGCCAATCTCGCGGGTTCGCTCGGTCACCGACACCAGCATGATGTTCATAATCCCGATGCCCCCCACCAGCAGACTCACGGCCGCCACGGCGCTCAAGAGTGTCGTCAGGACCTTGGTGGTCCCGGTCAGCATGTTGGCGACCTCCTTCATGTCGCGGACGCTGAAGTTGTCCTGCTCTTTGGCATCGATGTGACGGCGCTTGCGCATCAGGCGTTCGATGTCCCCCTTGGCCGCTTCCGTGGAATCGCCCTCGCGTACCGAGACCTGGATGAGCGTCACGTTGCGGTTGCCCGCCAGGCGCCTGTGGAAGGTGCGCAGCGGCATGACCACCAAGTCGTCCTGGTCCGTCCCCATGGTGCTCTGGCCCTTGGCCTGGAGCAGCCCGACGACCTCGCAGGCGACCGCCTTGATGCGGACCTTTTGACCGATCGGGTCCTGTGGCCCGAACAGTTCCTTGTGTACCGTGGCGCCGATGACGCAGACGGCACGCCCGGAGCGCAGCTCCGCCTCGGTGAAGGGCCGCCCGGCGGCGAAGGTCCAGTTTCGCACCTCGAAGAAACGGTTGTCCGTCCCGGTGACCGAGGCCGACCAGTTGGCGTTGCCGGCCACCGCGGTCAGGGTCTGGGAGGCGGAGGGGGCTACCGCCAGGATCGCGGGGACATCCCGCCCCACGGCCACGGCGTCTTCCAAGGTGAAGGGGGCACCAGCACTGCCGGACCCGGGCCCCATATGTTGTCCAGTGCGGATCATCAGCAGGTTGCTGCCCAGCGATTGGATCTGACTGGTAACCGCCAGCGTTGCGCCATCCCCCAGGGTGACCATGACGATGACTGCCGCCACTCCGATAACGATACCGAGGATGGTGAGCGTCGAGCGCAGGACGTTGCGGCGGATCTCGCGCAGGGCGAGCAGCAGGGCATTCCACAGCATCAGACATGTCCCCCATGGATGACGCGCCCGACGAAGGCCGCCATCTCGACATCTGTAGTGACCAAAAAGACCCCTATTGCGCCACTCCCTGACTTGCGCCGTCCGCCGGCCGGCATCTTACATCCTGTCGAACACTTATCAGGACGGCACTTCTTACGCTAAATTGCCACTTCACGAGGGAGTCCGACATGAAGCTGCAACAGTTGTTCACGTGCCGGGAGAAACGCCCGGGTCGCCTGGGGCCCCCGCTGGACGCCAGCGCCGCAGTGGGCATCGAAATCCTCTCCCTGTCCCTGGCGGACAAGGATCGGTCCGGCATCCTGCGCCTGGTCCTGGGAGAGTGGGAACGGGCCAGGCACATCCTGGATCACCCCCGATGGCCTGTTCGAGAATGGGAGAAAAGTTTGTGGTGACCCCGAAGGCCCCCTCGCCCCCTTTAGGAAAAGGGGGGCTGCGTCGATCCGGCGACCCAGGAGCCCCCATGTCCGACCCTCTACCGATCTGGCCCAAGACCATCGCCCTGGCGATGACCGGGGCCTCCGGGACCCAATACGGGCTGCGCCTCCTGGAGTGCCTGATCCAGGCCGGGGTACGGGTCTATCTCATGGTCTCCCAGGCCGGGCAGATCGTCCTCAAGATGGAGGCGGGGCTGACCATCCCCTCCAACCCCGTGGACATGGAACGCTTTTTCGCCGAGCACTTTCAGGCCGCCACCGGCCAGTTACGCGTCTTCGGCCGCCAGGAGTGGACGGCCCCGGTCGCCAGCGGGACCAATCCGCCGGACGCCATGGTCGTTTGTCCCTGTACCACAGGGACACTTGCCAGCATCGCCTGCGGGGTGAGCGGCGACCTTATCGACCGCGCCGCCGATGTGGCCATGAAGGAGGGGCGAAAGCTCATCCTGGTGGTGCGTGAGACGCCCTTCTCCGTCATCCACCTGGAGAACATGCTGCGGCTCGCCCGTGCCGGGGCCGTCATCATGCCCGCCAATCCGGGTTTCTACTTCAACCCCTCAAGTGTGGCCGACATCATCGACTTCATGGTCGCCCGGGTCCTCGATCACCTGGGTGTACCCCACCGGCTTGGGCGGCGTTGGGGAGAGGAACAGACGTAGGATCGGGCAGGCGTCGTTCACGCAGCCCCGGGACGCCAGGGTATTTCTGGCCGAGGGCGCGCCGTCAGGGGCGGCTGCGCTATGATCCGTGCGCCGGGCCCGGGGGCCAATGCAGGATTGATGGGAGATTGCATGAGCAAGCTGACGGTCTACGCCGACGATATCCCGGGGGTTGCCCTGGCGGTGCTTACGGATCACCCGAACATTGCCGCAACCCTGGCGACGGAAGGGGTGCGCTTCGAACAGTGGCGGGCGGATGCACCCATCCGACCCGGTGATCCCCAAGAGGCGGTGATCGCCGCCTACCGTGGGGACATCGACCGGCTCAGGGCCGAGGCGGGCTACCAGACCGTCGATGTGGTCAGCCTGAACGCCGATCACCCGGACAAGGTGGCTCTGCGCCAGAAGTTCCTCGCCGAGCACAGCCACGGCGAGGATGAGGTGCGCTTCTTCGTCGCGGGCCAGGGTCAGTTCAACCTGCACTTAGGCCCCAGGGTCTACGAGGTCCTGTGCACCGAGGGCGACCTCATCGGGGTCCCTGCCGGAGCCACCCACTGGTTCGACATGGGCCCCAACCCCCACTTCGTCGCCATCCGGCTGTTTAACAACCCCGAGGGCTGGGTGGCCCGCTTCACCGGGAGCGACATCGCCAGACGCTTCCCGCTCCTGGAAAACTAGCGTGGTCCGGGTCATCCTGACGGACATCGAGGGGACCCTGGGGCCCGTTGCCTTCGTCCGCGAGGTCCTGTTTCCCTATGCCGCCGCCGCACTGCCGCAGTTCATTCGCCGCCACGCGGACGACCCCGCGGTGGTCCCGCTGATCGCCGAGGCGGCAAACCTGGGTGGGGTCCCGGCTAGCGGACCTGGAGCAGGTTACGCGCTGCCTGTTGGGCTGGATTGCGGCGGATGCCAAGGTGACGCCCCTCAAGGCGTTGCAGGGGCTGATCTGGGAGCACGGCTATCGCGAAGGGCACTTCCGCGCCGAGATCTACCCCGATGCCCTGGCGCGGCTGCGCGCCTGGCATGCCGCAGGGGTGCCGGTCTACGTCTACTCGTCGGGGTCCATCCGCGCCCAAGACCTCTATTTTGCCCACACCATTGACGGCGATCTGCGCCCGCTCTTGCGCGGTCTCTTCGACACCACTTCGGGGCCCAAGACGGACCCGGAGTCCTACCGCCGCATCGCTGCGGCCATCGGTGTCCCGCCCGCGGAGGTTCGCTTCCTGTCCGACCTTGTGGGGGAGCTGGATGCTGCCGCTACCGCCGGCATGTACACCTGCTGGGTGGTCCGTCCGACCGACAGCACGGCGGATGCGGGGCAGGTGCGGACCTCCCTACATCCGGTCGCGGCCAGTCTGGTGGATGTCCCCTGATGCCAGGACCCTGCGTGGGTGCGCCGATGTCGTTGCTGGTGTCGCGGAACCGCCGAGGGTCGAAGGCAGTATTACGGTGTTTTCGTTCATGCCATCCGCACGACGCCGAAGAGCGATGCCGATCCCCGAGGGTAAGGCGGCGCGTCTTCCGTCAACGTCATACCGGTGCTTGAGCCCTATGGTGCCTTGGCGATTTTCGTCAGAGCCGATGCCTGGATCTTGTGTGCGGTCGCCAGGGCCAACGGCTGGGTCTTGCGTGCGGGTACCGAGCGCTGCTCGTCCCAGAGGAATTGCAGGACCTTGCGAACATACTGCTGGGTCTCGGGGTAGGGCGGGATCTGGCGACCGTATTTGATGACCGCGCCCTCGCCTGCGTTGTATCCCGCCAAGGCCAGGCGCAGGTCCTGATCGAACATATCCAGCAGGTCGCGCAGATAGGCGGCCCCGCCGCGCACATTCGCCGCCGGCTCCCAGATGTCCCGCACCTTGTAGCGAGCGGCGGTGCCTGGCATGAGTTGCATTAGGCCGATGGCGCCGGCGGACGAGACAGCGCCTGGGTTGTAGGCCGACTCGGTGCGTATGACGGCGTGGAGGAGTTCCGGTATCAGCCCGTACTGGCGGGCCGCCGCATCGATCAGTCGGGCATGCTCGTTGCGGCGCTTGGTGGCCGACTTGCTCGGGGCCTCGACCCGTCCGGAGGCGAGGAGCTTCTTCTTGTTTTCGTCGATCAGCTTGGCTGAGGCGCGTTGCCACTCCAGTGTGAACTTGGCGCCGCTCAAAGGCACATCGGTGAAGTAGACCTTGCCGCTGGGATCGACGTACTTGTAAACATCGGCCAGGGCCTGCCGCGTCGTACCCAGGGCAAGCACCCCCGCCAGCACCAGGCACAGGGTTCCGAACCTCGAACAACAGCGGTGGATTTGCACAGTCTCCCTCTTCAGATTGCCGCGTCGGTCACAGATCCGGACCCGAGAAGTCTGTCCCTGGTACCACCCCGGGGCACCAGGTCCGCCTTAGCCGTTGCCGGTTCAACGCCAGCCACTGGAGCGCGATGATAGCGGTCATGGTCCCCATTCGACCAGCCTGGACGTCTGCCAGGGCCTGCTTTGCATCCAGCACCAAGACCCGAATGTCCTCGCCCTCGGCGGCCAGGCCATGGATGCCCCCCGCGCGACTTGCGTCGGTACGGCCGCAGAACAGGTGGAGGCGCTCCGCCGATACCCCGGGGCTCACGTGGAAGCTTGCAATAGGCTGGATGTCCGTGACGCTGCACCCGGTCTCCTCGCGGGCCTCCCGTACCGCTACGGCGGCGGGATCGTCCCCCGGTGCGACCAGGCCCCCCGGTGGTTCCGCCACCCAGGCACCGGATTCGCACTCCAGGGCACCAATGCGGAATTGCTCTACCATCACTACCAGATCGCGGCAGGGGTCATACAATAACACCGCCGCGGCATTCAGGCGCTCAATACACTCCCGCGTAATGACATCGCTCCAGCCGCCGCCAAACAGGCCATGGCGCAGCCGATAGCGTACCAGCGTCAGGAAGCCTGCGTGACAGATAAAGCGATCCCGCACCTCAATACCGAGGTCCATATTCCATCCCCGCCAGCTCTTCATTTCCGAGGCCTCAGCGTGGCCCCGGTTAGTTTTGCAATATCACCTAATACTTATATTTATCAGAGGGTAACAATAATTACACGACGCTTTCCCGATCACGGTTGCATTTCTTCTCGATATCAATAAACTACCGCCACCGTCTGATTCGTCAAGAGCCGAGGTGCCAATGAAAAGACGTCACTTCCTGGGACTTGCACTGTCCCTTGCTGCTACTCCGAGCCTCGCCCGGACCGCCACCGAGAAGCCACGTATCCTCTCCCTGCGCCATCTCCACACCGACGAAAAGCTCACCGTGACCTATCGCATCGGTGATCGCTATCAACGCCCCGCCCTGCACAAGCTCAACTGGTTCCTGCGGGATTTCCGCACCCAAGACGTCACCGTCATCGACCCCAAGCTGTTCGACATTGTCTACGACATCAACGCCCGCCTGGGGAACCCGGAGGGGACCATCGAGATCCTCAGCGCCTACCGCAGCCCCGAGACCAACGCCATGCTCCGTCGCACCTCTAACGGGGTCGCCCGGAACAGCCTGCACCTGACCGGGCAGGCACTGGACATTCGCCACGACTACGCCGGTACGCGAACGGTCTGCGACTGTGCTGTCGCCCTTGCGCGTGGCGGGGTTGGCAATTACCCCGGCGCCGACTTCGTGCACATCGATACCGGCGAGGTCCGCCGCTGGGGGGCCTGAGTCTATCTCAGGACCGAGGTCGCCCCGGTCTCAGGGGCGCACCGCCCGAACGGACATCGAGAATGGTCCGAAGGATACCAAGGGTCTCCACGCGGTTTCAACTAGTCCGCGAGAGATCTCTTCGTGAAGTTTGATTTAGATCATATTTCAATCAGAAACCGAAGCCTGGCCGCCGTCACCCTGGGCCAAGCCACGGTTGTTGGGCGGCTTGGGCTTCACTCCTTGACCCGGAAGTAGCAGTCCAGCTCCGGCAGATCGATCTCTCTCGGGGCCAGCCGTAGCCGATCATTGAGCGTGTGCTCCCCGGGGGCTCGGACCTTGGCATCCAAGGCCAGGCCCGGGATCAGGACCACCACCTTGCGCTCCTCGATCCCCACAACCACGGCCTCACCCTCCCAGTCCGGGTTTTGGCGTAGGTAGACGAGTTTCCAATGGTGATTGGAGAGCCGCTCGGCCCGCCGCACGCCGATGCCGGCGGTCTCGGCCTCGCCGACCCGGCCGCTCGCCGTCTCCGCATCCAAGACCGGCCTTCCCGTCAGGACCGCCCGCACCTGCTGGTGGACCAACAGGTCGGAGTAGCGTCGCAGGGGGCTGGTGGCCCGGGTGTAGAGGCTCAGGCCCAACCCGGCATGCGCCGTTGGCTCCAGCGACAGCCGGGTAGGCTTGAAGCAGCGTCGGTAGGCGAACATCCCGGCCATATCGGTGGGGATCTCCGACTTGTCCGGCGCGGCCTGGCCGGCGAAGGGGATGGGCACACCGCGTCCCTGACACCAGCGAGCGCATCCCTCGCCAGCCAGGAGCATGGCATCCATCACCAGGTTGCGGCTACGCGAGCGTTCGAGGGGCCGGATCGCAACGACGCCTTCGCGCACCCGCACGCTGACCTCCGGAAGCTCGATCCCCGCCGCACCGCAGGCCTGACGCCGGGCCCGGAAGGGCGCAAGCCAGGCGTCGATGGCGGTAAAGGGGGCCTGGTTTTCGGCCAGGCACGCGTCCACCTGCCCGTAGGTCAGGCGCTGCACTCGCACCCGCGTCAGGCGGATCTCGATATCTGTAAGCTCGCCGTCGGGGCCGCAGCGCAGGCCGAAGGACAGGGCCGGGGAGATCGGATGTAACCCCAGCCCGAGGCAGCGGGTGACCGCGTCCGGCAGCATGTTGACGATCCCTTCCGGGAGATAGAGGTTGGCCCCGCGCGAGCGTGCCTCGCGATCCATGTCTCCGTCCGGGATCACCAGGGCCGCGACATCGGCCACATGCACCCAGAGGCGATCACCGTCCAGGCTGATGGCGTCGTCCGGGTCCTCGTTGCCCTCGTCGTCGATGGCGTAGGCCGCCAGGCCGGTCAGGTCCAGGCGGTCCTCGTCCGGGATATCCCCCACCGGCAGGTCCGGGTCGCTCGAGATGACCCCGCAGCGGGCCGGATAGGGGTTGTGGTTCGGTGCCCAGTAACCGACCTGGACCAGCATGCGGTGGGCGTTGGCCGGGGTCTCCTGGTGCCCCAAGGCCACCAGGATGCGGCTGTAGGCGGTCTCGCCGCGGGCCAGTCGCTCGACTTCCACCAGGCGCTGATGGTCCTCCGGAGCGGCGTGCCCGGCGGCCATGCGCCTGAGGAAGGTGGCCCAGTCCCGTTCCGCGGCGACCTTGGCCTCGCGCTGGGCGCGGTCGTGCTCCACGGCCTCCGCGGGGCGCGCCCGGATGGCGGCCGGAGTGCCGGAGAAGTAGAGCCCGTCGGCCACCTCTTGCCAGGCCGCCCAGGCGGTGGCGGGGGTGAAGTCGCCGTAGGCCAGCTCGGCCAACTCGCGCAGATTGGTCTCGCCGCCCTCCAGGAGATCCCATGCCTCCAGCAGCGACCCCTGGCAGGGGGTCAGGTCCGCCAGACGCGCCAGGGGCCCGGGGTGCAGGGGCTCGATGTCCTTAGGCCGGACGCGCTTGGTCTGCCCCCCCTCCAACTCGATGTCGAGCTTCTCCCCCAAGGCGAGGACCCTGGCCGGGCGCACCTTGTAGAGGACCAGGCCGTTGACCTGGGGTCTTGCGTCTTGTATCTGCAAAGCGGTTAAGTCCCCTTGGCGGGCCTGGGCGGCCCGTGCTGAGCGGCGTCGGGGGGCGGCGCCCCCCCGCGTGAATTGGGTATCATACCCTGCAACCGCCGCCGACCCCGGGACGCGTCGGCCCAGCGACAGGCCGGCGTCCTCCCCCAACCTTTCCGAACCTGCAGGCCAACCCCATGAATATGCAATGGCAGCGCTTCCTTGAAGCCCACTCGGCCGTGATCGACGCCGACCAGACCCGCTTCCCTGGCGCCCCCACGGATGCCGCTTGTGCCCTGTTGGACTTGTCTCACCTCGGTCTCATTGCCGTCTCCGGCGCGGATGCGCAGGGCTTCCTCCAGGGTCAGCTCACCAACGACCTGCGCGAACTCTCCCCGAGCCATACCCAGCTCGCCGGGCATTGCAGTCCCAAAGGGCGCCTGCTGGCGAGCTTCCGCGTCCTGCGCCTGGGGGACGCCTACTACCTGCAACTCCCGCGCAGCGTCCTGCCTGCCGCCCTCAAGCGCCTGCAAATGTTCGTGCTCAGGGCCCAGGTCAAGGTCTCGGATGCAAGCGATGTCCTGGTGTGCATCGGCCTTGCGGGGGATTGCGCTGCGGACCTGCTGGCCGGGACCTTCCCCAGCCTGCCCGAGGCCGACCACGGCATGGCCCAAGCGGGCGATCTGATCGTCGTGCGTGTTCCGGGCCCACCGCCGCGCTTCCAGGTCCTGGGTCCTGTCGTCGCGCTGGCGCCCCTATGGGAGGCCTTGGCCGCCCAGGCGACCCCCATGGATGGGGCGTACTGGTCGCTACTCGATATCCGCGCCGGCATCCCCAGCATCTATCCGGAGACCGCCGACGCCTTCGTCCCTCAGATGGCCAACCTGCAGCTCATCGACGGGGTCAGCTTTACCAAGGGGTGCTATACCGGCCAGGAGGTCGTGGCGCGCATGCAGTACCTGGGCAAGCTCAAACGACGCATGTATCTGGCGGAGGTCGAGGCCGCCTCGGCACCGCGCCGCGGCGAGGCTCTGCATGTCCCTGACAGCACCTCGGAGCAGGCCGGAGGGCGCGTCCTCGATGCCCGGCGTAGCGGCGACGGGCGTTATGAACTGCTGGCGGTGGTCGAGATTGAGGCGGCGGAGGCCGGAGAGGTCCGCCTCGGCGTGGACGGCCCGCGCCTCCAGCTCAAGGCCCCGCCCTACGGGCTCCCGACGGCAGGGCACGCGATATGAAGTTTCCCCAACTCCCCATCGGGGAACGTTTCGAGTACCAGGGCGCGACCCTGGTGAAGATTGGCCCCTTGACCGCCTGCGCCGATCACGGCGGCGACAGCCGGCTGATCCCCCGCTCCGCAGTGGTGACGCCGACTGGGGCGCCGATGGCGACCCCCGCAGCGGCGCCCACCCTGACCCCAACTCTGGTGCACGAGGCCCTGGCCACCTGCGAAGTGCGCTGGCGCGCGGCCGTCGGTGGCTTGGACGGGCATGCCCGGGTAGCCATCGAGGCGGCGCTTGTCGCCGCCCAGCAAGAGCTGATCGAGCGGCTTGGCTCAGGGTTGTGAATAAACCCCGGCCTACTGCGGACGCCCCTGGCCGCGCCCGGATACGTTGCGGGGACCCCCAAGTCCGGGTCACATACGCCCGGTATGCTCCCCGGACTTGTGCACCCCCGCGCCTTGCCGGACACGCCCAGGGACGCCCTCGCTACGGCCGGGGATTATTCACAACCTCTCAGCCAAGACCTATAGGGCCCGCCTGGCCTATACCAGCTGAGTTTTCTCACCCATCCCCCTGGGGGCTCCCTTGGGCAAGGCGATACAAACGTAGCCCGGCGATGCGCCGTTCGATGTGTTCGACCAGGGTCAAATAAGGCTCACCCCGGGTCCCACCATAGTCGCGATCGAACTGGGCCCTGGATAGGGCCTCGGGGAGGCCTTGCAGGTCGATCATGAAGTCCCCCTCGGTCAGATCCGCTCGCGCCGCCTGCTGCACCATGGCGGCGCCCGCGGCGTCCCCCGTCGCAAGCTCGGCGAAGTGCACCCCTGCACGGTCCGCCGCCAGGTCGGCAAAGCTAAACCCGCTGCCGCTATTGGCATCCGTCAGCTCTTTGAACAGCCCGACGGCATCGGAGAAAAGCGAACTCCCCTGCGCCGCCAGGGCGGCGGAGCTGGTGAAGTGTTGGGCAAGGTCACGGCGCCCACGCAGGGTGATGGGGTGCATAGGCGGTCGCTTGGCGGCCACGTCTGAGGCGTCCAGGTCCCGCACCAGGCGCCGATTGGCATAGGCGGCGGCTGCGGCCAAGGCGGCACGGTTCTCCGCCACGGGGTCCGCATCCGCCACGCTGGAGCGCTTCGCCGCCTTGGCCAGCAGGTGGGACAGCAAGGCCGCCAGCGGAATCGCCTCGGCGATGGGTCGCCCCGGGGCCATGGCCATGGCCTCGGCCTGGTACAGGCGGAGCCGCGCCTGCTCATCGGGCGGCAGGAGATTGGTTCCGACCGCATCCACGGCGCCGCGGCGCCAGGTATAGACCACCGCGGCACGCCCCGGGGTCAGGGTCAGGGACTCCAGGATGCGCGCCCGACTCAGGCCCTCCAGGGCGCGCCCCACCAGGGCCTTGGCCAGACTGCGGGGGAGGGGCAGCCCGCCGATGCTGGCGGTGTCAACATGCGGCAGGCCATCCACTTCTCCAAGCCTCAGTTGCAGGTTGAGGAAGGCCCCGGTAGGGTTCCAGGGCAGGCCGATGGAGGCATCCAGGTCCAACGCGCCTTCGGCTATCCGCACCCGGGCCTGTCCTGGGCCAAGCCTGGAGACGAACCAATTGGCCAGAAGCCCGGCCTCATCCTCCGACAGGCTCAGGCTGACCCTTGCCCCATCCGGGCGGCGGCGCGGGTCGTTGGCACGCACCCACTGCTCCGCCCAACGCCGTTGTTGGTCGGTGAGGGGCTCTCCCAACGGCACCAGGGGCTGGCCCTCGATCACGAGGACCAGGACGGCCACTGCGGCGAGCGCCAGGACCAGGACCCCGGCAAGCAAGCGGACGAGGATGCGCACGACGCCCTACCAACCGGTTTCAGTAGACCCAGGGGATCAGCTTGCGTACCCCCTGGGCATAGGTGGGGTAGTCTGGGTGACGTTCGGTGAGCCAGTCTTCCTCTTTGCTCGCTTTGTAATCGAAGAAGGCGAAGCCCGCCGCCAGCAGGGCGAGGTGGGTCAGGCTCAGGGTGAAGGCGGTCCAGCCCAGGGCGGCGAAGAGCTGGCTGCTGTAGAGGGGGTGCCGCACCACCCCGTAGATCCCGCTGCGGACCAACTGGTTGTGCGCCACCGGGTAGGGCAGGGGCGTCAGGTAGGCACGAATACCTAGCAGCCCAAGCCCGCCGATGCCCAGTGCCGCGCCGGCGCAGCCCAAGGCCAGGGCCCAGCGCCAGGGGGCCAGGGTTGTCAGGGTCCGCAGGTCTGCCCAGGGATTCCAAACCGGGGCCAGGATGAAGGCGAGCATGAGGACGAACTGCAACAGGACCAGGTATTCTCCCCGCTTGCCGAATGGCGGTTGGACGCTTTCGCGGGCCTTGTTGCTCATGGGTCTGGACCTAATCCGAGGGATGACGGGGCCAGGCATGGCGCTTGGCGGTTCGCGCGTCCGGATTCTATAACGGCGGCCCGGAATTCTGCGCCGCCGAATCGAACCAAGGGGTCTGAACTGTGACGGAATTTGAGATTCACCCGCGCCTGCTTGCAGACTGCTACCGGCTGGGGCGTCTCGGGGCCTGCCACCTGCTGCTGCACCGCAATGCCTCTCTGCCCTGGTTCATCCTGGTACCTGAGACCGATGTCACAGACCTGCTCGACCTGGGGCCCAAGGCACGCGAGGCCGTGCTCGACGCCTGCGCCTTGGTCTGCGCCTATATCAAGACGGAGTTCAGGGTATCCAAGGTCAACTTCGCCGCCATCGGCAATCTGGTACCGCAATTGCACCTCCATTTAGTGGGGCGCACCCCGGGCGACGCCTGTTGGCCCGCACCGGTATGGGGCAACCTGGATGCTGGTCCGGAGTATCACCCGGAGCAAATTGGCGCGATCACGGCGGCGCTGAGCGCGCGCGCTGGTCTGGTCACCGCCCCGTGATCGGGAAGGCAGGGCTGCTCATGGATTGCATCGGACCGGATACCGCCCCCGACGGCTATAATCCGCCGACCGCGCTTCGGCCCGAAACCCCCAAGGAACCGTCCCTCAGAGACCCAACTATGACCTCACGCAAAGGCATCCTAACCACCCTGATCCTGGTCTTGGTGGCAGCGGTGGCGGCTTGGTCGAAGCTGCGTTTCGTCGGGCAGGATGGCTACGACGCCCCGCAGCGTTGGCGGGTTGAGGAGTTCGCCATACCCAAGGCCGCGCCCGTCCCGACGGCCCAGACGGCACCCGAGGGCGCCGCACGCCAGCCAGCCATGGGCCATTGAGCACACCGGGCTCAAAACATGATCGCTGGGAGGGATGTCCTGGTCCTGCCGATAGCCGGTGGGGCAGTTCGCCAGGCATGGGGCCAACCGTCATCCTCCCAAGGGACCATTCCCGCGGGCGAGGTGCCGTCGATCAGCGACCTGGCGGGTCCAGTCGAGGCGGAGGCCCAGAAGGCCGTCCGCTGCCTCCCCCTGCCGATGTCCCGAACGCTGCGCCCACCAGGCCGCGCCCAGTCTGGAGCGGACCCGACCTGTGGTGGAATGGGGTTTTCCGTACTCCAAGCCAGCTTCCTGGTAAATTGTCGGCCCCTTCCAGCCGTCCCACCCAACCCCGGCAGATCATGACAGACCACGAAGACTTCGAAGCCCTCCTCGGCCAGTTCGAGCGCCAGCACGCCACCAAGGCCAAGCGCCCGCCCCAGGTGGGCGATAGGGTGCACGGCACCGTCGCGTCCATCGGGCGCGAGCACGTCTACGTCAACCTCGGCAGCAAGTCCGATGCCATCATCGACCTTCAGGAGGTCACCGATGCGGACGGCAACCTAACCCTGAGTGTAGGCGACCCGGTGGACATGGCCGTCAGCGCCATCGACGCCGACAGCGGGACCCTTCTTCTCGGCAGCAAGCACGGGCGGCGCATGCACGGGACCGCCGGGCTGGAGCAGGCCTACGAGCAGCACCTGCCGGTGGAGGGGCATGTCACCGGGGTGACCAAGGGCGGGCTGGAGGTGGAGATCGCCGGCGTGCGGGCCTTCTGTCCCGCCTCCCAGGCATCGCTCCAGTTCGTCGAGGACCTGTCCACCTATGTCGGCCAGCGCTTCGCCTTTCGCATCACCAAGTTCGAGGGCGGCAAGCACACCAATCTGGTGGTCTCCCGCCGCGAGCTGCTGGAGGAGGAGCGCCGGGCCAAGGCCGCGGAGATGCGTGCCAAGGTCGTGGTGGGCGCTGTCCTGCCGGGGACCGTGACCTCGCTCCAGGACTACGGGGCCTTTGTCGATCTCGGCGGAGTCGAGGGTATGGTCCACATTAGCGAACTGGCCTTCGAGCGGGTGCGCCACCCCAGCGACATCTTGAGCATCGGCCAGCAGGTGGAGGTCGCGGTCCTGCGCATCGACCAGACCGGTAATCCCAAGCACCCGGAGAAGATCGCGTTGTCGTTGCGGGCCTTGGCCAAGAACCCCTGGACAGATGCGGAGCGCGAGTTCACGGTAGGTACCCGCGTCAAGGGCCGTGTCACCCGGGTGCAACCCTTCGGGGCCTTTGTCGAGCTTGCCCCCGGGCTGGAGGGGATGGTCCACATCAGCGAACTGGGGACCGGACGGCGGATCACCCACCCCAACGAGGTCTTGAGCACAGGTGACGAGGTGGAGGCGACGGTCTTGAGCGTAGACCTCGAGAAGCGGCGCATCGGGCTGTCCCTGGATCCGAACCGCCAGGTAGCTGCGGAGCCGGGCCCCAAGGCTGCCGACTATGCCAAGCCCAGTCAGGGCATGGGAACCTTGGGGGACCTGCTGCGCCAGAGGCTGAGCCAGGGCCCAAGCCAGGGCCAGGTCCCAGGGCAAGGGCCCGTCACAGGGCAAGCGGCCCCCGGGCTAAGCCGCGCGTCCAATTAGACGGCCGAGGACAAAGCAGAAGGCGATCCCCCTGTCGCCGCCGGGTCCTCCCAAAGCCGGCCAGGCAAGAGGATATTTCCCCCTCCGTTGTCAAAGATGGCCGGGCGATCTCAGGAATGGGGAGGTACAGCCGCGTCTGGTTGCCAAGGATGGCGGACATCCCGGGGCGCCGGTGCGGCCCCCAGCGAGGAACAGCGGGAGTAGGGGCCTCCTGGTCTCGGCGCCGACCTGCGCGGTGTCCATTCCCCCTACTCCTGCCATAGCACTTAGGGCTCCCGTTTTCGCCTGCTCGAACAACGCGGCCAACGCAAACAGCGAGCGGCGCATGGTAGTGGCGACGAGGCGGTCAGGTGCCTTATGGCAGCCGTCAAACAGTTGGGATAGGGCGGGGCGCTGAATATTCCTAGGACAGCTTGGACCTGGTTGGTTCGCACTGTGCCCTTGCCCAAGACGTCCCTTCCATGCTCGCCTTGTTCTATACTCTTTCCGACGCGCGGCGCGGCGCGGCCCTTCCTTTGGTGTACCGACAGTCAGCTTGCCGAGGTGAATTTAAATGAACACACTGGGTCTTTGGCGTCCTCGTTGGGGAACTCATCCGCTGATATCTGCCCTGGTTATGGGTATGGCGTGGACAGGTACTGCCGGTGCTGATAATACGGCGCCTCATGTCATGAGTCAGCCTCAGGAGACAGACGCGGCGACGGCTGCGGCGATCGCCGACTATTGGACTCCGGAACGGATGGCCGCCGCGTTACCAAGAGATGTCTCCTACGCTACGTCCCTTGCCCCATCTGCAGAAGGGGTGCCGCTCGAACCCCCAGCCTTACCCCCTGGGGCGATGCCTGGATCCGGTCCGCTGGACTTGTCTGCGCGGTCGACCTACCGGACAGCGGAGGATATTACCGACTTTAGCCAGCCACCAGGCCCGGCGAGCTCGAACTATCCCTCCGCACATACGACCTACGAGTTCCAGGGTAAATATAGGACTTGGCCCCGCTCTCCTGTGGGGAAACTTTTTTTCTCCCTTAATGGCGGGAGTTGGGTCTGTTCTGCGTCTTTGATTGGCTTCAAGTATGTGGTTACGGCGGGCCATTGTGTAAGCGACGGTGACACGACTTGGGCGGAGAATGTGATGTTCTGCCCATCTTACGACATTGGTCAGGGTGGTGTGAACCCGGCTGTGGGGTGTTGGACAACAAACGCGCTGACAACCACCACGAGGTGGCACACAACGGGTGAACCGGATGCGGATCTTGGTATGGCGATCTACGGAACAAACGGTACCGTACATAATGACTATCCGGGCTACGTGGTGGGCTGGTTAGGCTATTCGTGGAATTTCGGGGTCGGTCAGCATGAGGAGATGTTCGGTTATCCAGCGGCTGATCGAGTTGCCAGCGACCATAATGAGTATGCCGACTTTAACGGCGGAAAGATTTATGTTACCTCTGCCGAGGAGGCTGGCTATACAGCAAACTGGGGCACTTACCACGATTCAAAGTTTCTAGGCACTCTGCAGACACCAGGTTGCAGTGGCGGCCCCTGGATTTTCCGATATGGAAAGAAGTATGTTGATAATTGGAATAACAACTGGGTTAACGGCGTTAACAGTCACCAGCGTTGCTGGGATGCAAATCCGCCCTGCGCGGATCGATACATGGAGATCAGTTCGCCCCAGTTCATCGCGTATACGTCGGATGGCAATTGCACTTTGCCAAACTGCGGCGTGGTCGATACCATCCACTGGACTTTTGGGACGTATCCCTGAGGGTTTCCGAAGTCTAGGGAGACGCTGGTTAAAGCCATCCTTGGCTTTAACCAGCTCGCGCCCCGCGAGGCGCGACTCCCGGGGCGCTCCATTTTCAACCGCTTACAGCCGTTGAAAATGGCGGGGCATCCCTGCCCCGCACGGGAAGCGCTTTAATCAGCGCTTCCCTAGGTGCCTAGGGCGGTGCAGCGCGACTTGGCTAATGCTGGCGACTCCGACCGCAGGTCAGTAACAATCCCGCGGCCAAGCCGGAGCACTTAACTTCATGAGCCGCTCAAAGCGGTTAAGCGGGGCCGCGGGTGCGGCCCCGCCGTTCTGAGGTGCCTGAGAAGGTGGCCGATTAGCGCAACGGGTGTAGCGTGTCGAGGCATTGGTCGTTGTGTGCACCAGTGCATCAGCGTTTCCTGCATGGCGCCGTCTTCCACCGGTACCCCACCGCGTGGCCCTCAATGCGGAAAACCCGGTCGCGCGCACCGCGACAAAGTGTGGGAATTCCGCAGTGAAATAATCTGCGAGCTAGCGCCACCTATAGAGAATACAGAAATGCGCGCAAGTCCTGCAATTGCGTCGCTGGCATCTTATTCAGCGCTTCGATCATCCCCAATTGCCTGACGGCCGGGCCATCGTGAAGATAAGTTGCTTCAATTGCGTCGCACGCCCTACCATCGTGTAACAAAAAATCACAGCCGGGAATGATGCTTTCCGCAGGCACGTCTTTCGCTAGAGGCATTTCCGTGTTGTGATTCGAGTCGGTCACAAACCGGTTAAACCGAAGACCTTTCAACGCCGGCGTTCGTATGCGCTGTACATAAGATCTATATCCATCCTTTACCGTCCCATTGCTGTTGCGGATCGTTTGACTGCCTGGCGACTTCGCCACTTGCGACAAATACCCCATATCATGCAGCAACAAATCCGTGCCAAGATACGAAACGAAGGGGTAATCAGGCTCCCCACCCGAGCGTAGCTGCAATCCTTTCAAGTTATTCCTTTCCTCATCCGGCAACATATTATCGTCGCCGACAAAAGCAATCTTGCCAATGACGTGGCAATTGCTACAACCCAGATCATTGAAAATCTTCTCACCACGCTGAACAGTCTCGCTGGATACCTGGTATTCAGACCGTTGTGGAATACCAATCCAGCGTTGGTAGGTTGCCATGTCTTTGACTTCCTGCTCCGTAATGTCGGAGTTCGCCTCACTGTGCTTACAGCTGGCATCTGCCGGGCCGCAGAGCGTCTGATTGTACCGGACCAGCTGGTCCTGCCTCGTTGGGTTCGGGTGAACGTCGCCGTACCCTTCCTTAGAGGTTATATTCATTTCGACGCTCGCGGCATTAGCGACCTGGTCCTCCAGGGATGCGCGGTCGCCCATCCAGCCCCATCGACTGATGTAACAATCGTTACTGGTCCGTCCGAATCGCCCGGACGCGCAGCTCCGATAATTTGTTGCCCCACCGCTGCCCACTCTCGTCCCCGCCGCGAGCGCGTAGCAGCCCGGATACCCGATGCCCGTTGTAGCGTCGCGCTGCGCCCGCTGTGTATCCATAATCGCGCGGTCCGGAATCATTTCAATCAGAGGCGTATTCCCCAGTCGGCGCCCCAATAAATGCAGGAACCCAATTTCGCCGTCGGCAATAGCCCGAGAAATTGCGTCTCCCGATACGTCCATGCAGCTCACGGGCCAACTGGCGCTGCCGACGTCGGCGGGCTTGTCTGCGATCTCATTGCACAGAGTACCGGTATCGATTTTGGAGATATCGACTCTCTGTGGCTGATAGGCCATGCTACCGAGCGGCTGACGTGGGGTCTTGTCCACAATTTCAAAGCCGCTATCGTCCGTGATAGGAACATACGCCATTGTATACGTAGGCAACTTGTCATCCTGATTGACGTGAAAGCTATTACCGTAGAAGTTCATGATCCTGTTGGTGTAAGACCGATCACGTAAGTGCTCGGTAGTCTTGGGTGTCGTGTGGTCGTTGGCGTCGCATTGCTCGAAGCGCTCGGATACGGCTTTCAGATCGAATAACACCATCTTCATAGATGGTAATTCCTGATTGGTGTAAGTATAGTCACGCTGCTTGCTGATATCGAAATCGGCATTCATGCCTCTGTCTATATGGATCTGGGCTAGTTCGCCATTTGGCATCAGCGGGATTCCGCTACCATTTCTGATATGACACGAATCACAGGTGTTCCCATGGAATGGCGACTGGTGGTTTGCAACCTGAAATCCTGCTGGAAAGTCGACATGTCCTAATATACCTTCAAACGGAGTTCCAATATCTTTGTGTTCGACCGCTCCTGACTTATACATGACGTTGGAACGGTATTCGTTGTGCCACAATGTTCGGCCGCGGATGCCACGGATAAAGTGATCAGGGTCCTGGTTCATGTGGTTACTCATGAAAAAGGCATGCCAGAAATCATTCCCATAAGACTTACTTTTGAGGGTAAGATCGTCCGGATTTACCAGGGGTAAGTATTGAGTATACATGCTCGATCCATACATCTTGTCATGAATCGACATGCCATCATCGAGTAGCTTGAAGGATACGGGTATCTTCTGTTCCGCCACGCCGGCGAACATGAACATAGTGCGGCCGTATTGGTTCGCGGCAAAGCCAGGTAAGACCTTATCGATCTCTTCCACATTGAGATTCTGCGTCTCCCCTCCGTAGAGTTCTTTCCAGATTTCGTGGAAGCCACTGGTGTGAATTTCGAAATTAATGGCACAGTCCTTCAAATGCTCGATGCCCTCGCCGTCACCCTGGCTTGCATTTCGAAAATCCATTCTGGTGCATTGTTTTGGCAACACATACCGTGGTGCCTTGAACAGTGACGAGGGAATGTCGCCGCCACCGTTGTTGCTGAATCTCGTCAACTCGTAGTACCCGATAAAGGGATTTGTGGCGATGGCAGTGCCCAGGTCCTCTACAGGGGTTTCCGCCCAGGGGTAGCGACCAATATCGGCAAATTTGGCTATTGAGTCGTTGAACTGGTCGTCGAGTCTTTTGGTCTTTGCCATGATCTCGTCCTGGCAAGTCGACAGGGGGTCCGCGCCAGGGGCAGGGGGATTCTTGTCGCAGCCGACGACTTGCGGTTCCGTCGCTGCTTTCAGCCAATCGACCTTTCCGAGAAACATCGAACAAGAAACTTTGCCGCTTTGGCAGTACCGGGTATAGCCCGGTTCCGTACCCGGGGGGATGAATAAGGCCGGGTAATCTTTCAGCCAAAATTTATTCGCTGCGGTGTCCGCCGCCGCCTGCAATTGGGTGGTGAAATAATCCTCGTAACACACCGAGTCGGTGACATTATCCTGATAGGCGGCGCAGTAATGGCCGGTGTACCAGGGCCGCCA
Organism: uncultured Gammaproteobacteria bacterium; assembly: GCA_963802205.1. Classification (GTDB taxonomy): domain Bacteria; phylum Pseudomonadota; class Gammaproteobacteria; order Chromatiales; family Chromatiaceae; genus DYRB01. The sequence goes on along the minus strand of CAWDHW010000007.1, from coordinate 46,888 downwards.
AGGCGCAAAAATCGTTGCCTCGGTTATGGCAAAGCCAAGGCTTGGCACCCTGGTTGGGGCCTTGGGATCGCCGTAACTGTAGGCATTGTTGCGGATTATATCGGCGTCGTAACCCAGGGGATCGTCTGTGAGCGTGTGAACACGTTGCACTTCGAGCTTTACTTCTACACAGGCATTGCCCTGGCAATCCTGCCCCTCGGGGGTTTCACCGGGCTTATAGAGTGTGTCGGTTCGATGCATGGCCATGACGTTGACGATGCCGTATTGCAACATGCAGCGTGCTTTCTCTGTCGGCGTAACCGCTGAAGGGCATACCTCTCGCGGCAGAGCGTCGAATGGCATTACAAATGGTATGTCGATAAGGTTGCTGTGCAAGGTGCTGAGCTTTTGGTGCCAGGGCAGATCTGTGAACCACTCGTCCACGAGCCTTTTCCCGGTTGCGTCCTGGCGCGCTCCGCCGTCATTCGGCCTACAGACATTGACCAGGTTGTATTCGTCTTTGGCTCCAGGGATAAGCGATTCGCGGCACCCGCCGGTGATGTTGCCGTTTTCGGTGAGTAGGGCCGTACCACCCTGCCAACCCGTTCTGCTTATGCGCAGGCTTCCCGCCTCATCGAACGGACAAGAGGTGGGCACTTTCTCCTCCTTCTCCGTCCCATTGCAGGTTAGCTTCCCTTCCTTTGGGTCATAGTAGAACTTGACCAGGCGCGGCGGAGCGCTGCGGAGGAACCCACCGTAAGGGGTGGGGTCTTCTCTATTCACAATTCCGTCTCCGTCGATATCGGAGTCCCGCATATCGGGGATACCGTCTCCGTCAGTATCCCTTCTGTCGAAATTGGACACTATCTTGAGCATCCTTTCTGGGTCGATATCCACTTGTGAGCGTTCAGCGGCTTCTGTGAGCTTCGCTTTGAACTCCACTCTTTCCGCATCAGCGGACGCTGCAAAGAGCGTCACAGCCACGGCAACGAGGCTGGTCCTAGTTGGGTTCTTCATATTGTTCTGGCTCGTTTTGCGGCTGTTCGGCGGAGGATGCCCGTCGGTGCATCGACGAATCCGACGCCCTTCCAGCAGCCTGGCCTCGCAGGAAACCGTCTGCGTCGCGAAAAGGTAGGGGGGATAAGGGAGGGGTAAGGTATAGGAAATCCAACCTTCCCATGTCGAAGCGTGTAACGAGGGTAGTCCCGCTATGGGTGGCAGACAAGGGATAAATCCCTGGCAGTTAAATAGGGAATTGCTGGGCGGGGATAGTCGCTTATGGGGGCGGCGCGCAGGCACGGCTGTATCCAGCGACCCATGGATCTCAAGCGGGGGCCTTCCCAAGAACCGTCCTTGAAGGTGGCATCGCCGGTCTGCGCTTGGCGGCGGTCCCCACCGAGCTGGCTGAGCACCCCGTTGGTCGCCAGCTAAGCCGAATGGACGTCAGGCAGACCGTGGCACGATAGGTACTGCGGGGCCACGCCGCGTCGGTCGTGACCATGCCCGCCAGGACGGGATTCGGCACGACCTAGCGGGCCAATTCCAGCGGTAGGTGCTTCGGCGGTGACGAGGACATGCACCATCACCTGGAGGGCAGCGACGAATGCGCCGGGTTGGTCAGGCAGCGCCAGCGGCGTGCAATTGCGCCGCCTGCACCGTGTTCTCCAAAAGGCTCGCGATGGTCATGGGGCCGACGCCCCCCGGGACCGGAGTGATCCAGGAGGCCCGCTCGCGACAGGGTGCATAGTCCAGATCCCCCACCAGGCTCCCGTCCTCCAGGCGGTTGATCCCCACGTCGATCACCATGGCGCCCTGCTTCACCCAGTCCCCGGGGACGAAACGCGGACGACCGACAGCCGCCACCAGCACGTCGGCCCCGCGGGCCTTTGCCGCCAGGTCCTTGGTGCGACTGTGGCAGACCGTGACGGTGCAGCGTGCCGCCAGCAACTCCAGGGCCATGGGGCGCCCGACGATGTTGGACTGCCCGATGATGACCGCGTCCAGGCCCTCCAGTGGCCGTCCGGTGCGCTCCAGCATGGTCATTACCCCCTTGGGCGTGCAGGGGCGCAGCAGCGGCATACGCAGGGCTAGCCGGCCTACGTTGTAGGGGTGGAAGCCGTCCACGTCCTTGGTGGGGAGGATGCGCTCGATGATCGCCTCCTCGTCGATGTGCTTCGGCAGTGGGAGCTGGACCAGGATGCCGTCGATGTTCGACTGGGCGTTGAGGCTGTCGATCAGGTCCAGCAGGGCCTCCTGGCGGGTCTCAGCGGGGAGATCGTGCAGCTCGGAGTAAAAGCCCACCTCGACGCACGCCTTGCGCTTGTTCCGCACATAAACCTGCGACGCAGGATTGGCCCCGATCAGTACCACGGCGAGCCCAGGGGGCCGATGGCCTTGGCCTGCCATGGCCTCGACTTGTCCCTTGATGGTGGTGCGGATATTCGCCGCGATTGCCTTGCCGTCCAGGATCTGTGCGCCCATGTCCCCCCATCTTGGCCGGATGCCAGGTCAAAGAAAAAGATGATAGCGCTGGGGAGGGCGGTTGCAAGGCGGCCGTCCATAGGTGGGACTCCGGCGGACACGTGCCTGGCACGCTCCGGGGTGCGGGCGCTGTAGCGTAGGGTTCGCGTCTCAAGCCGACCATCGACAGGCGCTTCGAGGGCAGTAATAGCCTCCTTTCGGAATAGCGCGGGACTGGGGTAGGCGGCATTTTTGATAGAGGATGACTATCATGAGAATCCGAATAATCGATTGGAAGGATCGCAAGGTGGCGTCCAGACTCTGGACAGGGTCCAGCTTTGCAGCGCCCGGCCAGCGATTAGGAGGGAAATCGCAGGTCGGCAACGGTGCCGAGGCGCTGCTCCACCGTCGCCGATGTCGGGTGCGACTTCGCGCTGACGCTTTACGCCGAGGAAGGCAACTGAGACCTGGTCGGTGACAACGCCCGAGCGTCATGAGGGCTCTGTACGGAACAACCTGACGAAAATTGCAGCCATGATCGGAGAGAAAGATGAACGAGAAAGCTGACACGAACGCGGGCAAGTGCCCGGTCATGCACACGACGACTGGAGTGAAGTCGAATCGGGACTGGTGGCCGAACCAGTTGAACCTGAAGCTTCTCCAGCAAAACGGCCCCCAGTCCAATCCGTTGGGCGAGGCCTTCAACTACGCCGAGGAGTTCAAGAAGCTCGACCTCGGGGCCGTAAAGCAGGACCTTTACGCGCTGATGACGGACTCGCAGGACTGGTGGCCGGCGGACTACGGTCACTATGGTCCGCTCTTCATCCGGATGGCCTGGCACGGCGCGGGCACCTACCGCATCTCGGACGGCCGCGGCGGAGCAGGCTCGGGCCAGCAACGCTTCGCACCGCTCAACAGTTGGCCCGACAACGTGAATCTCGACAAGGCGCGCCGGCTGCTTTGGCCGATCAAACAGAAGTACGGCAACAAGATCTCCTGGGCCGATCTCATGATCCTCGCCGGCAACTGCGCCTTGGAGTCGATGGGCCTCAAGACCTTCGGCTTCGGCGGCGGGCGCGCGGACGTCTATGAGCCTGAAGAAGGCACCTACTGGGGCCCAGAGACGGAATGGCTCGGCGACAAGCGCCACGCCGGCGACCGGGACCTCGAGAATCCCCTGGCCGCCGTTCAGATGGGTCTGATCTACGTGAACCCGGAAGGGCCTGGTGGCAACCCGGATCCGGTCGCGTCGGGCCGGGACGTGCGCGAGACCTTCGCGCGCATGGCGATGAACGACTATGAGACCGTGGCCCTCACCGTCGGCGGCCACACCTTCGGCAAATGCCACGGCGCCGGCCCGGCAACCCACGTGGGGCCCGAACCCGAAGCGGCCCCCTTGGAACAGATGGGCTTGGGCTGGAAGAGCAGTTTTGGTAGCGGCAAAGGCGGCGATCAGATCGGCAGCGGCCTGGAAGGTTCATGGACGCCGACCCCGACACAGTGGGACAACAGTTATCTGGACATGCTGTTCGGCAACGATTGGGTCGTGGAGAAAAGCCCGGCGGGTGCCTGGCAGTGGACGCCGAAGCGCGAGACGGACAGTAACCAGGCGCCGGCCGCCGACGATCCGTCGAAGCGGGTGCAGATCATCATGACCACCGCGGACATGGCGATGCGTTACGACCCGGCCTACGAGCCGATTGCGCGGCATTTCCACGCACACCCGGACGAGTTGGCAGATGCCTTCGCCCGCGCCTGGTTCAAGCTCACACACCGCGATATGGGTCCGCGCTCGCGCTATCTCGGCCCGGAGGTCCCGGCAGAGGAGTTGATCTGGCAAGACCCCGTGCCAAAGGATCGATCGCCAATTGATCGACGTGGCCGACATCGCGGACCTCAAGGCGAGGATCCTCTCCTCGGGCCTGTCCGTCTCCGAATTGGTCGCGACTGCCTGGGCGTCAGCCTCCACCTTCCGTGGCTCCGATAAGCGCGGTGGCGCGAACGGGGCGCGCATCCGCCTCGCGCCGCAGAGGGACTGGGAGGTCAACCAACCTGCCCAGTTGGCGAAGGTGCTGAGAACGCTTGAGGGCGTGCAGAAGGACTTTAATGCCGCGCAGTCTGGCGGTAAGCAGGTATCGCTCGCGGACCTGATCGTTCTCGGCGGTTGCGCAGCCGTCGAGCAGGCGGCGAAGAAGGCCGGACGTGATGTGGAGGTGCCCTTCGCGCCGGGGCGCACGGATGCCTCGCAGGAGCAAACCGATGTGGACTCCTTCGCCGTACTCGAGCCAGTAGCGGATGGGTTCCGCAATTACCAGAAGGCCAAGTACACCGCATCGGCTGGGGAGCTGCTGATTGACAAGGCGCAGCTCCTGACGCTGACCGCGCCTGAGATGACGGTTCTCCTCGGCGGCATGCGCGTGTTGAACGCAAATGTCGGGCAGTCTCAACACGGCGTCTTCACAACGAGCCCTGAGACACTCACCAACGACTTCTTCGTCAACCTGCTCGATATGAGCACCGAGTGGAAGGCGACCTCGAAAGACGAGGATGAGTTCGAAGGACGCGACCGCGCAACCGGTGAACTGAAGTGGATCGGCACCCGCGCTGACCTCATCTTCGGTTCGAACTCGCAGCTCCGTGCGATTGCAGAGGTCTACGGACAGGACGATGGGCAAGAGGCGTTCGTGCAGGACTTCGTGGCGGCCTGGAACAAGGTCATGAATGCGGACCGCTTCGACCTTGCCTGATGTTGGTCGAACGGTTCTCTATCGGGACTTGCAGGGCGTAGCCACGACCGAGCGTTTGGCGATTGGAACCCGGTAGGGGCTATGCAACCCCAATGCAGTCCTGCGGAGACCGTGCGTAAGAAATCAGGGCGGCGTTTCCAAACCATTTGAAATGCCGCCCTGACGCCAAACCGCTGCGTATTTCCGGGGAAGCCCTCAGAGTGCCATGTTGGTATGCGATCGATGTCGTTGAGCCACCCTCGCTTTGATTGGCTATGTCTGGGTTTGGTGTTGTGCCCTTGCGCCGCAGGCCGCCCCGGAGTGTAGGTCGGGCTTCAGCCCGACGGTGCTGCTCGGTGGATACGCGATGTCCGGCGGACTAAAGTCCGACCTACACCCAACGCAGACAGGCCTTTTGATTTGCCCCTATACGTGGCCTCGGCACGGGCCGCGAGCGGTGGCGGGTGGAGCCAGGGCCCATGCCGACCTTCGCCGTGCTCGCTGGGGTCGGCGTGGCTGCCGCTCAATAAATCAGGGTACGAATGCCAGGAAGACGAAGACGGCAAAGATCACCAAATGTACGGCACCCTGCATCAGGGTCGTGCGACCGCTGCTCAGGGTGATGGTCCCGACCAGGAAGCTCAGCGCCAAAAGCACCATGTCCTTGGGCCCCAAACCAAGGACCAGATGCAGATCCAGCCAGATTGCGACCAACGCCACCGCGGGGATGGTCAATCCGATGCTGGCCAATGCCGAGCCAAGCGCGAGATTCATGCTGATCTGGAGGCGGTTGGCACGCGCATGGCGGACCGCGGCCAGGGACTCGGGCAGCAGCACCAGCAGCGCGATCAGGATCCCGACGACGGCCTTGGGGGCGTGCGCGACGGCGAGTGCACCTTCGATGCTCGGCGACAGCGCCTTGGTCAGCCCGACCACGCCGACCAGCGAGACCAGCAGCAGACCGAAGCTCGCCCAGGCCAGCCTCAGCGAGGGCCCCTCGGCCTGTGCCTCGTCCCCCGCGCGATCATCGGCAGGCAGAAAGTAATCGCGGTGCCGCACCGTCTGCACGAACACATACAGGGCCCACAGGACGAAGGAGACCAGCGCGGCAAACAGCAACTGGGCCTCGGAGTAGGTAGGACCCGAGGAACTGGTGGTCAGGGTGGGCAGCACCAGCGATAAGGTCGCCAGCGTGACCAAGGCCGCCAGGGCCGGCCCGGAGCCCTCGATGCGGAACGACTGCTCGCCGTGCGCCAAGGCGCCCAACAGTACCGAGAGGCCGACGACGCCGTTGACGATGATCATCACGGCGGCAAAGATGGTGTCACGCGCCAGCCCCGCCTTGTCCGGGCCGCCGGCAAGCATGACGCTGACGATCAGAGCGACCTCGATCACCGTGACGGCGACCGCCAGCACCAGGGTGCCGAAGGGTTCGCCGACGCGGTGGGCCACCACTTCGGCATGGTGTACCGAGGCAATCACGGTACCGATCAGCGCGACTACGCAGGCCGCCACCAGGAGTGCCCCCGACGGCACCGTCAACAGGGCGGCCAGGAGGCCGGCCGCCGTAGTCGGAAATAGCCAGGACCAGAGTGGCATGTGGACCCTCGCGGGTGGTCTTAGGGTTCGGCCGTCCGGATAAGACGGCGCATCGGGGGGCAGGACATCGCCGGCCAAGGCCGCGCCAGGTTGACGGGGCGGCCCAGAGGGTACCAGAACCGGGGCCGCGTGCGCGTCCAATGGCCGTCGGATATTCTCCGGGTCGGGGCTTCCGGGTCCCCATCCAGGTCGTTGCAACCCCAAAGGTGTCCGGGGACAATGCCGAGGGTAGTTGGGCAGCGCTGCCCGGGCACTGGACTTGGACGCCGGGGCCCACCTGGCCTTGGAGCGCCGCCGCCGGCCCCTCGGCCCCAGGCCCTGCCATCCGATCCCAAGGCTCACCCTGGCGCTATCGGCGGCACGCGGCCAGAGGCCCGCCGCCTTGGCCGCCGTACCCGGACGCAGATTTGACCGATAACCCTGGAGAACCGCAGTCCGCGGTCGAGGCGAAAGCGACTATGTTCAAGCGAATGATCGAAGGTCTGCACACATCGAAACTGGACAATCTGGCGACGACCTTCAGACGCCTCGGCCGGGTCGGCTTCTGGCTCCAGGTGGTGCTTGGCTCGATCCCGGTGCTGTTGATGTTCTATGTCTTCGTGTTCTCCGGCCAGACAACGGGGCCGCGTGCAGGACTTGCCGATCGTCGAATACCTGACCATCGTCAGCCTGCTGATGCTCCTTTTCACCACCTATTGGTTCCATCGCTACACAGTCCTTGCCAGGACCATCGCCGATCCCGAGTCCAGCATCACCGAGTCGGCAGTGCTGGGCAAGGTCTGGATCGGTCTGGTGGCAAGCAGCGTGGGTCTCTTCTTCTCGATGCTGGTGATGCTGGCTCGAGGTGGGGCAACTCCTGTTCTAATTCCTCTCCGCTCCCCAGGGGGGCATTCCGGCCATCCAGACCGTCGCAGGCACCTCCGCCAGTTGGGTGTCGGCGGTCGATCTGGTGAGCCTGATGGCCCTGATGCTCGCCCTGGTCGCCGAAGTGGCCGCCACTGGTACTCAGCCTGTGGCTCATGTTCCGGACCTCCCAGGTCTCCAGCGAATTTCCCGCCGCCGCGCAGGAATGACGAATTCCGCCAGGGGCAGGGCCATCCCTTGACCCAGGATGCGGCCGGCCAGGCCAGACGAGGGAGCCCAGGCTTGGGCCGGCGATGGCTCCTGGCCCTGGGCGTGCTCCTCGTGGTCGTCTTGGGGCTGCTTTGGATCGGATGGTCCGAGAGCCACCCGCGCGAAGAGCGCAGGCTGCGTGTCCTGGTCCAGGAGCGGCTGAGCGACTGGTTTCCCCAGGAGATGGCCCTGGAGGATGGGTGGCACGGTGTTCAGTCCCGGGTCGTACCCGGTGCGGCCACAGGCCCTCGGGTCCTGCTGGTACATGGGCTCGATGAGCCTGGCAGCATCTGGGATGACCTGATCCCGGTCCTGGGGGGGGCTGGCTTCGAGGTCTGGGAGTTTCGTTATCCCAATGACCAGGGCATAGACCGCAGCGCCGACTACCTTGCGGGGCGTTGGGACGATCTCCCGGCGGACCGTCCGGTGGTGCTGATCGGACACAGCATGGGCGGGTTGGTGGCCCGGGATTTTGTGTCCCGCCTGCGGCACCCGGTGGGGGAGTCCCCGCTGGGCCTGGGGCCCGCGGTGTCCGGCGTCATCCTCGTTGGCACCCCCAACCAGGGGTCGGAGTGGGCGCGGCTTCGGGTCTGGCTGGAACTGCGGGACCAGTTTCCCACCGGCCAGGGGCGCCGCTTCTCCTTGTTTGCCGCCCTGCGCGACGGCACAGGCGCGGCCAAGATCGACCTGCGACCGGGCAGCGACTTCCTCAAGACACTGAACGCCAGGCCCTGGCCGAGCGCTGTGCCGTTACAGGCGATCCAAGGGCGGCTACTGGCGCCGCCGGACCTCTCTGTCGGCCTTGATGCCGCCGCTGCCGAGGCGGGGTCAGACGACCTGCGCCGCCGTCTCAGGGACTGGTGGTCCAGCATGGGCGATGGCCTGGGGGACGGGGTGGTGACCCTGGACTCGGCCCGCCTCGCGGACGGGGCCGAGCCCCTCATCCTCGATGCCTCTCACCGGGGCCTGCTGGTGCGGCTCCTGCCGGGTGATCCGGAACCGCCCGCCATAGCCCCCATCCTTGCTACCCTGCGTCGGTGGGCCGCCGCGGCCACAGAGGGTCCGGGTGGTCCATAACCAGGCGGTGCATTGAGCCCCGTCGCCCTGTCCAGAGCACACAGAGCCCCTATGCTGAACCAAATTCGCAGCTTTTTTGACGAATACCTGGCAACGGACTCCGGTTCTGCCGCAGACCCGGACGCATCCGCGCGTTGCGCCGCCGCGGCCCTGCTGCTGGAAATGGCGCACATGGATGAGACCATGACGCCCAAGGAGCATGGGGCCGTCATCACGGCGGTGCGGGAGGGTTTTGGCCTTTCGCGCCATCAGGCCGAGGAGTTGATTGCCTGCGCCCAGGCAGAGCGGGAGCAGGCGACCGACTATCACCAATTCACATCGCTCATCGCCGCCAATTTCGATGCGCCGCAACGGGCGAACCTGATCCAGCGCCTATGGCAAGTCGCCTACGCCGATCAGGTGTTGTGCCAGCACGAGGAGTATCTGGTACGCAAAGTGGCGAATCTGCTCCATGTCCCGCACAGCGCCTTCATCTCAGCGAAGCTCCGGGCGATGGACAGCGGCCAGGATTGACCCGCGCCCGGGGATCGAGAAGGTCAGAAACGCGCGGCCAACGACAGGCCGATCAATGCCGCGGGATCGCGGTCCACGTCGTAGAGACGGTTGCCGTTCCGATCTTCGGCGCGCAGGTTCCCGGCGAGGGTTGCGCCTACGAAGAAATTGAAACTCAGCGTGTCCGAGATGTCCTTCCCGATCCGAGCTACCAGGGGCACGTTCTGGTTCTCGCCGATCCCGTTTGGGATGGGGCCCTTCTCGTCGAGGCGGAAGCGAAATGACCGGTATGCTGCGGCGATACCGGCGTCCCAACCGGACCCCAGGCTATAGGAAATCTCTAATCCCGCCGGTCCGGCGGGGCCTGCGGCGAGGGGATTGGTGAGACGCAGGCGATCGGTGATCCGCCAGTCGACGATAAGGAACGGGAACGCGCGCGTCTCCTCGATTCGGTCATACACGCCTACGCCGAGCCCCAGGGTCAGACCGGAATGGAGGCGTCTCGCCGCCGAAATCAATGCACCGTACTCCAGCGAGTCGGAAACACTGGCACCCGATTCGCCCGAGTACTCGACCGTCGGGGAAAGGGTCCAGCGCCAGCCGCCGTCGGTCGTGTAGCTGTACGGGATGGATATCCCGACGCGAGACAGCCGGTCCCAGGGCTGGATACCGCCCAAGGGCCCGGTGTCGTTGAAGCGCCAATCCTCGTAATCGAAGCGAAGCCCAAGCCCGAGGCTCGAATGCGCGTCGAGGGTCCAGTTGCCCCTGATGGACGTGAACACCGCCGCATAGCCCGCTTCACCGCCGGAATCGAGGTCGCTGTCGGACTGGTAGAAGGGAGTGACCGCGGCGCTGTAGTTCGTAGCGGCCGCAGCGCAAGCGCCCACGCTCGAAAAGATCAATGCGGCAGCGAGCGCATGGCGCAGACCGGGGCGTTTGGACCCGAGAGACTTCTTGTTTGGTGTGTGCATCGACAGCAGTCGTATCCAGCAAGGGTTGCGAAATTTGATGTCCTTCCGATGAAGGGCGCGTAGAAAGGTCGGGCGCGCGCCCGGGATCGAGCGCGCGCCCGGTCTTCTTGCGCAGGTGTTACTCCGCGACGGCCCCGCCGACCACCGCCTCGTAGGCATCGTCGTGCGTGACCTCGCCCCGTAGCTTGGTGCCTGGGCATGATCTCGAAGCGCGGGTCGAAGTCGACCATGGTGGCCGCGAGTTTCTTGAGGATACTCGCGTCACCCTGCACCTTGGCGGTGCCGTCCACGATCTGTGCCTCCAGCGTCTTCTCGCCCATCATCGTCTTCTCGAGATCGGACCGGTTGATGGTGAGGGTCAGGTCGGGCTTGTCGGCTAGGAAGCCCTGGATGTTGGTGAGCGTTGCGTTCTCGAGCTCGATCAGGAACTTCTCGCCGTTGTCGGGCGTGATGAGGTTGATGGTGAAGCGCATGCCCTCGGCCTTGCGGCTGTCCATGCGGATGCCGAGGAAGTTCAGGAACAGCTCCGTGGACATCGCCCGGATCACGTCGGGGCTGGTCGAGCTCGCCGCCGCTCCCGTCGGGATCCCGTTGCGCAGCTCGTAGGCGCCCGCGAGGAAGCTGTTGCGCAGGCCGGGGTTCTCCTGCTGGTAGCCGATCTGCTCGTACACGTCCGCCAGCAGTTCCTTGGCGGCCTGGTTCTGCGGCTCGGCATGGACCAGCTTGTTGAGGATCTCCTGGGCGTAGAAATAGGCCCCCTCGTCATGAAGCTCGCGTCCGCGGGCCAGGACCTTCTCCGCGCCGCCCATCATCTCGACGTACAGCGGTGCCGAGTCGCCCGGCGAGAGCGGGATCAGCGTCGCCGGGTTGGTGTCCCAGAAACCGAGGTAACGCTGGATCACCCCGCGGCTGTTGTGCTCGGGGGAGCCGTGATAGCCGCGGTTGAACCACATCTGCTGGATGCTCTTGGGCAGCTCGTAGACATTGTGGATCTCGTTGATGGTCACGCCCTGATTGGCCAGGTGCAGCACCTGGTTGTTCATGTGGGCATAGAGGTCGCGCTGGCCGCGCAGCACCTCCTGGATCCGCTCGTTGCCCCAGCGCGGCCAGTGGTGCGAGGCGAACATCACCTCGGCCTCGGTACCGAACCGGTACAACGCATCGGCGATGTACTTCGACCAGTTCAGCGGATCGCGCACCGGCGCGCCGCGCAGCGTGTAGATGTTGTGCAGCGTGGCGGTGACGTTCTCGGCCATCCACAGCGCCTTCAGCTCGGGGATGTAGGTGTTCATCTCCGTCGGCGCTTCGGTGTTCGGCGTGTTCTGGAAGATCATCTTCACGCCATCGACATCGAGCTCCTCGATGGGCTGCTCGACGATCTTCGTCGGCGCGATCAGGCCCATGTTGCCGGCGGAGACACCGGGGCCGAGGCCCTGGCCGACGTAGCCGTAGGGGCTCGCCGGCAGCAGCAGGCCGTACTGGAAGAAGAGCCGCCGGTTCATGGCATTGCCGGCGTATACGTTCTCCGAGATCGTGTGCTGCATGAAGTCGCGCGGGGCGATGATCTCGACCTTGCCGGCTCGCACGTCCGCCTCGTCGACGATGCCGCGTACGCCGCCCCAGTGGTCGGCGTGGGAGTGCGAGTAGATGACCGCCGTGACGGGCAGCCCCTCGCCGACCTGCTCCTGGAACAGCTTCCAGGCCGCGCGCACCGTCTCTGCGGACACCAGCGGGTCGAACACGATCCAGCCGGTCTTGCCGCGGACGAAGGAGATGTCGGAGAGATCGACGCCCCGGACCTGGTAGACCTTGCCCGGTAGCACCTCGTACAGTCCGTAGTTGTTGTTCAGCACCGAGATGCGGCGCAGCGAGGGATGGATGCTGTCGAATTCCCTGTCCTCGTTGAGGAACTGGAACCGCTCCATGTCCCAGGCAACGTGGCCGGCGTCCGCCTTGATCTTCAGGTCGGTCATCGGCGGCGATGAAGCCCTTCTTTTGCTCGTCGAAGTCGCGCTTGTCGGCGAACGGCAGGTTCTTGCTCGACTGCTCGCAGCACTTCCATCGTGTACTTCGACGGCGGTTTGCCCTTCGGATCGAAATGGCCCGGGGGATCGGCGTGGCGTCGGGCTGTTGCGGCTGCGGTGCGGGCTCGGCCTGCGCCGGTTGCGAGGCATCCAGCTCCGCCGGCAGCAGGTAGGGGACGCCGGCCCAGAGCCGGACGGCGGAATCGAGCTTCACCGATGCCGGATCCTTCCAGACGTAGCCGAAGCGATCATCGAACCACTTGTCGGTTGGCGAACAGGATTTGCTTGACGCAATCGGGGATCGAGACATCCACGCCCGATTGCCGAATGGTGGAACAGAGCGAGGACAGGCTTTGGCCCCGCTTCAGGGTGAAGTCCGTTGCCGGTGAGGCGCCGGTTGGCGGCTCTGCTCCAGTCGCAAGTCCCGCTACCGCCGTGGTAATGCAGGCCGCAAAGAGGACAGGTAGTCGAGGGGTCATTGGATTCTCTCTTTGGTGGTTGGCATAGGGCCTGGCGATGTCATCGCGTTGGGGCAATGGCTTCGCCGGTCTGGGGAGCCGCAAGGATGCGGCGAGTCGCGGCACCGGGTCGTCAGAACCGCACGGTGAAACCGAGCAACGGACCGCTGAAATCGTTCTCGACATCGCGTCCGTCGATCTCTTTGTCGATCGCGACATGGCGCCAGCCGCCCTGGACCGACCAGCGCTCGTTGAACTGGTAGCCGAGGCTCGCGAAGACCTGCCAGGTGAAGTCCGATCCAACGTCGAAGCCACCGACGTCGGCTAAGGCGGTCGCGAACCAATGGTCGGTGATCGCGAAGCGCAGACGCCCGCCAATCAGCGGATCGACCCAGGTCTCGCTCACGCCGAGGCGCTGGCCCGGGAGCAGACCGGGCGAGAGGGACAGCTCGATATCCACGGCATTGACCCTGAGTCCGGCCATCAGATCGATGCTGACCCGATCATCCTCATGGATCCGATAGGCGGCATAGGCGCTCAGCGCCTTCGCCTCGGTCTCGATCCGCGCCCGCGAAAAGAGCAGGCCGAGCGGGGTCGCGCGGCTCTGGGAGAGATCGGCGTAGAACAGGTCGGCGATCAGTCCCCAGCGGCCGTTGCGCGCCTCGAACGCCCCCATGAAGGCCACATCGAGCTTGGAGAGCACGTCGCTGCTGCTCTTGTCCACTTCGACCGTTCCCCACGCGGTATCGACCGCGGCCGTGATGCCCGGCACCCAGGCATAGGGCGAGACGGCGAAGCTCCACCCAGAGGTCTGCGCGGCCGCTGGTGCGGCGAGCAAGAGGCACAAGCAGGTACACGCTGCCTTCATCGAAAACGGCCTCTGGGCGGGTGGGAAACGAAACACCGAGGATGGTCCAGCATTGACCGTCACCTGTCCAATGCGATTTCCCCCTCCTTTTGATACCCTGCCTGCATCATGATCAAGCTGCAGCAGCTCGCGCATGCCGTGGCCCTGAGCCGGCTCGGTAATTTTCACCGCGCGGCCGAGGCTCAGCACATCTCTCAGCCCGCGCTCTCAAGGAGTATCCGCAGTCTGGAGGGGTCGTTGGGGGTGCCGCTCTTCGACCGGCAGGGCACTTCGGTCACGCCAACGCTCTATGGCGAGGCACTGGTGCGACGGGCCGAGACCATCCTCGCCGAAACCGACGAGATGGGGCGCGAGATCGCGCTGCTACAGGGGCTGGAGGCCGGGAGCTTCGGCGTCGCGATGGGGGCCTTTGCGGCGGAATTGTCGGGCGGCCGGGCCCTGGGGGAACTGGTACGAGGCCACCCCAACATTCGCTGCCAGGTCCGCTTGAGTAGCTGGCGCGGTGTCGCCGAGATGGTCCTTGCGCGCTCCGTGGACCTTGGCATGGCGGAGATCAGTACCATCGCATCCGTCGAATCCTTTCAGGTGGAGTCCGTCGGTCAGCACGAGCTCCTTCTCTATTGCCGCCGTGGGCACCCGTTGATGGGCCGTCGCACCGTGACCGACGAGGACCTCAATGCCTTTCCCCAGGCGTTGATCCGCGTCCCACCCCGCGGTGTGGGCTTGCTCCCGGGCAAGAGCGAGTTGGATGGGAAGACCGGTGACCTGGTGCCACATGTCGAAGTGGACGATCTGAACACAGCGCGGTCGATTGTACTGGCAAGCGATGCCTTCAGTGCCGCAACGGCCGTACAGATCGAACCGTGGCTCCGCGGGGGTGAGCTTGGTGTCCTGGCCTACCGGGCGCCCTGGCTCAGGCTGCACTACGGTTTCGTCTACCTGAGAGGTCGGATGCTTTCGCCAGCCGCGGAGTTGTTCATGCAGATTGTTCGGGGGATTGAAGCGGACCTGACCCTCCGCAACCGGCGCACTCATGGACGCCCTGCTGCCGGGATCATGCGATCCCGGCAACGATACAGATTGCACCGGCGGCTAGAACTCAGCGCTTCTCCCAAAGATCAGTCGATGTTGCCCCGCCGATGCTGATCGTAGAGGAAGCCACCGAGGGCGCCGGCGCCGGCGCCGATCAAGGCGCCACGCCCCGCATCGCCGCTGAGCGAGCCGAGTGCAGCACCGGTTGCGCCACCCATCACGGCCGCGCTGCCGGCGCGGCTGGTCGTGGTGGTGCCGCAGCCGGACAGGGCGAACGCGGCGGCCAGCGAGAGGGCGATGCCTAGGGTTTTCATTGATCGATACTCCAATTGGTCTGATGTTTGTGTGGGGGAACTCGACGGGCTTCAGGGCAGGCGATGGCTCCTTGCCGCATTGGGCTTCAAATCTGCGGCGAACCTGGGCGGGATGCCACAGCGTGGGACGAGTCTGTCCGACGTCCGCCTAGGTCGGCCAGGGCCGCCGCCAGGCCTGTGTGGCACCCCTGGCCCGTGCGGGCCGCAAGACTAGCCCAAAATCGCGGGCAGGGCCCACACATAGAGGGCCCCGACCGACAACTGGACCACCGCGATCGGCAGGCCGATGCGCAGGAACTGCATGAAGGACACCCGGCTGCCGTTGGCGGCACAGATGCCGACGGCGACGACATTGGCCGAGGCGCCGATCAGCGTGGCGTTGCCGCCCAGGGTGCCGCCGAACATCATGGCGACAAACACCGGCAGCGTGGCGTTGGGCCAGGCGGTGAAACCAGGGGCCAACGCGATCTCGGGTACCGCGTCGGCCGCGACCAGGTAGCCGATGACCGTCACCAGCGCGGCGGCGACGACCGGGATGTTGGCCAGCAGGCTCGACAGGATCCCGATGCCGACCAGCGACAGGAAGGCCACCGGCATCACATCGGCCCCGAACCAATCGTAGAGCTGGATCGACAGACCTTGCAGCAGTTCGGTCTTGATGAAGGCCTGGACCAAGGTAAAGATGGCCCCGAGAAACACGATCGTCTTCCAATCCACGGCGCGGATCACCTCGCCCACCGGCTCGATGCGCACGCCATAGACCACGAGCAGCGCCAGCGCCGCGCCGATGATCGCGACCTGGGGCGGGACTATGTCGATCGGCAGAGACTCCCCGAACAGGAACAAGGCCACCATCGTCACCAGCACCAGAAGCGACAGCACCAGGAAGCCGGGTCGCTCGATGGCCACCCGTGGACGCGCGGCCGGCAGGTCCACCCGCGTCGCCCAGATCTTCGGCAGCAGGAGCGGCAGCAGGGGCACGACGGCCAAGACCGCCAGCACGCCACCCAGGCTCACCATCCTCAGATAATCGACGAAGGACAGCCCGATCGCGCTGCCGACCAGAAAGGTGGCCGGGTCGCCGACCAGGGTGAGCATGCCGGCCGCGTTGCTGACGATGGCCGTGATGATCATGGGCCCGACGAAATCGACCTTGAGGGCCTTGCAGACGCCGATGATGATCGGTGCCACCAGGATGACGGCGGTCGCGTTCGGCAGCACGGCGCACACCGGGGCCACCAATGCGACGATGAGCAGCAGGAGTCGCTTGCCGCTTCCGCCGGTGGCACGGAGGAACGCATCCCCGAGCCAGTCGAAGATCCCCGTCTTACCGATCACCCGCGCCACCACCATGCCGCCAAAGAGCAGGGCGAGTGGACCTCCAGCGGTATGCACGATCGGCATCAGATCGCTGCGGTCAAGGATGCCGGACACGAATAAGGCGCTGACCCCGAGCAGAGCGGCGACCGCCATGTCGATGAGATCGAACATGATCAAGAGGATCACGGCGGCGAAGACGCCGATGGTGAGATAGATCTGAAGATCGGTCATGGCAGCGCTTACTCAGTCGATCGGTGGGGCATAGTGGAGTCCGCCCTCGGTCCAGAGCCGGTTGAGACCGCGCTCGATCTTGAGCGGACTTTCCTGCCCGACATTGCGCTCATAGACTTCGCCATAGTTGCCCACGGCCCTCAGTACCCGTCTGGCCCAGCCGAGCGGGATACCCATCGATTGCGCGAGAAGCTCCCGATCATCGTCGCTCACCCACAACAAGGGGTTGGTCTGATCGGCGATGACGGCATCGAGGTTGTCGCGCGTGACACCGTGTCGCTCCGCGAGGATCAGGACGTTCAGGACCCAGCGGACCACCGTGGTCCACTCCGGATCGCCGCCCCAGACGACGGGGCTGAGGGGTTCCCTGGAGATGAGTTCGGGGAGGATCGCGAAGGCTTGCGGACCCCCGGGCGCACGCAGCCGCATGGCCGCCAATTGGGCCGCATCCGAGGTATAGGCACGACAGCGACCGGCGAAGAAGGCCTCCGCGGCCTTGGGGGCCGAGTCGATGACCAGCGGCTCGACGGACCAGCCTTTTGCCTTGAAAAAGGCCGCCAGGGTGCGCTGGTGCGTCGTTCCCTTCTCCACGCAGACCGTCGCACCATCGAGGTCTGCGAGCGTTGTAATGTTGGCGGCGGTCGGGACCATGAATCCCTGGCCGTCGTAGAACAGGATCCCGGGAAACTGGACCTTCAATACCGCTTCGCGGGTGAGTGTCCAGGAGGTATTGCCCAGCAACAGGTCGATCCTGCGCGTCTGCAGCGCGGGAAAGCGTGCGGAGGCCCGCAGCGGCACGAAATCGACCTTTTCCGGGTCGCTCAAGACCGCCGCCGCCACAGCACGACAGAAATCCGCGTCCAACCCGCGCCAGCGTCCGTCGGCGTCGCGTTCGGAAAAGCCCGGGATGTCCTCGCTCACCCCGCAGCGCAGCACCCCTCGGGCCTTGACACCACTCAAGACCTCGCCGGCCTCGACCCGCGGCAGGACCGCGAGCGTCAGGACCAGCATAGCGGCACAAA
This sequence comes from uncultured Gammaproteobacteria bacterium, assembly GCA_963802205.1. Lineage (GTDB taxonomy): Bacteria > Pseudomonadota > Gammaproteobacteria > Chromatiales > Chromatiaceae > DYRB01. The sequence goes on along the minus strand of CAWDHW010000007.1, from coordinate 29,202 downwards.
GGACAGTCCGGTCGATGCTCATGCGCTGCCTCCGAGACGGTGAGCTGAGACAATGGTCTGCAGCTGATTTGTATTTTGTCTGTCCCTGATTTGCAAAATCGTTGTCTGTCCCCGATTCGCCCCTCTGCGCCCGGCCCTGCATACCATGCCGGACAGGGTTCAGACCGACAGTTCCCCGGCGAGAACGCTCCGCGGCAGCACCGAGATCGCCATGTGCTCAGCCACACTGTAGAGGCGCCGCAGCCTGTCGAGTATCTCGAGTTGCACGCGGTGCTTGAGCAGGCGATCCGGGTCGTCCCCGGCGAGACGCACGGCCTGTTGCCGGAGAAACTCGGAAGTGAGTTCCAGGATCGCGTCGCGACTCGCGACTACGGTCTGGGCCGCCCGCTCGTCCTTTTCCACCAGCGCCAGCAGCGCGGAATGCGCTGACGCCTGTATCGTCTGGAACAGTCGCTCCAGCAGCTCGGTGGTCTCTTTCGAAGGGGTGGTATTCGCCTCCTTGAGGGTCTGGGCCAGCGGGGCCAGTTCGCGGCTGATCGCCGCGCTCATGTTCTCGATTTCGCCGGTGGCGGCAACCAGCCGTGCATGCTCGTCAGCTTCGGCGTCGCTCAATTCGGCACGCCCGACATGTTGCAGATAGGCGAGCACGGCTTCTCGCAGCACCACGACCTGGTCATGTTGCTGCGACAGTTCGCTGAGATCCCTGGATTCGAGGGCCGACCTGACCTTCGCCAGCATCCCTTCGGTCAGCTCCCCCATGTGCCCGAGCTCCATCCGCGCACGTTCCAGGGCCATCGATGGCACCTGGATCAATTCGTCGTCGAGATACCGGGGGCGGATGATTGCCCTCTCCTCAACCGCCCGGTCGGGGATGATCTTGATGGCCATCTTCGCAAACAAGGCGGCGAACGGCAGGAAGATCACCGTGTTGGCAGTGGCCCAGATGGTTGCGGCATTCGCGATCTGGCGCGGCACCTCTTCGGCGAGCCGCTCCACTCCCTGCAGATGAGCCGCCACCGGCGAAACCGCCTCGGCGAGCCCCGCGAGCGCAGCGATGAACGGCAGCCAGATCACGGCCCCCAATACATTGAACAGCACATGCACGGCTGCCGCGCGTTTTGCATCCTGTGGCTTGCCGATCGCTGCGAGTATCGCCGTTATCCCAGTTCCGATCTTTGCCCCGAACAGGATCGCGATGCCGGCTGGAAGGGAAAGCAGCCCCTGGGTCGCCATGACAACCGCGAGACCTATCGTTGCCGAGGACGATTGCACCAGCGCCGTAAACACCGCGCCGGCCAGCATCCCCAGGATCGGATTCTGCAAGGATTGCAGGATCTGCGCAAAGCCCTCGTGCGTGCGCAACGGCGACATGGCCGAGCCCATGGTCGCCATGCCATAGAAGATCAGGCCAAGCCCCATCAACATGGCGCCATAGTGGCGCGCGACGCCCTGCTTCCAAACGAAGGTCATGACAAACCCGATGGCGATCAGCGGATAGGCCAGGGCGGTCGTGTTGAACGCCACGATCTGCGCCGTCACCGTGGTGCCCACATTGGCACCGAAGATCACCCCGACCGACTGCACCAGGGTCATGAGCCCGGCACTGACGAAACCCACCACGAGTACCGTGGTCACCGAGGACGACTGGATCACCGCGGTCACGATGGCCCCGGTGATGGCACCCAATACAGGGTTACCTGTCAGCTTGGCCAGCAGCGTGTTCATCTGCTTGCCGGCGGCGGCCTTCAACCCGTCGGTCATCTTCTCCATGCCGTACAGGAACAGCGCGAGCCCGCCGAGCAGCTCGATGGTCATGGTCAGGGGGTCTAGTTCAGTCATGCTCAATTTCTCTCTTCGCCGGGGCGGCGCAGTTGTCTGATCAAGAACGCCGGCTGGAAGCCAGTCCGACCAGGCGGGCGATGACTATGGCCGGAAACAGTATGCCCAGAGTGGATAAAAAAGTGGCCAGCATCTTGGCGGAAGTGCTCACAGCATAGATGTCTCCGAAACCCACGGTAGTCAGTGAAGCCAAGCTGAAGTAAATGAAGTGAACATAGTCATCGTCCTTCCCACTCAGCACGACATTCCCGCCAATGGAGACGCCGGTAGCGGCATGAATGACTTCCAAAGTCAGCGCCCCCATGAGCGCCAACAGAAGGTAAACATTAACCGCTCCGACGATCCGGTAAGCGTCCACAATCTGGTCGCGAAACAGCAGGCGGAGGTTGATGAAAATAAATACCAACGTATTGGCGATGCCTATGACATTCTCCAAAACAAAGAATGAATACGGGTTCTCTCCGAAACGAATGAGTCGCAGCGTCAGGTGAATGCTGAACAGAATTGCGGAGACGGATATGAGCCCGACACTGCGCGTTGAGAATATCCCTGAAAAGAAAACGCTGAGCAAAAGAATGTTGAACAGTAGTACCCCGTGACCACTGATTTCCATGATGACCGGGAGTACGAATACTGCGGCAATGAGCATGATCAGCAAGGTGACGAAACTCGCATCCGCCAGCCAGTATGACTGAAAACTACTGATTAGATTTCGCATGGCGGGAAACCGGGGACAGACGACGGTATTGGTCCGGGCGAAAGCTTGGAACCTTGGTCTGTCCCCGGCTGCCTGGGGCTGTCCTTGATCTGAGGCACTGCAATCGACTGAACGCTAGTTCGCAAGTCGACTGATCAGCCCCTGTGCCGGGAGGTCCTCTGGCTCCAGGCACAGGACGCGCCCGTCGGCGACCGGGGCCTCGTGACCGTAGAGGGCCAACGGCACCAGCAACAGACCCGGCCAATCGCGACGAAGGAAGCCCTGCATCCATGCCCGGCGCTCCTCGCTCGACTTGGTGCTCAACAGGGCCTCCGCGTTGAGCACCAGGGCCCCACCCTGGGCCGCCAAGTCCGCGAGCACGGCATCGAGCTCGTCGAGACCCATGGCCCCGGCCTGAAAGCCCTTCGGCGCCATGGTCTCGGCGCGAAAGTCGTAGAAGCGGATACCGACTTCGTGGGCAATCGCCTTGGCCAGATCCGGGCGGTACTCGGGAAAGGCCAGCAAAGCGCCACCGCGTCCGCCCTGGGTCGAGACGAGGTCCAAGATCGGCTTCAACCAGGCGTCTGTCTTGTGCACGATCGCCTACCCCTCGGTGTCAATGCGTCCACGACGCGTCAGATTGCCTCAATGGCTGGCATCGAGAACCGCGATGCCTGGCTTGCCTAGGTCAGTCGATGTTGCCCTTGCGATGCTGATCGTAGAGGAATCCGCCGAGGGCGCCGGCGCCGACGCCGATCAGGGCGCCGCGGCCTGCATTGCCGCTGAGCGAGCCGAGTGCAGCACCGGTTGCCCCACCCATCAGGGCCGCGCTCCCGGCGCGGCTAGTCGTGGTGGTGCCGCACCCCGACAGCGCCAGAGCGGCGAGGAGTGGCAGGAGGATGACTGGCAGTTTCATGGGGCGAGACTCCGATGGGTTGAACTCAGGTGGACGAGAAAGGCTGGTGTATCAGGCAGTCGCCGGGTGCAGCGGATCGCGGCGCAGCGACTCCCAGGTCACATAGAGCACCGGCACGAAGACCAGGGTGAGGAGCGTCGCCACCAGCAGGCCGCCCATGATGGCGAAGGCCATGGGCCCCCAGAACACGGTCGGGGCTATGGGGATGAGCCCCAGGATGGTGGACAGGGCGGTGAGCATGATGGGCCTCAGGCGCGAGGCGCTGGCGTCCACCACGGCCGCCTGCAGGGGTTTGCCCGTCTCGCGTTCCTGCTCGATCTGGCTGATCAGGATGACCGAGTTCTTGGCGATCATGCCGATCAGGGCGAGTACCCCGAGGATGGCGACGAACCCCAGGGGCTGGCCGGACAGGAGCAGGGCCCCGACCACCCCGATCAACCCCAGGGGCACGACGCTGAGGACTATGACCAGCAACGAGAACTTGCGCAGTTGGAACATCAGCAGCGAGATCATGATCAGGAGCATCAGGGGCACCACGGCCATGACGGAGGCCTGGGAGGTGGCGCTCTCCTCCACCGAGCCGCCGACCTCGATCCAGTAGCCCGCGGGCAACCGGGCGTTCAGCGCCTCGACCGCCGGGGTCAGGTCCGCGACCACCGCGTCCGGCAGGACGCCCGGGGGCCACATCGGCCTGGACGGTGAGGGTCGGCACCCGGTCCCGGCGCCAGATCATCGGGTATTCCTGGCCGTAATCGAAGCTGGCGAGCTGGTCCAGGGGCACGGTGCGCCCGTCCGGCAAGGGGACCTCCAGGGTCCTCAGGGTGGCAAAGGACACGCGCTGTCCCTCCCGCTCCCGCGCCACCACGTCGATCAGATAGATGTCGTCGCGGACCTGGGTGACGGTGGTCCCGGTGATGTGGGTATTGAGCACAGAGGCCACCGCCGCGGAGGACAGCCCCAGGCGCCGGACCTGATCCTGGTCGATGCGGATGCGCAACTGCCGGCCGGGCTCCATCCAGTCGAAGTTCAGATCCCGGGTCCCGCGATGGTCGGCAACGATCTGGCCCAGCTCCAGGGCGATCTCACGCAACTGGTCCAGGTCGTCGCCCAGGACCCGGTACTGGATGGGCCAGCCCACCGGGGGGCCAAGCTCCAGGGGGGCGACCCGGGTGATGGCCTGGGGGACTTCTTCCTTGAGGTACTTGTCGAGCTTGACCTCCAGTCGCTCCCGGGCGGCCACGTCCTTGGCGACCAGCACCGCCTGGGTGAAGAAGGGGTTGGGCAACTGGACGCTGAGCGGCAGGTAGAAGCGCACCGCCCCCCAGCCCACATAGGTGCTCCAGTGGGCGACGTCCGGGTCGGCGCCGAGCATGGCATCGAGCCGGTCGGCCTCCCGGGCCGTGGCATGGATCGAGGCGTTCTGGGGCAGGCTGATGTCCACCAGCAGGTCGGTGCGGTCGGAGGCCGGGAAGAACTGCCGCGGCACCAGGTCCATGGCCCAGAGCGAGACGGCGAAGGCGGCCGCGGTCACCGCGATGGTCAGCCAGCGCAGCCGGATGGCCCCATTGAGCAGGGCGCGGTAGGCCCGCAGCAGGGCGCCGGGATTGGACTCGTCGGTCTGGGTCTTGGGCGGGACCAGGAGCAGCATCCCGAGCAGGGGCGCGAAGACCACGGCCACGAACCAGGAGACCAGCAGCGTAATGCCGACCACCGCGAAGATATCGAAGGTGTACTCGCCGGCCGAGCTGGCGGCAAAGCCCACCGGGACGAAGCCGGCGATGGTGACCAGGGTGCCGGTCAGCATGGCGAAGGCCAGGGTCCGGTAGGCATAGGTCGCCGCCGCCTCCTTGGCCTCGCCGATGGCGAGCCGCCGGGACATGGCGTCCACCGTGGTCATGGCATCGTCGACCAGCAGGGCCAGGGCGATGATCAGGGCGCCGAGCGAGATGCGCTGCAGGTCGATGTCCAGGATGTTCATGATGGCGAAGACGGTGGTCAGCACCAGCGGGATCGCCAGGGCCACCACGGTCCCGGCCCGCACGCCGAGGCTCAGGAAGCTCACCGCCAGGATGATGGCGATGGCCTGCCAGAGGGAGGTGGTGAAATCGTTGATCGCCGCGTCCACCGTCTGCGGCTGGTCGGCGACGCGCACCGCCTCGATGCCGATGGGGAGCTCCGCGACGATCCCCTGCATGGCCTGCCGGATGTTCTCCCCCAGGGCCAGGATGTCGCCGCCGTCGCGCATGACGATGGCCAGCCCGAGGGCGTCCTGGCCGTTGACGCGGAACATGGGTTGGGGTGGGTCCGCCAGGCCGCGGCGGACCTGGGCGATGTCCCCGAGGCGCAGCATGCGCTCGCCGATGGCGAAGTTGACCGCGAGCAGGTCCGCCTCGGAGCGGAAGGACCCGGACACCCGCAGCGAGATGCTCTCGTCCCCGGTCTGGATGACCCCGGTGGGGCGCACCACGTTCTGGGCCGCCAGGGCCGCCACCAGGGCGCTGGGGTCGAAGCCCAGACCGGCCAGGGTGCGCATGTCGAACTCGACGAAGATGCGCTCGTCCTGGGCCCCCAGGACAGAGACCTTGGAGACATCCGGGACCCGCAGGAGCTTGGAGCGTGCCTGCTCCACATAGTCGCGCAGCTCCCGGTGGGTGAAACCGTCCGCGGTGAAGCCGTAGATGATGCCGTAGGTGTCGCCGAACTCGTCGTTGAAGCCCGGCCCGATGAGCCCCTGGGGCAGGGTGTGGCGCATGTCCCCGACCTTCTTGCGCACCTGGTACCAGGTGTCCTCCACGGCCTTGGGGCCCGTGTCACCGGTCAGGTCCACAAAGATGGTGGTGATGCCCGGCCTGGTGAAGCTGCGCAGGTTGCGGAGGTTGGGGACCTCCTGCAGGGTGCGCTCCAGGCGTTCCGTCACCTGCAATGTGGTCTCCTCCAGGGTCGCCCCCGGCCAGGCCGCGCTGACCACCATGGTGCGGAAGGTGAAGGGCGGGTCCTCGGCGCGCCCGAGCTGATAGAAGGCGCTGATCCCGGCCGCCACCGAGACGATCATCAGAAAGACCACCACGGAGCGGTTCTTGATGGCCCATTCGGAGAGGTTGAAGCCGCTCATCATTTGGTCTCTGCGGCCGGGCGTGACGATGGCCTCGAGCTTGGGCTCGGTGTCGGCCGCCGACGGCGGCGGCGCACCCAGCAGGCGCACCCGCTGGCCGGGCCTCAGGGCCTGGACCCCGGCCGTCACCACCAGCTCCCCGTTGCTCAAGCCCGCGGCGATCAGGACTTGGTCGAGCTCGAAGCGGGCAACCTGAATCGGGCGCAAGGCCACGGTGCCGGCCGCTGGGTCCATGACCCACACCGCGGGTTCACCCTGGGAAGACGTCAGGGCCGCGGCAGGGACGACCATGCCCGCGTTGCCACCCAACTGCACGGTGCCGGTCACAGTGGACCCCAGCCGCATGGCCTCCGGCGGGTTCGTCGAGTCCGACCCGGACCCGGAAGGTACGGGTCACCGGATCGGCCTCGGGTGAGACCTCCCGCACCCGGCCCCTGGCCTGAACCTTGGGGTCCGTGCTCAGGGAGACGATCACATCCAGGTCCGCATGGCCCTCGTCCTTGACCCGGGCGGGCACGTCGAAGACCGCATCGCGCCCCCCCTCCCGGGCCAGGCGCACGATCATGCGCCCGGCCGCCACGACCTCGCCGGGCTCGGCCCCGCGGGCGGTGACGACCCCCGGGCCATCCGCCAGCAGGTCCGTATAGGAGAGCTGGGTCTCGGCGGTACTGACCTGGGCCTCGGCCGCGTCCACCAGCGCCTGGGCCGCGTTGCGGGCCTCCACCGCCTGGTCGAACATCTGGCGCGAGACGAAGCCGCGGGGCAAGAGGGGCTCGAAACGCTCTACCTGATTGCGCGCCTCCACCAGGCGGGCCATGGCCGCGGCCCGGTTGGCGCGGGCGGCCTGCACCGCATCGCTCCAGGTGGAGGGGTCCAGGCGGCCGACGATCTGGCCGGCGCTGACCTGATCGCCGATGTTCACCGAGCGCTCGATCAACTGACCGCCAATCCGGAAGGCCAGCGCGACGTCCTCCTGGGCCTGAACGGTCCCGGTGAGGGTGACGGTCTCGCCGCCCGGGCGTTCCTCGACCGTCACCACCCGCACCGGCCGGACGGGCTCCGGGCCGGCCTGGGGTGTGTCCGCGGGCTTGCAGCCGGGCAGGAGGATCAGCAAGGCCAGGGCGCAATGGGCCATGGGCCCAGGGGCGAGGGCGCACGGGGGCGGCAGGACCGCGTGCGGCCAGGGTCGACGTTTCCAAGGGGATACCTCCGGGGATGACAGTGCGGGGCTCATGGTAGCCTGAACCGAGGTTTTGGCCTACCGTGTCGCCCCACTCCGCCCCAAGAGGGGCCGACAGGGGAGCCACCCAGTGCAACCGGCAATCGTCTCTGGCCCCATGAAGCTTGTCGCCGGACTTCTGGCCGGGCTGGTCCTGGCCGGGTGCCAGAGTATCCCGTCGGCATTCAGTCTGGCCCCATCGACGCCCGCGTCCTCGGCGGCCCGTCTGGATGCCAATATCGCCGTGCTCGCCGCCACGGACGCCAGCGTGCGGCAACGCCGGGACGCCGAGGCCAGTTACCGCGATAGCATCGCCGGCCGGCTTCCCGAGCTGTTGCAGGATGCCACAGAGCCCAACCCTGGTCCAGGGCGGCAAGGCGGTGCCCGGCGTCCTGGCCCCTGAGGCGTTTGCCGGGATGGACCCGGTGCTCAGGTCCTCGCGAGAGCCGCCCCGGTCTGCACCGCTTCGGCGTCGGGTTACCCCTGGTGGGCCGCTTGGACTCGGGCGATGCCAATGCCCCACCGGGCGGCTTCCGGTTGCCGCTGACCCTGGTCGCCCTGCCCGAGGCCGATGCCTGCTGCCGCACCACCCTGGTGGACCCGCAGCGCGTCACAGGCGGTGCGCACCACGCCACGGCGATCTGCGGGTGGCCATGGACCTGGAGGCGCCCCTCCTGGCGACGAATGCCACCGGGTCCCGCTTCGGTGCCGGGCTCTGGAACCTGCTGCGCCCCGGGGCCTTTGCCGGGGATCCGCGCATCGTCTTCCTGCAACCCTATCGACCCGGACAAGACCCCGCTGGTCCTGGTCCACGGTCTGATGTCCACGCCGCGGATGTGGACCCCCCTGGTCATGGATCTGCTCGCCGACGAGGCCATCCGCTCGCGCTACCAGATCTGGTTCTTCTATTACCCCACGGGTCAGCCCGTGCCGCTCTCCGCCCTCCAGTTGCGCGAGGCCCTGGATGCCGCGGTGGCCGCCCACGGCCCGGTCAAGCCCATGGTCCTGGTCGGGCACAGCATGGGCGGAATCCTCTCCCGCGCCCAGGTCTCCCGGGTCGGGCTGGCCGAGGCCGAGGGCATGGTCCCCGGGGTTGCGGAACTGCCCGAGGACAGCCTGGTGCGTCGCGCCCTGGTCTTCGAACCTCGGGCGGACGTGGGGCGGGCGGTCTTTCTGTTCACCCCCCACAGGGGCAGTCGTCTTGCCTCCAACAGCCTGGGGGCCTGGGGTGTCCGGCTGATTCGCCTCCCCGACACCCTGATCAACGAGGTGGATGGACTCTTGGAGACCCTAGCCGGGCAGTACGGGGGGCGCCTGCCCACCAGCATCCAGGGCCTGTCGCCGGACTCGCGTTTCCTGCGGGCCCTGGACGATACCAAGCCGGTCGTCCCCACCCACACCGTCCTGGGCGACCGGGGCCGCGGTGAGCTGTGGACCAGCTCCGATGGTGTGGTCCCCTATACCAGTGCCCACCTCCCTATCGCCGAGTCCGAGCTCGTGGTCCCGGCCGGCCATGGTGGCTTTGATCACCCCCAGGCGGTGGCCGAGTTGAAGCGCATTCTCAAGCTGGGCGGTGCCGGGGCTCGCAAGCCGGCCAGGTCAGGGAAGGGCCGGGGTCTGTAACTCCCGAGCAAAGGCGTCTGGGACAGTCAACCCGGCTCTTCCTCGGGCTTCGTGACCAGAATGGTCGATAACCTGGTCATACGGCGATGAACCCTGTTCTGCGACACCGGGCTACTTCTTGTCGACGATCTTGGACTCGACCACCAGGTCGAGGACGTAGACGTAGGCCGATGCGTCGGCCGGCGGCTGCGGCCGCCTGAAGCGGTTGATGCGCAGCACGTTGCTCACGCCCGGCTGGTGCGTGTAGCCTTCGATCTCGCCGTAGAAGACCTGCCAGGGGCCCGGCTCGCCGACGCGCAGGCCCTTGTCGTCGAACTGCCGTTCGCGTACCTGCAGGCAGGTGGTGGGCGGCATTGGTGTCGGCGTGCAGGCCACGCGCTGCGGAGCGACCTCCAGGAAGATGCGGGTCGGCGCGCCGTACAGGCTCTGCGGCGTGCGCTGGCCCACGAAGCTCAGCATCTGCCGTTCGGGCGACAGCAGGCGCAGCGTGGGCGGCTCCCCTGGCTCGACGCGGGCCTGTAGCGGCTGCGCCAGCAGCACCGACATCGCCTTGTCGGCGGCCATCAGCGGCGCCTCGCAGGCCTTCATCGTCGAGGCCAAGCGCCCGACCGTCAGCTCGTTGCGCGGGTTCAACCGCCAACTGCCGGACAGTTGGTTGCAGCCGCCCTGTACGCCGATGCGCTCACCGTCGAGGCGCATCGCGAAGGGGTGGTCTGGCACGAGCAGTGCGTCGAGGGGCTTGCCGTCGGCGTCGGTGGCGGTCAGCAGCGTCCAGCGGTGGTCCTGCAATGCATGTCCCAGAGATGCGTCGGCCTTGCCCTGGGGGGGCTTCGATGTCGCGGTGCCGACATCGGCCGCGGGCTGCTGTGCCAGCACCCGGTTCGGTGCGCTCCAAGACGGCACGCCGCCGTCGCGGTCGAGCAACAGCAGCCGGCCCTCACCGACGCGGAACTGGCGGCCGCCGCCGTCGCCCTCAAGCGTGACGGTGTCGCCGGCAGCGTTCCAGGTGAAGGGACCGCGCACCGTCTGCGGCGCGACCTGGCGGTCCAGATACTGCGTGTTCAGCGCGAAGCGGCCGTCACGCTCCAGCGACAGCCGCATGCGGATGCCCGGACAGTCGGCGCAGGGCGTCACGCCTTCGTAAGTGCCTGCCCAGTCGATGGCATTGCGGCTGTTGTGCGCGGGGTCGGGCGCCGCAGTGCCGTCACTGTGCGGCATGCAGTCCGCCAGACCCACCCAGCAGGCCAGAATCAGCCCGATGTTCCAACTCGATTTGGGTGCCATGTCGTGTCCCTCGTTCTAAACGCGGCGGATTCTGTGAATGCGGCTCGTGGGCCGGAACCCCGACGTGGAGTGCCGCAGGAGGGCAGGGATTGAGCAACCGGTAGCTCGTCAGAAGCGAGCCACCGCAAAGCCCATGGCCTCCGCGGTGTTGGCCATCACGCCGTCCGCGGTCGCGATTGCGTCCACCTGCTCGTGCCGCGCTACGGCGAGATGCAGCGCGTCCAGGGTGCGCAGAGGGTGCTCCGGGTAGCGCGCGATGAGGCTCACCCCCTCGTCGAAGCGCATATCGTCTGTGGGGCAGAGGGATAGGAAGCCCGCGGCGATGTCGTCGAGGAAGGTGGCAAAGATCAGCGACTCCAGCGCTGGGTCCAGGTCACCCATGCGCCGGCGCCGGGCCAGCAGCGAGCGCATCTCCGTTCGCGTCAGGCTGCTGATGACCGCCACGTCCAGGCCCTCGATATAGGCCACGAAGGCATCCGAGCCGTCCTCGTTCAGATACCACTTGGCGACGGCACTGGTATCCAGGTAGGCGCGGCCCTCAGCGCTCATCGCGCTCATCGCGAATCAGGGCCGTCGATGGGGTGGACAGGCGCGGCATGCGCGCACGCAGGTCCGCGTGGTCCGGTCGCGGACGCCGCCGCGAAACGGGCAGGATGCGCGCAATAGGCTGGCCCCTGCGGCTGACGATCAGCTCGCCGGCGTCATTCACCAGATCTTCCAGCGTCCCGATGGATGCACGCATCTCGCGGATATTGAGCTCTTTCATGGGCCGCTCCTCAACGATGTGCTGCAAGTTTCCTGATTGCAGCACAAAGGTCTCGGCGATTCAATCCGGACATGCCATTCCGATGGATGGGTTGGACTGACCGCTGCGGCGGGCCTTGGCCGCTACGTGACGCTGGAGCGTTTCCTGCGCGTCCTGGACGATACCAAGCCGGTCGTCCCCACCCACAGTATCCTCGGCGACCGGGGCCGCGGTGATCTGTGGACCGGCTCCGTCGGCGTGGTCACCTACACCAGCGCCCACCTCCCCAGCGCCGAGTCCGAGGTCGTGGTTCCGACATCAATGAAGCGGCAACAACCAAGGGACCAGCACGACGCTAACGGCCATGACGATTAAGGTTAAGGGCAGTCCAATACGGATGAAGTCGGCGAAGCTGTAGTTGCCCGCCGTTGTCACCAGGGTATTGACCGGTGAGATGGGCGTCATGAAGGCACTGGATGCCGCCAGTGCGACGATCATGGCGAAGGGGTAGGGCGAGGCGTTCATGGCCTCCGCCATGGCCAGGGCCACCGGGATCAGGAGCACGGCATTGGCGGTGTTGACGATGAAGAGCCCGAGGACCACGGTGACCACAAACAGCAGGGCCAGTACGGCATAGGGACCGGCATCCCCCACCAGGGCGATGAGCCCCTGGGCCGCCAGGTCGATGCCGCCGGTCCGATCCAGGGCGAGGGCGAAGGGCAACATGCCGACGATCATGATGAGGCCCTTCCACTGGATGGCGCGGTAGCCCTGATCCAGGTCGATGCAGCCGAACAGCCCCATCAGCAGGCAGCCGATCAGGGCCGCCTGGACGTTGGGGACCCAGCCGGTGGCCATCAGGACCACCACGACGCCCAGGGCCAACACCGCCAGCGGTGCGCGCTTCGCGGCCGGGGGTATGTCGTCGAACTCCCGCGGCAGGTTCAGCATCACCAGGTCCTGACCCCCCGCCTTGAGGCGGCGGATGGTCTTCCAGGGGCCGGCCACCAGCAGGGTATCGCCGGGCTTGAGGACCTTGTCGCGCAGCCCGTGGGGTCCCAGGGCGTCGCGCCGGCGGCGCAGCCCCACCACCGTCAGATCGGAGTCCGCGAGCCCCTCGGCCTGCGCCACCGTCATGTCCAGCAGGCGGGAGGTGTAGGGGACCATGACCTCCGCCATGCCCACCTGCTTGGTGCGGTCGAGGAAATAGCCACCGGAGCGGGGCAGCAGGTCCACCCCGTAGCGTTCCGCCAGGGCCAGCGGGTCGGCCTGGGCGCTGTCCACGTCCAGGAGCAGGATGTCCCCGGGCTCCAGTTGCAGGTCGTCGGACCGGGCCAAGTAGCGCCGGCTGCGCCCGCGACCGCGCTGGACGAGGAGGACGCGCACCCCGGTCTTCGCCGGCATGCCCATCTCCCCCAGGGTCTGGCCCAGCAGCGGGGATTGACTCCGCACCCGCACCCGGAACTCGCGATCCGCGAGGCGGTAACGCTCCACCCAGGTCAGCAACCGCGGGCGCCGACTGGTCCCGGCCTCTGGGGTCTGTTGGGTCAGCCAACGCCGCGTCACCAGCATATAGAGGGTGCCAACGACCAGGATCGGCACCCCGAAGGGGGCGAAGTCGAAGAAGGCGAAACCGGCCACCCCGGAGCGCACCAGCTCGTAGTTGATCACCAGGTTGGACGAGGTGGCGACCAGGGTCAGGGTTCCGCTGATCAGTGCCGCATAGGCCATGGGCATCAGGAGCTGGGCCGCTGGCAGCCCGGTCCGGCTGGCGATGCGCAGCACCACCGGGATGAAGATGGCCACCACGCCGGTGGAGCTCATGACCGAGCCCAGGAGCCCGACCGCGAGCATCAACAGCGTCAGCAAGCGCCAAGGGCTGGCGCCCCCGCGGCGGGCCAGAGCGTCGCCGATCTTCTGCGCGACCCCGGTGCGGGCCAGGGCCTCGCCGATGACGAACATGGCCCCGATCAGGACCACGTTGGCGTTGCTGAACCCCGCGATGGCCTCGGTTACGGTGACGGTCCCGGTGAAGGGCAGGGCCACCATCGCGATCAGGGCCACCGCATCCGCCCGCGGCCGGTTGAAGGCGAACATGAGGATGGCCACGGCGAGCAGGGCCAGGACGATGGCCAGGTCAGGGTTCATGTCTGGTCTCGGGTTGCGTTCTCAGACCCACCGCGGGTCCTCGGTCAGGGAAATGGACAGCCACGCCTGTTCCAGGGGCAGGCCCACGGCGTCCCAGATGCGTCGGCGCAGACGGTCCTGCGCCGCCACGGTCTGGAGGGCGAAGGCGGGCCCGACCACCAGATCGATCTCGACAAAGACGGTTCGCCCGGAGCGGGCGATATGATGCACGGTGCGCACCACATCGTGCTCGGTCTTGACCTGCGCCAGGACCGCCTCGACCCGCAGGATCAGGGCGTCGTCCGCATTGGCCATGACCAGGACCTCCCGCAGGCTGCTGTTCAGGATACCCAGGGGGACGGGCAGCAGGAGCAGGGCCAGGACCGAGACCATGGTCGGGTCGGCGTAGCGGGCCCAAATGTGGCGATAGGGCTCGTCCAGGAAGGGCAGCACGGCGAAGCCGAGAAAGGTCACCAGGCTGAAGAGGGCGTCCATGAGCCAGGTCTTGCCGTCGTTCTTGATGAGCAGGGAGTTGACCCGGCGGGCCACCGCCAGCTCGTAGAGCCCCAGGGCCAGGCAGAAGAGACCGGTGACCACGGCGAAGCCCATGACCCCGCCGGCGTCCACTGCATTGCCCCCCTGGCGAATCCCCTCGACCCCATTGATGAAGGCGTAGACGCACATGATCAGCACCAGGAGCCCGTTGACGCTATGGACCAGGGGCTCCAGGTGCGAATAGCCGTAGGGGAAGCGGCGGTCCTCCGGCATGACCACCAGACGGGCAGCCAGCAGGCTCAGGCCCCCGCCGATCAGGCTGAAGAAGGAGAAGATGCCGTTGAGGATGACCACATCCGATTCGATGTAGAGGCCCCAGGCGATGCTGCCCACCGCCAGGACCAGGACCCCGTAGATGGAGAGCCGCAAGGTACGCTGTTCGAGCCGATTGGCCGCCGCCCGGGATAGGGGCTCAGAGACCGTGGATGCTTGTCCAGCGGTCTGATCTCGGCCTTCTTTGCTCATGTGGAGGGGCTCCGGGACTAAGATCAAGCTGTAGGGCCATCGGACGGCTGGCAACGGCCGGGCGTCCGGTGATCCTTGGACATACAGCGCGGGGCGCGATGGCCCCTGGCCTGTGCTCAGGGCTCGCCAAGGGGCTCCGCTTCCGAGGACAGGGCCACATCGGCGTCGATCCGGTTCACGCTCACCTGGACCGTCATGCCGAGAAAGGCGTCGCCGGGACCGGTCCAGCTTCCTGAGATGGGGGCGGCTTGCTCCGGGGTGCGGGTATAGGCCACCCGGATGAGGTCGGTCCCGCCATAAATCGTATTGGTGGGATCGAAAGGGACCCAGCCGGCCCCGGGCAGATAGACATGGAGCCAGGCATGGGTGGCGCCGGCCCCCTGGACCGCGACGCCCGCGTCGAAGCTCTCGGCCTGTCGCACCCCTTGTGGCAGGTTGGTGCCCAGTGCCGTAGGCGTGGGCCCGGGTCCGTCCAGGGATGGGTCGTAGAGATAGCCGGAGACGAAGCGTGCGGCCAGCCCCAGCCCGCGGGCGGCCTCGATCATCAGGAGCGCATAGTCGCGGCAGGTGCCTGTCTTGAGCGAGAGGGTCTCGGCGGGCCTCTGGGTGCCCATCGCCTCGCGGGCGGAATAGGCGAGGTCGGCGCGGATGCCCTCGGCGATGTTGAGCAGCAGGTCGCGGGACTGGATAACCCCACGGGCGGGCATGAACTGGCGCACCCAGTCGCTGACCGCCGCTGCGTCGTCCGGGTACTGGAGGTTCAGAAAGGGCGCCAGGTCGATCCGGTCCGAGTCGCTGTAGGTGAAGGGGTAGTCCCGGGCCTCCGGGTCCACCGGCAATTCAAGGTTGCGCACGCCGAAGTGCTCGACGGTGAAACGGGCGTCGAAGCACAGTTCCGTGGCCGGCTCCAGGGGCTCCACCACCGCAACCGAGTTGGAGAAGACGTCGTGGACCCAATGCTGCCGCGCCAGCGGCGAGAGGCTGAGGCTGCTGCGCAGCACGCGCAGATCGTGGGCCGCCCGGGGGCGGAACATGGCCTTGTGCAGTCCGAACTCGACCGGCTGCGCGTAGCGGTAGGTGGTCACATGCGAGACATCGAGAAATACAGACATGATTGTTTTCGACGACCTCTTTAGATGCTGCCTGGGGGCCAGCCGGCCAGGCCCCAGATCTGCCGCTCGCTGCGCCCCGCAGGCCGATTGGGGAGGGCCTTATGCCAGCGTTGCGACGACGGCGACGCTCCCTGCGGCCACCGCGAAGAGCGCAATCAGGAGTGGCCAGACGAAGCGCAGATAGCGGTCATAACCGACCCGGGCTATGGCCAGGCCGCCCACTACGACGACATTGGTCGGGGAGGCCAATAGCGTCAGGCCATGGGCCAGTGCCCAGGCGGTGATGGTGGTGGGGCGGCTCACCCCGGCGAAGTCGGCCAGGGGCGTGAGCAGCGGCATCGCCAGGGTGGCGTGGCCGGAGCTTGAAGGGATCAGGAAGGCCAGCGGGATGTTCACCAGCAGGGTCCCTACCGCAAAGGCCGCCGCCGAGGCCCCTGTGATGAGCTGTTCCATGGCGTGGAGTATGGTCCCCAGGGTTTGGGTGTTGGTCATAATGACCGACACCCCGCCCGCCAGGAGCATGACCATGGCGGGCTTCATCATATCCGCGGCCCCGGTGGCGATCAGACGAACCATCTCGGCCTCGCCCATGCGTGCTACGAGGCCCACCAGCACCGAGGCGAGCAGGAACAGCATCGCCAGTTGCGGGAACCACCAATCCAACTCGAACCAAAAGGGCTCGACTCCGGCGACCAGGTGGGTGAGGCTGTCATCGGCCGGCCCGGTGGTGCCGCCGATGAGGCTCGCCCAGGGGATCACCGAGAAGATCATGAGCCCGAAGGCCAGCCGCCGTGATGACCAGGACCCATTGCTGGGTCCGGGTGAGGGTCGCATCGGCGGCGTGCTGCGCGCCGGCCGGGCCCGCGCCGGCCGGGTCGTCCGGGTCCGGACCCACCAGGGAGGCCCCGGGGTCCTCGCGCACCCGAGCGGCGTAGCGCAGGACCCAGGCCACCGCCATCGCGGTGAGCACCACCCAGAGCCCCAGTCGCAACAGGATGCCGTCGCCGATCCCGACCCCGGCCTCGCCGGTGGCCACGCCAATGGAGAAGGGATTCACCGTGGCCCCCATGATCCCGATAGTGGCCCCAATGATAATCATAGCCGCAGTCGTCAGACGGTCGTAGCCCAGGGCTGTCATCAGCGGCAGGAACAGGGCGTAAAAGCCCAGGGTCTCCACCGAGAAGCCCATAGTGGAGCCCAGCAGCGAGAACAGCACCATGACGGCGGTGATGAGCAGCCAGCCACGGCGGCGCAGGCGGTGGGCCAGCGCGGCGACGGCGACCTCCAGGCTGCGGGTGGCGAAGCTGATGGAGATGAAGGCCCCGATGGACATGATGAAGACGATGACGCCGATCTGCCCGAAGAGCCGCCCGACGGTCTGGGTATCCACGATGCCACGCTCGGGGCTGAGCAGGCCGTAGATGCCGTTGACCGGGGCCAGGAGGAGCTGCTCCACCCGCTCGCCGAAGGTCAGGGGCGACTCGATGCGCTGATAGGTGCCGGGTATGGGGGAGCCGTCCCCATCGCTGGTGTATTGCCCGGCCGGAATGAACAGGGCGGCGACCCAGACCAGGACAGTGATGATGGCCAGGGTGGTCACCGCACTGGGAAACTCGAACCGCCGGCTGCGCGGTTGGGACGGTGCACTGTCTGTCGGTTCGGACATAATCCCCTCGGATGGGCAGTTGCCTAGGGAGACGCTGATTAAATGCCATCCTGGCATTTAATCAGCTCGCACTTCGCGAGGCGCGACTCGCGAAGTGCTCCATTTTCAAGCGCTTAGGCGCTTGAAAATGCTGGGCCATCCCTGGCCCAGACGGGAAACGCTGAATACTTCAGCGTTTCTCCTAGAAGGACTTGCGTACCATGAGCCAGACCTCGGTGGAGCTGTAGTTGCCCCACAGGGAATTGCTCTCGTCGCGCAGATACAAGACCTCGGGGCGTAGGGACCAACCGGGGGCAAAGGCGTAGGTCAAACCGCCGCCCAGCTCGTAGATGTCGTCGCTGCGGGTGTAGGCATCGACGGGTAGGTCCGTCTCATCCAGGGCGTAGAGATCCGCGTCGTAGGCGTCGTGTTGCCAGAGCCCGAAGAGGAACATCCCGGTCTTGGGGGTGAAGTCCATACCCCAGTCGAACCCCAGGCCGAAGAAGCTGTTGTCACCTGCGGGCCGGTCATCCGTGGCCCATTCCTGACCGCCGTTCAGGGTGAGCGTCAGCGATGCCCGCCCGTCCAGGAAGGATCGGGTCCAGCTTGCCCAGACCTCGCCGATGTCCCGACTGCGTCCGGGCAGGTCGGACGGGTACTGGCGCGTGCGCAGCTCCGCCTCCAGGCTGATCCGATTGTCCTCATTGAGGTCGAAGGCCCGATTGACGAAGATCCCATAGTCGTGTCGATAACCCGGTTGGCCCCGGTAGCTCGCCCGGCCACGCACGCCGATGGCCTGACTGCCATTGGGGAGCGACTGGGTCACCCTGGCGTTCCAGCGCAGATCGGAGTCGTCCCGCCGATCTGGGTCGTCGTAATACCGGAATCGATAGTCCAGGCCACCTTCCACCGAGACGTCGTCGTTGGGGATGTAGCTCAATCCGCCACCCACTCTGGCCTTCCAGAACCAGTCGCGGGCGGGTTCGCCGCCCGCGGCATTGGTGGACCGGGTGACGTTTTCGCGGTAATAGCCGCCCCCGGTCTCCGCATAGCCGAAACCGGACAGGCGCCGACCGGCCTGGTAATCCCGCGCAGCCTTCGCGTAGATCTCCGCCTGTTCATGGAGATCGGGCGGCAGGTTGTCGAAGCGCAACACCTGCTCGAATTCGAGCACAGCACGGGCGTACTCGCCCTTGGCCAGATAGTCCTGGCCGCGTTCGAGGTGGGTGGCGACCGGGTCCGCGTCTGCCTCGCCTGACCGGGGGGCCGGCGGCGCCTCGGCGGCGTGGGCGGCGCCGTTCGGCATGGGCGTCAGCATCAGCGAGCCGCCCACAAGAAACGCCGATACCCAGGCCCCGACAGCCCCATCTTGATCTACGCCCATGTGGCTCATCTCCTCGCCCCTTACTGTCGATCTTGCGCCCGGTGTAGGGCGTGGCCTGGGTGGCCGACGCAGGTTGCGTGGCTAGGCCAGCGCCTTTTCCTTGAGCCTGTCGAACTCCCCCTGGCTGATGGTGCCGGCTTCGAGCAGTGCCTTGGCGTCCGCGATCTGCTCGGCAGGGGACTTCCCAGCCACTTGCCGGATGTAGGCATCGGTATCCGACTTGGCACGCTCCAGGGCCGCCCGCTGCCGCTGCGCCATGCCTTCTCCGCGCACCAGGACGTAGCCCAGTGCCGATAAGAACGGCAGGAACACCAGCCCGATCAGCCACAGGACCTTATAGCCCCCGGCGAGTTCGGGGTCGCGAAACAGGTCGACGATCACATGGAAAAGGATCATCAGATAGGCAACGAACAGAAAGGTCGATCCGATCAGATAGACAAAGTCCCAGAAATTGGCCATTGGAATGGACCTCATGGATGAGTTGGAAATGAACCGGCTAGGCCGGACCTGCGTAACCATTCACTCCCCTCTCCCCCGAGGGGAGAGGGGGCGGGGCTGAGGGGTTGGGGCTTCAGGGGGTTACATCACATCTTCCCAGACCTCCCCCCGCAAATGGGGCGAACGGTTACGGATTTGCGCGTAACACCGCTCGTGCGGGGTTACGCATCCCTCTGGGGATCAGAAGTCGATGGCGTCCCGAATCAGCGGACAGGTCATGCAGTGACCGCCGCCGCGCCCGCGGCCCAACTCGGCGCCGACGATGGTGATGACCTCCACCCCGGCCTTGCGCAGTTCCGTATTGGTCCAGGTGTTGCGGTCATAGGCGACCACCACGCCGGGGGACAGCGCCACCAGATTGTTGCCGCTGTCCCACTGACCGCGCTCGGCGGCATAGTGATCGCCGCCGGTCTCGATGACGCGCAGCTTCTTGAGGTTCAATGCGTGGGCGACCACATCGACGAAGGGCTCGTTCTCCAGCGTCGCCTCGATGCCGGACGGGCTGGCGCTCGGCCGGATGGAGATGGCATGCACCCGGTCCATGATCGGCGGATACAGGGTGACCAGATCCCGGTCGGCGAAGGTGAAGACCGTATCCAGGTGCATGGCCGCACGCAGCTTGGGCATGGCCGCAACGATGACCCGCTCGGCGGCGCCCTTGGCGAAGAGGGCCGCCGCCGCCTGGGCTGATGCCCTGGCGCGAGGTCCGCTCGCTCATACCGATGAGCACGACCCCGTTTCCGATGGGCATGACATCGCCGCCCTCCATGGTCGCCAGGCCGAAGTTCTCGTCCGGATTGCCCCACCAGACATTGATGCCGGCATTGGCGAAGCTCGGATGGAACTTGTAGATCGCCGTGGTGAGCAGGGTCTCTTCCCGGCGCACCGGCCAGTAGAGCGGGTTCAGGGTCACGCCGCCATAGATCCAGCAGGTGGTGTCCCGCGTATAGAGCGTATTGGGCAGGGGCGGGAGCAGGTATTCGGTGACCCCATGGGCCTCGCGGACCAGGGAGAAATAGTCCGAGGTCGCGTACTCCTCCGGGACGTCGATGACCGAGAGACCGCCGATCAAGAACTCCGCGAGTGCCCTTGGGTCGATGCTCTCCAGGTAGGCGCGGGTATCCTCCATGAGCCCAAGGCCGACGTTGTTCGGGGTGATCTTCCGGTCCAGTATCCAGGCCCTGGCAACTGGGATCGGCCACGGTCTCGGCCAGGAGATTGTGCATCTCCACGACCTCGACCCCGCGGTCGCGCATCTTGTTCATGAAGTCGAAATGGTCCCGCTTGGCCATCTCGACCCACAGGACATCGTCGAACAACAGGTCGTCGTTATTGCTCGGGGTCAGCCGGGTGTGCCCCAGTCCAGGGGCACAGACCATCACCTTGCGCAAGGTGCCGACCTCGGAGTGGACGCCGTAGACCGGCGCAGTGCTGCTTGCATTGCTCATGGCAAATCGTCCTCTGTGAGTACCTTGAAAGTCGCGCCGCAGGCGCTCCAAGTCTCCCTCTCGCTTTGGGAGAGGGTCGGGGTGAGGGAGAAGGTCGCGGCGTCCGCGCCTCTCATGGTCAGGATGGTGCGGGCGCTGCGACCGTTAGATGGTGATCGCGCCGGTGGCGAGGGCATAGACGCCGTAGGCCGCGCCGAGGAGCACGACGACGAACAGGGCCAATTCGCCGCTGGTGAAGATGGTCCGGCCCTGCTCGCGGCGGGCGAAGATGAACAGCAGGGTCCCGGGGGCGAAGATGATGAAGGAGAGCAACACGAACTTCAGCCCGCCGGCCACCAGCATGAAGATGGTGTAGAGGGTGGCGAGGCCGGCCCAGAGCAGGTCCTTGTTACGGTCCTTGGAGTCGGGTCCGTAGGTCTCGCGGGTCAGGGCCAGCTTGAGGGCATAGCCTGCCACCAGGACATAGGGGATCAGGGTCTTGGCGCTGGTCATGTCCAGGGCCAGGTTGAAGGCCTCCTGGGCGAACAGGGTCAGGATCAGGAAGATCTGGACCAGGATGTTGGTCAGCCACAGGGCCGCGACCGGGACCTGGTTCTGGTTCTCCCGGGCCAGGGCCTTCGGGACCAGCTCGCTCTTGGCGGCGGAGAACAGGACCTCGGCGGCCAGCAGGGACCAGGCGAGATAGGCCCCGAGCACCGAGACGATCAGGCCGATGCTGACGAACCAGGTCCCCCAGGGCCCGACCACGGACCCCAGCACCCCGGCCATGGAGGGCTGACGCAGCCCGGCCAGCTCGGCGCGCTCCATGATGCCGTAGGGCAGCAGGGTGACCAGGACCAGCAGCCCCAGCACCCCGATGAAGCCCATCACCGTCGCCCAGCCCACGTCCTCGCGCTTCTTGGCGAAGCGGGAGTAGACGCTGGCACCCTCGATACCGATGAAGACGAAGACCGTCACCAGCATGGTCCCGCGGACCTGGTCGAAGAGCTGGGAGGCGTCGTAGGACCCGCCGCCCCAGAAGCTGGCGCTGAACAGGTCGTACTTGAACGCAAAGGCGGCGACCAGGATGAACAGGACGATGGGAACTGATCTTGGCGACGGTCACCACCGTATTAATAAAGGCGGCCTCCTTGATCCCCCGCAGGACCATGAAGTGGACCGCCCAGAGGATGACGGAGGAGACCGCCACCGAGGTCAGGGTATTGCCCTCGCCGAAGGCAGGCAGGAGCTTGCCGACGGTGGAGCCGATGAGGATGAAATACGTGGTGTTGCCCAGACAGGTCCCGGCCCAGAAGCCGAAGGCGGCGGCGAAGCCGAGATAGTTGCCGAACCCGGCCTTGGGATAGGCATAGATGCCGGCATCCAGGTCCGGCTTGCGTACGGCAAGCGATTGGAACACGAAGGCCAGCATCAACATGCCGCCGCCGGCGATGAGCCAGGCGACGATGGCGCCGAAGGGTCCGGTGGCGGTGCCGAAGCGGGCCGGGAGCGAGAAGATCCCCGCGCCCACCATGGACCCGACGACCATGGCCGTGAGGGTCAGACGTGAGAACTTTTGTTCCGATGCCATACCGAGATTCCTGTGTGCAACGATGACGGGGTCTTGCCAGAGTGGCGGGTCACAACGGGGAAATAGGGGGTGCGCCGGTAGACAGAAGGATGCGCAGGAGGACCGAAGGGGGCTGAGGCGGCGCAACAATAGGCAGTGAGATCCCGGATGTCAAATGACAGGCATTCGACTTGCCGCAGATTGCGGTTTTCCTGGTTACGAAGATCCGGAGACTGGGAACATATAGCAAGGTAGGTTGGGCCGACGAAGGAGGCCCAACATTGCGCGGGTTCCGTGGCTCGCCGCGTTGGGCTTCGTTCCTCAGCCCAACCTACATCGAATTCTTGCGAATTCTGTCAGGTTTATCTGGAATATCTCATACAGATCACGCTTAATTAGAAATATACGGAGCAGGGCACGTTTAATTCTTCGAGCGTGCGATCAGGGGCGGCCAAAGGATTCCCCATTTTCTTCGCTGAGGGGGTGGGTTATCCGCTATCGCTATCCCACAGGCCACCGCGATGTTCGACACGCTCCAATTGCTCCGCCGAGCGGTCATAGCGAGCGTATTGGTCTGCCGTATGCGTAGCTCGCCGCCTAATCTCGCTTCAGACGTGCGACTGCGCCCTCCAAGCCGGTCAGGGCGATGTTTCACCTCGCGAACATCGTCCTTGATGCTGGCGGCGTCCCGCGGCATCAAGCCCCAGCCAGCATGAGCCCGGCCAGGACGAGGGTCAGGGCCAAAAGGGACAGACCGGCGATGGCCCATTGGCGTAGGGCGGCATCCGTGCGGCCGAAGACCTGGTTCGCCGCGGCCGGCAGGATCTGGCCCCAACGTTTCAGGGCCAGTACCAGGGCGACGACCCCCAGGACGGGTCCAAGGGACCCCGACAGGCTGTCCCAGCTCCAGGCCGAGGCCAGGGCCCCGGCGACTAGGCCCCCCGTGTCCACGCCAGCCGTCGGCCGACCCCGATGAGCCCGAAGGTCTCGGGCGGCAAGAGCCCCAGGAGGAGCGAGGCGAGGGCCAAGGCGAGGACCAGCCACTCCTGGGACCGGCTGGGGCCTTGGACCAGGCTGGGCCTGGGGCCGCTCAAGGCACTGGCCAGGACCCGCACCAGGTAGGCGGCGGTCAGGAGCCCCCCGGCCAGGGGCACCAGGGACCAGGCACCCTGTCCCGTCGGCCTCAGCCGCCGCTGGAGCAGGGACTTCACCAGATAGCCACCGCTGGGCTGGAGCCCCACCAGGGACAGCCCGGCGAGGGCGAAGCCCAGCACCGTGACGGGCAGGGCCCGGGCGATACCCCCCAGGTCGCGGACCCGGTCGTGACCCAGGGCGTAGGCGATGATCCCCGCGGCCAGGAACATGGCCGCCTTGGCAAAGGCGTGGGAGACGACCTGGAGGGTGCCCGGCGGTGAGGGCCCAGGTCGGCCCGAGCCTACGCCCGTCGCCAGGGGGAAGATCAGGAACAGATAGCCGATCTGGGCGACGGTGGAGTAGGCCACCAGTAGCTTGAGCCGCACCTGACCCAGGGCGACCAGGTTGCCGAGGAGGATGGCCGCAGGCCCCGAGCACCCCGAGGACCTGAGGCCGCCGGCAGCCCCGGCAGGCCCGGCGTGCCACGTCGAACCAGAGGCGCAGCACCAGGAAGAAGGACCCCTTGACCACCAGGGCCGAGAGCACGGCGCTGGCCGGGGCGGGGCCCCGGCATGGGCCGGCGGCAGCCACAGGTGCAGGGGGAATAGGGCCGTCTTGGCCATCAGACCCGCGGTCATCAGGGCGTGGCGACCGCGACGGCGGGAGGCAACGGCGTCGGCGGAGCCAACTCCGCCCTGCCAGCAAGGGGATGTCCAGGGTACCTAGGTACCGTAGAAGAGCACGGCGCCGAGCAGGTACAGGACCGAGCCCAGCAGGGCGAAGAGCAGGTAGCGCAGGGCCGCCGCGAGGGTCTCGGCGCGCCCGTCCAGGGAGACCAGGGGCACGGCGGAGAAGGTCAGGAGCTCCAGGGCGACGAACAGGGTGAAGAGGTCCTGGGCCAGGACGACGATGTTGAGCCCGGCCCAGACCCCGAACAGCAGCATCCAGAAGGTCAGGGACGTGCGGGTCTCGGGGCTCCCGGCCGGGACCTGGAAGTCCCGCTGGGCATGGAGCCCCACGGCCAGCAGGACCAGGCGCGCTGAGACCAGCAGGACGGCGGAGAGCCCGTCCGCCTTCAGGGTCACCCCCAGGGGCGGGGCCCAATCCCCCAGGCCTGTAGTAGCAGCGGAGCTCGCCACCCTGGAGAACGGCGGCGGCGATGGCCAGGGCGGCGGCGAGCCCCGCCGACCATCAGGGCCAGGGCGAGGCGCCCAGGCCTGGCGCCCGCCCAGGGCCAGGGCCAGCAGCAGGCCCAGGACCGGCAGCATCAGGGGGAGCGACCAGGAGGGTCCCGCCCAGGCCCAGCAGATCCGCGAGCCAGAGCGAGTTGCGACGGTCCGCCATCAGGGCTCCCCCTCGGCGCTTCGTGGCGTCGGCCCTCCTCATCCAGGGTGCTGCGCCCGCTCGCCTCGGCGAGGCGCCGCAGTAGGGCCACGGCGATGGCCGTCGCGGCGAAGGCGACCACCAGCCCGGTGATGACCAGGGCCTGGGGCACCGGGTCGCTGTCCAGTCCGGTCCCGGCCGCCGCCAGGACGCCGCCGCCGCGCCGTGCTATGACCCCGAAGAGCAGGAAGACACCGCTACCCATCAGGTTGAAGGCGAGGATCTTGCGCAGGGCACCCGGCTGGCAGATCAGCCCGTAGAGGCCGAGCCCCACCAGGGCGGCGCCACAGAGTCCGAAGAGGGTCGTGCCGCTCATGACCCTGGCCCCGGTCCATCACCGCCGGACCCAGCGAGCAGCAGCCCCAGGACCAGGGCGATCGAGGGGGTCAGGGCGAACTCGATGGCCAGGATCAGCGGCTTGGCCCAGCCCTGCCGGGTAGGCCAGGAAGGCCCCTGCGAGCCAGAGCCCCGACAGCGCCGATCGCGATGAAGACCAGGGACCCGAGGACCAGAGCCAGGCGCAGGGCCGGACGGCCTGGGATGGCCGGCGTCGCCGCAGCCCGGCCACCAGGACCAGGACCCACATGGCGGCCAGGACGGCGGCGCCCTGGAACTTGCCGCCGGGCTCGTCGGCCCCGACCCAGAGCAGATGGATCGCCCACCAGGATGCCGAAGGGCGGCAGGACCCTGGGCCATCAGGGTCAGGGCGCCGTCCGGGTCCGCAGGGCGTCGAGGACCCAGGGCGCCCGCCCCAGGCCGGGTCCAGCGCCAGGGACCAGACCCCGACCAGGGCCGGCACCAGGACCACGGTCTCCAGCAGGGTGTCGACGGCGCGATAGGCCAGCAGGACCCCGGTGATCGGGTTCTTGCACCCCGGTGTCCGGCAGGTGCTCGGCGACCGCTTGGGCCAGGGAAGGGGCGGGCTCCGGCAGCAGCAGGACCACGGCGGCCAGCCCTACGGTCACCGCCGCGCACAGGGACCCGACCGCCAGGCGCAGCCCGGGGCCGGGCCGGGCCCGGCGTTCGGCGGCCTCATAGGGGGCCAGGCGCGCCGCCGCCCCGAGCAGCAAAAGCCCGGTGAGCCCGCTGCCCAGGGCCGCCTCGGTCATGGCAACGTCCACCGAGCCCAGGCGCACCCAGACCAGGGCCAGCAGGAGCCCATAGGCCACGAAGCCGACGACCGCGCCATAGGCGTTGGACACGGCGATGGTCCAGACGGCCAGGCCCAGGATGAGCAGGGCGAGGAAGGCATCGACGGCCAGGGCGAGGCTCATGGGGCCGGCCCTCTGCGGCGGTGGTGCGGGCGCCTGCGGTGCCCGGCCGGGGCCCCACGGCGGCGCCCAGGAGTTGTCCCACCGTGGCCCCCGCAAGGAGGGCGAGCAGCCAGACGGCGATGAGCTTGAGGGCACCCAGGGGCCAGGCCACCTGGGGCAGGAGACCGAGCACCACCAGACCCAGCCCCAGGTTATCCGCCTTGGTCAGGGCGTGCAGCCGGGTCAGGGTGTCGGGGAAGCGCAGCAGTCCCAGGGTCCCCGCCAGGAAGAAGATGGCCCCGAGGGAGACGCAGATGACCGTGAAGAGGGTCAGTGCCAGGGTCATGCCTGGTCCTGTGCCTCCGGGCTGTCCGGGGCCATGCCCCGGGTCGGTGCCGCCGGACCCGGGCGTCTGACGCCGGTCACGAAGGCCACCGAGGCGAAGGCGGCGAGCAGGGCCAGCAGCAGGGCCAGGTCCCCAACCGCATTGACCCCGGTGGCCACGCCGAGCAGCAGGAGGGCGGCGACCCCGCCGGTGCCGAGCAACTGCGCCGCCAGCATGCGATCCGTATCGTCCGGGCCGCGCAAGACGCGGATCAGGCCCAGGGCAACGGTGCCGAGCACGAAGAGCGCAGCGGCAAGCAGGAAGTCAGTCATCCGCGTCACTCCCGCCCCGCACCTGGATCAGCAACGCCTCGTCTGCCGCGAGCCCCTCTGCCACCGGCTGGCTCAGGTCGAGGCAGTGATAGACCAGGGTGTCCCCCGGGTCGGCGCCCACCGGCAGGGTCCCCGGTACAAGGCTGGTGAGGGCACCGAACAGGGCTCGTCCAGGCCCCGGCGGGATGCGCAGCGGATAGCTCAGATAGCCGGGTTGCAGCGAGATCCGCGGGGCAAAGGCCAGTCGCGCCACTCCGATCCCGGCGACGACGGATTGCCAGAGGAAATGCCAGGCGAGTCGGACCAGGGCGCCGTAGCGGACCCGCCCCGGGCCCGGCGGCAGCAGTCGCAGGCTGGTCCAGGTGGCCGCAGTGGCGGCCAGCAGGCCTAAGACCAGTTCGGCGCCAATCTCCGCGCCACTCTCTCTGAGGGCACCGAGGTTCGCGAGCAACAGCCAGAAGCTGAAGAAGCCCACCCACCGTGCAAGCCCGGAACGGGCGACTCGCCTCCCGTCGGTCTGACCCTGAACCCTATCGGGGCCAACCATCGGAGACCCCGCCGCAGGTCAAAGGTTGTGTCGATCCGGACAGGTTTGAAGGATTCATGGCCGTTAGAGGAAGTCGTTCAGGGTGACGCCGATACCGATGGAATTCTGCTTCCAGTTGTAGTCGATCATGTTCTCCCCGTAGCCGGTGAAGGCCTGAACATAGCCGCGCAAGGGGCCGAGGAGGGGCGGCGAGGTCCAGGAGAACTGGGCAGCGCCCTTCTTGGTTTCGATGTTGCCGCGGCCCATGAGTGAGAAGCTGTTCCCCCGCCACTTGTAGATGGCCCTGATGTCGCCGTAGCCGTAATAGTCGGTGATGTCCGGGTTGTCGTCGTCGCCCTCATCGATGACGACCCAGGGGCGGATCAGGAGCGCGAAGTCCCCCCGCTCCAGCCCAAACTCTGCGATCAGGCGATCCCAGCTCCGGGAGATGGGGTCGGAGCGGCCGTTGGACTGATGGTTGTATCCAAAGTTGAACAGCCGCCAGTTCAGGCCCGCGAATGAGATGTCCGGCCTGTAGCTGACGAACAGCTCCGGCTGGTAGTTGGTCTCCCGGAAGGGACGCGACAGATCTTCGTTGTAGATCTGCCATTGACTGGTCTGGGTATAGGCGCCCCAGACCCCGAAGCGGCGGTTATCCGTTGTCCACAGGCGGGCCTTGAAGCTGATCTGGAACTCGGCCTCGGTGGGGTCCATCTCGGCCTCCGGGTTGTCCTGGGCGTCGAACAGGGTGTCGAAGGGTGCCTCGTTGGGTCGGCTGGAGTAACGGGCGAGCTTCAGGTAGTTGGGGCGATAGAGACTCAGCGCGTACCGCTCGGAGTCGGGGGAGAAGCCCCAGGCGGCATCGATCATGGACATCGGGGCTGGGTCCAGGACAGTCGATGAGCCGGATGTCTCGGGCTTGGCCGCTGGTGCCGTCGGGGCCTTCATGGGCGCCGCCTGGGCGCTGCGCACTGGGTCGGCCCCGGATGTCGCTGGGACGCGGGCGACCCGGCCGGCGGCACGGTCGTAACAGGCGAGCCTGTCAGGGTCGGCGGCGATGGTCGCGCAGTCCGTGATACGGGGCGCTGCCGCCTGCGCCAGGGCCGGCGCCAGGATCGCCGAGGCGATCCCCAGAAGGGCCGCGAGGCATGTGGCCGGGCGCGGTGGATACCAAAGGTGCGTCATGTGTGGATTGCCTCAATCTGCTAACGTGCTACGTGCGGCCTTCATATCAGAAAGACCCGAACAGGGTACCAAGGACGATGACCGCCGCCAGGGCAACAATGGCGCCGACAATGGCGACCATCACGATGTCCAGATAACTCTCCTTGTGCGTCGCGCCGCAGACGGCCAGCAGCGTGACCACAGCGCCATTATGCGGCAGGCTGTCCAGGGTACCGGCCCCGATCACAGCGACCCGGTGCAGGAGCGCCGGGTCTATGCCGAGTTCGCCGGCAAGCTGCATGTAGGTGCTGCCCAGGGCCTCCAGCGCGATGGTCAGGCCGCCGGAGGCCGAGCCAGTGAGGGCCGCGAGCACATTGGTGGAGACCGCCAGCGAGACCAGCGGTCCGCCCTCGATCCCGAGCACCCAGGCACGCACCATCTCGAAGGCGGGGAGGGCGGCCACCACGCTGCCGAAGCCCACCAGGCTCGCCACGCTGACCACCGGCAGCACCGAGGCGTTCAGGCCCGCATCCACGCTGTCGCGGAGCCTGGGAAGCCGCTGCCGGTTGAAGGCGATCAGGATCAGGATGGCGGCGGCGAGTGCCGCGATCACCGACCAGATCCCGCTGACCGCCGCCGGCGAGGTGGGGCCCCAGCGGTCCTCCGCCAGGAAGCCCAGGTCCAGGTTGGGCAGGATCAACAGGGACATGGCGAGATTGACCGCCACCACCACCAGCAGGGGGAGGAAGGCGATGAACACCGGCGGCAGGTCCGCGCTGACCTGGCCGTGGTGGATCTCGGCGGGATCGAAGGTGCCGGCGGTCGTGGCGCGCTCCCGCACCAATGGGTCGTCGGCGGCCTGGGGCC
>CAWDHW010000006.1:0-345381 GCA_963802205.1 uncultured Gammaproteobacteria bacterium | reverse complement strand
ATGGCGGCGACTTATCGAACCCATAGTACGCGCTGACAATGTAAAGGGGCCGCTGCTTGATCTCGCCATAAATTCGGCCCACGTATTCGCCGACAACCCCGACTGAGATCAACTGGATACCGCCGATAAAGAGTACTGCCACCATGATCGCTGCCCAGCCTTCGACCCAGTTATCGGTAAACAGGCGGATCAGTACCGCGTATAGCATGCCGAGCAGGGCGAGGAAGGCAGAGAAGATGCCCAGACCGATGGAGATCTGCAACGGCTTGGTTGAAAAAGAAAGAATGCCGTCGGTCGCGAAACGCAACATCTTCCGAAGGGGGTACTTGCTTTCCCCTGCGAAGCGCTTGGCTCGTCGATAGGGCAGGGCAACCTGCCGAAAACCAACCCAGCTCACCATACCGCGCACAAAGCGGTCCCGCTCTGGCATAGCGCGCAAAGCGTCAACGACATTGCGGCCCATCAGCCGGAAGTCCCCAGTATCCAGCGGGATCGGCACGTCGGAAAGCCGGTCTAGCAGCCGGTAGAACCCGCGTGCCGCCGCCAACTTAAATGCCGACTCACCGGGCCGCTCCGTGCGTGTACCGTAAACAACATCGTAGCCTTCCTGCCACTTGGCGATCATTTGGTGAATAACCTCCGGCGGGTCCTGGAGATCGGCATCGATCAACACGACCGCATCGCCGTTTGCGCTATCGATGCCTGCGGTTACCGCGATCTGGTGTCCGAAATTCCTGGCGAAACAGATCAATTTGATACGCGGATCGGCCGCCGCATATTGCATCAGAAGGTCACGCGTGTGGTCACGACTGCCGTCGTCAACGAAGATCAACTCGACATCGAAGGATTCCAGTTCAGTGCAGAAGGCATCCAGACGCCTAACCGTTTCGCCGATCACCTGTTTGTTGATTTGCGCGGAGAACTGACCCGTTGTTTGCACTGAACTCTGACCCGCCTGTAAGAGCCATAGTCTGGCTCAGGAGATGGAGAGTTTTCTAGTCTGGCCCTCCTGTTCCCGCTGCGTGGAACTGTTCTTGAAACGGTAGCTGTCGTTGCCGGTCTCGAGGATATGGCAATGATGGGTGAGGCGGTCGAGCAACGCGGTGGTCATCTTGGCATCGCCGAAGATGCTGGCCCACTCCGCGAAGGCCAGGTTGGTGGTGATGATCAGGCTGGTGTGTTCGTAGAGCTTGCTGATCAGGTGGAAGAGCAAGGCGCCGCCGGTTTGGCTGAAGGGCAGGTAGCCCAGTTCGTCGAGGATCACCAGATCGGTCGGGACCAGGCGCTGGGCGAGCTGTCCCGCCTTGCCTGCGAGTTTCTCCTGCTCGAGGCTGTTGACCAGGTCGACGGTGGAGAAGAAACGGACACGCCGCCGGGCATGCATGATCGCCTGCACGCTGATGGCGGTCGCCAGATGTGTCTTCCCCGTTCCTGGGCCACCGATCAGGACGATGTTGTGGGCCTCGGCCATGAAGTCGCCGCGATGCAGTTGGCGCACCAGGGCCTCGTTCACGACACTCTGCGCGAAGTCGAAGCCGGCGAGGTCCCGATAGGCCGGGAAGCGGGCGATCTTCATCTGGTAGTTCACCGAGCGGACTTCGCGTTCCGCGACCTCGGCTTTCAGGAGGTTCACCAGGATGGCTTCGGCCTGGTGGTAAGCGGGCGAACCTTGGGTCGCCAGCTCCTCTACTGCCTGAGCCATCCCGAACAGCTTGAGGGTTTTCAGTGTTGCGACCATGGCATCAGGCGGCATCCTGGGCCTCCCGCAACCGGTCATAGCGGCTGACATTGGCCTCGGGGGCAAGCGTCAGGGCCAACGCTTCGGGTGTGTCCACCGGCGCTGGCGGGGGCCGTTCCACCAACCGGCTCAGCAGATTGAGGATGTGCTGCTTGGACGGTGCTCCCGCTTCCAAGGCCATCTCCACGGCCACCAGAACGGCACTCTCCTCGTGATGCAGCACCAAGGCCAGGATATCGACCATGTCCCGGTCGCCGCCAGGGCGCTTCAGCAGCAGGGACTGCAGGCGCTTGAACGCCGCGGGGAGCTCGGCAAAGGGGGCGCCGTTGCGTAAGGCGCCAGGTTTGCGCTGCAGGACCGGCAGGTAATGCCGCCAATCGTAGACGGTGTGGCCGGTCTTATGGCTGCGCTGGAAGATCCGCTGGTGCTCGGCGATGACCTGACCCTCGGCCGCCACCACCAGTCGGTCGGCGTAGACCCGCAGACTGACCGGGCGGTTGGCGAAGGATGCCGGGACACTGTAGCGGTTACTCTCGAAGTGGATGAGACAGGTCGGGGAGACCCGCTTGGTGTGTTCGACAAACCCATCGAAGGGGGCAGGCACCACCATCAACCACGGCTGTTCCTCAGCCCAGACCTCCGCCACGCTGACGGCGAGTTCGGGATGATGCAGCTCGTGCCAGAGTTCTCGGCAGCGCTGTTCCAGCCAGGCATTGAGGTCCGCCAGACCCTGGAAGGCCGGTGCCTGCTGCCAGATGCGACGCCGGGAGTCCTGGACGGTCTTCTCGATCTGGCCTTTCTCCCAACCGGCCGCCGGGTTACAGAACTCGGGCTCGAACAGATAGTGGCTTGCCATCGCCTGGAAGCGCTGGTTGACGTCCCGGACCTTGCCTTTGCCGACCCGGTCGACGGCGGTCTTCATGTTGTCGTAGATGCCGCGGCGGGGAACCCCACCCAGGAGCCGAAAGGCATGAAGGTGGGCATCGAACAGCATCTCGTGGGTTTGCAGGGGATAGGCCCGTAAAATGAAGGCCCGACTGTAAGCGAGTTTCAGTTGCGCCACCTGCAACTTGGTGCGCACCCCACCCAGAACCGCCCAGTCTTCGCTCCAGTCGAACTGGAAGGCATCACCCGGCGCAAAGGTCAGCGGAATGAAGGTGCCGCGCCCGCACGTGCGGGCCTCCTCCTGCTGGGCTTGCCGCCACTTGCGGGCAAAGGCGGCCACCCGATCGTACGAACCCGTGTAGCCCAACGCCACCAGGTCTGCATGCATCTGCCTCAGGTTTCGCCGCTGCTTGCGGTTCTTCTTACTATCGGTCTGGAGCCAGAGCGCCAGCTTGGGGGCGAAGGTATCCAACAGACTGGGACTCTGCCGCTCAGGATACCGAGGTTCCACCCCCCCTCGAGCGCAGATACTTGCGGATCGTGTTTCGAGACAGCCCGGTACGCCGGGAAATTTCACGGATGGCCACGCCATCCCTCAGGTGCCAACGCCTGATCACACTTAACAACGCCACGTCGATCACTCCTGGTTCTCCTGCTTGTTACCAAGCAGGACAGTGTCAAACGTCGGTCAAAATTCCCTGCAAACCCTTAGGGCACGAGGGTCAGAATCGGACGCAACTCAACAACCTGTTCTTCGTTATAACAGGGAACGATCACGGACAGCAGCGGTATGCCTTCTGCCGGTGCAACGGTATTACTCATCGATACTCCTCCAGGTCGTTGCTATGCCAGCGCCAGATGTTTCGGAACTGCGATTAGTCCCCTGGACTCGATTGCGGCTCGCAAAGGCACAATGTGGGATCGTATTGTTGGAACTCTGCTGTATAGCAGAGGTACTCTTTTAGCCGAAATGTCTGCGGTGGTCCGGCGGGCTGCCATGCGGTACCGTCGGCATTAAGCAGGATGGCGCGGACACATCCTCGCGACCACACCACACTAAGTTGGGCATTGTTCCAAGACCAACCGAGCGGCGAGCCATTCAGTTCAGTCGATTCAATGGGCACCAATCCATCTCTTACAATCAGAATCTCCGTCATCTGCGACTTGAATTTTGACCAACGCCAGGTACCATAAAGATTTCCAGAAATCATTATGGCGACAAAGGCCCCAACCACGAGTGCGATCCGGTTATCTAGTGTGCGCCGCCTGCAATGGATGGCTACCGCGCCAAGCATCAGGACTGGCAACAGCGTCAATGTCAACGTACGGTACTCGAACGATTCTCCTGAAGAGAGAATATCGCGCGTTAAGACTATATGCGCTAGAAAACCTACCACCGGCAGCAGCGAAAGCCAAACCAGAAAGCGCTTTCGCCAGAACCAGCCCGCCGAAAGCAGAACTGTGAAAGCCATAGCTGTGAGCGCTTCGGATGTTCCAAACGGCCTCAGGATCGACTCCAAGAACGCCTGTTTGTTCTCGACGGCCCTAGGATAGAGGATCGTATAGGTTCCGGCAGCGATGGCAATAGACGAGAGAAGCGAAGCGCCAAGGAATACGACCTTTTGCTTGTAGGACGATGATCGGACGATGCGCACGACCGCGATCAGCAGGAATATCGCGGCTGGAATCACGGCCGTTGGATAGAGCCTGGAGAAAAGGAGTAGTAGCGACCACAGGATTAGAGCGTCGTACCACCTAAGCTGTGAAATCCGCAGGTGGTAAAAGAGAATCGGCCAGCTCAGAAGGACCATAACCTGGTGCTCGCCGGTAAGAATGAAATCCGAACCGAGGTTGATGGACACCATGCTAACCATCATGAAGATGAGTACAGACTTGTCTTCGTTCCTCAAGGCGGAAAGGGAAAGCCCGAGCGCCAAGAGCCAGGGGAAAAGAATGCTTGCTCCGAACACAAGGCTCAGCGCGGAGATATTCTTTACGCCTGCGTTGACGGCAACCACCAAAGGTGCTTGCGACAAGTAGCTGGCCAGTTGGCGCCACCAATCCCCACGGAAGAAGTCGTGCGTCTCAAGGACAATCGTGAAATAGTTGACGCCGTCGGCTGACAGGTGTTTGTCTACTAATATTGCGGCTCCGAGCGCTAACAGTATCGCCCCGAATCCAAATATTCCGAGGTACTTCATAGATTCACTCAGTCACGCATGGGGCCAAGAATTAGACCGAATTAGCTGGCTTCTGAGCTACTATGATGTATTGATATCCACCAAGATAGCCAAGCCGTGCATCCCAGAATAACAATATGCCGGCATCTGTGAACCCTGCGTCGGACAGGGCTGTAAGAAAATCCCAGCCAAAGTTATAGAAACAAAGCGCGCCACCTTTATTGATAGGATCGCCGTGGATCTCAGGTTCCATAAGGTGGGATATACGCCCAGTCTTGTCGATCGTTGCACGTGTAACGGTCACGTTTTTGCGAAGGTTGAGTGGCACGCTTATTAACAATTGTCCACCCGGACGAAGGCATCGGAAGAATTCGGACATTGCCTGCCTGTAATCCGGAACATGTTCAAGAACATCGAAGCTACAAATCGAATGAAAATAGTCATTACTGAAGGTAAGGGCCGTCGCGTCTTCATGCCGGACCCCGTCAATATTGTGTTGGCCTGTTACGGTTCCGTCGCGCAGATATTCGCTACCAATCGCACCCATCCGACAGGAAGATATAAACCGGCGGTTTCAAGTTTGAAGTGCAACGCAAGAGTTTAACTGATTGATTTCTTGCGACATGACTTCCTCCGGTGTCATAAAGCCGAGGCATTTTCTTGGGCGCGTGTTGAGTGCCGTGGCGATCTGGGTTAGGCGCCGCTGGGAGACGCCGGAGAGGTCCATCCCCTTGGGCAGGTACTGGCGGATCAGGCCGTTGGCATTCTCGTTGGAGGGGCGCTGCCAAGGGCTATGAGGGTCGGCGAAGTACACCCGAATGTTGAGGCGGCGCGCGAGCGCTTGGTGGTGCGCCATTTCCTTGCCCTGGTCGTAGGTCAGGGTCTTACGCACAGCGGCCGGCAGGGTCCGCATGCGGCGCGTAAAGCCCTCCAGCGCCGCCTCGGCGTCGGTACCGTCCATCTTGGCCAGGAGGACGTAGCGGCTCTTGCGCTCGACCAGGGTCCCGACCGCGCTGGCATTGCCTGCGCCCTTGATGAGGTCCCCCTCCCAATGCCCCGCTACCTGCCGTCCCAGGGCCTCTGCGGGCCGCGTGTGGATCGAGACCATGTCGCGCAAATGTCCGCGCCGATCCGTGCCTCGGGAGCGCGCCAGGCGCTTTTTGTGCGCCTGGCGCAAGGCCGCGATCAACGTCTTGCGCAACTCCCCGCGCGGCTGCGCGTAGATGTAGCTGTAGATGGTCTCATGGGAGACTCGCTCGGTCGGTTCGTCCGGGTGCATCTGCTTGAGTCTGCCCGCGATCTGCTCCGGGGACCAGCCACCCAACAGGCCCGTGTGGACCTCCTGCAACAGCGCCGTGCCCACCACCAGCTTGCGCCGACCGCGCCGGCACCGGCTCCGCGTGCGCTGCCCAGCACTCACCGCGTCGTAGGTCACGCCCACCCGGTTGCGGGCAATCTCCCGACTCACCGCGCTCGGCCAACGGCCAAGACCGCGCGCTATCTCGCGCCGGCTCAGCCCCTCGTTCAGACCTATCTGGATCTTGTTGCGGTCGTCCGCCGTCAACTGTCTGTACCGCGTTCTCATGTGCACACCTCCTACCTACAGCCTAGGTCCGGGTGTTGCACTTCATTTTGGAACTCGCCACCGGAAAAGCGGCGTAATAGCTTCAGTCAGATAGATCGCGTCGTCCGATTTTGAAGTCGATAGAATAAATGCTGCTGCAGCCCGCATTCTGTTGTTGAGTTGGCAGTGTGGACAAACGAGCCGCTCCCGCCAATTTGGAGTGCGTTGGCCATTGTTGGCGACAAATGCAGCAGCATCCAAAGGGGTATCTTGGCTAAATTCCAGCGGGCGCTGGCGAAGAGTCTATCACTATACATAATATACATTGTGCGCAATCAAGGATCGGGGCGCGGGGGGCCTGGGGCCTTCCTGCGGACTGGTCCGAGGCCGAGGTCCTGGCCGAGGGCTTCGCGGCCAATCCGGCCGTTTTACGCGACCTGCAAGCACGCTGCGGGTTCAGCCACGTCCAGGCGGCGGAAGCCTGCGGGGTTTCCCTGCGGACCTATCGCCGCTGGCGCTCCGAGGGCAATCCCAACCCCGGCGCGATCCGCCTCCTGGCGGTCCTGGCCGGCTTCGTCCCCTGGGACGGCTGGCAAGGCTGGGAGGTCCACAAGGGCTATCTGTTCCCGCCCGGGTACTCCACGGGCGGCATTCCGCCAGGCGAGTTCTTTGCACTGGTCTTCTACCGCCAGCTGGTCAGCGCCTACCAAGAGGCCAACACCAACCTCAAGGCGCGCGTCCAGGCCCTTGAGAGCGAGCTTGCGCAACTCCTGGCCGCACCCCCGCAACGGCACGTGTTGGTCCCGGTCAAGCCCGATCGGGTGTTGGCGGCCGGGTAAGCGTCTTGCTGATCGACTTCATCACCGCCGGGGCGGATCTGGCGCTGTTCAGCGAGTCGGAACAGGCGGTGCTGAGGCAGCACGGTGAGCGCATCTGCAAGTTCAACTCCAGGATCAGGACCCAAACAGGCGCGAGAAGTTTTCCCCTGTCAGGGTCGCGACCTCGTCCACCTCCATCCCGCGGAGCCCAGCGATGCACTCGGCCACATGGGCGACATAGCGCGGCTCGTTGGGCTTACCGCGGTGCGGGATGGGCGCGAGATAAGGTGCATCGGTCTCGATGAGCAAGCGGTCTGGGGGAACCCGGGTGGCGACCTGGCGCAGGTCCTCGGCCGTCTTGAAGGTCAGGATGCCGGAGAAGGAGATGTAGAAGCCCAAGTCCAAGGCGGCACGGGCTGTGTTCCAGTCCTCGGTGAAGCAGTGCATGACCCCGCCCGCCTCACCGGCGCCCTCCTCGCGCATGATCGCAAGGGTGTCCTCGCGTGCCGCTCGGGTGTGGATGATAAGCGGCTTGCCGCAGGCCCGCGCGGCGGCGATGTGGCGGCGAAAGCGGTCTTGCTGCCAGGTCAGGTCACCGTCGCTGCGGAAGTAGTCGAGCCCGGTC
Organism: uncultured Gammaproteobacteria bacterium; assembly: GCA_963802205.1. Taxonomy (GTDB): domain Bacteria; phylum Pseudomonadota; class Gammaproteobacteria; order Chromatiales; family Chromatiaceae; genus DYRB01. Next base: position 337,571 of record CAWDHW010000006.1, on the reverse strand, counting down.
TCGCCAATGGCTACCACCCGCGGATCCGCCGCCAGGGCGACCAGTTCGTCTGCACTGGGCTCGCGGCCCTCGTTCTCATTCGGGTGGACGCCAACAGAGACGGCGATCTGGGGCCAGGGGTCCACCAGGGCGCGCATGGCCGGGTAGGCCTCGAGGTCGATGGCGACGCACAGCATCCGCTCCACGCCGGCAGTGGCGGTGGCGGCGATGAGCCGTGCGAAGTCCCCGCCATAGGGCTTGAGGTCCACCCGATCAAGGTGACAGTGGGAATCTACCAGCATGGTGAGGGGTCTCGCGGTCGCCGGTCGGGCTGGAGCCTGACCTACATGGTATGGGTGGGGCTCTCGGCATTGAGGACGCCGGCGAGGTAATCCTCGATCTTGCGTCGTGCCACGCCTTTGTCCTGCTCACTGAACTGGACGCCGACCCCGACGGTGCGGTTGCCCTCGGCCCCGGCCGGGGTGACCCAGACCACCCGCCCGGCCACCGGGATGCGCTCTGGCTCCTCCATGAGTTGGAGCAGGAGGAACAGTTCATCGCCGAGTTGGTAGCGCTTGGTCGTTGCGATGAACAGCCCGCCATGCTTCACGAAAGGCATGTAGGACCGGTACAAGGCATTTCGATCCTTGATGGAAAAACTGAGGATGCGCTGTTGGCCGCCGACGGCTCCGGTGTCCATCTAGGTTACCTTTCGCACCAAATGGCCCCAGTCGATCAGCAATGCCTCATGCAGCAACTGAGGGTTGAGGGGGTTATCCTGGGTGGCCCGCGCTCGCAGGACCCGTTGCAGGTAGCGATGCCCCGCCGCGATACCGCCACCGAACCCAACGCCACTGCCGAGGTCACACGCCAACTGTGCCAGGGCCTCGCGCTTGTCTGGATTCCCCAGATAGGGTGCCGCCCTGTCGGCGCATAAGCGTAACAGATCGCTCACCCAACCTCCCAGCCACTCCAGGGATACCCGCGGGTTGAGATCCGACCAGGCCTGCGCCTCCGCTACCGGGTCGCGGGTCCCCTGCCCCACCGCGAGGAAGCCGGCGAAGGCCGCCTCGCGGCGTGCCAGCATGGTGGGATCGCCCAGCGTCAGGGCGCGCAGCGGGGCCCCGTGGGCCAGTCGCAGCAGCAGGCGAGGGTCGCCGCCCTTGACCCGCTCGCCGAGCCAGGCCAGGGCCAGGTCCTCGCCGGGCAGGCCCAGCCCCAGACGCTGGCAGCGGCTGCGCACCGTAGCGGCAAGCAGGTAGGCGCGCTCGGCGATGAGGCAGAACAAGGTGTCGGCAGCCGGCTCTTCAAGGGTCTTGAGCAGGGCGTTAGCCGCGGATGGATTCATGCGCTCGGCCGGGTCGATGAGGATGATCTTGTAGCCGCCACGGCTCGCCGTCAGGCCCTCGGACTCCACCAGATCACGGATGCTCTGGACCTTGATCTCGTCGGACTTACCCTCTGGATCGGGCCCCACCCGCACCAGGTCCGGGTGATTGCCGACGGCGAACAGGTGGCAGTCCTGGCAACTCCCGCAAGGCCGACCATCCGAACCCGGGGTTGGGCAAAGCAGGGATTGTGCCAAGTGCTCGGAGAAGAGGCGCTTGCCCACCCCGGCGGGGCCATGGATCAACAGCGCGTGGGGAAGACGCCCGAGGCGGCGGGCGCGTTGCAGGGCCTCCCAGTGGGGGACGAGCCAGGGGACCAGCACCTCTGAGGTCATTGTGCGGTGGACCCTGTGGCCGTCAGGAGGGGCGCAATGGCCGCGCGGACCAGGTGCTGGACCGCGGCCTGGGCGCCCTCCGCATCGATAACACGCACCCGTTCTGGCTCGCGCCCGGCGATGGCCAGGTACTCGGCCCGCACGGCATCGAAAAAGGCGACCGTCTCAGCCTCGAAGCGGTCCGGGGCTGAGCGACCTCTGGCGCGGTTCAGCCCGACGGTCACCGGCAGGTCGAACAGCAGTGTCAGGTCCGGGCGCAGGTCCCCCTGGACCAGTCCCTCCAGCAAGGCGATGCGGGGCCGCGGAACACCCCGCCCACCCCCCTGATAGGCAAAGGTGGCATCGGTGAAGCGGTCACAAAGGACCCAGGCCCCGGTTTCCAGGGCCGGGCGGATGGTCTTGGCCAGATGCTCGGCCCGAGCGGCAAACATCAACAGCAGCTCGGCATCTCCGGCCATACCGGCGTTGGCGCGGTCGAGCAGCACAGCACGGATGCGCTCGGCGATGGGCGACCCGCCCGGTTCGCGGGTGACCCGAACCGGCACACCGTGGTCGATCAGCCAGTCCTGGAGGGCGGCGACCTGGGTGGACTTACCGGCCCCCTCGACGCCCTCGAAGGTGATGAACCGACCTCGACCTGGCGCTTTAGGGTTGATCATTGGCCCCCAGTTGGTAGCGGCGCACGGCGCGGTTGTGTTCGTCCAGGGTCGGGGAAAAGGCGTGCCCGCCGTCCCCCTTGGCCACAAAGTAGAGGCTGTCCCCGCCCGCCGGGTGGAGCACGGCATGGATCGCCTCGCGTCCTGGCAGTGCGATGGGGGTCGGCGGCAGCCCGCCCCGGGTATAGGTGTTGTAGGGGGTGTCCGTGGTGAGGTCGGCATGCCGCAGATTGCCATCGAAGGCAGCGCCCAGCCCATAGATCACCGTCGGGTCGGTCTGGAGCTTCATCCCTGTCCGCATCCGGCGGACGAAGACCCCGGCGATCTCCGGGCGCTCGGCGGCGAGCCCGGTCTCCTTCTCGACGATAGAGGCGAGGATCAGGGCCTCGTAGGGGTCCTTGAAGGGCAGCCCCGGGGCACGCTTATCCCATTCCTCCGCCAGCACGGTCTCCATGCGCCCATAGGCCCGTTTGACCAGATCCAGGGCGCCCATGCCGCGGGGGAACAGATAGGTGTCCGGGAACAGCCGGCCCTCCGGATGAGTCCCGGGGTGACCGATGCGGGTCATGATCTCCTCGTCGGTGAGGACACCGATGTCCGCGACCAAGATGGGGTTTGCGGCGATCACGGCGAGGGCCTGGCGGAAGGTCCGCCCCTCGACCAGGGTCAGGGGATACTGGATCACGCGCCCTGAAGTCAGCAGGTCCAGGAGTTGAGGCGGTGTAGTCTCGGGGCGGATCTCGTACTCTCCGGCCTTGAGCCGCCCTACCCTATCGGTCTGGTAGGCCAGGGCGAGAAAGGCATAGGGGTCGCGAAGCACGCCGATGTCCACCAGTTTCTGTGCCACGACCCGCAGCCCGGCGCCGCGCTGGACCTCGAACACCAGGCGATCTCCCGGCACCGCCACCGGGGTCTGGATGAAGGTTTGGTAGTGCACCCAGAGGCTGCCCGCCACCACCGCTGCGATGAGGGTCAGGGTCACCAGGGCGCCAAGGATGGCCTTGAACGTCTTCATCGCAGTTGCTCCAGGGCGATGCAAACGCCCTTGCGGGCGGACTCTGTGGACGGTCTGGGCGGACAATCTGGCTCGCCCGGCGCCGTGGACAACCCCTGCGAACAAGACAGGGGCGCGCCGGAGGGATGAGAACACCAGAAGCCCGCCGGGTGCAACCGAGACCTTGGAGAGCGGATCCAGAACAACCGCGACGCCCTCACGTGGGGTCGCAGGCCCCAGGCCCACAAGGGGACTTTCCGACCTCTTCTCACCCCCGCTCCATGGGTTGCTGCGTCACCTGTTCGCCAATACGGCACCCATGCTGTTGCCCGGCACGGCCCTGCTCTACGGCTACCCGAAGGCGGCCCAGGTCGCGCTTCCGATCATCTATCGCGGCTCTGGCCTGGCGGCCTGGCGCTTCGCCCGGCCCTCTTGGCAGCTGGGGGCGAGTAATTATCCGTCAGCCCCGCATGGAGGTGTTGCCGCGCGCCGGACCCTGGCCTCGGAGCCCTAGGGCATGGGGTGACAGACCGATCAGCCTCTGGGCCTGCTCGGTGCATTGGTGGGCAATCTTGGGGTCGAGGGCATGGAGCCAATCGGTTGGGATCGCGCGCAGGCCCCACAAGGCCCCGGCGATCATGCCGAGGATGGCGCCGGTGGTGTCGGCATCGCCACCGCGGTTGACCACGTCGATCATGGCCGTCTCAAACCCCCGATTGGCGAACAAGGCCTGGAAGACGGCGCGCAGGGTCTCCGGGAGATAACCGCCGGGGTTCTCGGCGCGGCGGCGGTCATAGCGGTACTCGGGCTCGGCCGCAGCCAATGCCTCGGCCATGATCTGGAGGTCTGCCAGACGGCCACCCCTGAGGGCCGCTTGGACCATTAGAATCACGGTCAGGGTCCCGGCGTCCCCCAGCGGGCTGTGGTGGGTGACGTGGGACTGTGCCCGATTGGCCGCGGCGACTTCATCCGGCCCGGCCCCCAGGGTGCACAGCGCCACCGGCAGGCAGCGCATGCAGGCGCCATTGCCGGCGTCGTAGGTGTTGGGCGGGACGATCGCCTCCCCGGTCTGGCGGTAGCGGGCGATGCCGCGGCGCACCGTATGGCCGATGTCCACCGGCTTGCCGCGCATCCAGGCGCTGAATGCCTCGGCCACCGCCTGCGGGTCCACCCGACCCTGGGTGAGGATGCTCCTCCCCAGGGCCAGGCTCATGTCGGTGTCGTCCGTGACCTGGCCCCTGCGCAGGCGCAGCCAGCCCCCGCCCAGGATGTCGCGGTGGACCCCGTAGCGCTCGCGGATCTCCGAGGGGGTCATGAACTCCACCGTCGCGCCAAGGGCATCCCCCACCGCCAGGCCCAGATAGGCGCCCGCTGCGCGCTCGGCCAGGGGGATTACTGGGGGGATCGCTGGGGGGTTCACGGGCGGGCCTGTGAGGGGCGGGTCAGTCCTCGGGTCCAAAGCAGGCATGATAATCGGTGCACACCTGGCAGGAGGGTGCGCGGCAGGTGTAGATCCCCTCCGCCTCGCACAATTGCTTGTACAGGAAGCGTTTCCATTTCATGTCCTTCACGTTGCGGGCAGCGAGCGTCGGGAAGTTGCGGCGCATCAGCGCGGTCAGCTCGCCCCGGGTCGGCAGGCCCAGGTCCTGCCACAGGTGGTCCGCGGCCATGCAGCCGGCGGCCACGACGTGCGCCATCCACACCTCCGAGGGGTCGTCTCCGGCCCTGTGCATGAGCATCAGGCGGACCAACTCGTCGATCTCGTCCCCGCGCTCATCCGGCCAACCGGCGGCGGCAGGCCGCGAGATCCCCGGCAGGACGCCAGCCGCGATCCCGGGGTAGAGGTGATCGAGCAGGCAGCGGAAGGCGGCCGGATGGAGCCCGAGCCAGGGCGGCAGGGCCCCGCCCCCGGCGCAGCGGGTGGCGATCATCCCGGCAAAGGCGCACGCATTGCCCGCCCCGATGGAGCGGGCCATGAGGTCGGCGTAAATGACCTCCGCCGGGTCCCGATGGGCTCTGGCCGCCGCCGGCATCCTCAGTACTCCACCAGGATGTCCTCGTCGCGCACGATCATCTGGCAGGCCAGACGCCACTGGGCTCGGCAGATCGTCCACCGCCATCTGGTCGATCTCCGCCCGGGTGATCTTGCCCTGCTCGCGCAGGACCGTCTTCTCCTTCTCGGTGAGCGGACCGCCCATGCGCTGATGCTTGTTGTCCACGCTCGACACGCGCACCACGCAGTGGCCGCATTCGCCGTCCTGGCAGTCGTGATGGACGGGGACCTTGTGCTCCTTGGCGAGCTTGAGCAAGGTCTCGGTGTGGCTCCCGGCCACGGCATAGACGGTCTTGTCCTTGTACTCGGGGCTGGAAAAGGTCACGAGTGCCATTGTTTGTCTCCGATTCGCGAGGGTTGGATGTTGGGGTCAGGCCGGCTTGACACGGCAGTCGCCCAGGATCTGGGCCTGACAGGCGAGGCGGTCGTGACGGTTGGCCATGTTCTCGCGCAGGACCTTCTCCTCCAGCACCGAGGGCTCGGTCAGATTGTTCCAGCCCTCGAGGACATGCATCATGCAGGTCCCGCAGTCCCCCTCACGACAGCCATAGATGATGCTGGCCCCGATCTTCTCGGAGACCTCGATGACGCGGGTCCCGGCGGGGACATTGACCGTCTGGTGTATGTCTTCGAACGTGATTTTTGCCTTGGGCATGTTGCGATCTCCGATTGTGTTGGGTGAATGAAATCCTCGATCCCTCTTGGCGATGGTCCCGGGTCTTGGGTCAGGCCAGATCGGCCAGGTCGATGACCCGCGCCGCTTGCTTGCCGACCAGGGCCTCGGCAATCCGGCTGCCGAATACGCGGCATTCGGCCAGTTCTTCTTCCGTTGGGATGAGCTTGACCCGCAGCCCCGCCACCGGGACGCGCATCTTTAGGCCCCGCATGCGGTCCTCGATCATGCGCACCGCCTCGCCGCTCCAGCCGTAGGAGCCGAAGGCGGCGCCGAGCTTGCCCTTGAGGTTGACCACGGCGAGCGAGGACAACAGGTCCCACACCGGCTTGACCGCGTCCCCATTGATGGTCGGGGAGCCGAAGGCGAGCCCGTCGGCCTCCTCGATCAGATCCACGAAGGGGTCGATCTCCCCGCCCTCCAGGTCATAGAGGGAGACGCGCACCCCGCCCACGGCATCCGCCCCGGCGCGCACCGCGTCCGCCATGCGGGCCGTGTTGCCGTAGGAGCTCATGTAGAAGACCACCAGGGACTTCTCGTCGCCGCCGAAGGGGTCTGAGAGGCTGGAGGTGGACAGCTCCCGGTAGTGGGTCACATAGCGCCTGGGGCGCTCGCGCAGAATGGGGCCGTGGGTCGGGGCTATGATCTTCAGCGGCAGAGGCTCGATCAGTCGCAGGGCCTCCATCACGTGCTGTTTGAAGGGCCGCATGATGTGGGCGTAGTAATAGTCGAAGGAGAATCGAAAGTCCCCGACCCGATCGTTGAACAGACGGTTGTCGCAGTAGTGGCAGCCGAAGACATCCCCCGAGAACAGGACCTGCCCCTCCACCAGATAGGTGCATTGGGTATCCGGCCAGTGCAGGAAGGGGGTGTGGAGAAAGCGCAGGGTGCGCCCACCCAGGTCCACCTCGTCACCGGTGCCGACCGTGGTGTATTCCAGGGCCCCGTCCGCGGGTTTGAGCAGCGCCTTGAGCATGGAGTTGGCCCGGGTGGAGATGTACAGGCTCGCACCCGGGGCGCGGCGCATCAGTTCCGGCAGGGCACCGGTGTGGTCCGGCTCCAGGTGGTTGAGGACGATCGCCCGGATCTCGTCGTAGCGCGCCACCGACTCCAGGCGGGCGAAGAACTCATCGGCAAACTCGGCCTTGACCGTGTCCACGATCGCCACGCCGGTCTCGCCGCGGACCAGGTAGGCGTTGTAGGTGGTGCCGTTCGCCGTCTTGAGGATGATGTCGAAGGTCCGCAGGGTCGGGTCCAGGGCCCCGATCCAGTGCACCCCGGGCGCGACCTCCACCGCGGCGCGGTGGGCAGAGACGTCAAGCGGTGCGCTCATGCCGAGACCCCCGGCGGCGGGCAGCCGATGGGACCTGGCCGCGAGCAGGATTGGAGGTCCTCACCCGGGGCCAGTCTAAGGCCCAAGGCATCGAGGACCGGGTCCGCATCGAACCCGGCACACAGGCCCGTGGGGATGGCGATGAGGGGTCTGCGGATCAGGAGGGGATCGGCGACCATCAGGGCCAGGGCGGCGTCCTCGTCCAGGGCTGCCGGCAGCACCTCGCCGGACTTGATCCGCGGGGCCGTCGGGTTGAACCACTCGGTTACCGGCCGGGTGCCGAAGAAGGGGCGCAGGCGCCCCGCTGTCCAGGGCTCCCGCAGCAGGTCGCGGATCTCCAGGCGGTGACCCAGGGCACGGAGCAGGGCCTGTTGGCGTGCGTTGGAGACACAGCCCGGCTTCTCGTAGAAGACCACCGTGGTCACCGGTCTACCCCCTCAGCGTGCCTGGATCTCGGCCATGGCCGCGGCCATCAGGGCCGGGGGTATGCCGGTGAGGGAGCCGGGCGGATTGGCCGGTACCCCCAGGCCGTCGAGGATGACCCCTTCGATGGGGCAGATGCTCGCGCACTGGGGATCGGCGAACCCGCCCTCGCACTCGGTACACTTCTGGGCATCGACCAGAAAGTGGGGTCTGGCCTCGTAGATGGCCTGGCTGGGGCACAGGGGCGCGCAGGCCCAGCAGTTGACGCAGCCTTCGATGATCTGGAATGCCATTGGTCGGAACCTCTTGTTTGGCGGTGGCCCGGTCCGCGCAGCGGACCCTAAAGGGTCGCTGCGCGGACCTTCGGAGCCGCGTGGACCTTCGGATCAGGCACTCATCCGCAGTGCGGCCTGGGCGGGCTTGTCCAGCCGCCCGGCCTTGGCCAGCTCCCGATACACGGCGGCGACGGCGTCCTCGATGGGCTCCATGGCGTGCTCGCCGTTCGGCGCAATGCCGGCCTCTTCCAGCAGGCCCCAGGGCTCGTAGCCGATCTTCGAGCACAGCACCGCCTCGCAGCCGGACAGGGTGCGGATGGTCTTGGCCAGGGCCGTGTCCGCATCCCCGCAGGTGTCGCCGCCGGAGCAATAGAGATCGACCTTGCGATGGCCGATGAAGCGCACGTCCTGGCTGCTGGCCTCGTAGATCAGGAACTCTTTGGCATGGCCGAAGTGCTGGTTGATGACCCCGCCGCCGGTGGTCGCCACAGCCATCAGGACGGGTCGGGTCTCCTTCTTCGGGCCCTTGAGGCTGGCGATGGAGATGAAGGTCTCGCCGGTCTTCTTCCCCTTGGCTGAACGAGCCGCCTCGCGATTGGCCTCGATGGCCGCGTGGGCCTGCTTGCGCACCTCCATGGCCTTGGCGTAATCGATTTCCATGGTCTCGATCTTATCGAGGGTGAACTCGTCGCCCCGGTCCTCGCCGAGCATCCCCACCGCGTCGGCCCGGCACTGGCGGCAATGGCGCATCATGGCCATGTCCCCGGCGCAGGCGTCCTGAAGGATCTGCAATTCGTCATGGGTCGGGCCGCGCTGGCCCATGACCCCGAAGAAGGTCCCGTGCTCGGCCTCGGCGATCAGGGGCATGACGTTGTGCAGGAAGGCCCCCTTGGCCTTGACCACGCGGCTGACCTCCTTGAGGTGCTCGTCGTTGACCCCGGGGATCATCACCGAATTGACCTTCACCAGGACGCCCCGGGCCACCAGCATCTCCAGGCCCTTTTGCTGCTGCTCGATGAGGATGGCGGCGCCCTTGCGCCCCTTGATCCGGCGGTTGTTCCAGAAGATCCAGGGGTAGATCTTGGCCCCCACGTCCGGGTCCACGCAGTTGATGGTGATGGTGACGTGGTCGATGTTGTGCTGGCACAACTCATCCACCTGGGCCGGCAGGGCCAGGCCATTGGTGGAGACGCACAGCTTGATGTCCGGGGCCTTTTCCGAGAGCTGACGGAAGGTGTCCAGGGTGCGCGAGGGATTGGCCAGCGGATCGCCGGGTCCGGCGATGCCCAGCACCGTCATCTGCGGGATGTTGGCCGCCACCGCCATGACCTTCTTCACCGCCTGGTCCGGGGTCAGCAGCTCCGAGACCACGCCGGGGCGCGACTCGTTGGCGCAGTCGTACTTGCGGTTGCAGTAGTGGCACTGGATGTTGCAGGCCGGGGCCACCGCCACGTGCATACGGGCATAGTGGTGGTGCGCCTCCTCCGAATAGCAGGGGTGGTTGTGGACCTTGGCGCGGATCGCCTCCGGCAGGTGCGAAAGCGCATCGGAGCTGCCGCCGCACCCGCTGGACGCGCACCCCCCCGCCGCGTCCCCGTCTTGGCCCAGGACTTTCAACTCCATCGTCTCGCCTCCAGAAGTCGCGGGCCCGCCGGCCCGGTGGATTCAAATTGCCTCTGGGGGCTGTAAAGCAAGCCGCGTGCCGATCCTGGCCTTAGAGTTGATTTTGAAAGCCTAGTCAGGCCATGGCCGGGGCTGTTGTCGGCAAGCCGACAGGTGCCTGGACGGTACTTGTGGGGATGGAGACAGGCTCGACGTGGACCTGAGTGCTTCAATGCGGCGGTGACCTCGTCGCCGAGCCCGTGGTGGCGATGCAACGCTTAGTCGGGCCGCTGACCGGCAGGCTCGATCGGTCACAGAGGCAGGCCTCTAGCCAACCCGTCCCTGGGTCGGCGACTTGGGGGCCACCGGAGTCGCGACTCGACCTGCGGGTCCGATCCGCCCGGCTCCCGAAGCCCTGCCCCGCCGGCTCAACGCAGCAGCGGAAGGCCGCTCGCGCACAGCCTCGACAGGGCTACCTGCGAGGAGTGCCCGCTCGGCGACGCGTGTGATCGCTAGGCACCGTGCGGGCGTGCGCGGCGAGCCCTTGAGCGCATAGCACCGGCCGGGCCTGGAAGTGGACCCCGCAAGCCTGGCAGGCTGGAGTGCTGAGCCCCTAACCCGATGTTGAAGGTGGCCAAGTATGGGCCGACAGGGCCTTGAATCGATGCCATGCCGACAAGACGCCGGCAACTACGACCAGGTCCCAGCCTCGGAGGTCTAACGCCCGCAGTCGCGCCTGCGAGGCGATCGCGGCGCCTGGCAGCCCGCAGACTGCCAGGACTCAGCCCGGTCGTGACCCCTCAAGGTCCTTTCCGCGGGACCCCTGCGATTGCCGGCGATACTTCCATGCCCGACAACCCTTGAGGAAAAGGCCCGCTCCTCACCTGCGAGAAGTGGTCAACGTCCGTGGCAATTCACACAATGCGTAATTGCAAGGTCACCTCACGTGCCCCTTAGTGACCCCGTGGCCCTTGCTCAAATGTCGCTCCGGCAACTCGAGTCTGGGGGTCGATTCGGCCCCAATGCCGTTCCGCCCCCACTTGGCCGCAGCGACCGTGGTCGTACCTGTCCCGACGAAGGGGTCCAGAACCGTGTCACCGACGAAGCTGAACATGCGGATCAGCCGCTCGGCCAGTCCTCCGGGTAGGGCGCCGGGATGCTGCCGCGTCGAGGCCCCGGTCGACCCGTCCAGATCTGCTGGAACCACTCGCGGTAGTTCTCCGGGAAGATCACTGCAGGACACCGGGTGGCGACCGGTCGGCGTCCGGTACGCCGCCGGCTTGCGCTGCATCAGGATGAACTCGATGTCGTTCTTGATGACGGCGTTCGGCTCGTAGGGCTTGCCGAGAAACCGGCGCCGTTGCCCGACCTCGTAGACCGCGTTGGCGATCTTGTGCCAGATGATCGGCGCGAGGTTGTCGAAGCCGATCGTCCGGCAGTGCTCCTGGATCGAGGCGTGCAGCGGAACCACCGTATGCCGGCCGCCGTTCTTCCGCCGCGACAGGCACACGTCGCCCACCACGCAAATCAGCCGCCCGCCCGGCACCAGGGCCTTGTACACGCTGCCATACCTTGTCCAGCTCGCCCAGGAAGGCCTCGTAATCGTCCACGTCGCCGCAGTTGTCCCTCGCTCTGCCGGTATTCTTCAGCGTCCAATAAGGCGGCGAGGTGACAATCAGATGAACCGAGGCTCCGAAGAAGGCGTCGCCCACCCGTCCGGAGAGACGGCCTGGTTAGACGACGGCCGGGCTCCGGCGCCAGGGGCATTAAGCGCGCGGAGGGTTTGCCCGCCTTGGCCAGGATGATCTCCTGGCCCGCGTGGGCTTCGTCCAACGCTTGGACAGATGCGTCTTGGCCTCGTGGACATTGACCGTCAGGGTCATCGCGATCTTGCCGGATGGACTCAGTGCCTGGACCAAGTCTATTCCGACCGTTGCACCGATGGAAGGCTCGGGCAGTCCGGCGAAGGCGTCGGGCTTGCCTATCCCGGTTCTTGTCCCGCGACGTTTGCCCATCCGTGGATGCCGCGGGCCCTGCCTGCGCTGTAGGTCGGACTTCAGTCCGACGCGGCGTTGGGGACAAGAACCGGCGCTGCGGTCGGGCTGAAGCCCGACCTACTGCCGAATTCAGATGTCAGAACTGTCGCACCCGGATGTTGAGGATCTGAATGCGGTAGGCGATCTGCCGCGGGGTCATGTTCGAGCAGACGCGCCGCCTTGGCCTGGACCCAGCCGGCCTCTTCCAGGGCGGCAATCACCCGCTCGCGCTCGTCGATCTCGGGGTCGGTCAGGTCCACCTTGGGTGCGGCAGCACTGGCTGAGGGGGGCTCGGGGAGCAGGTCGTCGAGCCCGGCGATGTGAATCAGGTCGCGATCGATGGTGCCTGTCTCGGACATGACCGCGGCCCGCTCCAGGCAGTTCTCCAACTCCCGGACGTTGCCGGGCCAGCGGTGGCGCATGAGCAGGCGCACGGCCCCGTCCGTGACGCTCAGGCCCCGGCCCTGGCGGCGGCCGATCTTGGCCGTCAGGAAGCGCGCCAGGTCGGGGATGTCCTCGGTGCGATCGCGCAGCGGCGGGACCTGGATGGGCATGACGTTGAGCCGGTAATAGAGGTCCTCGCGGAAGCCCCCGGCGCGTACTGCCGATTCCAGATCGCGGTTGGTCGCGGCGATGACGCGCACGTCGGTCTTGAGGGTGCGGCTGCCACCGACGCGCTCGAACTCGCCTTCTTGCAGCACGCGCAGGAGCTTGGCCTGGAAGGCGGCGGAGATCTCGCCGATCTCATCCAGAAACAGGGTCCCGCCGTCGGCCTGCTCGAAGCGCCCCTTGCGTTGGGTCAGGGCCCCGGTGAAGGCCCCCTTCTCGTGACCGAACAGTTCGGACTCCAGCAGGTTGTCCGGCAGGGCGGCGCAGTTGAGCTTGACGAAGGCCCCACGGGCGCGCGGGGAGTTGTAGTGGACGGCGTTGGCAATCAGCTCCTTGCCGGTGCCGGACTCGCCGCGGACCAGAACCGTGGTGTTCCACTTGGCGACCTGTCGCACCGCCTCGAAGACCGGGCGCATGCTGCTGGCGTGCCCGACCAGGCTCTCGAAGCCGTGGTCGCCCTTGACCTCGCGCCGCAGCTTGTCGCGCTCTTCGCGCAGCGCCCGCTGCTCGCCCTCGACCCGGTTGGCCAGACGCACCGCCTGGCCGATGAGGTTGGCGACCATCTCCAGGAAGCGGGCCCGAGGCTCCAGCAGGTCGGCGCTCGTCGGCTGGGCGGCGAAGACCCCCACGGCGCCGCCCTCCTCACCGATGCGGATGGGGACCCCGATGAAGGGCAGGTCCGGGTTGTAGACCCCCAGGCGGTCGAGAAAGCGCGTCTCGTCCCCGACCCGCGGCAGGATCCAGGTCTCGTTGCGCTCCAGGATGCGGCCTATGACGCCCTCGCCGGGCCGGTAGCGCACCGCCTCGAAGGGCAGCGGGACCTCGTTGTGGAGGGCGCTGACCAGGAGCTCACCGGTCTCCTGATCCACCAGGCACACCATCCCGTAGGACAGCCGGTTGCGGTCGTTCAGCAGCGTGAGGACCTCGCGCAGGGTCTCGCGCAGGTTGAGCGAACGGCTCAGAACACTGCCGACCTCGTAGAGGGCGCCGAGTTGGGCCTCCACGAGGTTGAGGCGGCTGCCCTCGGGGACGCCGGTAAAGCGATCGTCGTCGCGGGTCATGGCGGCAGGGGCATTGCTCAGGCCCCTTTCGACTCCGCGGCCAGGTTGGAGAGGGTCAACCGGAGGCGACAACCCAGGGGTCGCGGGCGGTGTTCATAGAGACTGTCCCCGGACCGTTCCGGACCGGCGGCGTCGATCTGGATGCAGCCGCCGTGCTGGTTGACGATCTCCTGGGCCAGGGCGAGGCCCATCCCGGCCCGACCGCGCTTGTTGCGCCACCCGACGTAGAAGGGCTCGAAGACCCGCAGTCGTTCCTCCTGGGCAATCCCGGAACCGTTGTCGGCGATCTCCACCTCCACCGAGTCCCCCGCCCGGCGGGTGGCGATGTGCAGCTCCCGGTCGGGCCTGTTGGTCTCGTTCAGGGCCTGGATGGCATTGTCCAGCAGGTGCTTGAAGACCGAGCGCAATTGGGTCTTGTGGACATTGATCTCCGGCAGGACCGGGGCCGGTCGCCAGTCCACCACCACCCCGGCCGCCAGCAGGGCGTCGGTGGACAGCTCCAGGACCTGGCGCAGCAGGTCATTGACGTTGACCACCATACCGAGCTCCCGGGTCTCCTCGGGCAGGGCCGCCCTCAGGGTCGCCAAGGCCCGTTCTCCGGTGGCGGTGATCTGACCGATCATCCCCGCCAGGCTGTCGGGGTGACAGGCCCCGCCCTTGAGCATGGCCCCGGCGGCATGGATGACGTTCAGCGGGACCTGGATCTGGTAGATGGCCGCCGCCAGGGCCTCGCGCATCCCCTGGACGAACTGCTGCTCGGCGAGTCGGGCGCGGAGGTTTTCCAATTGGGCCCGCTCGACCTCGCGGCGGCGCACCGTGACCTCATTGCAGAGCAGCAAGAGACGCGGCCGGCCCGGCGGTTCTCCGGCGAAGAAGCTCCGCACGCCGACATCGAGCTCATCCACCCGCTGCCCGGAGCAAGCGAACCAACGCAGCGGGCGTCCAGGCCCCGGCAGGATGCTGACCTCCAGGTCCTTGAAGCCCCGCCCCGCCAGTACGGACTCCAGGGGCGCAAAGCCGGCCTGGTCGCGGATGGACTGGCACAGCACCTCCGCGGGCTCACGCCCGCGCAGGTCTCCGAGGAGCTTCTTGTATTCCTGGTTGTCGAGCAGGACCCGGCCCTGGTCGTCGAGCAGCGCGACGACCACCGGGGCGGAGTCGAGGACCGTCTCGGTGAGGGACTTCTGTTGGCGCAGGGTGCGCTCCAGGGCATGGACCCTGGTCACATCCCGGTGCATGCCGAGGAAGTAGTCGATGCGACCGTCCTGGTCCAGGACCGGGGAAACCGTCAGTTCGGCGAGGTAATCGCCCCCTGCGCGGGTGCGATTGACCAGGGTCCCGGTCCAGGAGTGCCTGGCCTGGATGGTGCGCCAGAGCCCTTGGTAGACGCTGTCCGGGGTGGCCTTGTTGGAGAGGACGGACTCGTTCTGTCCGAGGATCTCGTCGCGGGGATAGCCAGTGAGGACCTCGAAGGCGTGGTTGACGTAGAGGATCTTGGCCTGGGCGTCGGTGATGGAGATGGCCACCGGTGCCTGCTCCACCGCCTCGAAGAACAGCCGCGGCGGTAGGGGCCCGGCGCCGGGACCGACGAACAGGTTAAAGGCCTCCAGCACCTCCGGGGGCGTCCCCTGGGGCGGCGCCGCAAGGAACTGCCCCAGGGCGCTCACCGCTGCCCGCCTATCCGATTGCCTCTGGCCTGTGGTCATGCCGCCCCCCGTTCTGGTCTTGACTGGAGTGTCAGCAATAAGCGTGCCCGAATAAGCGTACCCGGCTGGCTGGGAAGACGTCGCCTCCCAACAGCGGGGATGGTCAGACAGCCTCGGCCTCCGCGTTGGAAGCCCCAATCCTGTCGGCTTTACGACATGCACCCAGGGGCCTGGCCTCCTTGTCGCCATCGCGACAGCCCAGGTCTGGGGCGCCTCGGGGCATCTCTGGCCTCAAGCCACTCGCCCAGTCGCCGCCCGAGGGCCCGGTTGCGTGCCCTGACCCGGTGCGGCCGGTGGTCTGTGCCTGCGCTGGCACCGGTCTTGCTTTCGTTGTGGGCACACCCCTTTTCGTGTCGATCCCATGACCAGCTACCTCCTCATCATTCTCGGGACCGCCCTGGTCAACAACGTCATCCTGGTGAAGTTCCTGGGGCTGTGCCCCTTCATGGGGGTGTCCGGGAAGATGGACTCGGCCATCGGCATGGGCTTCGCCACGACCTTCGTCCTGACCCTGGCGACAGCGGCGAGCTGGCTCCTGGAGAACCTGATCATCCTGCCCCTGAACATCGGCTTCCTGCGCATCCTGACCTTCATCCTGGTGATCGCCGCCGTGGTCCAGTTCACCGAGATGGTGGTGCGCAAGATCTCCCCCAGCCTCTATCAGGTGCTGGGGATCTACCTGCCGCTGATCACCACCAATTGCGCGGTGCTGGGCATCGCCCTGCTCAATGCCCAGGATGGTCAGGGCTTCGTCGCGAGCGTCCTCTACGGCTTCGGCTCGGCCCTGGGCTTCACCCTGGTCATGGTCCTGTTCGCCGGGATGCGCGAGCGCCTGGCCCTGGCCCAGGTCCCCGGCGCCTTCGCCGGGACCCCCATCGCCTTCATTGCCGCCGGACTCCTGTCGCTGGCCTTCATGGGCTTCGCCGGGCTGCCGACCCATTGATCGCCCGGAAACCCTGAGGACACCGCAATGATCGTCGCCATCGCCGCTATCGCGCCTCCTCGGACTCGCCCTGGGCTGGCTGCTCGGCATCGCCGCGCGCTACCTCAGGGTCGAGGGTAACCCGCTGGAGGAAGAGATCGGGGCCCTGATGCCAGGCTCCCAGTGCGGCCAGTGCGGCTACGCCGGATGCGGCCCGGCGGCGGCGGCGGTGGCCTCGGGCCAGGCCCCGGTGACGCTCTGCCCCCCCGGCGGACGGGCCCTGGCCGAGGTGCTGGCGGCCAAGCTTGGGGTCAGCATCGACCTGTCCGGGGTCAAGGACCAGGCCCCGATGATCGCCCACATCCACGAGGGGCTCTGCGTGGGCTGTACCAAGTGTCTCAAGCGCTGCCCGACGGACGCCATCATGGGCGGCCCCAAGATGATCCATGCCGTGTTTGCCGATGCCTGCACCGGCTGTGAGAAGTGCTTCGAGGTCTGCCCCACCGAGTGCATCGAGATGCGCCCCGTGACCGCGACCCTCCAGACCTGGTACTGGCCCAACCCGGCCCTGGCCGCCTGACACTTAAGCGGACCCATCGACATGAAACTCTTCAAGATCCGCGGCGGTGTGCACCCGCAGGACCGCAAGGGGCTCTCGGCCGATGCGGCCATCGAGGACCTGCCCCTGCCGCCCCTGCTGCACATCCCCATGCAACAGCACATCGGGGCCCCGGCCACACCGGCGGTGCGCCGCGGCGACCGGGTGACCAAGGGGCAACTCCTGGCCTACAGCCAGGGGGCGGTCTCGGCCCCGATCCATGCGCCCACCTCCGGGCGGGTCATGGGTATCGGGAGCTTCCCGGCCCATCACGCCTCGGGGCTCTCGGTGCGCACCATCACCCTGCAACCGGACGGCGAGGACCGCTGGTCGCCGGACATCGCCGGCGTCGCCGACCCCTTCGCCCTGGAGCCCGATGAGATCGCCGCGCGGGTCTCCGCCGCCGGCATCGTCGGGCTGGGCGGGGCCACCTTCCCCTCGGCGGTCAAGCTCAAGCTGCACAAGCGCTACAAGCTCCACACCCTGGTCATCAATGGGGCCGAGTGCGAGCCCTACCTGACCTGCGACGACCGCCTGATGCGGGAATACCCGGACCAGGTCCTGGACGGGATCCGGATCATGGCCCATGCCCTCGGGGTGGCGCGCATCGTCATCGGCATCGAGAACAACAAGCCGGAGGCCCAGGCGGCTATGGCGGGGGCGATTGGTCGCATCCCTGCGACATCTGGTCAGCTTCTGGGATCGATTGGACTGGCTCGCCTGCCCACCCGCTACCCCATGGGCTCGGAGAAGCACCTGGTCCAGGCCGTCACCGGGCGGGAGACCCCGGCCCGGGGACTGACCGCCGATATCGGCGTCGTGGTGCATAACCCGGCGACGGCCTTTGCGGTCCACGAGGCCCTGCGCCTGGGCCGACCCCTGGTCTATCGGGTCGTCACCGTCACCGGCGGGGCCATTGCCAACCCAAAGAATCTGCGCGTCCCCCTGGGGACCCCGGTGGCGGCCCTCATCGACCACTGCGGCGGCTTCACCCAGGAGCCGGCACGGCTGGTGAGCGGTGGGCCCATGATGGGTCAGCCCCTGCCGAGCACCCGGGTCCCTGTGGTCAAGGGGAGCAACGGCGTCCTGGCCCTGACCGCGGCGGAGGTGCATGCCCGCGACCCCATGCCCTGCATCCGCTGCGCGAGCTGCGTCGGGGCCTGCCCCTGCGGGCTGCTGCCGCTGGACATGGCCGCCCACGCCCGGGCCGGGGACCTGGAGGGGGCGGTCAAGCTCGGCCTCCTGGACTGCATCGCCTGCGGCTCCTGCTCCTATGTCTGCCCGGCCCATATCCCTTTGGTGCAGTACTTCAACTTCGCCAAGGGGGAGATGGCGGCCCGCGACCGCGCCAAGCAGAAGCAGGCCGAGACCAGGCGCCTGGCGGATAGCCGCACCGCCCGCATCGAGGCCATTCAGCAGGCCAAGCGCGAGGCCATGGCCAGACGCAAGCGGGAGGCCGCCGCGGCGGCGCCGCCGAATGCCCAAACCGCCAGGCCCCAGCCCGCGGAGGTGCAGGCATGATCATCGAGACCCCCATCGCCGGGCCCTATACCCATGCCCCGGTCAGCATCCAGCGCAGCATGGGGCTGGTGATGCTGGCCCTGACCCCGGCGACCCTGTTCGGGCTCTACCAGTTCGGCTGGCCGGCCGTGACACTGTTCCTGGTCACGGTCGTTGCGGCCCTGGCCTTCGAGGCCGGCGCCCTCAAGGTCGCGGGACGGCCTCTGCGCCCAGCCCTGGGGGACGGCTCGGCGCTGCTCACCGGCTGGCTCCTGGCCCTGTCCCTGCCCCCCTGGGCCCCCTGGTGGATCGGGGTGGTGGGCAGCCTGATCGCCATCGTGGTGGCCAAGCAGGTCTTCGGCGGCCTGGGGCAGAACCTGTTCAACCCGGCCATGGTGGCCCGCGTGGCCCTGCTGATCTCCTTCCCGCTGGAGATGACGCGCTTCGTTGCGCCGCACCCCATCGGTTCCAGCGGCGCCCCGGACCTGGCCGCCGGGCTCGCGCTGACCTTCGGCGGCCAACCCCTGGACGGCCTGACCGGGGCCTCGATCCTGGGCCATGTCCGCACCGAACTGGGCCGCGGGCTGGACCTGACCCAGATCCTGCCCGGAAGCTACCAGCCCCTGGACTCGGGCCTCGGGACCATCGCCGGGAGCCTGGGGGAGACATCTGCCCTGCTGCTGCTCCTCGGCGGTCTCTACCTCCTGGCCACCCGCGTCATCACCTGGCAGACCCCGATGGCCATGCTCGGGTCCCTGGCCCTGTTGGCTACCCTGATGCACGGATACGACCCACAGCACTACCCCGACGCCCTCTATCACCTGGTCAATGGGGCCACCCTGCTGGGGGCCTTCTTCATCGCCACCGACCCTGTGACCTCACCGGTCTCGGTGCGCGGCCAACTGGTCTTCGGCGCCGGACTGGGGGTGCTGGTCTACGTCATCCGCACCTGGACCGGCTACCCGGAAGGGGTCGCCTTCGCGGTCATGTTGATGAACGCCGCCACCCCCGCCATCGACCGCTATCTGCGCCCACGCATCTACGGGCGCCGGCGCGACGGCCAACCCCTGGGTCTTTTGGCCAGGGATGGCCAGTATCCCAGGGGCGCACGGAGCGGCCCCCGGGAGGATCGGGAGGCATGATGGACCTGGCGACCCTGCGCGAGAACCTCCACTACCAGGGCCTGTCCCTGGGGGCCGTGGCCCTGATCACCAGCGCCCTGCTGGCCCTGGCGGCCGCCGCCACAGGGCCGGCGATCCAGGCGGCGGAGGCCCGCGACCTGATGGCCTCCCTGGCCCAGGTCCTGCCGGGCGGCTTCGACAACGACCTGCTGGGCGACACCGTCGCGGTGCCCGGCCCCGACGGGGAGGTCACCGTCTACCGCGCCCGCCACGGGGATCGAGCTGGAGGGGGTGGTCTTCAAGGTCACGGGCCAGGGCTACGCCGGGCCCATCGTCGCCCTGCTCGGGCTGGACGCGCAGGGGCAGATCCTCGGGGTGCGGGTCCTCAAGCATGCCGAGACCCCGGGCCTTGGGGACAAGATCGAGCCGGCCAAGGGGGACTGGATCCACCGCTTCGCCGGCAAGGGCCTGGGGGACCCACCCCCGGAGCGCTGGGGGGTGAAGAAGGACGGCGGCGACTTCGATCAATTCAGCGGGGCCACCATCACCCCCCGGGCACTGGTTCGGGCCATCAGGGAAGGGTTGGAACTCTTCGCCCGGGAGCGCGAGCGGATGCTGGGGGGTTCGATCCCGCAGGCCGTGGCCGCGGCAGGAGGGTGAGACGCTGACTGCCTCCTCCCCTCTCTCCCAAAGGCTCTGTTTGCGTTAGCTGTTGGCCACGGTCCCCGGCACCCTAGCCTCTCGCCCCCCCTTGATAAAGGCGGGTCAGGGGGGATCTGGCGGCGGGCAGGGTGCCGTCGGGCTGAAGTCCCCGACCTCCACCTTTAAACGGGGCGGCTGACGACGCCGAGGCGTCGCGAACACCGAACGCAAACACAGCCTTCCTAAACGGGAGAAATCGGCTCAGCGATGCGGACGACTGTATCTCACGAAGTTCACCAGGAGACCCCCATGTCCACCGACTACTCCCGCATCACCCGCGACGGGCTTTGGGACAACAACGTCGTGTTCGCCCAGATGCTCGCCCTGTGCCCGACGCTCGCCGTCACCGGCAGCGCCACCAACGGCCTCGGCATGGGCTTGGCGACCACGGCCGTGCTCGTCGCCTCCAACGTCATCATTGCCAGCCTGCGCCACCTCATCAGCCCCCAGGTGCGCATCCCCATCTACATCGTCCTGATCGCCACCCTGGTCACACTGGTGGACATGGCCCTGAACGCCTGGCTGCACGACCTTTACAAGGTGCTGGGGCTGTTCATCGCGCTGATCGTGGTCAACTGCGCCATCCTCGGCCGGGCCGAGGCCTTTGCGGCCAAGAACACGGTGATCGCCTCAGCGGCGGATGGGCTCATGATGGGGCTGGGCTTTACGGGCGCCCTGGTGGTGATCGGCGCCGTGCGGGAGGTCATCGGCAGCGGGACCCTGTTCGCCCAGGCCTCGTTGCTCCTGGGCCAGGGCATGGCCTTCCTCGAACTGACCCTGATCCCGGGTTACCGCGGCTTCCTGCTCGCCATACTGCCCCCGGGGGGCTTCCTGGCCCTTGGGTTCATCCTCGCCGGCAAACGCCTGCTCGACCGCCGCTCGGCTGAGGCCGAGGGTCGCAAGCCCGCCGTCTCGACTCGGGAGGCCGCGGCATGAATATCGGCGTCGCCTATGCGGACAAGTTCAAGCGGCTCTGGCTACAGCTCGAGGTCCCCGATGGCAGCACGGTGCGCGAGGCCATCGAGTGCTCCGGGCTACTCCCTCAATTCCCGGAGATCGACCTCAACACCCAGGCGGTCGGCATCTTCGGCAGGATCGTGAAGCTCGACACCCGCGTGAGCGACGGAGATCGAGTCGAGATCTACCGCCCCATCACCGCCGACCCGGAGACCGTGGAACGGCGAGACATCGACTGAGATCCCCTACCCGCCCAATCCGGCAGGCTACTGGGCAAGCCGATCCCCGTTCACTGGCCCGAGTCATTCAACCGATGAGGGCCACGGCCTTGATCTGGGCCCAGACCGGCAGCCCCGGCGCCAGAGCCAGCTCGGCAGCGGAGCGCTGCGTCAGGCGCGCCAGCAGCGGTACCCCGCCCAGATCGAGCCGCACCAGGCACAGGGACGGATGATCGTCCTCCCGCAGCGCGCTGACGATTGCCGGTAGGCTGTTCTGGATGCTGGTACCCGTGACCGGCGCCCGCGCGATGCTGACATCCCGGGCCAGGATGCGCACCCGCACGCCGCTGCCCCATCGGCGTGCCCCAAGTCCCGCACCCACAGGCTGCCGCCGGGGAATTCGACCCGCGCGAGGTGCCACTGCCTGTCGTGTTCGGCGACCATGGCGTCGAGTACGACGCCCGCGTCCTCGCCCAGGCGGATCGGCAGGTCCAGCCGCGCCAGGGTCTCGGTCAGGGGGCCGCTCGCCAGCACCCGGCCGGCGTCCATGACCACCAGGTGATCGGCCAGGCGCGCCACCTCGTCCGGGGCGTGGCTGACGTAGAGCACCGGGATGGAGAGCGCGTCATGGAGGCGCTCCAGGTACGGCAGGATCTCCTGCTTGCGCTGGTGGTCCAGGGCGGCCAGTGGCTCATCCATCAGCAGGAGGCGCGGACTGACCGCCAGGGCGCGGGCGATGGCCACGCGCTGGCGCTCGCCCCCGGAGAGGCGCTCCGGTTTGCGCTCCAGCAGGGGCGCTATGCCCAGCAGGTCGATCGCCTGCGTCCAGACCGACCCGCCGATCCGCCGCAACCTGCGAGCGGCTGCGCTTCTGCCCGTAGCGCAGGTTGCCCTGCACCGTGAGGTGCGGAAACAGGCTCGCCTCCTGGAAGACGTAGCCCAGGGGCCGATGGTGGGTAGGCAGCCAGGTGTGGTCGTCCTGCCAGACCTCCCCCTGGAAGACGAGACGGCCCTTGGGCGCCCGCTCCAGCCCGGCGATGCAGCGCAGCAGCGTGGTCTTGCCGGAGCCCGAGTGCCCGAACAGCGCCGTCACCCCGCGCCCGGGTAGTTGCTCATCCACCTCCAGGCTGAAGCCCGGCCAGTCCAGGTTGAAGCGTGCCTCGATAGGTTCCATGGCGTCCGGTGTTCTTCGGGTTCGGGCGCCAGAGATACAGCGCCAGCAGCACCAGGAAGGAGAAGACCAACATCACCGCGGCCAGGCGATGGGCGTCGCCGTACTCCATGGCCTCCACGTGGTCGTAGATCTGCACCGAGGCGACCCGGGTCACGCCGGGGATGTTGCCGCCGATCATCAGCACCACGCCGAACTCGCCGACGGTATGGGCGAAGGTCAGGATCGCGGCGGTCAGAAACCCCGGCCGCGCCAGCGGCACGGCCACCGTGAAGAAGGCGTCCAGAGGCGAGGCGCGCAGGGTGGCGGCCACCTCCAGGGGCGCTCGCCGATGGCCTCGAAGGCGTTCTGCATCGGCTGCACCATGAAGGGCAAGGAGTAGAACACCGAGGCCACCACCAGGCCCCAGAAGGTGAAGGGCAGAAGCCCGATGCCGGCCCATTGGGTGAATTGCCCCACGGGCCGTTCGGCCCCATGGCACCAGCAGATAGAAGCCGAGCACCGAGGGCGGCAGCACCAGCGGCAGGGCCACCACGGCGCCCACCGGCCCCTTCCACCCGAGCGGGTGCGCGCCAGCCACCAGGCGATGGGCGTGCCGATCAGCAACAGGATCAGCGTGACGATGGTCGCCAGCCGAGGGTCAGCCAGATGGCTGCAGGTCGGCAGGGTTCAGCATGGCAGGAAGGACACGGCAATGTCCCGCGGCGGAGCGGCATAAGGGGCCGAGGTGATCAACAGGTCCGCACCGGCCTGCGCATAGGCGGCGGCATTGTCCGCCCGCACCCCTCCGGCGACCGCGAGCAGGGGGCGGCGGGCGTCCGCTCCCAGTGCCTGGCGGCAGGCCGCGACGGCCTCGGGGGCAAACCGCTCCAGTTGCAGCACGTCGGCGCCGGCCGCCGCCCAGACCCGGGCCGAGTCCATGTCGCCGACCTCGACCACGATCTTGCGCTCAGGCTCCTCGCCCCGCAGGCGGGCGACGCGTGGCCTCCGGCGGCTCGGCGAGGAACAGGCGGTGCTCGGGGAACAGCAGCAGTGTCTCGGACAACCCCAGGCGGTGCATGGTCGCGCCCCCGACGCGCACCGCCTTCACCGAGAGGGCCTTGGTCCCCGGCACGTTCTTGCGGGAGCAGGCAACGGGCAGGCCCTGGGCGGCGGCGACGATGGCGGCGGCCCCCGTGGCGATGCCACTGGCCCATTCCACCAGGACCTGGGCCGTCTTCCAGGCCAGATGCAAGGCGCCGGCGGACCCCTTGGCCTCCAGCAGGGCCTCTCCGCCCGTCAGCGCATCGCCGGACGGGCGCAGGACATGGGCGGTGGCCCCGGCCAGTGCAAACAGCCGCGCCGCCTCTTCGACGGCGCAGACGATGAGGGGCTGTCGGGCGCGAAATACGACCTTGCCCCGGGCGCGGCCTATACCCAGGGTCTCGGTGGTCAGATCGCCGCCGGGTGCGTCATCCCGGAGCAGGCAGATCAGCTCGTCGTCGGAGAGCGCGTTCATGGCAGCCGTCCATTCTTGGGTTGCGTGGCGTGCAGAAGTCTGGCGCGGCGGCGATCAGGCCGGGCGGCGCGGGGCCGCACAGCGGACCTGCGCCAAGGCTCCGGTGGCCTTACCGCCCTTGCGGTCAGAACCCGTAGCCAAAGGACTTGATGACCGCCCGTGCCTTGTCGCCCTTGAGGTACTCCATCAGGGCGATGACCCCGGGCTTGCCCTTGCCCTTCTCCAGGATCACCGCGTCCTGGCGGATCGGCTCATGGAGCTTGCCCGGCACGACCCAGGCGGAGCCATCGGCGATCTTCCCGTCCTTCATCACCTGGGACAGGGCCACGAAGCCCAGCTCCGCGTTGCCGGTGCTGACGAACTGGAAGGTTTGGGCGATGTTCTCCCCGGTCACGAACTTGGGCTCTACCTTGGCCAGTAGCCCGAGCCCGGTCAGGACCTCGACCGCGGCCGCGCCGTAGGGGGCCACCTTGGGGTTGGCGATGGCGAGCTTCTGGAAGTCGCCGGTGGCGAGTACCTGGCCCTTATCGTCCACGAAGCCGGGCTTGGCCGACCACAGGACCAGGGTCCCGATGGCATAGGTGAACTGGGTCCCGGCCACGCGCGGCACCCTCCTTGACCAGCTTGGTCGGGGTGGCGTCGTCGGCGGACAGCAGGACCTCGAAGGGGGCCCCGTTGGTGATCTGGGCGTAGAACTTGCCGGTCGCGCCATAGGCGGCGGAGACCTTATGGCCGGTCTCCTGCTCGAAGGCGGCGGCGATCTCCTTCATGGGGGCGGTGAAGTTGGCGGCGACGGCGACCTGGACCTCGTCGGCGAGGGCGCCGCCGGAAATGGCGAGGGCGAAGGTGAAGACGGCGAAGGAAAGACGCAGTTGCATGACCGGGCCTCCTCAGGCGTTGACGGCGAGGATGATGTGGGACGCCTTGATCAGGGCGCAGGCGCGCACGCCGACGGCGAGACCCAGGCTGTGGATGCTCGCGTTGGTGACGATGGCAGCGACCGACTTGCCCCCCGGCAGGTCGATGATGACCTCGCCGTTGACAGCCCCCTCGGTGCAGCGCGAGACCACCCCGCACAGGCGGTTGCGGGCGCTGGTCTTGAGGGTCTCGTCGGTGGTGACGATCACCCAGGGGGCCTTCACCAGGGCGTAGGCCTCGGTGCCCACCGCCAGGGCCAGGTTGTCGGTGCTCTCGTTGGTGATGATGGCGGCCAGGCTGTCGCCGCCGCCGATGTCGAGGATGACTTCGCTGTTGACCGCCCCCCGGGTCACGCTGGTGACATGGCCGAGGAACTGGTTGCGTGCACTGGTCTTCACGTTGAATCTCCGCATGAGTTGAAAGTATCGAAAAAAGCGGTCGAGCCGACTGCGCTCCCCACCCAGGGCCGCGAGCAGGCCCTGGAACTCCCCCTCCATGTCGCGCAGCAGCGACAGCACTTGCTCGCCCTGCGGGGTCAGCCGGGTCCCCCCGCCACCACTGCCGCCGACGCTGCGCTCGACCAGCGGCCTTTCCGACAGGTTGTTGAGTGCCTCGATGGCCTGCCAGGCACCCTTGTAGGAGATCCCGACGGCCTTGGCGGCGGCGTTGATGGAGCCCAGTTCGGCGACCTTTTCGAGCAGCGCGACCCGATCCACCTTGCGTCCTCCGGTGAGGGCGGCGGGTCCGTCCGGGGTTGCTCGGGGCATCGTTATTACCTCGTCTACATAACGGGCCGCAAGGTAACACCGAGCCGGGTCAACGGCAACGTCCGCCCCGCTCCAACCCGAAGGCGAGCGGCGCCGATCAATACCCGCTTACGACGGCGGGCTCTGCCTCGGGGCCGGACTCCGGCCACTCCGGCGCCTGGATCAGCCCCACCCCGTTCCCGGCCAGCACCGCCGCCTCATCGACCCGGCAGCCGGTCACCCCGGCGAGGGAGGGCAGGTCGAACATGGTCCGCTGCAACAGGCCCTCGAGCACGCTGCGCAGCCCACGGGCCCCGGTGCCGCGGGCGATCGCCTTGCGGGCGATGGCGACCAGGGCCTCCGGGGTGAATTCCAGGCTGACCCCCTCAAAGGCGAAGAGCTGCTGGTACTGGCGCACCAGGGCGTTGCGCGGCTCGGTGAGGATGCGCACCAGGGCCGCCTCGTCCAGGTCGTGCAGGGCGGCGATGACCGGGAAGCGGCCGATGAACTCGGGGATGAGCCCGAAGTGCCGCAGATCGTCCGGATGGGTCTCCGAGTAGATCCGGGCGGTATCCGGCCCCTCCCCCTCCGCTTGCGGTTGTGCGTGGAAGCCGATGCCGGCAGCGCCCGGGCTTGAGCCTGCGGGTGAGCACCTTCTCCAGCCCGGCAAAGGCCCCGCCGGCGATGAACAGGATGTTGCGCGTGTCGATCAATGGGGCCTCTCCCGCCTCCTTGCGCCCCTTGGGGACCACCTTGACCTGGGTCCCCTCCACCAGCTTGAGCAGGGCCTGCTGGACACCCTCGCCGGAGACATCGCGGGTGCCGTGGGCGCTCTCCCCCTGACGGGCGAGCTTGTCCACCTCGTCGATGTAGACGATGCCCCACTGGGCGACCTCGCGATTGCCCTCGGCGGCATCCAGCAGGCGGGCGAGGATGCTCTCCACATCCTCCCCCACATAGCCGGCCTGGGTCAGGGTGGTGGCATCGGCGATGACGAAGGGGACCCCGACGATGCGCGCCAGGGTGCTGGCCAGCAGGGTCTTGCCGGTCCCCGAGGGGCCGAGCAGGAGGATGTTGGACTTGTCGATCTCGACCCGATCGCTGGCGTCCAGACGCAGCCGCGGGTTGTCCGCCTCGGCGGCGAGGCGCTTGTAGTGGTTGTAGACGGCAACCGAGAGGGTCTCCTTGGCCGCCTCCTGGCCGATGACGTAGCGGTCGAGGTGATCTTTGAGTTCCCGCGGCTTGGGTGGGGTCTTGAGCGGCGCGGCCAGGCTGCGCTTGCGCCCCCAACTCGACACCACTTGATGGGCCAGGGTGACGCAGGACTCGCAGATGTGCCCGTCCATCCCGGCGATGAGCGGGGTGTCGGCGGACTGGACAACCCCGCAGAAGGAGCATTTGTGGACCTGGGCGTCGCTCATGCGCACCCCCCGGCGGCGGCGCGAGTCGGGACCGGCACCTGTGGCGTCTGCCGCAACTCCGCGATCCACGCCTTCTGGCAGTTTCGGCGCTGGCGGCCCTCGCAGATCTCGCGAACCTGATCGCGGACCCTGTTGAAGGGCAGGCTGATCGCCGGGTGGATCTTCTCGCACCAGAGCAGGTGAAAACCAAGCTCGGAGCCGACGACCCCGCTCACCTCACCCTCTGCCAGGGCGAACAGAGCGGCGTCCAATTCCGGGTAGAGCTGGCCGCGGACGACGGTCCCCAGGCGGCCGTCCTCCATGGCGCTGGGGCACTCCGAGTGGCGCCGGGCCAGGACCCCGAAGCGCTGTGCCCGCCCGCCCAGGCGCTCCCCCAGTCGTCCGAGCCGGGCCAGGGCCTCGGCAGCGCTGTTCTCGGCGAAGTCATCGTTCACGGTGATGAGGATCTGCCGCACGGTGCGCCGCTCGGGACGGGTGAAGCGGTCGCGGTGCAGTTCGTAGAAGAGGCGCAGGTCCAGGTCGCCGATGCTCGGGGCACGCGCCGCGACCCTTGCCATGACCGCATCGAAGGCCAGCTCCCGCTGCAGGGCGCGGCGCAGCACCGTCTCGTCCAGGCCGTTGCGGGCCAGGTCCTCGGCGAACTCCAGGGGCCGCTCCGTGCGCCCCTGGGATACTGGCCATCCCTGGCCAAAAGGTCCGGGTCCGGGTAACGCCCGGCGATCTCCGCCAGGGCCGCGTCGAGTTGCGTCCTGGGCTATGACCAGACCCCTGGCCTCCGGGGCGCCCAGGACCAGGTCCTCGAGGTCGAAGGTCTTGTCCGCCTGGCGCCTGGCCTCGATGAACTGATTCGGGTCCAGGGCCGAGGGGTTGCGCTGATAGCGCTCCTGGGCGGCGCGCAGGAGATGGTAGCGGTATTCCGCCGGGCGCTCCGGGGTATTGCTCATGGCGCTGTACCCTCCAGTTCGGGGGCGGTTTGCTGTGCCGCCGTCGGCGCCGGTTCCAGGGCCCCCTCCGGGACCTGGAGGGTGTTCCGGCCGTCGAAATAGACATGGTAGGCAAAGGCCCCCTCCCCGCCCGGGATCACCTTGACCACCTCTCCCAACTCCCCCTGCTCCACCAGGACCCGCCCATTGGCGGCCAGGCGCACCCGGGCGGCGACCTGCTCGCGGAACTCGAAGCGGCTGGGCAGCCAGGGCTCGTCCGCTGGCTGGAGCTCCTCCTCCCGGCAGCCGACCACCCGTTGCGCCTCCATGAAGTGGACCGAATAGATGAGCTGGTCCTGGAGGAAGGTGCCCACGTCGCGCACGAAGCCGATGCTGCCGCGGGGGACCAGCAGGTTCCCGGTCGCCTGCCCCGGGAAGGTCCCGTCGTTGCGGATGTTGCGCAACACCCGCACCGCGTCGCCGTACTCGAATCTAGGCAACACCGCCGATCTGCCCCATGAGGTCGGAGAGGGCCACGGTGGCGGTGCGGGGCTCGTGCAACCGGAAGACGCGGAAGACCTTTTCGGTGCGGGCGTCGGAGTGGACGAAGTCCTCGTAGGCCCCGAGCAGCAGGTCGGCGTACAGGGCCCGGCGCTCCACGGGATCGGAAGGCTCCTCCTCCACCTGGCCCAGGTAGTCATGGAAGCGTTGCAGGATGTGCAGGCGGTTCACATGCACCACGGTCGCGTCGTAGCCGATGCCGAAGTAGTCGAGGAAATCCTCGGCGCTGGACAGCTCTTCGAGGTCAAGGTCTAGCTCGGTCATGGCGTGCTCCTGGGTTGTGGATGGGGTTTCCGGGGTTGGCGGGGCCAGCGCCCCTTGCCCTAACGCTCTGTCTGCATTGGGTGTTGGCACCCTTCCGCCCCCCTTTCCTAAAGGGGGGCCGGGGGGGATTCGGCGTTGGCACCGAAGCCCGCGGCGAGCAATCCCCTCGGCCGCTGTTCCTGACACGGCTTTTGGCCAGGGATGGCCAGTATCCCAGGGGCGCAGGGAGCGGCCCCTGGGACTACCGTCCTCCATCCCTGGAGTCGCCTGCCCCCCGTTGTAAAGGGGGGAAGGCGCTCAAGTCCGCAACAGCCGCACATTGCCCCCGACCTGCTGCACCCGGTCCTCCGTGACCCGGCCCCGGGCCAGGGCGATCAGCTCGGTGAGCCCCAGGCGATCGCTGGTATCCAGGGCCGCGACCTTCTCCAGCCGCTCCAGGGCCCCGGCGGCGTCCCCCAGACGCAGGCACAGGTACCCGGCCCCCTTGATCGCCAGCAACAGAAAGCGGGTCAGGGTCATGGAGGTCAGCACCGCCTGCCCCAGGGTATCGGCGCCGATGCGGCGCCAGTCGGGTTCAACCCCCAGGCGCCGCGCCGTGACGACGATGGCCCGCTCCGCCACCAGCAGGGACTCGGCATAGCGGTGCCGGTAGTAGAAATAGCGGTACAGGGCGACCAACACGGTCAGGTGCTCCGGCTCCAGGAAGTAGGCCCGCAGCAGGCAGTGCTCCGCCTCGTCCTCCCCGTAACTCGCCGCCGCCTGCTGCAACAACAGGTCGGTGTCCGGGGCGACGGGCTGGTCGAAGTACATGTCCTCGCCTTGAAAGTCGAGCAGGTCCATGGGCCTCAGACCTCCACGGCTCGGCGGCGCGACCGGCTCGCAGACCTGGACGGCGTCGCACCGCCGACACTCGTCGGCCGCGTCGGTCCCGCCGGGGATGCAGCCGTGGGTGCCGACCCGCTGCTCCAACAGCCGAATGCGCTCCAGCAGGCAGGCGATGGCCCCGGCCACCGGGTCCGGGATCAGGTGGTGGTCGAGGTCTATACCGGCGGGGCCCGGCCCTGACTGGGCGCCCGGCGGGTCTGGACCACCTTGCCGGGGATACCAACCACGGTGCGTCCCCTCCGGGACATTACCGATGACCACGGAGTTGGCCCCCACCCGGGCCCCGGCGCCGATGACAACTGGCCCCAGGACCTTGGCCCCGGCCCCAACCACTACCCCGTCGCCGAGGGTCGGATGGCGCTTGCCCGCTCGCCAGGAGGTCCCGCCGAGGGTCACGCCGTGATAGAGGGTGCAGTCGTCGCCGATCTCCGCGGTCTCGCCGATGACCACACCGCTGCCGTGGTCGATGAAGAAGCGCAGCCCGATGTTGGCCCCGGGGTGGATGTCGATGCCGGTCCAGATACGGGCGATGTAGGAAACAAAGCGGGGCAGCCAGCGCCAGCCGCGCCCCCAGAGCCCGTGAGCGATGCGGTGCAGAAAGATGGCGTGCAGCCCGGGATAGGTGGTCAGGACCTCGAAGCGGGTGCGCGCCGCCGGGTCGCGGTCGAAGACGCAATCCAGGTCCAGGCGCATCCGGGCCCAGAAGCCCGGCGCCTGGGCTTGCTCCAATACGGCTTCGGTCATGGGGTACGGCTCCACCTTGGGGTGAGGGTGCGGCGACTCATTGCAGCGGGGCCACGAGGCCCGGCTGACCAATCTCGCGCAGGAAGCCCAGCAACTCCTTCGAGCGCGGCGGGCGCTTGGACTGGGTCACGAAGCGCCGCACCAGGGGCAGGACCAACCCGGCCTGGTCCAGGTCCAGGTCCAGGTGCAGCAGATCGGCGTAGGCCCGGCGCACCGCGCCCCGACCGGAGTGCTTGCCGAGCACCAACCGGTGGCCGCGACCCAACTCCGCCGGGTCCACCCCCTGGTAATTGCGCGGGTCCTTGAGGAGCCCATCGACGTGGATGCCGGCCTCGTGGGTGAAGGCCCCATCACCGACCAGGCTCTTTTGCCAGCCCACCGGGCGGCCCGAGGCGCTGGCCACCAGGCGCGACAGGCCCTCGAAGTGCGACAGGTCCACCCCGGTCTTGAGGCCGTGGAGGTGCTTGAGACCCATGACGACCTCTTCGAGGGCGGCGTTGCCGGCGCGCTCGCCCAGGCCGTGGACCGTGGTGTTGACGTGGGTCGCCCCGCCGCGCACCGCCGCCAGGGTGTTGGCGGTGGCCAGCCCCAGGTCGTCGTGGGCGTGCATCTCGATCTCCAGCCCACACAAGGCACGCAGGTCCCGGATGCGCTCAAAGACCGCGAAGGGGTCCAACACGCCCAGGGTGTCGGCGAAGCGCAGGCGCCGGGCCCCGGCGGCCTCCGCCGCCTCCGCCACCCGCCAAAGGAACTCGGGCTCCGCCCGGGAGGCGTCCTCGGCCCCGACACAGACCTCGAACCCGAGGTCCAGGGCCGCGGGGACCTGCCGGCGGACCTGATTCAGCACCCAGTCGCGGTCGCGCCCCAGCTTACGGGCGATCTGCTGGTCCGAGACCGGGATGGACAGGTCCACCAGGTCCACCCCAAGCCCGGCGCACTGGGCCAGATCGTCGGGGTGCATGCGGGTCCAGGCCATGAGGCGGGCGGAAAGCCCCAGGTCCACCACGGCGCGGATAGATTCGCGCTCCTCCGCGCCCATGGCCGGGATGCCCACCTCCAGTTCCGGGACCCCCAGGGCGTCGAGCCCCCGGGCGATGGCGAGCTTCTCCTCCAGGGAGAAGGCGACCCCGGCCGACTGCTCCCCGTCCCGCAGGGTGGTGTCGTTGATGGTGATCTTCGCGCTGTCGGTCGTCATGGGCGGCCTCCCAATGTGTTACGGAAGGCAAAGCAATCCCCAGGCCAACTAGATTAGGTGCTTTCGATCAGTAGGTTAGATTGATGCGAGGCCGAATTTGAGGGCTTTCCGACAAGAGCTAGGGGCGAAGGCTTGTCGGACACGTAACCCCCGAAGCGGAGACCGAGCGCGGCCCGCCGCCGTGCTCAGCTTGGCACGCAACGTCGGCAACGCGCTGGCCTGGGCTCGCGCAGTGTCGCCCCCTGCCCGTGCTATCGTTGGCCGCGCCGGAGCGACCCCAGTCCCCGCGCCAACCTGGGGTGCCGAGAACACCCCGGTGCGCACCACACCACACAGGAAGCCATACCCGTGACACCTGCCGCTACACCACGTCTGATCCATGTTTCGACCGTTCTTGCCGCAACTCTGGCGCTGAGCGCTTGCTCCGGGTCGGGCGAAGACGTTCGCGTCACCCTCTGCAAAGACATGGTTGCGGTGAAGCTGGCCGGGGCTGGCCCGGTGAACTGGACCGAGGCCACGACCGAGACCCGGGGGAAGGAGTATGCAGCCGTCAAGCTGAGCTGGTCGGGCCCGGGCGGTCAGGGCACGGCCTCCTGCTATTACAACTACGACGCGGTCGATGACACCGCGCTGGCGCTCGCCGATCCGCTCTCTCCCTTCTCCACGTCACCGTCCAAGATGCTGCTCAACGGGAGCGCGCTATCCAGGCAGGATTTGGCGGAGACGGTAAAGCAGGCGATGCTGAAGCAGGGGCGATCACTGATCGACGCGGCGAAGAATGCGTGGAAATGAGCGTTGTAGCCCGTAGGATGCGGTGATGAAGGAACCGCATCGGTCGCGAACGATGCGGTTCGCAGGCTCACCGCATCTAGGAGCTGGCGCGATCGGGTCCCAAAGGGCCCACAAAGAGCCGAACCCCACAGCCCCTTTACCCAAGACCGAGGCACCCCCACACTTGTACCATCAACCGGACAGGTAGCCCCTCATGCAAACCGTCACCTTCACCGACGCCCGCAACAACCTCAAGGGTCTCCTCGACCGGGTCGCCGGGGATGCGGACTACACCCTCATCACCCGCCGGGATGCCCAGCCCGCGGTGGTCATGTCTCTGGACAGCTTCAATAGCCTGATGGAGACCGTCCACCTTTTGAAGTCCCCAGCCAACGCCGCCCACCTGGCCCGCTCTATCGCCCAATACCGGGGTGGGGCGGCCGAGGAGCGGGCCCCTCTGGATGACTAGGCACCTCGCCTGGACCGACGCGGCCTGGGGCGACTACCTCTACTGGCAGGGCCAGGACAAGAAGACCTTGAGGCGCATCAATGGCTTGATCGCCGACACGCTCCGCACACCCTTTTCCGGGCTCGGCAAGCCCGAACCCCTGCGTGAGAACCTGGCCGGCCTCTGGTCCCGTCGCATCGACGACACCAACCGCCTGGTCTACGCCGTCGACGACGACCATCTCACCATCATTGCCTGCCGATATCACTACTGACCGGTGGGGACCCGGCAGCAAGGCAGCCCGTAGGATGCGGTGACGAAGGAACCGCATCGGTCGCTCTTCGAGAGAAGGCAGGGTCTACCATCGCATCTGTAGGTAGCCGGTCGAGCCCGACGGGGGTAAGCTAGCGTTGAGATGGGGGTGTGGCGCTGGCTGCCTGACCCCGTCCGCGCAGGCACAAGTCAAGACCCGCGCGCTGTTGTCGCTAATTGGTAAATCGCGGACGCTCCTACAGCTCTACACCTCACCCCGAGGGGGCCGCTCGCCGCAATGGGCACCCAGAGAGCCGGGCGCAAGACCATTGCTCGCGGCCGTCGTCGCCGCGCATCGCCCGGTACGCAAACCGCATGGAGCCGCCGAGTCGAACGTCCCCGCGCGACTGCCTCAATGCCGACCTCCCAGTGCTCGCCCCTGGGCCTCGACGCCTAGGCGACGCGGGTTCACCTCGAGTCCGTTGCTGGCGCAGATGCTGTCCCGAGCTGGGGTCGCGGTGGACCTTCAGGTCTCAGATGGCGACCGCCACGGCACAGCGGATCGTGGGCGACATGCCAGCCAGTTCGACCGAAGCAGCTATGGTCGCGGTTGCGCCCTCAGATCGCCTGAGTTGCAGCAACTCGTCAGCCTTGCCGCGATCACGCGATGACCGCGAGTCCACAACCACTGGGGCCGATCACCCACTGCCCAACAGGGAGATCCCGATGACGCCACCATTGGCGGCGGCGGACCGAAGCAGGTGCGTCACGCCGGTGCCGACGCCCATCTCGGCGTCTACCCATCGGATTGTGGGAGGCTTCCGCTCGGTATCGCCGCTCGGTACGGGGGTAGCTGGCGTTGAGACCGAGCCTGGCTCGTCGCGGTTCATTCGACTGGAAGATTCCCAACCTAGTGACGAGCAATCTGCCCGGCTTCGAGGTCCATGGCCAAATGCCATGGTTCGCCAGCGCCCTGCGGCAGAACGGGGGTCGCGACCATCGAGGAGCTGCGCAGCGCCTGCATCGAAAGCGGGGTCAAGCCTGGTGGCCTGCCAGATCCGACGGCTGGACCTGTTCGGCTACCGCAGGGAGGAGTTCATTCCGGAAGTGACCGAATGGGCCGCGGGCAGCCAGCTTTCTGCCCACCGCCGCCGCTTCCGATGCGGTCTCTGATCTTCATTTGAGCCGCGGACTCGGCGCAAGCCCACGGGGTCGTTGACTTGTGCCTCTCCTGGCGCTACTTTTGCGGTCATGGCTAGACCGTTGCGACTTGAGTTTGCGGGTGCGCTGTACCATGTCACCTCGCGTGAGTACGATCAGGCCATGCAGATCGAAATCGGGCGATCATTGCCGCGTACGCCAGCGGCGGGTACACGATGCGGGAAATCGGCGACTACTTCGGGTTGCACCACTCGCGCATCAGAAAGATCGTCCGACGTCAACCTCGGCAAGGCGAGCGAGGCACAAGTCGCAGACCCCAGCGCGTAGGTTGGGCCTCCTTCGTCGGCCCAACCTACGCGCTGCACCGTTAGTGGTCTCGGCAGCCGGTAGGCCAACAGAACCGACAGGGAGGGGCAAGTCAGCCGTGGCCAGCGGCCTGCTGTCTTAACTCATGGGCCGCGCACCAGGACACTCCGATCCAACAGGCAGCGGGATACGCCCCTATGAGCACACCGAAGCGGCCGTGGAATCGTCCCTGAAGACGCAGCGGCACCTCAGGCATAGGCCGGCGCAAAGGCCTTCTGCGGGTCTTCGACGGGGCCATGCTCGCCCCAGTAGGGGGACATCTTGCGCAGCCGCGCGACGATGTCGGGCACGGCGGCGATGACCCGATCCATCTCATCCAGGGTGTTGTAGCGCGACAGGGTGAAGCGCGTGGTGCCATGGGCCGCGGTGAAGGGGATGCCCATGGCACGCATGACGTGGCTGGGCTCCAGGGACCCGGAGGTGCAGGCGGACCCCGAGGAGGCGGCGATGCCGTGCTTGTTCAGCAGCAGCAGGATGGCCTCGCCCTCGATGTACTCGAAGGCGATGTTGCAGGTGTTGGGCAGGCGGTTGCTGGGGTCGCCGGTGACGAAGCAGTTGGGAACGGCGGCGAGAATGCCCTGCTCCAGGTGGTCGCGCATGGCCCGCACGACGGTCTTTTCGTAGTCCAGATGCTCCATGGCCAGTTGGCAGGCGACGCCAAGGCCGACGATGGAGGCCGCGTTCTCGGTCCCAGCCCGGCGCCCGCGCTCCTGATGGCCCCCGCGCAGCAGGGGCCGGTAGCGCGTCCCGCGACGCAGGTACAGGACTCCGACCCCCTTGGGGGCGTGGAGCTTGTGCCCGGACAGCGACAGCATGTCGATGGCCGTCCCCTTGAGGTCCATGGGGACCTTGCCGACGGCCTGGACGGCATCGGTGTGGAACATGACCCCGGCGGAATGGGCCAGCTCCGCCATCTCCTCCACCGGGAACAAGGTGCCGGACTCGTTGTTGGCCCACATCACCGAGACGACGGCGACCCTGTCGGAGAGCAGGTCCATGTACTCGCGCATGTTGAGCCGACCCTTGCCGTCCACCTTCAGTCTGTGGACCTTGTAGCCCTCCTTCTCCAGGTGCTCGCACAGGGCGAGGACCGCCGGGTGCTCGACCACGGTGGTGATGATCTCCTTGCGGTCCGGCTGGGCCCGCAGGGCCGAGAGAATGGCGGTGCTGTCGGACTCGGTCCCGCAGGAGGTAAAGACGATCTCGGAGTCCAGTTCGGCCCCGAGCAGGGCCTGGACCTGACCGCGGGCCTGTCTTGATGGCACGGCCAACGCGATCACCGAACTGGTGCATGGACGAGGGGTTGCCGAACTGCTCGGTGAAGAAGGGCAGCATGGCCGCCACCACCTCCGGTGCGACCATGGTGGTGGCGTTGTTGTCCAGGTAGATGCCGGTGCTGGTCATGGTCTGGCCTCGAACTGTCGAAAGGGGGGTGGAAGGCGCTCCGGACAGGGGTGCGGATTCAGGCGCTCTTGCGCAGGGCGCTCGCGGGCAGGACGCGGACGAATTCGCCTAAGTCCTCGACGATGCGCTGCTGTATGCCCTCGAGTGTGGTGGAGGCCATCTGGCAGCCGACGCAGGCCCCGGTCATGTTGACGTACACGTTCTTGCCGTCGATCTCGATCAGTTCCACGTCGCCACGATCCCGTTGCAGGTTCGGGCGGATCGCCTCGATGGCCTGCTCGATGCGGCGGATGCGCTCTAGGGTGCCGAGCTTCTTGGGCTTGGGCGTGGCGCCCAGGGGCGGGGCCGTAGGGTCGAAGGTCTCGCCGCGCTCGGCCAGGACCCGCATCAGGACCTCTTCGATGCCCTCGTGGCAGGAGGAACAACCACCGCCGGCCTTGGTGTAGTTGGTCACGTCCTCCACCGTGCGCAGGCCGTTGGAGCGGACGGTCTCTTCGATGAGGACGGTGTCCACAGCGAAGCACTTGCAGACTAGGGCGCCCTCCTCGTGGTCGTCGGTCCAGACCTCGCCCCGATAGTTGGCCACCGCCGCCTGGAGGGCTTCACGCCCCATCACCGAGCAGTGCATCTTCTCCGGCGGCAGGCCGTCGAGGTAGTCGGCGATGTCCTGGTTGCTGACCTTCAGGGCCTGATCCAGGCTCATGCCCTTGATGATCTCGGTGAGCGCCGAGCTCGACGCGATGGCCGAGCCGCAGCCGAAGGTCTGGAAGCCCGCCTCCAGGATGGTCTCGGTCTGCGGATCGACCTTCAGGCTCAGGCGTAGCGCATCGCCGCAGGAGAGCGACCCCACGTCCCCGACGGCGTTGGCCTGGGCCACGGCACCGGCGTTGCGCGGGCTGAAGAAGTGCTCTTTGACCTTTTCGGAATAGTCCCACATGGCGTTTTCCCCAATCTGTTGTCAGGCGGAAAAGGACTTGCCGCAGCCACAACTAGCGCCGGCGTTCGGATTGGTGAACTTGAAACCGCTCCCGTCCATACCGTCCTGGAAGTCCACCGTCACCCCATTGAGCAGGGGGGCGCTGTAGGGGTCCACAAAGACCTCGAAGGCCCCACACGCCACCACCAGGTCGTCGATCCTGGAGGCGGGCTCCAGGGCGATGGCGTACTGCATCCCGGAGCAGCCGCCGCCGGTCACGGAGATGCGCAGACCGGCGACAGGCTCGTCCGCCCCCTTGATGAAGCGGCGCACGGCCTTCTGGGCACTCTCAGTCAGGGTCAACATGGATGAGTCTCCGTTGTAGGGGAATGGCTTGAGTCTTGCTTTGGCTCCTGGGGAGATCTTAGCAAGCCCTGTGCCACTCCTCGCTTGACCAGATTGAGGATTGTTTCTGCTGGACTTTTATCGCACTGACCTCGGCCCTTGTCAGATCGGCGACAGCCGCAACCGCAGGCCCAGGGTCGCAAAGCCGACACGCCCAGGCCCTCGCCCCAGACACCCAGCCCGACCGGAGGAACCATGGATCTGACCCAACTCAACCCCGGCGACGTGGTTTACGCCGCGACCGCCATCCACAACGACGGTGGCATCCCCGACCTTGAACCGGGGGCCCTCCTGGCGGACGCCGGGACCCGCGGGGTCCTCGTCAACGTCGGCCACCTGGAGGAAGACCCAGGGCGGGCCATCTATCTGGTTCGGTTCGAGGGAGAGGGACTGGTCCTGGGCCCACCGACCGGGTGCTGGGCAGAGGAGTTGCGGGTCGAAGGCGGCTGATGGCAGGCGGTGGCCGGCCTTGCTACCAGGAGGCCCTGCTGTTGGCTGGCGCTCGATGTTGAGTCGAATCCCCTAGGGAATCGGTTGGGCGGACCGCCTGCTTATGGTGCACTGACATGGGGTTTCCGGGATCAGAACCCCAAACTGGGGCAGTGAAGCCTGCGGCGAATCACACAGTCAGGCGTCCTACCTGTCGCTTGCTCAAAGACTTAGATCCGTCGCAATTGTTTGGC
Organism: uncultured Gammaproteobacteria bacterium; assembly: GCA_963802205.1. Taxonomy (GTDB): domain Bacteria; phylum Pseudomonadota; class Gammaproteobacteria; order Chromatiales; family Chromatiaceae; genus DYRB01. The sequence continues at coordinate 299,698 of CAWDHW010000006.1, read as the reverse complement.
ACAATATTTGCGATATGATCTACCACGTCTGCAGTCTCACCTGGAATGAAAATTCAGCAGTTCCATCGTGGATGACGTGTTTGACCCCATGGCCACCTGGCCCAGCCCGGCCGGCGTGATCATTTCCTCGACAAATCCACTCGATAGGCACACAGGCATGAAACAGGAAACTACTGAAGACCACAATGGGTTGATGTCTCCGGCGCTGGCTAACGGCGAAAACCGGGCCGGCAACGAGGGATCTGACCAGAGCCGCCGCCGTTTTTTGGGACTCAACCTGCTCGGGCTCGTCCTCGCGCCCACAGCCAGCCTATTCGTCAGCGAAAACGCTTGGGCGGCTAGGTCAGGTAGAACGGCGGACGACCAACCAATTCTCGATCCGAAAGACCCTCAAGCCCACGCCCTCAGCTACACCAGCCAAAGTCACAAGGATCACCAGTCCTGCAGCAATTGCCAACTTTATAGCGGTACACCTGGGGAAGAAGCGGGGCCTTGCGCCATTTTCTCCTATCGAGTCGCTCCAAGTGGCAAACCATTGCTGGTCGATGCGACCGGCTGGTGCACAGCTTGGGGGCCCAGGCAGGCGCGATGACCGCATCTACGGGGTGCCCTGGACAGTCGCTGCCACCGTGCAGCGCAAAGCCGGAGGCGGTTACCCCTGGCTCGCCTTAGGCGCGGACGTATTGCCATAGTGGCACAGCGTCCGACCTGATCAGCAATAGACCTCCGCTACCACCAGGGAGCATCGTAAGGGCGGCCCGGAGGCCATTGTTCAGCTGCACGGCTCTCACATTCGGCACCTTCGATGGCCCTGGGTATCAGCATGCCCGACGAAAAGACGGTTTGGCTGGAACATCGTGTCAAACAGGACCTGGCAAAGGCGACACCCTGTCGCCTTTGCGACAGCCTCGTCCGGGCCCCAACCCCGGCCCACGCCTTGATCCACCTGAGGTGGCTGGTCCGAACGTATCGGCATGCCAATTGCTTGACGACGGAACAACACCCGTCCGAGCGACAGGAGCATCACAGTGCAGTATCCATTGAGTGAACTCGCAGGCGCCCTCCAGCGCGGCGAGCTGGTCCCCTTCCTCGGCCCCGGGGCCCTGGCCGGGGCCATCGACCCCCAGACCGGGGAGGCCATCCCCGCCGACAGCGACAGCCTGATCCTCGCCATGAACGACGGCCGGCCCATGTCGCCACGGCTCATGTGGGAGTTTCCCCGCGCGGCCATGAACGTGGAGCTGAAGCGCGGGCGCGGGGCCATCGACCGCTTCCTCAACCGCACCTACGGCGATCGCACCTGGACCCGATCCCCGCTGCACGACTGGCTGGGGCGCCTCCACCCTCACTATGTCATCGACATCAACCGCGACACCCAGCTCCAGGACAGCTACGCGGATCGCCCCCACACCCTGGTGCGCGGTATCTCCCGCACCGGCGGGACCGACTACCGCTTCCGCATCCACCACTACGACGGCAGCCAGTACGCGGAGATCGACCAGGATGCCGCCGACCCGGCCCTGCCGATTCTGTTCAAGCCCATGGGCAGCCCGCGCCCGGATGGCTTCTACATCGCCTCCGACGCCGACTATGTGGACTACATCACCGAGCTGATGGGCGGCTTCGCCATCCCGGGATTCCTCAAGACCTACCGCCAGGGGCGCCAGTACCTCTTCCTCGGCCTGCGTCTGAATCGGGACACCGAGCGCATGGTCATGTCCGACATCGTCTACTCCGCCGGCTCCCCCACCGGCTGGGCGCTGATCCCGGAGCCGACGGAGAAGGAGCGGCGTTTCTGCCAGAGCAAGGGCATCGCGATCATCGAGGCCGACATCCCCGACCTCCTCACCGCCGCCGGGATCGACCAGGGCATCAGGTAATCAGGGGCATCAGCCTGGGCTCGGCGCGGATGTCATCCCCGCGCCCCCAGGCGTTGACGGCCTCGACGAACCAGCCGGGGCGCGTCGGGTGGGTGCGGATGATGTCGTACTCGACGAAGAAGGACCCGTCGGCGTGGAAGACCAGGCCGCCGAGCTTCTGGCCCCTTGGATCGCGCCATTCCCCCAGCAAGCTGTACTCGCCGGAGGCGGGGTCGCGCTCCAGCCGGTAAAGGGCCGCAAGGGGATCGGGGATCTCAACCCCGCCGGGCGGAAACCCGAGACGCTGGACTTGCCCTTGCAGGGCGGCACGGATGGCCTGGGCCAGCGGGGCGGCCTCCGCCAGACGGGCCTGGACCTGGTCGGCGGACGTGGGTGCCCGGGAAGTCACCAAAACTCCGGCGCCACCTTGAGCCCGGCGACCGGCTCACCGCCCACCAGATGGGCGTCGAAGATCCGCGCCACGTCACCCTTCCTGACCTTGGCGTACATCACCCCCTCCGGGTAGACCAGGACGCTCGGGCCCTCACTGCACGGGCCCATGCAGCCGGTGGCGGTGACCTGGACGCTGGCGAACAGGTCACGCTGCTGGAGCTGCCAGAGGAATTCCTCGTAGACCGCTGCACAGCCGACCTGAGAGCAGGATCCGCGCGGATGCCCGGGCGGGCGTTGCTGGGTACAGACGAAGACGTGTTTGGTTGGTTTTGGCATGAGTAGTCGTGACTCCGACTGGTCGATGGAAAGGCGCCGGGGTCGGCAAGCTGTAGGTCGGGCTTCAGCCCGACCGAGCCGCCCTGTGTCGCCTGCAAGGCCGCGTCGGGCTAAAGCCCGACCTACAGGCGTTCAGGCCGCGGCGGCGAGTGGCTCGTGGCTCAGGCACTTCTTTGGGCAGACCCGGGCGCAGGCCTGGCAACCGATGCAGTCGAGCTGGTTCTTGAGGTTCATGACCATGCTGGTGTCATCGGAGAAGCCGTCGTCGTCATCGCCGTCGTCGATCTCTTCCAGGTCCAGGTCATCTCGATCCACCAACTCGAACACGTCCCGTGGGCAGACCTTGTAGCAGCGCCCGCAGCCGATGCAGGTCGTCTGGCGCAGGTCCACCACGAAGGCGGGGGTCCAGGGGATGCCCCCGCGGGTTAAACCGGTAATCACGCTCATGGGCGTCTCCCTTGAGTGGGGCCTGGGGGAATGGGGGTCATGCCGGGGCACCGGCCTCGGCGGCCTTGAATCTGGCCTCGGCAAGCGCCCATTCGCGGCAGGCGTCGTACGTCGCCTGGGCCATCCCCGGCAGGTCCTCGTAGCCCGCGGGGAGGCGGTCCTCGATCAGGTCGTGCAGTTCGCCGGCCTTCTCGGTGGCGATACGCCTGGCCTTCTTGGCGGCCTTTTCGAGGGCCTTGATGTCTTCTTCGCTCATAGGTGTCACCTGGTCGCTTGTCGTCCCCTTACATCCCGGCGACCTTCGGCCATTGGCCGATGATCTCCAGGGCCACGGACAGGACCTTGTCGGCCTCGTCCTTCATCTTCGACATCGACGGAAAGCCGAAGCGGTGCACATCGCGGAGCGTCCGGTCCATCACCACCAGCTTGCCGACGGTAATCAGGGCGCGCCCGAACCCTTCATGGGTCAGGTTGATGGTGGGCACGGCCATGAGCCCGCACTCCTTCTCGATCAGGGCCGCGATGGCGTTGTAGAAGACCCTGACCCGGGCCATGACGATCTCGTCCGGATCGCCGATCACCGGGATCTCGCGCTTCTTCTCCTTGGTCAGGATGAAGGGTTCGAGGATGCGTTCGGCGGGCCAGCCGTCGTAGGTCCCATAGGCGTCGATGGCACGCATCTGGCGCAACATCTCGATGGCAAAGTCGGTCCCCAGGATGGGATCTGGCGCGGTCGCGGCGACTGCAACGGCAACGGCTTCGGTCATGATCAAGTACCTCTTGTGGACTGGTTGAAAGTGAAATCGATGTTTGGCCGGCGGCCGCCCCGGCGGTCCCAGTTGCGATCGGCGCCGACGACCAGCACCGGTCGATAGCGTCCGCGCCCGACGGTGCCGCCGGTCATCAAGCGGGTGGCAAACAACCCCAGGGCGAGGGCAGAGGACACCGGCGAGCGCGCTCCCCAGATCCCCGACCCCCAAGGCCCCGGCCGCACCGGCGCCCAACACCAGGGCCGCCGGGGGAAACAGGTAGGCCAGGGCCGCGGCGCGCAGCAGCACGCCGTCGGGGATACCTATGACCACCCCCTCACCCACCCTCAGGCCCAGGCGATCCACCACTTGGAGGCGGCCGGTGCCGGGTCCGGCCAGGCCGCCCAGGACCGGGGTAGCGCAGCCGGCGCTGCTGGGGCAGGAGCCGCAGGCGCTCTTCCGATTGGTTTCGACCCACACGGATGTGGAAGTCCCCGCAAGAGGCAGGAGCCGGGCGGGGACGACCCAGGCGAACCCCGGACCCACGGCCACCACCCGCGCCTGCTCCTCGACCAGGGTGCCGGTCTGCTCCGCGCTCACTCGCCCCACCCGTCGGCCTCCATGGCGTCGAAACGACGGCCGTCGCGGGGCTGCTGCTGCTCAATGGCCCTGGCCAGCCAGGCGCTCGGGCCGGCCCGCAGCTCACCTTGTAGGGCGGCGATCAGTTCGGTCACCGGGGTCCCCGGCCCGACCTTGACCGGCTGGACCCCTTGGGCGAGCAACTGGTTGATGGCCGAGGCCCCGACCGCCTGGCAATAGACCGCGATGCAGCCCGCCAGGGCCGCGATCTTGGCCGCCAGCTTGTCCTCGTTGCCGTCCATGGCGAGGGTCCCGAATGCGAGCGCCTCCACCAGGCTTGCCCGCTGGGGGTCCACCGCGTAGATGGCGAAGGACTCCGCCGCACCGAAGTGCTGATCCACATGCCGCATGTCGCTGGTGGCAAAGGCCACCCTTACCGCCGTGTCGGTCTGCATCGCATCTTCCCCGCAGTTCAGGACCCTGAGTCGTCGTTCGATGGTCATTGGGAGTGCCTCGGGCGTCCGCCCCTGGTCTTTGGTTCAGGCGATTAGCGCCATTCCTCGTCTAACGTACCCGCCCCCTCCGCCGCCCGCGGCGAGAGCCTGGATCGATAGGGATGGATCTCCCCCTTCTCCAGCCGCAGCATCATGTTTGCAAGTTCGAACAGGGTCGCCCGGGTCCCCTGGTAGCCGATCCAGGTGCGCTGGTAGCCGCCGATGAGGTCGTACTGGGGAAAACCGGCCCGCAGCAGCGGGATACCCAGGCGCTCCGCGGTGTGGGCGGCGTGGGAGTTGCCGATCAGGACCTCGGCCCCGCCCCCTCCCCCATTGGGCCGCGCCTGGGCCTCCAGGTCCTCCAGGTCGCCGATCTTGACCTGGCGGGCGGCGACCAGACGCAGTGCCTGGGCATTGGCGGGGGCCACCGCCGCGACGGTTTGCGCCCCCACCCCTGCCAGGAGCTGGCTGAAGGCGACTAGCAGGTCCGCGTCGGCGGCGAGCGCGAAGCGCGCCATGCCCAGCGCGAAATGGCAGTCGAGCATGGCGTCCTGGAGTTGGGCGCGTTGTCGCTCCAGGCGCTCCGGGACCGGGCGCCCGGCGAGCTGCGCCAGGGTCGCCATCAGGGCATCCACCGCATCGAGCCCCATCAGGTGAGAGAAGCGATGATCCGGGACCCCGGTGCGCTCGCGCAGGGCATCCGCGGGCCCGGCCATGGACTCACCGATCACCAGGCTCGCGCAGGCATCGCCGAGGGTGTACAGCTCCGCCACCGGGGTCCCGCCGATGGTCAGCGGGCTGAACTCCTGATCGGTCAGGTGTCCGTCCAGGGAATCGGACAGGTCTGGCACGACCAGGGGGCGGAGCCCGAATGCCTCGATCAGGTCCTTGAGGTGCTCGATGTCCCCGGGGGTCAGCGCGGAGCCCACCAGGACATTGACCTGGCGCGGGCGCCGGCCCGGCTGGGTCCCGGCCTCGGCGGCCCGCGGCACCAGGGTCTCGATCAGTGCCTTGGTCGCGGCGGCGAAGCCCGACTCCAGACAGCCGGTGAAGTCCGGGGTGGACACCGCCACCACCGGGGTGGCATCGAACTGCGGGTACTTGACGCGGAACTCCCGTACCGCCATGCGGATGTCGGCCCCCTGGGTCTCGGCGAGCCCGGTCGTGGGCACGCCGATCAGGTCCGGGGCGCTCTTTTCGCAGACGGTCTTGAGCCCCTCGACCACGTTGTCGTTGGCCCCCATGACGGAGCTCACCTGATCCATGGCGGTGGACTGGAGCGGGATCGGCTCGCGGAAGTGGCGGACGAAGAAGACCTTGCCGAAGGCCGTGCAACCCTGAGAGCCGTGCAGCATGGGGATGGCCCGGCGCAGACCCAGAAAGGCCAGGGCCGCCCCGATAGTCGCGCTGGCTTTGAGCGGACTGACCGATAGGGCCTTGTTGCGCTTGAGGATTTCAGCCGAATTGTGAACAAGTGTCGCAGGGATGCGACTGCCAAGCCCCCCCTCTCCCTTTGGGAGAGGGACGGGGTGAGGGGAGACCTCTGCGTAGGATCCGCTGTTCGGACCGCAGGCCGCGGGGGACACACAGGTGCCATCGGTCCGCGCAGCGGACCCTACCGACCGGGGGCTCGGCCTGCGCACCGCCTCCCACACCGGGCTCTCGATGGTCAGACACAGTTGCCGGGCCAGCTCCAGCATGCCCGTATAGCCCTCGTAGCCGAAGTCGCGCTCTTGGTTGATGTCCAGGAACGGGATGCGTGCCTTGAGCGCCGTGTACATGTTGCGCCCACCGGCGATCAGGATGTCCACCCCCTGGTCGCGGACGATCTTGATCAGGGCCCTGGGGTTACCGTCCTCGATCATCACCGCGTCCTGGCCCATCAGCTCGCGAATGCGCGCCTTGTCCTCCTCCGTGGACTTCTTGGTACCTGTGGCCACCACGGTCATGCCCAGATCCTGCAGGGCCGAGATGATGGACCAGGACTTGACCCCGCCGGTGTAGAGCAGGACCTTGCGACCCTTGAGCCGCGCCCGCCAGGGTTCGAGTTTGGCGTGGATGGCCGCCTCTTCCCGGGCTATGAGGACTTCCGTGCGGTCGGTCAGATCCGGGTCCCCGATGATGCGGGCGAAGTCGCGCAGGGCCTGTGATACATCCGCGACCCCATAGAAACTGCCCTCGAACCAGGGCGTCCCGAACGCCTCCTGGAGCTTGCGGGCCACGTTGATCATGGCCTTGGAGCAGACCATCATGTTGACCTCCGAGCGGTGCATGGTCTGCACCTCGCGGAAGCGGGCATCCCCGGACAGGGTGCACAGGATGCGCAGCCCCAGCTCGTCGAAGAGCGGCAGGACGTGCCACAGCTCGCCGGCGATGTTGTACTCGCCGACCAGGGTCACGTCGTGGACCTTGAACCCGTCGTGCTCGATGCCCACCGGCACCGGGTCCGGCTCCCGGGTCCCGCAGACGTACTTCACCATGGAGTCCCCGGCGATGCGGTTGCCCAGGTTCTTGGTCCCGTAGAAGCCCGCCGCGTCCACCGGTACCACCGGGGTCCCCCAGCGCTGGGCCGCCTCCTTGCAGACGGCCCCGATGTCGTCGCCGATCAGGGCCGGGATGCAGGTGTTGTAGACGAACACCGCCGCCGGCCGATAGGAGTCGATGGCCTGCTTGATGGCGTGAAACAGCCGCTTCTCGCTACGGCCCATGACCACGTCCTGCTCGGTGAGGTCCGTGGTCATGCCCATCTTGTAGAGGGTGGGGCCGGAGGAGCGGGTGCCGCGGTTGTCCCAGGACGACCCGGCGCAGGCGATGGAGCCGTGGACGATGTGGGCCACGTCGGCGATGGGCAGGAGCGCGATCTGGGCCCCGTCGAAGGCGCAGCCGCCGGCCGTCGCCCCGGGCTTGGGCTTGGCGCAGCCGGACTTCTCCTTCTTGTTGTGGGCGCAGGCCGGCTCGTCGAGCAGGGCGGCGATGTCTTTCTGCTTCATGGACACTCCGAGGGGCCGGGACGGGCCTGGGTTTGGGAGTGTCGATGCAGACCTTGTGCCAACTTCTAGCTGGTTGTTTTTAAGTGGGAATCCTTGGGATCGGCCGTGTCGGGTCTGCGACAATGCCGGGCGTATGGCGGATCGGAGACATCACCGCTCCGATTCCCTTTTCGTGCGACGAGGACGCCGGTTATACTTTTGGTATGAAAACTGCCATCTCCCTTCCAGACGATGTGTTCGGTGAGGCCGAGGGCCTGGCCGCCCAGCTTCGGATCTCCCGCAGCGAGCTTTATGGGCGTGCGCTCAAAGAGTTCCTGGCCAGGCACGCACCCAACCACGTGACCCAGGCGCTGGACACCCTATGCGACGCCCTCGACACCCGATCGGACGGGTTCGTGGTCCGGTCGGCGCGACGGGTGCAGCGAGGCAGCGAGTGGTAGTGCAGCAGGGCGATGTCTGGTGGGCAGACCTCGGTGACCCAATCGGGTCCGAACCTGGGTATCGTCGGCCGGTCGTGGTCGTCCAGTGCGACGCCTTCAATCGAAGCCGGATTGCGACCCTGGTGTGTGTGCCACTGACCAGCAACCTCAAGTGGGCAGATGCCCCCGGCAATGTTCTGCTGGAGTCCCGATCCACGGGGCTGCCGAAGGATTCAGTCGCCAACGTCTCCCAGATCCTGACCCTCGACAGGGCTGTCTTGACGGAGCGTGCCGGAAAGCTCGCGCAGCGGACGCTTTCTGCGATCCTGGACGGTATCGATGTGGTGATGGGCCGGTAGGGCCGAGGACGTGGTGAGATACGAAGAGCCTGCGGCGCAATGATCTACGGTGGGCTGGCGGACCTGGACCTAGGCCGCTCAGGCGGTCAGAGGTCCGTCGGGGATCTCCGTGTCGGGCCTCAAGGCGATGCCGATGGTGATGTCGATGACCTCGTAGGGGAGGTTCTCCAGGTTCCGCTCCAGGGCCTTGAGGACGGCGTTGTCGTCGGACAGTTCCAGGAGCAGGGCGGTTCCGGCACCGGCGCTGCCCTTGATCACGCCGTGGATGTGCAGGAAGTGCCCCTCGCGATAGCTGTGCCAGCGACTCTTGATGGACCCAGCGGGGTTGGTGTCGGTCATGGTGCTCGGCTCCGGACGGGTTTGAGTTGAGACGCGGGTTCATACCCCATAGGGCCGGTCGTACCAGTCCTGCAGGACCTTGAGGTCACGGGCCGGGAGGTAGGCGTAGGCCCCCAGCAAGTCGGCGTGGACCGCCTCTGCCATGCGATGGGAGATACGCTTGTCGGTAAGCATGTGGAAATACCAGGCGAAGGGGTAACCGATCTGCCGGTCCAGGCCGTGGATGAGGTTGGCAAGGGCCGCCCCCCGCGCCGCCAGGTCCTCCGGCACGCGCTGGACCTGGCCCGCGAAGGTGGTCACGGGCTTGGCGGTCAGGCGCCCCTCGCCGTCCCGATCCTGGTACTCGCGCAGGCTAAAAACCCAATGGTCGCTGAAGCAGGCCGACTCGCCGGCGGAACTGCGGTCCCAATCCTCCAGGAAGCGGCGGACACGCGCGGCGGCGTCCGGGGAACGCACCAGATCGCCGATCCGGACCAGGCGGCGGAACAGAAGCCGCGGCGGTCCCACGGGCTCGGGCTCCAGGCGCGGGAAGTCCAGGGGATCGACGAACTCGTCGATGCTGTCCGGAAACCAGTCGGGGTCGGTGATGCAGCGGTCGAGGACCTCCTGGAGTCTCTTCCACCTCGATCTGGATGAAGTCCGCCGCCGCCTGGCCGGTTTGGGCGACCAGATAGTGGGCCTGGCCGTTGAGGCGGGTGGCGAAGTAGCGCCGCTTCGAGAGCTTGAACAGCAAGTTCTCGATGTCGCCCCCGGCCTCGGTCTCGGCCCACTCGGCGATGTGCGCGGCGATACGCCGGCCGTCCAGGTCCACAACACCGCCGAGGCGGTGCCAGCCGCCGCGGGTGAGGACGTGCCGGACCTCGACCCCCGGCAGGACGGCCTGGATGGCGCCGATCAGGGTCTCAAGGTCGGCGCCCTCCATAAGGCCGGCGCAGGCATCCGCGACGCGCAGGTCGATGGCCTGGATTTGGGTCGCTTCAAGGTCGGTGGTTGTCGCCATGGGCTGTGTCTGCGGTTTGAATGTTTCTAGGGCGGCGCTTCGTTGTAGGTCGGGCTTCAGCCCGACAGTGACGGGGACTGCCCGCGGGGATCGGTCGGACTGAAGTCCGACCTACAAGTCCGACTGCCGGGCCTGGGCCGTGGCGCGCACATCCGGGTCGGGGTCCTGCGCCAGGTCCCGGAGCATGCCCGGCGGCAGGCGCTCCGCCAGCCGCAGGCGCACCCGCCAATCGCTGTCCTGGAGCAGTCCGTTGGCCTCCTCATAGCGGATGCGCTCGGCGACCTTGAGCCGAACCTCGGGCTCCGGGTCATCGCGCATCAGCCCCAGGCTCTCCGTCGGGAGGCGCTCCGCCACCGTGACCCGTACCTGGCGGTCTGTGTCGCGGATCATGCGAAAGAGTCGCCCCACGGGCATCCGGCGGGCGACGTACTGGCGGACCAGATAGTCCGGGTCCGCGACCAGGCGCTCCAATTGATTCGGCGGCAGGCGGTCAGCCACCGTGATCCGCACCTCCCGATCCTGGTCGGCGATCAGCGGCTCCAGGGCGTCCACCGGGAGCCGGTAGGCCAACACCCGGCGCACCACCTCATCGGGGTCGCCAATCATGGCCAGGAGCCGCTGCTGGGACAGGTAGCGCGCGGCGATGGCCCGCCGCTCCCAGAAGGGGTCGCCCGCGTACTCGTCCGCCAGGGCCGGGTTGTGGCGGAAGAAGCGCTCGATCTGCCGACCGCTCATGGCCCGCACGCAAACGTCCCCCGGGGTGCAGCGCCCCTGGGCCAGGAGGTCGCGGCGATGCCGGCACTCGGAACAGTTTCCGATGGGGGTCGCAGACCCGTCCGCGCCGGGGTCGACCGGGTCAGGCACCATGATCCTTTTCGGCCAGCACGAGCCCGGTGGCCGAGGCCGGATCGGTGGTGAAGCGCATGCAGTGGGCACGACCGTCCACCAGATAGAGATTGAAGCCGTCGGCCTCCCGCACCGGATCATTGACCCCTGCCCCGCCGCCGACGTCCTCATCCATGCAGTAGGTGAAGTGGATCTCGTTGAAGGCCTCGCGCAGCACCCCGACCGTCCGCTCGTTGAGCCCGGCACGTTCGACGACCCGGGCCACCTGTTCGATGCGCTCGGGGGTGATCATGTCTCCGCCTCCAGATCACGTTCGAAGCGGATGCGCTCCTCCGGGGTCTGGCCCATCGCCTTGGCCAGCCAGGGCGGCGGTTTGGCCGCAAGGATGCCTTGCAGCGCGACCATGCGGTCCCGGGCGCTTCCGCCCGCCGCGTCCTTGATGGGGTGGATCTCGGCCTTGATGACCTTGGCCGCAGCGGGCCCGCCGATGGAGGCGACGTAGAGGACCTGGCAGTCGCGGATCAACCCGGCGCGGTAGGCGTTCTTGTCTTGCGCGCCGGTATCGTCCGCCGCGCGGGCGTCGATCAGGCGGGCATCATTGGCAGAGACCTGATAGACCAGAAAGCGCCGGGCGGACCCGAAGTGCCCGTCGAGCCGATCACCGCCATTGGAGGCGCAGGCCACGCGGATGGAGCCGGGCATATCGCCTGGCGCAAAGGGCTCCAGGGGCGGTGGCGGGTCGGTCTCGGCGACCCCCTCGCCCTTGAGCAGGGCCAGGGCCGTCTTGAGGGCGTCCGGGTCCAGGTCGGCGAACTCCCCGTCCGCGGCCGCCTTGAGGTCCTTGACCTTGAGACCGGCGAGCTTGTCCGCGGTGGGCGGCAGTCCGACCGCATCCGCCAGGACGCGCAGGAGTCGGGCGGGATTGGTCTCCGGCAAGGCGCGGGCGGCCAGGCCGATGCGCAGGGCCAGGTCTTCGGAGATGGGGCTAGACATGAGTCGGTGTCCGCAGGTGAATGCCGATTGGCTGGTGTCGTAGCAGAAACCCAGGCGTCGCCTGTCCTGTAGGTCGGGCTTTAGCCCGGCGGCGGCGCCTGGAATCCCGAAAAGCCCCGGTCGGACTGAAGTCCGACCTACCGGGGCCGGACCAGGTCAGGCCGCGATGATGCAGTCGTCTTCCATGCAGACGTTGACACATTGGGGCATGTCGAACTCGCCCTCGCACTCGGTACAGGTGTCGGTATCGATCTTGTAGACCCCCTTCCAAGGGGTGATGGACTTGGTGGGGCAGACCGGCTCGCAGTCGCCGCAAGCGGTACAAACGGATTTGACGATCTGAAGGGCCATGGCGTTCTCCGGGCTCTGGGGTCGGCGGTCCATTGGCCGCCGACCCGGAATGTCAATCGGCGCGCTTGAAGCGCAATGTGGTCGGGAAGACCGGCCTGGGGCTGATGGGGTCGATATACCACCTGGACCCGTCGGTCAGCTCCACCTCACCACCCCAGGTCTCTGGGTTGTCCTGCTCGACGTGGGCGATGGTCTCCTCCATGTCCTTCTTCGCCACATAGAACAGGAGCGAACCGCTGTCGCTCTTACGGATCATCACGCTGGGCATCGGGTTTCAACTCCAATTTCATGTCGGGTTTCGCTGCGCTCATCCGCCCTACAACTGCCACAAGGGATCGGGCTAAGCCCGACCTACGCCTATCTGTGGCGGGCGCCCCGCAAGGGCGCCCGCCACTCTTTGATTCGCGATCAGCGAATCAAATCGTAGTTGTAGTCCGTGGTACCCATGCCGCGGGTATCGTCGTCCAGCCGCTCCAGGACGGAATTGACCAGGGTGGTGAGCATGTACATGGCCCCCTCGTAACCCATGGTCGTCATACGGTGCAGGTGATGGCGATCGAAGATCGGGAACCCGATGCGGATCAACGGGACCTCGAATTCCTTCCCCTTGTGCAGGGTGTCGCGCTGAATGAACTTGCCGTAGGAGTTCCCGATCATGAAGTCCGGCTTGTCGGTGAACACCAGGGACCGGAAGTGCCACAGGTCCGCGCTGATGTGGACCTTGCCGCCCTTTCCATAGGGGGAGGCCGCCAAGACGCCTTCCACCTCTTTCTTCCAGCGCTTGTTGGCGTGGTTGCAGAGGACGTGGGTCGGTTCGGCACCCAGTTCCAACAGGAACTTGACCATCCCCAGCACGAAGTCGGCATCCCCATAGAGGGCGAACTTCTTGCCGTGCAGCCAGGCGTGGCTGTCGGTCATCATGTCCACCAGGCGACCGCGTTCCTTGGCCAGAGACTCAGGAATAGGCTTGCCGGTAAGCTCCGAGACCTTCATCAGGAAGTCGTCGGTCCACTCCAAACCCATGGGGATATTGATATGGCTGGCCGGCTGCTTCCAGGTGTTCTCGACGTACTTCTTGGTCTTGGCCGACTGCCAGGGTTGCAGGAGCAGCGTATCGATGGCGTTAGGGGCATCCTTGACCTCATCGATGGTAGTCCCGCCGGCGTACATGCGGAATTCGCCGTCTGCCGGGGTATCCAGTACCTCGGTAGGGTCGCACAGCATGGTGTGGGGAACGCCCATCTCATCCATCATGCGGTGCATGACCCGATAGTTGCCGAGGTAGGTCTCGAAGCCCGGCACCAGATTGATCTTGCCGTTGCTACCCACCTGTTTGTCTTCCATGGTGTTCAGGGTGAAGTAGCGGATGATGCCCTCGAACATGTTGTCCCAACCCGTGGTATGGGACCCGACGAAGCTCGGGGTGTGGGCGAAGGGGACCGGGAAGTCCTGGGCAATGTGCCCTTCCTTCTTGGAGTTGTTGATGAAGGCATTGAGGTCGTCGCCGATGACCTCGGCCATGCAGGTGGTCGAGACCGCGATCATGGTCGGCTGGTACAGGGCCTTGGCATTCTCCAGCCCGTCGAACATGTTCTTCTGACCGCCGAAAACCGCCGCGTCCTCCGTCATGGAGTCGGAGACGCAGGAGATGGGCTCCTTGAAGTGGCGGTTGAAGTAGGACCGGAAATAGGCAACGCAGCCCTGGGAGCCGTGGACATAGGGCAGGGTCTTCTCGAAGCCCAGGGCGCAGAGCACTGCCCCCAATGGCTGGCAGGCCTTGGCCGGGTTGACGGTGAGGGCCTCGCGCTTGAAGTTGAGTTCCTTGTATTCCTCGGTGGTGGTCCACTCGAAGATTTCCTGGATGCGTCCCTCCGGGTGACGCTCCTCGACCAGGCCCTGCTTGGCGGCGAGGTTGTCCTTGTATTCCTGCTCGCGGAACAGGGGGTAGCTCGGCTTGATGTTATCGACGGTCTGGCTCATTTAAGTTCTCCTGCCGCGCCGCTCATTCGCGGACAGCGGCCAAGGTGATTCAGGGTCGGGTAGGTCGGGCTTAAGCCCGACCTACAGCGGATCCAGCCTCAGGCGCTGGCCCGCACCGGTTCGGCGATGGCGACCGCCTCGTCCTTGATCCACGGCGCCTTCAATTTGCCCCAGCAGGGGTTATTGATGGTCATGTCCATATCCCGGGCGAAGATGGCGAAGCCGTCGTAGCCGTGATAGGGCCCCGAGTAGTCCCAGGAGTGCATCTGGCGGAAGGGGATGCCCATCTTCTGGAAGATGTACTTCTCCTTGATACCGGAGCCGATCAGGTCTGGCTTGATGCGCTTGACGAACTCCTCGAACTCGTAGCCCGTGACATCGTCGTAGAGCAGGGTCGAGTCGCCCATCTCCTTCATGGTGCGGTCGTAGTCGTCGTTGTGGGCGAACTCATAGCCCGTTCCGACCACCTCCATCCCCAGGTCCTCATAGGCCCCGATGACGTGGCGCGGACGCAGGCCGCCGACATAGAGCATGACCCGCTTGCCTTCCAGACGCGGCTTGTACTTCTCGATGACCGCGTTGTATTCCGCCTCGTACTTGGCAATGACACGCTCGGCACCGGCCTGGATGGTCTCGTCGAAGAAGGCCGCGATCTTGCGCAGGGATTCGGCGATCTTGGTGGGCCCGAAGAAGTTGTATTCGATCCACGGGATCCCGTACTTCTCTTCCATGTGCCGGCTGATGTAGTTCATCGAGCGATAGCAGTGGATGAGGTTGAGTTTGACCTTGGGGGTCAATTCCATCTCGGCGAGGGTGCCGTCGCCGGACCATTGGGCGACTACGCGCAGCCCCATCTCTTCGAGCAGGATGCGGGAGGCCCAGGCATCGCCGCCGATGTTGTAGTCGCCGATCACCGCCACGTCATAGGGGGTGGTAGCAAAGGAATCGTCACCGTCGCGGTTGCCGATGACCCAGTCGCGAATGGCATCGTTGGCGATGTGGTGGCCCAACGACTGGGAGACGCCGCGAAACCCCTCGCAGCGTACCGGGACCACGGGCTTGTCGATCTCCTTGGCCTTCTTCTTGGCAATCGCCTCGATGTCGTCGCCGATGAGGCCGATGGGGCACTCGGACTGGATGCTGATACCCTTGGCCAGGGGGAAAAGCCCCTCGATCTCGGTGATCAGCTTATCGAGCTTCTTGTCGCCGCCGAAGACGATGTCCTTCTCCTGGAAGTCCGAGGTGAAGTTCATGGTGCCGAAGGTGTTGACCCCGGTGACGCCGACATAGTAGTTGCGCCGGCCGGCACGGGAATACTGACCGCACCCCACCGGGCCGTGAGAGATGTGGATCATGTCCTTGATCGGGCCCCACACCACGCCCTTGGAACCGGCGTAGGCGCAGCCGCGCACGGTCATGACGCCGGGCAGGGACTTGCGGTTGGAGGTGATGCACTTCTTGGACTGTTCGACCGCCGGGTCGTTGACCGCCAGGTGCTTGGCGCGGTCCTTCTTGGCCTTTTCCGGGTAGACCTCCAGGACCTCTTGGATGAGGTCGAGGGTCTCTTCGCGACTCAATGCTGCCATTTTCGTCTCCTGCTCGCCCCGCCAATTCGCGGAGGCGGGCACAAAGGGTCGGGGATGTTTGCTAGTTGTCAGTTGGCAGTTGTCGGTCGTCAGTTGGCAGCGGACAGCAAGAGGATTGGGCGAGCGCTAAACCCCACGGCCAACCCACTGATAACTGCCACCTGAAACCTGACACCTGCCAACTTGGCCGATGGTCTTAGGCCACTGCTTCCTCGACAGCCGCCTTGCCGACGATGGACTCGTCTTCCTCGTCCATCAGGCCGAAGTCCATGAGCAGGTCTTCCAGGGCGTCCATGGTGATGGGCGTGGGGATGACCAGGTTCTTGTTGTTGATGATCTTGTTCGCCAGGGCACGATACTGGTCGGCCTGCGCGGCCTTGGGGTCGTATTCGATGACCGTCATGCGGCGGATCTCGGCGCGCTGCACCACGTTGTCCCGAGGGACGAAGTGGATCATCTGGGTGCCGAGCTGGCGAGCCAGCTCCATGATCAGCTCGTCCTCGCGGGCGGTGTTGCGGCTGTTGCAGATCAGGCCGGCGAGGCGCACGCCGCCGGAGTTGGCGTACTTCACGATGCCCTTGGCGATGTTGTTGGCCGCATACATGGCCATCATCTCGCCGGAGCAGACGATGTAGATCTCCTGGGCCTTGTTCTCGCGGATGGGCATGGCGAAGCCGCCGCACACCACGTCGCCAAGGACGTCATAGAAGACGAAGTCCAGATCGGGGTCGTAGGCGCCCTCCTCTTCCAGGAAGTTGATGGCGGTGATGACGCCACGACCGGCGCAGCCGACACCGGGCTCAGGGCCGCCGGACTCGACGCACTTGATGCCGCGATAGCCGACCTTGAGGACGTCCTCAAGCTCCAGGTCCTCGACAGAGCCGGCATCGGCGGCCATCTGCATGATGGAGTTCTGGGCCTTGGCGTGGAGGATCAGGCGGGTCGAGTCGGCCTTGGGGTCGCAGCCGACGATCATCACCTTCTTACCGGCCTCGGCGAGGCCGGCAACCAGATTCTGGGTGGTGGTGGACTTGCCGATACCGCCTTTGCCGTAGATGGCGCATTGACGCAGGGCCATGGGTAGGATCTCCTTGGTTGCTCGCTGGGGTGAGCGGGTTGACTTGGGGTCGGACAACCAAGGGAATGCAGGTGGCGTGCCAGGTCCTATTCGGCCTTATAAGATCCTGTTTTATAAAAATCTTTCTTGGTGACAAGGACCCCGGTGGCTGAGTAGCATAGGCGACAAAGCCGCGTGACCTGTATGGACAACGACAGACAAACCCCACAAGCCCGACTTGCCCAGGACGCGACCCAGGCCGTCGCGCCCCCCAGTTTGCCGGTCTCGGCCCGGTTGCCGCTGAACCGCTGCAACCTCCCCGCTGTGATCCTGGGGAGCCTGACCTATCAGCGCCACCCGGTCCCTTTGGAGATCGACGGCATCCGCGCCTTCCACGCCAACTTGTTCGATGCCCTGGCGAGCCTCCATGGCCACGCGGAGCGTGCACAGCGCTTTCAGGACTACATGACGGTCCACTTCTGCCTCGAACACCTGGAGGAGGCTGGCCTGACCCCTGGTCGACGCGGCAAGCAGCGCGCCAACGCCAACTATTTGCGTCTGGTGCGCGGCTGGTCCTTCGACTCCGACGGGCGCGAGGGGGCCGTGCTCAAGGGCTGGGTCGAGTCCCGCTTCGGGCTGCTCGCCCGCCACCACCGCGGACCGCTTCACGGGCGTGCCGGCGACGCCTATCTGGCCTACCTGCGGGAGGGGTGTGCCGGGCTCTATGGCACCAACGCCCTGGAGGCACAACTCGACCTGCTCTACACCTATTGTCAGTACGAGCTGGCCCTGGCCTACCTCGAAAAGACTCATCTGCGACTCTACCGGGGCATCAACCGGATCGACGAGCATGAGGTCCTGGACCGGCTCCACGGCGGGCGCTTCCGGGTACTGCTCAATAACCTCAACTCCTTCACCCTGAACCGGGAACGAGCGGACGAATTCGGCGACTACATCCTCTCGGCGGAGGTACCGCTACCAAAGATCCTGTTCTACAACAGGCTCCTTCCAGGGATGCTTAAAGGCGAGGATGAGGTGGTAGTGATCGGAGGGGTGTACGAGGTGCGGATCGGGGCCCTCTGAATGGGTGCGATCTCACACCCAGCCGATTTAGGGGCGCCAGACCGCCGCCCGCACCGCGGCGAGGAGCTTCTGCGGCAGGCGCCCGGGCTCGTATTCGACTCGGTCCAGACGCCGTACCGGTGCGACCCCCAGGACCGCATTGGTCAGAAAGACCCCGTCGGCCCCCTCCAGATCCGCCCGGATCAGGTCCGCTTCGACCGCGGTAACCCCGCACTCTGTGGCCAGACGCAGGACCAGGGCCCGTACCGTGCCGGCGACGCCGCAGGTATCCAGGCGGGGCGTCTGGAGCCGCCCCCCCGCGTAGACGAAGACATTGCTCATGGTGCCCGCGATCATCCGTCCACGGGTGTCGCACATGAGCCCCTCCGCAATGCCCTCGTCGTCCCACTCCATCCGGGCCAGGACCTGTTCCAGGCGGTTGAGGTGCTTGATCCCCGCCAGGCTGGGGCTTTCCCCCAGGGCCGTCTGGCACCAGCGAACCGTCACCCCGGCCTCGGTCCAGTCCGGCGGATAGCCGGGCGGCGGATACAAGGCGACGATGCGGGTCGGGGAAGGTGCGGTCGGCGGACGATAGCCCCGCCCGCCGCTGCCGCGGGTGAGGATGACTTTGAGCACGGCGGCGTCAACACCCTGGGCCAGGGTCAGGCACTCGTGCAGCAGCAGGTCGGGGTTCGGCAGCGGGATGCCCAGGCGGGCGGCACCCAAGGCCAGGCGGCCCAGGTGCTCGGACCAGAGACAGGGCCGAGAGGCGCGAACGGCGATGGTCTCGAAAAGGCCATCGCCGTATTGCAGGCCCCGATCCGTCAGGGGCAGGGTGTCGGCATTGACGCCGTTGACCAGGGCCCTCAGATGTCCTGCCTGGGGCACGGCACCTTGGGTGACCGACTGGATCAATCCGCGGGTCGGCCGGGCTAGATGCGACGGAAGATCAGGGTCCCGTTGGTCCCGCCGAAGCCGAAGGAGTTGCTCAAGGATACGTCGATCTTCATCGACCGGGCGGTGTTGGGAACACAGTCGAGGTCGCAGGCCGGGTCCGGGGTCTCATAGTTGATGGTCGGCGGGGCGACCTGGTCGCGGATGGCCAGGATGCTGAAGATGGCCTCGGCCCCGCCGGCGGCTCCGAGCATGTGCCCGGTCATGGACTTGGTGGAACTGACGGCCACGGTCTTGGCATAGGGCCCCAGGGCCGCCTTGATGGCCTTGGTCTCGGCCGCATCGCCGGCGGGGGTCGATGTACCGTGGGCATTGATGTAGTCCACGTCCTGCGGATTGAGCCCGGCGTCCGCCATGGCCAGGAGCATGCAGTCGCAGGCCCCCTCGCCATTCTCCGAGGGCGAGGTCATGTGATAGGCGTCGGAGTTCATGCCGATACCGACGACCTCGGCGTAGATTTTGGCCCCGCGCGCCTTGGCCATCTCGTACTCCTCGAGCACCACCACCCCGGCCCCGTCGCTTAGCACAAAGCCGTCCCGGTCCTTGTCGAAGGGACGGCTGGCGCGCTGTGGGTCGTCGTTGCGGGTGGACAGGGCACGAGCCGCGGCGAAGCCGCCCAAGCCCACCGGCGAGGTGGCCATTTCGGCCCCGCCGGCGATCATCCGATCCACCATCCCATGGCGGATCATCAGGGACGCCTCGCCGATGTTGTGGCTGCCGGTGCTGCACGCCGAGACGATGGAGTAGTTCGGGCCCTTGAGTCCGTACTTGATGGAGAGGTTCCCGGCGACCATGTTGACGATGTTCGCGGGGACGAAGAAGGGCGAGATCTTACGAGGCCCACCCTGACGATAGGCCTCGTAGTTATTCTCGATGCCGGTAATGCCGCCGATCCCGGAGCCGATCGCCACACCGATGCGCTTGCGGTTGGCGTCGGTGATCTCCAGGCCGGAGTCCTCGATGGCCTGAGTCCCGGCGGCGATCCCGTAGTGGATGAATTTGTCCATCTTGCGCACTTCCTTGGGCACGATGTACTTCGTCGGATCGAAACCATAAATGGGCCCGCCGAAGCGGGTGCTGAAGGGCCCCACGTCGAAGTGGGTAATGGCTTGAATACCGCTCTTGCCAGCCAGGATGTTGTCCCAGGAAGACGCCACATCCAGCCCAACAGGGGCCACCAGCCCCAGCCCAGTCACCACTACCCTTCTGCCCATCATTGGGAGTCCCCTCGAATCGAATCGGCATCGGAGCCAGCGACGGCGCCATCGAACCCGGAAGCTCGGCGCCGGCCGCGAGGCCAGTTGACGCGGTTGCGCCTTAGCTCTGGTGAGCCGTGACGTAGTCGATGGCCTGTTGGACCGTAGTGATCTTCTCGGCGTCCTCGTCCGGGATCTCGGTCTCGAACTCCTCCTCCAGGGCCATTACCAGCTCGACGGTGTCCAGGGAATCGGCACCCAGATCATCGACGAAGGAGGCCTCCAGGGTGACCTCTTCCTCCTTGACACCAAGCTGCTCCACCACGATCTTGCGGACTCGCTCGACAACGCTCGCGTTACTCATCTCAATTGCACCTCTTTGAACCGGATTGGGCTGGGTTGATTCGTTTGGGTCGCCGACACGGCGGCATGGGCCTTGCGGCAGCGGCTATTCTAGTGACAATCGGGTGCCGATGAAAGGCGCTCTAACGGCCGGGCGCCACATTTAACCGATTGTTTGGAATGCCCTTTCGCAATCAGGCCCGGACCGTTGCCAGGTTGATGTACGACATCAGGCCATGTACATGCCGCCGTTGACCTGAATAGTCTCGCCGCTGATGTAGGCCCCCCCGGGGGAGGCGAGGAAGGTCACAACGGCGGCAATCTCCTCAGGCTGCCCCAGGCGACCCAAGGGAATGGTCGCGAGCAGGGCGGCCCGCTGGGTCTCGTTGAGGGCCCGGGTCATGTCCGTATCGATCATACCCGGGGCCACGCAGTTGACGGTGATGCCCCGGGAACCAACCTCCCGGGCCAGGGACTTGGTGAAGCCGATCATGCCCGCCTTGGCCGCTGCATAGTTGGTCTGACCGGCATTGCCGCTCGCCGCCACCACCGAGGTGATGTTAACGATGCGCCCCTTGCGGGCCTTGGTCATGGCGCGCAGACAGGCCTTGGACAGGCGGTAGACCGAGGTCAGGTTGGTGTCGATGATGGCGTCCCACTCCGCATCCTTCATGCGCATGAGCAGATTGTCGCGGGTGATGCCGGCGTTGTTGACCAGGATGCCGGGCGCACCGTAGGTCGTGCCGATGTGGGTCAGGGCGGCGTCGATGGCGGCCTGGTCGGTCACGTCCAGTACCAGGCCCTCCCCCGCAACCCCCGCATCGCGCAGCGCGGCGGTGATGCGCCCGGCGCCGTCCGGGCTGGTGGCGGTGCCGACGACGGTGGCGCCGGCCGCACCCAGGGTCAGGGCGATGGCCCGACCGATGCCGCGGGTTGCCCCGGTGACCAATGCGATTTCGCCCTCAAGCATGGCGTGCGGCCTCCAGCGCCGAATTCAGTGTCGCCAGATCCAGGACCGGCATGTGTGATCATGTCAGGCACGATGCGTTTGCCCAAGCCCGTCAGGACCTTGCCCGGCCCTGCCTCGATGGCCAGGGAGGCGTCCCGCGCCAGGCTCTGCACCGTCTCCACCCAGCGCACCGGGCTTGCGAGCTGACGCACCAGCAGGGCGCGGATTTCGTCCGGGTCCTGGGCCCGGTCCACGGTGACGTTGTGGATCACCGGGATCTGGGGCGGCTTGACCTGGACGCCGGCCAGATACTCCGCCAGGCGTTCCGCCGCCGGGTGCATCAGGGCGCAGTGGGAGGGGACGCTCACCGGCAGGACTATAGCCCGCTTGGCCCCAGCGGTCTTGGCCGCGGCAACCGCACGGGCCACCGCGGCGGCGGACCCGGCGATGACCACCTGCCCAGGGGCATTGAAGTTGACCGCTTCCAGGACCTCGCCTTCAGCCTGGGTCGCACACAGTTCGCCAACCTGAGCATCGTCCAGGCCCAGCACCGCGGCCATGGCCCCCTGCCCCGCCGGAACCGCTCCCTGCATCAGGCGCCCGCGCTCGGCCACGGTGGCCACCGTTTCGGCAAAGTTCAGGGAGCCCGCGCAGACCAGGGCGCTGTATTCCCCCAGGCTGTGCCCGGCCATGGCCGCCGGTCTGGGGCCATCGCAGGAGAGCCAGACCCGCCACACGGCGACCCCGGCGGCGAGCATGGCCGGCTGGGTATTCTCGGTGCGTCCCAATTCCTCGACCGGGCCCTGGGTCACCAGGCGCCAGAGGTCGAAGCCCAGGGCCTGCGATGCCTCGGCGAAGGTATCCTGAACCTGTGGGTAGACCGCGGCCAGCCCTTCGAGCATGCCAATGGACTGAGAGCCCTGGCCCGGGAAGAGGAAGACGAATGTGCTCATGGGCGTGCGAACCTTGAGGTCAATAGCGCAACAGGACCGAGCCCCAGGTGAAGCCGCCGCCGAAGGCCTCCATCAGCAGCGTCTCGCCGCGGCGGATTCGCCCGTCGCGCACCGCCTGGTCGAAGGCCAGGGGGATGGAGGCGGCGGAGGTGTTGCCGTGCTCGTCCACCGTTATGACCACGCGCTCCATGGGGAGGTCGAGCTTGCGCGCCGTCGCCTGGATGATGCGGATGTTGGCCTGATGCGGGATCAGCCAGTCGACGTCGGCCTGGGTCATGCCATTGGCCTCCAGGGTCTCGTCGACGATACGCCCGAGGGTCGTCACGGCGACCCGAAAGACCTCGTTGCCGCGCATCTCCAGATAGGGCGAGCCCTTCTGTCCGTTACCGATCCCCGCGGGGACCTGGAGCAGGTCCTTGAAGGCCCCGTCCGCATGGATGTGGGCGGAGAAGATCCCGGGTTCGTCGCTCACGCCAAGGACCACGGCCCCGGCACCATCCCCGAACAGGACAGCGGTCCCGCGATCCTCCCAGTTCAGCAGGCGCGACAGGGTTTCTGCCCCGACCACCAGGGCGCGGCGCGCGCAGCCGGTGCGGATGAACTTGTCGGCCACCGAGACGGCATAGACGAAACCGGTGCACACCGCCTGGATATCGAAGGCCGGGCAGCCGTGGATGTCCAGGCGCTGCTGCAACAGACAGGCACTGCTCGGAAAGACCTGATCCGGAGTGGTGGTGGCATAGATGATCAGGTCGATGTCCGCCGGGGACAGGCCGGCGGCCTCGATGGCGCTGCGGGCGGCGGCTTCCGCCAGATCGACGCAGGTCTCGCCCTCGGCGGCGATGTGGCGTTTGAGGATGCCGGTGCGAGAGCGGATCCACTCGTCCGTGGTGTCCACCATGGCCTCGAGGTCGCCATTAGTGACGACGTTGGCCGGTAGGTAGCTGCCGGTGCCCAGGACCCGGGAGTAGAGCCTCACGCCGTGGGCCCGCTCAGGATGGTGGCCTGATCTTGGCTGCGGCGACCCAGGTCGAGCTGGGCGCCCACCTGCTGGCTGATCCGTTCCGGGATGTTGCAATGGACCTCCTTCTCGGCGATGTGGATGGCGTTCTCGAACGCCAGGACATCGGCCCCACCGTGACTCTTGATGACGATCCCGCGCAGCCCGAGCAGGCTGGCCCCGTTGTAGCGGCGCGGGTCGAAGGTAGTGCGGAAGCGCCGCAGGATGGGGAGGGCCGCCAGCCCGGAGAGGCGGGTCAGCCAGTTGCGGGTGAAGCTCTCGCGCAGGACATGGCGGACCATCTTGGCCACGCCCTCGCTCGACTTGAGCGCGACGTTGCCGACGAAGCCGTCGGAGACCACCACATCCACCTCGCGCAGGTAGACATCGTCCCCCTCGACATAGCCGATGTAGTTCAGGGAACTTCGCGACAGCAACTCATGGGCCCGCTTGACCTGTTCGTTGCCTTTGATCTCTTCCTGGCCGATGTTGAGCAGACCCACCGCCGGGGACCCGATCCCGTCCACTGCCCTGACCAGCTCGCTGCCCATGACGGCGAACTGGAACAGTTGCTCGGCCGTGCAATCGACATTGGCCCCGAGGTCCAGCACGTGGGTGCTTCCATGCAGGGAGGGCACCGCGGTGATAATGGCCGGACGATCGACGCTGGGGAGGGTCTTGAGCACAAAGCGGGCCGTGGCCATCAGGGCCCCGGTATTGCCGGCACTGACGCAGGCGCTGGCGGTACCTGCCTTGACCAGGTCGATGGCCACGCGCATGGAAGAATCCTTCTTGTTGCGCAGGGCCTTGGACGGGGATTCGTCCATGGCGATGATCTGGGAGGCGTGATGGATGCGCAGGCGCGGACCGACCTTGGCCCGCCCCATGTGCGCGAGGATCTCCTCCTCGCGTCCGACCAGGATGAGGTCCACGTCCTTGGTCTTTTTCAGGTAGTCCAACGCCGCCGGGACCACGACCCCAGGGCCGTGGTCGCCGCCCATGGCGTCCAAGGCGATCGTCAGACGCTCAGGCACAAGACGTTCCGGGAAGGCAACCGGCGGTGGACTGAGGCGAAGGGCGGCAGGATAACGGGATCAGTCCGCTTTGCCGACGATCCTGCGGCCGCGGTAGAAGCCGTCCGGGGTCACATGATGACGGCGATGGGTCTCGCCGCTGGTTGGGTCGACCGACAGGGTCGGACCGGTCAGTGCATCGTGGGAACGGCGCATATCGCGCTTGGAACTGGTCTTGCGGTTCTGTGGGACGGCCATGCTGTCCTCCGGTTGAGTTTCAGTTGTGGGTGTTTGGCTTCCAGTCGGCAAGCACCGCGAAGGGGTTGCGCCGACCGGTCTCAGTCGTAATCTCGTCGTCTGGCGTCGTCTGGGCCGAGTCCGATTCGGCTACCGGTGCGATGACCAGGCCCTCCCCCGCCCGACACGCCCCGACCGGGTGCATCGGGATCTGAGGCAAGGCGAGCAGCAACTCGTCCTCGATCAGGTCCAGCGGCGCCACCCGATCCGTCACCACAGGCAGGGCCTCGTAAGGCTCCGGCGGTTCGGTGGCCACCTCCCCAGCGGTTAGCAGGAGTCGGATCTCGGCGGTGACCCTGTGCTCCACCACCCCCAGGCAGCGCTGGCACTCCAGCGGCAACATCGCCTGCACCGAACCCAGAACCACTGGCCGCTTCGCCGCATCCCGCTCAAAAACGAGCGCAAACTCGGCAGCAGGGGCCTCGCGCAGGGCGTCCTCAACCAGGAGCCCACGCAATCGCGGGAACGCTGTCAGCGGTATGGCGCCGGTGAAAGCCGCACGGCGGGCCACCGCTTGCCACGGGTCGATAGATGCAGGCAGGGCCTCGGACATAAGCGCGGCATGATAGCGAGCCGACGGTCGCCATGTCAAAGGCGGCAAGGACCTCGGCCTCGGCCAAGGGCGTGATCGCGGAGTATCGCTCAAGACGTCCGACCGGGCAGCGCTCTGGGTCGCCTTTCGGAGCCGGGGCGACTGGGCTTATAGTGTCGTCGGGCCGTTTCCAGCCCCGGAGGACTAGACCCATGGCCGAGCTGAACCTCGAACACTTGCGCCCTTTGCAGGCCGAGCTCGACAGGCACCCCATCTACGCTGCCCTGCAAACCCGTGCCGATCTGTGCGTCTTCATGGCCCACCACGTCTTCTCGGTATGGGACTTCATGTCCCTGGTCAAATACTTGCAAGCCCGCATCGCCCCGACGACGGTCCCCTGGATGCCCCAGGGCGACCCAACCCTGCGCTACTTTATCAACCAACTGGTGCTGGAGGAGGAGTCCGACCAAGTCCCGCACCCGGATGGGCCCCGCTACGCAAGCCACTTTGAGTCCTACCTCGGGGCCATGGATGAGGTCGGCGCCGATACCGACCCGCCCCGGCAGTTCCTGGATCTGGTCCGGACCCGGGGTCTCGACACCGCGCTGTATTCCGATCTGGTGCCGCTCCCGGCGCGCTACTTTTGCGAGACGACCTTCTGCTTCATCCGCGAGGACAAGCCCTACGCCGTCGCCGCGGCCTTCGCACTGGGGCGCGAGCGCATCATCCCTGACATGTTCCGGCGCCTCCTCGCCCGCATCGAGCTGGGAACGGATCGCGCCCCAGCCTTCCACTATTATCTCCAGCGTCACATTAACCTGGATGGGGATTTCCACGGACCTATGTCGCTGGGACTTCTCGATACCCTGTGCGGAGGCGACCCAGCCCGCATCGAGGAGGCGCAGACCGCCGCCGAGGAGGCCCTTTGCGCCCGCATCCGCCTGTGGGACGGTATCCTGGAGGCCATCATGGCGGCCCGCGGCGCTGGCGCGGCATGAACAAAACCACCGACGACGGCTTCGAACCTGTCCGCCAGCTCTGGGCCGGGCGTTTCCAGGGGGTGATCTCGACCCATTCGCGCTCGGAGCCTGGCTACCCCTTCGGCTCCACGGTGCCCTACTGCCTCGATCGCGCCGGGCGGCCCCTCTTCCTGTTCAGCCACCTCGCCCAACACGCCAAGAACCTGGAGGCGGACCCGCGCTGTGCGTTCACCCTGTCGGAGCCTGTCCCCGGGGATATTCAGCAGAGCCGCTCGCCTGACCTGCATTGGGGAGTGCGCACCGCTGGACCCCTCAGAAATCAATTCCCTGGAACGTTATCTGCGCTATTTCCCTGAGGGTCGGCTGTACGCGGAGCAGCTCAATTTCCGGCCCTATCGGTTGACACCACGCCGCTTCCACTACAACGGTGGATTTGCCGCCGCACGCTGGCTGGGGTGTGAGCGGGTCTTGAGGACCAACCCCCTCGATCCGGACCTGGAGGCTACCCTGCTGCGAGACCTGCTGCACGACCATGCCCCACGGCTCGCGACCCTGCTGCCAAGGCCGGCCGTCCCGTTGCGCCCGGCCGGGATCGACCCCTGGGGCCTGGATCTGGGGCGAGGCGACCGCCTGCGCCGGATCCCATTCCCCGAGGCCCTGACGGATACCGGGGCCATCGCCGCCTATCTCTCCAGCCTGGTCACCTGACCGATGCCCGACGGCCAGGGGTGCAGCGTCCAGTCGCCCTGAGCGACCCCACCACCTGTCGGTTGTCGTGCTGCCGCTCGTTACCGGCCCGGAATGTCTCTCACAGAGACATACAGAGATCACAGAGCTTTGTTATGATTTACTCTCCGATCTCCGTGTCTCGTGAGAGGATGGAGATAGCCGATAGGTGGTAAGCCGGGCGCCGGTGCCACTTGAGCCCTGCCCCCGGATACCCAAACATTAACGGCCCAAGCCGAACCAGGACCCCCTATGACCGACCCCCTGACCGCCCCCTCCCGCGCCACGCCGGATACCCACCAGCGCGGGCAGGACAAGGTGGCGCGAATCCCGATCAAGGTGGAGCCCTCAGGCGCCCCCTTGCGCAAGCCCGACTGGATCCGCGCCAGGGCCCCTGTGGGCCCCGCTGTGGCCCGAGTCAAGCGCCTGCTGCGCGAGCAGGGCCTGGCGACGGTCTGCGAGGAGGCCCAATGCCCCAATCTGGGCGAGTGCTTCACCCATGGTACCGCCACCTTCATGATCCTGGGTGACCTGTGCACCCGCCGCTGCCCCTTCTGCGACGTGGCCCATGGCCGGCCGGAGGCGCCGGACCCCGCGGAGCCGAGGCAACTGGCAGAGGCCGTCGCCGCGCTCGGCCTGCGCTATGTGGTCATCACCTCGGTGGACCGGGACGACCTGCGCGATGGCGGGGCCAGGCACTTCGCCGACTGCCTGCGGGAGGTACGGGCCAGGTCCCCCAGCACCCGCCTTGAAGTCCTGGTGCCGGACTTTCGCGGCCGCGAGGCCATTGCGCTGGCGGCGTTCGCCGACACGGCGATCCCGGACGTCTTCAACCACAACCTGGAGACGGTCCCGCGTCTCTACCGCCAGGCCCGTCCGGGGGCGGACTATCAGGGCTCCCTGGACCTGCTGCGTGCCTTCAAGGCCCTGCACCCCGGGGTTCCCACCAAGTCCGGGCTCATGCTCGGCCTGGGCGAGGAGCACGAGGAAATCCTTGCCGTGATGGCCGACCTGCGTGCCCACGGCTGTAACATGCTCACCCTCGGGCAATACCTGCAACCGAGCCGCGACCACCTGCCGGTACAGCGCTACTGGACCCCGGCCGAGTTCGAGGCCCTGCGGCTGGCGGGCGAGGCCATGGGCTTTGCCAATGTGGCGAGCGCGGCCATGGTGCGCTCCTCCTACCACGCCGACCGGCAGGCGGCCGAGGCAGACGTGGCGGCAAGGTGAGGACCAAGACCTCGCTGCCGCCATTCAGGCACACCCGATGACGCTCTTTGCACTGGCCCTCGCCTTTCTCGCGTTCATGGCCCTGATCGGGGCCGTATACGCCCTGGACACCTGGGCCCGCGTGCGCTACGGCTATGCCCCCTTTGCCTTGCTGCATGTGGTGGCGATGCTGCCGGCCAGCGGGGCACTTTGGACAGGGCTCGCCCTGACCCGGGGCCTGGACCTCGTCGGGTCGGGGTGGTCGCCACCGGCAGACCCAGCCTGGCTGTTGGGGCTCGCCGCCCTCGCCGCTTCGGCGATGGGTTGGGTCATACTGCGCCGGACCAACCCCTGGGTGGCCCTGTTTGCCACCGCGGCGCTCCTCGTTGCAGCGCCCGTGTTGGTCTTCTCCATGCTGTTCCGCCAGGTCGCCCTGGCTGGCGAGACCCAAGACCCCCCGCCGCCCAAACCCTGAGCCCCTCCAGACCGAAAACCCGAGGCCCCGTGTTCTATACCACCCTGAAATCCCTGATCCTGCCCCCGGGCGGCCTCATCCTGCTCCTGGCCCTGGCCTTCCTGCTGGTACGCGGGGTCCTGGGACGCCTGCTCCTTTTCCTCGCCCTGAGCATCCTGACGCTCATGAGCCTACCGGTCGTCGGGGGCAAGCTGATGGAGGGCCTGGAGATCTATCCCGCCATCACCGCATCCAACTCCATGCCCGGCGATGCCCAGGCGATCCTGGTCCTTGGCTCCGGCCGCTATCGTGGGGCCCCGGAGTATGGCGGCGACACCCTCGACGCCCTGTCTCTGACGCGGGTGCGCTACGCCGCTTACCTGCACCGCACCACGGGTCTTCCGGTCTATATCACTGGCGGCAGCCCACCGGGCGAGGATCCACCCATCGGTCGCCTCATGGCTCAGGTGCTCAAGGACGACTATGGCATCGTGGCCGCCGGGATCGAGGACCGCAGCCTGACCACCTGGGACAACGCGGAATTTTCGGCCCCCATGCTCAGGGAGGCAGGTGTGCACAAGGTTTTGTTGGTGACCAGTGCCTGGCACATGCCAAGATCCATGGACGCCTGCGCGCGCTTCGGCATCGCGGCCGTTGCCGCCCCCACCGGCTTCGGCAGTGGCCCGACCGCGGACGGGCCCACCGGCCTCTATGACTTCCTCCCGTCAATGAGTGCCTTCGACCACAGCTATTACGCCATCCATGAATACCTGGGGCGGGCCTGGTACCAGGTGCGGGAACTGGCCGGTGAGGGGAATCGGACCCAGACCGGAGCGAGCTGAGGACCTGTCCCTTAGCGTGGGCTGCCCCTGTCGTGGCTGGCGCAGGCCCTCTGGGTGACCGGTTGGTCCAGGTGGTAGCGCTCCATCAGGTAGCCCAGACAATCCTGCCGGATGACCAGGGCATCACGGGTCAGCATGGAAGGCATGACCGGAACCCGCAGGCGCAACTCGCCGTCCTCGACCTCCAGGTAGCGCGCCGCCTGGTCCCGCCCATCCCCGTCCCGAACCACCAGCCTGGCCCCGGGGTCCTGCACCCACCCCAAGGCGGTTCCGGCCGGGAGTTCGCGAAAGTTGAGCCGGTCCAGGTCCGGGCTGAACTGGATGGACCCCGGCGGCGGATTGTCGTCCCCGGGGTCGAAGCCAAAGGCCACCCCATCCGGGACCAGAACCTGGGCGACGGTGTGGAACAGGTCCAGGTCATGCGCCGCCACCGGGTGGACCGGCACGGCGGACAGGTGCAGGCAGGCATCCAGATAATCCCGGGCGTGCTCGACCCCGTGGCGCTCACCGACCTTGCCGCACTCCAGGGTGACCGCCGGGCACAGGCGGGACAGGGCCTGGGACTGGACCCCCCTGGGGCTGGTGAAGTAGACGACGGTTCGGCTGAACAGGGTCGCCAGGTGCAACGAGCACGGATCGAGGCGATCGACGCAGGCGTAGTGCGGATTGCAGCCGGTGTTGTTGTGCAGGTCGATACTGGCGAAGACCCCCCGCCCCGCCATGATCTCCACCACCTCGGCCATCAGGGCATGTTCCGGGGTCTCCGGCAACTCGCTGCCGGGCCAGACCCGGTTATAGTCCGGCTGTCCCGGGAGGTGGCGTAGCCCCTGGGCGGCGGCGGCCAGGTTGCCCAGGAACAGACTCAGGGCCCGCGGCGATTGGACCCGACCAAAGCGCCGGCGACGCTCGGCAAGTAAGGCCCGGATAGCCTCCCAACCCACGGTCTC
This sequence comes from uncultured Gammaproteobacteria bacterium, assembly GCA_963802205.1. Taxonomy (GTDB): domain Bacteria; phylum Pseudomonadota; class Gammaproteobacteria; order Chromatiales; family Chromatiaceae; genus DYRB01. The sequence goes on along the minus strand of CAWDHW010000006.1, from coordinate 269,465 downwards.
GTTGCCGTGCATCAGGACGCAGACGAAGAGTGCCGGGTGGCGGTCCCCAGGCAGGTGGATCAAAGTCGGGCCACCGAACAGGGCGTGAAGATCCGCGAGCTTGCGCCTCCAACAGGCCCGCAGGGAGTTCGGCACCCTCCCACTGGCGCAATGTCGGGGCTGACGCCGGGGTGGATTCGCAGGCGTTCATATCAGTGTCCACTCATGCACAGGGCGCCCGGACTGCTGGCGCTCCAGGTAGGCCTCAGTCAGGGCCGTCATGTCTGGGCCATGCCGGGCGACCCAAGCGCGCTGCCAGGCCGTCCCGGTCTGCCCGCCCCGAACGCGATCGGCGACGATGCCCAGCCAGTGGTCGGCCTCCGCCGGATCGACGCCCAAGGCGCACAGCCCGGCCAAGGCACCCGGTAACAGGTCCCGCAGGATCAGCTCCGCCAGGCCCACCCGCCGCCCACCCAGCCAGAGTACCTCGGCGGCAAGTCCGTCCCGAGCGGCGCCATAGAAGTTCGCCCGCGCCTGGGCGAACGGAATCTGTGCCTCCGGCGCCTGTGCCGCCCGGGCCAGGGACTCCACGGCCCCGATGTAGAAGGCGGCGTTGGCCATGCAATCCGCCAGGGTCGGGCCCGCCGGGCAGACCCGATGCTCGATGCGCAGGCGCGGCCGCCCGTCGGCAGCAAAACCGATCAGTGGGCGGTTCCAGCGCCAGATGGTCCCGTTATGCAGGCGCAGATGGCCAAGCTGTCCCACCGGCACATCCTGGAGACAGGGCAGCAGGACCGGATAGCGCTCCAGATTGGCCCGAAAGCACTCGATGAGCGAGTGCTCGCAGTAGCCCATGCCGAAACTGACCCGCTCCGCCCGCGTCGCCCCACCCACCGAGACCGCCTGCTCGAACAGGGGGATCCGGGTCTCGGCCCAGAGGTCGCAGCCAAACAGAAAGGGGGAATTCGCACTCGCGGCCACCAAGGGCGCAGAGAGGATCTTGGAGGCGTTGTAATAACGGACGGCCCGTGGGGCCTCCACCTCCAGGTGGATCTGAAAGGAGGTTGCCGCGGCCTCGAGCATGACGTCCTCATGGACCACGACGAGCCGATCCCGCCCCTGGATCTCCAGCGTCAGAGGAAGCCCCCCGCGCAGCACCAGAATCCGCTCGTTGAGCGCCCGGTAGCGCCGACGCGGGGTCAGGTTGGCGAGGTTCAGGTGCTCGGCGTGGGCCGTCGGCAGGATACCGATCATCCCCAGCCGGGCGCCAAGCCCGGCAGCCGCCTCTCCGCAGCGCCGCCAGGTCCCCGCCAGACTGGCATACATGCGGGTCAGAGGGTCACCGGTCAGCGTCTGGGGCGGGGTGTTGATCTCGAGGTTGAAGGTGGCCAGTTCAGGGACCACCAGCGGGTCGTCGAGGTCCCGCAGGAGCGGCCCGACCAGGGGGGCCGGCTGCCAGTCCGGCCCGATCAGCCAGGCCTCCAACTCGCAGCCGATCTGGCGCGGCTCACCATCGGCGAAGGCCCCTTCGGAAAACCAGGTCTCCAGCAGGGCCTGCTCCGCCTCCAGGTGTGCCTGGAAGGCGGCGAAGTCCTCGGCGGTGAAGCCGGTCTCCTCGATCTCCTGGCCCATGGATGAACTCCCGCCTGAGTCTGGTGCCGGCCGGATGGCCGGACTCCAAGTCTACGAGATCAGGCGCCTGCCCGTAGGACTGTCAGATCTTGCCCGATCCGCTACTCCCCGGCCCCCTGCCCCGCTGCCAAAGGTTAAGATGTACGCGCCAGCCCGCACATCGACGGCTGGGAGGGCGCGCGGCTGGCCATCTCCGCCGAGGTCAAGCAGTTCGAGATCAAGGAAGAGGATTGCCCGGACCTCGCGGGGTTCGGCAACGAGGTCGGGCGACACGGCAGCCTCGGCCTGGTGGTGGCCCTAGGCTTTCGCAACAGCGCTCGCAGCCTGATCGAGGACATGGGGCTCAAGCCGCTGGACCTCGATGACCTGGTGCGGATCGTGGAGCTTTGGGACCCGCTCAAGCAGCGAACGGCGGTTTCGTCGCTCATCTACTACGCCCGGCATGTGGAGAAAAACTCATCTCTGGCCGAACGCATCGACGCTTTCCTGAAGACCGCCGGGGAGCGGGGTTAGCCCCGGGACATCCAGGTCCATTCGCACGCCAGGACTGCGGCGATGGTGTGGCCCGGGTCCACCCGGCGGTCAACCACGCCCCACGGCCCCCCCAAGCATCCGATCAAGGTCCGCAAGACGCTGCGGCGTGCCGATGTCGATCCAGGTGCCGCGGTGGTGGGTACCGCCCACCCGGCCGCGGGCCATGGCGGAGCGCAGCAAGGGGGCCAGGGGGAAGGCCCCGGGTACGCAACCGGCGAACAGCCCCGGGTGGTAGATACCGACCCCGCTGAAGGTCAGGCGCGGGTCGCCATCGGCCATGACCCGCCCCTGCCGTAACGCAAAGTCGCCCTTGGTGTTGTGTGCGGGGTTGTCCACCAGGACCAGGTGGGCCAGATCCCCGGGGGCCAGGACGAGCCGGCTGAAGTCGATGTCGGTCCAGACATCGCCGTTAATGACCAGGAAGGGGTCCGGGCCAAGCAGGGGCAAGGCGCGGTAGATGCCGCCGCCGGTTTCCAGGGCACGGCCCTCCGGCGAGTAGCGGATGTGCACCCCGAAGGCCCCGCCATCCCCGAGGGCCGCCTCGATCTGCTCGCCGAGGTGGGCGTGGTTGATGACGATGTCGCGCAACCCCGCCGCGGCCAACCGCTCGATGTGGTGGACGATCAATGCCTTGCCCCCCGCCAGGAGCAGGGGCTTGGGGGTGTGGTCGGTGAGCGGTCGCATGCGCTCGCCGCGCCCGGCGGCGAGGATCATGGCCTTCATGGCAGGGGCCACGAGACGAACGGGTCCTAGCCCCGCATGGAGTCGAAGAACTCCGCGTTGGTCTTGGTCGCCTTGAGTTTGTCGTGGAGGAATTCCATGGCGGCGAGTTCGTCCATGGGGTGCAGAATCTTGCGCAGGATCCACATCTTCTGCAATTCGGAGGCCGCCATCAGCAGTTCCTCGCGGCGGGTGCCGGAGCGGTTGATGTTGATGGAGGGGAAGATGCGCTTCTCGGCGATGCGCCGGTCCAGATGGATCTCCATGTTGCCGGTGCCCTTGAACTCCTCGTAGATCACGTCGTCCATGCGCGACCCGGTGTCCACCAGTGCGGTGGCGATGATGGTGAGCGAGCCGCCCTCCTCGATATTGCGCGCCGCGCCGAAGAAGCGCTTGGGGCGCTGTAGGGCGTTGGCGTCCACGCCGCCGGTCAGGACCTTGCCGGAGGACGGGATCACGGTGTTGTAGGCGCGCGCCAGGCGGGTGATGGAGTCGAGCACGATCACCACGTCGCGGTTGTGCTCCACCAGGCGCTTGGCCTTCTCGATGACCATCTCGGCGACCTGGACGTGGCGCGTGGCCGGCTCGTCGAAGGTACTGGAGATGACCTCCCCGCGCACCGAGCGGGACATCTCCGTGACCTCCTCCGGGCGCTCGTCGATCAGCAGCACGATGAGGTAGCAGTCCGGGTGGTTGTGCGCAATGGACTGGGCGATATTCTGCAACATCATGGTCTTGCCGGCCTTGGGCGGGGACACGATGAGGCCGCGCTGGCCGCGCCCTATGGGGGCCACCAGGTCGATGGTGCGGGCCGTGATGTCCTCGGTACTGCCGTTACCGATCTCGAGCTTGAGCCGCTTGTTGGCGAAGAGCGGCGTGAAGTTCTCGAACAGGATCTTGTTCTTCGCCGCCTCGGGGCGGTCGAAGTTGATGTCGTTGACCTTGAGCAGGGCAAAGTAACGCTCGCCGTCCTTGGGCGGGCGGATCTTGCCGGAGACGGTGTCGCCGGTGCGCAGCCCGAAGCGGCGGATCTGGCTGGGGGAGACGTAGATGTCGTCCGGTCCGGCCAGGTAGGAGGAATCGGCGGAGCGCAGGAAGCCGAAGCCGTCCTGGAGGATCTCCATGACGCCGTCGCCGGAGATGTCCTCGCCGCGTTTGGCCTGTGACTTGAGGATAGCGAAGATCAGGTCTTGCTTGCGTTGCCTGGCGACACCTTCGATGTCCATGGTCTGGGCGACCTGGACCAACTCGGCGACCGGCATTTTTTTGAGTTCAGTGAGATTCATCGCATCTGCGGGATTTGTTTTGGGTTGGATGGCAACCGGTGCAGGGTGCGCCAGGCTGTGCGGTGGGAGGGGTGGTGGCTTGCGGGGAGGTACCCGGGCGGGCACCGCTGGGACGTTTTTGTCTTACTGCGGGTCAGGGGCCTGTGGGCGACGGGCCATTCGAGGCCGACTGTACCGTCGCCGGGGTCCCGGCCTCGATCCCCTGGTGGCTCGCGGCCGGCCGGGCTCCCAATGGTGGCACCGGGGATAGGCCAGGGCCGGCGGCTCGCTCAGAGATTGCTGTCGATAAAGGCGGTGAGCTGGGACTTCGACACAGCGCCGACTTTGGTCGCCTCGACCTCGCCGCCCTTGAACAGCATGAGGGTCGGAATGCCGCGAATGCCATAGCGCGGCGGCGTCGCCTGATTCTCGTCGATGTTCAGCTTGGCGACCTTGATCCGACCGGCGTAATCGGCGGCAATCTCGTCCAGCACGGGTGCGATCATCTTGCAGGGGCCGCACCAATCCGCCCAGTAGTCCACAAGGACAGGGGCGCTGGACTTCAGGACTTCGGCTTCGAAGTTGGCATCCGTGACATGGATGATGGCGTCGCTCACAGAAACATTACTCCCGATGGGTTGGAAGACAGGGCGGAGAAAGGGCCGTTGGTGGTGCGTGCGAGACCAAGGAGGATAGACCAGGCAGTCCGGATTGGGGACGGGGGGACACCACTGCGAGGAACCTTGCGGGCGAGGCGGCCAAATTGGCGCCGGAGTAGGCCCTTGGGTAAGATGCTATTTCATCCAATGCCGCCAGAATTTGCAACCCTCGCCCACAAGACCGTGTGCGCCTGAGGTCCATGCAGCGGTCCCGCGACCCGATTTCCCCCTGACAATCCCCCATGAGCCAGACACACCTGACCGACACGCGCTTTGACAGCTTCGACATCGACCCCCGCATCCTGCTCGGCCTCAAGGACGCCGGATTTGTCCAGTGTACCCCTATTCAGGCCGAAACCCTGCCCATCGCACTCGCCGGGCGCGATGTCGCCGGTCAGGCCCAGACCGGCACCGGCAAGACCGCCGCCTTCCTGGTGGCGGTATTCCAGCGCCTGCTGGCCCAGCCCCCGGAGCGCAGCCACCGCATTCCCCACCCACGGGCGGTGATGCTGGCCCCGACCCGGGAGCTGGCGGTGCAGATCCACAAGGATGCGCAGCTCCTGGCCCGTCACTGCGGCTTCCGCCTGGGGCTGGTCTATGGCGGTACCGGGTACCAGCAGCAGCGCGACGACGTGGCCGCCGGGGTGGACATCCTCATCGGCACCCCCGGGCGCCTGATCGACTATCTGCGACAGGACGTCTTCAGCCTCAAGGGGGTCGAGGCCCTGGTCATCGACGAGGCGGACCGGATGTTCGACTTAGGCTTTATCAAGGATATCCGCTTCCTGCTGCGGCGCATGCCCCCGCCCCAGGAGCGTCTGGGCTGCCTCTTTTCCGCCACGCTCTCCTTCAGGGTCATGGAACTCGCCTACGAGCACATGAACGACCCGCAATTGGTGGAGATCGAACCCGACCAAATCACCTGCGATCGGGTCCGCCAGTCCTGTTACATGGTCGGCAACGACGAGAAGATTCCGCTCCTGATCGGACTGCTGCGGCACATGAAGGACGCGCGTGTCATGGTCTTCGTGAACATGAAGCGCGAGGCGGAGCGTGTTTGGGGCTACCTGGAGGGTAACGGGCTGCGCTCAGCGGTGCTGTCCGGGGATGTCCCGCAGACCACCCGGCTCAAGCTGCTCAAGCGCTTCCAGGAGGGCGAGTTGCCGATCCTGGTGGCCACGGACGTTGCCGCCCGCGGCCTGCACATCCCCGATGTAACCCATGTCATCAACTACGACCTGCCCGAGGACGCGGAGGACTATGTCCACCGCATCGGGCGCACCGCACGCGCCGGTGCGGACGGCGACGCCATCAGCTTCGCCTGCGAGACCTATGCCTTCGTCCTGCCGGACGTGGAGCGCTTCATCGGCGCCAAGATTTCCACTGCCGCCATCGAGCCGGAGATGCTGGCCGAGGTCGATCCGCGCAGCCGGGTACGGGTCCAACGCACCGAGGAGGAGCGTGCCCGCCTGGCCCGCGACCGTGATCGCGCACGTGACCGGCAGGGACCCGGGCATGGACGGGACAGACCCGGGCAGGGTCGCCCGCAGGGGCACGGGCATGGTCATACCCATGGCCACGAGGCGGGCCATGGCACAGGGCACGGACCGGGAACAGGCGATCGGCCCCTGGCAGCGGCTCCGACGCAGGATCAGACACGCCCACCGACGGCCGATGGCGAGGCACCCAAGCCCCGGCGCCGGCGGCGCCGTCCCGCCCCTGGCGCCACCCCGACCCAGGCCTGATCCCCCGGACGGTAGGGTTTCCCGGCCTACCAGGGCATCACGGAATCCATGACCCGAAAGGGAGCACCCATGGACCTGGTGTCGTTGGACATGCTGCCGACCCCCGCACGCAGCAACGCCGTATCGTGGCGCAGCAGCCCCATGGTGGCGTTCATGGTGGTCATGTCCCGGCTCATGGTGCCCACATCGACCCGCATGGCCCCCATGTCCGTGGACATGCGACCGATGTCGGTGACCATGCCGCCGATGTTCCCGTCCATGTTGGCCATGGCCTGGCGCATGGCCCCAATGTCCTCGCGCATGACCTGCATGTTGTCGGCCATGGAGTGCATATAGCCCACCCCAACGGCCTTGCGCTCCGTCTCCAGGGCGACGCGATCGTCGTTCTGGCTGTGACCCATGTTGTACATGTAGTCCTCCATGCGGTTCATGTCCTCGACCATCTCGAAGATCCAGTAAAACAGTACGGCACCGACGATAACGGCGATGAGTCCGAATACCCCCGTGAGCCACTTGGTCCTCTGGGTACGTTCGTGCTCCGCCCCGAGTTCCCGCTCCAGATCCTGACGTACCGCGGCATCTCCCCGAGCGGCATCCCCAGCAAACGTCTGACCGCGCAATTCGATCAAGGCATCGAGGCGCTGCAACTGGGCCGTACGCAAGTCGGCATCGCGCTTCATGGCCTCGATCAGTTCCGCCAGCAGACGGGTGGCATCCGGGGGCGGAGGGCTCGCGCCCGTCGCGTTGGCTTGATCGATCATTGGGAGTCCTCAGGGGAAATAGGCGGGCGACGAGATGCGCAGTCGGGCCGGCGACAGGGTTCGGTCAGGGCACGAACGACGGCGCATGGATGCGGCGTGGATGCGGACAAGTATCCCGGGGCACTTCGACATGGTCAACGCGCGGGGCCGCACCGGCGGTGAGTCAGGTCACCCGACCGGGGTCAGCGCAGCACCACCCCCGTGCGGCCATCGCGGATACGTGACACGCGCGCCGCACCGCCGCAGGGTCCGGCCAAGATGAAGTCGATGCCTTCCCCCAAGGCGCGGCGCACCCCAAGCGGCGCGCGGGCGGGCGGGCGACCTGCCCGATTGGCGCTGGTGGAGACCAGCGCGCCGCCCCAGCGCCGGCACAGGGCCGCCGCCAGGGGATGGGCGGTGACCCGCACCGCCAGGGTGGCGTGGTCGCCGGTGAGCCAGTGCGGGGTCTCGGGGCGTGCCGGTAGCAGCCAGGTGACGGGCCCGGGCCAGGTGGCGTGGACGGCCGTCATGCACCCTTGGTCGAGGCAGCGGACATAGGGGGCGAGTTGGGTCCAGTCCGCGGCGATGAGGATCAGGCCCTTGGTCTCGGGGCGTGCCTTCAGCGCCAGCAGGCGGCGCACCGCGGCCCCGTCGCGGGGGTCGCAGCCGAGGCCGTACACGGCCTCGGTGGGATAGGCGACGAGACCGCCGCAGGCCAGCCAATGGGCGGCCAGGGCAAGGCGCAGCCGGGCGGCGGGGGCCTGACCCTCAGCTGGGCCGGCGACGCTGGAGGTCGGCATCCTTGGCAAGGATACTGCGTGCGTTCTCCTCGCGTTCCTCTCCGAGGCGCCGGGCCAGAGCAGGGTCCGCCAGGGCCAGGATCTGGGCGGCGAGGTAACCCGCATTCCTGGCCCCGGCCTTGCCGATGGCGACGGTGGCGACGGGGATGCCGGCGGGCATCTGCACCGTGGAGAGCAGGGCGTCCATCCCCTGGAGCGGGCCGGCGTCCAGGGGGATGCCGATGACCGGCTTCAACGTCAGGCCGGCCACAGTCCCCGCCAGGTGGGCGGCAAGCCCCGCAGCGGCGATGAAGACGCCGCAGCCGCGGGCGTCGGCGTCCTTCACGAAGGCATGGGTGGCCGCCGGGGTGCGGTGGGCGGAGGTGATCTTGACCTCGCAGGGGATTCCTAAGCGATCAAGCACGTCCAGGGTGGACTCCAGGACCGGGAGGTCAGAGTCGGACCCCATCAGGACGGCGACAAAGGGTTGGCTCATGGGAAGGTGCTCCAGACATACCGAAGAGTTGTGAGTTATAGGTTTTGAGTGTTCTGTAACTGACTGATCTTAAGTCTATTACTCAAAACGAATAACCGGAAACTCGCCGACAGAAAACCCCCGGCAGCCGGGGACCCATCAAGTGGCGGCGGCCGCGCCGGGTTCAACCCCGCGCTCGTCCTCCGCCGGGGCACGGTAACCGCACGCCTTCTGCGGACAGACGCGCTCGGCACCCTTACTGCGGGTGACCTTCAGCGTCAGGATCGGCCAAGCACATTGAGGACAGGGCTGGGCAATGGGCTGATCCCACACCGCATAGTCGCAGCTCGGGTAGGTGGAACAGGAGTAGAAGATCTTGCCGCGCCGGGACTTTTTCTTCTGCATGGTCCCCTTGCCGCACTGAGGGCAGGCGATGCCGGTGTCCTCGGGCCTGTCCAGCGGCTCGATGTAGCGGCACTTGGGGTAGGCGCTGCAACCGACGAACTTGCCGTACTTGCCGCGCTTGACCTCGAGCCTGGACCCGCACTCCGGACAATTGCGTCCCTCCACCAACTCCGGGGCAGCGGCCTGCGCCCCGTCGGGATTGAGGTCGCGGGTGTAGTCGCACTCCGGGTACTTGGTGCAGCCGATGAAGCGACCGTTGCGCCCGAGGCGGATGGACAAGGGGTTGCCGCAGGTGGGGCAAGCCTCGTCGAGGGCCTCCTGGGTCACGTCGCTGCGCTTGACATTCTCTTGGGTATGATCGACGCGGTCCTTGAAAGGACGCCAGAAATTCTCCAGGACCGGGAGCCAGTCCTCCTCCCCGCGGGAGACGGCGTCGAGCTCGTCCTCCAGCCGGGCGGTGAAGTCGTAGTCCACATAAGGCGTGAAATACTCCGTGAGGAAGCGGTTGACGATCCGCCCGACATCGGTCGGGGTGAAGCGCTTCTTTTCCAGAACGACATACTCGCGCTCCTGGAGGGTGGAGATGATGCTCGCATAGGTAGACGGCCGGCCTATGCCGTACTCCTCCAGGGTCTTGACCAGCGACGCCTCCGTGAAGCGCGGCGGCGGCTCGGTGAAATGCTGCTCGGGGCGGACCCGGATCAGGTCGATGCGGTCTCCGGGCTCCATCGCCGGGAGCATGCGATCCTCGTCGTCGTCCGCCCCCGCCGCGTCGTCGCGACCCTCCAGGTAAACCGCCATGAAGCCGGGTTCGGTCACCGTCGATCCTGTGGCGCGGAACTGGTTGCCCTCGCCCGCCGCGAGGTCCACCGCGACGGTGTCGATCAGGGCCTGGGCCATCTGGCAGGCCAGGGTGCGCTTCCAGATCAGGTCGTAGAGCTTGGCCTGCTCGGCACTCAGGTGCTCCTTGATGGCGGCCGGCTCGCGCCGGATCGATGTCGGGCGTATGGCCTCGTGGGCCTCTTGGGCGTTCTTGGCCTTGGTCTTGAACAGGCGCGCCTCGGGCGGGAGGTGATCGGCACCATACCGCTCGGCGACATAGCCACGGATGTCCTCCAAGGCCTCCTGGGCCAGATTGACCGAGTCGGTACGCATGTAGGAAATCAGGCCAGTGGCCCCGCCGCCCACGTCCACCCCCTCGTAGAGTTGCTGGGCGACGCGCATGGTGCGTTGGGCGGTAAAGCCGAGTTTGCGTGCCGCCTCCTGTTGCAGGGTGGATGTCGTGAAGGGCGGGGCCGGATTGCGCTTGCGCTGCTTGCGCTCGACCGTGTCCACCGTCAAGGCGCCGCCGGCGGCCTGCTCCAGGGCCTGGCGCACAGCCTGGGCGCGGGCCTTGTCGATGATGCTGAACTGCTCGAGTCTGGCCCCCTCGAACTGGGTCAGTCGGGGGCTGAACGCCTTCCCCTCCTTGGCGGCCTCGGCCTCGATGGTCCAGTACTCGCGAACCTGGAAGGCCTCGATCTCGCCCTCCCGCTCGCAGATCATACGCAGGGCCGGGGACTGTACCCGCCCGGCGGAGAGTCCGCGGCGGATCTTCTTCCACAGCAGCGGCGACAGATTGAAGCCCACCAGATAGTCCAGGGCACGCCTGGCCTGCTGGGCATTGACCAGGTCGTCGGAAATGGCCCGCGGGTTCGCCACGGCCTCCTGGACGGCGTGCTTGGTGATCTCGTTGAAGACCACGCGATAGACCGGGCGGTCGCCAATCTGGCGGCGGCTCTTGAGCAGTTCGTAGAGGTGCCAGGAGATGGCCTCACCCTCGCGGTCCGGGTCGGTGGCCAGATAGAGGGCATTGGCCCCCTTGAGTTTTTTCGAGATGGCCTGGACGTGCTTCTCATTGCGCTCGATGAGTTGGTAGGTCATCTTGAACCCGTCCTCCGGGTCCACCGCGCCCTCTTTGGGGATCAGGTCGCGCACATGGCCATAGGAGGCGACGACCTCGAAATCGGGACCGAGATACTTCGCGATGGTCTTGGCCTTGGCGGGGGATTCGACGACGACCAGATTCATAGGGCTGTGGTATCAGGGTGCGAAGGGGCGCCAAGGAGACGCGATCAGGCAGGCCGCCGTCAAGGGGGCAACCGTGTAACGGACCGGATGGGCGACGCCGCAACCCCTTGCGCCTTCGGGGCGACCGCGCGCCCTCAAGCGGCGCGGGAGGGTGCCGGGGGTATCGTGCTATCCGCGCCTTTCAGTGGAGGTAAACCGGCGCATCGGCGTAGATCAGCTCCTCCATGCGGGCGAAGGCACCCTCCTGCCCCGGGCTGTTGAGCAGAACCAGGAGGACCACCCACTTGACTTCATCCACGGCGACAGAGGTGTGGTCGATGGCCAGGACGCGCTCGATCACCAGTTCGCGACTGATGGGATCGAGGATCCCGATCTGTTCGAGGAACAGCAACAGGCCGCGGGCGGCCAGGTCGAGGCGTTCGCACTCGGCCCCGCTGTAGATGCGCATCGAGCGCCCTGCCCCGACCGCATGATACCTGGGGGCATCGAGCCCCTCGGCCAGCTCGTCGAGCCAGTGCAGGGCCTTGTGGATGTGGGCGTTGGAGAAGCCCGCCTCGGAGAGTTCTTCTTCAAGCAGGTCTTGGTCCAGGGGCGGCTGACCTTCGCCGTCCATATAGTTTTCATAGAGGTAGATCAGGACATCGACCATGCTTTCGTTCATACATCCACCTCTGTGACCGTCTAAACGGCACCATCCCCAGGACCGGCGCGGCGACCATAACGGCCGCCCGGATAGGATGATACCCGTCCCTGCAACTCCAGCAACAGCAGCATGGAGGCCACGGCATCCGCCGGCAGGCCGGTGCGGCGGATCAGTTCGTCTGGGGCCGCCGGGTCGTGGCCCAGGGCGGCGACCAGCTTTTCATAATCGCCATCGACCTCGGCCGCAGGCCCCGCCCCAGCGCCCAGGGGCGACGGCCCCTGGGGGTCCGCGCCGAGTCGCCCCGCCAGGAGTGGGGCCAGTTCCAGAAGGACGTCCGTGGCCCCCTCAACCAATTTGGCACCGTCGCGGATCAGGGCGTGGCAGCCCCGCGCCAGGGGGTTATGGATGGAGCCCGGCATGGCGAAGACCTCTCGCCCCTGTTCCAGCGCGCAGCGGGCCGTGATGAGGGAGCCGCTCCCAAGTGCGGCCTCGGTGACCAGCGTCCCCAGGGCCAGCCCGCTGATGATGCGATTGCGGCGGGGAAAGTTCTCGCCGCGGGCCGGGGTCTGGGGCGGCAGTTCGCTGACCAGCGCCCCGGTCTCTGCGATGCGCCGCGCCAAATCGCGGTGGGTCGCCGGGTACACCCGATCCAACCCCGTCCCCAGGACGGCCACACTGCGCCCCGCCTCCAGGGCTCCGCGGTGGGCGGCGCCATCGATCCCCAGGGCCAGTCCGCTGACAATAGTCAGTCCGCACCCGGCCAGGTGGCGGGCCAGTGCGTGGGTGGTCTCGACCCCCTGGGGGGTGGGATTTCGGCTGCCGACGATGGCCAGTTGCGGATCGGACAGCAGGGCAGGATCGCCCCGCACATACAGCACCGGCGGGGCATCCGGGATCTCGCCCAGGAGCGGCGGGTAGGCGGGGTCGTCCCGGGTCAGGATGCAGGCCCCTTCCTGGCACGCCCACTCGATCAGGGCCTCGATGGCCGCCTCATCCGGGTGGCGCAGGGCCTCGATGGACGCCGTCGGGACCCCCAGCCCCCTCAGTGTCTCGCGGTCGGCAGACAGGGCTCCGGCCGGGCTGCCGCAATGGGCCAGGACCCGGGCACTGATCCGGGGCCCGATCCCAGGGGTCTGGACCAGGGTCAACCAGGCCCGCAGCCCATCGACCGAGGACCCTGGACGGGGTGGCTGTGTCGTGTTCAGGACGATGGCGCGGCCGCTGTGTCGAGGACGTGGATGGGTCGCGTGGCCCGCATGATCAGACCAAAGCTGATCCGATCGAAGACTCGGAAGACCATCAGCGCCCCTGCCGCCTCGAACGGCGTGACGTACGCACCAGACCGCTTGTTTACGTCCGCGTGCAGTGGCAGGGGCGCGTCGGGACTGGGCTTGCCCTCGATCCAGCCGTCCTGGCGGGCGCGGCCATACCAGAATTCCTGGGTCAGCGGGGACTCGCTCCTCCAGTCCCGCGCCCACTCGTCATCGCGTGCGCGGATGCGGTCGGTTTGCTCCGTACCGCCCGCGTAAACCTCAAAGACTTGCCCCTGCGCGACCCCGCTCCGGCTGCCGCGGTTGAGTACAACGATGTTGTACTGGCCGATCTGGGTGACCCCGTTGAGGACAGCGATGATGCGCGCCGTCATACCCGCCGTGGCGGGAACCGGATAGAAGTTCGTGAGGGCCTCATCCTTCCTGGCGGGAACCAGTCGGTCACCCTCCAGGACCTCCATCGCCGACTGGGTGGTGACGAGGGTGGCCGGGTCGCCCTGCCGGCGCACCTGTGCACCCGCCACAAAGGCGGCCTCATAACCCAAGACCTCGCTGGTATCCGGGTCGGTGTAAGGGCCCCCTGGTCGCAGCACCGTGTAACCGATGGCGCTGGCGTCGCGTATCCCACGGACATAGAAGGCGTCGTTGAGACCGCCCGCGACGCGTTCGTCCGGGAATCCCACCACATAGGGCGCACGCTGGATTTCATCGTTCTGGGCGACATAAGGCTGGCTCAGGAACGGCGCTATGACGTGGATCGGGATGGTCGGAATCGGGGCCTCCAGGTCTTCCACCCGCACCCGCGGCGAGAGCCTGACCGTCCGCTTGCCACGCTCCAAGCGCACCCGTGGCCCACCCTTGCCCTCGACGAGGCGCAGGGTATCCCCGGGAAAGATCAGATCGGGGTTGGCAACACCAGGGTTGGACTCCCACACCTTGCGCCAGTCCCAGGGGTTGTTCAGGAAGCGTTCGGCGATCGCCCAGAGCGTGTCCCCGGGGCGCACGACATAGGTCTGAGGTCGGCTCGGATTGAGGGCGACCCCCTCCGCCGTCGCGACGCCGGGGCCCAGCACCAGGAGGAGCGGCAACAGGACAGCTCGCAACGCCGACACCGGGAACTGGGATCGCATGGTCGCTCCGTGGTTGGACTGGCAAGCCGCTACACCCGGCAAAGCGGCCAAATGTTGTATTATCGCGATGTTAACGCATAGGTCGCGGATGCTACCAGCCCGCCACCAACTGGCCTGAGACCTCCGTCACCTACCCATGGCAAAGCTCCCGATCCTCACCTTCCCCAACCCACGCCTGCGCACCAAGGCCAAGCCCGTGCGCGAGGTCGATGCGAAAGTGCGGCAACTGGTTGCCGACATGTTCGAGACCATGTACGCGGCCCCAGGCATCGGCCTGGCGGCGACCCAGGTCGATGTCTCCCTGCGGGTGGTGGTCATCGACGTCTCCGACACCAACGATGCCCCTCTGTGTCTGATCAATCCGGAGATCCTCGATCTTTCCGGCGTCGAGCAGATGGATGAGGGTTGTCTGTCGGTCCCCGGCTTCTACGAGAGCGTGTCCCGGGCCGAGCGTGTCAGGGTGCGCGCCCTGGACCGGGACGGCAAACCCTTTGAGATCGAGACGGATGGCCTGCTGGCGGTGTGCATCCAGCACGAGATCGACCACCTCGACGGCAAGCTTTTCGTCGATTACCTCTCGTCCCTCAAGCGCCAGCGTATCCGCCGACGTCTGGAAAAGGACCTGCGCGACCAGGTCCCAGCCCAGGGCGAGCCTCGGCGTCGGGCCATTTGATCGCACCTCGACCTGAGATCCTGGAGGCCCCGGCTATGACTGCACGCATTCTCTTTGCCGGCACCCCAGAGTTTGCCGTCCCCTGCCTGACCGCGCTGACGGATGGCCCGGGTACGGGCGGCATCGAGGTCGTTGCTGTCTACACCCAACCCGACCGCCCTGCCGGCCGCGGGCGCAAGCTCGCCGCCAGTCCGGTCAAGCAGGCCGCCCTGGCCCGCGGGCTGCCAGTCCTGCAACCTCCAACCCTGCGAGACAAGGATGCGCAAGCGGCACTCCGCGCCCTGGACGCTGACCTCATGGTAGTGGTCGCCTACGGGCTGTTGCTGCCCAAGCGGGTCCTGGCGGCCCCGCGCCTGGGCTGCGTCAATGTGCATGCCTCGCTGCTGCCGCGTTGGCGCGGGGCAGCGCCGATCCAGCGGGCCATCCTCGCCGGGGACAGCCAGACCGGGGTGACCATCATGGGGATGGAGGCAGGGCTCGACACAGGCCCCATGTTCCTCACCCACACCACCCCGATAGCCCCGCGGGAGACCGGCGGCACCCTGCACGACCGCCTGTGCCGGATCGGCGCACAGGCCCTGATGGAGGCCCTCCCGGGCATCCTCGCCGGGTCCCTGACGCCGACGCCCCAGGAAGACGCCGGGGCCGTCTACGCCAAGAAACTCCTGAAGGACGAGGCTGTCATCGACTGGTCCGGGGCCACCCTGGGCATCGACCGCCAGGTGCGCGCCTTCGATCCCTGGCCGGTGGCGGAGACGCGCCTGGGCGAAGTAACCCTACGGGTCTGGGCCGCCGAGCCCCTCCCCGACGCTGACCCCGGCGGGCTCGCCCCCGGTTCGGTCGTCAATACCTCCAAGGTCGGCATCGACGTCGCTACAGGCGACGGGTTCCTGCGTATCACCCGACTGCAACTCCCGGGCAAGCGCCCCATGACCGCCGCGGAATTTCTCAATGCGCACAACCTCGCCGGGCACGTCCTTGGCTGAACAAAGGCTTAGGACATACGCCGCCCCAGAGGCCAGCGCCGGCGCAGGCGCCGCCCCCCGGGCTGCGGCGGCCGCGGTCGTGGATGCCGTCCGCGGTCAGAAGCGATCCCTGGATGAGGCCCTGGTCATGCCCGAGGTACAGGCCCTGACGGACACACGCGACCGCGCTCTGGTACAGGAGTTGAGCTACGGCACCCTACGCCTGTTGCCACGCCTCGAATTTCTTGCGGCGGGGCTCATGCACAAACCCCTCAAACCCGGGGAGGGCGATCTGGAGGCCCTGATCCTGGTCGGGCTATACCAGCTCATTGCGACCCGCATCCCGCCCCACGCTGCGGTGGCCGCCACCGTGGCTGCGGCCCGCGCTCAGCGTCGTCCCTGGGCCGCGGGTCTGGTCAATGCCCTGCTGCGCCGCTACGAACGCGAAAAGGACACCCTGGAGGCCGCCTCAGCCGAGGCTCCGCGTGTCCGCTGGCTATTCCCGGACTGGCTGCTCGGGCGCCTCCAGGCCGCCTGGCCGGACCATTGGCAGGCCATCTGCGACGCCAGCAACACCCGCCCCCCCATGACCCTGCGCGTCAACCGCCTGCGGACAGACCGGCGCAATTATGCCGCCCAGCTCGCGGAGAACGGCATCAGCGCCCGCCCCCTGCCCCACGCCGCAGCCGGCCTGACCCTCGATGCCCCGGTAGCCACGGCCCGTCTTCCCGGGTTCGATGCAGGTCTGGTATCGGTCCAGGACGGTGGGGCCCAACTCGCCGCCTTTCTGCTCGACCCGCAGCCGGGGGAGCGCATTCTCGACGCCTGCGCCGCACCGGGGGGCAAGGCCGCTCACCTGCTGGAACTGGCGGACAACGACCTCGACCTCACCGCGGTCGATCTCGATCCCCAGCGCCTGGCCCGGGTCGATGAGGGCCTGGCACGCCTTGGTGTCAGGGCCCGCACCTGCATTGGCGATGCCGCCGCCCCGGACGGCGACTGGGCCCAGGGGCCCTATCGACGCATCCTGCTCGACGTCCCCTGTTCGGCGACCGGGGTCATCCGCCGCCACCCGGACATCAAGTGGCTGCGCCGCGATACGGACATCGCCCGCCTGGCCGCCCTGCAAGGGCGCATCCTCGACGCCGTCTGGCCCCTCCTGGCCCCGGGCGGGACCCTGCTCTATGTCACCTGCTCCCTGCTCCCGCAGGAGAACGAAGACCAGGTGACCGCCTTCCTTGGGCGCACCATGGATGCCCGCAGCGACCCCATCGAGGCCCCCTGGGGCCTGATCCGGGGTCCCGGCCGCCAGATCCTGCCGGAGGCCGGTGGCATGGATGGCTTCTTCTATGCGCGACTCAAGCGGATCGCCGCATGAACGCCCGTCACCTGCCCTGGCGGCTGATGCTGATGGCCCTCTGGACCCTGGCCACGCCCGCACTCGCCGCCGACAGCTTCCGCGTTGAGTCGGCCCGCACACGGCTCGATGGCCAGACCTATACCCTCGACGCCCAGATCCACTACGGCTTCAGCGAGCTGGCCCTGGAGGCGTTGGACAACGGCGTTCCCCTGACGATCGAGGTCCACGTCCAGCTTCGGCCCAAGGGTGCCTGGATCTGGGCCGACAATCTGGTGGATCTGCGCCTTCGCTACAGCATCCGCTACAAACCCTTGTCGGAGCGCTTCGTGGTCTCGCAGGTCCCGGGCGAGGGCGGGCGCAGCTTCGTCACCCGGGATGCGGCCATCGCCGCCCTAGGCGAGATCCAGGGCCTGGGTTTGATCGACGCCGCCCGCCTCGACCCGAAGAACGACTACCAGGTCCACCTCAAGGCGGAACTCGATATCGAGGAATTGCCCCTGCCGCTGCGCCCCATGGCCTATCTACGTCCGTCCTGGAAGCTCTCCACGGGCTGGACCCGGTGGCCCCTGAAGCCATGAGACGACTGCGCGGCGTCGGGATACTGCCGGTGGCGACCCTACTGGTCGCCCTGCTCGTCGCCCTGGACCTGATGAGCGACGCGGTGCAGCGCTCCGAGGAGTTGAGCCGGGCCTTCGTCCCCCTGCTGTTCCTGGTCCTCGCCGGGCTGGTGGCCCTGTTCGCCACAGTTGCCGTCAACGTGGTGCAACTGGTGCGCCACTATCGGGAAAAGGTAGCCGGCTCCCGCCTCACCGCTCGCCTGGTGGTCCTGTTCGCCCTGATTTCCCTGCTGCCGGTGGCGGTGGTCTACTACTTTTCCCTGGTCTTTCTGTTGCGCGGCATCGACGCCTGGTTCGATGTGGAGATCGACCGCGCCATGCAGGACGCACTGACCCTGAATCAGGCATCCCTCGACCTCAACCAGCGGGTCCTGTCCAAATACGCCGAACAACTCCTCGCCGGGATCGAGGACCGCTCCTCCACGGCCCTGGCCCTGACCCTGGGGGACCTGCGCGAACAGTCCGGCGCCCTGGAATTGACCCTGTTCGGCCCCTCCGCTCAGGTCTATGGCACAGCGAACGAGGACCCGACCAAGTTGGTCGCCGACCAACCCGATCGAGAGGTCTTTCAGGGGGTGCGCAACGGCAAGAACTTCGTCGCCCTGGAGGTCAACCCAAGCGACGAGCTGGTGGTACGCACCCTGGTGAGCGACCCGCGCGGGCGACCCCTGACCCTCCAGGCCATCTTTCCCACTTCGGATCGCGTGACGGCACTGGCCACACGGCTGGAAGGGGCCTATAACCGCTACCGGGAGCTGGCCTATCTGCGTCAATCCATCAAGGTCAGCTTCTCGCTGACCCTGTCCCTGGTCCTGGTGGCCGGGGTGATGGCCGCCCTGATCGCCGCCTTCCACACGGCACGACGCCTGGTGGCCCCAGTGGCGGACATCGCCCGCGGCACCCGCGCGGTAGCCGAGGGGGACTACGAGCAACAGCTTCCGCAACCGAAGTACGACGACGAACTGGCCTTCCTGGTCTCCTCTTTCAACACCATGACCCGCCGCATCGCCCAGGCCAGGGACGCCGCCGACCGCAGCCAGCGGGCGGTGGAGTCGCAGCGGGCCTACCTGGAGACCGTCCTTGGGCGCCTTTCCTCCGGGGTTGTGGTATTCGACTCGGAGAGGCGCTTGCGCACCGCCAACCCCGCGGCCCGTCAAATTCTGCACCTGACCCTTCCGGAAGATGCGGCCCCGACCCTCCAGGAACTGGAGCAGGCCCATCCGCGTCTGGAGCGCTGGGCCGAGGCCGTCCATCACCACCTCTCCGAGGCACACGACTGGCGGGCCGAGGTCACCCTGTTCGGCAGCGAGGGACGCCAGGTCCTGATGTGCCGCGGCAGCCCGCTTCCGGAGCCTGGGTTTCAGGGACCCAGCCATGTGGTGGTCTTCGACGATGTCACCACCTTGGTCCAGGCCCAGCGCGACGCGGCCTGGGGCGAGGTGGCCCGGCGCCTGGCCCATGAAATAAAGAACCCGCTGACCCCGATTCAGCTCTCGGCGGAGCGCCTGCGCCACAAGCTCCTGGCCAAGCTCCCCGCGACCGACTCGGGGCTCCTCGACCGCGCCACCCGCACTATTGTTCAGCAGGTCGAGGCCATGAAGGCCATGGTCAATGACTTTTCCAACTATGCCCGCGCTCCCCAGATGCAGGCCGAGGCCCTGGTGCTCGACCGCCTGGTGGGCGAGGTGCTGGACCTGTATCGCAGCGCCGGCGGCGAGATCGGCCTCGATGTGGCGCTGGGTGCCCCCGGGGCACAGATCCTCGGCGACCCCCTGCGCCTGCGTCAGGTCGTCCACAACCTGATAAAGAATGCCCAGGAGGCCATGGAGGGGCAGACCGACGGCAAGATCCATGTCCGCACCGTCCTGGTCGCGGACCCCCAAGCCGCTCCCGAGGGCCCGCTGTTGGAGCTGCGCATCGCCGATGACGGCCCCGGCATCGACCCCGAGATGCTTGGTCGCCTGTTCGAGCCCTATGTCACCACCAAGACCAAGGGGACCGGACTGGGGCTCGCGATCGTCAAGAAGATAATCGAGGAGCACGGCGGTATCATTCTGGCCGACAATGGCGAGCGCGGGGCCTGTATCACCGCCCGGCTCCCCGCGTTGCACGGCATCGCCGGGACCCAACCCAGGGACTCGTACAGGACCATTGGCGTGGGTGAGCCACGCGGACGCCCCCAGGACCAGGCGCAGGCTCCATCGGCGCCGTACCCGGCGCCGCAGCAACCCAGCCTAACCCCACTGTCCACTGACCCGGCCAGCTAGCACGCCGGCCGAACGGAGCACTATGAGCGCAACGCACATCCTGGTGGTCGATGACGAGCCCGAGATCCGGCGCCTGGTCAAGGAGATCCTGGAGGACGAAGGCTACACCGTTGGTTGCGCCGAAAATGGCGAGGCGGCGCGCCGGGCCCTACGCGACCGACGCCCCGATCTGATGCTGCTCGACATCTGGATGCCGGACCTCGACGGCATCAGCCTGCTCAAGGAGTGGGCCGAGGACGAGGGCCTGCCCTGCCCCATCGTCATGATGTCCGGCCACGGCACCGTGGAGACCGCAGTGGAGGCGACCCGGTTAGGGGCCTACGACTTCCTGGAAAAGCCGCTGTCCATGGCGAAGCTCCTGCTCACCGTGGAACGCGGCCTGGAGGCGGACAAACTCCACAAGGAGAACGTCGGCCTACGCCGGCGCACCCCACAGGTCCACGAGCCCGCCGGGCGCAGCGCCGCCATGCAGCGCCTGCGCGAGCAGGTTAAACGTATCGCTGCCCACGACACCTGGGTGCTCATCACCGGGGAGCCCGGCAGCGGCCGGGAGACCTTCGCCCGTTACCTGCATGCGCAAAGCGCTCGACGCGAGCGCCCCTTCGTCGATCTCGGGGTCTCCGTCATCACCCGCGGCAATGCCGCCCGAGAGCTGTTCGGCAGCGAGGACGGCGGGCACATCCACTACGGCAGCCTGGAGCAGGCGGCGGGGGGCATCCTGTTCCTCGACGAGGTCGCGGACATGGACCTGGAGGCCCAGTCCCAGCTCCTCGGGGCCCTGGATACCGGTTCCTTCCTGCGTGTGGCGGGGACAGACCCGGTGGCCATCGACGTGCGCATCGTCGCCGCCACGCAGCGCAATCTGGAGGAGGAGGTTCGGGCCGGGCGCTTCCGCGAGGACCTCTTCTACCATCTCAATGTGGTCCCGCTGCATGTCCCGCCGCTGCGTGAGCACAACGAGGACATCCCCGACCTGCTCAACTTCTATGTAGACTACTTTTCGACCCACGAGAAGCTGCCTTACCGGCGCTTCAGCGTTGGGGCCCAAAACTACCTGCGCAACTATCCCTGGCCAGGAAACGTCCTGGAGATCAAGAACCTGGTCCAGCGGGTCTTGATCCTGGGGGCCGGGCTGGAGATCACCCAAGGCGAGGTGGAGGCGGCCCTCGGCGGCGCCACCCCGATCACCCAACCCCAGTCACTCGAAGGATTGGTCTCCTTCGACCAGCCCCTGCGTGAGGCCCGCGACCAGTTCGAGAAGGCCTACCTGGAGTACCAACTCGAGAAGCATGCCAGCAACGTCAGCAAGATGGCCAAGGAGGCCGGAATGGAGCGCACCCACCTTTACCGCAAGCTCCGCTCGCTGGGAATCGAGATCAAGGAGCGGAGATAGCGGCGGGTGGACGGTGGCGGAGGGCCTTTCCGGATAGGTACTCGCCAGTTCCGCTAGGCGGCGAGGTCCTTCTCGTCCAAGCGGCGGATCAGGGGGTAGAGGTGCTCGGTTTCACGCTGGATGCGGTCGAGGACCAGATTGAACATCTGGTTGGTCTCGCTCAGGAACCGCTCGTGCTCGCGGATATGCAGTTCTTTGTGCTTTTCCGAGCACCAGTCCTTAAGGTAACCGGCAAAGATGCGCTTGATCTCCGAGGAACCGGACATGAAGCGATCCGCGGTATTCTTGACCGCCTGGTCCGGATGGGAGATCAGCCGACCGCACAGTTGCTTGTCCACCAGATCGATGTGTTCGCGGACGTGCCGGGCGTAGTCGAAAAACAAGTCGCAGGCAACATGCGTGTCGCACATGGCGCGGTCGCGGATCAGGTAGAGAAAGACATTGGAAAGCTCTGTTATCTTGTGATTCTGCGCGTGCAGATTGGCGAACGTGACCATACCACCCTCCAAATTCTAATAGGCTAATAAAAGCAATTACGGGTAAAACCAGTGTGTTACGTCGCATTGCGACGTTGGTGAAAACGTACTCTTACCGGGGACACTTTACAAGGGACATGGCCCACCTTGATGCGGATCAAGGGTGGCCCAG
This sequence comes from uncultured Gammaproteobacteria bacterium, assembly GCA_963802205.1. Classification (GTDB taxonomy): domain Bacteria; phylum Pseudomonadota; class Gammaproteobacteria; order Chromatiales; family Chromatiaceae; genus DYRB01. Next base: position 247,495 of record CAWDHW010000006.1, on the reverse strand, counting down.
GTCAGGGGCCCTGCGCGACCCAAAGGCCCCCGGCTCCCACTCACCACTCCGAGGTACCCCATGAGCGTCATCCAGAACTTCGAGGCCATGCTGGCCCGCGGACAGGATTCGGCCCTTCTGCGCTACGGCCTGGGCAACGCCTACCTCAACGCCGCCGATCCGGGAGCGGCAATCCCCCACCTGGCCGAAGCGGTGCGGCTGGACCCCACCTACTCCGCCGCCTGGAAGCTCTACGGCAAGGCCCTGGCGGCGGCAGGGAACCATGCCGCGGCGGTGGCAGCCCTCAGCCAGGGCGTCGTTACGGCAGAGACGAAGGGCGACATACAGGCAGCCCGTGAGATGCAGGTCTTTCTCAAGCGCTCCCGCAATGCCCTCGCCGACATCGACAATCCGAAAGATGTGAAGGACGACCTGGCAGCACATGAACGCAAATAAACATCTTAATAACAATGAACTCCATAATAGTAACAACGTACATTTATCATTTAACAACGTAATATATTGAATTATAAACGTTAATTTCCGGAAAATTTCCAAATATCGTTTACTGACCCTGCGGGGGACTGCCCATGTACCGCCTCGTCGTCTGCGACCTCGACGGCACCCTGTTCAACCCGCAACACCGCCTCGGCGACTACACCCGGGCCATTCTGCAACGCCTGCGGGAGGCCGGGGTCGAGCTGGTGCTGGCTTCCGGGCGCCACGCCGCGGACCTGCGTGGACTGGCGGCAGAGTTGGGCGGGCGCGGCGGGCTGATCTCCTCCAACGGGGCCGCTGTCCATGACGCCGCAGGGGGCCTGCTGCACCATCGCCCGCTGGACCCTGGCTGCCTGGACTTTCTCCTGCACGACCCCGCCTTCAATGAGGTCCATACCAACCTCTATCGCCTCGACGACTGGCTGGTAGAACGCCCGGAGCCGTACCTGCTGCAATACCATCAGGAGTCCGGCTTCGCCTACCGGGTGGTGGACTTCGCGGACATCGAGCCGAAACCCGTCCTCAAGGTCTTCTTTTTCGGCGACCATGACCACCTGAAGGAGCTGGAGGCCCATGTCCATGCCTGCTGCCCAGGGCGCCTGGCAACGACCTTCTCCTTGCACATGACCCTGGAGGTCATGGCGGCGGGGGTTTCCAAGGGGGCGGCACTAGGGCAGGTCCTGGACCGACTGGGACTCACCAAGGAGGACGTCATCGCCTTCGGCGACGGCATGAACGACCTCGAACTCTTAGGGGTCGTCGGCAAGGGCGTCCTGATGGGCAATGCCGACCCGTGTCTCAAAGCGGCCTTGGGCCACCTTGAGGTGATCGGCACCAACGCCGATGAGGCCGTGGCGGGCTACCTGGACCAGTTGTACTTCTCGAACCAGGCGCCCGTTGCGTAGCGGCCCGTGTGCGGACCCGACCCATCAGGCGGGGCGGTGCCCGTACCCAACGGCCTCCAGGGCCGCCTCGATCTCATCCAGAATGGCCGGATCATCGATGGTGGCGGGCATGGTGTAGTCCTGACCGTCGGCGATCCGCTTCATGGTGCCGCGCAGGATCTTGCCGGAACGGGTCTTGGGCAGGCGCTCCACCACCACGACGTGCTTGAAGGCCGCCACCGGGCCTATCACCTCGCGTACCAGCGTCACCAGTTCCCTGGCCGTCCGGGCATCGTCGCGGATCACCCCCGACTTGAGCACGACCAACCCCAGCGGTAGTTCGCCCTTGAGCGGGTCGGCCACACCGATGACCGCGCACTCGGCCACATCCGGGTGGGAGGCCAGGGCCCCCTCCATGGCCCCGGTGGACAACCGGTGCCCGGCGACGTTGATGATGTCATCGATGCGACTCATGACGAAGACATAGCCGTCCTCGTCCAGGTAGCCGGCGTCACCCGTCAGGTAGTAGCCCGGCTCCGCGCTGAGGTAGGACTGGACGTAGCGCTCGTCCTGTTGCCACAGGGTCGGCAGGCAGCCGGGGGGGAGCGGCAGGCGGATCATGATGCGGCCGATATCCCCCGCGGGGACCTGATGCCCGCCGTCGTCCAGGACCTGTACGTCATAGCCAGGGACGGCGCGGGTGGGGGAGCCCGGCTTGACGGGCAGGGCCTCGATCCCCAGGCAGTTGGCCGCGATGGCCCAGCCGGTCTCGGTCTGCCACCAATGATCGATCACCGGGACCTTGAGGACCTCCTGGGCCCAGTGCAGGGTGTCCGGATCGCAGCGTTCGCCGGCAAGGAACAGGGCACGGAAGCCGCTCAGGTCGTAGCGCCCCAGATGCTCGGCCTTGGGGTCTGCGCGCCGAATGGCGCGGAAGGCGGTGGGGGCGGTGAACATCACCGAGACCCGATGCTCGGATATGACCCGCCAGAAGGCCCCGGCGTCCGGCGTCCCCACCGGTTTGCCCTCGTAGAGGACTGTGGTGCAGCCAGCCAGCAGCGGTGCATAGACGATGTAGGAGTGCCCTACCACCCAGCCCACGTCCGAGGCGGCCCAGAAGACCTCCCCGGCCTTGACCCCGTAGACCTTGTCCATGCTCCAGGCCAGGGCCACGGCATGGCCGCCGTTGTCGCGCACCACCCCCTTGGGCACGCCGGTGGTCCCGGACGTATAGAGAATGTAGAGCGGGTCCGTTGCGGCCACGCCAACGCAATCCACCGGCTGCGCGGCGGCGACCGCCTCGGCCCAGCCGATGTCCCGCCCCTGGATCAGGGTGCCGGGCTCCTCAGGCCGCTGCAAGACGATACAGTGCTCCGGCTTGTGGCTCGCCAGCTCGATGGCCGCGTCCAGCAGGGGCTTGTACGGGACCACGCGGTTGGTCTCGATACCGCAGGACCCGGCGACCATCACCCGCGGTTTGGCGTCGTCGATGCGGGTGGCCAGCTCACGCGCGGAGAATCCGCCAAAGACGACCGAATGGATGGCCCCGATGCGGGCGCAGGCAAGCATGGCGATGGCCGCCTCGGGGACCATGGGCATATAGACGATGACCCGATCCCCCTGTTCAACCCCCTGGTCGCGCAGGGCCCCGGCAAAGCGGGACACGCGCTCCTGCAACTGGGTGTAGGTGATGGTCGCCTGGGTATTGGTGACGGGGCTGTCGTAGATGATGGCGGCCTGGGCCCCGCGCCCGGCGGCCACATGCCGGTCCACGGCGTTGTAGCAGGTGTTGAGCATGGCCCCGCGGAACCAGTGGTAGAAGGGCGCGTGGCTGTCATCAAGGACCCGATCCCAGGGCCGATCCCAGTCGATCAGCCCGGCGGCCTCGGCCCAGAAGCCATTCGGGTCGCGCATGGCGCGGTCGTATTCGGCCTGGTAGCCCATCTCAATCTCCTCATGCTGGTGGTGGTGCCCCTGGATCAGGCCAAGGGTCGGCGGATTTATGGTGCGTCGCAACATTAGTACGGGAGGAACGGGAATGTAAAGTCTGCACAAATGACCGCTGGGCCTCGGCAACCGCAGGTATCGACGGCCACAGGCTTCCGCTAGAATCCGGGACCATGCTGCTCTCCCCCAAGTACGGCTTCCTCTTCGTCCACATCGCCAAGACCGGCGGGACCAGCGTGCGCTCGGCCCTCGAGGGGCTGCGCTGGCGCGATCCCTGGTACCTGGCCATGTTTCTGTGCAGTCGCCTGAGTCACCTGAGCGGCCACCGCATCGCCGCCAAGCTCCCGCGCCACGCCAAGGCCATCGCCGCCCAGGAGATGCTGCCGCGGGACTTCTACGAGTCCCTGTTCAAGTTCGCCTTCGTGCGCAATCCCTGGGACCTCCAGGTCAGTTCCTTCCACCACATCCGTCGCGAGCGCCCCCACTACCTCGGCGGTCACGAGGACTTCCCCGGCTTCCTGCGCTGGAAGCTCGACCCAGAGCGCCCCTACCAGTACCACGTCGATACCTCCATCGAACTCCAGAGCGACTATCTCATCGACCTGCACGGCCGGGTCATCGTGGACTTCATCGGGCGCTACGAGCGCCTGGAGGCCGACTTTACGGATGCCTGCAAGCGTATCGGCATCCCAGCCCCGGCCCTGCCCCACAGGCGCCAGGCCACAGACCGCAGCAAGGACTACCGCTCCTACTACGATGACGCCACCGCAGCCCTTGTGGCGGAGCGCTTCAAGGCCGATATCGACCTGCTCGGCTACCGTTTCGACCCCGACTGATCCAGGCCCGCCCCGCATCCCGGAGCATCCCATGACCGCACCCCTGTTTGAGCCCGTCGCCGAAGGCATCTGGTGCATCGACACCGGCCTCTACCGTCCAGGGCTCGCCGCCTGCTACCTGGTGCGCGGTGACAATGGGCGCCTTGCCTTCATCGACACCGGCACGTCAAACACGGTCCCGCTGCTGATGGCCACCCTCGCCGCCCTGGGCCATACCCCCGACCAGGTGGACTACGTCATTCCGACTCATGTCCACCTCGATCACGCCGGCGGCGCTGGCGCCCTGATGCAGCAGTGCCCGCGGGCAATTCTGGCCATCCATCCCAAGGGTGCGAGCCACATGATCGACCCCGCCCGGCTCACTGCCGGGGCCATGCAGGTCTATGGCGAGGCCGAGTTCACCGCCGCCTTCGGAGCGCTGGTGCCGGTCCCACAGGGGCGGGTCCTGCCGTTGGAGGACGGGGCCGAGATCGACCTCGGCGGGCGGGTCCTGCGCTTTCTCGACACCCCGGGTCACGCCAATCATCACGGCTGCATCTACGACCGCGAGAGTCGCGGCTGTTTCACCGGCGACACCTTCGGCATCGCCTACCGCGAGCTCTACAGCCCTCAGGGACCCTATCTCTTCGCCCCCACCACCCCCGTCGCCTTCGATCCGCATGCCTGGGAACTGAGCCTGGATCGCCTCATGGCCCTGGACCCCCAGGCCATGTACCTGACCCATTATGGCCGTCTCGACCGCCCCGCCGATCTGGTGGAGACCCTGCGACATAGCATCCGTACCCACGCCGGCATGGCCTTGGCCGAGGCCACCCACGGGTGCGAAGGCCGTCTGGAGCGCCTGCGCTCCGCCGTGGCCACCCATCTGGTCAGGGGTGCCCGGGCCCACGGCTGCACCCTGGACGAGGCCGCCATCCGCCAGGTCCTGGCGGTGGACCTGGATCTCAACGCCCAGGGGCTGGAGGTCTGGCTGGTGCGTCAGGAGCGGAAGGGTCGCCCGGCGACTGGGTAGATCTCCACCTGGGCAGCCCGGATCGCCCGATCCGAGGACATTACCGGCCAGTCTGAGAAGGCCGCGGCGGTCAAGGATGACAAGCCCGCCCTGGCCGCCCACCCCTTGCGCTGGACCAGCGCCGCACAATCCTCTATGTTCCACACGCCTGTATCAGGCGCCGTCATCGGGTCCTTGGGCCCGCCACTGGCGGTAGACGACCACCACACCTTAGGAGATGAAACATGCGCAGACTCATAGTCGCCCTCGCCGCGGCCGCCCTCGCCTCTACCGCCCTGGCCGCCGATGTGGCGACCCCGGACGAGGCGAAGGCCCTGAGCCAAAAGGCCCAGGCCGCCGTCAACAGCATGGGTGCCGACAAGGCCTATGCCGCCTTCGCCGATGCCGCCGGTGGCTTCCAGGCCAAGGACCTCTATGTCTTCTGCATGGACATGAACGGGGTCATGACCTCGCATGCCAAGAAGCCCGAGCTGGTCGGAAAGAACCTGATGGAATTCAACAAGTACGGCGACTTCCTGTTCAAGAACATGGTCGCTGTGGCCAAGGACAAGGGCGAGGGCTGGGTCGATTACAACTGGCCCTACCCGGGCACCGAGGAGATCAAGCCCAAGACCAGCTACATCATGACCAACAAGGCCGGAGTCTTCTGCGGGGTTGGCGCTTACAAGTAGATCGGCGCTGCCATCGAACAATGCCCCGGCGGCCAGACGGCCTGCGGGGTATTGCTCTTGAGGCTGATTGCGGGCTCTGGCTCGGACACGGTCAAGGCCAAAGGTACCGTGGATTCGCGGGTCTCATACGGACGGCCTGGCTACCCCTGATCGATCCATCGCTCCGGTCGCTCAGCCGAGGAAGGCGTCGTCCCAGGGGGCCCCGCTGACGTGCTGGCACTGGGGCTCCACCACTCGGCCGGCGAAGGCGGCCTCGATCACCTTGATGAAGCACTTGGCCTGGGCCGACATGAACTTGCCTCGGCGCAGAACCAGGCCATAGCTGCGCCTGGGGAAGTAGCGGTCCAACGGGATGCGGGCCAGGCGCTCGGCCCCGGTCAGACAGACATCGGTCACGATGGAGACCCCAAGGCCGCGCTCCACATAGGCCTTGATCACCTCCCAACCCCCCGCCTCGAGGGCAACGCGGTAGCTCAGGTTGTGCTGGCGGAACACCAGATCGACCATGCGCCAGGTGCTCAGATGCCGTGGCGGCAGGACCAGGCCGAAGGGGGCAATGTCCTCCAGAGTGACCTGGGGCAGGTTTGCCAGGGGGTGGTCGAGCGGGGTGATGAGCGTCGGGCTGTAGGTCACCACCGGGCGATAGGTGATGTCGTCCGGGACCTCGATCAGGGAGCCAACCGCGAGATCCACCTGATCGGCCCGCAGCATGGCCAGGCCGTCGCGGCCGGTCACGTTGTGGAGCTTGAGTTCAATGCCCGGGTAGAGCTTGGCGAATTCGCGCATCGGCTCCGGGAGTATGTAGAGCAGGGTCGATTCCCCGGCGGCGATGCCGAGCGCCCCCTGGTCCAGGCGTCCGCTCTGGGCCGCAAAGGTCTTTTGCAGTTCGTCCATGCCCTCCACAAGCGGCTTGGCCAGCTCGAACAGGAGTTCCCCCTCCGGGGTCAGGCGGATCTTGGGCCCGCGCCGCTCGAACAGGATGGTGCCGAACTCGCGCTCCAGGGCCTGGATCTGGAGGGAGACGGTGGGCTGGCTGAGGAAGATCTTGTCGGCGGCCGCGCTGACGCTGCCCGTGTGCGCGGCATGACAAAAGGCCCGTAACTGCTTGAGGCGATTCTGCTTGTAATGGACCTGCGAACCGGCAGCCATACCCATCCCACCCTGTTGTTATTAGAAGATTGGGATCATAGTCCATCGCCTCTGGGCGAGACAGGGGCCGCCGGGTATTTACTGACGCCCCCGACAACACCCCGCCGTCGCGGACCAAGGGCCGCCCACCCTCAGTCGGCAAAGAGCCGTCGCAGCTCGGCCCCAGGATCATCCGCACGCATGAAGGCCTCGCCCACCAGGAAGGCATGGACCCCGTGGCGGCGCATCCGCGCCACGTCCATGGGGGCGAGGATGCCGCTCTCGGTGACCAGCAGGCGCCCCTCCGGGACCCGATCCAGGAGGCCGATCGTCGTCTCCAGGCTGACCTCGAAGGTCCTCAGGTTGCGGTTGTTGATGCCCACCAGGCGCCCGGGGACCGCGGCTGCGCGGGCCAACTCCTCGGCGTCATGGACCTCCACCAGGGTGTCCAGCCCCAGTTCCACGGCCAGACCGCTCAAGTCAACCAGGGCGGCGTCCCCCAGACAGGCCGCAATGAGCAGGATGCAGTCGGCCCCCATGGCGCGGGCCTCGTAGACCTGATACGGATCGACGATGAAGTCCTTGCGGATCACGGGTAAGGCGCAGGCGGCCCTCGCCTGCGCGAGGTGGGCCTCGCTGCCTTGGAAGAAGTCGCGATCGGTCAGGACAGACAGGCAGGTGGCCCCACCGCGGGCATAGCTGGCGGCAATCTCCGCGGGCCGGAAGTCCACCCGCAGTACCCCCTTGCTGGGGGATGCCTTCTTGATCTCCGCGATCACCGCCGGCCCGCCCTCTTGCTACTCGAGCCGCCAGGGCATCGGCAAAACCGCGGGTGGGCGGTGCGTCCGCCGCGCTCGCCTTCAACTCCCGCAGGGGCAGGCGCTCGGCCCGGGCGCGGACCTCCTCCGCCTTGCGGTGCATGATCTTCTTCAGGATGTCGGGGGTATCTGCCATCGCCTCGGTATCTCAGGGTGTTGGGGGGCCTGGTGTTGCAGGTGGGTCAATCGAAGCTTTGGGTCAGAACCACCAGGCGGTCAAGGCGGTTGCGGGCCCCTCCCCCGCCAATGGCGGCATCGGCCTTGGCCACCCCAGCGTCCAGGGTGCTGGCCAGGCCGGCGGCGTAGATGGCCGCGCCGGCATTGAGTGCGACGATGTCCCGCGCCGGTCCCGGGTGGTCCTCCAGGACCCCCAGGAGCATGGCCAGGCTTTCCTGGGGATCGGCCACGCGGATGGTGTCGATGATCGAGCGCCGCAGTCCGAAGTCCTCCGGGGCTATGGAGTAGCGGCGGACCTCCCCGTCCTTCAGTTCGGCGACCTCGGTCCGCTCCCCGATGCTGATTTCGTCGAGCCCGTCCCTGGCATGGACCACCAGGACATGGCGGCTGCCCAGGCGCTGCATGACCTGGGCCAGCGGTGTCAGAAGGTCCTCGGTGTAGACCCCCAGGATCTGATTGGGGACCCCGGCGGGGTTGGTCAGGGGGCCGAGGATGTTGAAGACGGTTCGCACCCCAAGCTCTCGGCGCGGGCCTATGGCGTGCTTCATGGCCCCGTGGTGGGCCGGGGCGAACATGAAACCTACCCCGACCTCCGCCACACAGCGGGCGACCTGCTGCGGCGTGAGGTCCAGGCGTACCCCGGCCGCCTCCAGCACATCCGCGCTGCCGGACTTGCTCGAAACCGAGCGATTACCGTGCTTGGCCACATGGCAGCCCGCGGCCGCGGCAACGAACATACTGGCGGTGGAGACATTGAAGGTCCCCGAGGCGTCGCCCCCGGTCCCGACGATGTCCACGGTGTGGGGCAGCCCGGCGAGCTCCACCCCACTGGCCAGGGACCGCATGACCTGGGCGGCAGCGGCGATCTCGGCCACGGTCTCACCCTTCATGCGCAGGGCCACCAGGAAGCCGGCGACCTGGGCCGGGGTTGCGGCCCCGGTCATGACCGCCCGCATGGCGCTGGTCATCTCCTCCTCCGTCAGGTCGTGACGCTCGATGAGGCGGGCAATGGTCTGCTTGATGTCCAAGGGTGTAGCCCTCTCCAGGCCGGAGGCACCGGCCCTGTCGCAATGTGGGTGGAGCCCCGGCCTTGGCTAGCCCTGCTCCAGGAAGTTGCGCAGCAGGGCGTGGCCGTGCTGGGTCAGGATCGACTCGGGGTGGAACTGGACCCCCTGCACCGGCAAGTGCCGATGACGCACCCCCATGATCTCGTCCGGCGCGCCGTCCGGCGTCTGGGTCCAGGCGGTGACCTCCAGGTCCGGCGGCAAGCTCGCCCACTCGATGACCAGCGAGTGGTAGCGGGTCGCCTGGAAGGGATCCGGCAGACCGCTGAAGACCCCGGAGCCCGAATGGTGGACCGGCGAGGTCTTGCCGTGCATCACCATTTTGGCCTTGACGATGTTCCCGCCGAAGGCCTGGCCGATGGACTGATGGCCGAGGCAGACCCCCAGGATGGGGACCCGCCCGGCGAACTCCCGGATCACCGGGACCGAGATCCCGGCCTCGTTGGGGGTGCAGGGCCCGGGTGAGATCACGATGCGCTCAGGGGTCAGGGCGGCGACCTGCTCCACCGTCAACTCGTCGTTGCGCACCACGCGCACCTCCACCCCCAGCTCGCCCAGATACTGGACCAGGTTGTAGGTGAAGGAGTCGTAGTTGTCGATCATCAACAGCATATCGCTACTACCTGATGGTCTGGTACGGGACCGCCAAGAGCGGTCCTCCGCCAACCCTGTATGAGTGCCCGCAGTGGACCAGCCCGGAGGCGCTGGCGTGAAGGTGCCTATTGTCACCCAGAACACCCTCGCTACAAACTCTCCACCCGCCCGGCGTTCCGCTCCGGGTAGCGCTCGTACACATGCTCGAACACCGCCGAGCATTTCTGGTGGTAGATGTCTGGCGTGTAGGCTCGGGGCAGGCCGATGTCGAGCGTGTCCTCGATGGTCAGCTTCAACTGCGAGCGGGCGGCGGCCTTCTGCCGCCAGTTCAGCACCAGCAGGCCCTTGAGCTTCGAGAGTAGTTCGCGGGCAACCTTTTTGACCTCGGTACGTTCATCGGTCGTCAGTTCCGGCGCAGGTCGCGTCAGGATGTCGAAGATGACCAGCTCCTCCTCGCTCAGGCCTTCCCGCACATGGCGTTGCTGCTCGTCGTTCAGGTTCTTGCTCAACTCCAGCAGTTCGGCATACAGCGCCTCAATCGTGGCGCTGCCGGCGTTGTAGCTTTCGATCAGCGCCTCGAACCGCTCGGCGAAGTCCGCGCGGGTGCGGTTCAACTGGATCATCTTTTCCAGTTGGGCGCGGATGGCCGCCTTGAGCACTTCGAGGTCAGTGTTCTTGTGCTTGGATTCCTTGAAGCGCTGCGCCAGGGCCTCGAAGTTGATCTTGGACAGGTCCAGCGCCGGGGGCCCCTGCTCGCGGATTTCGTGGCCTGTAATGGATTCATCGAGCAGGCCGTTGATTTGCCCCATCACCTGCGAGATGTCTGGTGGGTTGGGGTTCAGCCTGGCGCGGATCGCCTCGGCCAGCGTCGTCAGGCAGGCGACGCGGCCGGCGAATTCCAGCGCCGCCGGGTCGGGCTTCACGGCGCTGTAGAGTGTGCTGATCAGCCGCTCATGGGCGAAGAAGTCGCGACGCAACGGGTCGGGGGAGATCAGTGCGTTCATGCCATCCTGGATGCGCGACAGGCGCTCCATGCTGCCCGCGTCCAGCGCCTCGATCTCGGCCAGCATCACGCCATGCACGGCGCAGAAGGCCGTCGCATCCACCACCGCCTGGCGCAGATCCGCCACGAGTTGCTGCTTGTCCTTGACCGGGCTCTTGCCGTCCTTGCCCGCCCCGTAGATGGCCAGCGCCTTCTCCAGCGAGGCGAAGACGTTGGCGTAATCGACGATGACGCCGCTGTGTTTCCCGGGGAAGACGCGGTTGGCCCGAGCGATGGTCTGCATCAGGGTGTGGTTGCGCATCGGCTTGTCGAGATACACCGTCGAGCAGCTCGGCGCGTCGAAGCCGGTCAGCCACATGGCGCAGACGAAGACCAGGCGCAGCGGGTCGTCCGTGTCCTTGAACCTCTCGTCCAGCCCAGGCTGCGATTCGTTCATGCGCTTGCGGTGGGTTGCGATGTCGAGCCCCAGCGCCTGCATCTGGGCGATTTCGTTCTGCCCCGGCGAGACGATCACCGCCATGTCGGTGCCGGTCAGCACCTCCAGCCGCTGCTTCAGCTCCGCCCGACGCAGGTCGCGCCGCGCCTGCTCGGCCGTCATCTCACCGCCGGGCTGATACCTCAACTCGCCCAACTCCTTCTGCACCAGCGCGGCCTCCGCGGCCCAATGCCGCTTCACCTTGTCGTGCATGCGCAGCGCCGTGGCCTTGTCGATGGACACCACCATCGCCTTGCCCACAAAGCCGCGCCCGAGGAAGTGCCGAACGATGTCCTGGGCCACAGTCTCCAACCGGTCATCGCGGGTCAGCAGGTGGTACTGGCGGGCGAGTTCCCGTTCGAGCTTGGCCTCCTGCTCGGGGTCCAGTTCCGCGTCCTCGATCAGGCGGTAGAGGTCCTCGTTCAGATCCGGGTTGATGAGCTGCAATTCCGGCGTGCGGTTTTCGTAGAACAGCGGCACCGTGGCGCCGTCTTCGATGGACTGCTGGAAATCGTAGATCGAGACGTAGTCGCCGAAGACCTCCTTGGTGCGCTCCTCGCCCGCGATCAGCGGCGTGCCGGTGAAGGCGAGGAACATCGCCTTGGGCAGCGCGGCGCGCATGTTGAGCGCCAGGGTGTCGTACTGGCTGCGGTGCGCCTCGTCGGTCAGCACGATCACGTCGGAGCGGTCGCAGAGCAGCTCCGGTGTCTGGAACTTGTGGACCAGCGTGAACACGTAGCGGTGGTTGCCGCGCAGCAGCTCGCGCAGGTGGGCGGAGCTTGCGGCATGGCAGGCGTCGCCCTCGGCCTCCGACACAGCGCCAGTGGTCTTGAAGGTCTTGGCGATCTGCTCGTCCAGTTCCACGCGGTCGGTGACGATCACAAAGGTCCAGTTGCCGGAGAGCTTGCGCAGCACCTTCTGCGCGAAGAACACCATCGAAAAGGACTTGCCGCTGCCCTGGGTCTGCCAGAAGACGCCGCCGCGCCCGTGGCCCAGTTTGCGTGCCTCCAGCATCGAGACGATGGCATTGTTGACGCCGAGGAACTGATGGTTCTGGGCGAGAATCTTGACCAGCCCGGCCTTGTGCTCCGAGAACAGGGTGAAGTTCTCGACCAGATCGAGCAGGCGGATGGGGTCGCAGGTGCCGCGCAGCATCACTTCCAGCGACACCCGGCGCGGCTCGTCCTCGCGCTCGATGCGCTTCCACTCCACCCAGCGGCCCCAGTCGGCGGTGAGCGAACCGACGCGGCTGTCGGTGCCGTTGCTGGCGATGAGCAGCGCGTTGCTCCAGAACAGCGCCGGGATCTGCTGCCTGTAGTGGGTCAGGTTCTCGTCGAAGGCGGCCCGCGCCGGCACGCCGGGCTTCTTCAGTTCGATCACCACCCAGGGCAGGCCGTTGACGAAGCCCACCAGATCGGGCCGGCAGGTGTAGAGGCTGCCGATCACGCTGAACTGGCTGACCAGCAGGAAGTCGTTGTTCTCCGGGTGTTCCCAATCCACCACGCGCAGGCGTTCGGTCTTCTGCCCGCCGTGTTCGCGGTCCGGGCACGGACACCGGGATGCCCTCCTTGAGCAGCCGATAGACCTCGCGGTTGGCCGCCTCCAGGCTCATGGCCGAACGGTCGCGGGTCAGTTCATCGACGGCGTTGCTGATTGCCTCCGGCGGCAGGGCGGGGTTGAACTTGCACAGCGCGGCCCGCAGGCGCTCGACCAGAACAACCTCGCCCTTGGTCTCGCGGCCGAGCGTTCCACCCGCGCCGAAGGTTTCTTCCATCGCCGACACCGTCTGCCAGCCGAGCCCGGCAAAGAGCCCGATGGCGGGCTGCTCGACGAGCTGGTCTTCGGTGTAGGCGTGGGCGGTCATGGCTTGATTCTTTGAGTGTTCGTCATATCCTATGCGATATGATCATATCGCGCGTCGTGCTTGATACCAACGTCCTGGTAGCCGCGTCCCGCAGCCGGCTGGGCGCTTCGTTTGCCTTGTTGCAGGCGTTGCGGAATGGGCGCTACAAGGCGCTGGTATCTGTGCCCTTGATGCTCGAATACGAGGCCGTGCTGCAACGACCGGAGCAACTGGCCGCCAGCGGGCGCAGCGTCGCCATGACGGCTGCCTTTCTCGATGCCCTGTGTTTGTGCGTCGAGCCGGTGCATCTGCACTACCTGTGGCGGCCGCAACTGCGCGATCCAGCCGACGAGATGGTGCTGGAAACGGCGTTGAACGGTAGGGCAGACGCGCTGGTCACCCTGAATGTCGGCGACTTCGCCGCAGCGGCGAGTTTTCGCCTGCCGATCATGACGCCCGGCGCGTTCCTTCGCCAACTGCAAGAGGAGAACCCCTGATGGCCAACTACGCCTTGCGCGTCCCCGAGTCATTGTTCGCCTACGCCCGCCAGGTGGCCGAGGAAGAGCATGTGTCGATGAACCAGTTTTTTGTCACAGCGATTGCCGAAAAGGTGTCCGCCTTGAAAACCCAAGCCTACTTTCGCGAGCGGCAGGCACGCGGCGATCTTGACGCCTTCGATAACTGGCTCGCCGCCAGCCCGGCGGCTGCGCCGGAGGCCGGGGACGAATTGCCGTAAGGAACGGGCTTGTTAGAGACCGTTCGGGCCGAGCTTGTTGAAGCCCTTGATTTCATGGGTGCAGCCTTCGACAGGCTCGGGCGAGCGGAATAATCAGCGGGTCCTCGACAATTGTCCAACAGCCGTCGGACTTCAGCGGGCAAGCGCCGCTGCACAGCCCCCTCGCGTCACCGTTCGCATGGCCGATCGCCTCCACGTCGATCTGGCCGGAGAGCAGGCGCGGCAGCAGGAGGTCGCGGGTGCGGCGGAGGTTTTGGATTTGGCGTTGAGCGTATGCAATCTGCTCGATGCCATCGGAATCGTCGCGTCGGCCGAACTTGATCAGCAACGGTGCTGGCGGAACGAGCAGATCAGCTGTTTTCGACATGTCGACTGCAGTAACCGCGGGATAGGCTGCCCCAGTGGCGATCGTTCGCTAGGTAAGTAACGAAATCGACTGCGGATCGTAGCGATGCAGAGGAAGCGTGGACGGAACCTCCGTCGCAGTCGCACTGCGAAGCCGGATGAAGCGATGGTGTTCGCTGTCGGCGGTGCATTACCTGCGCGTCGCGAGCGGCGATTCGGGCGAACGCATGACCAGATTACGTCGCCGTGCTTGAACGACGCGGCGCGTTCGAGCCGGGAGCGTCGGCGAATGCGCAAGTTTGCGATGCTGTCGATTGGCCAGGGCTCACGCGATGAGATGCTCGATGTAATGAAGGCTTGACTTCTGGCGCGCTGCGGGCATTGATTTGTGCGCGGTTTACTTCTGCCAACATCGATAACTTCTTCACCTCCCACCCCTGCGGAATCTCGCCGAGGGGGGAAGCGACGCGGGGGTGGTGTTCGTGGCCGGGGAAGCGGAAGTGGACGAACCACTCGCGGTAGAGGGCGCGGGCCATCGACTCCAGAATCTTGATGCGCCGCTGGCTGTTCTCGATGAGTTCGTCGTAGGCCGACAGGATGCCCGCGATGCGTTGCTGGACGGGGAGCGGGGGAACGCGGAAAGTCAAAGCGACAACAGCTTGTCCACTGCTCAGGTTGTCCTGAGTTGCTCCGTGTGACACAGCTCTGCATCTGGAGCTTGAGTCAATCTCCATGTAGTATTTGATGAAGCGGACGTCAGCCTTGTCGGGGTTGGCAACGAACCTACGACACTGTCTGGAAAGCATCCTTCGATGCCTAGAATCGCGCTCTCGGCGATATTGGCCGCAATCGTGACGCAGAGCAGTTCCCGGCTTCCAGAGTTTGCTTTGCGCCAGCCCTTCGTCGCTGTATGTCTGAGAGTATTCGGTCAGGTAGAAATTGGCGGCCTTGATGTCGCCAGTTTGGAAGAATGGGTAGCGACCGCCGTAAAGAAATGCGGCGTTTCGTGGCGCGATGCCGAGACTTGCCACGACCAACGAAGCCGAGTGCGTCCAGCTTGACGGGTTTCCAGTCAGCCACCGCCATCCTCACGCCTCCAGAATCCCCGCCACATTCGCCGTGATGGTACCTTTCATCAGCGGGTTCATAGCCGCAGCAGGTGTTCTTCAGCCGACCCGACAACGGCTTCCCGCCTGATCCTGGTATCGAAGGTCACCAAACGGCCGCCATGCTTGACAGCAAGGGCGAGTAGGTAAACATCGGTAATCTGCCCAGATCCCTGGATGTGTTCGATAGAAAGCAGACCGCGGTCGCGCAGGCTCAAGTCATCCGGCCAGAACCGGTGGTCGGTCTGGGTGATCGCGGTCTGTAGATCCTCGATGATCTCCGCCACAGGGCGATGAATTGCCTGGCTGTAGCGTGGGTTGCTCAGAATGCGCACCACCCCGTTCTCGGTGAGCGGACACGAGGCCCAACCGTGCCGCATATTCTCTTCAAACCATTGATGGGCGCGTTCGTGGTGCTGGTGGTCGGCATCGAAGAGTGCAATCAGCACATTGACATCGAGCAAGGCACGCATCAGTCCGGTTCCTCTTCCAGCAGGTGACGCACATGCTCCGAGGTGATGAGTTCATTGCGCTTGGGCAGCACCCGGAAGCCATGACGATAGCCAGGTGCCTTGTTCTTGGGCTCGACGCTCAGGCCGCGCCGGGCCAGTTCCGACAGCACTGCGCCCAAGGCTTGGTGTTCGCGCTTGGCAATGGCCTTTGCCGAGTCGAGCACGTCTGGGTCAAGGTCAATGGTCGTATTCATGTCTCTCTCCAATCATGGCCATTCGCTGTCACGAATCTGCCGCTGATAGGCCACGCCGTCTTCAGGGCAAACCTGTTGCCACACCTGTATATTTGGCCAAATCACGCGACGGATCGATCTGCGGCCAGTCCACGGCTTGTGTTGCCGCACGGTATTTGGTTGCAAGGTATTCCACGAAGTCGAGGACTTCGGCCTGGCGATGTTCATCCAGCCGATGGAGCCGTTCGACAATGGCCGTTACGATGGCGGTACTCATGGCATTCCTCCGCAAATCAAGTCAGTAACGAAGCGACATTCTGCGCGATGCGGGTCTGCAACTCCAGCGCCTGGGCATTGAGCGCTTCCAGTTCCTCATTCAGTTCTTCGAGCTGTTCCTTGAAGTCCTCGTCGCTGACGTCCTCACCGGGTGCCACGCCCACGTAGCGGCCCGGGTTGAGCGACCAGCCCTGGGCCTCGATCTCGGCCAGCGTCGCCGCCTTGCACAGGCCGGGCACGTCACGATAGGCGGGCGTGTCGCCAAAGACTTCGATGAGCTTGGCCGCCGTCTCGCCACCGCCGACGGTCGTGTCGAGCGCCTCGCCGCGATAGAGGCGCACCAGGTTGGCGATGAAGCCGATCTGCGCCGGGGTCCAGTCCCGGTGGGCGCGGTCCACCTGGCGATAGATGTGGCGGGCGTCGATGAAAAGCACGGTGTCGGCGCGCTTCGTCTTGGCCTTGCTCCTGTCGAGAAACCACAGGGTGCAGGGCAGCGTGACGGTGTAGAACATGTTGGGGCCGACGGCGACCATGACATCCACCGCACGGGCTTCGATCAGCTTCTGCCGCAGTTCCTGCTCGCTGGATCGGGCATCGGAGGCCGAGTTGGCCATGACGAAGCCGGCGCGGCCCCGGGCATTCAGCGCTGAGTAAAAGAGCTGAATCCACAGGTAGTTGGCGTTGTCAGTTCGAGGTAATCCGAAGGGAAAACGGCGGCCGGCGCCGACCATGTCCTTGAGCCGTTCCTTGTCCACCGCATTGACGTTGAAGGGCGGATTGGCGAGGACGAAGTCGAACTGGCCGGTGGCGTCGTGCGGGTCGTCGTAGTAGCTGTTGACGTTGCCGCCGTGTTTGATGTCGCCTTCCAGCCCATGCACGGCCAGGTTGAGGCGACACAGGCGGCCGGTCTCGTCGGTCTTTTCGACGCCGCAGATGGCGAGTTCGGCGGCGGGGTTCTTCTGGTGCTCGGCGACGAAGCGCGCCGACTGCACGAACATGCCGCCGGAGCCGCAGGCGGGGTCGAGGATGCGGCCGTGGAAGGGTTCGATGATCTCGGCCAGCAGCTTGACGATGCTGGAGGGCGTGTAGAACTCGCCGCCGCCCTGGCCCTCGGTCATCGCAAAGGCGCCGAGGAAGTATTCGTAGATGCGACCGAAGGCGTCGTAATCGAGCGTGGCCGGGATCTCGGAGACCTTCTTCAGAAGTTCCTTGAGCAGGGTGCTGGTGAAGAGGTTGTAGGTCTTGGGCAGCACCCCGGCAAGCTGCGGGTTGTGCCTCTCGATCTCGCGCATCGCGGCGTTGACCCTGGCGCCGATGTCGGCCACCTCGGGCAGCGTCAGCAGGTAGTCGAAACGCGCCTCGCGGCTGAGATACAGGATGCCCTCGGCGTGGTAGGCGGCGGGTTCATCGACGCGGCTGCCGCGCCTTGACGACGCACTGGCGCCTTCGAGCTTGCTGCGTTGGATGGCGAAGCGGACTTCGGCAAAGCGCAGAAAAATCAGGCCAAGGATGGGGCCGGAGTATTCCTGCGCCTTGAGGCCGGAGTTGGCGCGAAACTGGTCGGCGGCATCCCACAGGCGCTTTTCCAGCGAGGTGGTGGCGGCGTCTTTTTCGGAAGGGGCGATCCAGAGCATGGTGTATCGATCATCCTGAGGAAGGTGCGGCAACCCCTTGAACGGGAAGTCCAGGGCCGCGCCGCATTGTCCGACAAAACCAGACCGGTCGTCACCGGGCCATGGGCTTCATTGCTTGCGGTACTCGCGATCTGTTCCCCTCCGTTGAAAGGCTCTGTCCGCGTTATCTGTAGGTCGGACTTCAGTCCGACGCGGCCTTGCCGGTGACCCCAGGCCCTGCGGTCGGGCTAGCCGGGCCCTGGCGGACAGAAGCCCGATCTACACCTTGGGGCACAAGGCGTTTCGATGGCCTACCCCCTCTGGCCCAGGCGCACGTCCAGCCGGTCGCGCAGGGCGTCCCCCAGGAGATTGACCGACAGGACCACCAGCACGATGGCGAGCCCCGGGGCCAGGACCAGATGGGGCGCCACCAGCATGTACCCTACCCCATCGCGGATCATGCCGCCCCAGGAGGCGTCCGGGGGCTGGACGCCGAGGCCGAGGAAGGACAGCCCCGCCTCCGCCACCACGGACGCGGCGACGCCGAAGGTGGCCTCCACCACCAGCGGGGCCAGGGCCAGCGGCAGCAGGTGGCGCCACAGGATGCGCCCCGGCCCGGCCCCGAGGGCGCGGGCGGCGGTGACATGGTCGCGTCGCTTGAGACTCAGGACCTGTGCCCGGGCCAGGCGGGCATAGCCCACCCACCCGACCACGGCGAGGGCGACGATGACGTTGTCCACCCCTGGCCCCAGGACCCCGGCCAGGGCTATGGCGAGCAGGATCCCCGGGAAGGCGAGAAAGACGTCCACCAGGCGCACCAGCAGCAGATCCACCCAGCCGCCGGCATAGCCCGCCACGGCCCCGATCAGGGTCCCCACCAGGGCCGACAGGGCCACCACCCCGACCCCCACCACGAAGGAGGTCCGCGCCCCCATCAGGAGTCGATCCAGCACCGGGCGGCCCAGGTCGTCGTGGCCCAGCGCCGAACCCAGGGCCGAGCCCATCCCCCAGTCCATTCGGGGGGGCGCCAGGATGGCGGGCAGGTCCACCGCGTCCGGGGTCAGGGGCAGCCAGGGGGCGGCGAGGGCGGCCAGGGCCCACAGGGCCAGAACCCCCATCGGCAGCGAGCGAGTCACAGGCGCCCCCCGCGGATGCGCGGATCGACCCAGGCGTAGACCAGATCCGTGCCGGTGTTGACCAGGACATAGGTCAGGCTGACCAGCAGCACAGCCCCCTGCACCACCGGGTAGTCGCGGCTCTGGATCGCCTCGACCAGCAGGCTCCCCAGGCCGGGCCATCCGAATACGGTCTCGGTGATCACAGCCCCGCCGAGCAGCCCGCCGAGTTGGAGCCCGACCAGGGTCAGCACCGGCAGCCAGGCATTGCGCAGGGCATGATTCCAAAGCACCGCCACCGGGGCCAGCCCCTTGGCGCGGGCGGTGCGGATGTAATCCTCGCCCAGCACCTCCAGCACGCTGCCTCGGACCATGCGCGCCAGGATGGCGGCCAGCGAGGTCCCCAGGGTGATGGCCGGGAGGATCAGGCTCGCCGGGCCCTCGCGCCCGCTCACCGGGGTCCAGCCGAGCCACAGTGAAAAGACCAGGATCAGCAGGGGCCCGAGCCAGAAATTCGGGATGGCCCCACCCAGCAGCGAAAAGCCCATGGCGAGGGAGTCCGCCGCCTGGCCGCGACGGCAGGCCGCCAGGACCCCCAGCGGAATCGCGAGGGACAGCGCCAGGACCAGGGCCACCCCGGCCAGGGTCAGGGTCGCCGGCAGGCGCTCCGCCAGGAGGTCCAGCACCGGGCGCTGGAAGCTGAAGGACTGCCCCAGATCGAGCCGCAGCAGGCGCAGCAGATAGAGCCGGTACTGCTCGCCCAGGGGACGGTCCAGACCCAGGGCGGCCGTCATCGCCGCCCGGTCCGCCGGACGGGCCCCCTCCCCCAGCATCGCCTCCACCGGGTCCCCGGGGACCAGGTGAATCAACAGAAAGACCAGGGTGCAGACCCCCAGCACCACCAGGGCCGCGGCCCCCAGGCGGGCCGAGAGCCCAATCCCTGACCGGCCAAGCGCGTCAGTCATGGGCGCCAGACTCTGCGATCTCCACGAGCGTGCCGTTGGGAACCAGATCGAAGAGTTCGACGAGGTCCGCATTGCGCATGCGGATACAGCCGTGGGACAGCGACACACCCATGGGCGCCGAGTCGGCACAGCCGTGGATGTAGATGAAGCGGCGCAGGGTATCGCAGTCCCCGCCGCGGTTGCGTCCGGGCTCCAGGCCGGTGAGCCAGAGGATGCGGGTCAGGATCCAGTCGCGCCCCGGCTGCGTCGCCTCCAGTTCAGGGCCGTAGACCTCGCCGGTGGGCCGACGACCGACGAAGACGGTCCCCATCGGACACCCGGCACCGATGCGCAGCCGGACTCGATGCAGCCCCCTCGGGGTGCAGCCGCTGCCGTTGACCTCCCCTGGCCCGGCAAGGCCCGTCGAGACCGGGTAGCGGCGCAGGGGAACGCCGTCCTCCAGGAGGTCGAGGGTCTGCGTTGCCAGATCCACGCGCAGGGACCGTGCTCGGAGCGGCATCGTCTGAAATTCCGGTTGCTGCTGGATTGGGTATGTGGCCTTGACGCGGCATCCTAACAGCAACCCCTGCCCCGATCCCACGCCCGCAGGGCGTCGAGTATCCCCCTGACCATGCGGTAGAATCGGCCAGGTCCGGCCAGGCACCCCGGGGCGCAGTTGGACGAAACCCGATGCCCGGCAGATTGCCTAGAATGGTGCGATATGCCACCTCCTGCCGGCCTGCGGGCACCTTGCGCCCAGCCGCATCGATGCGGCACCCAAAGGGGAAACCCATCATGCTCTATGACGAAGCCCGCCTTGCGGCCGCCGATACCCGCCACGCCGTGGAAATCGCCCCGCGCATCTGGTGGGTCGGCGAGGTCCTGGCGGACGACCCCTTCCAGTGCCACGTCTACCTGCTGGAGCAGGGGGACCAGTCGGTGCTGTTCGACCCAGGCTCGCCCCTGACCTTCTCGGGGACCCTGCGCAAGATCCAGGAGGTCATGCCGCTGGGCCAGATTCGCTATTACGTCTGCCACCACCCGGACCCGGACATCACCGCCGCGCTGCCCATCATCGACGCGCTGGTCGACCGTCCGGACGCGGTCCTGGTGACCCACTGGCGGGGCAAGGGCCTCCTCAGGCACTACGACCTGCGCATGCCCTTCTGGCTGGTGGATGAGCACAATTGGCGCCTCCCCCTGGCGGACCGCGAGCTCCAGTTCATCTTCACCCCCTATGCCCATTTCCCGGGGGCCTTCTGCACCTTCGATCCCCGCAGCCGCGTGCTCTTTTCCAGCGACCTCTTCGGTGGCTTCAGCACCCAACCAACGCTGGTTGCCCGGGACGAGTCCCACTACGAAACCATCCGACTGTTCCACGAGCACTACATGCCGAGCCGAGACATCCTCGGCTACGCCCTCTCCCAGATCGACCGCTTCCCGGTCCACGCCATCGCGCCCCAGCATGGCTCCATCATCCCGCCGCGCCTGGTTCCCTTCCTGACAGAGAAGCTGCGCAGCCTGGAGTGCGGCAGCTACCTCTTTGCTCGCGGCAATATGGACCTCCAACGCCTCTCGCGCCTCAGCGAGACCCTGCGCGAGATCACCCAGACCATGCTCCTGTATCGCGAGTTCGGCGAGATCGCCAAGCGTCTCCTGGAGCTGGTCCAGCGCGACCTGCGGGCTCGACGCATCGACTACTACGCCACCCTGGAGGACGGGACCGTCCTGATGCTCTCCCCGGAGACCCGATTCGCCGGGATCGTGGACGATCTGCCCTTGGAGGTCCGCACGATCCTGGATCTGACCCCGCACGAGTGGATTGCCGCCCACGCCACATACCCGGAGTTTCACGATCACACCATCTACAATGCCACCTTCTGCAGCCGCCCTGGTCCCCAGGGCGCCCACGCAGGCAGCATCCTCACCCTGCCCCTTTTTACCGTCCGCGACCACCGCATGGCCGCGGCGGCGGTCATCCATCTGGAGGGTGACCTGGACATCACGCCCGAGGTCGAGCAGGTCATTGAACAGCTCGCGCTGCCCCTGCAGGTCGCTATCGAGCGGGAGGTCATCTATCGCACCATGGACATGGAGCGCCAGAAGGCCTATGAGCGATCCATACGCGATCCACTCACCGGACTCTTCACCCGCTTTTACATGCAGGAGGTCATGGCCCGCTACTGCGCCCTGCACGACCGTGACCCGGGTCAGGGGCTGGCCGCCCTGATGCTCGACATCGACCACTTCAAGCGCGTCAACGATCAGTTCGGCCACGCCGCCGGAGACCGGGTCCTCCAGGCCATCGCCGCCCTGCTCCTCGGCATGGTGCGGGAGGCCGACGTTGTGGTGCGTTATGGTGGAGAGGAGATCATCTGCTTCCTGGTCGACGGTGCCGCCGCCTCAATGAACGCCGTCGCCGAGCGCTTGCGGGAGGCCCTTGCAAACCACACCATTGTCCTCGGCGACGGCCAGACCCTGAGCGTCACCGCAAGCATCGGCATGGCCCAGCGGGTGCCCCATGAGCCCCTGGACCACCTCATCCGCCGAGCCGACGAGGCCCTGTATCTGGCCAAGGAGGGTGGACGCAATCGCATCGTCCAATCCGAGCCTCCCGGACCTGCCCAACAAGCGGCCTGGCGGGGGACCGCGGCGCGGCGGCGCCACCCGAATATCGTCAGCGTCCCTGACTGAGGGAAATGCGGACGGGCCCGAATATGGCGCAGTTCCGCCGCCGCCCGCAGCCGAGTGAGCCTTGCCAGTTCCTGAACCCGCGCCAGAATAACCGGCGACAGGCCACGGGCGACCACATCTCGCCCGTATCCCGCTGACAAAAATGACGCTTCACCCAGGCCGCCGACCCAGGGCCTGGCCCTGGGTCGGCGGCAGACGCCATGCAACCGCATCAGCCCCCGTGGGTCTCTGGCGCTGCGCGGTGACTCGTCCTGCCCATGGCGCTGAGGTCGAGTATCTCCCCCGGGGCAGGTATCGCCGCATCGATCCCCAGCCTCTCCCTCAGCCTGGACTGGAGAGCCTGTTTGGCCTCGGGCTCGCCATGCACGAGGCAAACGGCCGGATGGGTACGAAAGCCCCCCACCCAGCGCAGCAGATCGGCCTGATCGGCATGCGCAGACAGGCCGCCGACCGTGTTGACCTGGGCCTGGACCCGGTAGTCCTCGCCGTGGATGCGCACGCTCCGCTCCCCATTTACCAGCCGACGGCCAAGCGTGCCGTATGCCTGGAAGCCCACGATGAGCACGTGGCAGCCGCGCCGCCCCAGGTTCCGTTTGAGGTGATGGACGATGCGCCCGCCGGTGCACATGCCACTGCCGGCGATAATGATGGCGCCGCTCTCGAAGCGGTTGATGGCCTGCGACTCCTCCACGCTACGGGTGAGGTGCAGGTTCTGGAGCCGGGGCATCTCGTGCAGGCGCTCGCGGAGCTTGGTGGCCTCCTCGTCGTAGAGCTGCGGATACTCCCAGTAGATGCGGGTGGCCTCGATGGCCATGGGGCTGTCGAGGAAGATCTGCCACCGATCCAGCCCCCACGCCTCGTAGTACTGCCCAAACAGGTACAGGATCTCCTGGCTGCGGCCGATGGCGAAGGCGGGGATGAGGACATTGCCCTTGTCGTGGCGGGCGGCGGCAAGGATCTCCCCGATCTCGCGAATCGTCTCCTCCCTGTTCCGGTGAAGCCGGTCGCCGTAGGTGCTCTCCATGAGCACGACATCGGCCTCCTGGATGGTCGTCGGATCGTGCAGGATGGGGGTATCGTACTGGCCGATGTCCCCGGAGAAAACCAGCTTGCGGGCGTGGCCCCGCTCCTCGATGGTGACCTCCACCAAGGCCGAACCCAGGATGTGGCCGGCGTCGAGTAGGCGCACGCCGATTCCCGGCAGGATCTCCCGGGGAACGCGGTAGGGTAGTCCGACGAGCTGGTCCCAGGCCCTGGCGGCATCCCGCCGGGTGTAAAGCGGTCTCGCCACCCCGGCGCCGGGGTGGCGGCGATTGTGGTACTCGGCGTCCCGTTCCTCCAGGCCTGCCGCGTCCTGCCAGAGCACATCGCACAGGTCGCAGGTGGCGTTCTGGGTGTAGATGGGACCACGGAAGCCCTGCTGCACCAGGAGTGGCAGGCGACCCGAGTGGTCCAGGTGAGCATGGCTCAGGACCACGGCGTCGATGCCCGCGGGGTCGAACGGAAAAGGCTCCCGATTGCGCTCTTCCTCCTCCCGGCTGCCCTGGATAAGGCCGCAGTCGAGCAGGACCCGATGGGGCCCAACCTTCAGGATGTGGCAGGAGCCGGTGACGCCGCTCGCGGCGCCGTAGAATTCGAGTTCCATGTCAGCCCTCTACTCCGCTTAGATTGCATCGAGCCGTTAGCCCAAGCGTAGCCGATCAGGGGCGCTGTGCGATGAGTTGCACCAGGTTGCGGGTCCCGCGGGAGAGATCCCCGAGGCGGCCTTCCTCGCGGTAGAAGCGCACGATCAGCCTGTCGAAGAGTCCCAGCAATTCATTGGTGCCCAAACGGTACGATGGATTGCTGGGGCCGCGCCCGCCGACGCCATCGAGGGCGAAGGTCTGGTAGAAAAGCAGCCCGCCCGGGCGCAGTGCCTCGGCGATGGCTGGGGTCAGCTCCCGATCGAGGAAGTGCGCCACTACGATGCAATCGAAGCTCGCCGGCGCCGGCGGGTGAACGCTGACGTCGCGGACCTCCACCTCCGCCCGCAATTGCATCAGGCCCGCCAGTTCCCGGACCCGCATCACGGCGACCGGTGACAGGTCCCACGCGACGACATCGAGCCCGAGCCCGGCAAGCAGCAGGGCATTGGCCCCCAAGCCGCAGGCCAGATCCAGGGCTCGCCCTTGTCCGGGCAGCAGGTGCAGGTTATCGCGGAGGACCGAGGCCGGCTCCGGCAAAGCCGCGGCACCCCCGTAGCGCTCATCCCATTTAGCCCCCAGGGATGGGGGATACGCCTGCGGCGCCGGGAGCCCCCCAGGCGAAGCCCCCAGGGATGGGGGATACGCCTGCGGCGCCGGGAGCATCCCGGACGGGGCCTCGGGGGTCTCAGGGTTGCCCGGAAGACGATGCCCGGACATCGCGCGGTCTCAGGTGCCGGACAAGCCGCGGGCCAGGTCGGCCTGGATGTCGGCCAAGTCCTCCAGCCCCACAGCGATCCGGATCAGACCCTCCCCGATCCCTGCCAAACCACGCTCCTCCGGGGTCAGGCGCCCGTGGGTAGTGCTGGCGGGGTGGGTGATGGTGGTCTTGGTGTCGCCCAGGTTGGCGGTGATGGAGAGCATGCGGGTGGCATCGATGACCCGCCAGGCCGACTCCCGGCCGCCTTCGACCTCGAAGGCGACGATGCCGCCACCGGTGCTCTGCTGGGGCCCGACCAGGTGGTGCTGGGGGTGAGAGGGAAGCCCGGGGTAGTGGACGCGCACCACCCCCGGAAGGCCCTCAAGCCAGTGCGCCAGGTCCGCTGCGGCGCGGGCATGGGCCTGCATGCGCAGGCTCAAGGTCTCGAGCCCCTTGAGAAAGACCCAGGCGTTGAAAGGGCTCATGGTCGGACCGGCGGTGCGCAGGAAACCGAAGACATCCTCCCCCACCCGCTTGCGGTCGCCCACCACGGCCCCGCCCAGGCAGCGCCCCTGCCCGTCCAGGTACTTGGTAGCAGAATGGATCACCAGATCCGCTCCCAGGGCCAGGGGGCGTTGCAGGACCGGAGTACAGAAGCAGTTGTCCACCGCCAACAGCGCCCCATGGGCGTGGGCCAGGTCCGCCAGGGCACGGATGTCGCCCATCTCGGTGAGGGGATTCGATGGGGTCTCGACGAACAGGAGTCGGGTGTTGGGGCCTATGGCCGCCGCCCAGGCGTCGAGGTCCGCCAGCGGGGCATAGCTCGTTGAAATGCCGCAGCGACTCAAGTACTTATTGAACAGGACCGTGGTACTGCCGAAGATGCTGCGCGAGGAGACCATGTGGTCCCCGGCCTGGAGCAGGCCCAGACACATGGCGAGGATGGCCGACATCCCTGAGGCCGTGGCCACGCACGCCTCGCCCCCCTCCAGCACCGCCAGGCGTTCCTCGAAGGCGGCGACTGTCGGATTGGTGAAGCGCGAATAGATGTTGCCGGGGGCCTCTCCGCCGAAGCGGGCCGCCGCCTCGGCGGCGCTCGCAAAGACGTAGCTCGAGGTCGCGAAAATGGGCTCGCTGTGCTCCTGCTCTGCCGTGCGGCGGTGGCCGGTGCGGATGGCAAGAGTGGCAAGGCCGGGGGTGTCGGTGTCGGACATTGGTTTCAGTGATCAGTGGTTAGGGGTAGTCGTAGGGTGGACAAGCGCAGTACCGTCCACCACGGCGCTGAAAAGGTGGACTGCGCTACGCTTGTCCACCCTACCGACGGGCACCCTACGCACTGTTGTAGAGATCAAGCGCGGTCTCGCTGGTCTGGTTACGGGACTCCTGGGCCTGATCGCTGCGGTTGGCCTCAAGCTGGCGCAGATACTCCGGGGTCACATCCCCGGTGACGTACTCGCCGTTGAACACCGAGGTATCGAAGCGATCGACATAGCTCTTGCCCTTCTTTTGCACCGCGTCGATCAGGTCTTCGAGGTCCTGAAAGATCAGGCGATCGGCACCCAGCAGGCGCGCCACCTCATCCTCGGTCCGCCCGTGGGCCACCAGTTCGTTGGCCGACGGCATATCGATGCCGTAGACGTTTTGGTAGCGCACCGGCGGGGCGGCGGAGGCGAAGTAGACCCGGCGTGCACCGGCATCCCGGGCCATCTGGACGATCTCCCGGGAGGTAGTCCCGCGCACGATGCTGTCGTCCACCAACAGGACGTTTTTCTTGCGGAACTCGAGGTCGATGGCGTTGAGCTTCTGGCGCACCGATTTCTTGCGGATCTTCTGCCCGGGCATGATGAAGGTCCGGGCGATGTAGCGATTCTTGATGAAGCCCTCGCTGTACGGCACCCCCAGGGCCTCCGCCAGTTGCAGGGCGGCGGTGCGGCTGGTATCCGGGACCGGGATGACGACGTCGATGTCGTGCCCTGGCCACTCGCGGCGGATCTTCGCCGCCAGCTTCTTGCCCATGCGCGAGCGCGCCTTATGCACCGAGATGTTGTCGATGATCGAGTCCGGTCGGGCGAGGTAGACGAACTCGAAGATGCACGGGGACAACACCGGCTGGGAGGCGCACTGATGGGTCGAGAGACGGCCTTCCACGTCGATGAAGACCGTCTCCCCCGGGGCTACATCGGCAATCAGAGTGAAGTCCAGGGTGTCGAGGGCCACGCTCTCGGAGGCAATCATGTACTCCACGCCATCCTCGGTCTCGCGCCGCCCGTAGACCAGGGGCCGGATACCATTGGGATCGCGGAAGCCGAGGATGCCGAAGCCCGGGATCATGGCCACGGCCGCATAGCCCCCGCGGCAGCGCCGGTGCACCCCGGCCACGGCGCGGAACAGATCGCCGTCGTCGATGCGCAGCTTCCCCTGGACCTGCAACTCGTGAGCAAAGATGTTGAGCAGGATCTCCGAGTCGGACTCGGTATTGATGTGGCGCAGGTCCTCCACGAAGAGGTCGCGCTTCAGATCCTCGGCGTTGGTGAGATTACCGTTGTGGGCCAGGACTATGCCATAGGGGGAATTGACGTAGAAGGGCTGCGCCTCGGCGGAACAACTGGAGCCGCCGGCGGTGGGGTAGCGCACATGGCCGATCCCCATGTTGCCCCTGAGCTGGATCATGTGCCGGGTGCGGAAGACATCCCGCACCAGGCCTGTGTCCTTGCGCAGGTGGAGCTTGTCGCCCTGGGCCGTGACGATCCCCGCGGCATCCTGTCCGCGATGCTGAAGCATCAACAGGGCGTCGTAGAGGGCCTGGTTGACGGGGGTCTTGCCCACGATGCCAACAATGCCGCACATGGCTCACCTCAGGGTCGCGCCGGGGCGCTGCGAGGGCGGATGGGTGGGGCACCTTAAACCAGGGCCCCAAGGACGCGCAACCGTGACGCCCGCGACAGCGGGCTTGGGTCACAAGCTCTTGATCTTGGCCTGGATCTCCGGGGGAATCAGTTCCAACAGCCGGTCTGCCAGGGTCTGGAAGTGCCCGATGAGGCTGGACTCCTTCCACCAGGGGTCCTCCAGCATGGGGGTCAGGGCCGCCAGATAGACCAGCACGGCCACCAGGACGGCGCCCCGGGCCGCACCGAAGAGGACGCCAAGCAACCGGTCCGTCCCGGTGAGCCCGGTCTTATCGATCAGGGTGGTCAGGAGCTGTCCCAGGATGGCCCCCAGGATCAAGACCACGAAGACCAGGATGACGAAGGCCACCCCGATCCGCACCGTGGGGGTGGACAACCAGGGCGTGAGCTGGTCCGCCAAGGTGCGATGGAAAAGCCAGGCAACGCCTGCGGCGGCCACCCAGATCAACAGGGAGAGGACCTCGCGGATCAAGCCCCGAGCCAGGCCGATCAGGGCCGACAGGGCAATGACAGCGATGATCACGTAATCGACCCAAATCATAACGACTCCTTAAGGGGGGCGCGGGTGTGGCGGACGAGGTTCGGCGCGCGGAGTCAGCCGTCGCGATATTTCCGGACGTTGACATCGGGAATCCCGGTGTGGCGCTTGATGTCGTCCGCCATGGACTTGGCACGGTCGTGATCGATTTCCGGCCCCACGCGGACCCGCCACAGGGTACGGTTGCTCCCCTCCAGCTTCTGCACGAAAGCGGAGTAACCCTTGCCACGCAGGTCCTGTTCCAGCCTCTGAGCCGCCTCCGGGGTCGCCAGGGCGGCGACCTGCACGACCCAGGACCCCAGCCCTTTGGGCACGGGCTTGGGTGCCGCCTCCGGCGCCTTGGCCTTGACTGGGTCTGCCTTCGGTTCCGGCTTAGGTGGCGCGGTCTTGACGGGGTCCGGCTTGATTGGGGTGTTCCGCGGCTCTTGCTTGGGCGGCTCCGGCTTGGCGGGTACTGGTTTGGCCTGCTCGGGCTTGGTGGGTGCTGTCTTGGCCGGCTCTGGCTTGGCGGGCGCTGGCTTGGCCGGCTCCGGCTTGGCGGGTGCTGGCTTGGCCGGCTCTGGCTTGGCGGGTGCTGTCTTGGCCGGCTCTGGCTTGGCCGACTCTTGCTTGACCGACGCTGGCTTGACCGGCGCTGGCTTGGCCGGCTCTGGCTTGGCGGATGCTGGCTTGGCCGGCGCTGGCTTGACCGACTCTTGCTTGGCTGGCGCTGCCGCAGCGACCGGCTGGGCGTACGTCTCGGGCGCAACCGCCTCCAATTCGTCCGCCGATAAGCCGGTGGCCTCACCCGTTTGGGCCTCGCTCATGCCCGGGGCCGTGCCCTCGTCCATCGCCCAGGGGCGCGCCTCCTCCAAGGTCGGAAAGACCTCGGCCTGGCGCCCCCGATCGACTGGCGGCTGGGCCGGCATGGCGAACTCGCTCTCGGGTGCGGGCTCGTGGTCAGGGCCCTCCTCCACCAGCATGGGGAGAATGATCACCGCCAGGATCACCAGGACCACAGCCCCAATCAGCCGTTTTCTTTGCGCCAATGTCCAACATGCCTCACCTTGGGTGAACCGCTCGGGTCAATGGTCCGGGGCCATGTGTCGCCTGATCGCCGTCCGCCAGAGCCCGGGGCGGGGATTATAACAGGCTCGAATGGTTGGTCTCGGTTCGGCGAGGCCGCGAAGGCGCAGCGCAGCCTCCACTGTGGTGAAGGAGCCGAAGACAATCACGCAGTCCCCAGCCTCACAACGACCCTGGGCTGCGGCCAGGGCCCCGGCCAGATCCGGGTGGGTCGCTGACGGTCGCCGCCATGCCGGGGCCGAAGGCGGCCTTGAGCGCTTCCGCCGGCAGGGCCCTGGGGTCATCGGCCTGGCCCAGGTCCCAGGTATCCATGAGGGGCAACAGGGGTTTCAGGATCTCGTCGACCGCCTTGTCGCGCAGGACGCCCAGCACCGCATGCCGCCGTCCGCGACAGGGATAGACGCCGAGATTGGCGGCCAAGGACTCCGCCGCCTGGCCATTGTGAGCCACGTCCAGAATCAGGGTCGGCTCCCCTGGGACGACCTGGAAGCGTCCGGCCAGGCGCACGCGCTGGAGCCCTTGGCGCAGCGCATTGGCTGACAGGGGTAGGCGGGGCTGGAGCAGGGTAGCCGCCATCAGGACTGTGGCGGCGTTGTCGCGCTGGAAGCCACCCCGCAGGGCCGGCAATGGCATGGCCATGGGTGCCACCCCGGGACCCTGCCAGCGCCAGCCGTCCAGGGCCGGATGGGCGTCGAACTCCTGCCCCAACTGAAATATCTGGGCACCGATCTCCTGGCCGTGCCGGCGCAGGGCCGGGGGGGGCTCCCGGCTACCGATAAGGGCCGGTCGCCCAGTGCGAAAGATCCCTGCCTTCTCCAGGGCGATCTCATCCAGGGTTTCGCCGAGCCAGGCCATGTGGTCACGGGCTATGGTGGTGACCAGCGCCAGGTCCGGGTCAATGAGATTGACGGCATCCAGGCGTCCGCCAAGACCGACCTCCAGGATGGCCAGGTCCGGCGCGGCGCGAACGAACAGGTCCAGTGCCGCCAGGGTGCCGAACTCAAAGAAGGTGAGCCGCGTCTCCCCGCGGGCCCGATCCACACGCTCGAAGGCGGCGCACAGCTCGCCCTCCCCTACCTCGGCCCCGTCCAGGCGGATGCGTTCCGTATACCGCAGCAGGTGGGGAGAGCTGTAACCCGCCGTGCGGTAGCCTCCGGCCCGGTAGATCGCCTCCAGCATGGCCACACAGGACCCCTTGCCGTTGGTCCCGCCGACGGTGATGACGGGAAAGGGCAGCCGGCCCCCGGGGGGATAGATTCGCCCCCAGACCTCCCGCACCCGCTCCAGGCCGAGGTCGATGGCTCTGGGGTTGAGGGTTTCCTGCCAACGCAGCCAGGCGGCCAGATCGGGGTGACGGGGCAACGGCGTCAAGGAGCGCAGCGGTAGGGGTCCGGACCCATCATCCGGGGTCCGAGACCGTCACCACCGGCGCATCCGCCACCGGCCCCTCGATTCCCAGTGGCTCCAAGCGGCTTGGCGCGCGGTCGATGGCTCAGGATGGCCAGCAGGTCGGCGATGCGCCCACGGATCACCCGGCGGTCCAGGATCATGTCCAGGGCCCCGTGCTCCATCAGGAACTCGCTGCGCTGGAAGCCCTCCGGGAGTTTCTCCCGCACGGTCTGCTCGATCACCCGGGGCCCGGCAAACCCGATCAGTGCCCCGGGCTCGGCGATATTGATATCCCCGAGCATGGCGAAGCTCGCGGAGACCCCGCCCATGGTCGGGTCCGTCATCACCGAGACAAAGGGGAGCCCGGCGGCCCGCAGCCGGCCAAGGGCCGCGCTGGTCTTGGCCATCTGCATGAGTGAGAACAGGGACTCCTGCATGCGCGCCCCGCCGCTGGCGGAGAAGCAGACCATGGGGGCCCGGTGCTTGAGGGCCTCGTCCACGCCGCGCACAAAACGCTCCCCGACGACCGACCCCATGGACCCACCCATGAACTCGAACTCGAAGGCGGCTGCCACCAGGGTTTCACCCTTTAGCCGGCCGCGCATCACCACCAGGGCGTCCTTCTCCCCGCTCTGCTTCTGGGCGGCGACCAAACGGTCCTTATATTTCTTCATATCCTTGAATTTTAGGGGATCTACCGACTCCAGATCGCCCGCGATCTCGACCCCGCTGCCGGTGTCGAGAAAGGTCGCCAGACGCCGCCGCGCCTTCAGACGATTGTGATGGTTGCACTTGGGGCAGACCTCGAGGTTCCGCTCCAACTCCGCACGGTAGAGGATGGCACCACAGCCCGGGCATTTGGCCCAGAGCCCCTCCGGCACGGCGCGCTTGTTGGCGACCTCCGTGCGGATACGGCTCGGCATCAGCCTTTCGAACCAGCTCATGGTCTGCTCCACTTTGTCGCCGAAGTTGGGGGGGCTCATGGCTTTACTACTCCGTCGATGGCCGAGCGCAGGGTCCGGAGGAACTCGGCGACAGCGCCCGGGATGGCTTGTGGCTTCGCGGCGAGTTCTTCCATGCGCCCGACGATGGCGCTGCCGACGATGACCGCATCCGCCACCCGGGCTACCGCGGCGGCGGTCTGGGCGTCCTTGATGCCGAAACCGACTCCAAGTGGCAGGGAGATGCGCTCTCGGATGGGACCGAGGCGGCGGGCGACCTCGGCGACATCCAAGTGTCCGGCCCCTGTCACCCCCTTGACGGAGACGTAGTAGACAAAGCCCGAGGCGACCCGGCCAATGGCCACGATGCGCTCCTCGGTGGATGTCGGGGCGATCAGGTAGACCAGGTCCAGACCCTGGGCGCGCAGGGCCCCGACCAGATCGGCACCCTCCTCCGGCGGCACGTCCACCACCAGGGCCCCATCGACCCCGGCGGCGCTCGCCTGGGAGGCAAAGGCGGCGTAACCCATGACCTCGATAGGGTTGAGGTACCCCATGAGGACCACCGGAGTGGTTTGGTCGGTCTCGCGGAAGGTGCGCACCATGTCCAGGACCTGGCGGAGGCTCACCCGATGGGCCAGGGCCCGCTCGGTGGCCCGCTGAATCACGGGGCCATCGGCGATAGGGTCGGAAAACGGCACCCCCAACTCGATCAGGTCCGCGCCGGCGGCGACCATGGCGTGCATCAGGGGGACTGTGACATCGGGCTGCGGGTCCCCGGCGGTGACGAAGGGGATCAGCGCGGTGCGCCCCTGGGCCAGGAGGGCCTGGAACATCCCTGGAATACGGCTCATAGATTGATCCCCTCGCGGGCGGCCACGGTGTGCATGTCCTTGTCCCCGCGCCCGGAGAGATTGATGAGGATGGACTGGTCCTTGCGCATCGTCGGGGCCAGTTTGGCGGCGTAGGCCAGGGCGTGGCTGCTCTCCAGGGCCGGGATGATACCCTCGATGCGGGTCAGGGCATGGAAGGCCGCCAGGGCCTCGTCATCGGTGACGGCGTCGTAGGTTGCCCGGCCGGTATCCTTGAGCCAGGCATGCTCGGGGCCCACCCCGGGGTAGTCGAGGCCGGCGGAGATCGAGTGGGTCTCGATGATCTGCCCATCGTCGTCCTCCATGAGATAGGTCCGGTTGCCGTGCAGGACCCCGGGCCGACCCGCGGTCAGGGGGGCGGCGTGGCGTCCTGTGGCGAGCCCATCCCCCGCCGCCTCGACGCCATAGATGGCGACCTCCGGGTCCTTGAGGAAGGGGTGGAAGAGCCCGATGGCATTGGAGCCGCCGCCGACACAGGCGACCAGTGCATCGGGCAGGCGGCCGGTGCGTTCGAGCATCTGCACCCGCGCCTCGCGCCCGATCACTGTCTGGAAGTCCCGCACCATGGCGGGATAGGGGTGGGGACCGGCGACGGTCCCGATGATATAGAAGGTGTCATCGATGTTGGTCACCCAGTCGCGCATGGCCTCGTTCAGGGCATCCTTGAGGGTGCGCGACCCGGACCTGACCGCCACCACCCGGGCCCCGAGCAGGCGCATACGGTAGACGTTGGCCTCCTGGCGGGCGACATCGACCTCGCCCATATAGACAACGCACTCCAACCCCATGCGGGCAGCGACAGTGGCCGTGGCCACCCCATGCTGCCCGGCCCCGGTCTCGGCGATGATGCGGGTCTTGCCCATGCGCCTGGCCAACAGGGCCTGGCCCACGGTGTTGTTGATCTTGTGGGCCCCGGTGTGATTGAGGTCCTCACGCTTGAGGAAGATCTGGGCCCCGCCCAGTTCGCGGCTCCAGCGCTCGGCATGGTAGATCGGCGAGGGGCGCCCGACGTAGTCGCGCAGGTCCGCACTCAACTCCGCCAGAAACTGCGGATCGTTGCGGTAACGCTCATAGGCCTCGCGCAACTCCGCGAGGGGATGCATCAGGGTCTCGGGGACGAAGAGCCCGCCGTAGGGCCCGAAGTGGCCCCGGGCGTCGGGCCCGTCGAATCGCTTATCTGGATCTGTCGCCATCGGTTACCCCATGCATGAAGGCGTCTATCTTTGAAGGGTCCTTGATCCGCCGGTCATCCCCAAGTACGACCTCGACCCCGCCGCTGACATCGACCCCATAGGGGCGGACGGCGCGGATGGCCTCAGCCACATTCTCCGGGTCGAGCCCCCCGGCGAGGATGATGCTCGGCCCCAACGCGGGCGGGATCAGGCCCCAGTCGAAGCGCTGCCCGGTCCCCCCCGGGCGCCCCGGCTCATAGGTGTCCAGCAGTAGACCCCTGGCCCCGGCCTCGCCAAAGCGCCGGACCTCCTGCCCCAGGTCCATCCCGGGGCGTACCCGCAGGGCCTTGATCCAGGGTCTACCGAATCCTGAGCAGTAGGCCGCGGACTCATCGCCGTGGAACTGGAGCAGGTCCAGGGGGACGGCGGCAAGGATCTCGCGGACAAAGGCGGACTCGGCATCGACGAAAAGCCCGACGCTGGTCACGAAGGGCGGCAGGGCCCCCAGCACCTCTCGCGCCTGGACCGCATCCACGGCACGGGGGCTTCTGGCATAGAACACCAGCCCGACGGCATCGGCACCGGCCGAAGCCGCCGCCAGCGCGTCTTCGGCCCGCGTCAGGCCACAGATCTTAACCCGGGTTCGGCGCATTCGTGAAAACCTGATGACCTAGCGGACGATGCCAAGGACCGGAGAGATGGGGGCGGTCTGGGGCAGGACAAACTGGGGCGGGTAGTCCGCCCGCACGAAATAGAGACCCTCCGGCGGGGCCGTGACACCCCCGGCGGTCCGATCCCGGGCCGCGAGGACCTCTGCCGCCCAGGTCACCGGGGCCTCGCCGCGACCTATGGCCATGAGCACACCGGCGATGTTACGGACCATGTGGTGTAGAAAGCCGTTGGCACCGACCCGAATCTCGCACAGGCTTTCGTCGCCATCGACCTCCAGGTAGTGAATACGCCGCACCGGCTTCTTGGCCTGGCAGCCGATGGCCCGGAAGCTGGTGTAGTCGTGCTCCCCCACCAGTGCCTGGGCCGCCTCGTGCATCCGACCCTTATCCAGGGCATAGTGGAACCAGGCCACGCGGTCCCGCAACAAGGCAGAGCCCGTGTCGCGGGTCAGGATCAGATAGCGGTAGTGGCGGGCCATGGCGCTGAAGCGGGCATGAAAGGCAGGAGCCACCGGCGCCGCCCAGCGCACCCGCACGTCGCGCGACAGGTTGACGTTGGTGCCCAATACCCAGGAGCGCTCCCGGCGCTCGGCCTGGGTGTCGAAGTGGATCACCTGCTCCAGGGCATGGACCCCGGCGTCGGTGCGACCGGCACAACTGATGGCAACCGAGTGATCGGCAACCCTGGAAATGGCCGCTTCCAGGCACGCCTGGACCGTGCGCACCTCACCCTGACGCTGCCAGCCGCGAAAGGCGCTACCGTCGTACTCGATGCCCATGGCGAGGCGCATGGGCTTAACCTGCAAACCGCCCTCTGCGCGCTCCGCATCTCCCTCTCCCCGGGGGGAGAGGGCTGGGGTGAGGGGCGGAATCTCCGGATCAACCATCCTGCCTTCATGCCCGCCGGGTGGTGCTTGCCCCATGATCGGTTCCCGCCCGTCAATGCCCCGCCAACTGCGCCAGCAGGCGGCGTGCATCCATTTGCTGATCCGCATCACCCTCTTCGATGACCTCCGCCAGAATGGCCTGGGCGGCATCGGGGTCGTTCATCTCGACATAGGCACGCCCCAGGTCGAGCTTGGTCCCAACCTCGCCCCACAGGCCACCATCCCTCTGCCAATGGAATGGCACCGGATTGCTGGCCGCGGTACTCGGTTCGGTCGGGCTGAGCTGCAATGGCGTCGTCTCGGCCCCGAGCCCCGGCAGAGGGCCCGGCGGTGGCACCGGCTCGGCCCAGTTCAGATCGAGATCGTCGGCCGGGGATATCTCCGTGCTCTCGGCACCAGGCCAGGTATCCAGGTCCAATGCAAAATCGTAATCTGGCTTGAATGTAAGCTCCGCGGCGGGCTCGACGGACGGCGGCAAGACGGGTCCCGATCCTGGCTGGGCCGCCCGCTGGGGGACTGGACGGGGCGATGCCCCTACCACTGAGGGCACCACCCCCAGGGCGGCCAGATCCCCATCCGTCGGTTGGGCCAGGTCCTCCATCGTCAGTTCCAGGTCCGCGTCGCTGCCGTGCATCCCACCTTCGGGGGCGATCCCGTCGTCCTCGAAACGCCTGACGCCTCCCGTCCAGACGTCTTGGCCAACGTCATTACTGAGGAGTGGTGCTGCTTGGCCGAACCCGGCGACCGGGGCCCCAGGCCCCAGGCGCAGATCGGCCCTGACGGGCTGCGGATCAGCAGGTCTCTGCCCATTGGCCGCCCGCTCGACCAGCAAGCGCCATTGGTCGGGATAGACCTGATCCATCCCTTGCGCCTGCATGTCGTTGAGCAGAAACGCCAGGGCGCCGTAGTCGTCTGCACTGCAACAGGTCTCCGCCAACTTGTAATGGAGATCCGCCGAGTGAGGCGAGCGGGCGATGGCCTGCCTAAGCAGCCCTTGAGCGTCGCGGTAGCGGCCATAGGCGATATAGATGTCGGCCTCGGCCACGGCATCTGCCTCGTCGTCCGGTCCGGGCAGATTGGCAACCTCAGATTCGGACTTCGGTAACAAAGGCCGCTCTACTATACGATCTACATGGGTATGCTTGACCTCAGGCAGCGGCGGCAAGGGCGATGTACCTTCGCCTTGCACGCTCGGCAGGCTGGGCAGGCCCAAATCGCTCAGGCCCTCGTCGAGACGACGACGGCGTCGGACCGCAAGCCACGCCAGAAGGCTCAGCACCGGCGCGGCCACCATGCCAGACCAAAGAATCGGTATCGGCACTGGGGCGAGGATGCTGCCCACAAGGGGCAGGTCTCCCACCCCTAAGGCCGTCGTCGCCGTCTGGCTTTCGGGGCTTGCCGGCATCATCGGGTCGCCCAGGCGTTCTGCCGCGGCGTCTGGCCCGGTGCGAAGACCCACGGCGACCTTGTGCGCCTCCGTCACCGCGACGTCCTCGACCCCTGGGGTCGCACTCGGCTCGCCCGGCGACTGAGTCCCAGCGCTACCCCCAGCTTGGGCCTCTGTGACTCGCCGGCATGGTATCGACGACCAAAGGCGCGGTCGTCGGCTCGATCGCTGTACCGGCCGACTCCGTCGATGCGGCGGTCCCCGCCAGTCCTTCCATGGTGCCGCCCATCACAGACTGGCCCTCCGCGTTTACGGTTGGAGGTCCCGCTCTGGACAGGCTCGGATCAGGCTCGGCAGGCACCGAGCCTGCGGTCGCCATTTCGGATGAACCCCGCAGCCGACCCAGCTCGGCATTGCGCAGGGCCAGCAGATCGCGAATGTCCGCAAGGCTTGCCTCAAGCTGCCGCACCCGGGCGCGCAACTCATCGGTCTCCTGGCGTGTGCTCTCCCCGGTCTCGCGGACCAGCAGCAATTCCTGTTCGATATCGGCGCTGGATGGGACACCTTGCCCAGGGGGACCTGGCTCGCGCCCTGTGTTCCCGCCCTCCCGAAGCGTGTCGGCACTCGCGATCCTGAGCCGGGACTCATCCTCGGGGGCGGCGGCCGTGACGTCGGTCAGCGGTTTGGCGGCGACCCGCTGGCCGGCAAGGGCGGAGCGGAACTCCGACTCGGCCCTGGCGGCGTCGAGGGCAAACAACTCGGCCGAGGTCGGGATCTGAAGCACCACGCCCTGCCGTATACGATTGATGTTGCCCTGCGCGAAGGCATTCTGGTTATTGCGGTAGAGCGCCATCGCGGTCTGGGCGACGGTCGCCCCCGGCGGCGTCATGTTGGCTGCGGTTCGCCATAGCCCGGTACCGGGTTTGATCGGTGCTGAGCGCAGGGGAAACGCGCCCCCGGCGGGCGCCGGTACAGATACCTGGGTCGTGCGGGTTGTTGGCGCGACCGAGGGTGTGGGAGCGCTCCGGGTGGGCTCGTGGCGCAGGGCCGCGGTGGCGCCGCCCTCCGCGCTGGTTGCGGCACGGCCGGTTGCAACCGGACGCTCCACGGCGGTCGTGGTCCGCCTGGCACTGGCCGGCGGGTCAAGGAGTACCGTGAACTCCCTGACGAGGCGCCCCTGGGGCCAGACGACCTCGACGAGGAAGTCCATGTAGGGCTCACGGACCGGATCCGTGCTGGACACGCGCACGACGGGCTTGCCGCGCGGCGAGATCTGGGGCTTGAAACGCAACTTCGTAAGGTAGTGCTGGCGGTCGGCCCCGCGCTTGGCGAACTCGGCCTCGGAGGCCAGCACAACCTTGACCGCGTCGAGTTCGTCGGGATTGGCCCCGACCAGATCGATGTCGGCGGCGAAGGGTTGATTCAGCGCCGACTCGGCGTGAATGCTGCCGAGCCCCAAGGCCAAGGCAGAACCGGAAACCCACGGCAGGGACAGCGTTGATGCCAGAATCGCCTCGCGAAACATCTGCCTCCCTCGATGGTGTCGTTCACTTTGGCTCGGATCGCGAGTCGCGAGCAGCGATCTCCGATCAAGTCCCCGGGCTCCCGGCCAAGGGCGCTGGGCCCGGCACCTGAACTGTATCCGATGACGGTCAGTTCACCAAGGTTACCGGCCACTTACTGGAACAATCTGTGACGGATGTTGAGGAATTACAGTGTGAAATCGGTCCCCGCCGCCCATCGCCGCCGAGGAACGCCCTACCTCTCCTGCAAGATCCGAAGCATCCGCCGCAGGGGCTCGGCGGCGCCCCACAGGAGTTGGTCGCCGACGGTGAAGGCGGCCAGGTATTGGGGCCCCAGATTCATCTTGCGCAGACGACCCACAGGGACCTGGAGGGTCCCGGTCACCGCCGCCGGCGACAGGGCACGCACCGTCTCCGCGCGATCATTGGGAATCACCCGCACCCAGTCATTGGCCGCGGCGATCAGGCCCTCGATCTCGTCCATGGGGACATCGGACCTGAGCTTGATGGTAAGCCCCTGGCTGTGGCAGCGCATGGCCCCGATCCGCACGCACAGGCCATCGATGGGGAGCGGGTCGTGGCTACGCCCGAGGATCTTGTTGGTCTCGGCGCCGCCCTTCCACTCCTCGCGGCTCTGGCCGTTGGGGAGCTGTGTGTCGATCCAGGGGATCAGACTCCCCGCCAGGGGGGCGCCAAAGTTGACCGCCGGGAAGCCCGGTCCCTGCATGGTCGCGGTGACGCGCCGGTCGATCTCCAGGATGGCGGAGCGCGGGTCCGCCAGGAGGTCGGCGACGCCATCATGCAGCGCCCCCATCTGACTGAGGAGTTCACGCATGTTCTTGGCCCCGGCACCGGAGGCGGCCTGATAGGTCATGGCGCTGACCCACTCCACCAGCCCGGCGCGGAAGAGCCCGCCGACGGCCATGAGCATCAGGCTGACGGTGCAGTTGCCGCCGATGAAGTCGCGCTTGCCTGCATGCAGGGCGGCGTCGATGACGTCCCGGTTGACCGGGTCCAGGATGATGGTGCTGCCCTCATCCATGCGCAGGCTGGAGGCGGCGTCGATCCAGTAGCCCTTCCAACCGCGGGCACGCAGTTGCGGATAGACATCCTTGGTGTAATCGCCACCCTGGCAGGTGACGATGGCCTCCTGCCGCGCCAGGGCGTCCAGGTCATGGGCGTCCAGGAGCGGAGCGCCGCCCTGGCCCACATCCGGTCCCGGCTCCCCGGCCTGGGACGTGGTGAAAAAGACGGGCTCGGAAATGCGGTCGAAATCCCCCTCCTCCCGCATACGGCCCATGAGGACCGAACCGACCATGCCCCGCCAACCTACGAAACCGACCCGATTCATCGCTTGCTCCCGATCATGACCGCCAACATCGCTGGCGCCCGCAGACAAGAAAAACCGACCGCCTGCTAGGCTTGCGCAGCCGCCAGCAGAGCGGCAATCACCGCATCGCCCATCGCCTCGGTGCCGACCTGCTGCATGCCCTGGGACATGATGTCCGGGGTACGCAGCCCCTGATCGAGCACCCGGGAGACGGCCGCTTCCACTCGGTCCGCCAAGCCCGCCTCACCCAGGCTGTAGCGCAGCATCATGGCCACGGACAGGATGGTGGCCAGGGGATTGGACACCCCCTTACCCGCAATGTCGGGGGCCGACCCGTGGATGGGCTCGTACATCCCCTTGCCGTGCTCATCCAGCGAGGCCGAAGGCAGCATGCCGATGGAACCGGTGAGCATGGAGGCGGCGTCCGAGAGGATGTCGCCGAAGATGTTGCCGGTGACCATGACGTCGAACTGCTTGGGGTTACGCACCAACTGCATGGCGGCGTTGTCCACGTACATGTGGCTCAGGCTCACATCCGGATACTCGGCCCCGACCTCCGTGGCCACCTGGCGCCACAGCTCGGTGCACTCCAGCACATTCGCCTTGTCCACGGAACAGACGCGGCGGTCACGCCGTCGGGCCAGATCGAAGGCAACCCGGCAGATACGACGGATCTCCGACTCCGTGTAGACCATGGTGTTGATGCCCTGACGTTCTCCGCTGGGCAGGGTGCGGATGCCCCGCGGCTGACCGAAGTAAATGTCCCCGGTCAGTTCGCGCACGATCAGGATGTCCAGCCCCGCCACCACTTCCGGCTTGAGCGTCGAGGCATCGGCGAGCTGCGGATACAGGATGGCCGGGCGCAGGTTGGCGAAAAGCCCAAGCCCGGCACGCAGCCCCAGGAGCCCCTTCTCCGGGCGGACCTGGATGTCCAGTGGCTCCCACTTGGGCCCGCCCACGGCCCCCAGCAGGACGGCGTCCGCCTCCTTGGCCATCTCCAGGGTGACCCCAGGCAGGGGGCCGCCAGTGGCATCGATGGCAGCGCCGCCCACAAGGGCCTCGTCCATGTCGATGTCGAGGCCGAAGTCGTCGCGTAGCGTCGCCAGGACCTTGACCGCCTCGGTCACGATCTCCGGGCCAATCCCGTCGCCGGGGAGAATGAGGATGTGCTTGCTCAAAGGATCTCTACCTAGTTTTTGGAATTAGCCGCAATTGAATGCGAATACACGCAAATCGATCATGGTCTAGTGCAACGGCTTGGGTCAACCTGCGGGTGGACCGCGGATTCGCGATAAACCGTCGAATCATTTGCGTACAGCGACGGCTAATGCGCTCTCTAATACGAGGGACGGCCGCTTCGGCCGCGGTTCTCAGGGTCCTTCAGACAAACAGCCAGGGCGCCTGCTGGCGCCGCTTCTCCTCATAGGCCGCGATGGCATCGGCATGTTCGAGCGTCTGCCCAATCTGGTCGAGCCCCAATAACAGGCAGTGCTTACGGCGAGGATGGACGTCGAAGGCCAGCACAGCCCCATCCTCGAGGGTCAGGGTCTGGGCCTCGAGATCAACCGCGATACGCAAGGCTTGGGGCCCTGCGGTCTTGGCGAAGAGCCCTTCAATGACCGCGGGCTCCAGGACTATGGGTAAGATGCCGTTTTCGAAGCAGTTGTTGAAGAAGATGTCCGCGAAACCCTCCGCCAGGATGACCTGGAAGCCATAGTCCGACAGGGCCCAGGGGGCGTGCTCGCGGGACGAGCCGCAGCCGAAATTGGCCCGGGTCAGGAGGATGCTGGCCCCGGCGTGACGGGGGTCATTCAGTACGAAGTCCGCCTTGAGGGGGCGGCCGCTATTGTCCTGCCCCGGCTCGCCGGTATCGTGATAGCGCCACTCGTCGAACAGGTTGGGCCCGAAGCCGGTGCGCTGGATGCTTTTCAGAAACTGCTTCGGGATGATGGCATCGGTGTCCACATTGGAACGGTCCAGCGGACAAACGACGCCGATAAAGTTGTCGAAGGGCTGCATCAGAGGTCCCTCACGTCGATGAAGTGCCCGGCCACCGCGGCGGCGGCGGCCATGGCGGGGCTGACCAGATGGGTGCGCCCGCCATAGCCCTGGCGCCCCTCGAAGTTGCGATTGGAGGTGGAGGCACAACGCTCCCCCGGCTCCAGCCGGTCGGCGTTCATGGCCAGGCACATGGAGCAACCGGGCTCGCGCCACTCGAAACCCGCACTGCGGAAGATCGCATCCAGGCCCTCGGCCTCGGCCTGTTCCTTCACCGGACCCGAGCCCGGGACCACCAGGGCCAGCTTGATGCTGTCGGCCACCTTGCGCCCCTTGGCCACGGCCGCGGCGGCGCGCAGGTCCTCGATGCGGGCATTGGTGCAAGAGCCGATGAAGACCTTATCCGGGCGGATCTCCGTGATCGGCGTCCCGGCGCTGAGCCCCATGTAGGTCAGGGCGCGGCGCACACCCTCGGCCTTGCCCGGGTCGGCGATCTGCTCGGGATCCGGGACCCGCCCATCCACCGCGGCCACCATCTCCGGGGAGGTCCCCCAGGTCACCTGGGGCTTGATGGCGGCGGCGTCGATGTGGACCTCGCGGTCGAAGCGCGCCCCGGGGTCGCTCCTGAGGGTCCGCCAGTAGGCGGCCGCCTGCTCGAACTCTTCCCCCTTGGGGGCATAGGGCCGCCCACGGACGTACTCGATGGTCTTCTCGTCCACCGCGATGAGCCCGGCCCGGGCGCCGGCCTCGATGGCCATGTTGCAGACCGTCATGCGCCCCTCCATCGAAAGGGCATGAATGGCCTCGCCGGCGAACTCGATGACATAGCCGGTGCCGCCCGCGGTGCCGATCTCCCCGATGATGGCCAGCACGATGTCTTTTGCCGTGATACCCGGCCCCACGGCCCCGTCCACACTGACGAGCATGGACTTGGACTTGTGCTGCACCAGGCAGCGGGTGGCCAGCACATGCTCCACCTCCGAGGTCCCGATGCCGAAGGCAAGCGCCCCGAAGGCGCCGTGGGTGGAGGTATGGGAGTCGCCGCAGACCATGGTGGTCCCGGGCAGGGTGAAGCCCGCCTCAGGGCCAATGACGTGGACAATGCCCTGACGCGGGTCATCCATCCCATAGATGGTGATGCCGAACTCGGCGCAGTTACGCACCAGGGTATCCACCTGGAGCCGGGCCACCGGGTCCGTGATCCCGGCGGACCTCAAAGTCGTCGGGACATTGTGATCCGGCACCGCCAGGTTGGCCTCGGGCCGGCGCGGCCGGCGTCCATGAATACGCAGCCCCTCGAAGGCCTGGGCGGAGGTCACCTCGTGGATGAGCTGGCGGTCGATGTAGAGAAGCACCGTATCGTCCTGGTAGCGGACGACGTGCTCATCCCAGAGTTTGTCATAGAGGGTAGCGGCGCCCATGGGTGGCCTCAGGCGAAAGACGAAAACGCGGAAGCATAGACGCGGAGGCCAGCAAAGACAATGTTCAGCCTTGTCCTGTTCATGCAGCCATGTTCATGCCGCCGGCGCATTCGCCCCGTCCGCAACGTCTCGGCGCCATTGCGCTACACTTCACCGCCGCCTTAGCCGGTGATCGCCATGTCCCAGGACCCCACCCCGACGGACGCCCCCGTCACCTGCGCCACCTGTGCCGCCTGCTGCTGTCGC
This sequence comes from uncultured Gammaproteobacteria bacterium, assembly GCA_963802205.1. Taxonomy (GTDB): domain Bacteria; phylum Pseudomonadota; class Gammaproteobacteria; order Chromatiales; family Chromatiaceae; genus DYRB01. The sequence goes on along the minus strand of CAWDHW010000006.1, from coordinate 204,324 downwards.
CTGGAGGTCCTGCTGCTGACCGACACCGGGGTCCCGCGGCGTTACATCGCCACCGATGCCTGGGGCCGCCAGGTCATGGCCCGGTTGGATGACGGCTGGTGCGTCGCCCTGGACCGGGACACCCAGCTCTGCCGCATCTATGCCCAACGTCCCCTGCTCTGCCGGGAATACGCCACCGGCGGGGAGGACTGCCTGACCGAACGGGGGTGCCTGGGCTGACGGGGGCCCACGCAGGCTCAGAACCGCGCCTGCACCTGCCAGGTCAGGGTCACGGCACCCTCGGCGGGGATCTGCACCTGCCAGGAGGCGAGGTTGGACGCCTCCTTGGTGTGGGGCTGGCTCGACTTGATCATGGTCCAGTCCCCCGGCAGTTCCTCGATCACCTTGACCGTGACGGGCTCGGGCCTGGCATTCTTCAGTTCCATCTCGAAGGCGACCTCGAAGGCATAGTTGTAGGCACTGGTGCCGGACAGCTTCTTGAAGGCGGTCTGCTTGCGCCGGGCCGTGACATCGAAGCTCTCGCCGAGTTTGAGGCTCACGGTCTCGCCCTTGGGTGTGTGGTCGATCCGGTCCTCACCGACGAACTGGGCATTGCCCCTCTTGTCCTTGCCGTAGACCCGCACCACCCCTTTGGGCAGGGGTATGCCGAGGCTGCCGCCCTGGTTGTCGAAGCGCAGCCGGGAGGCCACCGGGAGCTTGACCCAGCCGTCCCCGGACTGGGCCCGGTAGGCATGGGACTGGCCCTGCACCACCAGTTCCCGGGTCACCGGGACCCTTGGGGCCGAGAGCAGGGCCACCTGCTTGGTCTGGTTGTTGCCGATGTCCGTGGCCCGCGGCAAGGTGTAGAGGTGGTACTGATCGAAGGACTCCTCCTGCGGCATCGCGGCCTCGGCGACCATCGCCATGCGCGCCATGGGCGCCGCCGGCATGGCGTCCATGACCTGGTTGATCTCCCCGGCCACGAGTTGCACCAGGGCCCCGCGGTAGGGGATGCCGCTGGTATTGGTCAGGGTCACCCAGCCGTTGAGGTCCATGGCGGACCCGTCGGCGCTCAGATTTCCCACATAATCCGCCTTCCAGGACAGGCCGCGGGTCAAATAGGACAGCTCGAAGGCCCCCTCCCCCGCCGCCGGTGCATCCAGGTGCAGGACCAGGGTCGGCTCGTCGCGCAGGTTGGCGGGGACATCCGGGTAGGCGAGGTGGCCAACCAGTCCGGTCTCGATGCGGTCGGCATAGCGCAGGACCACGCCGTTATTGGCCGCCAGGACCTTGGCCGCCTCCTCGGTGCGCTGCCCCGCATCATTGGTGCGGATGACCCGCACCTCGCGCCCGACATACTTCTTGAGCAGGCTCTCGCCATTGAGTAGGTCGAAGTCGAAGTTCTGTTCCAGCAGCATCACCGGGAGTCGGCCGGAGGTCTCGCTCAACAGGGCCGTCTCGGGGCGAATCTTGGCCGAGACATTGCGCCAGGCCAGCCGGTTCTCGCCCTGGGTCAGGCTGCAGGCTGCGCTGATCCTTCACCAGGGCCAGATTGTCGTTGTAGATAGTGACGGCCAGGGCCTTCTGGGCGTCGGCGTCGATGCGCTGTTCGGCCGGGGGCTCGATGTTCATGGTCGCTCCTGCGGTGGTGGCCAGCACGCCCCACAGGACGGCCAGCGTGAGGCGGGGCTTGAGGCACTTGGCGGATGGGGTCATGGTCTTGGTCGTCTCTCGGGTGGTGAAAGGGTCGAACCTGGGGATCGCCATAAGATCCAGCACATTAGGTTCGGGTGAGGAACGAACCCAAACAATGGGGCGGTAGATACTGGGGTTTGCTATTGATCACTCCAAACCTACAGCGCTCATCCCGATGCGTGCACAAACCCCTTGTACTACGCGATCCACGAAGACATTGCTAACTGACCCGAAAACCTTGCTCACGAGAACAATGTTCAAGGTAATGACCCGGCGAGTTCCAAAATGAAGTGCAACACCCGGACCTAGGCTGTAGGCAGGAGGTGTGCACATGAGAACGCGGTACAGACAGTTGACGGCGGACGACCGCAACAGGATCCAGAAAGGTCTGAACGAGGGGCTGAGCCGGCGCGAGATAGCGCGCGGTCTTGGCCGTTGGCCGAGCGCGGTGAGTCGGGAGATTGCCCGCAACCGGGTGGGCGTGACCTACGACGCGGTGAGTGCTGGGCAGCGCACGCGGAGCCGGTGCCGGCGCGGTCGGCGCAAGCTGGTGGTGGGCACGGCGCTGTTGCAGGAGGTCCACACGGCCTGTTGGGTGGCTGGTCCCCGGAGCAGATCGCGGGCAGACTCAAGCAGATGCACCCGGACGAACCGACCGAGCGAGTCTCCCATGAGACCATCTACAGCTACATCTACGCGCAGCCGCGCGGGGAGTTGCGCAAGACGTTGATCGCGGCCTTGCGCCAGGCGCACAAAAAGCGCCTGGCGCGCTCCCGAGGCACGGATCGGCGCGGGCATCTGCGCGACATGGTCTCGATCCACACGCGGCCCGCAGAGGTCCTGGGACGGCAGGTAGCGGGGCATTGGGAGGGGGACCTCATCAAGGGCGCAGGCAATGCCAGCGCGGTCGGGACCCTGGTCGAGCGCAAGAGCCGCTACGTCCTCCTGGCCAAGATGGACGGTACCGACGCCGAGGCGGCGCTGGAGGGCTTTACGCGCCGCATGCGGACCCTGCCGGCCGCTGTGCGTAAGACCCTGACCTACGACCAGGGCAAGGAAATGGCGCACCACCAAGCGCTCGCGCGCCGCCTCAACATTCGGGTGTACTTCGCCGACCCTCATAGCCCTTGGCAGCGCCCCTCCAACGAGAATGCCAACGGCCTGATCCGCCAGTACCTGCCCAAGGGGATGGACCTCTCCGGCGTCTCCCAGCGGCGCCTAACCCAGATCGCCACGGCACTCAACACGCGCCCAAGAAAATGCCTCGGCTTTATGACACCGGAGGAAGTCATGTCACAAGAAATCAATCAGTTAAACTCTTGCGTTGCACTTCAAACTTGAAACCGCCCCCTGTCGGTGCGCACCCAACTCGCCGCAGGCAACCCACCTCGACCCATGTCCTGATCGCGGATGCCGATGGCGTTGCTATGATGCGGGCGTGAGGTCACAGCGACGCCAAGGAAGTCCCCGTAGCCGTCAGGGTCGGCCAACACCAACACTGGCCGTCGTTTCGCCGAGGACAGGTCGGTGAACGGAAACGGCACCAGGGTCAAGTCGCCGCGCCTACAGATCATTCCACACCTCATCTTCCGTGTTGTCCCAAACTGCCGCCAGCGAGCCGGCCTGGGCGCACATCAGATCCTCCCACTCAACCCGTTCGCCCTTTTCCTTCAGATAACCGATGAAATCCAGCACCTCCCGCACCTGGATCTCGGGAAGCGTCTTGATCTGCTCGTATGCCAACTCCGAACTAGTCATGGTGGTTTCTCCCGGCTTATCGTCAGAATCCGGATGTGGTGACGGCCAGGGCCTTCTGGGCATCGGCATCGATGCGCTGTTCGGCCGGCGGCTCGGTCTGGGCCTGAGTTGGGGCCTGGCTGGGGGTCTCGGCGGACATGGTCGCTCCTGCGGTGGTGGCCAGCACGCCCCACAGGACGGCCAGCGTGAGGCGGGACCTGCGCTTGAGGCACTTGGCGGATGGGGTCATGGTCTTGGCCGTCTCTCGGGTGGTGGGAGGGTCAAACCTGGGGATCGCACGAAGACCCTAGATCGGACCTGGCCCCACGTCAACCGGCCCTCCGGTAGACGGGTCGTGGTCCGCTGATGGCCAGTCGTAGTCAGTTATAGAAAGGACGTGGGGACCCTCGTAGCTCGGCCGGCAAGTGCTTGACTTGCGGTGCGATCAACCGAGACGGCGGAGGTGTCCCCATGGGCAAGCATAGATACAAGACGGTCGGGTTCAAAGCGTTGGACTGGGCGGGGCTGGGCGAGCGACTGGCGGGGAGACGGGTGGTGTTCAGCATCGACGTGGCCAAAGACGACTTCTACGCGGCGCTGACGACCGCGGAGGACGCGGTGGAGGCGCTGGTCAAATGGGTCCACCTCAGGCTCCCACAAGGCGCGACCGGTTCGGCTCCAAAGGGTTCTGAACGGGGCAAATCCCCGTCCCGCTCGATACTCGGCTGTCGTGCTACCGCAGGTCTTCGAGGCACTGGGCCAGGGACACCCGCCAGTCTGGCAGGGCCAGCCCGAAGGTCTCCCAGAGCTTGGTGTTGTCGAGCACCGAATAGGCCGGCCGCCGTGCTGGGGAGCGGTAGTCCGAGGACGGTGTCGGCAGGAGTTTGCATGACCCGCCGCTGGCCTCCAGGATCGCCTTGGCAAAACCGTACCAGCTCGTCTCACCGCCGGCGGTGACATGGTAGAGCCCGGTTACCCGATCCAGATCTACCTCGCGTCGCAGGACCCTGTGCAGGGTCTGGGCCGTGACCTCGGCCAGCATTCGGCTCCAGGTGGGGGCGCCAACTTGGTCGTCCACCACCCGCAGCTCGTCCTTCTCGGCAAAGAGCCTGAGCATGGTGAGCAGGAAATTCTGACCCCGCACCCCGTAGACCCAACTCGTCCGAAACACGATGGCCGGGACTCCGCTCTCCAGCAGGGCTTGCTCCCCGGCGAGTTTCGTGGACCCATAGACGTTCAGGGGCCCTGGGCATCCTCTTCCCGATAGGGTCGGGTGGCCTCTCCGGAGAAGACGAAGTCCGTGGAGTAGTGAATCACCGGCACGCCGCGATCACGCAGCAAAGACCCCAGCAAGCGCAGGGCCTCGGCGTTGATCTGATGGGCCAGTGCCGGGTCCGCCTCCGCCCGATCCACCGCCGTATAGGCGGCGGCATTGACCACCGCGTCCGGGGCCGCTTCCCGGACGATTTGCGTCAGAGACTCGGCGCTGGTCAGGTCCAGCTTGGGGCCATATTCCCCCTCCAGGGATGCGGCGATCACCTCCCCGAGGGGGGCCAGGGTCCGACGCAGCTCCCAGCCGACCTGACCATTGGCGCCAATGAGCAGGATGCGGGGCAGACTATTCGCTGAGCCCATGTCGGACCTCTTGGTAGGGTGGTAGGCGGTCGATGGGGATGTCCCGCAGCCTGGCCGCGGTGCTGTCTTTTCCCGACAGCAGGGGCTCGCCATCCAGGGGCCAGGCGATGCCGATGTCCGGGTCGTTCCAGAGCAGGCTGAACTCGGTCTTCGGGTAGTAAAAATCCGAGCACTTGTAGGCAAAGAGGGCATCCGGCCCGGTCACCAGATAACCGTGGGCAAAGCCCGGCGGGACCCAGAGCTGGCGGTGGTTTTGCCCAGACAGCGTCACGCCGACCCAACGCCCGAACCAGGGCGAACCATGACGGACGTCCACTGCGACGTCCAAGACCTCGCCTTGCAGGACCTGCACCAGCTTGCCCTGCGGGTGTGGCCATTGGCAGTGCAGCCCACGCAGGATGCCATGACCCGAGTAAGCCTGGTTGTCCTGCACCATGCGCGCCGGGATCCCCAGACCCGCATAGCGCTCGACCTGCCAGGACTCCATGAACCAGCCGCGGGCATCCCCGAAGATCCGTGGTTCGAGAATCAGAACCCCGGGGATCTTGGTCTCGATGACCTTCATGGCTCCATCCCTCGGTCGAGCAGCCCCATGAGGTACTCCCCATAGCCGCTCTTGACCAGCACGGAGGCAATGGCCGTAAGTTGTGCCGCGTCGATCCAGCGGTTTTGGTAGGCGACTTCTTCCGGGCAACAAACCTTCAACCCCTGCCGCTGCTCGATGGTCTGGATGAAGTCGCCGGCCTGCATCAGGGACTCGTGGGTCCCGGTGTCCAGCCAGGCGACGCCACGGCCGATCTTCTCCAGGCGCAGTTGACCCTTGCCCAGGTAGACGTTGTTGAGGTCCGTGATCTCCAGCTCCCCGCGTGCGGAGGGCTTCAGTGCAGCGGCCAGGTCGCAGACCTGACTGTCATAAAAGTAGACCCCGGTGACGGCATAGTTGGACTTTGGCCGATCTGGCTTTTCGGCCAGACTGACCACATTGCCATTGGTGTCGAATTCCGCCACGCCATAGCGCTGCGGGTCCTTGACCCAATACCCGAACACCGTGGCGCCGTCGGTCTGGGCAGAGGCCGAACGCAATTGGTGGATGAGCCCATGCCCATAGAAGATGTTGTCCCCCAGGATCAGGCAGGAAGGGGCGTCGCCGACGAAACCGCGCCCGATCAGGAAGGCCTGGGCCAGTCCCGCTGGCTCGGGCTGGATGGCGTAGCTCAGGCTTATCCCCCATTGGGAGCCGTCACCGAGCAGGTCCCGGAAGGCCGCCTGATCGCGCGGCGTGGTGATGATCAGGATCTCCCGAATCCCCGCCAGCATCAGCGTGGACAGGGGGTAGTAGATCATCGGCTTGTCATACACCGGCAGGAGTTGCTTGCTGATGGTGTGGGTCAGCGGATAGAGCCGGGTGCCGGACCCGCCGGCCAGAATAATGCCCTTTCGGTTCATGGTCATGTCTCCCTGCCCTCAGGCGTGGCCGAGCCGCTGCCCAAGGTAACTCCCGTCGGTGACCCGGGCGCACCAAGGCGCATTGTCCAGGTACCACCGGAGCGTGCGCCGCATACCGCTATCGAACGTCTCCAGCGGCGACCAGCCCAGTTCCCGTTGGAGCTTGCTGGAATCGATGGCGTAACGCCGGTCATGCCCCGGCCTGTCCTTGACGAAGGTCTTGAGCCTGGCATGGGGCCGATAGGCCGAGTCGGGCACCAACTCGTCGAGCAAGCCACAAAGGGTATCGACCACCTGGAGGTTGGTCCGCTCGCTGTTGCCGCCGACGTTGTAGACCTCCCCCGGGCGACCGGCCTCCAGGACGCGGAGAATGGCCCGGCAGTGGTCCTCCACGAACAGCCAGTCGCGGACATTGCTGCCATCGCCATAGATGGGTAGCGGCTCTCCGCGTTGGGCCTTTTGGATGATCAGCGGGATCAGCTTTTCGGGAAACTGGTAGGGGCCGTAGTTGTTGGAGCAATTGGTGGTCAGGACCGGCAGCCCGTAGGTGTGGTGCCAGGCACGCACCAGATGGTCCGAGGCCGCCTTGGAGGCCGAATAGGGCGAATTGGGGGCATAGGGCGTCTCCTCCGTGAAGAGGCCGGTGGGACCGAGGGAACCGTATACCTCGTCGGTGGAGACATGCAGGAAACGAAAGGCCTCCTTGCGCTCGGCGCTCAAGCCCGACCAATACGCCTTGGCGCAGTCCAGCAGATTGAAGGTCCCAAGGACATTGGTCTCGATGAAGGCCGCGGGCCCGTCGATGGAGCGGTCCACATGGCTCTCGGCAGCGAAGTTGACCACCGCGTCCACCGCATAGTCCCGCAGCAACCGGCCCACCAACTCACGGTCACCGATGTCGCCCTGGACGAAGACGTGACCGGGGTTGGACGCCAGGGGGGCCAGGGTGTCGAGATTGCCCGCGTAGGTGAGCTTGTCCAGGTTGATCACCTGGACCCCACCCTGCGCCACAACCAAATGGACAAAGTTTCCACCGATGAAACCGGCCCCTCCAGTCACCAAAAGGGTACGCATCACCACCCCCTAAAACGGGATGTCGTCATCGAAGGGCGGTGGCTCGTTTCCGCGTTGACCGCCACCCGACGACGGGGCGGCGGCGGGGCGCGGCTGCCCGCCGCCGCTGGGACGCGCCATGGCGCCGTCGCCGTAGTCCGCCGTGCCGCCGCCCGGGCGGCCATCGAGCATCTGCATGGATCCGTTGATGTCCACGACCACCTCTGTGGTGTATCGATCCTGCCCGTCCTGGCCTTGCCACTTACGGGTACGCAGCTTGCCCTCGACGTAGATCTTGGAACCCTTGTGCAGGTATTGCTTAACCACTTCCGCGATCTTGCCGAAGAACACCACCCGATGCCACTCGGTGCGCTCCTGCATCTCACCCGTGTTCTTGTCCTTCCATGCCTCGCTGGTGGCGATGCTCACATTGGCCACGGCATCGCCGCTTGGCATGTACCGCACATCCGGCTCGTTACCCAGATTCCCGATCAGGATGACCTTGTTCACGCCACGTGACATCGCTCCCCTCCCCTTACCGCAGTGAAGAACTGCCCGGATAGAGCAGTCCAAATTGAAACCGATCCGAACGCCCGGCCTCAGGCCCCGGCGCAAATGGCCTGCAATCTTGCCGAATCGAGTCGGCGATTGTCCACCTTGAGGTAGGCGTTGCCCTCGTCGGCGACGACGACGGCCTCCTCCACCCCCGGGATCTCCCGCAACAGCCGCCCTATCCCCGCCGGGTCTTGCATCCGGTCCGCACCGACCCGCACCACCAGGCTGCTCACCCGGCGCGGGCTGCGCATGGGCAGGGCCAGCAGGAACCAGAGCACTGCCGCACCGACGCAGAACAGCAGGACCGCATCCTGCCCGAGGCGCTGATGGACGAAGCCGCCCAGCATGCCGCCGAGGAAGGCCCCGCCGAACTGGGCGGTCGCAAAGACCCCCATGGCGGTGCCCTTGGCCCCCGCCGGGGCGATCCGCGAGATCAGCGAGGGCAGGCTCGCCTCCAGGAGATTGAAGGCGGTGAAGAACAGAAACAGGAAGAAGACCAGGGGCGCCAGGGCCGCGTGGAAACCGTAGAGCCCAAACAGGGCCAGGCTCAGGGCGGCGACGGCCCCGAGCAGGACCGCTCTGTGATGTCCGCCGCGCTCCGCCAGGATGATGAAGGGGACCATGGCCAGCACCGACAGGACCAGCACCGGGAGATAGACCCACCAGTGGTGGGCCGCCGGCAGCCCCAGGGCCTTGAGGTCCAGCGGAATCACCAGGAACAGGGCCGTCATCAGCATGTGCAGGGTCAGGACCCCGAAGTCGAGGCGCAGCAGCTCGGCGGACCTCAAGACCCCATGGAACTGCCCCGCCACCGGCTCGGCGTCGCGGTGGATGCTGGAGTGGTCTGGGGTCGGGACCACCAGGGCCAGGATCAGGGCCCCGCCCAGGGCCAGTCCGGCGGTGAACCAGAAGATCCCGGCGAGCCCGAACCAGTGGGCAATGGCCGGCCCCAGGACCAAGGCCACGGCAAAGGAGATGCCGATGCTGATGCCGATGGTGGCCATGGCCTTGGTACGCACCTCCTCCCGGGTCAGGTCCGCGGCCAGGGCCATCACCGCCGCGGCGATGGCCCCGCTGCCCTGGATGACGCGCCCGACGATGACACCCTCGATGCTGCTGGCCATTGCCGCCACCACACTGCCGATGGCGAACAGGGCCAGGCCGCCAAAGATCACGGGCTTGCGCCCGATGCGGTCGGACAGCATGCCGAAGGGGATGCCCAGGATCGCCTGGGTCAGGCCGTAGGCCCCGATGGCCAGGCCGATGAGCAGTGGCGTGGCGCCGGTCAGCCCCTTGGCCTGGAGGGCAAAAACCGGCAGGATGAGGAAGAGCCCCAGCATCCGGAAGGCAAAGATCCCCGCCAGCCCGGCCGCGGCCCGGCGCTCCAACCCTGTCATGGCCAACCCCGGCCTCTGGTTACTACCCATACGACTGCCTTTGCCTCTGCCGAAAAAGGCTGCAATAGTACCAGCTTGCCCGGGCCCGGGCTGGGCGGCATCCGCCGGCCGGCGCGCCCGGCACGCCTCACGCCGCCCCAAGCCCCCGGTAAACCCCATGGACAGCATCCGCATCCGCGGCGCCCGCACCCACAACCTCAAGAACATCGACCTCGACCTGCCCCGGGACCGCCTCATCGTCCTCACCGGGCTTTCGGGGTCCGGAAAGTCATCCCTGGCCTTCGACACCATCTATGCCGAGGGCCAGCGCCGCTATGTGGAGTCCCTGTCGGCCTACGCCCGGCAGTTCCTGTCGGTGATGGAAAAACCCGACCTGGACCACATCGAGGGCCTGTCCCCGGCCATCTCCATCGAGCAGAAGACCACCTCCCACAACCCCCGCTCCACCGTCGGGACCATCACCGAGATTCACGACTACCTGCGCCTGCTCTTCGCCCGGGTCGGAGAACCGCGCTGCCCGGAGCACGGGGCCCCGCTGGCGGCCCAGACCGTCACCCAGATGGTGGATCAGGTCCTCGCCCAGCCGGAGGGGACCCGCCTCATGCTGCTGGCGCCGGTGGTGTCGGCGCGCAAGGGGGAGTATCAACGCCTGCTGGCGGAGTTGAACGCCCAGGGCTTCGTGCGCGCCCGGATCGATGGAGACATCTATGAGCTGGACGCCCCCCCGGACCTGGATCTCAAGCGCAAACACGACATCGAGGTGGTGATCGACCGCTTTCGGGTGCGTGCAGACCTGCGGCTGCGCCTGGCCGAGTCCATCGAGACCGCTTTGCGCCTCTCCGATGGCCTGGTGCGCCTGGCCTGGATGGACGGCGAAAGCCCGGAGCTGACCTTCTCCGCCAGGTTCGCCTGTCCCGAATGTGGCTACAGCATCGCGGAGCCCGAGCCGCGGCTCTTTTCCTTCAACAACCCCGCGGGGGCCTGCCCGGCCTGCGACGGGCTCGGGGTGGAGCAGGTCTTCGACCCCGCCAAGGTCGTCCTGCACCCGGACCTGGGGCTCGGCGCCGGCGCCATACGCGGCTGGGACAGGCGCAACGCCTACTACTTTCAGTACATCCGCGCCCTGGGCACCCATTACGGCTTCGACCCGGAGACCCCCTGGCGGGCACTGCCGGAGGTCATCCGCCGGGTCGTCCTGTACGGCAGTGGCGAAGAGGCCATCGCCATGACCCTGCCCGGAGAGCGCGCGGTCCGCCGAAGGCCCTTCGAGGGCATAGTCCCCAACATGCAGCGGCGCTACCGGGAGACCGACTCCAACGCCGTGCGCGAGGAACTGGCCCGCTACCTCTCCAGCCAGCCCTGCCCCGCCTGCGGCGGGACCCGGCTCAATCCAGCGGCCCGCCACGTCTTCGTCGCCGGGCACAATCTCCCGGCCATCGCCGCCATGCCCATCGGCCAGGCCCTGGTCCTGTGCGAGTCCCTGGCCATCCCGGGGGCGCGCGGTGAGATCGCGGTCAAGATCGTCAAGGAGATCGGGGAGCGCCTGCGCTTTCTGGTGGACGTGGGGCTCGACTACCTGACCCTGGCGCGCAGCGCCGAAACCCTGTCCGGCGGCGAGGCCCAGCGCATCCGCCTGGCGAGCCAGATCGGCGCCGGGCTGGTGGGGGTCATGTACATCCTCGACGAGCCCTCCATCGGCCTGCACCAGCGCGACAACGCCCGGCTGCTGCGCACCCTCACCCACCTGCGGGACATCGGCAACACCGTGATCGTGGTCGAGCACGACGAGGAGGCCATCCGCACCGCCGACCAGGTGGTCGATCTGGGCCCCGGGGCCGGGGCCCACGGGGGCGAGATCATGGCGCAGGGGACGGCCGACGAAATCGCCGCCAACCCCAGGTCGCTGACCGGGCGCTATTTGAGCGGCGAGCTGCGCATCGAGATCCCGACCGAGCGCCGGGCCCCGGACCCGGGCCGGCAACTGCGCATCCTCGGGGCCAGCGGCCACAACCTGCGCGGCGTCGACGTCAGCATCCCCGTTGGTACCCTGTGCTGCGTCACAGGGGTCTCAGGCTCCGGCAAGTCCACCCTCATCAACGACACACTGCACCCGGCGGCGGCCCGCCACCTCTATGGCTCCGGGCTGACCCCGGCCCCCTACCGGACCATCGAGGGCCTGGAGCACTTCGACAAGGTCGTGGACATAGACCAGTCCCCCATAGGGCGCACCCCACGCTCCAACCCGGCGACCTACACGGGGCTCTTCGGCCCGGTGCGAGAGCTGTTCGCCGCCACCCAGGAGGCCCGCTCCCGCGGCTACGGGCCGGGACGCTTCAGCTTCAACGTCGCCGGCGGGCGCTGCGAGACCTGCAAGGGCGACGGCCTGATCCGGGTGGAAATGCACTTCCTCCCCGACATCTATGTCCAGTGCGACGCCTGCAAGGGGCGGCGCTACAACCGCGAGACCCTGGAGATCCACTACAAGGGCCGCTCCATCGACCAGGTGCTCGACCTCACCATCGAGGAGGCCCTCGCCTTCTTCGCCCCGGTCCAGGTCATAGCCCGCAAGCTCCAGACCCTGGTGGACGTGGGCCTGAGCTATGTGCGCCTGGGCCAGAGCGCCACCACGCTCTCCGGGGGCGAGGCCCAGCGGGTCAAGCTCTCCCGGGAACTCTCCAAACGCGACACTGGCCGGACCCTCTACATCCTGGACGAGCCCACCACCGGCCTGCACTTCCATGACGTCAGGCACCTCCTGGAGGTCCTGCACCGCCTCCGGAACCAGGGCAACACCCTGGTGGTGATCGAGCACAATCTGGATGTGATCAAGACCGCCGACTGGGTCATAGACCTGGGTCCGGAGGGCGGCGACCGGGGTGGCCAGGTGATCGTCGTCGGCACCCCCGAGGACATTGCCGGCTGCCCTCAGTCCTACACCGGGCAATTCCTCAAGGGGCTGCTGGAGAGGGGTTGGTAGTCTCCTGCCCCGGGCGAGCCGATCAGCGAACCCGACCCGGCCCCTCCATCTGTGCGGCGGCCGGGGTATTGAGATTGGCGAAGGCCCCGGGGCTGTCGCTGAAGTCGGCCATGGCCAGGGGTTGGCCCTCCAGCCAGCCGCGGACGGATCGCCCCCCCCCAGCAAGATAGGCCGCCAGATCCGCCGCACGGGCGACGGGGATCAGGGCGTGGACCGGCTGAATGCGTCCGCCGACTTGGGCGACCGCAGCCGATCCGCCCTGGCTGTGCAGGGCCAGGCCCAGGCGCGCCACCAGGTCCCCGGGCAGGGCCGGTGCATCGCAGGGCGCGGTGACGATCCATGGCGTCTCCACCAGCGCCAGGGCCGCGGCGATCCCCGCCAGGGGCCCCTGGAAATCGTCCAGGTCGTCGCTGATCACCGGGTATCCATAGGCGACATAGGTCTCCAGGTTGCGGTTGGCGCTGATGACCAGATGCCCGACCTGGCTGACCAGGGCCTCCAGGACCCAGGCCACCAGGGGGCGCCCGGCGTGTTCGATCAGGCCCTTGTCGCGTCCGCCCCAGCGTTGTCCCCGCCCCCCCGCCAGGACCAGGCCGGTGATGTCGGCCCGCTTTGGCGCCGGACCGCCGGCCTGGACGAGCGGGTCAGTCCCCATGGAAGACCTCTGCGATCAGCGCGCGGATGGGTGCCTCCTGACGCTCGATGTCCGCGCCCAATGCGAACTGGATCAGGGCCTTGTGCAGATTCTCTCCGCGGGCCTGGACGCGGAAGTAGCGGTCGCCCTCCAGGTGATCGGTGAGAAAGCGCACCCCGAGTTCGTAGGGGAGGATGCGGATGCCGTCGAAGAGCGTGGCGACCTCGCCCGCGGAGAGCAGGCCGCGCATTTCCCCGGCGTAGGCGACCAGGATGGGGCGGCCGATGTCCAGGTCGAAGCCCGCCGACCCGTCGCCGGACTCGCCCTGTCGGTTGCAGCAGGAGCGCAGGCAATCGCCGATGTCGTGTGCGATCAGCCCGGGTTGGACCGTGTCCAGGTCGATGACCCCCAGGGCACGGCCGCTGGTTTCATGGAACAGGATGTTGTCGAGCTTGGGGTCGCCGTGGGTGACGCGGGGGGCGATGCGCCCGTCGCGGCGGGCCTGCTCCAGGGCGCCGACCAGGGGACGGCCCCTGGCGACCGCCGCGAGGGCCCGGTCCAGGTCGGCTTCGGTCCGGTCCAGGGGCCGCTCCTCCAGCACCTGGTCGAGGTGGGCCAAATAGGCTGGGGTGACGTGGAAGCCCGGCAGGGTGACCGCCAGGCCCGCCGGGTCCAGATCCGCCAGCAGGCGGTGGAAGCACCCCAGGGCGCGCCCAACCTCGCCGGCCTGCTCAGCGGTTTCGATGCGCGGCAGGTTGACCCCATGCGCAATGTGCGGCATGAGCCGCCAAAGGTTTCCCTGATGATCCCGGGTAAAACTGGCCCCGTTCCGGTGGAGGATAGGTACCGGAATGGACAGCCCGGATTCCGGGTAGCGGGCCAGGTGGGTCCCCACCACCCGAAGGTTGTCCATGATGCGCTCGGGTTCTGGAAATACAGTGCCGTTCACCCGTTGCAGGACATAGTCGCCGGCATCGGTGGCGACGCTGAAGGTGGCATTGACCAGCCCGCGTCCCAGGGGTGTCACGGACTTGGGCCGGGCGGGAATGGCAAAGCACGACGCCAGGGCGAGCAGATGCCCTGCGTCGTAGAATCTTGGGTCCCCGGCATTCATGTGTTCTCCAGGACCCAGGCAGAGGCATACAGGCGTTTCATGACGGACTTCAACGACAGGCTCTTCGTGTTCAGTGGCGCGACCTTCACCGCAGCCCTTAAGGATTGGATGGCGGAGCAGATCGCTGCCTATCCGGATCGCGAGGACCTGATCCGCATCACGGCAATGGCCATGCAAGACTTCATGACCTCGCCCCAGGCCGAAGGGCACAAGATGGGGGTAGTGGGGGCCCGCTCGGCACCCTAGACCCTCTGGGGTCACGACCCGCAGGAGTCCATTCAGCCCCCGGTCACCGGGGGAAAGAAGGCGACCTCATCGCCGTCGGCGATGCTGGTCTCCGGCCTGGCCAGCTGCTGATTGATGGCGACCAGGACCCGTTGGTCCGGGCCGAAGACCTCCCCCCAGACGCCGCCGCGGGTGCGCAACCGCTCGACCAGGTCGGCCGCGGTGGGAAGCGATGGGTCGGCAGGCAGGTCCTCGCCGGGGCTGGCCAGTTGCTCCCGCACGCGGGCAAAGTAGAGGACGCGGATCATGTCAGGAGCTCGTTGAAGGGGAGGAAGGGGACCTGATCGCCGCGGCGGATGACCCGCCCCTCGGCGATGACCACCAGCCCATTGGCCCAGGTCACCGAGGAGAGCACCGCAGAGGATCGGCTGGGGTGAATGTGGGTCTCGGGCAGGCCATCGGGTCCGGGTTCCAGGCGCGCCCGGTGAAATTCGCGGCGTTTGTCAGGGTTGGGCCAGTCGAAGCCCGCTCGGGCCATCAGGGGCTGGGGACGCACCGGGCCCGCCACTCCCTGCTGAAGCAGGATGAAGGGGCGTGCGAAAAGGCAGGCGGTGACGAACAGGGCCACCGGGTTCCCCGGGCTGCCAATGAACGGGGTCCCAGCGACATGCCCAAAGGCGACAGGCTTGCCCGGGCGCATGGCGATGCGCCACAGTTCCAGGGTCCCCAGGTGCTCCACCGCGGGCTTGACGTGGTCCTCCTCCCCGACCGAGACCCCGCCGCTGGCCAGGATCAGGTCCGCCCCGGCGGCGGCCTGAGACAGGGCGGCGATGGTCGCGTCCAGCGTATCGGGGACTATCCCCAAGTCCACCACCTCGCACCCCAGGGCCATCACCAGGGCGCTCAGGGTATAGCGATTGGAGTTGTAGATCTGACCGGGTCCGAGGGGCTCCCCGGGGTTCGCCAGCTCGTCCCCAGTGGAGAAGACCGCCACCCGCAACCGGCGATAGACGCACAGCGTCGCTGCGCCGACCGAGGCGGCCAGGCCCAGGTGCTGGGGCCCGAGACGGGTCCCGGCGGGGATCACCTCGGCCCCGGCGGCGATGTCCTCCCCGGCACGGCGGATGTGAGCCGCCTGTGCGATTCCGCCGGGGATCTGTACCCAGGCACCGGTTGCGTCCTCGCCACTGGTACAGACCTCCTGCACCACCACGGCGTCGGCCCCGGCGGGTACCGGCGCCCCGGTGAAGATGCGCGCCGCCGACCCCGGGGCCAGGGGCTCGCCCCGGGCGCCTGCGGGGATGCGTTGGGTCACAGGCAGGCGGGCGCCATCGGGACCCAGGTCCGCCGTGCGGATGGCATAGCCGTCCATGGCGCTGTTGTCCCAGGGCGGGACCACGATGGGGCTGATCAAGGGTTGGGCCAGGACCCGACCCAGTCCGGCCAGGAGGTCTACAGATTCGGTCTGCGTCAGGGGCCTGGCATGGGACAGGAGCAGGTCCAGGGCCTGATCCATGTCCAGCAGGCCCCGGTGGGGCGGGCAGCAATCATTGGTACCGGTCATGGCCCTCAGCGCTCCAGCAGCCGCGGGATGAGCTGGGCGAAGTTGCAGGGCCTGGTGCGGTGGTCGAGCTGGGCGAGCAGGATCTTGTCCCAGGCGGTGCGGCAGGCGCCGCTGGAGCCCGGCAGGCAGAAGATAAAGGTCCCATTGGCCAGCCCCGCAAAGGCGCGGGACTGGATGGTGGAGGCCCCGATCTCCGCGAAGGAGACGGTACGGAACAGCTCGCCGAAGCCCTCGATCTGCTTGTCCAGCAACGGAGCCACGGCCTCCGGGGTGCTGTCGCGCCCGGTGACCCCGGTACCGCCGGTGGCCAGGACCACCTGGACCTTGGGGTCGGCGATCCAGCGCGAGATGACGGCGCGCAGTTGGTACACGTCGTCGCGGACGATCTCCCGAGCGACGACGCAATGCCCGGCGGCCTCGGCACGGGCCTGAAGGGTGTCGCCGGAGCCGTCCTCCGCCAGGCTGCGGCTGTCGGAGACCGTCAGCACGGCGACGTTCAGCGGGATGAAGCCGGTATCGTGGAAGTGCTCGGTCATGGAGTGGGCCTCTCGGGTGCTGGGCGATTGGTTGTTCGTTGGCAATTGGCCGTTCGGAGTCTGTAGGTCGGCAGTTGAGCGAAGCGCCTAACCCGACACCTGGCACCTGACTCCACCTGAGCGTCACGCGCTCCCCGGACGACCCTGCGGCGCCGCCAGCCTCGCCCTTACAGCCACCTGGGTATCAGGAGAATCCCCCAGACCACGAGCGCATAGCCGATGCTGGAGGAGACCGCCGCCGAGGCGATGTCCTTGGCCCGGGCGGACAGCTCGTGGCGCTCCAGGCCGACGCGGTCCACGTTGGCCTCGATGGCGGAATTGAGCAGTTCGACGATGGGTACCAGCAACAGGCTCCCCACCAGCAGGGCCCGCTCCACCGGGGTCTCCCCCAGCCACAGGGCCAGTGGCAACAATGGCAACAGCAGGAAGACCTCCAACCGAAAGGCCTCCTCCAACCGGAAACAGGCGCGAAAGCCGCGGATGGAAAAGCGCGCGGCGTTGACCAGGCGCTGCCAGCCGCGGGCCTCCTGATTAGCCATCGGCGGGATTGTCCCCGACCACCGGGCGCCAGGCCAGGTCCAGTTGCCGCGCCGCGCGGACATCGTCGAGGCGGCGCACCGGCAGGTTGTGGGGGGCGGTCTTGAGGCGCTCTGGGGCCTCCTGGGCCTCGTGCCGGATAGCCGTCAGGGCCGCGACGAATCCGTCGAGGTCCTCCTTGGCCTCGCTTTCGGTGGGCTCGATCAGCAGACACTCCGGGACCAGCAGGGGAAAGTAGGTAGTCGGGGCATGGAAGCCGTAGTCGAGCAGGCGCTTGGCGAAGTCCATGGCGTTGCAGCCAAAATCTTTGGCCTCCCGGCGCAGCGTCAGGATAAATTCATGGCTGGCCCGTCGCCCCGGGTAGGCGGCCTCGAAACCGGCCTGGGTGAGGCGCTCCATCAGGTAATTGGCGTTGAGGGTCGCGTACTCGGCGACGCGGCGCATGCCGTCGGCACCCAGCATCCGGGCATAGATGTAGGCGCGCAGCAGAATACCGATGTTGCCGCCAAAGGCGGTCAGGCGGCCGATGCTGTCCGGGCGCTCGCGCTCCGTGAGCCAGGCGTAGTCGTGACCGTCGAAGGCTACCAGGGGGACCGGGAGGTAGGGCTCCAGGCGCGCCGAGACCCCCACCGGGCCCGCACCGGGGCCGCCGCCGCCGTGGGGGGTGGAGAAGGTCTTGTGCAGGTTCATGTGGATGACATCGAAGCCCATGTCCCCCGGGCGGACCTTGCCCAGGATGGCGTTGAGGTTGGCTCCATCGTAATAGAGCAGGCCGCCGACCTGGTGAACGCTGGCCGCGATCTCCTGGATGCCGCGGTCGAAGACCCCGACGGTGCTCGGATTTGTCAGCATGATCCCGGCGGTTTGGGGCCCCAGGACACGTTTCAGGGCCTCGATGTCCACGTCCCCGTCCGGGCCCGTGGGGATCTCGCGCACGCTGAAACCGGCCATGACGGCGGATGCCGGGTTGGTGCCGTGGGCTGCCTCGGGCACCAGGATCTCGGTGCGGGCGGTATCGCCGCGGGCCTGGTGGTAGGCGTGGATCATGGCCACCCCGGCGAACTCGCCCTGGGCCCCGGCGGCGGGTGCGAGGGATACGGCGTGCATCCCGGTGACGCCCTTCAGGATCTCCTGCAAGTCGTAAAGGCACGCCAGGATACCTTGGCCGTGACTCGCCGGTGCCAGGGGGTGCCGGGCGAGGAAGCCGGGCAGCATGGCCAGGGTATTACAGGCCCTGGGGTTGTACTTCATGGTGCAGGAGCCCAGGGGATAGAACTGGGTGTCGATGGAGAAGTTCTTCTGCGACAGCCGCGTGTAATGGCGCACTACCTGAAGCTCGGAGACCTCCGGCAGGGCCGGCGGGGCCTTGCGGCGCAGGTGCTGGGGGATGTCGGCCAGCGGTGGTCGCGGCCAGGGGGGCCTGGGCTGTAGCGCGGCGACCGGGGCGGGATTGCTCGTGGATCAGCATGGTGTGCGTCTGTCGGCCAATGTGGGACGGACGGTGGGCAGGCTGCCCACCGCAGACCGGGCTTAGCCCAGGGCGGCCAGGGCCGCGTCGTAGTTGGGCTCCTGGGTGATCTCTGGAACCAGTTCGGTGTAGAGGACCTTGTTGTCCGCGCCCAACACCACCACGGCGCGGGCGGTGATCCCGGCGAGCGGCCCGTCGGTGATCAAGACCCCGTAATCCTTGCCGAAGTTGCGCGAGCGCATCATGGACAGATTGACGACGTTGGTGATGCCCTCATCGGTGCAGAAGCGGCTGGAGGCAAAGGGCAGGTCGGCGGAGATGACCAGGGCCACCGCATCGGTCTTGCCGGCCATGGCGGCATTGAAGCGCTTGGTGGAGGTGGCGCAAACGCCGGTGTCGAGGCTCGGGACAATGTTGAGCAGCTTCTTCTTGCCGATGTAGTTGTCCAGGGTGACGTCGCTTAAGTCCCCGGCGACCAGCTTGAATCCCGGGGCGGTAGCGCCGACGGCGGGCAGCTCGCCGGCGAGGTTGACGGGGGTACCTTTGAGGGCGGTTTGGGCCATGGCAGTCTCCGGAAGGGGTTAGGAGTTAGAGATTGGGTTTGGGTTTGGGTTTGGGGTTAGTGGCTTGTCTCGACGTTCTACGCACTAACCACATGCCACTTACGAGAATTTCGGTTCCACCGGGCAACGCGCCTGGGTGCGGGTAGCAATGATCCGGGTGAGTTTGGCGACAAACTCATCCATGTCTCCCTCGGTACGTTGTTCTGTGGCACAAACCAGCAGGGCCGGGTCCAGTTCCGGGTAGTCGAGCCCAAGGTCGTGGCCACCGAGGATGTTGTGGGCCGCCAGGGAGCGTAGCAAGTCCGCGGCCGGGGCCGGCAGCCGAAGCGCCTGCTCGTGGAAAATGGGGCCGGAGAACAGGGGTTCCACGCCAGGGATGGCGCATAGCCGCCGGCTCAACTCGATGGTGTTGGCGTGACAGGCGCTGGCCACACGCGCCAGGCCCTCGGCCCCCACCAGGGCCATGTGGATGGTTGCGGCGGTGACCAGCAGGCCCTGATTGGTACAGATGTTGGATGTCGCCTTGGAACGGCGGATGTGCTGCTCCCGGGCCTGGAGGGTCAGGGTGAAGCCGGGCTTGCCGTCGAGGTCCAGGGTACGCCCCACGATGCGCCCGGGCAGTTGCCGCACCAGGGCCTGTTTGCAGCACAGGAAGCCCAGATAGGGTCCGCCGGAGGCCATCGGGATGCCGAGCGGCTGGCCCTCGCCGCAGGCGATGTCCACACCAAGGCGGCCCCAGTCGCCCGGGGGTGTCAACAAGGCCAGGGCTACCGGATTGACCACACCGATGACCAGTGCCCCTTGGGCCTGGGCCCAGTCGGTGAGGGCCGAGACCTCCTCCAGGATGCCGAAGAAATTGGGTTGGGCGATGACCAGGGCCGCGAAGCCCGAGGTGCCCGCGGCGGCCTGGGCCTGCTCGACAGGGGTTTGGCCGCTGTCCCGGTCGAAGGCAACCTCGACCAGTTCGATGCCTTGCAGGTGCACGATGCTCTGCACGACTCGCCGATAGACCGGGTGCAGGGCGCGCGGGATCAGGACCCGGCGGGACTCGGCCCTGCGGTTGGCGCGCACCGCCATGAGGACCGCCTCGGCCAGGGCCGAGGCCCCGTCATAGAGCGAGGCGTTGGCGACGTCGAGCCCGGTCAGGGCCGTCATCATGGACTGGAATTCGTACAGAAGCTGGAGGGTCCCCTGGCTCGCCTCGGCCTGGTACGGCGTATAGGCACTGTAAAACTCGCCGCGGGAGGCAATCTGCCAGACCGCCGCCGGGATGTGGTGGTCGTAGGCCCCCGCACCGATGAAGCACAGGGGCGCCCCGTCGGCCGCGGCCAGACCCTGCATCAGGCGGGCAACCTCCATCTCAGCGAGCGCCGGCGGAACCGCTCCCAGGGTCTCTGCCCGCAGACCCTCGGGAATCTCGTCGAACAGGTCCTCGATAGTATCGGCCCCAATGGTCGCCAGCATGGCGGCCACATCGTCTTGCGTGTGCGGTATGAACGGCATGGCGAGCTAGTGTTCCTCAGCGACCGCGGCGTAGCCGTCGGCATCTAGCAGGGCGCTCAAGTCGCCGGCGTTGGCCAGGCGCAACTTGAAGATCCAGCCCTCCCCATAGGGATCGGTGTTGATGGTCTCGGGGCCGTCGGTGAGGGCGGTGTTGACCTCGATGACCTGGCCGGCCAGCGGGCTGTAAATGTCCGAGGCGGCCTTTACCGACTCCACCACGGCGCAGGTCTCCTCCGCCGCGAGGGTGCGACCGACCTCCGGGAGTTCCACGAAGACCAGGTCCCCCAGGGCCTCCTGGGCGTGGTCAGTGATGCCGACGGTCACGGTCCCGTCTCCGTTGTCCTGGATCCACTCGTGGCTTGGGCTGTAACGGAGTTCCGCTGGGATGCTGCTCATGGGGTCTCTCCCAATGTCGATGGCGTAGGTTAAAGGGGCTGAGGCGCGGCATTCTCGCACCCTGGCAACCGCTTGTGCAGTGCAGGAAACGGCCGGCCCCTAGGGAGACGCTGATTAAAGCCATCCTTGGCTTTAATCAGCTCGCGCCCCGCGAGGCGCGACTCCCGGGGCGCCGGGAAGCGCTTTAATCAGCGCTTTCCTGGCTGACCGCCTGGCCGTGGCGGACGAAGGTGGTCTTGACCCGGCGCACCGGCTCCCGGCGCCCGCGGATGTCCACGGTCAGCTCGGAGCCGGCATCGGCGGCGACGCGGGCCAAGGCGATGGATCGCTCCAGGGTTGGGGAAAAGCCACCGGAGGTGATCTCCCCGACCTCCCGGTCCCCGGCGTAGACCTTCTGATGCCCGCGCAGGACCCCGCGGCCCTCCATGACCAGCCCCACGAAGCGACGTAGATCGGGGCGACCGCGCTGGGTCTCCAGGACCGCCCGGCCGACGAATTCGCGCTCGGCGGGATCGAAGGCGACGGTCCAGGCCAGGCCGCTCTCCAGGGGGCCGACACCCTCGTCCATGTCCTGACCGTAGAGGTTCATCCCGGCCTCCAGGCGCAGGGTGTCGCGCGCCCCCAAGCCGCAGGGGGTCAGGCCCGCCTCGACCAGGGCACGCCAAAGGGCCGGGGCCTGGGGGGCGGGGAGCATCAGCTCGAACCCGTCCTCACCGGTGTAGCCGGTACGGGCGACGAACCAATCCGCGTCCTCCGCGGCGAAGAAGGGCTCCAGGGCCTGGGCCGGGGCACGCAGGGACTCTGGCAGGGATTGGGCCGCCTTCGCCCTGGCCTGGGGGCCCTGGGCCGCGATCATGGCGAGATCCGTGCGAGGGGTGATCCGAAGGTCGAGCCCGAGGGCGCGCTCGCGCATCCAGGCCAGGTCTTTGTCCGCGGTGCCGGCGTTGACCACCAGGCGATAGCGGGTCGGGGACTCGGGCGCATCACGCAGATAGACGATGAGGTCGTCGATCACCCCGCCCCCGGGGTTGAGCATGCAACTGTACAGGGCCTTGCCCCGGGCCTGAAGGCGGGCCACGTCGTTGGCCAGCAAGCCGCGCAGGAAGCCCTGAGCCGCCGGACCCTCCAGGTCCACCACACGCATGTGGGAGACATCGAAGATCCCTGCGTCGCGGCGCACCGCATGATGCTCCTCGATCTGGGAACCGTAGTGCAGGGGCATATCCCAGCCGCCGAAGGGGACGATGCGTGCCTTGAGGCGTTCATGCTCGGCGAAGAGGGGTGTCTGAAGTCCCATGGGCCCTCCGGGGCTTTGTCCAGTGTAAGTGGGTCTGCCCCAACGTGCCGGGTAAGGCCCAGACACAAAAGGGGCGGCGCCCGTGGCCCCAAGGACCCGGGCACCGCCCCTCTGTCTTGAATACCTGAGAGTTTGCCGCGCTGTAAGCGCGGCTGCCCCATCGGTGGGTCGCTTGCGCGACCACTCTCCAGAGTCGGCCTTTTGCCCTGCGGTCCTGGTGCCTGAGCGATTCCGGGCGGGGTTGCGCCTTCGGCGCCGGTCTATGACCGGTCTCTCCCCCAGGGCGGCTGCCGAGCTGCGACTATAACCGCCGGTCCCGCACTTGCCAACCTCGCGGCGGGCCGGGCCCCGGGCAGGTTGGCGAACGACGATGGTGTCGGGCCAAACCCGCCCCCTGTTGCCGCCCCCCTGTTACCGGGATTGCGCCCGGCTTGTGAGCCGTTACACTCGCCCACCTCGGGTTTTTGGGTCAGCGGGGGGTAGGCATGCGGGTATTGGTGACGGGTGGTGCTGGCTATATCGGCAGTCATACCTGCCTCGAACTGCTGGAGGCTGGCCATGAGGTGGTCGTGGTGGACAATCTCTGCAACAGCAAGGACGAGTCCCTGCGCCGGGTTGGGCAGCTCACAGGGAGGCCGGTGCCCCTGATCCAGGCGGATCTGCGCGACCGTGCGGCCCTGGATGCGGTCTTCCGGGGGCCTGCCATCGATGCCGTGATCCACTTCGCCGGGCTCAAGGCCGTAGGGGAGTCCACCCAGATCCCCCTGGACTACTACAGCAACAACGTCGGCGGGACTCTGACCCTATGCCAGGCCATGGCGTCGGCCGGTGTGCGTCGCCTGGTCTTCAGCTCATCGGCTACGGTCTACGGGGATCCGGCGACGGTCCCCATCCGCGAGGGCTTTCCGCTCTCCGCGGCCAATCCCTACGGGCGGTCCAAGCTCATGGTGGAGGAGATCCTGGGCGATCTGTGCGCCTCCGACGGGTCCTGGTCCGTGGACCTGTTGCGCTATTTCAACCCGGTGGGTGCCCACCCCAGCGGGCGCATCGGCGAGGATCCCTGCGGCATTCCGAACAACCTCATGCCCTGCGTCGCCCAGGTGGCGGTGGGCCGGCAGGCGGTACTCAAGGTCTTCGGCAACGACTACCCGACCCCGGACGGGACGGGCGTACGCGATTACATTCATGTGGTCGATCTGGCGCGCGGGCACCTCAAGGCCCTGGAGCGCCCCGGACGCGGGCCCGGCGTGGCGGTCTACAACCTGGGAACCGGGCGCGGCTACAGTGTCCTGGAGATGGTTCGGGCCTTCGAGCAGATCAGCGGCCGCACCGTGCCCTACCGGATCATGGCGCGACGGCCAGGGGACATCGCCATCTATTACGCAGACCCGGCCCTGGCCGCTGCGGAATTGGGCTGGCGGGCGGAGTTGGGAATCGAGGCCATGGTCCGCGACGCCTGGCGTTGGCAAAGCGACAACCCGCAAGGCTACATCTGAAGGGTCAAAGATCGGCCGACCTCCCGGCCCAGCCCCGCCTTAGGTGGCACTGTACTGTCCAGGCACGGGGGTCACGGCCGTCACTCGAGCCACCCCGTCCCCGAGTGTCCAACGGACCTCCAGGTCGTACAGGCGCATGACGAAGGTATCGCGCTCCGGGTAGCGATCCAGGTAACCGGGACGAGGGTCCTGGCGCAGCATCTGCTGGATCAGCAGCCCCACCCGGCGCTCCCCCGCCGGATCGATCCGGGCCACCTGTTCCCGGGCCTCACAGGCGAATTCCACCTGCCATTCACTCATCGGCGCTTCCTGGGCGAAGCCGCCGCGGGCCTCGGGGTGGGCGTCGGCATACGGGACATAGGGTTTGACGTCGAGGATCGGGGTCCCGTCCAGGAGATCGACGCCACCCAGGCGCATGGCCAGGCCACGGGCGTCGCGCTCCAGTCCGAGGTACTCCACCGCCGAGAGCCCGATCGGGTTGGGCCTGTGGGGAGATCGGCTTGCGAAGACCCCAACCTTGTGTCGCCCGCCCAGGCGTGGTGGGCGAACCTTGGGCCTCCAGCCCTCATCGATGACGGCATGGAAGACGAACAGGAGCCAGACGTGGGAGAACCCCTCCAGACCGGCGAAGGCCTCCTCGCGGGCAAAGGGCGGTAACAACTCCAGGCGCGCCCTGGCCGCCGTCACCAGGCCAGGCTGGCGCGGAATGCCGAACTTATCCGTGTAGGGTGACCGGATGTGGCCGATGGGGCTGAAGGTGTAGGTCAAGGGCACAGATCCTGTGGCTCGGATGGGGGCATCATCGCAGATCGGACCCGAAACGGCGGCCTCGCCGAATCGCTGTCAGGCCCATCCCGGCGTATCCTGGCCCACGCTCCAGGCCCAGCGCTCCAGGGTGGAGACGGCGCGGTCACAGGGGTATCCTGTGCGCCCCTTGCCCGACCGATCCGACCACCCTACCCGACCATGCCCTGGCTCCAGATTTCCTTTACCGTCGAGCAAGACCAGGCACCCCTGCTGGAGGCCGCCCTGGAGAACGCCGGGGCACTGGCGGTAACCCTTGGGGACGCCGGGGACGACCCGCAACTCGAGCCCCCGCCTGGGACCATGCCGCTCTGGGATGGGGTGCGCCTCACCGCCTTGTTCGATGACGACGCCGCCGGACGAGCCCAAGTGGCTGCCCTGGCCGCGACCCTGGGATCGGAGGCACTGACCCCGCCGGTCATTGAGCGCATCGAGGACCGTCCCTGGGAGCGCGTCTGGCTCGACGAGTTCGCCCCCACCCGCTTCGGTCGGCGGCTATGGGTTTGTCCCCGTGGCCAGCGCCCGGACCCCGTGCAGACCGGGCCTGAGACCGTGATCGTCGAGCTCGACCCCGGGCTCGCCTTCGGTACCGGGCACCACGCGACTACGGCCCTGTGCCTGGAGTGGTTGGACACCGCTGACCTCAGTGGCAAGACCGTGCTGGACTATGGCTGTGGATCCGGGATCCTGGCCATCGCGGCGCTGCGCCTCGGGGCGGCGCTGGCCATCGCCGTCGATCATGACCCCCAGGCCCTGGAGGCGACCCGCGACAATGCGGCCGGGAACAGTGTCGCCGACCGGCTCGAGGTCTATACGCCCGGCGACCTGCCTGCCCTGACCGCCGATGTCCTGGTGGCCAATATCCTGGCCGGCCCCCTGGTGGAACTTGCCCCCCGCCTCGGGGAATTGGTCGCCCCGGGCGGGTCCCTGGCGCTGTCCGGCATCCTGGAAGGGCAAGCCGCGGCGGTCGCCAGCGCTTACAGCCCCGACTTCGACCTGGCCCCCCCGCAACTGCGGGATGACTGGACCCTGATCGCCGGACGACGGCACTTCCCATGCCACTGACTACCCGATGCCGATACTGCGGCCGGCTCTTCCCGGTCTACGCCACCCAGATCAAGGCCAATCGCGCCCGGGTGCCCTGCCCTCAGTGCGGCAAGCGTTTCGACGCGGTGGCCGGGCTCATCGACGAGCATGTCCCGGCCGTCGATGAGACCATTCGCCGCCACCCGGCCCACCGAACCACCGCCGCCACCCTCTCTGCGACCGCCCTGGGCATGACCCAGGAGGCGCCCCGGATGCGTCCACGCGGACGGGGCTGGACCTGGCTCGGGACTTTGACGGCGATGCTGCTCACCCTCGGCCTGGCGGCCCAGGTCGCCTGGTGGGGGCGCGGGGCATGGTTGGGCTACCCCGGGGTGCACGCCGTGCTGGCGCAGATCTGCCCGGCACTCGGCTGTGATGTCCCGCTACCGCGCCTGCCGGGGACCATCCAGATCGTCGAGTCGGCCCTGACCGCGGACCCGAGTCGCCCGAAAGCACTGCGCCTTCGCCTGGGTTTGGTCAGTCGCACCGAGGTGTCGCAGCGGGCACCCGTGCTGCAACTGGAGCTTTACGACCAGGCCGGGGCCCCGCTTGCGGCACGTCGATTCGACCCGGCGGACTACCTCGGCGCTGGGGCTGGCGTGCTGGGCGCCGGTCTGCCACCCCACCAGGTCGTCCCGGCCGCCCTGGACATTGCCCTGGATGGCGCCCCGGACGGCACCAGGCCGACAGGCTTCCGCGTCAGCCTCCTGTAACGCAGTTCGATGCAGATAGGCCCGATACGCCTGACCAACCGCCTGATCCTCGCCCCCATGGCGGGGGTCACGGATCGCCCATTCCGTCAGCTCTGCCGCCGGCTGGGTGCCGGGCTCGCCGTCTCGGAGATGGTCGCGGCCGACCCCTCGCTCTGGGGCAGCCGCAAGTCCCGGCAGCGCCTGGACCACAGCGGCGAGGTCGGGCCCATCGCGGTGCAGATCGTCGGGGCCGACCCCCAGGCCCTGGCCGAGGCGGCACGATTCAACGGCGACCTCGGTGCCGATGTCATCGACATCAACATGGGTTGTCCGGCCAAGAAGGTGTGCAAGGTGGCGGCGGGCTCGGCCCTGCTGCGCGACGAGGCCCGGGTCGGCCGGATCCTGGAGGCCGTGGTGGCCGCCGCCGGGGTGCCGGTGACGCTCAAGATCCGCACCGGCTGGTCTCCCGGGGAACGCAATGCCCTGCGCATCGCCCACATCGCCCGCGAGTCCGGCATCGCCGCCTTGACGGTCCACGGACGCACCCGCGCCTGCGGCTTCGCCGGCGCGGCGGAGTACGACACCATCCGCGCCATCAAGGCGGAGGTGGCCATCCCGCTGGTCGCCAATGGCGACATCGACTCGCCGGAGAAGGCCCGCGCCGTGCTGGATTACACCGGCGCCGATGCTATCATGCTCGGGCGCGCGGCCCAGGGTCGCCCCTGGATCTTCCAGGAGGTAACACACTACCTGGCGACCGGCACCCGACTCCCCGACCCTCCCGCGGCCTGGATCCGCGACACGCTGTTGGCCCACCTCGACGGGCTCTACGGCCTGTATGGTGTTGCGGCCGCGGTGCGCATCGCGCGCAAGCACATCGGCTGGTACTGCGGCGGCGATCCACAAGGGGCGCGCTTGCGGGCGGCGATCAACCGGGTAGAGTCGGCAGAACAACAAAGGGGGCTGATCGAGGCCCATTTCGACCGCCGGGGGGCGGACGAGGTGGCCAGGGTCCCGGCAGAACAACAAAGGGCACTGATTTGATTGGGGCCCATAACGACGCCCACAGGGCGCAGGAAGAGGGGACGGCATGAAGAGCTTGGCGGTTTGCAAGACCGAGGATGAGGACTGGAGTTCGGTGACGATGCTGCACCACAATCGCACCGAAACCCTGAGCGAGTGTGTACGCGCTTCAGTGGCCGATTACCTGCGCCACATGGACGGGCACGACGTCCATGATCTGCACCGCCTGTTCATGGACGAGGTCGAGCGGCCCCTCTTGGAGACTATTCTGAGACACACTCATGGTAATCAGACCCTGGCGGCTAGGCTGCTGGGAATGAGCCGCAGCACCCTGCGCAAGCGCATGGCTGCCTATGACATCAACGAAGGTTCCTAAAAGCATGCAACCCATTCGTCGCGCCTTGATCAGCGTCTCCGACAAGACCGGGGTCGCCGCCTTCGCACGCGCCCTGTCGGAGCGCGGGGTCGAGATCTTGTCCACCGGCGGCACCGCCACCCTGCTCACCCGGGAGGACGTCCCGGTCACCGAGGTCTCCGACTACACCGGTTTCCCGGAAATGATGTCCGGGCGGGTCAAGACCCTGCACCCGCGCATCCACGGCGGCATCCTCGGGCGCCGCGGGGTGGATGACGCGGTGATGTGCGAGAACGAGATCAAGCCCATCGATCTGGTGGTGGTAAACCTTTACCCCTTCCAGGCAACCATCGCCAAGCCCGACTGCGACCTGGCCACCGCCATCGAGAACATCGACATCGGCGGCCCCACACTGCTGCGTGCCGCCGCCAAGAACCATGCCGCGGTGACCGTTGTCGTGGACGCCGGGGACTACGGCCGGGTCCTGGCCGAGATGGCCGAGCATGCCGGTGCCGTGTCTGACGCCACCCGCTTCGACCTGGCGGTGAAGGCATTCGAGCACACCGCCGGCTACGACGGGGCCATCGCCAACTACCTGGGCGCCGTGGTCCTGAACCCCGACGGTAAGGCCGAGGGTCTGCCGCGCACCTTCAATATCCAGGTGCACCAGAAGCAGGGGATGCGCTACGGTGAGAACCCGCATCAGGCCGCCGCCTTCTACGTCGGCGACAGCCTGGGTCCGGACGGGGGGGAGGCGTGTATCGCCACGGCCACCCAAATCCAGGGCAAGGAACTCTCCTACAACAACATCGCCGACACGGATGCCGCCCTGGAGTGCGTCAAGCAATTCAATGAGGGCCCGGCCTGCGTCATCGTCAAGCATGCCAACCCCTGCGGCGTCGCACTAGGCGAGACCCTGCTGACGGCCTACGACCGCGCCTTCGCCACGGACCCGGAGTCGGCCTTCGGCGGCATCATTGCGGTCAATCGCGAACTCGACGCCGCCACCGCGGCGGCCATTTGCGAGCGCCAGTTCGTGGAGGTCATCATAGCCCCCAGCGTCAGCCCGGAGGCGGTGGCCCTGGTGGCTGCCAAGAAGAACGTCCGTCTGCTGGCCTGCGGTGCCTGGGGCGAGACCCGCACCCCCTTCGTGGACTACAAGCGGGTGCGCGGCGGCCTGCTGGTCCAGGGCGCCGACCTCGCCCTCACCGATACGATGCGCACCGTGACCAAGCGCCAGCCCACGGCGCAGGAAATGCTCGATCTGATGTTCACCTGGCGCGTGGCCAAGTTCGTCAAGTCCAACGCCATCGTCTACGGGCGCGACCGCATGACCATCGGCGTAGGCGCGGGGCAGATGAGCCGGGTCAACTCGGCGCGTATCGCCGGCATCAAGGCGGAACAGGCGGGGCTCCAGGTGGCCGGGTCCGTGATGGCCTCCGATGCCTTCTTCCCCTTCCGCGACGGCATCGACAACGCCGCCGCCGTCGGCATCACCGCCGTCATCCAACCCGGCGGGTCCATGCGCGATTCCGAGGCCATCGCCGCCGCCGACGAGCACGGCATGGCCATGGTCTTCACCGGGATGCGGCACTTCCGGCACTAGGTCGGATCGACCATGACCGTTCACCCCACTGCCATCGTAGAGGACGGTGCTCAGGTCCACCCCTCGGCGAGCATCGGCCCCTACTCCATTGTCGAGAGTGGGGCCGTCGTCGGCGAGGGCTGCATCATCGAGTCCTGCGTGCGCATCTATGGCCATACCCGCCTGGGGCAACACAACCGCGTCTGCCACGGTGTCACCCTGGGCAGCGAGCCCCAGGATCTGAGCTACACCCCGGACAAGGCCAGACCCCTGACCATTGGCGATCACAATCACTTCAAGGAGGGGGTGAACATCAGCCACGGGGTCAAGTACGACCAGGGGACGGTCATCGGCAACCACAACTACTGGATGGCCTATTCCCACGCCGGCCACGACTGCACCGTCGGCGATTACAACATCTTCGCCAACACCGCCACCCTGGCGGGTCACTGCGTGGTCGGGGATCGCGTCTTCCTGTCCGGGCAGGTGGCCGTACACCAATTTTGCCGGATCGGCTCCTATGCCATCGTCGCCGGGGTCTCCGGGGTGCCCCAGGACGTGCCGCCCTACGTCATGGCCGATGGCCACCGCGCCCGCATCGTGGGGCTGAACAGCGTCGGACTGCGACGCAACGGCTTCACCCAGGAGCAACGCAACACCATTAAGACCGTCTACCGCATCCTGTTCCGCACCGGGTTGCGTCTGGCCGACGCACTGCTCAAGGTCGAGGAGACCTTCCCGGACTCGGCAGAGGCCGCGGAGATCGTCGCCTTCGTCCGATCGAGCCAGCGCGGCGTCATCTCGTTTTCCTGAAGTGGGTGCATCCCACCCAGCCGGCTTGAGGTATCCATGAAGGTCCTGATCATCGGTAACGGCGGGCGTGAGCACGCCTTGGCCTGGAAGGCGGCCCAGTCGCCACTGGCAGACCAGGTTTTCGTCGCCCCAGGCAACGGCGGGACTGCCAGGGAACCTGGAGTGGAGAACGTCCCCATCGCCGCCGACGACATCCCCGCCTTGCTGGCCTTCGCCACCGCCCAGGGAATCGGGCTCACCATCGTCGGGCCAGAGGCCCCGTTGGTGGCGGGTATCACCGACGTCTTCGAGGCAGCGGGGCTGCGCTGCCTTGGGCCACGCCAGGCCCCCGCCCAACTCGAGGGTTCAAAGGCCTTTACCAAGGCCTTTCTGGCGCGCCACGGTATCCCGACCGCCGCCTACGGGACCTTCTCCGAGGTCGGCCCGGCCCTGGACTACCTGCGCCAGGTGGGGGCGCCCGTGGTGGTCAAGGCCGACGGGCTGGCGGCAGGCAAAGGGGTCATCCTGGCCCATGACCTGACCACAGCGGAGGCCGCCGTACGCGACATGCTGGAGGCCGGGCGCTTCGGCGGGGCGGGCCGGCGCCTGGTCATCGAGGAATTCCTCTACGGCGAGGAGGCGAGCTTCATCGCCCTGGTTGGAGGCGGTCACATCCTGCCCATGGCCAGTTCCCAAGACCACAAGGCACGGGACGACGGCGACCGTGGGCCCAACACCGGGGGTATGGGGGCCTATTCGCCAGCCCCCGTTGTGACTCCGGAGATTCACGCCCGCATCATGCGCGAGGTGATGGAGCCGACGGTAATTGGCCTTGCCGCGGAGGGCATGGACTACCTCGGGTTCCTCTACGCCGGGATCATGGTCGCCGCCGACGGCACCCCAAAGGTACTTGAATACAATTGCCGTTTTGGAGACCCAGAGACCCAGCCAATCCTGATGCGTCTCCGGTCGGACCTGGTTGCCCTGGCCCTGGCGGCCTGCGAGGGGCGCCTGGACCGCGAGGAGGCCCAATGGGACCCGCGCCCCGCCCTGGGGGTGGTCATGGCCGCCGGGGGCTACCCAGACGACTATGCAAGGGGGGAGGTCATCCGGGGGCTCGACGCCCCGGAGCCTTCCGGTTGCAAGGTCTTCCATGCCGGGACGGCCCTGCGCGACGGCGAGGTCGTCACCAACGGCGGGCGCGTCCTCTGCGTCACCGCCCTGGCGGCAGGGATCCGCGAGGCTCAGGCGCTGGCCTATGCCCAGATCGAGCGGATTCACTGGCGCGACGCCTACTGGCGCCGCGACATCGGTCATCGCGCCATCGCACGGGAGTCGGCCTGACGGGGACCTTTCGACACTCCTGGCCCCTGCCAGCGGGCAACAAGGTCAGCCAGGTCGCCACCCGATCTCAGAGGGCGGGCAAGATGCGCTCCTGGATGAAACAGCCCAGACCGCGCAGGTCCGGACGAGCCGCTGCCACCTCCACCACATAACCCAGGGTGCGTGGGATGTCTGCCAGGTAACCCGGTTTGCCGTCGCGGTGATAAAGGCGGGCAAAGATGCCGCTGGCCTTGAGGTGGCGCTGGACGCCCATGAGATCGAACCAGGACAGGAAGGATTCCTCATGCACCGGCCCCAGTACCCCGGACTGGACAGCAAGTTGGTAATAACCCATGGCCCATTCCTCGACCCGGGCCTGCGGCCAGGCGACATAGCAGTCCCGTAGCAGGGACACCAGGTCGTAGGTCACGGGCCCGAGCACCGCATCCTGGAAATCGAGAATGCCCGGATTGTGGCCAGGCACCAGCATCAGGTTGCGGGAGTGATAGTCCCGGTGGACGCAGACCTGGGGCTGGTCCAGCGCGCTGCCGATCAGGTACTCGAAAGCGGCGCTCAGCATGGCCGATTCGGCGTCCGACAGCACGAGCCCCAGATGCCGCTCCAGCAGCCACTCGCGGAAGATGTTCAGCTCCCTCGACAGGAAGGCCCCATCATAGCCCGGCAGATCCGCGGTAGGCCCGCAGGCCTGAATCACGACCAATGCGGCCAGGGCATCCGCATACAGTCGCTCCACCGTATCCGGGGTCAGCGCGTCCAGATAGAGTTGCTGCCCGAGATCACCGAGCAGGAGGAACCCGCGGTCCAGATCCTGCGCCAGGACCTCCGGGGTGTTCAGCCCGAGCGCGCGCCATTCCCCTGCGATGCGCACAAAGCGCCCGCAGTCCTCCTGCTCCGGTGGGGCATCCATGACGATGAGGGTCTCACCCGCATGACGCACCCGCCAGTAACGCCGGAAGCTCGCGTCCGAGGAGGCCGGCTCCAGCTCCGGGTCGGTGACCCCCAAGGTCTCCCGCACCCAACCATCCACCAGGCTGCGCCTGTCAACCATACTGCGACCCCCAGATTTCGCCCAAACGATACCGATCCACCGACCCGGACGCGCCATGCCAAATTGCCGCGTCCCCCGGAATGTGCGATTTTACCCGCTCTGCCCAGCCAAGGCCGCCCCAGCGCGGCGACCCCTGGCGGGCGCAGGATACCAGCCCCTTCGCAGACCAGCAGGCCTTGCCACCCTTGAGCCCAGTCACAAACGCCGCCCTGACCTGGGTCCTGGCTATCACCCTGACCCTTGCCGCTAGCCTGACGGCGGCGACCACCCGTGCCGAGCCGACGGAGGATGCCGCCGCGCCTGGTGCGGCTTCGGGACCGGTGCCGGACTCCCCCCCTGGACCCTCGGCCACCCCCGCGGCGATACCGCAAGCCGCTACCGAGGCGGCCAAAGGACCAGCGCCGACATCCGGGCCAACCGGGGCGACCGGCGCCGCCAGCACGGCGGGCAAGGACGCAACCGCCATGGATCCGAGACTGCTCCGGGACATGCCCTGGGACTATTGCGGGCGGCGCCCCCCGAGCCTGGGCCCATCCCCCCTGGCCCCTCCCCCGCGGGATGACGAACCCATCCGCATCGCCGCCGACGCCGCCGACTACGACCGGGGCTCGGAGGTCGTGAGGCTCCGCGGCGACGTCGAGATCCGCCGTGGCGGTCAGACCATCGAAGGCCAGGAGACGACGTATGATCGCCGCAGTGGGGAGGCCGTCGCCACCGGCAACGCCTTCCTGGAACAACCCGGGCTACGCATTGCCGGGTCGAACGCCCAGTTCAATCTGGACACCGACACAGGGAATATCTCGGACGCCCAGTATCGCCTGACCGGGCCCGTCAACGGCCGCGGCCAGTCCGACCGGGTGACCATCCTGTCCAAGGATCTTGCGCACCTCGAAGGCACTACCTACACGACCTGCCCCCCGGATTCCCAAGCTTGGATGATCCGGGCCAACAAGCTCGATCTCGACAACAGCACCGGGCGGGGCGTGGGCCGAGATGTCACCCTGCGGGTAGGCGACGTGCCGGTCTTGTACACCCCCTATCTGAACTTCCCCATCGACAAACGGCGCCAGAGCGGATTCCTGATCCCGACCGTCGGATTCTCCGATAGCAACGGGTTCGATCTCTCTGTGCCTTATTATTTCAATATCGCCCCCAACCTGGATGCGACCTTGACGCCCCGCATCATGAGCGAGCGTGGACTCATGCTGGGCGGGCAGACCCGTTTCCTCACCGAGCGTCAGAGCGGCTCCCTGCTGGGAGAGATCATTCCCGACGACGCCAAGACCGATGGCGATCCCACACGCTGGGCCATCCAGGCCGTACAGAAGGGCCAGTTCGGACCGCGCTGGTCAACGGCCGTCAACATCAACGCCGTCTCCGACGACCAATTCCTGGCGGACTTCGGCAACACCCTGAAGGCCACCAGCGCCCGCAACCTGGAACGACTCGGCGACCTCGTTTACCGCGGCGACGGCTGGTCCCTGCTCAGCCGGGTGCAGCAGTTCCAGACCGTGGACCCCACCCTGGCGCCAAACGACCGCCCCTATGCCCGGCTGCCGCAGTTCCTGCTAAACGTCACGCCGTGGCGCGGCGACTCCGGCCTTGAGGCCGGCGCAGATGGCGAGTACGACTGGTTCGACCACAATGCCAAGGTAGATGGGCAGCGCCTCGCGATGGCCCCCTGGGTAAGCTGGCCCCTGCGCCGTTCCTATGGTCATCTCATCCCCAGGGTCAAAGTACGCGCGGCCGGATACGCGCTGCAAGACCAGGTCACCGGTGCACCGAGCGACCCCTCTTACCTGATTCCCACCGCCAGTCTGGACGGAAAACTGATCTTCGAGCGCCCGATCTCCTGGTTTGGCGGGCCGTCCATCCAGACCCTGGAGCCGCGTCTTTACTATCTCTACACGCCCTATCAGGACCAGGCCAGCATCCCGACCTTCGATACGACCGAACTCGACTTCAGCTTCGCCAGCCTGTTCCGAGACAACCGCTTTGCCGGCCGCGACCGCATCGGGGACGCCAACCAGCTCACCTTTGGCCTGACCTCCCGAACCCTCCGCGAGGGCGACGGCCGCGAGCTGCTCAGCGCCAGCATCGGTCAGATCCTTTACTTTGCCGACCGCCGGGTACAGATCGCAGGCCCCCCTCAGGACAGTCAGACCTCCGGCATAGCCGGCGAGCTCGCCGCCGGCTTCCTGACTCACTGGAGCGCACGGGTCAGCCTCCAGTACGATCCGCAAGTCGATACCGACCCCTGGGAACGCCGCGTCCTGCAACTCCGCTACCAAACCCCGGATGCGCGCCTGTTAAACCTCGCCTACCGATATAATCTCGGCACCAGCGTCGATGACCGCTACGAGGACACGGACCTGACCTTCCGCCTCCCCCTCGGCCGACGCGTCGAGTTGGTCGGACGTTGGCTCTACTCCCTACTGCACGAGGAGACCATGGACGCCTTCGCCGGCATTGAATTCGGTCAATGCTGTTGGCGGGTGCGCGTGCTGGCACGCAACTACAGGAACAGTACGGACAATAGCAGCAGCACCTCGGTCATGCTCCAGCTGGAGCTCGCCGGCCTCGGCGCCTTCGGGCAATCCATCGACAAGTTCCTGGAGAGCGGTATCTATGGCTACCAAAAGAACTGAGCGGTCATGCCGCCCCTTCGCGGTCCTGCTCGGCCTGATCGCCCTCCCCCTCTGGTGTGCTGGCGGCCCCGCGAGCGGTGCGGAGGAACTCAACGCCATTGTTGCAGTGGTCAACGACGACGTCATCGCCAACAGTGAACTGCAACGCGAGGTCAACAAGGTCCTGCCGGAACTCAAAAGCCGTGGGACCCCCATCCCGTCGACCAAGGTCCTCAACAAGCAGGTACTGGATCGACTCATCTCCCAGCGCTTGCAGCGCCAGCGGGCCACCCAACTCGGCATCAAGATCGATGACGCCCTACTGACCCAAACCATAACCGGCATCGCCAGCCGCAACGGGCTCACCCTCGACGAGCTGCGCGCCACCCTGGAGAACGGGGGAATACGCTTCGAGGACTTTCGCGAGGACACCCGCAGTCAGATGATCGACGCCCAACTCGAGAAGCAAGAGGTCCTCAACACCATTGCTGTGACTGAGCCGGAGATCGACCGCTTCCTGGCAAAGGAGTCCGGACGTCTGGTGGAGCGGAGCGAGGTGCGGCTACAGCACATCCTCATCGCCTTCCCGGAGGACGCCTCCCCAGAGCAGATCAAGAAGGCCCAGACCAAAGCGACTGGCCTGGTGCGGCAACTGCGTACCGGCGGAGACTTCGCCAAGATCGCGATGGCCAATTCCGACGGTCAGCAGGCAACGGATGGCGGGGACTTGGGCTGGTTCAAGGTCGGCGAGGTCCCGACCCTGGCAACGGATGTCGCCCGGACCCTGGGCAAGGGTGAGGTCAGTGACCCGCTGCGCAGCCAGGGCGGCTTTCATATCATCAAGATCTCCGACCTCAAGGGGGGCGGAGGGGACGTGGTCAGTCAGACCCACGCCCGCCACATCCTGTTGCGCACCAACGAGGTCCTGTCCGACAACGACGCCAAGACCCGGCTCGCCCAGTTACGGATGCGCATCATCGGCGGCGACGACTTCGGTGCCCTGGCGCGCTCCAACTCCGCCGACACCGGCTCCGCGCTCAAGGGCGGAGACCTCGGCTGGATCAGCCCGGGCGACACCGTCCCCGACTTCGAGCAGGCCATGAACGCACTGGCCCCCAAAGAGATCAGCTCCCCCTTCAAATCCCCGTTTGGGTGGCACATCGTTCAGGTCCTGGAACGTCGCCAGGCCGACACCACGGCGGATGTCATGCGTCAGAAGGCCAAGGACGCCATCC
Source organism: uncultured Gammaproteobacteria bacterium (assembly GCA_963802205.1). Lineage (GTDB taxonomy): Bacteria > Pseudomonadota > Gammaproteobacteria > Chromatiales > Chromatiaceae > DYRB01. The sequence continues at coordinate 167,926 of CAWDHW010000006.1, read as the reverse complement.
GCCAGCGCAAGGCGCAGGAAGCCAAGGACCTATGGCTGCGCCGACTGCGAGACGAGGCCTACGTCGAGATCCGCATCGACACCGACAAAGATTGATCCTGGAGAGGGCAGCGGACGGTTCACGAGCCTAGGTCGATCCGTGGAATATCATCGCACAGTCCCACTTCTCGCCCTGACGCCGGGGGAGCCCGCCGGGATTGGCCCAGACATCTGTGTACGCCTGGCCCAGACCGACCACGGGAGCGCCGTAGTAGCGGTGGCGGACCCCGGGCTTCTGCGGCAGCGCGCCGCCGCCCTGGGTCTACCCCTGACCCTGGCCCACTGGGACCCGAGCGCCGCCCCGACCCCGCAGCGGGCCGGAACCCTACTGATCCACCCTGTCCCCATCTGCGTCCCGTCCCGACCGGGGCATCTGGACAAGGCCAACGCCGCCTATGTGCTCAAGACCCTCGAGGTCGCCTGCGATGGCTGCCTGACAGGGCGTTTCGACGCCCTGGTCACGGGCCCGGTACACAAGGGGATCATCAACGACGCGGGCGTGCCCTTCTCCGGCCACACCGAGTTCTTGGCCGCGCGCAGCGGGGCCGATCCCGTGATGATGTTGATCGCCCCAGGGCTGCGCGTCGCCCTGGCGACCACCCATATCCCACTGAGCCAGGTCAGTCAGGCCATCACGACAGAGGGCCTGACCCGGACCCTGCGAACCCTGGACCGGGATCTGCGCGTGCGCTTCGGCATTGCGCGCCCACGCATCCTGGTCTGCGGCCTGAATCCTCACGCCGGGGAGGGGGGGCACCTGGGGCGCGAGGAGGTCGAGGTGATAGTCCCAGTCCTCAGTACCCTGCGTAAGGACGGCCTGGTCCTTACCGGCCCGCTGCCGGCGGACACGGCCTTCGTCCCGGCGCACCTGGCGGAGACCGACTGCGTGTTCGCCATGTATCACGACCAGGGACTGCCGGTCCTCAAACACCTGGGCTTCGGGCACTGCGGTCAACGTCACCCTGGGCCTGCCCATCATCCGCACCTCCGTCGATCACGGTACCGCCCTGGACTTGGCCGGGACCGACGGCGCCGACATCGGCAGTCTGGAAGCGGCCATCGCCTGCGCTGAGGCGATGGTGCGGCACACCCGCGCTTGAGCCACGGCCAGGGGGACTCAACCGGTCAGCCTGGAAAGGGCCGTTGCGCCGCAAGCGGGCGCCAGATGTTGGTGCCCACCTCAGCCTCCGGGTGGCTCTTGGACGCCCGATGGGTCACTGCCCAATCCGCACTTGGTTGCGCGCATTTGCGGCCCAATGGCCTGGCCCAATGGCCTGTTTGGGGTCAGGCGCGAATCTTACCTTTCACCTGGAGGGCCACAGCCAGGGCCTTGAGCCCGACCCGCCCATCGACGATGGGGCTGTTCCCATCGCGCACGCAGGCAATGAAACTCGCGATCTCGCTGTCCAGCGGTTTGACCGGTTCTACCTGGGTGCGCTGACGTGCGATCTCCGGACGCTCCGCGCCTGAGACGAGGCGCGGCTCGGCGATGTCGATGGTCTGGTCGATGAAGTCCAGGGACAGGTACATCCCCGGCTGGAACACCCGGATGCGCCGCATTTTCTTGTCCGAGACTCGGCTGGCAACCACGTTGGCGACGGCCCCGTTGACGAACTCGATCTGGGCCGTGGCGATGTCGATGTGCGAGGTCAGAACCGGTGACCCCACGGCGGTGATGTTGTGGATCTCGGAGTCCACCAGGGACAGAATGATATCGATGTCGTGAATCATGAGGTCGGAGACGACATCCACGTCCGTCGCCCGCTCCACGAACTCACCCATACGCTGGGCCTCGATGTAGCGCGGCGCCGTGATGCGCTGTGCTAAGGCCATGACCCCGGCGTTGAAACGCTCCAGGTGCCCGATCTGCAGGATGGCCCCAGAGGCATCGGCCAAACGCACCAGTTCGGCCCCCTCCTCCACCGTCGCCGCAATGGGCTTCTCCATTAGCATGTGGATGCCGCGACGCAGCAGCGGGGCAGCCACCTCGAGGTGGGCGGTAGTCGGCACCACCACGCTCACCGCATCCACGGCATCGGCCAGGGCCAGGGCATCGGCAAAGGCGACGCACCCCGCCTCCGCGGCGACATCAGCGGCCCGCAGGGGATCGGCATCCACCACACCCACCAGCTCCACATCGGCCATCCGCGAGTAGATCAGGGCATGGAAGCGCCCCAAATACCCGACGCCGACGACACCCACCCGCACCTTGGCTGTCACTGCCTGCCCCCCGAGGGCGGCTGTTTGGCGATCGGGACCGCGTTGGCGCCGTAATAAACATTGATCTGATAGGCCAGGGTGACCGACATCCCCAGCGTCAGGACGATCAGGAGCACAGAGAACAAATCAGGCTTGCGACGGTGGCGCTTGAGGCTCATGGACGTTAGGGCAGTAGCTTCCAGTAATTGTTAAGGATTATTTTATAACAGACTGATAACAAAGTTAGGCGGAACGCCACTTGGGGAACCACCGCCTCCCATGGAGCGCGGGCATTATCGACGTTTTAGCCGAATTTGTCTGCCCTGCGTCACCAATGCGATGCCTGCCGCGAGACCTCGCCGCGTTGCCTTTTGCCGAGACGACCCTTAACCTTTCGCCCCAACTACGCACCAAGATCCGGGGGGATCACGATGACCACCATCAGCACCGATCAGCGCTACCGCATCAAGGTCAGTGTGCGCAGCGACTACCTGCCGGAGCAGTCTCAGGCGCAGCAGCGCCGCTACGCCTTCGCCTATACCGTCACCATCGAGAACCAGGGGACCGAGTCGGCACAGCTCCTCGACCGCCACTGGATCATCACGGATACCGACGGCCGGGTTCAGGAGGTCCGCGGCGAGGGAGTGGTGGGCGAGAAGCCCCACCTCAAGCCCGGGCAGAGCTTCAGATACACCAGCGGCACCCTGCTGGAGACCCCGGTAGGGAGTATGCACGGGAGCTACGGCATGGTCGCCGCGGACGGTACCCGCTTCAACGCCGAGATCCCGCCGTTCTCGCTAGCTACCCCGCACAGCCTGCACTGAGGCGCCTGGGGTCTCATGGCGACCTATGCCATCGGCGATATCCAGGGATGCTACACCTCGCTTCGGCGCCTCCTGGACCAGATCGACCTCAACCCGGCCAAGGACAAGCTCTGGTTCGTCGGCGACCTGGTCAACCGCGGGCCCGACTCGCTGGCGGTCCTGCGCTTCGTCAAGGGTCTGGGGCAACAGGCGTTGGTGGTCCTCGGTAATCACGACCTGCACCTGCTGGCACGAGCCGAGGGTCACCACCGGAATGCCAAGAAGGACAATCTCGACGACATCCTGACCGCCCCCGACCGCGACGAACTCCTGCACTGGCTGCGCCACCGCCCCCTGGCCCACTACAACGCCGCCAGGGATGTCCTCATGGTGCACGCCGGGGTCCCACCCCAATGGGACCTGGCTCAAACGCTGGCCTGCGCCCGGGAACTGGAGACGGCCCTGCGCGAACCCGGTTATCCGAGGTTTCTCGCCGCCATGTACGGCGACCAGCCGTCCCTCTGGTCACGTGACCTCGTCGGCATGGACCGCCTGCGCTTCATCACCAATTGCCTGACCAGGATGCGCTACTGCACCACCGATGGCCGGCTGGACCTGACCGCCAAGGGCCCACCGGGGAGCCAACCCGCGGGCTACCTGCCCTGGTTCGAGGTCCCGAACCGGGCGACTCGGGGTGTCCGCATCGTGTTCGGGCACTGGTCCGCCCTGGGCTGGTTCGCCGCCAACAACGTCTGGTGCCTGGACAGCGGATGTCTGTGGGGCGGGCAGATCTCTGCCGTGCGCCTGCGCGTCAAGGGCCCGGGGGAGCCGATCCGTCTGGATTGCCCGGGATACCGCAAACCCAAGGCATCGCCTGGCGCTTGAACCGGGAAAGGGCCGTTGCGGACCATGCCCTTATCGCGGCCGAGCCAACTCCAGGCCGGGGCGTTCCAGACGGACGAAGGTCAGGTCATAGGCATTGCGCCCATCGCGGCCGCGCCACTCCCGGCTGACCTCCCACCACGCGGCCTGGTCCCACGACGGAAACCAGGCATCCCCCGCCAAGTCCGCCTCGATGAAGGTCAGTTCCATGCGCGTCGCGACCGGCAGCAGGGCCGTATAGAGCGTGGCGCCACCAACCACCATGACCTCGGCCACGGCCCCGGCCGCCAGAAGCGCCGCCTCGGGTGAGCCGACCACCAAGGCCCCGGGGGCACGATAACCCGGGGCACGGCTCACCACGATGTGGTTCCGGCGTGGCAGCAACCCGGGTAGAGACTCCCAGGTGCGCCGCCCCATGACGATGGGCTTGTCCAGGGTCAGGGCCTTGAAGTGGGCCAGGTCCGCCGGGAGGTGCCAGGGCAGACGGTTGTTCAGACCGATGACCCGATTGCGGGCCAGCGCGGCAATGAGGGTAACCCGCGGAGACATGGTGGGGACCGGCCGGGCCTATGCCTTGGTCTCGGGGTATTGGGACGAAGCCGCATGCAGCCGCTCGATCACGAGGACCCGCAGCTCCTCCGGCGCCACCACCTCGACGTCCGGGCCGTACTTGAGGATGTCCATGAGGATCTCCGGGGTGTTGCTGTAGGGGATGCGCAGCTCGTAGCGACCGTCGGGCAGGGACACACCCTCCTGGTCCCGGTGCCAGCGCTCTTTGGCGACCCAACGGGCCCGACGGGCGTCAAAGCGCAGCACCGCCACCCGGTCCGGGACCCCGGCGAAGATGCCATAGGAGGCGGCGTAGTGGGAGTCCAGATTGGCCTCGGAGACATCCAATGCCTCGCTATCCAAGGTCTGGGCCTGCTCGATGGCGTCCAGGGCAAAGGTGCGCAGCCCAGCACGCAGGTGGCACCAGGCGTCGAGGTACCAGTTATCCCGGTAATAGATCAGGCGCTGGGGGGAGACCACCCGATCATTGTGGGTGTCGTCCCCGCGATTGAAGTAACGCAGGCGCAACTGCCGACGCTGGGCCAAGGCCCCCGCCACGGTAGGAAAGGCATCGCCTCCCTGGCGTGCCCCGGCCTGAAGGACCCGGACACGCCGACTTAAGCCCTCCGACCCGATCTGTTGCAGGCTGAGCAGGGAGCCAATGCGCTTCTGCAGGGGCTTGAGCACGGGATCAAGGAGGCCAGGTTGCACCTCGGCCAGCAATTGCTGGACCGAGAGCAGGGCATGCAGTTCGGAGGCATTGAACCAGAGCCCCGGCAGCTCATACATGGCCCCGCCGGACCGGTCGTAGAGGTAGCCGTTGTGCTCCGGATCGTAGACGATGGGGGCGTTCAGGTAGAGGCGCATGTCTTCAATGATGCGCTTGGCCGTGGCCCGCGAGCACCCCAGTTCAGCCTGAATCCGCTGGCGCGAAACCGGGTGACGCGCAGCCCGGAGGATGCGGTTCAGCTCGTAGATGCGGTCGAAGCGATCCATGTCCGGATTGCGGCCTGGTCCCGGTACCGATCACCCTGGATGCCGCAGTGGCACCCGTGCGTACACCAAAAGGCCGTCCGCGATGCACACAGCGAGCGGTTGCAACCTGTCGCATGACAGGCGAGCCCCGCATCTCCGCCGTTGGCCCGCAAACCGCCATGCGATCTCGCGCCCATTTGCGTTCGACCCCAGGGGTGAGGAAGTCCCCCGGGAAGCAGGGAGCCGCCGGGGGACATGCGTGGCCAAATGCTCATTTCGACAACGCGGGGGCGACGGCAACGCGGCTAGGCAGGCGCAACGCCGGCCGCCAGGGGAGCGACCTCGGCCGGGGCCCCCCACAGCCGCTCCAGGGCGTAGAAATCGCGCACCTTTGGCAGCATGACGTGGACCACCACCCCGTTGAGATCGACCAGGGCCCACTCACCCTCGTTGATCCCCTCGGTACCGAGGGGTGGCTCGCCGCCATCCTTGGCACGATAAGCGACCGTCTCGGCGATGGCCTTGACGTGGCGGTCCGAGGTTCCGGAGGCGACCACCATGTAGTCGGTCACCGGGGTCTTGCCACGGACATCCAACAGGGTGACATCGCGGGCCTTCATGTCGTCCAGGGTCGCGAGGACCAGTTCCTTCAATGTTTCAAGCTGCATGAGCGCTCCTCTGTCTTGGTGTAGGCCATCGATGTCGGGGCCTGGATCGGTAACTCCTGAAAGGGCATCAGGCCGCAAATGTCCCCCGGCGGCTCCCTGCTTCCCGGGGGACTTCCCCATCCCTGGGGTCGAACGCAAGCTCTTCAGGTCAATGGGCGCCCCCGCGATAGAGTCCCTCGCGCTCGATTACGGCGAGCACCGGGTCGGGGAGCAAGTAACGAGGGCTCTGCCCCGCGGCAATCAGGGCGCGGATCTGGCTCGAGGAGATCCCGAGTTGGGTCACCCGCTTGCGCAGGATACGCCCACCCGGCAGGGCACGAAGTTCATCTGCATCGTCGCTGCCGCGCTCCGCCAGCCAGTCCCGCAGCAGCGGGGCGTCCGGCCCCGGCGATCCCGGGCGCTCCATGACCACCAGGTGTGCCATGGCCAGGATATCCGCCGGTCGGTGCCAGGTCAGGAAGCCATTGAAGGCATCTGCCCCCATCAGCAAGCAGATGGGGACGGCGAGCCCCAACTCAGCCCGCAGTGACCTCAGGGTATCGTAGGAGTAGGAGGGCCCCGGGTGCCCGATCTCGCGCCCATCCGCCACCAACCCGGGCTCCCCGGCGATGGCGGCCTCGATCATGGCCAGGCGCGCAAGCGCACCCGCTCTGGGCTGACTGCGATGGACCGCGACCTTGAGCGGGATCAGATGGACCTCGGCGAGACCCAACGATTGAAGGCAATCCAGAGCTGGGCGCAGATGCCCGAAGTGGATAGGGTCGAAGGTGCCACCAAAGACGCCGATCATGGATCCCGGTCAGATATATCGGACGGCGAGGATCTCGAACTCGCGCAGCCCTCCTGGGGCCTGCACCGAGGCGACGTCGCCCTCCGCCTTGCCGATCAGGGCGCGGGCAATGGGCGAGCTGACGGAAATCATGCCGAGCTTGGAATCGGCCTCGTCCTCGCCGACGATCTGAAAGCTGTGTTCGACGTCTTTGTCGAGTTCCAGCACATCCACTGTGGCCCCAAACACCACCTTGCCATGGGTGGCGACCGCGGTCACGTCGATGATATGGGCATTGGAGAGCTTGCCGCCGATGTCCTTGATGCGCCCCTCCACGAAGCTCTGACGCTCCCGGGCGGCGTGGTACTCGGCATTCTCCTTGAGGTCGCCATGGGCGCGTGCCTCCGCGATGGCCTCGATGATCTTGGGGCGCTCGATGCGCGTGAGCTGTTCGAGCTCGGCGCGCAGCTTTTCCGCACCTCGGGCGGTCAGGGGTACTTTTGTCATGGGATGTCCTCTGTGCTCCGGCCGCCCCGGTGGGTGGCCTCCTGCTTGGCAACGGCCTGACAGCCGGGGTGTGGTCGCGGGTGGCGCGCGGATGTCGCCCTCGCCGTCAGTACAGGTCTTGTAACCGATTGACGCTGACGATGTCCACCTGCTTCAAGGCCAGACAGGTCGCCTCGGCACCGGCCATGGTGGTGGTGTAGCTGACCTTGTGCTGGAGGGCAGCGCGGCGGATCTCGGCGGAATCGGCAATCGCCTTGGCCCCTTCGGTGGTGTTGACGATGAAGGAGATCTCACAGTTCTTGATCATGTCCACCACATGGGGCCGACCGTCCTTGACCTTGTTGACCCGGTCGCAAGGGATGCCCGACTCGCGCACCACCGCCGCGGACCGGCCGGTCCCGCAGAGTGTGAAACCGAGGTCGTGAAGCTCGCGGGCCACCCGCACCAGGCGCGGCTTGTCCGCATCGCGCACGCTGAGCAGGGCCTTGCCGCGGGGCGGCAACTCGGTCCCGGCCCCCTCCTGGGCCTTGGCGTAGGCCTCACCGAAGGACTCGCCCACCCCCATGACCTCCCCGGTGGACTTCATCTCCGGCCCCAGGACCGTATCCACCCCGGGGAACTTGATGAAGGGGAAGACCGCCTCCTTGACGAAGTAGTGCTTGGGCCTGCGCTCCTTGGCACAGCCCTGAGCCGCCAGCGAGACCCCAACCATGCAGCGAGCGGCCACCTTCGCCAGGGGCAGACCTATGGCCTTGGAGACGAAGGGCACGGTACGCGAGGCACGCGGGTTGACCTCGAGGATGTAGATGTCGTCGCCCTTGATGGCGAACTGGGCATTCATGAGCCCCACCACCTTCAGCGCATGGGCGAGCTTGGTCATCTGCTCGCGCATACGGTCCATCAGCGACGGCGACAGGGTATAGGGCGGAAGGGAACAGGCGGAGTCCCCGGAGTGCACTCCGGCCTGCTCGATATGTTCCATGATGCCGCCGATAAGCACATCCGTCCCGTCGCAGATGGCGTCCACGTCCACCTCGATGGCGTCGTCGAGGAAGCGGTCGAGCAGCACCGGCGAGTCGTTGGAGACCCGCACCGCGTGGCGCATGTAGCGCTCCAGGTCGGCCTCCTCGTAGACGATCTCCATGGCCCGACCACCCAGAACATAGGACGGACGCACCACCAGCGGATAGCCTATGGTCGCGGCAAGCGCCACCGCCTCCCCCTCGCTGCGGGCCGTGGTATTCGGCGGCTGGCGCAACCCGAGTTGGGTGACGATCTGCTGGAAGCGCTCGCGGTCCTCGGCTTGGTCGATGGCGTCGGGGCTGGTCCCGATGATGGGGACCCCGGCGGCCTCCAGGGCGCGCGCCAACTTCAGCGGGGTCTGACCCCCGTACTGGACAATGACCCCGAAGGGCTGCTCCTTGTGGACGATCTCCAGGACGTCCTCCAGGGTCAGGGGCTCGAAGTAGAGCCGGTCGGAGGTGTCGTAATCGGTAGAAACCGTCTCCGGATTGCAGTTGACCATGATGGTCTCGTAGCCATCCTCACGCAGCGCAAGGGCGGCATGGACGCAGCAATAGTCGAACTCGATCCCTTGGCCGATGCGGTTGGGTCCGCCCCCCAGCACCATGACCTTCTTGCGGTCCGTGGGACAGGCCTCGCACTCCTCCTCGTAGGTGGAATACAGGTAGGCGGTGGACGAGGCGAACTCTGCGGCACAGGTATCCACGCGCTTAAACACAGGCCGGATCCCCTGCGCATGGCGCAGGGCCCGGATCGCCTGCTCGCCGGCCCCGGTCAGGGTGCCCAATCGGCGATCCGAAAACCCCTTGCGCTTGAGGGCACGCATCCGCTCCGGGTCCAGCCCGGCGACCCCGGCGGCGGCCACGTCCCCCTCCACCCGCACCAGATCGGCGATCTGGGCCAGGAACCAGGGATCGATGCCGCTCAAGGCATGCGCCTCGGCCTCGCTCATCCCGAGGCGGAAGGCATCCGCCAGATAGAAGAGGCGCTCTGCCCCCACCTGACGCACCTCCCGGCGCACCGTGGCATAGGCCTCCGGGTCCTTGGGATCGACCATCTCCGACAGGCCGTACTTATCGACCTCGAGCCCGCGCAGGGCCTTTTGCAGGGACTCCTGGAAGGTCCGCCCTATGGCCATGACCTCCCCCACGGACTTCATCTGAGTGGTCAGGCGGCCATCGGCCTGGGGGAACTTCTCGAAGGCGAAGCGTGGGACCTTGGTCACCACATAATCGATGGTCGGCTCGAAGGAGGCTGGGGTGGCCCCGCCGGTGATCTCATTGCGGAGCTCATCGAGCGTATAGCCCACCGCGAGCTTGGCGGCGACCTTGGCGATGGGGAAGCCGGTGGCCTTGGAGGCCAGTGCCGATGATCGCGAGACCCGCGGGTTCATCTCGATGATGATCATGCGCCCATTGGCCGGATTGATGGCGAACTGGACGTTGGAGCCCCCGGTATCCACCCCGATCTCGCGCAGCACCGCAATGGAGGCGTCGCGCATGATCTGGTATTCCTTATCCGTCAGGGTCTGCGCCGGGGCCACGGTGATGGAGTCTCCGGTATGTACCCCCATGGCATCGAGATTTTCGATGGAGCAAATGATGATGCAGTTGTCCGCGTGATCGCGAACCACCTCCATCTCGAATTCCTTCCAGCCGATCACCGACTCCTCGATCAGCAACTCGCTGGTGGGCGACAGGGCCAGGCCGCGCCCGCAGATCTCGGCAAATTCCTCCTGGTTATAGGCGATGCCACCACCGCTGCCGCCCATGGTAAAAGAGGGGCGGATGATGGTGGGGTAGCCAATGGATGCCTGGACCTGGATCGCCTCCTCCAGGCTATGGGCGACGGCCGAGCGCGGCATGTCCAACCCGATGCGGCGCATGGCCTGGCGGAAGCGGTCGCGGTCCTCGGCCTTGTCGATGGCCTCCCGGGAGGCCCCGATGAGCTCGACCCCGTAGCGATCCAGGACGCCCTCGCGCACCAGGTCCAGGGCACAGTTGAGCGCCGTCTGCCCGCCCATGGTCGGCAACAGGGCATCCGGGCGCTCGATCTCAATGATGCGCGCCAGGGCACGCCAGGTGACCGGCTCGATGTAGGTGGCATCGGCCATCTCCGGGTCGGTCATGATGGTGGCGGGATTGGAGTTGACCAGGATGACGCGATACCCCTCTTCGCGCAGGGCCTTGCAGGCCTGGGCCCCGGAGTAATCGAACTCGCAGGCCTGGCCTATGACAATGGGCCCGGCGCCGATGATGAGGACGCTGTGGATATCGGTACGCTTTGGCATGCTGGTATCAGTCCGCTGATCGAAACGGTGCTAGGACTCAAGCGGAGTCGTTGCGGATGGAAATTCGACAGGATTAATCCTGTCCTATTATTCGCCGGCCGCGCCGACGCTCCGGGAGTTGCAATGCACGGGCGCGGGACCCTGCCCCACCGCCGATCAGGCCCGCGCCTTCATGAGGTCGATGAAGCGGTCGAAGAGCGGCGCCACGTCGTGGGGCCCCGGGCTCGCCTCCGGGTGGCCCTGGAAACTGAAGGCAGGGCGCTCGCGGTGGTGCACCCCTTGGAGCGAACCGTCGAAGAGGGACCTGTGGGTCGCCTCCAGGGTGTCCGGCAGGCTGTCGGCGTCCACCGCGAAGCCATGGTTCTGGCTCGAAATCATCACCTCCCCCGTGCGCAGATCCTGCACCGGGTGGTTGGCCCCGTGGTGGCCAAACTTCATCTTGCGGGTACGAGCCCCGCAGGCCAGACCCAGGAGTTGGTGACCGAGACAGATCCCGAAGATGGGGATGCCCGTGTCCAGCAGGGCCCGGATGGTCCTGATGGCATAGTCGCAGGGCTCCGGATCGCCTGGACCATTGGACAGGAAGACCCCGTCCGGGGCCAGGGCCAGGACCGCATCGGCAGCGGTCTGGGCCGGGACCACCGTCACCCGGCAACCCCGGTCCACCAGCATACGCAGGATGTTGCGCTTGATGCCGAAGTCGAAGGCAACGACGTGATGCGGCAATCCCGCCGGATCGCGGGGGGCTGGCAGGCCATGGGTCAGGTCCCAGGTCCCCTGGGTCCAGGTGTAGGACTCGCGGGTGCTCGCCTCCTTGGCGAGATCCATACCCACCAAACCGGGGAAGCCCCGCGCCGCGGCCAGGGCCTGGGCCTCATCCACCCTCGGGCCGGCCTGAAGACAGCCATTCTGGGCCCCCTTCTCGCGCAGGACCCGGGTCAGACGCCGGGTATCGATCCCGGCAATGGCCAGGACCCCCTGGCGCTGCAAGTAGGCGGAAAGCGTCTCCTGACAGCGCCAGTTGCTCGGCACCAGCGGCAGGTCGCGGATGATGAGCCCCGCCGCCTGGACCCGCGGCGACTCCTCGTCCTCCGGGTTGGCCCCCGTGTTACCAATATGGGGATAGGTCAGGGTGACCAGTTGGCGCAGATAGGAGGGGTCGGTGAGGATCTCCTGGTAGCCGGTCATGGCGGTGTTGAAGACCACTTCACCCACGCTCTCGCCGGACGCGCCGATGGACTCACCCCGGAAGACCGAGCCGTCTTCCAGAACCAGGATGGCAGGATTGTTCAAGGGGCTTCTCCGGGCCAGGCGCCGCCGGGGCGCAAGAGCGGTAAGCCGACCCGTTTGGACGGCCACCGCACGGTGGCGGGTGTGCGCTGATGTAGCAGGCGATTTTAAAGGAGCCGGCCTGGACTGTCCACGCGGCGGGGTTGCCCGACCCGGAATGGCCGGGACCTGAACGGATCGCCCCGGCAGCCCCCGAACCCTGAACCCTGTCTTGATTCCAACCCCGGCCACTGCCATGTTCCAGCCACGCAATCCCCTGCAACGAACCTGGAGGACCTCAAGGGCCATGGCCGACTCCCCCTTTATCGTCACCCTCACCGCCCAGAACTTCCATCGGATCGTGATCGACGGTTCCCACGACCGCCCGGTCCTGGTGGATTTCTGGGCCGACTGGTGTGCCCCCTGCCGCGCCCTGATGCCCATCCTGGCCAAACTCGCCGATCAGTATGCCGGCAAGTTCCTCCTGGCCAAGCTGGACACCGAGGCCGAGCGCGAGGTCGCGGCCGAGTTCGGCATCCGCAGCCTTCCCACCGTCCAGATCTTCAAGGACGGCAAGATGGTGGACCAATTCATGGGGGCCCTGCCCGAGGCCCAGGTGCGCGCCTTCATCGACCGTCAAATCCCCCGAGAGGCGGACATCCTGATCGCCCGCGCCGAGGCCCTCATGGCCGAGCGTGCCCTGGCAGACGCCGAGCCCCTGGTTGCGCGGGCCCTGCATCTGGAGCCCGACCATCCCGGGGCCCGCATCGCCGAGGTCCGCCTCAAGGCCCTGGCCGGAGATTCCGAAGGGGCCGCAGGGCTCATCGGACGCCTCCCCATCGACCTGCTGGGAGACCCCCAGGTGGTGGCCCTGAGCGGCCAGTTACGCTTCGCCAACGTGCTGCGCGCCGCCGGCCCGGAGCCGGAACTGCGTGCACGCCTGTCCGCCAACCCGGACGACAGTGAGGCGCGCTACCAGCTCGCCGCCCATTGCATCGCCCGCAGCGACTTCGATGGGGCGCTGGAACTGTTGTTCGAGCTGATGCGGCGCGACCGCACCTACGGCGATGATGCCGGGCGCAAGGGTATGCTGCTGATCTTCGATCTGCTCGGCGGGACCGGTGAGGTGGTCAGTCGCTGGCGCAGCCGGATGTTCACGGCGATGCACTGAAGTACCGCAGCGCGCGCGGTCGAGCCGGTTCGTCCGCGCCGCATCCACCGCGGGAAAGCAGAAACGGGTCGCCGGAGATTTCGAAAGCATCCCACCGACCTCTCCCCCAAGACCAGTGGCGCCAGGCGTGGCCCGACGCCACTGGGTGTACACTCTGCCTGGCGCCACCCTGCGTGACGCCCTTAACTAACCCATTGAATCCGGGCATCTAGTCGGAATACCCCACGGCGGGTGGTTGCCCGCCTGTTCATAGGCTGGCGCTATCCCATGAACGATCCGGATTCTTCCCCCCCTCGCCTTGAACCGGGCCGTATCGCGCGCCCGCGCAGCGCCGCCGATCGGAACGGCTGGAGGTACTGGCTGCCGGGGCTCCAGATCCTGGGCCAGTATCGGATCGCCTGGTTGCGTCACGATATCCTGGCGGGTCTGGTGCTAACGACCATGCTGGTGCCGGTGGGTATCGCCTACGCCGTGGCCTCGGGCGTGCCGGGTATCTATGGCCTCTACGCGACCATCGTTCCGTTACTGGCTTATGCGCTGTTCGGCCCGAGCCGCATCCTGGTGCTGGGGCCGGATTCCTCGCTGGCGGCCGTCATCCTCGCCGTCGTCCTGCCGCTCTCCGGTGGAGACCCGCTGCGTGCCGTCGCTCTGGCCAGCATGATGGCTGTCGTGTCAGGGATGGTATGTATCCTGGCTGGCCTGGCGCGCCTGGGATTCATCACCGAGCTGCTTTCCAAACCGATCCGCTACGGGTACATGAACGGCATTGCGCTGACGGTATCGATCAGCCAAGTACCCAAGCTGTTCGGCCTCTCGATCCAGGGCGACGGTCCCCTGGCGGGCCTATCGTCCATCGCCACGGCGGTGCTGCATGGGGGTGTTAACTGGAGCGCGTTCATGGTCGGCGCCGGTACCCTGGCCACGATCCTGCTGCTCAGGGGCAGCAAGCGTGTGCCTGGGATACTGATCGCCGTGGTCGGCGCGACGGTCATCGTCGGAGCGCTTGACCTGGCAGCAAGCGCGGACGTATCGGTTCTGGGCTCGTTACCTCAGGGACTGCCCGCGTTCGCCATCCCGTGGATCGGCTATGCCGATCTGGTCCCTGTCCTGGTTGGCGGCTCCGCCGTGGCCCTGGTGTCTTTCGCGGACACCAGCGTGCTCTCACGTGTCTATGCGGCGCGCACCCACACCTACATAGACCCCAACCAAGAGATGGTGGGGCTTGGTGTGGCGAACCTGGCGACCGGGCTCTTTCAGGGCTTTCCGATCAGCAGCAGTTCATCGCGCACCCCCGTGGCCGAGGCGGCAGGCTCCAGGACCCAACTGACCGGAGTCGTCGGGGCCCTGGCCGTTGCCCTACTGCTGCTGGTGGCGCCGGACCTGCTCAAGAATTTGCCCACCAGCGCCCTGGCGGCGGTCGTGATCGCTTCGGCGATCGGCCTGATCGAGGTTACCGACCTGCGTCGCATCTACCGCATCCAGCGTTGGGAGTTCTGGCTGTCCATCGTCTGTACCCTCGGCGTGGGCGTACTTGGGGCGATTCCAGGCATCGGCCTGGCCATCGTGATTGCCGTGATCGAATTCCTGTGGGACGGCTGGCGTCCGCACTCGGCCGTCCTGGGACGCGCCGAGGGCATCCGGGGCTACCACGACATCACGCGCTACCCCAATGCCCGCCGAATCCCCGGCCTGGTCCTGTTCCGCTGGGACGCACCCTTATTTTTCGCCAACGCCGAGCTGTTCCAGGACCGTGCGCTGGACGCGGTGGCGACCTCACCCACGCCGGTGCGCTGGCTGGTCGTTGCGGCAGAGCCGGTTACCAGCGTGGATGTCACCGCCGCGGACATGCTCGCCGAGCTGGACGAAACCCTGCACGCGGCGGGCATCGAGCTGTGCTTTGCCGAGATGAAGGACCCTGTCAAGGACAAGCTGAAGCGATTCGGCCTTTTCGCACGGCTCGGTGAGGAAACCTTTTTCCCTACGATCGGTGTTGCAGTCAGATGCTACCTCGGGACCTACCCGGTGGATTGGCTGGACTGGGAAGACCGCAACCCATGAGGCACCCAAGACAGACCCTCGAAGCCCAGTCTGAGATCCGACCGCCCGAGCGGCCATTAACTGGAGTATTCTGCGCGGATTAGCTCGCCCCAAATAGGGCACCTGATCGTTGCCCAATGAGCAAGTAGCCGCGTGCAGTCCGCATCGTCTGTCCGGGAGAAATCATGAGAAGCTTTCCAACGCCCTCCTTGCTCGTGCTGGCATCGTTCCTGGTGCTCGGCGGTTGCGCCACCCGCCCGATCAATCCGCCGATCACCCAGACCGACCCGAGTGCCGGCTACCGTTTCGAGACGCGCCAGGCGCGGGACCTGAACAAGGACAATCTGGTCATCCTCGCCTTCTCGGGCGGGGGCACGCGCGCCGCCGCCTTCTCCTATGGCGTCCTGGAGTTCCTGCGGCGCACCGAGGTTGTCGGACCGCAGGGCAACACGATCCGCCTGCTCGACGCGGTGGACGTCATCACCGGCGTCTCGGGCGGGAGCTTCACCGCGCTCGCCTATGGTCTCTACGGCGATAAGCTGTTCGACGACTACGAGCAGCGCTTCCTGAAGCGCGATGTGCAGGGCGAGATCGTCGCCCGCACCTTCAGTCCGACCAATTGGGGCAGACTGGGGTCCACCGGTTGGGGTCGTTCCGAATTGGCCGCCGAGCTCTACGACGAAATCCTGTTCAACGGTGCCACATTCGGCGATCTCGACCGCGGCAAGGGCCCGCTGATCCTGGCGTCGGCCACCGACATCTCGACCGGCTCCCGTTTCGTCTTCAACCAGCGCATCTTCGACGTCGTCTGCTCGGATCTCAATGCGGTCCCGCTCTCCCGCGCCGCGGCCGCCTCGTCGGCGGTGCCCGTGGTACTCTCGCCGGTCACGATCAACAACTATGGCGGTACCTGCAAGACCATCACACCCGATTGGGTGAAGCCGTTCCTCGACTCCGACAACCCGCCACGGCCCGCCGCACGGGCGATACGCTCGCTCAAGGCGGAACAGACCTTCCGTGACAGCGTCCATCGGCCCTACCTTCATCTGGTCGACGGCGGCATATCGGACAACGTGGGCATGCGCGCGGTGCTCGATGCGCTGGAAATCCTCGAGGCGTTGCACGATGCCGGTCGGCCATCGCCGCTCGACGGAGCGCGCAGGATCATCGTGATCAGCGTCAATTCCCTATCGTCGCCCCCGACCAACTGGGACCAGTCCGAGGCCCCGCCCGGCACCGTGGACATTCTGCTCAAAGCCGCCGGCACGCCGATCGACGCCTTTTCCTACGAGACGGTCGAACGGATGAGAGACACGGCAGCGAGGTGGCAGACGCTGCGCCGGATCCGCAACTCCGCCGCCTTCGCGGCCAACAAGGACCCTGCGGTCGCCGCCGCGTTGCGCGTACCCGAAGCCGAGATCTACGCCATCGACGTGTCCTTCCCCATGCTGAAGGACAAGGCGGAGCTGGACTATCTGAATCGGCAGCCGACGTCGTTCGTGTTGCCCGCCGAGGCCGTCGATCGCCTGCGCGCAGCGGCTGGAACGATCCTCATGGACTCGCCCGACTTCAAGCGATTGCTCAAGGACGTCGGCGCCAGAGTCGTGGCGGCACCACCGGCTACGGGAAGTCCGGCAACCTCGCCGTAGAGCGGGAAATGGCCACAATCTTGGATTGCGACGGTGGACCGCGCTGCCGCTTAACCATGGCATTAAGCACCCGCCTTTGCGCCGGCGAATATCGGCTTTCATGCGAACGGCGTCAAAGTCCGCCACCCCAGCGGTACTGCCAGGCGATCCCGATCAGGTCGTAATTGTTCCCGGTGCGTGCCGACACCCCACTGTTGGCATACAGCTTGAACGAGTTGCGGCGATCCAAGGGAACGGCCAGCGTACCGCCCAAGCGCCAATTCTGTTGCAGATTGTCCTTCAGCTCTCCGTTGAGCGTCGTTCGCCCGCCCACGAAATAAGTGGCATCGAGGGATACCCAAACGCCCGACCGGAAGCCGTAGATTGCATGCCCTTGCGTGGAGAAGACGGGATCCTGTGAGCGCGTGTTGCCGCCGTAGAAATCCGTGTTGTCCGTGTATAGGGTGGCCGCAGTACTGAGTTCCAAGGTCCACCGGCCGAGGGCCTTGGACACACCCAGTTCCGGCTTGATGAACCAGCGGTTGGTGCCGATGTTGACTACGCGGGTGTCGTCATACTGGCCCCAAGGCACGGACAGTTGCAGGCTCGCGCCGACGATCAGGTCCTGCTCGTACTCCTTGAACTCCTCCAGGGTGAGCGCCGGCGCTCCGTACAGGTTGATTGAGAACCGGAGCCTGGGATCGGCGGTTCCGTTCACGATGCGGTTCACCGGTTCGCCTGCGTAGTCCGCCGATCCGGATAGCCAGGTGTAAGGGACTAGGGCGTCAAGCTTGCCAGACATGCCCCAGAGGTCGAGCACCCGGGCGTAGGCGAGGACCGCACTGGACGTTTCAATTTTCGGATTCGTCACAGGCAGCGCGGAATCGGAGGCTACGCCACCTCGCGTGTAGGCGTAGCCGGCGATGAGAAAGTTCACGCCCACCGGCGCGTTGGAGTAAGTGCGCGGCTCAATGTCCTGCGCCTGGGCCGTAGTTCCACCTGATAGCAGGATGTAAGTGGCGGCCGCGGCGGCCAGATTGTGTATTCCACCCAATCTGGACAGCCATTCCAGCGCAAACTGGACACCCGTTCCACACCAAACTGGACAATTGGAGCGCAGCGACACGCGAGGGTCGAGATTGCGCTCATGAAGACGCCAGCCATGCCGGAATGTGCGAATGGTATAGACAGTCATGGCCTCACAGAAGATGGCGCGGAGACGGCGGAGGCCGACGAGCCGAGCAGCCGATCGGGCCGGGACACATAGGCGATGATGCCGCCGCCCGCCACCGCCGCGGAAAAGGGCACTCACAGCGCACTTGATCGCCCGGTGCTAGAAATAGCGCTGCACCGCGGTCAGAAAGTCCTCGCGGGGAGGCAGATCCCGCAGGGTAATCGCGACTGGCAGCATCACTGCGCGCTCGCCGCGGGCGGTGTGGAGTTCCTGGAGCACGATCTGGCGCGCCGACGGGTAATCGGGATCGCGCCGGATGTTCATCGGGCCCAGGCAGAGTCTGATCTCCTCCGACCATAACTGGCGCTCGGCGTCCTGCAGCCGCTCGGCGACGACCTCCAGATGGGTCTTCAGGACGCCCTCATCCGCACCCAGCTTCCCGAGTTCCTCTGTCACGGTGTCAAGCTCGGCCTGCAATGTGGCCTCGTCCGGCTGATCCGCCTCCGGTCGCTCGAAGGTCAAGCCGCTGCGGTTCAGGGTCCGGAGCCGGCGTTGCAGCAGGTCGCGTTGGCGTATGAGGTCGGCGCGCTCCACCCGCGACTCGGTGATGTCCGTTAAGGCCAAGGTGAGCAGGTGATCGAAGGCGCGCCGCTTGAGGAGGCGCCGGGACTCCGCCTCGCTGGTCCGGGGGTCCACCAGGCGGTGGCCTGAGAAGCTGACCGACACCTGGGCCACGTCGCATCGCACCTGATCGCCCACCAGGTCCATGCCGAGGATGTTCTTCTCCTCCCGCCGCGCCAGCAGCAGGGCGGTGACGCCCTCGGCGCCGCGGCCTTCGACGCTGAAAAGGTACTCCGACAGCGCCTTGTCGCGACTGAAGACCTGTAGCATCTCATCGGCGGAGGCGAAAAGGGCCGCGAGCCGGAAGTCGTTGCGATAGCCGTCCACGCCGGCACTGACGGGGCCGGGGATACCGTCCACCAGGGCGATCACCTGGTCGATCGCGTGGACCACTGGCTTGCGCAGCCGTTTGCGGTAGCCGGGGACCAGCCGCAGCCGTGGATCGGTGTCGTCCACCGCTCGCTCGATGGCCTCCCCGATCAGGGTCTCGGGGTAGCGCCCGACGGTCTCGCCGCCACCGAAAATGGACTGGAACAGCTTCAATGCACACCCCCATGGGGAATTGGCGGCGAAGGGAAGGACAGGCGCCGCGGCCACGCCGACCGCCGACCGATCCCAGGGACATCAATTCACGTATACCACTACGTACTGTAAGCCAGAGCACTGATCGTACGTTCGAACTGCCCCGTTCAGGATGAAACCGAGAGGTCAGAACAAGATGCCGAACAGCGTCTTGAGCAGTTCTTCCAGCGGCATCATGGTGAGCACCAAAGGCACCAGCGGGGCCAGTGTCGCGACCCCAAGGCGGAGGATAGCCTCCTTGGTAACAGGCGCGATGCGCATGGTCCGCACCACCTCGTAGCTATTGCCCAGATCGGCGAGGGACTGGATGTCGCCGCTGCCCACCAGCGGCTCGTCGGCAGGCGCGCCGCCGCGCAGCCATTTGGTGTCGAACTCGCGCACGTAACGCTCGGCCAAGGCGCCGTATTCGCGTAGACCCCGACGTTTCACCTCGGCGAGTTGGGGCGCAAACACCAGAAGGGGGCAGAGCACCGCGCACAGCACGAAGGCGACCACGACGGCGATCTCCACCTTAAACTGCGCCAGGGTGGCCCCGAGAAAGAAGATGCGGTTGGCGAGCGGTCCGGCAAGCAGGGCGCCGTGCGCGAGGGCGAGCACAGCGAAGGCGTAAACCGTATTGGAGAGAAACCCCAGGCCGCCGACCCGATCCGGGTGCGTGGGAACCAGGCGGAGCTCAATGCGCGATACCTGCCAGAGCAGGCGCGCCCAGATGAACAAGCGAAAGTACCAGCGGACCAGCAGAAACTGGAAGATCGGCAGACTCACGTAGCCGTACCAGAAGCCGGCGAGCGAGAGCTTGGCACCATCGGCGGCAGGTGTCGCGTACCAGGTGGCCGCGTCGAGCGCCAGGTAGTGGCGCCAGAGGATCAGAATCCCGACCCCATACACGAAGGCGATGAGCAGCACCTCGGCGAGCACGGAGTTACGCAGCCGGAATGCCGACGCAACTGCGGAGTCGAACTGCGCCATCGCGTTGTCGGGGATGAGATTGCGTTCGCGGAATTGTTGTAGCAGCGGACGCATGCGCCGGTGCACGACGAGCTCGGCAACGATCAACAGGGGCAAGGTCACCAGAAAGCGAACATGGACCTCGATGTCCAGCAGAAACGGCACGGTCGCGCTGCCGCCCAGCACCTGTCCCTCCAGGGCCGAGAGCGCCAAGAGCGGCAGCCAGGCCAACAGCGCGATGACAACGATGCGCTGACGCACCAGCATCAGCGCATCGTCGGACAGGTGCGCCCGGCGCAGGAGCTGGAACAGCGGCCCACCCAAGACCAGCGAGAAGTCCGGTGGATCCCGCAACAGACCGCTACCGGGCGCTGGTGTGGGTGCGTTCATCGGCGGTCTCCCCCAGTCGGGGCAAGGCGCGAATCGTTCATCCCAGCCATCAGTCTGTGGCCGATGACTCAGCGTCTTCCTCTGCCTTGAGCCTGGCGCTGAAGAACTCCAGTGCGGTCTTGGTCTTCGGCGCCTGGTCGGCGCTGAGCGCGATGCCGCGACCGGCGAGGTAGGCCTTGAACTCGGCGGCGACCTGGAAGGCTTCCTTCGGGAGGCACTTGGTAGAGATTTCCAGGATGCGCGAACCATCGGGATAGAGCCACATCTCGATGGTGATGGGGCGGTCGAAGTCCTTCGGCTGGTGCTTGGCCTTGAGCAGGAAGGTGGGGCCCAGGACGACCAGTTTGTCCATCGTGATGCCCGCCGGAGCGTGCGCGTCAAAGAAGGCGCGCTGTTCCTTCGAGAAGAGCTTGCGCAGAGGTTTGGCGCCCGAGGTCACGTCGAGCACCTCCTCGCCGGAGCAAACGCCCTTGAATGAAGCCGAGCAGACGAACCCGCCCGGCATCACATCCACCTCGACCTTGAAGGCCGCCGAGCGGCGCAGGTCCGGGTCGAGGGTGGACGGATCCACGGGGCGCAGCTTGACCACCGTATCGGCGTCGCCGCCCTGGATGCGCCGGGCCCGCACGACCACGCCGGCCTGGTTCAAGGCCAGGTCGGGCGTATCGAAGAAGAATGCCTGCCGCGGCTGCGCCTCGACCGGGTCGAGCCCGATGCTCTTCATCGTCGCGCTGTGGCCCGTGGCAGGTACGGACAACTTCAGCTCGATGCTGTTCGCCCCTTTACCGAGCTTGAGGACCTGGACGACTTCCTCGCTCGAAAGTCGTCTCGCCAGTGCGGGTTGATCGATCGTTGCGGAGGTCACGGGCTCTGCACTCGCCGTGGGTTTTGCGTCATCTGTGACTTTCTTGGTCGTCATGGTCTCGGTCCATTGCGCTGTTAGAATGGGAAAATTCGTCTTGATCGACAGGGCCTTCTTCACGAAACCCAATACGCCCTTCAGGCTCCGAACCGCTCGGCCAGCACCCCGTGGCGCAGGCCGCGATCGCTCACCGTGAGGCTGTCCTTGCCCAGCCTCTCCATGACCGTCCGGACGATGCAGGCACCGGCAAGTATGACCTCCGCCCGCTTCGGTTGCAGGCCGATAATGGTGCGGCGGGCGTCGGCATCCCGTGACCGGTAGAGCTCGATCTGGCGATCGATCTCGGCGCGGTCGAGGACCGTGCCCTGAACGACCGCCGGGTCGTAGGTGGCGAGCCCGTGCTTGACCGCGGTGATATTGGTCACGGCGCCGCCCATCGCCACCAGCTTGTCGGGCACCGGGCGCCCCTCGATGCGTGACAGGTCGGCCGAAATCGCCGCCATGGCCTCGTGCAGTGTGTCGAGCGACACAGCACCATCGAGCTTGTAGCGCTCGGTGTAGCGCACGGCGCCGACCTCGACGCTGAAGCGCTCGTCCACATTGGAGTCGTGCCCGAAGGTGAACTGCGAGCTGCCGCCACCGGTGTCGAACACGACGAGCGAGCCCGTCTTCAACCCGAGCCCCGACTTGGCCGCCAGGTAGGCCAGCCGGCTCTCCTCCTCGCCGGAGATCACCTCGATGTGCACGCCGGCGCGTTCCTGGATGGCGGCGACGACCTCCTTGCCGTTCGCGGCGATCCGCAGGCCGGCCGTGCCCACAGCGGCGATCGCCCGCACGCCGTGCTGCTTGGCCTCCGTGACCATGCCCGCGATCGCGGCGGCCGTGCGCTCAAGGGCGGCGTCGATGATCAGGCCCTGCTGCGCGAGCCCCTCGCCGAGGCGCGTCAGCTCCGCGCGGTCGATGACGGTGCGCCAGCGTCCATCGAGGTCACGCTCGCCGATGTGGAACTTGATCGAATTGGTGCCGGCGTCGATGACGGCGTAGCGTTCCGGCTCATCGTCGATCAGGGCCGCCAGGCCGCGGGGATAGCTGGTGTTCGTGTAGCCGCCCAGGCCAAGGTCCCGGACGGCACGGATGACCCCTTGCGCATCCTCCGACTCGACGGCGATGGTGCGGGTGGGCTTGCCGTTCGCCACCACATCGGAGAATTCGGCCGTGCAGCCGCCGACCGCTGTAGCGGACCCGACGCTTGTGGACCTTGACCATGCGAATCGCACCGCCCGGCTGGGCGAATGCTTCGATGAACTCGTCGAGCGTGTAGCTCGCGCGGGACAGCGCAGGCACCGGGAGCCGGAGCGATTCGAACACCCTTGCCGCTTCGGCCGCCGGAAGCGGAAAGCCCGCCTTCATGACCGGCGTCCACTGTTCGAGGCCGTCCGCGTTGACCTCCCGCAGTACCTTGATGTCCATCAGGGCATCGCGGACCTTCACGTTGTCGCCGGCGCCGGAGAGCAGATAGACCTCGTCGCTCTCCTGCACCCCCTGCGGCGTCAGCGCCGCGAGCCTTTCCTCCGCCTCCCCGAAGCGCTGACCGAATGAACGCCATTCCCAGCGCGCAGTGATCTCATTCATGGGTAGTCACTCACATTAGAAACGATTCTGAATAGAAACGGCCCTAAAAAGCAGGAAGCATGCGCGTGTTCACAGAAATCCGTGTCAATCCTCGCCGCTGTCGTCGCGCACGGAGCGGTAGGGCCACCGTTTTCTTCCGAGGGCTGACATGGTCCCGAGCCTCGCGGAACGGCTTGAGCTTGCCGCCTATTATGGGCGTTTCCAATCGATGCTCCCAGCCCCGCCGCGCGCCCGCCCTGCACAGATATCACATGGGTTGGGCATGGATATCAATTAGTGTAGGCCAATACGCCTTGGCGTGCCGTTCGGTGAGTATTGCATGGGTCCAGGCCGATTTCAGCCGAGCGGCGGCCTTGCGGGTCACGCCCGATCTTCCCTCGTGGGGCCTGACCCGCGGCCCGGGGTCGGGTACGCCCGCTCAAGCGCCATTGCAGGTCAGGCGTGCCCTCGGGGAGAATCGTGGCCCCATCCTCGCCGGAGTCCTTCAATGCATCTCTCTCGCCTCGCCCGAACCTACCGCCTGGCGGTTGGCGACAAAAGCATGACCCTGATCCTGGGTCTGTTGGCGCTTTATATGTTCATTCTGGTCCCCCTCGGGGAGCTGGGACTGGTGCTGCGCCCTTGGCTCAATGTCGGATTCCTGGCCGTCCTTGCGGTGGCAGTCCTCGGCTTCGTCCGGTTCTCCAGCCTGGCGCGGCTCTTCGTTGTGGTGGCGCTCGGTCTGGCGGTGACCAATTTCCTGTGCGCCGTGGTCCCGAGCACCCGGCTACAGATCGCCGACGCCCTCTTCAGCCTGTTTGCTGCCGGCCTGCTGGCGACCCTCCTGCTCCAGCGGACCCTGCGCCGCGGCGAGATCAACGTTCACCGCTACCAAGGGGCCTTCGCGACCTACGTGTTGCTGGGCGTGATGTTCGCCCAAGGGTTCGAGCTGGTGGCCATGGTCGAGCCCGGCGCCTTCCAGGTCCTCGGTGCCCCCGCCACCTACGACACCATGCTGCCCAGGTTCCTGTACTACAGCTTCACCACCCTGACCACCCTCGGCTACGGTGACATCACCCCGATCCACCCCTACGCCCGCTCGCTGGCCGTTCTGGAGTCGCTGGTGGGCGTGATCTACCCCGCCGTCCTGATCGCGCGTCTGGTTTCCCTGGACGTGATCGACGAGCAAGAGGCGCGCGCCCGCAAATCCTGAGCCCGCGCGGATTGGCCCGGCGGACCCGAGCCCACGCGCCCGGAGGCCGCGGGCTCTCTTTATCCTGGACAAGGTCATGAAGAAGAGGACTAGGGCAGGCGACCACTGAGGGGACCCCCGATGCTTGTGGACCTTGACCATACGAATCGCACCGCCCGGTTGGGCGAATGTTTCGATGAACTCGTCGAGCGTGTAGCTCCCGCGAGACTGCGCAGGCACCGACAGCCGGGGGGATTCGAACACCTGTTCCGCTTCGGTCGCTCGCGGGGGAGGGAATTGTCCCGCAGGTCGATCATGCCGACCGCGAGTTAGCAGCAGGTGTGCCAGTAGGCATCCATGTTGGCGAGCATTGCGAGTGAAAGGGGCTTTGCGGTCGGAGCCTGGCCTGTGGTTGGGTGGGCCGTCGCGGCCCTCCCACCTGGCGGTGTGGAATTCGCGAGCATGCGGGATTCAACAAGGGCATCCATTTCAGGACCGCAACACCATGTTGGCGGGACATTCCCCGCACCTGGCCCATTCGGGCGCAAATGCTGCGCTGTTACGGCCATTGATCTCGACCTGAACCAACGGGCGCGGCAGTGGCGGCAGGACGATGATGCCGCCGGGTGGCATGACCAGATCTCCCGCCAGGGTCATCCGCCAGGTGTCTGGTCCGTCCCGCCGCAGGCAGTAGCTAAGTCGGCCATAGTGTGTCGGAAGGTCTCGCACGACGATCTCACCGGCTTCGTCCAACCATTCCGCCGCGACTCCCGCGGCGATGACGAGACTTTGGTCGGCCTCACGCTCATAAACAAACAGGCTGCGAACTGCGAGGATGTACTCGGCGCCGATCCAGCTATGGGGCATGTCGCCGATGAAACTGGGGCCGAACGGATCGCGCCAGGAGATCTCGGGCCATTGGTTCCAGGGCTGGATGCGGCGGTCGGCGAACAAGAACCTCAGAAGCTCATGCGCCTCCTGCCGTCTACCGAGGCGTACCAGCGCGGCGATGATCCGGATTTCGTAGGCGCTGTAGTTGGCCCAGGGGGTATCGCCACGAAGCCGCGCGCGAAAGCCCTCAAGGTATTTCTCAAAGGTCTGGTCGATGGCCGGGCGCGGCAGGCGGTGCAACTCGTCGGCCACCGAGATGGCCATGGCCGTCGCCGCTGGGTCGAAGTCCGCGAATTCCACCGAGCCGGGTACGAAATCCAGTGCGCGTTCCCGGACGACGAGATTCAACGAGGCGTACAGTGTTTCCTGGAAGTCGTCCCGCAGGGCCGCGATACGCTTGGCTTGTTGGACGGTCGCCCAGGATCTCGGCCATGGCAGCGGCGTCCTTGAAGCCCCGGAGCGCCCAGAAATCGTCCCAATAGGCATGGACCGGATGCGCCATGTAGCCCTCGTGGCTCATGGACTCCGGCAGCAGACCGTAACAGGCGCGTTTCTCTGCTGTCTGGTACTCGGGGGTCAGCCGCCGGCGGCGCAGCGATTCCAGATAGTCCACCGATTTGAGGACCGCTGGCCACATCTCCACGAGAAAGGCCCGGTCCCCGGTGAATCGGTAATGGTCCATGACCGCGAAGATGAGCTCGCCCCAGCTATCGTACTCCGGCAGCCATTCGCAGCCGTCGCGATCGGCACAGTCGGGCAGGTTCCCGTCCGGCGCCTGGAAACCGGCATACCAGCGGATGAAATCCCGTCCCTCCCCGGGAAGCCCGACCCGCGCCAGGGCCGCCCCCATCAGGGCGCCGTCGCGAATCCAGGAGCGTGAGTAACGGCGCGGACCCGGATGCAGCGCCGGGCCGTCGCGATTGATGAGGATGTGTGCCGCGGCCGTCTTGAGTGTTTCCACTACCCCTGACGCCGCGGGCGGCAGGCGGATGTCGAATGCCCCCAGCGTGTTGTCCCACTGACTCACCGCGATCCTGAACTGCTCCGCCCCGGACACGTTGGCTTTTGGATCGGCGGGCTTGCCCGGCTCCGCGGTGCCAAAGGGGATGGCGAGATAGACCTCCTGGTCGGCATGCGGCGGCAGCTCCAGGTCGAAGCGCAGCGCGCCAGAGGCGTAGCCGAAGGCATCCTTCACCCGATCCTGCGACGGCAGTTCGCCCGTCTGCAGGTGCTCCGTGATCGCACCCTGGGCAAAGGTCGCGGCGCCGAACTGGGTGGGGGCGGTCATGGGGATGACCCGTTTTCGGCCGTCGATCGAGAGGGTCCCGGACTCGTAGACTAGCTCGCCGATCTGGCTGACGCCGCCGAACGCATGCCAATGCTGCCAGGTCGGCGTGACCTGGAAGGGACGGATGGCGGCGAACAGGCGGACCGGGCACGTCGAGTCCGAGTCGTTCGCGAGCCGATAACGAATGAACAGGGTGGAGGCCCCGCAGGGCCCCGTCGCGAAGGCGGTGGTGCGCAGGGTCAGGTCGCCGGCCCGCCACTCCGAGGATGGGATCGGCAGATAGTCCCGCTCCAGGGTCTGCGTTAGCGACACGTCGGCCCAGGTGATGAGTCGGCCGTCCACGAAGAGGAAAGGCTCGATGGAGAAGGCGCCCTTGTCGACCTCGACCATTCCCTCCTCGTTGAACAGGGCTTGGGTGACGTCCTCACCAGTCCCCACCGGGGTCCAGTAGGTCTGCCGTCCCAGGAAATATTTGGGATAACGTCCGGCCTGCGCACGCTGGGCGACGGCGCTGAAAAAATGGTTGAGGGAGCGAGAGAAGTCGTAGGGCTGGACCTCGATGAAGACAATGCCGAACCCCTCCTGTTGCCTGGTTTGGCGCAGGTCGAGACAGATAAATCGGGAAGCGCCCTGCGGGAGGAAGACATAGGTCTCCTCGCCAACCCCCTCGTCGGCGGCATAGCAGGTTTGCCAAGTCTCCCCATCGCAAGAGAGCCGGATGTCGAAGGCCTGGGGACGGCGGTCTCGATCCCAGCGGATCACCAGGCCGCCGTACTCGCGCTCGCGTTGGAAGTCGATGACCAGCCGTTGCGGCTCATCCCTGACCCCGCTGCGCCAGCAGGTCTCTGGCGAAGGGTCGCAGACATGGAACGGCTCGCAACCCGGCAGCGCGCTGGTCGCCTCGACCAACGGGGTCAGGTAATAGCTGGTGTCCTCGAAGCCTAGGTCCGCGATCCAGACCCTGCCCTGTCCGCCCGGTCCGGCCGCGACCACCAGCTCGATGGCGGCGATGTCGCGCGCCGGACCGCCGCCCAGCGGCCCCCAGGCGAACTGGATCTCGCTGCTCTTGATGCGAACCCTCTGCCAGTCCTCAGGGAGATCGAAGGCCTCCACGCGCCAGCGCCAGACGTTCTGGTTGGAGGCGTCCACCAGCTTGAATTCAAAAATGTTGCTGGGTCCACTGCCGCGGATGTCGAAGCTGAAGGCGTAGCTCTCCGGCAGGCTCAGATCGAAGGGCTTGCGCGCGACCACGAAGCCCCCGCCGCCCTGGAAATCGAAGTCCAGGCGCATGGCGCCGTTGCCGCGTCCCTGCTCCGGGGAGATCGCCAAGCGCGCCTGCCCGGAGGCGATGGCGGTCCACGCGGACAGGTCCTTGAAGTCGTCCAAAATGTCGCCGTTCATATGGTTGCCCCGGTGCAGTGACATGCGTGGCTCATCCCTCTCTGCGTTTACCCCAGTTCGATCTGGAGGCGGTTGGGCCCAGGGGTCAGCCCCGCCCGGAAGTCACCCAACGGTATCTCGGCCGCCCCGGTGCGATAAGGCGAGTCGGCCCTCAGGAAGGCGAGTGGGAGTCCATTGAGCCGCACCGTCACAGGACCGCAGCCGTCGCCGCCGACGCGGTAGGTGACCTCGATGGCATGACCGTCCAACTCCAGCTCGGCCTGTAGTCCGTCCAATTCCGGCGGAATCACCGGATCGATCACCAGCCGCCCCCGCTCCAGGCGCAGCCCCAGCAGGCAGCGCAGGATCAGCCCCATGCCGATCCCCGCCCCGCTCGAATAGACCCGCCAGCCGCCGTCCAGGGGGATCTCGCCCCGCAGTGCCCGATCATAGTCCGCGTAGGCCGCATAGCGGTCCATGAAGGCCGCGTCGGAACTCGAGTAGTAGCAATTCGCCTGGCGCGGCGTGGCGGCGGGGACGCGATCATGGATGCCGATGGGGTTTGTCTGGCACAGCGCGCGGAAGAACCGCGGCGCATCGCCGAAACGCCAGAGGGCCTCCGTATAGCGCAGATGGGCATGGGTATACATGAGCCCGATCTCCCGGCCGAAGAAAGAGCTGCTCTCCGCCCGCTGAAACCGCTCCTGCAATCCGCCGCGGTAGGCCATGGGCCGGTCGAACAGCCTGGCCCCGTCCGGGCCGAGCAGATGGGCCTCGATCAGGTCGAGATGGCGGCGCGCCTGCTCCGGGGTGAAGAGCCCGTCGATGATGGCATGCACCATGGCCAGCAGACTGTAGGAGATGCCGGTGTCCGGATCGCGCGGATGGAGCAGGTACCGAACATTGGCCGGGTCGTTGAAATCGGCGAATCCGGTCAGGGTGTCGTCCACGATGAGCAGGTGCTGGAAGTCCGCCCGCACCCGCTCCGCCATCGCCCCGTACAACGCCGCCTCCTCGTCGAGCCCCAGATACCCGAAGGCCGCGGCCAGGGTCGAGAGGGTGTGGAAGTGCAGCGTCACGGACCAGGCGCTGCACAGGCGCTCGCGCATGGCGGGATCGACCGGCTGCAGGGAGTCGTTCCAATCGCCGTGACCGTAGGCGGCCAGCTCGGTGCCCGGGATGCGGCGGTTGCGGATGACCCCGAGCGCACGTTCGATGTGCGTGCGGATCGGCGCCACCTCCGCCCGGTCATCGCCCTCGGGATGGAAGAAGGGAAGGTCCTCGTCCAGGAGTGCGGCGTCCCCCGAGGCCAGGAGGTACTGGGCCAGCGCCAGCAGGGGCCAGAAGACGATGTCGCCGTGGGAATCGCCGGGCCTGATGCCGCGCTCCCGCTCGAAGAACATGAACCATTGGGGCCAGTCCCCGTCGGGATTCTGCTGTTTGAACACGCGCAGCAGGAGGTCCCGGACGGGCTCGGGGCGGCCGAGCGCCAGCAGCATCTCCACCGGCCCCTGGGTGACGTCCCTGGTGCCCCAACCACCGCCGGAATACTGCTCCAGACCACGGGGGCTCAGGTAATGCACCAGCGCATTGTGGGCCAGCCAGGGCAGGATCTCGGCAAGCCGCGCCGTCTCCTCGGCCAGGGGACTGCCGACCGGGGGGTTGAGGCGCAGCCCGGCCGTGATCTGGGCCCAATAGCGCCCCTCCGGCATCAGCTCCGCTTCGGGCTCTTGGACCAGAAAGCCGGTGATGCGCACCCCCATGGAGCGGGCCGGGGAGGTGATGAGGCAGAGGAACGGCTGGCCCCGGGACTGCCCGTCGGCAAACAGCAGCTCGTCCCCGCCGAGGCGTTCGATGGCGGTCCCTGGCAGGGGGTCGAGACGGAAACCACCCTCGGGAAAGCGCCGGCCCACATCGCAGTCGGGGACGGGCTGGACAAAAAGGCCCTGGTCGTCCTGGACGTAGCGCACCGGGACCGGGTCCGAGCCGTCGTCCCCGTTGATCGCGACATGGTTGGAGAGCAGGAAGCGCAGGGGCCCCCCTTCCATGACCTCCACAGACAGCAGGAGGGCATGGCGGTCCGTGGGGGCGAGGCTCTCGACCCGGATCAGCCCGCCCGCGTGCCGGTAGTACCAGCGGCAGCCTTGGGGGCTCATCTCGAAGGCGGAGGGCAGGTCCAGGAGCTGCCAGCCGCCGTCGATCTCGACGAACAGCCGTTGACCGTTGGAGCGGAAGAGCCCCAGGTAACCGTGGGTGGTGGAGAGGAACCGATTGATACTGACGTGACCCTGGGTCACCATCGAGTGGAAGACACCGGCCATCCAGCAGGTGGAAGTCAGGGCCGACTCGTCCGGGGTCAGTCCGCCGCCGGTGCGCAGAATCTGCCCGTGAGGGCGCAGGACCTTCAGCTCCTTGGCCTTGAGTCGCCACGTGGGAGCGCTCGCCCACGAAGAACGACAGGGTGCGGCCGTCCTCCCGCTCCACCTCCCGCAGGCGCGTCCCGAAGAGGGCGGCGATCCCAGCCGCCGTCAGATCCCGGGCCTCCAGCAGCGGCGCCGTGCTGAACAGGCTCGCGGCGGCACTCCGCCACGCCCCCGTGTCGGCGCCCTGCAACCGCACGGCCTCCGGCAGGGCGAGCGCCCGCTCGACCCAGGCCAGGTCGGCCGCCGAGGTCGCCTCCGGATGGTCGGCCTGGATCCAGCCAAAGAACCCCCGCGCCACCCGTCCGCCGGTTGGGAGCTGCACCGGCGCGTCCTGCAAGGCCGCCATCCCATGCTCGTGCTGGCGGCGGGTGCCCGGCAGGCCATCGGCCCGCGTCCCGAGCCCATGGACCTGCAAGGCATCGGTCGCATAGCTGACGCATTCCCCCAGGGAGCCGATCAGGCACCAGGGATTACGCCCGCCCATGGACTGATTCTGCCGCGAGGCCAGCACCCAACCCCGGTCGGGGTGGGCCAGCGGGGTGTGGTCGAGGTACTGGCTGACGTAGTACTCGTTGAGGCGCACCGCGCCGTAATGGGCCAGGGCCAGGTCCTGTGCGTAGATCAGGTCCAGGGTGGCCACGGCATCGCCGGTATTTTCCAGGGCCACATGCCAGAACCAGGCAGGCGCCGTCTCCGCCAGGACCAGCGAGACGGTGAAGCGAATGTCCTGCCAGGTGCCGGCCAGCGTCAAACCCTGGCCGTCAAAACGCACCTCCGCTGGACTGCGCGGGCCGAGCAAGGGGACGGCCTCGGTCACCGTGCCAAGCCGGCGGAGATACAGGTTCGCCGGACCGCCCTCTACCTCGTTGCCCAGGAACAGATTGACAATAATGTCCTGGTAATCGAAACGGCGGATGGAGCCGTTGTCATTCACCTGCACCCTCAGCCCGGGGGGGCTTTCGAGGCGGATGGGAGACTGGTCTGGCTGGCGGTCTTCATGCGTCATGGCGTGACCCTTCGCGCAATGTAGGCGCTTGGACTCGGGCCATCGGGTCGTCGATGGCGGACAAGGGGGTTCCTTCTAAAGGCGCGGCAATGGGCCTTTTAGCCCATTGCGCAGAGCCGGACGCCTGCGGGACTCGCGGTCTCCCCTGGAGAACCAGTGAGGTTACCGAATCCAGGATGACACACCGCCGACCCGCGCCGGCCCCCCTGGGCGCGACGCGAGTTCAAGCGGGGCATCGTGGCACCCACTGGGTATGGGGGATCGAGCCAGGGTGATGGCGTCCGCACCACCCTGTTCGCAGGCGAACTAAACGTGGCTACCCGCCCCTGTGTTCAGGTCTTGCACGGGCCCGAGGGTGAGGATCTTCTGCAACAAGGTGTCTGGAACCATGCCTGCCGGCCCACCCGTGCAGAATAGAAACCTGTCCTCGTTATCGGCCCGACGCCAACCCTGCCCATGGGTACGACCGGGATACAGAGCTTACTTCACGGCAGAACGGGCGATCATCTGCGCCAGGCGCTTGGGCTCCACATAGCCCGGGACCATCTCGCCGTTCTCCAGCATGATGGCCGGAGTGCCGTTGATGCCGACCTTACGCGCCAGGGCCATGTGCTTGTCCACTGGGTTGTCGCAGGTCTTGGCGGGAATCTTCTTGCCCGCCTTGGCATCGGTCAATGCCTGGTTGCGATCCTCCGAGCACCACACCGAGACCGCCTCGTCGTAGGACGGCGACTTGGCCCCAGCGCGGGGATAGAGCATGTAACGCAGGCGGATGCCCTCGTCCTCGTACTGCTTCACCTGGGCGTGCATCTTGGCGCAGTACGGGCAGTCGATGTCGGTGAAGACCGTCACAGTGTGGCTTGCCTTGGGGTTACCGAAGATGATCATCTGGTCCTCGCCCATGGCCTCGACGGCCCCCTTGCGTACCGCGGCCATGCGCGGCTCGGTGAGGTCCTCGCGGGTCTTGAGATCGACGATGCGACCATCGACGAAGTAACGACCGTCTGCGGTGACATAGATGATCTGGCCGCCGATCATGACCTCGTAGAGCCCGGTGATGGGCGCGGGGGCCACGCTGTCGATCTTGACCTCGGGCAGGGCCTTGGCCACCGCCGCCTTGACGGTCGCGGCCTCATCGGCGAATACCGGGCCAACGAGGCCGATGCCGGCGGCGAGCACCAGGCTCAGGGTACCGAGCGGTCTAAAGCTTTGAAACATGTGAAAAACCTCAATCGCGGAAGTTGTTGAATTGGAGGGGACGCCCCCAGTCGCCGGCACGCAGATGCGCCATGGCCTGCTGGAGGTCGTCGCGTTGCTTGCCGGTGACACGGACCTGTTCGCCCTGGATCTGGGCCTGTACCTTGAGCTTGCTGGCCTTGAGCGATTTCACCATGTCCTTGGCCGTGTCGGTGTCGATGCCCTGGCGAATGACCACCTTCTGGCGGGCGCTGTTCAGGTGACAGATGGCATCCTCGTTGTCCATGCAAGACAGATCGACTTGGCGTTTGACCAGCTTTTGCCGAAGAATATCCATCATCTGCTGTAGGTGGAACTCCTGCTCCGCCCGCAACTGGATTTCCGCGCCGTTGACCTCAAAGCTGGCCGCGACCTTGCGAAAGTCAAACCGGGTGGAGAGTTCCCGGTTGGCCTGGTCCACTGCATTGCGGACCTCCTGCAGATCGACCTCGGACACCACATCGAAGGACGGCATCGCACCCTCTCGCCTGGACCTGGCCCGGCACGCCGGGCAGAAAGCTGCGTACCATAGTGGATTGTGGCACGGGATACCACTGCGCCAAACCCACCGTTACACCAGCGGTCTGGTGTGTGCCGTCATTCTCTGAAATCGGCAGAGGCAAAAAGCGTACCTGTAGACCAGGTTTCTGTTGTCCGTTGACTGTCATCGGCATTCTGGAACATGCTCAGGGCATGGAGACGGCCCAAAAATCAAGAATCCATCCTTAGATCTCGCACGGACCCGCGGGCTCTACGCTCTCCCGGATCGCGAGGCGTCGGAGCAGGCCGCCCTGGCGGAAGTTGCCCGCAGGTATCCCAGGGCTATGGTCTGCCTGCTCTCGGCGCTGCGCTTCCACGACATCACGACCCAGACCCCCTTCGAGGTCTGGCTCGCCATCCGGAACAAGGTCCGCCCCCGCGCCTGGTTACAACAGGCGGCTGGTGGTAGACACTGTGTTGGAGGGCTATCCCTGCCATCTCGGCGCATTCGTGCTAACAACTAAGATTGCGGAGTTCGTTACATGAACCATTTCGATCGCATTACCCAAGACCCGAAGGTCTGTGGCGGTCGGCCCTGTCTACGCGGCATGCGGATTCGCGTCAAAGATGTGCTCGATATGCTGGCGGCAGGCGCGTCGCGGGAGGAGATCCTGGCCGATTATCCCTACTTAGAGGATGGCGATATCTCAGCTGCGCTGGAGTACGCGGCGCAACAAGCGGATCACGTCGTCTTGCGCGTGGCTTGAAAATGCGCTTTCTGGTAGACGCCCAACTGCCGCCGGCCCTGGCCCGTTGGCTCACGCAACGAGGGCACCAGGCCGAGCATGTATTGGATTGCAATATGATGGAATCAAGCGACCGCACGATTTGGGCTCGGGCCGTTGCGACCGCGGCGGTCCTTATCACCAAGGACCAAGACTTCGTGACCCTCCATTCTATCGACCCAAATGGCGCCGCCGTGGTATGGGTTCGCATCGGCAATACCAGACGGCGCGAGTTGCTGAGCTGGTTCGACAAGGTCTTACCGGACATCGAGCGCGCTCTCGCATCCGGCGAACGCCTGATCGAGATTGCCTGATGGCTCGCCAGGCTCCATCGCAAATCGCAGAACCGATGGAGGCTGCGTGTCCAATGCCTCGGGGAGACCCACGAGGCCCTCGCCCAGCTGGAAGTTCCATGAGTTTTGGGCGTTGCGGATGGGCACCAGCCTGGAAGGCCGGCCCCGCTACACCCCCACCACCACCTTCGAGACTTTCCCCTTCCCCGAGGGCCTGATCCCCGCCGATACCGCCGGCCCAGTGGAAGACGTAGGGTGGACAAGCAAAGCGCAGTCCACCAGCCAACCGCAACCAACGGAGCCTGGAGGGTGGACGGCGCTACACTTGGCCACCCTACCACTGTCGATGCTATCTGCGTGATCGCAAATCCCTTCCAAACCGCTTTGATGTAGCTTGTCAACGCGCCTCTTCGGCGCCCATCGCCCGACCCGCTGCTTGGGCTAGGAAGCCAGAGCGGGTCAGGCGGTGCGCCTTGGCATAGGTGTCGATGCGCCGAACCAAGGTCTCCGGCAAGGAGATGTTCAGGCGCACTGCCTTGGGCCGCACTCGTGACAGGTCCACATCCACCAGCAGCCAGGCACCGCCCGCGTACTGCGCCTGCCCGGTCAGTGCCTCCAGCGGGGTCGGGTCGGGAAGGGTCATCGACTCGCCTTCGCAATAGACCTCGATGGCCTCCTGCACCTTGGCCGGTAGGTCCTGCCAGTCGTCCGCCGCCGAGAAGCAGCCAGGGAAGTCCGGGATCGTGACGCCATGGGCATGCTCGGCATCGCCCAGATGCACATAGACCGGGTAGATCATCGTCTTACCTCCACTCCCAGCCGGCTTGCCGGTAGATGTTGCGCAGTGTCCCAATGGCTAGGTCCTTGCGCGGATGCGGGACCACCACATGCCCGGGGCGGCCCGGGCGCTTGAACTTGGCGTGATCGCCCTTGCCGCCGACGCGGACCCAGCCTTCCGCCTCTAGCCGCCTGATCAGATCCGCGCTGGTCATGTTGTGTAGCATTACACAATTTCAACCTCCTGATTGTCAACCGATCCCCTCCCCCTGACCCCGCCCGCTAGGTCGCGTGGCGTTTGTGCGCGGAAAAAAGTAGCCGCCTGCTCTTTATCGAAATCTACGCGGACCTGGACGACGATGAGCGGGCCAGGTACCAACGCGAGTACCCGCAAGAGGCAGCAACCATGGGCACTCCGGTACACCGGTAACGGATGGGATTTCTGGTGCTGTGGAGCCCCGGCGCCGGGCCCCGAGGACACCCCAGACCTTGCTTAGAGCACGGTCGCCCAGGATGCCGCGTTGAGCATGGTCCCTTTTCCCCGTCGCCCACCAACCCTGCAATGAAGGGACTGGTCAAACCTACCGCGGTCTCCTCAGGCCCGCGGGTGATGCTGGGCATGGACCTGCTTGAGCCGCTCCCGGGCCACATGGGTGTAGATCTGGGTGGTGGACAGATCGCTATGGCCCAGCAGCATCTGCACCACCCTCAAGTCCGCCCCGTGGTTCAGCAGGTGGGTGGCAAAGGCGTGACGCAGGGTGTGGGGCGACAGGGCCTTGCCGATCCCCGCCTCCAGGGCATAGCGCTTGATGAGGAGCCAGAAGGACTGGCGGGTCATGCAGCAACTGCGGATCGTGGGAAACAGGAAGTCGCAAACCCGCCCCTGGAGGATCTCCGGCCGCCCCTCGCGCAGATAGGTCTGGAGCCAGGCCACCGCCTCCTCCCCGAGGGGGACCAGGCGCTCCTTGTTGCCCTTGCCCGTCACCCGCACCACCCCCTGAACCAGACTCACCGACTGGGGGGTCAGGGTCACCAGTTCCGTCACCCTCAGCCCGGTGGCATAGAGGACCTCCAGCATGGTGCGGTCGCGCTGGCCTCGGGGCTCGTCGGTCAGGGGGGCCGCCAGCAGGGCCTCGACCTCCGACTCGGTGAGGGTCTTGGGCAGAGGCCGTCCCAGGCGCGGCGCGTCCACCCGGGCGCTGGGGTCGTCCTGGATCAGCCCCTGGCGCAGCAGGTGCTGATAGAACTGACGCAGGCAGGAGACCACCCGAGCGGCGGAGCGCGGCTTACGCCCGGCCAGGGACAGGACGGCCAGATAGTCCAGCAGGTCCAGGCGCTGCGCTACCAGCAGATCGCGCCCGCGCTCCTGAGCGAGCCAGCGGGAGAAGGCCCGCAGATCGGACTGATAGGCCGAGAGGGTATTGGCGCTCAGACCCCGCTCCATCCAAAGCAGGTCCGCAAAGCGCTCGATGACGGCGAGGTCGTCGTTCACCCCGAGACTTCGACCCCTTCATGCCGCAGCAGCCAGCGCTTGACCTCGAGCTTGTGGCCGCTTGAGTCCCCGGCGAACCCCCCGAGCCCGGTGGCCCCCACCACCCGATGGCAGGGGACCGCGATGGGACAGGGATTGGCGCGGCAGGCCCCGCCGATGGCCCTGGGGCTGGTCCCCAACTCCGCGGCCAGGTCCCCGTAGGTCCGGGTCTTGCCCGGGGCTATGGCGCGCAGGGCCTCCCAAACCCGGCGCTGGAAGGGGGTCCCGGCCAGGCGCAGCGGGACCTGGACACGATGCCCGGGGTCGGCGAAGTAGGCCGCAACATCGGCGATTACCGCCTCTGGGACTGGTCCAGCGTCCTCACCGACAGCGTGTCCAGGCTCCAGATCGACCGCGACCAGCGCCCCCTCGGACCACGTCAGCCGGACGTGCCCGAATGCCGTATCCAGGGTCACATGCACGGACGTCTCAGGCCCCTGCCCTAATTTGCGTTCATTTGCGTTCATGTGCGGACTCATGACCTTGCTAGGTTCGACACGACCGCAGCCGCGCGGCGATGTCGCTACGCGCCTGGGCCAACACCGAGTCGCGGTCTATGCCATCGAGGATATCGCGGATGACGTGTTTGGGACCCAACTCACCCCATGATTTGCCCTGGGCCAGATAGGTCTCCGCCGCCTGGCCGACGACATAGCTGCTGTAGTAGGCCACGGCCCCCTGGGCGGTCCCGGTAAGCACCGTGGACAGACCCCCGGTGCCGAGCTTGAGCGCCGAGGAGATCAGGTTCACCGCCCACACGGTCCCCATGAGCAGGGTCAACTGCGTGGCGATCACCTTCACCAGTGACCCCGCCTCCCGGCGCGACAGCGGCAGCCCATACAGACGGGAGAGGTGTACCACCATGGCCACGTCCACCGCCAGGGCGGCGAGCAGGTCCGCCACCGGGATCGGGTTGAGCGCCACCGCCACCCCCTTGCCGATGCAATAGCTACGGATCAGGCGCTGGCCGAGCTTGCGCTTGACCTGGAGGATGCGCCGGGCCACCTGATCGCTCAGGTCGCTGGCGAACAGCGAGGCATTGAGCGCGGCCAGGGTCTTGCCCTCGGTCTCCAGCAGCTCCCACAGCCGGGCTTTAAGCTCCTTGAGGTCCGGTGGGTCCTGGCGCAGGGCCTGGGTCTCCTGCCCCTGGGCATCGACGCTGATGACCAGGCGCTCGGTGGGCAGGGCGCTGATGCCGACGATGTTGCGCGGGTCGATGAAGCCTTCGGTGTGGCGGACGATGGCCTCGCGGATCAGGGCGCGCTCGGCGCTGGTGTAGCGATCGACCTTGTTGAAGACGATGAGCGTCGGCCGCTGCATTTCCAGAAGCACCCGCAGGGCACGGATCTCGGTATCCGTCAGATCGCCGTCCACCACGAACAGGACCAGATCGGAGCGCGCCGCCACCTGATGGGCCAGGCGCTCCCGCTCCTCTCCCTCGACCTCGTTCAGACCCGGGGTATCGATGAGAAAGATGCCCCCGGCGTCGAACTCCTCCCAGCGCCCCATCTGGCTCGCCTTGGTCTCGCCATGCAGTGGGCTGGTGCTGAACCTCTTGGCCCCGAGCAAGGCGTTGAGGGTCGCAGACTTGCCGACACTGACCCGACCAAAGGCGGCGACATGGATATGGCCCTGGTCCAGCTTCTCCAGCATGGCCTCGACCTGGGCGTAGTCCTCCGCGAGGGCCGCACGCACCTCCGGCGGGACGCGCGGGTCATGGACCAGGTCGCGCAGGCTCTCCCGGGCCAGGTCCAGGTGGGCATCCCCCCGGGTCGGCGCCCGGACGCGACGCCTGGGTCGTGGTACCGGTGGGCCCTTGGCATCCACTGGCACGTCTGCCGGCCCCGGCGGCATCAGGACCAGGGCATTCTTGGGGGCGACCGGGGCAGGCGAGGCCCGCGGCGGCTTGGACCTGGCAGGCGCCGAGGCAGGGGTCTGGGTCGGTTCCGCCCGCGGACGGCGTCTGGGGGCATGGTGGCCCTTGACCGGGACCCGCACCGCGGGGGCCGAGGAGGCACTGGGGCCGGCCGCCTTGGTGAGGGGGCCGGACGGAGCCAGGGTGTCGCCCGTGTCCAGTGTCGGGACGGGCTGGGGGGCCTTGGGCTCGACCGGGACCTGAGGCCCCAGCTCCCCCGCCCCGCCCTGCCCCGCCGCCGATGCCTTGGCCCAGTCGGCATCCGCCCCGTCCGGGACCTGGCCCTGTCCAGCGCCGGCGGCAAGGAACTCCGAAAGCTGGCCCAGGGCGCCCTTGAGGCGCTCGCCCAGGCCCCGCGGGTCAAGCGTCGGCGCATCCGCTCCGGACTCCGGGGGCAGCGTCTCAGGCTTTGCCCTTGAGCCCTTTCCGGAGGTCCAGGGCCAGTCGCGCAAAACGCCTTGCAGACGTTTGGAGATTTTCACTCAGGTGCTCCTCAAACACTTGCGCCGCCTGGGCGGGCCTCAAGGCCCCGCGGGATTCCATGGAGGCGGCCACGGCCCGCCCCAGGGCATGGAAGATCATGCCATAAGCCGCGGCATGGGCGATGCCCCCCGCCAGGGTGCCGACCCCCGGAAAGGCCTTCAGCGCGTTGCCAAGCACGGCGAGCATGACGGTGCTGCTGCGCACCACCCGCTTCTGCACCAGTTCCATCAGCAGATCCGTGTCCACCTGCCGGACCGGGACACCGTAGAGATCCGACAGGGCCTTGACCATGGTCACCCCCAGGTAGCCCTGGATCACCAGGTCCGAGCCCGGTGCCACCGCCGCCATGGCCCCGACCATGGCCTTGCGCGAATAGCTGTCGGCCAGGGCCGCGGCCTTCTCGGTACGGTGGCTGCGCTGGGCCTCGTCCAGTGTGCGCGCCGCCAGGACGAAGACGCTGCTGTCGCGCAGCTTCTCCAGGACCTCCGGGTCCGAGTCCAGGTGCCGTTGCAGTGCCTCGCGCAGTTCGTCCACCCTCGGCGCCAGGTCCACCACCACCGACTCCTCGCGCCCGTCTGGGGTTACCCGCAGGGCCTCGCGCCGACAGCCGGCCTGGACCGCCACCACATCCACCCGCGGCCTGGCGGCACCGAGGGCGGCGACGGGACCGTCCACGCGCTCGTGCAGCCGTGCCACGACCAGATCGAGTTCCTCACGGCGGTAGCGGTCGGCCTTGTTGAGGACGAGGATACAGGGCTTGCCAAGGGCCAGAAGGGACTGCAAGTCGGCATACTGGGTGCGCGTGAGGTCCCCGTCGCACACATAGACCACCACATGGGCGCGCATGGCCTCCGCCCGGGACATCTCGTCCAGCCCGGCCCCGACCTCGTTGGTCCCGGGCATATCGGTGAGGATGAGTTCGTCTCCGCTGGGGCTCTGCCAGCGGTACTCCGCCACCTCCCGGGTGGTCCCCCCGCTGGCGGCAATGGCCAACTGCGCCCCCGGGAGCAGGGCCTGGATCAGGGACGACTTGCCGCTGCTGATCTCTCCGAAGAAACCCACGTGGATAGTCCCGGCCTCCTTGCGCCGGGTCAGCAGGGCCAGCTCGCGGCGCACCGCCGCCACATCGACCCCCGCCTCCTGGGCCTTGGAGAGCTGGCGCTCCAGGTCCTCCTGGGACCAATCCTGCGGGGTGACATCCGCCCGCCGCCATGGGATCCGCGGGCGCAACAGCCGCCACAGCATCCAGCCACCGGCCCCGACGATGACCAGGAAACCCGCCGCATAGAGGTAGAAGAACCAGGTCGGCCCCCGCCCCAGGCGTTCCAGCACGCTGAAGGCGGTGTCGGTAATGAACAGCAGGGCCCACAGCAGCAAGGCCAGGAGCAGGGCCGCACCGATAGCCAGCGCGATGCGAATGAGCCGGGACGCGGGCACCGTGGACCTCATGACTGGGGGAGACCTGAAACGCGCAGTGACCGGGACACCGGCTACTGCGGCTTACGCCGCAGATCGAGGGGATCGTTCGGGTCCACGCCATCCATGAAGGGCAGCTTGGGGTTGCTGTTGGTAACCTGGTAGATCAATCCCATCCAGTTGCCCACGACCCCCTCGGCGGTATCGTGCCAGGTATTGTTCAGGCTGGGGACGATATAGGCATCCGGAAAAGCGGGCGGTTCGCGACCCTGGTCCAGGGCCAATGCGATGCGCCCCCGGTGCTCGTCAAGAATGTTGCGCTGCTTGCGCTCGATGTAATGCTCCGGAAAGGGTGGATAGTCCGGCCTGGCCCCGGAGGCGAAGCGCTTGACCTCCCGCTGGTACTCCTTGAGCAGCGAGATGGTGTCGTACTCCGGGTGGCCCTGGAAGAAGACCTGGCGAAAGCCGTCGGCGCTCACCGCCAGGTGTACCCCGGCGTCGGGGCTCTCCGCCAGGATCCAGAGCCCGGCCGCCTCGAACTGGGCCCGGCCTATCTCGTTGAAGCGCGAGTGGGGTACATCGAACAGGGTGTTGACGTCGTAGACCAGGGGGTGGGTGCGATCCAGGACCCGGTGCGGGTAGACCCCCCAACGCTTCTCCGGCAACCGGTAGCGGTGCTGTCCGTACTGGAACTGGAGCACGGCATGGGTCGCCAGGCAGGAGCACAGGGTCGATGTGACCGACTCCGACGCCCACTCTATGACCTCGATCAGCGGCCCCCAGAAGGGCTCCTGGGACAGGTCCGGGTGGGTGACATTGGCCCCGGTGACGATGAGGGCATCGAGCCCCTGCTCGCGAATCTGCGCGAAGGGCTCGTAGTAACGGGCGATATAAGCCGCCGCATCCGGGGAGCGCCCCAGTCCGTCCAGGGTGAAGGGGTGGACATAGAACTGGGCGATGGGGTTGCTCTGTCCCACCAGCCGGAAGAACTGCCGCTCCGTGGCCGCCAGGGCGGCGTCGGGCATCATGTTCAGGAGCCCGATGTGGAGTTCGCGGATATCCTGGTGGAGTGCCCGATCCGGGTCGAGGATGCTCTGCCCCTCCTCGCGCAGGCGTTGGAAGGTCGGCAGGTCATTGTGGGCGACGATGGGCATGGAGTATCCCCTGATCGAATGACGTGTAGGTCGGCCTTCAGGCCGACCGACCCTGGTGCGTGATCGGTCGTCGGCTCAACCGCGACCCAACTCCGCCGCCGCAAGCATGATGGCCTTCATGTCCCGCACCGCCCGGTCGAGACCGGAGAACAGGGCCCGGGCGATGATGGCGTGACCGATGTTGAGCTCACGGACCCCGGGAATGGCAGCGATGGCCTTGACGTTGTGGTAGTCCAGGCCATGCCCGGCATTGACCTGGAGCCCCAGGCCCAGGCCGATCTCCACCGCCTGGCGAATACGCATAAGCTCCCTGACACGGGCGACAGGGTCCCTGGTGTCGGCATAGTGCCCGGTGTGGATCTCCACCACCGGGGCGCCCACGGCCACCGCCGCCTCCAACTGGGCGGGATCGGCGTCGATGAACAGGGAAACGCGGCTGCCGGCCTCGGCCAGGGCGGTGCAGGCGTCCAACACCTGTGCACGGTGGCCGATCACATCGAGCCCGCCCTCGGTGGTCAACTCCTCGCGCCGCTCCGGGACCAGACAGCAGTCTGCGGGGCGCACCCGACAGGCGATAGCGACCATCGCGGGGGTCGCCGCCAGTTCCAGGTTCATGCGCGTCTGAAGGGCGTCGCGGAACAGCTCGACATCGCGTTCCTGGATGTGCCGGCGGTCCTCCCGCAGGTGCAGCGTGATCCCGTCCGCCCCGGCCTGCTCCGCCACCAGAGCCGCCTGGATGGGCTCCGGGTAACGGGTGCCACGGGCCTGACGCAGGGTGGCGATGTGGTCGATGTTGACCCCAAGCAGGATCTCGTCGCGACTGGCGTTTGACATAGAAGGCGCCCGCTGAACTTTGGTTAATGCTGCAAATCCTTAAAGAGACGCTGATTAAAGCCATCCTTGGCTTTAATCAGCTCGCGCCCGGGAGACGCGACTCCCGGGCGCTCCATTTTCAACGGCTTACAGCCGTCGAAAATGGCGGGGCATCCCTGCCCCGCACGGGAAGCGCTTTAATCAGCGCTTCCCTAAACGGCGATCGGGTAACGGCGGCACCTGTCGGTCGCATAAGACCTATAGGTTCCAAAGGACCCAAAGCCCGAGCCTGATACTACCCGCCGCAAGTCAGCGCCACTGCTGGAACAGCTCCCGGCTGCGCAGGGGACGACTGCCCAGGTGCGGTGCCAGGGCGGCGCGCATCAGGGCGCGGGCCTCCCGGGCCAGTACGCCCGCCAGGGGAGCATCCGCGGCCAGGGCAAGCAGGGTCTCTCCGGCCAACAGCAACCCCTCCTCTCCCTCGATCGGGGCGCGAAATCCGCGCTCGGCCTCGTAGATGTAGCGTCGGCCCGCCGTCACCGCCAGGTGCGTGTCCCACTCCCGTCCAAGCTCCAGGGCATAGCCCGTGTCCTGCAACAGGCGCAACTCGAATTGGCGCAGCGGTCCGTCCAGGTCCGTCCCTTGGGCCAGCCGGGTCACAGCCGCATGATAGAAGGCGAACAGGTCCTCGTGGGGATCGTTTCGCCCCAGCAGGCGCATCAGGAGCTCGTTCAAGTAGAAGCCACACAACAACGCCTTGCCGGGGAGCCTCAGGGCGTTGCCCGCCGGTTCGACCCTGGCCAGGGTGCGCACCTCGCCCCGCCCTGACCAACTCAGCCACAGGGGAGTG
The DNA here is from genome assembly GCA_963802205.1 of uncultured Gammaproteobacteria bacterium. Taxonomy (GTDB): domain Bacteria; phylum Pseudomonadota; class Gammaproteobacteria; order Chromatiales; family Chromatiaceae; genus DYRB01. The sequence continues at coordinate 125,017 of CAWDHW010000006.1, read as the reverse complement.
AATGGCTGGAGCAGGGTCGCGGCGGGGCTGCGTCCGCGCTTGGCCCCCTTGGCGATTGCCGGGAAGCGCCCATGTGGCCCGGAGAAGACCTCGATCAACAGGCTGGTATTGGCATAATCCCGCCGATGCAGGACAAAGGCCTGCTCCAGGCGATCTGCGCTGTGCGTGGATACCACAGAACGGGCGCTCACTCCAGGCGCCTCTACCTGGACAGGGCCGTTCAGTCGCCGTACCCCAGGGCCGTCACCGACGCCTCGTCGCTGGACCAGCTCTTCTTGATCTTGACCCAAACCTCCAGATGCACGGGGCGACCAAACAATTTCTGCATCTCAAGCCGTGCCGAGGTCGCCGCGGCCTTGAGGGCCTCACCCTTGCTACCGATGATGATGGCCTTTTGTCCCGGGCGCTCCACCCAGATCAGGGCATGAATGCGGTAGCGCCCCCCCTCTTCGACGAAGCGCTCGATCTGCACCGTGGTTTTGTAGGGCAGTTCCTCGCCATAGCGCTGCATGAGCTGTTCCCGCAACAGCTCGGCGGCGAAGAAGCGCTCCGACCGGTCGGTGATCTGGTCCTCGGGGTAGGCGTTGTCCGCCTCCGGCAGGGCGGCGAGGATGACCCGCTCCAGGCCCTCCACCTGACCGCCCCCGGTAGCCGAAACCGGCACCACCTCCCGGAACGGATGGCGGGCCGCCAGCTCTTGCAGATAGGGCAGCAGGCGGGTCTTGTCTTTGACGGTATCGACCTTGTTGACCACGGCAATGGCGGCCACGCCCGCCTCGGCCACCGCGGCCAGGGCCTTGGCATCCTCTTCGGTCCACCGCATGGCCTCTACCACGAGCAGGGCGAGATCCACATCCACTACCGCCGCGCGGGCGGCCCGGTTCAGATAGCGGTTCAAGGCGCTGTCGCCGCGCTGGTGGATCCCCGGGGTATCGACGAAGACCATCTGCCCCCCCTCCCCGGTCTTGATGCCGATGACCGAGTGGCGGGTGGTCTGGGCCTTGTGGGAGGTGATCACCAGCTTCTGGCCGAGGATGCGATTGAGCAGGGTGGACTTGCCGACGTTCGGCCGCCCGACGATGGCCACGGTACCGCAGCGATTAGGCATGAGGGGCGTCCTCCAGGAGATGCAGAAGTTTGGCGGCGGCCTGTTGCTCGGCGCGGCGCCGGCTGCTGCCGTCGCCCTCAACCACGGTGCCGTCGTCCGGGAGGCGGCAGGAAACCCGGAAGACCTGCCGATGCTGGGTCCCACCGATTTCGGTGATGGCATATTCCGGCAAGGGCCTGTGGCGGGCCTGGAGCAATTCCTGGAGCTGGGTCTTGGGGTCCTTGGTCACCGCATCCAGGCGGATTCCGGTCAGGGGCTCGTGAAAGACACGCAGCACCACGGCGCGTGCAGCCTCCATCCCCAGGTCCAGATAGACGGCGGCCAGCACCGCCTCCAGGGCATCCGCCAGGATGGAGTCCTTTGCATGGCCACCGCTGCGCAGCTCCCCGGCCCCCATGCGCAGGTAGTCTCCCAGGGCCAGGCCCCGGGCCAGGGTGGCCAGGGTCTGCTCGCGCACCAGGGAGGCGCGCATGCGCGTCAGGAGGTGCTCATCGGCCTGCGGAAAACGCTCCCAGAGCACTTGGGCGATGACAAAGCCGAGCAGTGCGTCCCCCAGGAACTCCAGACGTTCGTTGTTGCGGTCTCCCAGGCTGCGGTGGGTCAGGGCCTGGCCGAGCGGATCCGCACCGAGGTCCGGACAGCCCAGAGAACGGGCGAGGCGCTGCAGGTCCTGGCTCACCAAGGTTTCATCACTGGACCGGCAGGGCGACCCTGTGATTAAACACCATCACAGCATCGATGTTCGCAACCACGTGCTCGCGGACCTCATAAGCGACGACCAATTCGCGTCGGGGCCCGGGCGGCTCAAGTTTGAAATCCTTCTCGCTCACCCCCCTGATGCCATTGATATCAAGACGCTTGAACAGCGCCGAGCTGATTTCGCGAGGGCTCTTGCCGGCCAGTTCCGGATCCGTCTGGATGCTGTTCATGACGGACTTGACGGTAGCAAACTGCATGTAGGCCGGTCCCAACTTGGCCGCCAGACCGACCGCGCCCGATACCAACGCGATCCAGAACATGATTCCAAACAGCCCGATACCGCGGTGCCGACGCATTAGCCCATTGCCCATGTCGGCCCCGCCCTCAGTTGACCCCATTGCCGAGGCGGCCCCAGTCGATGGGGAAGCCATCGCGCTGCGCGTCCCAGTTCATCCAGATGCCGAAGGCCTTGCCAACCAAGTTGCGATCCGGGACCAGACCCCAGCAACGGCTGTCGTTGCTGTTGTCGCGATTGTCGCCCATGGCGAAGTAATGGCCCGGCGGCACCGTGATGGGGCCGTTGGCCAGGACCCTGCAGCCGGGCGGCAGGTCCGGGGCCATGGGATTGATCAGAATGTTATGGGGTCGGCCGGTGATGTCCTCCTCAGCCATCAGGTATCCGGTCTGCCCGGCCCCGGCGCCGACCCCGACGTAGCGCCCGTTGGGTACCTGGGGCATCGGCTCGCCGTTCACATAGAGGGTCTTGTTGCGGTAGTAGATGGTGTCCCCGGGCATCCCTACCAGGCGCTTGATGTAGTCCGTCGTGGGGTCCTTGGGGAAGCGAAACACCGCCACATCCCCGCGCTGGGGATCGCCGATCTCGATGAACTTGGTGTCCAGAACCGGAAGCCGCAGCCCATAGGCAAACTTGTTGACCAGGATGAAGTCCCCCACCAGCAGGGTCGGCATCATGGACCCGGACGGGATGCGGAAGGGCTCCACCAGGAAGGAGCGCAACACCAACACGGCGAAAATGACCGGGAAGAAGGAGCGTGCGTACTCCACCAGGATCGGCTCGCGGACCGCGGTACCTTTACCGAGGGCAGGTGTCCCCCCCATGGTGTCGGCCTTGCGATGCCGACGGGGGGCAAAAAACAGGGCGTCGATGAGCCAGATGCCGCCCGTGAGGAAGGTGGCGAGCACAAGGAGGGTGGGAAAGTTGAAACTCATGCGCTAGGTCGTCCGCTCAAACGGCTGTTGGGTAGGGTGGGGATCATCTGGTGTGGCGGGTCCAATCCGCGGTGCCCACGATACCTGGGCCGGGAGGGGGGTCAATTATCCTTGCCCACCTGGAGCACGGCAAGGAAGGCCTCCTGGGGGATCTCCACCCGCCCCACCATCTTCATGCGCCGCTTGCCGGCCTTCTGCTTCTCCAGGAGCTTCTTCTTGCGCGTCGCGTCGCCGCCGTAGCACTTGGCGGTGACGTTCTTGCGCAGGGCCTTGACCGTGCTGCGGGCGATGACCTTGGTGCCGATGGCCGCCTGGATGGCGACCTCGAACATCTGCCGCGGGATCAGGTCCTTCATGCGCTCGGTCAGGTCCCGCCCGCGGGACTGGGCGTGGTCACGGTGGACGATCACCGAGAGGGCGTCCACCGGCTCGCCGTTGATGAGCAGATCGAACTTGACCAGGGCCGCGGCCTGGAAGCGCTTGAACTCGTACTCGAAGGAGGCATAACCGCGGGTAGCGGATTTCAGGCGGTCGAAGAAATCGAGCACCACCTCCGCCAGCGGCAGTTCATAGCTCGCCTGAACCTGGCCGCCCACATAGTGCAGCTTGATCTGCACCCCGCGCTTCTCGATGCAGAGGTTGATGACCCCGCCCAGGTGCTCCTGGGGGACCAGGATGTGGGCCTCGATGATGGGCTCGCGGATCTCGCTGATCTTGGTCGTTTCCGGCAGGTTGGCCGGGTTATCCACCATGACGATGGTGCCGTCGTTGCGCAGGACCTCGTAGATGACCGTGGGGGCCGTGGTGATGAGGTTGAGGTCGTACTCGCGCTCCAGGCGCTCCTGCACGATCTCCATGTGGAGCATGCCTAAGAAGCCGCAGCGGAAGCCGAAGCCCAGGGCCTGTGAGGTCTCCGGCTCGTAGAAGAGCGAGGCATCGTTCAGGCGCAACTTGCTCAGTGCGTCGCGCAGCTCCTCGTAGGCGTCCGTGTCCACCGGGTAGAGACCGGCGAAGACCCGCGGCTGGACCTGGCGGAAGCCAGGCAGGCGCTCGCTTGCCGGGCGTTCGGCGCGGGTGATGGTGTCCCCCACCGGGGCACCGTCGATCTCCTTGATTCCGGCGATGAGATAGCCCACCTCGCCGGGTCCAAGGCGCTGGCGCTCGGTCTTTTTGGGGGTGAAGACGCCGACGTTGTCCGCCGCATGGGTGCGCCCGGTGGACATCATCAGGATCTTGTCGCGCTTGTTGATCTCGCCCTGCATGACGCGGATGAGCGAGACCACACCCACATAGGAGTCGAACCAGGAGTCGATGATGAGCGCCTGCAAGGGGGCCTGCGCGTCCCCCACCGGGGGCGGGATGTAGGTCACCAGGGCCTCGAGCAGGTCCGGGATGCCCTCCCCGGTCTTGGCGCTTACCCGCAGGGCGTGACTGGCATCGATGCCGATGATCTCCTCGATCTCGGTGATCACCTTGTCCGGATCGGCGGAGGGCAGGTCGATCTTGTTTAAGACCGGCAAGACCTCCAGACCCTGCTCGATAGCGGTGTAACAATTGGCCACGCTCTGGGCCTCGACCCCCTGGGCCGCGTCCACCACCAGCAGGGCCCCCTCGCAGGCGGCCAGCGAGCGCGACACCTCGTAGGAGAAGTCCACATGCCCCGGGGTGTCGATGAAGTTGAGGTGGTAGACCTCGCCGTTGCGCGCCTTGTAGTCCAGGGTCACGCTCTGCGCCTTGATGGTGATCCCGCGCTCCCGCTCCAGGTCCATGGAGTCCAGCACCTGGGCGGACATCTCACGCACATCCAGGCCGCCGCAGGTCTGGATGAAGCGGTCGGCGATGGTGGATTTGCCGTGGTCGATGTGGGCGATGATCGAGAAATTGCGGATGTGGCTTAGGTCGGTCATCTGGGATTCAGTCAAGGGGCGCCAGGGACTCGGGCCTGTGGCCGGCGACGCGGCTCAGGGCCTATCCAGGGGCTCGGATGGAGCGGGACTCAGAGGCTGTGAAAATACTCGTCTTCGACGGGCGAACCCGCGGTTTCCCGTAGGTTGGGCCGACGCAGGAGGCCCAACAATCGGATGGTTACATTGGCCTTGTCGTTGGGCCTCGTTCCTCGGCCCAACCTACAGGGCGTTCTTTCACAACCCCTCAGGGGCGCGCCGCAGCGGCCAGGCCACGCGAGAAGGCCGGCATCATACCAGAGCCCAGGCCCAAGCCGTGTACATCGCCGCTTGGGCCGGCCCCCAGCCCTGAGACCCGACTGGGCCCTCGGCCCCGACCCAATCGATCGGCCCCCTCAACCGCGCACCTCTCCGTTGCCCAGCACGATGAACTTCACCGAGGTCAGCCCCTCCAGCCCCACGGGACCGCGGGCGTGGAACTTGTCCGTGCTGATGCCGATCTCCGCCCCCAACCCGTACTCGAAGCCATCGGCGAAGCGGGTGGAGGCATTGACCATGACAGAGCTGGAGTCCACCTCCCGAAGGAAGCGTCGCGCCCGGGTGTAGTCCTCGGTAATGATGGCCTCGGTGTGGGCGGAGCTATGGCGGGCGATGTGATCCATGGCCGCATCCATGTCCGGGACGACACGGATGGAGAGGATGGGGGCCAGGTACTCCGTGTCCCAGTCCTGCTCCGTGGCCGGGATCGCCTGGGGCAGCAGGTCCCGGGTACGGGGACAGCCGCGCAATTCCACGCCCTTCTCGGACAGGGCGGCACCGAGTCGCGGCAGTATGTCCGCGGCAACGCCCTCGGCCACCAGGAGGGTCTCCATGGTGTTGCAGGTGCCGTAACGCTGGGTCTTGGCGTTCATAGAGACCCGGAAGGCCTTGTCCAGGTCGGCCCCGTCATCGATATACACATGACAAATCCCATCCAAGTGCTTGATCACAGGCACCCTGGCATCGCGACTGATGCGCTCGATCAACCCCTTTCCGCCCCGCGGGATGATGACGTCGATGGACTCGGGGCTCGCGATCATGGCCCCCACGGCGGCGCGGTCCGTAGTCGCCACCACCTGGACCCCGTCCGCCGGCAACCCGGCCGACACCAGTCCCGCCCGGATGCAGACGGCGATGGCCTGGTTGGAGCGGATCGCCTCCGAGCCCCCGCGCAGCACGGTCGCGTTGCCGGACTTGAGGCACAGCGCCGCGGCATCGGCGGTCACGTTGGGGCGGGATTCGTAGATGATGCCGACCACCCCCAAAGGCACCCGCATGCGCCCCACCTGGATGCCGGAGGGCCGGTAGTTGAGGTCGGTGATGGCCCCGATGGGGTCCGGGAGTGCGGCGATCTGACGCAGGCCCTCCAGCATGGCGTCGATGCGCCCGGGGGTCAGGGCCAGGCGGTCGAGCATGGCGGCGTCCAGCCCCTTGGCCGCCCCTGCGGCCAGGTCCTCGGCATTGGCCGCGGCGATGGCCTCGCGGCTGGCGTCGATGGCCGCGGCGATGGCCAGCAGTGCATTGTCCTTGGCCCGGGTCTCGGCGCGCGCGAGGGCCCGGGCCGCGGCGCGGGCGCGGGCCCCTAAATCCGCCATATAGGCGACGACATCGGTAATGGGTTGCTCGGACATGGCAATTAGGCTCCGGAAGGGCAGCGGGACGGCCGCAGGAAGATCCGCGCAGCGGGGGGCTGTGTCAAGGGCCTACAGCTCGCGGGTCGCCAGGAAGCGGATTTCCGGCCAGCGCTCCACGCGTCAGGGCCAGGTTGACGCGGGTCGGCGCCAGGTAGACGAGCTGGCCGTCGCCGTCCAGGGCCAGGTTTTCGTAGACCTTCTCCTGGAACCGGGCGAGCATCTTGGGGTCCTCGCAGGTCACCCAGCGGGCGGTGTAGACGGCCACCGGCTCCACGACGGCATCGACCCCGTACTCGTCCTTGAGGCGATAGGCGGCCACATCGAACTGGAGCATGCCCACGGCCCCCAGGATCAGGTCGTTGTTCTTGAGCGGCCGAAAGACCTGGGTGGCGCCCTCCTCGGAGAGCTGCACCACGCCCTTGGCCAGGGCCTTCATACGCAGCGGGTCCTTGAGGACCACGCGGCGGAACAGCTCCGGGGCGAAGTAGGGCACGCCTTCATACTTCAGGTCCTCGCCCTCCGTGAAGGTGTCGCCGATCTGGATGGTGCCGTGGTTGTGCAGACCGATGATGTCGCCGGGGAAGGCCTCTTCCACGTCGTAGCGATCCGCGGCCTGGAAGGTCAGGGCGTTGGAGATCTGCACCAATTTGCCCAGGCGCACATGGCGCATCTTCATGCCCTTCTTGTAGCTGCCGGAGCACACCCGCAGGAAGGCGATGCGATCGCGGTGTGCCGGGTCCATGTTGGCCTGGATCTTGAACACGAAGCCGGTGAAGGGCGCCTCCGCCGGGGCCACGAGGCGTTGGGTGGTACGCCGCGGCCGCGGGGCCGGGGCGTACTGGACGAAGGCGTCGAGCAGCTCCTGGACCCCGAAGTTGTTGATGGCGGAGCCGAAGAAGACCGGGGTCTGGCGCCCCGCCAGATAGGCCTCCAGGTCCAGGGGGTGGCTGGCCCCCTGGACCAGTTCCATCTCCAGGCGCAGCTCCGTGGCCTGGTCGCCGAGCAGTTCGTCCAGGCGCGGGTTACCGATCCCCTGGATGACCTCCCCGGTGCGGATCTTGCCGCCGTGCTGGGCGCTGAAGAGGTGAGTGGTGTCGTGGCGCAGGTCGTAGACGCCTTTGAAGCGCTTGCCCATGCCAATGGGCCAGGTCACCGGCGAGCACTGGATCTTGAGCACCGACTCGATCTCGTCCAGGACCTCGATGGCGTCGCGCCCCTCCCGGTCGAGCTTGTTGACGAAGGTCAGAATGGGCGTGTCGCGCAGCCGGCAGACATCCATGAGCTTGATGGTGCGCTCCTCGACGCCCTTGGCCACGTCGATCACCATCAGGGCCGAGTCCACCGCGGTGAGGGTGCGGTAGGTGTCCTCGGAGAAGTCCTCGTGGCCCGGGGTGTCGAGCAGGTTGACCATGGCCTCGCCGTAGGGGAACTGCATGACCGAGGAGGTCACGGAGATCCCGCGCTGCTTCTCCATCTCCATCCAGTCCGAGGTGGCGTGACGTGCCGCCTTGCGCCCCTTGACGCTCCCGGCCATCTGGATGGCCCCACCGAAGAGCAGGAGCTTCTCGGTGAGCGTGGTCTTGCCCGCGTCCGGGTGAGAAATGATGGCGAAGGTACGTCGCCGGGACAGTTGTTCGAGGAGCTCGCTCATGGGCCTGCAATCGGTGTTTGGGGCCAAAGGACCGCGCATTCTACCCCAGGCACCTGAGCGGGACGGGACCGATGCCCAGACCGCGTGAAAGGCCAAGATGCACCCACCCCCGGCCATCCCGCACAATAGCCTCCCCTCCCCACCCGGCTGCACCCGATGTCCGACGCCGACACCCTGCAACGCTTCTTGTTCGACGACACCGATGTGCGCGGCGAGCTCGTCCACCTCGATGCCTCCTGGCGCGCCGTGCTGGAGCGCCACCCCTACCCCGCCACGGTCTTGAGCCTGCTGGGAGAGGCCCTGGCGGCCACGGTCCTGCTCACCGGGACCCTCAAGTTCGCCGGCGCACTGATCGTCCAGGTCCAGGGCACGGGCCCCCTGCGCACCCTGGTGGCCCAGGCGACCCACGGCCGCACCATCCGCGGCCTGGCCCGCTGGGAGGGGGAGGTCCCGACGGGCGACCTGACCCAGGTCTTTGGCCCCGGGCGCCTGGTCCTGACGCTGGAGCCCGAGGGCGGCGAGCGCTACCAGGGTGTGGTGCCTCTGGAGGGGGCCAGCCTGGCGCACGCGCTGGAGGGATACTTCGGTGCATCCGAGCAGCTCGCCACCCGGCTCTGGCTCGCGGCCACCCCGGAGCGGGCCGTCGGGCTCATGCTCCAACAGCTCCCCGGCCACAGCGCTGAAGGTGACGACTGGACCCGCGTCGTCACCCTGGCGGACACCCTCCGCCCCGCCGAGCTGATCGACTTGTCCAGCGAGACGCTGCTACACCGGCTCTTCCACGAAGAGAGCCTGCGCCTGTTCGAGCCGGAGCCGGTGGCCTTTCGCTGCACCTGCTCCCGCGGGCGCATCGAGGAGACCCTGCGCACCCTCGGCCAGGACGAGGTGGAGTCCATCCTGGAGGACCAGGGCGTCATCGAGGTCAATTGCGAATTCTGCAACCGCACCTACCAATGGGACCGGGTGGACGCCCGAGCCCTGTTCGCCGGTAACCACCACCCGACCCCGGCGGGACGACATTGACCCCTGACGCCCTGCTGCAACTGCAAAGCGCCCTGGGCATTCTCGCCCTGCTTGTCATCGCCTGGGCCTTGAGCGAAAACCGCCGCGCCGTGCGCCTGCGCCCCATCGTCGCCGGGGTGGTCCTGCAACTGCTCATCGCCGCGCTGGCCCTCAAGCTCCCCCTCATCAAGGCCGGCTTCATGGCCCTCAACGGGGCCGTCCTCGCCCTCCAGGACGCCACCCAGACCGGCACGGCCCTGGTCTTCGGCTACCTCGGCGGGGGCGAGGCCCCCTTCGCCGTCGCCTATCCGCAGCATGCCTTCGTCCTGGCCTTCCGCGCCTTGCCCCTGATCCTGGTGGTCAGCGCCCTGTCCGCCCTGCTCTTTCACTGGCACATCCTGCCTGCCGTGGTGCGCGCCTTCGCCTGGGCCCTGCGCCGCACCCTGGGAACCGGCGGCGCCCTGGGCCTGGGGGCCGCGGCCAACATCTTTGTCGGCATGACCGAGGCCCCGCTGCTCATCCGCCCCTATCTGGCGGGCATGACCAGGGCCGAGTTGTTCGCACTCATGACCACCGGCATGGCCACCATCGCCGGGACCGTGATGGTCCTCTACGCCGGTATCCTCGGGACGGCCATCCCCGACGCCCTCGGGCACATTCTCATCGCCTCCCTCATCAGCGCCCCGGCGGCCCTGGTGGTCGCCGGGGTCCTGGTTCCGGAGCGCGAGCCCAACCGGAACTCCGACGCCGCCCCCTTGGTGCGCCAATCCAGCAGCGCCATGGATGCGGTGACCCGCGGCACCCTGGACGCCATCCCGCTGATGCTCAACGTCATGGCCCTGCTGGTGGTGTTGGTCGCCCTGGTGACCCTGGCCAACCAGGTCCTGGGGTTGCTGCCGGGGGTCGCCGGGTCCCCGCTGACCCTCCAGCGGATGCTCGGCTGGGTCATGGCCCCACTGGTCTGGCTCATCGGCATCCCGTGGGCCGAGGCCCAGGCCGCCGGGGCCCTGATGGGGGTCAAGACGATCCTCAACGAGTTGGTCGCCTATCTGGAGTTGGCCCGGCTCCCACCCGGGACCTTGAGCGAGCGCAGTCGGCTCATCATGACCTACGCCCTGTGCGGCTTCGCCAACTTCGGCAGCCTGGGGATCATGATCGGCGGCATGGGGAGCATGGCCCCGGAGCGGCGCGGCGAGATCGTCGCGCTGGGCATGAAGTCGATCCTCGCCGGGACCCTGGCGACGCTCATGACCGGGGGCGTTGTGGGGGCCTTCCTATAGCAAGATCCGCGCGTCGTGAGATTCCCGTTGGAGTACCCGTCGGATTCGCCCGACGCCTTCCCTAATTCGCACCATGTCCGTCGAGTAGGCGAATCGCACATAACGCCGCGCCTCCGCCACACCGAAGTCTCTCCCCGGAGTCACGGCGACGCCGCCGTGCTCCAGCAGGTCCCGGGCAAGGACCTCGCTGTCTTGCGACACGGCGGCGCTGTCGGCGAAGACGTAGAAGGCCCCGCCGGGCGGTACCGCGATGCGCAGGCCCAGTCCACCCAAGGCACCCACCAGGAAGTCCCGGCGTCGCCGAAATTCGTCCCGGCGTGCGTCCAGCATCGCCAGGGTAGCCGGCGCGAAGGCCGCCAAGGCCGCATGTTGGGCAGGCGTGGGGGCGGCGAGGTACAGGTTCTGGGCGATCCGGTCCAATACGGGAGCGAAGGCCGCGGGACCGACGGTCCACCCCAACCTCCAGCCGGTCATTCCGAAGTACTTGGAGAAGCTGTTGACCACGAACAGCCCGTCTTCTCCCGCCGCCAGGGCTGTATGGTCGGGCGCGTCGTAGACGAGCCCCTGGTAGATCTCATCCACCACCAGGGCGGCGCCACGCCCTCGGACAAAGTCATACAAGGCGGCAAGGTCGGCCGGGTCGAGCACCTGGCCGGTCGGATTGGCCGGGCTCGCCACCAGGACCACGCGAACCGCCGGCGTCCAGGCGGCGGCCAGCCGCTCCGCGGTCATACGAAAGCCATCCTCCGGGGCCAGGGGTACCAGCCGCGACCGACCGCCGAGGAGACTGACCATATGCCGGTAACAGGGGTACCCCGGGTCGGCAAGCAAGACCTCGTCGCCGGGATCGATCAAGGCGGCCAGGACCAGATTCAGGGCGCCGGACGCCCCCGGCGTGACCAGAATCCGCCCTGGGCTGACGGACTGCCCCAGGCGATCGGAGTAGTACCCCGAGATGGCCTCCCTCAGTGCAGGAAGACCGGCAGCCGGGGTATAGCGCGTGTGGCCCTCCGCCAGGGCCCGCCGACCGGCGTGGACGATCGGTTCCGGGGTCGGAAAGTCCGGCTCGCCCACCTCCATGTGAACAATGTCCCGGCCTTGAGCCTCGAGCTCCCTGGCCCGGGCCAGGATACGCATGACGTGGAACGGCTCCACCTCTGCCGCCCGCGCCGCAGGGACCAAGGGCCTCGCCATCAGGCCGTGCTGTCCGGGCGCTGGTGCGCAAACATCCGATCCAGGGCCGCAAGGTCGATGTGACCCGGGACAATCGCTGCCGCCGCATCCCCGCCGATGACACCGCGCGGGGGCACCTGGCTCCCCGAGCTGGTCCAGGATCAGGGCAGCGCCGCTAAAGTCCTGGCCGGTGGTGTAGGAACTCTCCGTCACCAGGACCGCACCCAGACCGGCCCCCAGGGCCGAGCGCACCCCGTTGTCCGAGTCCTCCAGGGCGATACAGGCGGATCCCGGCAGGCCCATGCGCTCCAGTGCCCAGGTGTAGATGTCCGGTGCCGGCTTCTTCTTCGGGACCACATCGCCGGCGGCGATCACCTCGAACCAGTCCACGACCCCAGGCTCGCCACAGTTCGCCAGTAGGGCGGTGACATTCTCCGGGGTGGTTGTCGTCGAGATGCCCAGGCGTACCCCGGCGTCTCTGGCCTCGCGCAGCAGCCTCAGCACCCCGGGGCGTAGCGGGATGCGGCCCTCGCCCAGCAGATCGACGAAGTGGCGCGTCTTGCTCCGGTGCAGCCCGGCGATGAAGCCGTCGAGATCGGCCGGGCCGCGCCAGTCCGGGCGCCAGCGCTCCAGGTAGTAGCGCATGCGCTCCTTGCCGCCGGTGACGGCCAGGAGTTGGCCGTACAGATCCACGTCCCAGTCCCAATCCAGGCCAGCCTCGGCAAAGGCGGCGTTGAAGGCGGGCCTGTGACCGTCACGCTCGGTGTCGGCCAGGGTTCCATCGACATCGAACAAGAGTGCTGCGAACGCGACCATATACTTTGCACCTATTGCGTTTTGCCCACGACTGCCTTACAAAGCGCGGTCCTTCGCTCCGAAGCTACCCGGTACGGTAGGAGTGCCAGGGGCCGTCACAGCCGCTGCGTGGCGGAGAAGAGGCGACAACCCAAGCCAACGGGAGACACACGATGGTCGAAGCCCACAAGCAAGATACCACTGAGCTCGGCGTCGAGCCTTACCGACTCGTCGGCGACGAAGAGTACATGAACCCGCGTCAGGAGGACCACTTTCGCGAGATCCTGCTGACCTGGAAGCGCAGCCTGATGGAAGAGGTCGATCGTACCGTCCACCACATGCAGGACGAGGCGACGAACTTCCCGGACCCCAACGACCGCGCCACCCAGGAGTCCGAGTTCAGCCTGGAACTGCGCACCCGGGACCGCGAACGCAAGCTCATCAAGAAGATCGACGAGGCCCTGGGCCGGCTCGACGAGCACGAGTACGGCTACTGCGAGGCCTGCGGCGTGGAGATCGGCATCCGCCGCCTCGAGGCCCGCCCCACCGCCACCCTGTGCATCGACTGCAAGACCCTCGACGAGATCCGCGAGAAGCAGCGCGGCTGACCCTAACCCCACCCGTGCCCCCAGATGCGACCCCGGGCAGACCGCCTGAGTACCGGGGACGCTTCGCACCCTCCCCCACCGGGCCGCTCCACTTCGGTTCGCTGGTCGCCGCCGTCGGCAGCTTCCTGGACGCCCGCCACCGGGGCGGTACCTGGCTGGTACGCATGGAGGACCTGGACCGCGCGCCGCGAGGTCGCCGGGCGCCGCAGACGCCATCCTGCACACCCTCGATGCCTTCGGGCTGCACTGGGACGGGGCCTTGGTCTACCAGTGCGGCGCGGACCTGTGCCTACGCCGAGGCCATGCACCGGCTACGGGCCCTGGGCCTGATCTACCCCTGCGGGTGCAGCCGCAGGGAGATCGCCGCCGCAGGTCTGACCGGCCCCGAGGGCCCCATCTATCCTGGCACCTGTCGCGCCGGCCTGGCCGCCGGGCGCCGGGCCCGCTCGCTGCGCCTGCGGGTCCCACCCGGTGTCATCCGCTTCGTGGACCGCATCCAGGGTCCCATCGCTCAGGATGTCGCCCGCGCCATCGGCGACCCTGTCATCCGGCGTCGCGCCGACGGCATCTACGCCTACCAGCTCGCCGTGGTGGTGGACGACGCCTGGCAGGGCATCACCGACGTGGTGCGGGGGGCCGACCTGACCGGCTCCACCCCGCGCCAGATCCTGCTCCAGCAGGCCCTGGGCCTGCCCAGCCCCAGCTATGCCCACCTCCCCCTGGTGTTCGATGCTCAGGGGCGCAAGCTCAGCAAGTCCGGCGCCGCCACCCCGGTGGACCCGGCCGATCCGCTCCCCGCCGCCCTGGGTGCCCTACGCCACTTGGGTCAGGCGGTCCCATCCGAGCCACCGGCCAACGTCGCCGAACTGTGGCAATGGGCGATACCACGCTGGGACCTAGGCCGCGTCCCCAAAGGCCCAACCCAGGCACTGCAAAACCATAGGAAACCAGTGGATTAGGTCCCCGGGCCCAGCGCTGCCACCCACCCCCGGCCGGTGCTATCCTCCCGGCGCCAACCGTCACACGGAGTTCATCCCAACACCCTAAAATCGCGGAGCCCCGCCACCTCAACCATCATAAGGATGTCGCCATGCCCGCCACCGAGCCCAAGTCCCCGCTGCTCGCCCCCTTGGCCGCCGACCAGGTCACCGCCCTGGACGCCTATTGGCGCGCCTGTTGTTACCTGGCCGCCGGCATGATCTACCTGCGCGACAACCCCCTGCTGCGCGAGCCCTTGCAGGAGGCCCACATCAAGAGCCGCCTGCTCGGCCACTGGGGGGCAAGCCCTGGGCTCTCGTTCATGTACGTCCATTTGAACCGGATCATCCGCGAGCAGGACCAGGAGGCGATCTTCCTCGCCGGACCCGGACATGGCGCCCCCGGTGTGCTCGCCCCCGTCTATCTGGAGGGGACCTACTCCGAGATTTACCCCAACAAGAGCGAGGATGTGGAGGGGCTCCAAGCCTTCTTCAAGCAGTTCTCCTTCCCCGGGGGCATCGGCTCCCACTGCACCCCTGAGACCCCCGGTTCCATCCATGAGGGAGGCGAGTTGGGCTACTCCATCTCCCACGCCTTCGGGGCCGCCTTCGACAACCCCGACCTGCTGGTGGCCGTCGCTGTGGGCGACGGCGAGTCCGAGACCGGGCCGCTGGCCACCTCCTGGCACTCCAGCAAGTTCCTGAACCCCATTCGCGACGGGGCCGTGCTGCCGATCCTTCACCTCAACGGCTACAAGATCAACAACCCGACCCTGCTGGCGCGCATCCCCAATGAGGAGCTCGCCAGCCTGATGCGCGGCTATGGTTGGACGCCCCATTTCGTTGAGGGCGACGACCCGATACCGATGCACCAGGCCATGGCGGCCACCATGGACGCCTGCCTGGCGCAGATCCGCGACCTCCAGCAGGAGACACGCCGCAGCGGCCTGGCCCGCCGCTGCCACTGGCCCATGATCGTGTTACGCACACCCAAGGGCTGGACCGGACCCAAGGAGGTGGATGGCAAGCGGGTCGAGGGATTCTGGCGCGCCCATCAGGTGCCGCTGGCCGGGCTGCACAATAACCCGGCCCACCTGCGGCAACTCGAAGACTGGATGAAGAGCTACAGGCCCGAGGAACTCTTCGACGCCGAGGGGCGGCTGGTGCCGGAACTCAAGGCCCTGGCGCCGAAGGGTCCGATGCGCATGAGTGCCAGCCCCCACGCCAACGGCGGCCTGCTGCGCCGGGCCCTGCGGATGCCGGACTTCCGCGACTTTGCCGCGGACGTCGGCACCCCCGGCACCACCAGGGCCATGAACACCAAGCCCCTGGGCCGGATGCTGCGCGACATCATGGCCGAGAACATGAAGAACTTCCGCGTCTTCGGGCCGGACGAGAACAGTTCCAACAAGCTCGATGCCATCTACGAGGTCTCCAAGAAACTCTGGCTGTGCGACTACAAGCCCGAGGATGCCGACGGCGGCGAACTGGCCCCGGACGGGCGGGTCATGGAGATGCTCTCCGAGCACACCCTGGAGGGCTGGTACGAGGGCTATCTCCTGACCGGGCGCCACGGCTTCTTCGCGACCTACGAGGCCTTCGTCCATGTCATCGATTCCATGTACAACCAGCACGCCAAGTGGCTGGCGATCTGCAACGAGATCCCCTGGCGGGCGCCGGTCTCCTCGCTCAACCTGCTGATCACTTCCACCGTCTGGCGCCAGGATCACAACGGTTTCACCCACCAGGACCCGGGCTTCCTCGACGTGGTGGTCAACAAGAATCCCGAGGTCACCCGCATCTACCTGCCCCCGGACGTCAACTGCCTGCTCTCGACCGCCGATCACTGCCTGCGCAGCATGAACAACATCAATGTCATCGTCTGCGACAAGCAGGACCACTTGCAGTACCTGGACATGGATGCCGCCATCAAGCACTGTACCAAGGGCCTGGGGATCTGGGACTGGGCGAGCAACGACGAGGGTGTGGAGCCGGATGTGGTCATGGTCGGCTGCGGCGACATCCCCACCAAGGAGGCCCTGGCGGCCACGGCGATGCTGCGTCAGTCCTTCGCCGACATCAGGATCCGCTTCGTCAACGTGGTGGACCTGTTCCGGATGCAGCCGGACACCGAGCATCCCCATGGCCTGTCCCACGCCGACTTCGACTCCATCTTCACCAAGGATCGCCCGGTCATCTTCAACTTCCACGGCTACCCCTGGCTGATCCACCGCCTCGCCTACCGCCGCACCAATCACGCCAATCTGCATGTGCGCGGCTACAAGGAGAAAGGCAACATCAACACCCCGCTGGAGTTGGCCATTAGCAACGAGATCGACCGTTTCAGCCTCGCCATCGACGTCATCAACCGGGTGCCGCGGTTCCAGGTGACCGGGGCCCATGTCAAGCAGCGCCTGCGCGACATGCAGATCGAGGCGCGCAACTACGCCTATGAGCACGGCGTAGACAAGCCGGAGTACGACAACTGGACCTGGCCGCTCTAGGGGATGCCTGGAATATTCCGCGCTTTCCCGGGTCTGGCAACAGCCCGGTCCAGCCCTGGGCGCCCGTTCTGATCGATCCGCGCCCTAACCATCGCCCCCCGAGGACAGCATGAGCAAGCAGACCCAGCCCGACACCCAGCCCCCAGAGCGCGAGCACACCCGCACCGGGCTATCCAAGGAGTCCCTGAGGGACGCCTATAGCGACAACCTGTTCTATGTCCAGGGGCGCTTTCACGAGGCGGCCACCCCCAACGACTTCTATATGGCCGCCGCCTACACGGTCCGCGACCGCCTGCTAGCGCGCTGGCTCAAGACGGCCCAGGCCTACAAGGCGACGGGGGCCCGCACCGTGTGCTACCTCTCGGCGGAGTTCCTGCTCGGACCCCACCTGGTCAACAACATGGTCAACCTGGGGATCATGAAGCGGGCCCAGGAGGCCGGGGTCGAGTTGGGGCTCGATTTCAAGGGAATTGTCGAGGCCGAGGAGGAGCCGGGCCTGGGCAACGGCGGGCTCGGGCGCCTGGCGGCCTGTTACATGGACTCGCTCGCGACGCTCCAGATCCCGGCCATCGGCTACGGCATTCGCTACGAGTTCGGCATTTTCGACCAGGTGATCGAGGATGGCTGGCAGAAGGAGGTCAGCGACACCTGGCTGCGCAACGGCAACCCCTGGGAGCTGCCGCGGCCCAAGCTGCGCTTCCCGGTCAAGTTCGGCGGCCACACGGAGCACTATCAGGACCAGCAAGGCAAGACCCGGGTTCGCTGGGTCGCCGGCCATGGAAGTCACCGGCATGGCCTATGACACCCCGATCCTCGGCTACCGCGTCGGCACCGCCAACCTGCTGCGCCTGTGGAAGTCCGAGGCGGCGGAGTCCTTCGACTTTCAGTCCTTCAACCAAGGCGACTACTACGGGGCCGTCAACGCCAAGATCGAGGCGGAGACCATCTCCAAGGTCCTCTACCCCAACGACGACCCGGAGGCTGGCAAGGAACTGCGCCTCAAGCAGCAGTACTTCTTCGTCTCCTGCTCCCTACAGGACATGATCCGACTCCACCTCGGCTCTGGCCGGTCCCTGGACAGCTTCCACGACAAATTCGCCGTCCAGCTCAACGACACCCACCCGGCCATCGCCGTCGCGGCCTTGATGCGCCTGCTGGTGGACGAGCACGATATGCCCTGGGAGCAGGCCTGGAACATCACCCGCCGGACCTTCTGCTACACGAACCACACCCTGCTGCCCGAGGCCCTGGAGACCTGGTCCGTGGACCTGTTCGAGCGCCTGCTTCCGCGCCACCTGGAGATCATCTACGAGATCAACCGACGCTTTCTCGATGAGGTGCGGGTGCGCTTCCTGGGTGACGAGGCGCGGGTGGCGCGCATGTCCCTGATCGGCGAGGAGGGCGGGCGCCGGGTGCGCATGGCCAACCTGGCCGTGGTCGGGTCCAGCGCCGTCAACGGTGTGGCCGAGCTGCACTCCGAACTGGTCAAGACCACCATCCTCAAGGACTTCTACGACCTCTGGCCCGAGAAGTTCCACAATGTCACCAATGGGGTCACCCCGCGGCGTTTCATCGCGGTCAGCAACCCCCGGCTGGCCGCGCTCCTCACCGAACGCTGCGGGGGGGACGATTGGGTCCGGGACCTCGACTGCCTGCGGGGCCTGGAGGCCCACGCCGACGACACCGGCTTTCACGCCCAGTGGCGGGCGGTCAAATTGGCCGCCAAGACCGACCTGGCCAACTGGTTGGCGCACAACGCCGATGCGCAGGTCGATCCGCAGTCCCTGTTCGACGTCCAGGCCAAGCGCTTCCACGAGTACAAGCGCCAGCACCTGAACGTCCTGCATATCGTCGCCCTTTACCAACGGCTCAAGCACAGCCCCAACCTGGACCTCACCCCGCGCACCTTCATCTTCGGCGGCAAGGCGGCCCCCGGCTACCGCATGGCCAAGCTGATGATCAAGCTGATCAACGCCATCGCCGCGGTCCTCAACAGAGACCCGCAGATCAACGGCACCCTGCGCGTCGCCTTCATGCCCAACTTCAACGTCCAGAACGGCCAGCGCCTCTATCCGGCGGCGGACGTCTCGGAGCAGATCTCCTTGGCGGGCAAGGAGGCCTCCGGGACCGGCAACATGAAGTTCTCCATGAACGGTGCCCTGACCATCGGCACCCTGGACGGGGCCAACGTGGAAATCCGCGACGAGGTCGGCCGCGAGAACTTCTTCCTCTTCGGCATGACCGCCCAGCAGGTGCAGGAGCGCCAGGCGGCGGGCTACCACCCCTGGGACATCTACCAGGCCGATCCGGAGCTGCGTTCGGTCATCGACCTCATCGACTCCGGGCTCTTCTCACACGGCGACCAGGAATTGTTCCGCCCCCTCACCCAGCACCTCATCCACCACGACCCCTTTATGGTCCTGGCAGACTACCAGGCCTACGTGGACCGCCAGCAGGAGGTCGGCGGCGCCTACCGCGACCAGGAGCACTGGAGCCGCATGTCCATCCTCAACGTCGCGCGCATGGGCAAGTTTTCCTCGGACCGCGCCATCCGCGAATACTGCGACAAAATCTGGAATGTGAAGCCCATGCAGGGGCGCAACTGAGCCGCGGAACAGGTCCAGCGGGGGCAGGAATGGATAGCGGATCGAGCGTCGGTTCTGGTTCGGGCATTGGCCCCTGGTTGGGTACGCCTAGATGACCATCCGACGGTCGAACGGCACCTACACTCCTGATTCATGCACGGATTTTATGGAAGGGTCCCAGAAGGAGCAGACCTTTTCGTCATGGGTTGACGGGTTCGATGGCGATGCGTGATTGTAAGATTTGAACACCGCAGGATCCCTGTGGGTCGAATACTTGCGAGAGTCCCGTAGTGGGACTACGATGCCGACATGCGAATCGTAGCCACCAAGGTGCTGCGGGACTTCTGGGTACGCCACCCCAGCGCCAGGCTCCACTTGGAGGTTTGGGTAAACGAAGCACGCAAAGCAGACTGGCGGCAGCCGGCAGACATCAAGGCACAGTTTCGCAGCGCCAGCGTCCTCAAGAATCGGCGAGTGGTATTCAACATCGGTGGCAACACCTACCGTCTCATCGTCGCAGTGGCTTACCGGTACGGTGCGCTCTACATCAAGTTCATTGGTACCCACGCCGAGTACGACGCGATCGATGCAGAGACCATCGAAACGGAGTTGTGACATGCTTATCCGACCGATCCGTACCGAAGACGACTACCGCTCGGCCATGCGCGAGATTTCCGCATACTTCGATGATGAACCGGAGCCGACCACACCCGAGGGCGAACGCTTCGAGATCCTGCTGACGCTAGCCGAAGCCTACGAGGTTAGACAGTTCCCGGTGGAACTCCCCGATCCGGTGGAAGCCATCAAATTCCGCATGGAACAGGTTGGCCTCACGGCCAAGGATTTGGAGCCCATGATCGGGCGGCCCAATCGCGTGTATGAGATCCTCAACCGCAAACGCCCGCTGACCCTCGCCATGATCCGCAAGCTGCATGCTGGGCTGGGGATCCCGGCGGAGAGCTTGATCCGGCCAACGAGTGTTGCCCGGACGGGCTGACCCAGGCGGGACGGGGGCTTGTAACCCTGTCCCGAACCTTTGGGGATTTGGGTTCAGGGGGGGCCGGGGACAGCATCTTTAACTGCCAACCGCAAACCGCGAGATGAGGATACTGTCCCCGGAACCCACGGAAACTTCAGCTATGAAACTGGTCCTTCAAATCGCCGCAGGAATCATTCTCGGGGGCGTGATCCTTTGGCTAGCCAGCATTGCTTTTGGAATCAGCATATTGGCTTCGTTCGCCAGTTACCTGGAAAGTACGTCTGCTGCGACGACTTCGGTTGAGAAGCCGGCCTTTCCAGTACACCCAAATGCCTCTCCGGCGGGTTGGGTAGATCACCCTCTTCCGCCGAGTGGCACTCTCCCTGCCCTACCCCAACCCCAGTTCCCATGGAAGGCGCTCTCACCGATGGCCCCTCCCGTATCGAATTCGTCCTCACGTCCGGCAACTGAATATCGAAGAGTCTGGGTACCGGGGCGGCCTCTCGATGAGTGTATGGCGCCGAGGAAAGAGCTAAATTTAGAGGTCCAGCGCTGCCATGAGGGTTACTACAAGCAGGAACGAGTGACCCGTTAGGGATCGGGGTCTTCCCTTTTGTCCCGGTCAAGTCACGGAGTCTTGCGTTTTTGCCTCCCACGCCTAGGTCACGGCAGGCAAAAATGCACGACCCCTGGTCTTTTGGACCCCTGATCCTTTGTATCCAGGTAGTTGCCGATGTCAGAGCACCAGAACAAGCATATTCGCGAAGCGATTCGTTATGCGGAGCAGCACGGATGGCGGGTGGTCAAAGCCGCCGGGCAAGCCCATGTATGGGGCAAGTTGTTGTGCCCCCACGGAGCGCGGGGCGGTTGCTTCTTCAACATTCACTCGACACCCCGGAACCCCGAGAACCATGCACGGCGTATTCGTCGCGCAATTGATGAATGTCAGCACCGATAAGCAGCGCTCACACGCGGGTGAAAATTATGAGCACATACGAATTCATAGTGATCGTTCCACCGCTTGACGACGCAACCGCAGATGCAATCTATGGCGCGTGTCCGGACAGCAGTATCGGCGCCAACCATGGTATTGACTATGTGGCCTTCGACCGGGATGCCGAGACCCTGGAGGAGGCCATTCGATCCGCAGTCAGCGAACTGCGTCGGCTCGCCGTGACACCGCTGCGTATCGAGTTGGATGTGCCGGACGCATTGGCCTCCTGATTGAATATGGTTAAGCGGCGTAGCGACCAGAGCCCCGCGGCCCCCGGACCAAAGCGCCCGGGGACGCGCAGGACACCGACGGTAGCGGCCTACTGGCAGCCCATCGCCGCTTTCATCTCCTTCATGCGTCCGGCCTGTACGCCGGTGGCCAGTTCCTTGGCCTTGTCCTTATTGCCGGCATAGATGGCCGGGATGATCTCCTTGTCGCGGGTCGTCTTGAAGGCCTCCCATACCGGCTTGAAGGCGGTGACCTTGGCGGCATCCGGCCCCGCGGCCATGGCGGCCAGGTCCTTGTCGAGCTTGCCGGTGGCCTCCGCGACCTTGGCCTTGTAGCCGTCGTACTTGGCGGCATCGGCCTCCCCGAGCATGGCCACCAGGTTGGTGCGCGCATCGCCCAAGTTGGCGCAGGCATCCGCCGGGGTGGCGGCATAGACGCTGCCGGCGCAGGACAGCAGGGCGGCGGTGAACAGGGAGAGGGAGCACTTCATGGGATTGTCCTCGGTAAGGATGGGGGTTGGATTCGGTGCGATCTGTCCCTGGGTCGGGTCATTCACCCTACCCAGGGTGGGTGATCATTCGCCGCCCCGCCCCCGTGGTCCTTAACCTGGATCAAGCCCGAGGGGCCGTCAACCGGCGAAGGGATCGCGTAGGATCATGGTCTCGTCGCGGTCCGGGCCTGTGGAGACGATGTCGATGGGCGTCCCCGTCAGTTCCTCGATCTTGGCCAAGTAACGGCGGGCGTTGGCCGGCAAGTCGGCGTGGCGGGTGACCCCGTAGGTCGTCTCGGACCAGCCGGGCATCTCGATGTAGTTGGGCCGACAGCGGGCGAAGCCCTCGGCCCCCACCGGCGGGGCCGTGACGGTCTGGCCATCCAGGTCATAGCTCACGCAGAGTTTGAGGGTGTCGAGCCCATCGAGGACATCCAGCTTGGTGATACAGACCCCGGTGATGCTGTTGATGTCGAAGGAGCGCTTGAGGGCAACCAGATCCAACCAGCCACAGCGGCGCTTGCGCCCGGTGGTGGCGCCGAACTCGTGGCCCTTCTCCCCCATGTGGTCGCCCACGGCGTCGAATAACTCCGTCGGGAAGGGCCCGGCACCGACCCGGGTGGTATAGGCCTTGACGATGCCCAGGATGTAATCCATGTGCCGCGGGCCCATACCGCTGCCGGTGGCGGCCCCGCCGGCGGTGGTATTCGACGAGGTCACGAACGGGTAGGTCCCGTGGTCAATGTCCAGCAGGGCCCCCTGGGCGCCCTCGAACAGGATGCTGGCCCCGGACCGACGCAGGTCGTGGAGCAGTCCCGGAATATCCGCGATCATCGGGGCGATAGCCTCGGCTTGGGCCAGGGCCTGATCGCGCACCATTGCGAAATCAACAGGTTCAGCCTTGAAGTAGTGAACCAAGGCGAAGTTGTGGTAGTCCAGGACCTCGCGCAGGCGTTCCGAAAAGTGCCCGGCGTCCAGCAGTTCGCCCAAGCGGATGCCACGGCGGGAAACCTTGTCCTCGTAGGCCGGACCTATGCCGCGCCCGGTGGTGCCGATGGCCTTGGCCCCGCGAGCGCGCTCGCGCGCCTGATCCAGGGCGATGTGATAGGGAAGGATCAGGGGGCAGGCGGCGCTGATGGCCAGCCGGGAGCGGGCCGGGACGCCGCGCCCTTCGAGCATGGCGATCTCTTCCAGCAGGGCCTCCGGGGACAGCACCACGCCGTTACCGATGAGGCAGCGCACCCCATCGCGCAGTATCCCGGAGGGGATCAGGTGCAGGACCGTCTTGTCCCCGCCGATGACCAGGGTGTGACCCGCATTGTGCCCACCCTGGAAACGGACCACGGCCGCGGCACGATCCGTCAGCAGATCGACAACCTTGCCCTTACCCTCGTCGCCCCACTGGGCACCGATGACGACTACGCTCTTACCCATTGTTCTCTTCCCCAACCCGATTGCGGGGATGTTGCTTGTGGTTAGTCGGTAAGGTCCGATAGGTCCCATAAGTCCTATTGGACCAAACCTTGCCGGAAGCGCTGATTAAAGCGCTTCCTCCGGTGCAGGGATGCCCCGGCATTTTCAACGGCCGTAAGCCGTTGAAAACGGAGCGCCTCGGAGTCGCGCCTCGCGGTGCGCGAGCTGATTAAAGCCATCCTTGGCTTTAATCAGCGTCTCCCGAGAGATCCGTGGCACAGGGCTCCAGTACCCAGAGTCCGTCGCGCTCTCGACCAGGGCCTGCGTGCACCCCAAACCGGCGCCAGACCGGTCGGCTGCGCCGGGTAGGTCAGCCACCACCCGCCGCCCGGCGGCGCGCAGGCGCTCGACCTCGGCCTGGAGACCCGGGTCCGCCGACCAAGGGGCGAGTACGGCCCCAGACTGCGCATAACGTTTTGCGAGCCCCGAGCCCAGCCGGATCAGCCCCTTGAGATCGGTGCTGAAGCCCACCGCCGGGCGCGCCCGGCCGAAGACCCGGCCTATGTCGTCGTAGCGCCCGCCGCGGGCGATCTCCATGCCCCAGCCCGGGACGAAGGCGGCAAAGACCATGCCGGTCTTGTAGTGGTAGCCCCGCAGTTCCGCCAGATCGAAGTGGACCGGGACCTCCGGCAGCCAGCGCTTGAGTTCCTCCGCGAGCCCCGCCAGGTGATCCAGGGCCGCCAGGACCGTGGGCTGCGCCTGGGCCAGGGCGTGCCGGGCGCGCTCCAGGGCATCGTCACCGTTGAGTTCCGCCAGTTCCAGCAACATACGCCCTGGAGCGCCACCGACCCCAAACCGGGTCAGCAGTTCGGCCAGCTCAGGGATGGCCTTGCGTTGCAGGACCTCGAACAGGGCCTGCTCCTGGATCTGGGTCAGCCCCGCCTGGCGGGCCAGGCCGCGGAAGATGCCGACGTGACCCAGGTCCAGGTAGGTCCCCTCGATCCCCGCCCGGCGCAGCGTCAGGACCACCAGGCGCAGGATCTCGGCGTCGCTCGCCACCCCACTGTGACCGTAGATCTCGGCCCCGAGCTGCATGGGGCTGCGGGTCCCGGCAAAGCCGTCGGAGCGGGTATGCAGGACAGTACCCAGATAGCACAGCCGGGTCGGCGACTCGCGGCGCAGGCGGTGGGCATCGATGCGCGCCACCTGGGGCGTCATGTCTGCCCGCACCCCGAGCAGACGCCCGGTGACCTGGTCGGTGAGTTTGAAGGTTTGCAGATCGAGGTCGTGCCCGGTCCCCGTGAGCAGGGAATCCAGGTAGTCGATGAAGGGGGGTATGACCAGCTCGTAGCCCCAACTGCGGTAGAGGTCCAGCAACTCCCGCCGCAGCCCCTCCATGACCTCCGCATCGGCGGGCAGGACCTCGTCGATCCCAGCCGGCAGCAGCCAGCGCTCCTCGTACATAGTCCGCTCTCAGTTGACCCAGTAAAGCAGCGCGACACCGACGACCATGCTGACCAGCCCTGCCACCCGCAGGGTCTTGTCATCGGCCTCGGTGAGGGTGAGCATGGCCTGGCGCACCCCGCCCGGGCTCAGGAAGGGCCAAATACCCTCCAGAACGAAGACCAGGGCCGAGGCCACCAAGAGGTCGTGCCACATCGCCTGCCCCTCTGGACCCCCAGGCCCCGGATGCCGCCGGCCGAATCCTGAATCAGGGCCCAGGCAACGTCCAGCATGCAAAGCGCGGGATCATTCCAGAAGCGCGTGGCTTTGTCCACGACTCGCGTCCGTGCGAACGCCCCATCACAGATTGTTGCCAGACCCGGTGGTCATCAGTACCGGCGGGCGAGGTGCCAAGGCACAGCCCGCCGTTCCGTTCAGTGAGCGGGCTGCGCCCAGTTGCCAGGCTGGCCCGGATTAACCGGCTGGACCACCGGATTCGCCGGCTGGACCGTGGTCACCGGCCGGGCCGGGGTCGCCCCCTGCTGGCCCTTGAAATAGCGCAGGAACTCGGAGTCCGGCTGGAGCAGCAGCATGTCTCCACCCTGGGCAAAGGCCTTCCGATAGGCATTGAGGCTCCGGTAGAAGGCAAAGAAACTGCTGTCCTGGTTGTAGGCGTCGGCATAGACCTGGGTGGCCTTGGCGTCCCCCTCACCGCGCACTTCCTCGGACTTCTTGTAGGCATCGGCGAGAATCACCGTGCGCTGACGGTCGGCGTCCGCCTGGATGCGCTCGGCGGCCTCGCCGCCCTTGGCGCGCAAGTCGCGGGCGGTTCGCTCGCGCTCGGCACGCATGCGTGAGTAGACCGATTCGCTGACCTCCGGCGGCAGGTCGATCTTCTTGATCCGCACGTCGATGACCTCGACGCCCAGATCGTCCGCCCTGGTGTCGATCCCCTTGGTCAGGGCCGACATGATCTCCTGGCGGTCCTCGGAGATGACCTCCTGGATGGTGCGCCGGCCGAACTCGTCACGCAGGCTGGTATTGATGCGGTCGGAGAGCAGTTGCGCCGTGCGCGTCGGATTGCCGCCGGTCGAGCGATAGAACTGCGCCGCATTGGAGATCCGCCATTTGGCGTAGGAATCGACGATGACGTCCTTCTTCTCCAGGGTCAAAAAGCGCTGCGGGCGGGCGTCCAGGGTCTGGATGCGCCGGTCGAAGGTGATCACCGTATTGAGCCCGGGGACCTTGAAGTGCAGGCCAGGCTCGTAGTCGGTCTCGACGATCTCGCCCAGGCGCAGCTTGATGGCCGTCTCCCACTGGCTGACCGTGAAGGTAAAGATGTAGATCAGGAAGGCCAGGGCAACGACCCCAAAAGGGGCCAGGGCTTTGAGTTGCGGGTTCATTAACGGGTCCTCCGCTCACGGTTGACCGAACGCTCAGGCTCCGGCGCCGGCTCCGGCGCGACGCGGACCTGTGGCGGTGTACTGGTCGCCGTCGGCGGTACCGACCGCCCCTTGAGCATCTGGTCGATCGGGAGGTACATCATGGTATTGCCCTGGGGCGCATCGATCATGACCTTGGGGTTCTCCCCCAGTACCTTTTCCATGGTCTCCAGGTAAAGCCGCTCGCGCGTCACCTCGGGGGCCTTTTGATAGGCCGCCAAGACCGACACGAAGCGCGCCGCCTCACCCTCCGACTCGGCGATGACCTTATCGCGGTAGGCCATGGCATCGGCCTCGATGCGGGCGGCCTCGCCGCGGGCCTTGGGCAGGACCTCGTTGACGTAGGCCTCGGCCTTGTTCTCCAGGCGCTCCTTGTCCTCGCGGGCCTTGATGGCGTCGTCGAAGGCGTCCTTGACCTGCTCCGGCGGCTTGGCCGGCTGCATGTTCACCGAGGTGATCAGCAGCCCCGTCTTGTACTGGTCCATCAACGCCTGGGTGCCCGTCTGAATGTCCGTGGAGATGGCGCCACGGCCCTCGGTGACGATGTAGTCGAGCTTGCTGCGACCGATGGTGGTACGCACCACCGCCTCGGTCGCATCCTTCAGGCTCTTGTCCGGGTTCTGGTCCTGGAACAGGTAATCCGCCGCGTCCTGGATGCGCGCCTGCACCGTCAGTTCCACATCGACGATGTTCTCATCCTTGGTCAGCATCACGGCGGTATGGCTGAAGGTGGAAACCTGATCCACATTGACCTTGACGACAGACTCGAAGGGGAACGGGAGCCGCCAGTGCGGACCCGGATCCGTGGTATCGACGTAGCCGCCGAAGCGCAAGCACCACACCGCGCTCCGCAGGCTCGATGATGTAGATCCCCGAGGCGAGCCAGATCACCAGCAGGACGCCCGCGCCGATGCCAAGCATCCTCTTATCGATGCCGCTCGGCAGGCTCGGGAAACCGCCACCGCCGCCCCCTCCTCCGTCATTGCCTCCGTTTGGTTTGGGGCCTTTGCCGCCGAACAGGCCGCCGAGGCGTTCTTGCAGCTTGCGCACCACCTCATCGAGGTCAGGTGGCCCTTGATCGCCGCCCTTGCCGCCCCAGGGGTCTTTGTTGCCCCCACCCGGCTCGTTCCAGGCCATAGCTACTCCGGAAACTGATGTGAAGAGTGACCCGAAGGTCGTTAAAACAGGCACCGCCCGCCAGGACCGCGCCGCGTGGATCGCCCCATCGGGCCGATGCGGCCCGCGGTGTGGATCGACAAAAGCCATCCGCCAACCCCCGCCAACCCCCGAGGTTCCGGCCCGCTCGGATGAAATCAAGCCTGGCCGCGCCCTGGGTATCGCGAGCCTGTCATTCTAGGGGAGCGGGGAGGGCCGGGCAAACCGCATGGACGGCGATGCCCTGGGTAACCACGCGGCGGTAACCACGCGGCGGTTGCGCCGCAGGGCCCTTTTTGCTTCCATCCCAAGGATGCCGCCACAGATCCGGACCCTACCCTCCCACCTCATCAACCAGATCGCCGCCGGCGAGGTGGTGGAGCGCCCCGCCTCGGTAGCCAAAGAGTTGATCGAGAATAGCCTCGACGCGGGGGCCGACCGCATCGAGATCGATCTGGAGCAGGGTGGGGTCAAGCTCCTGCGGGTACGCGACAACGGTTCGGGTATTGCCGTCGACGAGCTGGCCCTGGCCCTGACCCGCCACGCCACCAGCAAAATCGCGAGCCTTGCGGACCTGGAGTCCGTCGCCACCCTGGGCTTCCGCGGCGAGGCCCTGCCCAGCATCGCCTCGGTCTCGCGCCTGGAGATCGCCTCGCGTCGGCAGGAGGCCGATGGCGCCTGGCGCATCGCCGGGACCGGCACGGCGCCAAGCCCCAGCGCTCACCCTCAGGGGACCACCGTCGAGGTCCGCGACCTCTTCTATAACACCCCGGCCCGGCGCAAGTTCCTGCGCGCCGAGAAGACCGAGCTTGGCCACTGCGAGCAACTGGTCCGGCGCATCGCCCTGGCCCGCCCGGAGGTGGGGTTTCGCCTGAGCCACAATGGTCGCGCCCTGTTCCAACTCCCGCCCGCCCAGGGTGATCCCCTGCGGGTCACCCAGCGGACTCAAGGAGCTACTCGGGCCCGGCTTCGTGGACCACGCCCTGCCGCTGGACGAGGCCGCGGTGGGCCTGCGCCTGCACGGCTGGGTCGTGGCCCCGGCCTTCTCCCGCAGCCAGACCGACATGCAGTTCTTCTATGTCAACGGCCGCATGGTCCGGGACAAGCTGGTCACCCACGCCCTGCGCCAGGCCTACCAGGATGTGCTGCACTACAGCCGCCACCCGGCCTATGTCCTGTATCTGGAGATACCGCCGACCCAGGTGGACGTGAATGTCCACCCGGCCAAGTCGGAAGTCCGCTTCCGCGAGGGGCGCCAGGTCCACGACTTCATCTTTCGCGCCCTGCACCGGCGCCTGGCGGAGGGGGCACAACCGGGCAGCCCGATCGCCATCGACCCGGCGCGCGTGCCGGAGCCCCCAGGCGACGAACCCGGGGTGCAGACATCGTCCGGACGCCCCACCCAGACGCCCCCCTGGCACCCGACGCCCTGGCATCGCACCCAGGAGACCATGCCCCTGGGCATCGGCGAGGGGCACCGCGGCTATGCCGCGAGCTTCGAGGTCCAGCGCCCAGCCCCCGGCGAGGCCGGGGCGGAACCGGCCCCCGCAACGCCTGCCGGGCAACCCCTGGGCCTGGCCCTGGGCCAGTTGCACGGGGCCTATGTCCTGGCCCAGGCGGAGGACGGGCTGGTGATCGTGGACATGCACGCCGCCCACGAGCGCATCGGCTACGAGCGCCTCAAGAGCGCCTGGGACCTGGGCGAGGTCCGCCGCCAGCCCCTGCTGGTGCCCTTGCCGGTGGCCGTGAGCCGGGCCGAGGCCGACCTGGCGGAGGCGCAAGCGGACCTGATCCGTGACCTGGGCCTGGTGGTAGACCGTATCGGCGCCGAGGCCCTGGTGGTGCGGGAGGTCCCCGCCGCCCTCCGGGATACGGACGCCGAGGGACTGCTGCGCGACCTGCTCTCCGACCTCGCTGTGCATGGCAGCAGCGACCGGGTGCGCGAGGAGATCAACGGCGTCCTGGCGACCCTGGCCTGTCACACCGCGGTGCGGGCCAACCGCCGCCTGACACTGGAAGAAATGAACGCCCTGCTGCGGGACATGGAGCGCACCGAGCGTGCCGACCAGTGCAATCACGGCCGGCCGACCTGGGTCAAGCTCTCCCGCCAGGAACTGGACCGACTGTTTATGCGCGGACGATGAGTTGGACTGAAGTCCGCCCTCCCCCGGGGTCTTGGTCCCGCCCGATCCCGACCCAATCTTGCGGGCACGCAAGGTCATCCACCCGGGCCCAGACCCCGGTCCAATCAGAGGAACGCCGCATGGAAACCACAGCCGTGGAAGAACTCATCCGCACCGGTTTACCGGGGGCCCAGGTCCAGGTCGCCGGTGACGGCAGCCACTTCGAGGCCGTGGTGGTCAGCCCGACGTTCGAGGGCCAGACCCCCATCAAGAAGCAGCGCCTGGTCATGGACACGGTTCGCGACCAGATCGCCAGCGGCGAGTTGCACGCCCTGTCGATCAAGACCTTCACCCCGGAACAGTGGGCGGCTCGGAGCGGTTAGGCCCAGGCGGTTGCAAAGGCTTTCGCTGGGGTCATACTCAAGCCGGGCGAGACAACCAACACAGGAGACCTAGCATGTTCCTCAAGCACAGTTCCACAGGCAAGCTGGTCGAGGTCTTGAGCATCCGCGACCTGTTCAATCCGATGCACCCGAATCTGGTCGGCCGCTACCATGCCGGCGAGGAACTCCAGGACCCGGAGGCCTTCGCCAAGGCCGATCTGGCCTTCTGCTCGAATGAGCCCCTGCCGCGGTGTTGGACCGATGTGCACTACCGCGATGACGAGGCCATGCGCCGCTGACTCGGGCGCTGGGGCTCAGTGCCCGGCGGACTCCCCCCGGCCCCACGCCTCGGCTATAGTGGCGGGCGCCACCGAACCACCGGCGGCGCCCGCTGCATTACGACCGACCCGACAACCCCACCCATCAGGAACTCCCATGAGCGAGACCGCTTTGCGTGGCCCCGAGCCCTCCCCAAGGTCCGTTGAACACCCGGTCGCCGACCTTGCCAACGCCGTCCGCCTGGCGGCGGCCATCCCGGAGAAGAAGGGCACCCTGGCCCGGCTGCACAACCGCCACATCCTGTCGGTCCGCGACCTCGACTCCGCGACCCTGCTGCAAGTCCTGCGCCTGGCCGCCCATTACGAGGCACAGGGCCGACCGGACGCCTGTCCGCTCAACGGTCGTATTCTGAGCAGCGTCTTCGTCGGCGGTGCCCTGAGCGAGACCCGACTGTCCTTTGCCAGCGCCTGGCTGCGCCTGGGCGGGAGCATCCTCGACTTCGAGGAGTCCCCGACCCGCCCCGGCGGCGGTCGCTACAGCCTCGACGAGCTGGCCGAGCTGTGCAGCAACTACGGCGACATTGCCGTCTTGCGCACCGCCGCCAGCGATTCGCTGGAGGCCATGGTGGATCACTTCCGGGTGCCGGTGATCAATGCCGGTAACGGCGACGACGAGCATCCCACCAACGCCATGGCAGACCTCTACACCCTGCTGAAATGGCGTCCGGACCTGCTGGCGGCAGCCCCGGAGCGGCCCATCAACATCGCGATCTCCGGCGATCCGGCACGCACCCGCACCATCCGCAGCTTCCTGTTTTTGCTGTCGAAGTTCCCGCAGATGGTGGGCAAGATCGTCATCATGGACCGCCTCGCGCAACCCTTCCGCCCAGGTCAACGCGAGGTCCTCGAGCAGGCCGGGCTGACCCTCGAACTGGCCAGCGAGTCCTTTCCCAAGGAGACCATCCTCGGGGGCTTCAAGCGCGTCCTGCCGGAGATGGACCTGGTCTATGTCCACCACGTCGTCGCCGGCCTGGCCCCGCGCATGGATTTCGTCACCGGGATCTCCTCCATGCGCCCGGAGACCATGATCCTGTCCCCGGAACTACCGGGGCAAACCTTCGGCGACTACCTCAACGCCTCGCCGCACAACGCGTACTTCGCCCAGGCGCGCGGGGCCAAGTTCGTCCGCATGGCACTGTTCTGCAGCATCATGGGCAAGCTGGTCGCGTAGCGTTCGCGGCGCGGACCTGATGCCCCGGGGGCTTGCGTCATGCAAGCCCCCCCAGGACCTAAAGGACCTATGGGCCCTATGTGCGGGCACCACCCGTTTGGGACGGGCCTCCTCGCAAGTGACACACAATACAAGAATCTGCTAATCTGCTCGGCTTGTTTTTTGCCAACCGGTAGTCGCCCCATGGAACTCAACTCCATCGAAGAGATCATCGAGGACCTGCGCCAGGGCAAGATGGTCATCGTCATGGACGACGAGGACCGCGAGAACGAGGGCGACCTCCTCATGGCCGCGGACAGGGTCACCCCCGAGGCCATCAACTTCATGGTCACCCACGGGCGCGGCCTGGTGTGCCTGACCCTGACCCGAGAGCATTGCGAGCGCCTGCGCCTGCCGCTCATGGTCGTGGACAACCAGGCCCCCCACTGCACCGCCTTCACCGTCTCCATCGAGGCGGCCGAGGGCGTGACCACCGGTATCTCCGCGGCCGACCGCGCCACCACGGTACGCGCCGCCGTGGCCGCGGCCGCCGAGCCGAAGGACATCGTCCAGCCCGGGCACATCTTCCCGATCATGGCCCAGCCCGGCGGGGTCCTGGTGCGCGCCGGGCACACCGAGGCCGGCTGCGACCTGGCACGCCTGGCGGGGTTCCAGCCGGCGGCGGTCATCGTCGAGGTCCTCAAGGAGGACGGCAGCATGGCCCGCCGCCCGGACCTGGAGGTCTTCGCCCAGGCCCAGGGGCTCAAGATCGGCACCATCGCCGACCTGATCCACTACCGGGTCAACCACGAAAAGGCCGTCCTGCGGGAGTGCGAGTGCGACCTGCCTACGGAGTTCGGCGACTTCCGTGTGGTGGCCTACCGCGACAGCATCGACAACGAGGTCCACCTGGCCCTGACCATGGGGGAGATCGCGGGTGAGCGCCCGACCCTGGTGCGCGTCCACATCCAGAACACCCTGTGCGACCTCTTCGGCACCCGACATGCCGGCTGCGGCTGGCCCCTGCATGACGTGATGCGCCAGGTGGCCAGCGCCGGGGAGGGCGTGATCGTCATCCTGCGCAATCGCGACCGTGGCGTCGATCTGTTGTCCCGACTGCGGGACATCGACCTGCACGGCCACGATGACCCGATCCCGCCCCGCCGCCAGGACCGCAACGAACTGCGCACCTACGGCATCGGGGCCCAGATCCTCTCCGACCTGGGGGTACGCAAGATGCGCGTCATGAGCGCCCCCAGGGCCATGCACGGCATCTCCGGGTTCGACCTCGAAGTGGTCGAATATGTCACCGGCGACGCCTGACCAAACGGTTTTTCATCCCGGCACTCAAGCCGACTGCGTCACAGAGGACCCAATCCCAATGATGATCAAGACCCTCGAGGGCAACCTCCGCGTCCAGAATGCCCGCTTCTGTCTGGTGGTCGCACGCTTCAACAGCTTCGTGGTGGAGAGCCTGCTGGCCGGTGCCATCGACACCCTCAAACGCCACGGGGCTGAGGACGCCGACCTGACCCTGGTGCGTGTCCCCGGGGCCTTCGAGATGCCCCTGGCGGTGGAGCGCCTGGCCGCCAAGGGCGGTTACGACGCCATCGTCGCCATCGGGGCCGTGATCCGTGGCGGGACACCGCACTTCGAATATGTCGCCGGGGAGTGCGTCAAGGGCATAGCCCAGGTCAGCCTCAAGCACGGCGTCCCGGTGGCCTTTGGGGTGCTCACGGTTGACAGCATCGAGCAGGCCATCGAGCGCGCCGGGACCAAGGCGGGTAACAAGGGGGCCGAGGCCGCTATGTCCGCCATCGAGATGGTCAACCTGTTGCGGCAGATCGCCTGATATGTCCAGTCGCCGCAGCCAGGCGCGGCGTTACGCCATGCTCGCCCTGTATCAATGGCAGGTGAGCGGTCAAAGCCCGGCCGAGATTGGCCGACATTTCCACGATGACCCCATCTGGGTTGGCGAGGTGGCCGATTCCCTGCTGGCGGCGGCACAGGAGGCGACCCCCGGGGAGGTACCCTCCCAGGTCTACGACCATGACCTCTTCGATCACCTGCTGCAGGGCGTGCCGCGCCACCTCGGCGAGATCGATGCCCTGCTCGGCCCCCTGTGCAGCCGTGTCCTGAACCAGGTAGACCCGGTGGAGCTGGCGGTCCTCCGGCTGGGGGCCTACGAACTCCTGCACTGCCCGGACGTGCCCTACCGGGTCGTCATCAACGAGGCGGTGGACCTGACGAAGGACTTCGGCGGGCCCGACGGGCATCGCTTCGTCAACGGTGTCCTCGACAAGGCCGCCCGCCAGACGCGCGCGCTGGAGATGCGCAGCGCAGGCTGACCCCATCCCAAAGGCACAGCCCACAGGTCCAGCCCCTTGTCCGAGTTCGACCTGATCCGCAACCACTTCGCCCACCTCGGTCCGTCGCGCGACGACGTGATCCTGGGGGTGGGGGACGACTGCGCCCTGCTGCGTGTCCCTGCGGGCTGCGATCTGGCGGTGAGCATCGACACCCTGGTGTCCGGGGTCCACTTCCTCCCCGAAGCGAATCCCGAGGCCTTGGGTCACAAGTCGCTGGCCGTGTCCCTGAGCGACCTGGCCGCCATGGGGGCTGCTCCGGCCTGGGCCACCCTGGCCCTAACCTTGCCGGAGACCCTTCCCAGCGCGAGGCCCGACTGGGTTGCCGCCTTCTGCCGCGGCCTGGATGCCCTGGCCCGGGAGCATGGGGTCGCCGTCGTGGGCGGCGACACGACCAGCGGGCCCTTGGCCATCAGCATCCAGGTCCACGGCTTCGTTCCGGCTGGCCAGGCGGTGCGCCGCCGCGGGGCGCGTCCCGGGGATCTGGTCTGCGTCAGCGGAACCCTGGGGGACGCGGGGCTCGCCCTGCGCGCGATCCTGGCCGGGCAGCCCTTGTCGCATGACCTGCGCGCCCGCCTCGAACGCCCGACCCCGCGGGTCGCCGCGGGGCTGGCCCTGCGCGGTCAGGCAAGTGCCATGATCGACTGCTCCGACGGGCTGGCGGCGGACCTCGGTCACATCCTGGAGGCGAGCGGGGTGGGGGCGGACATTGTCCTGGCGGACCTGCCCCTGTCCACTGAAGTGGCGGCGGCGATCGCGGGGACAGATTGGGGCCTGCCCCTCGCCTCCGGCGACGACTATGAGCTGTGCTTCACCCTCCCCGCCGCGGCCCGCGCCACCCTGCCCGGGCTAGCGCAGGCCGCGGGCTGTCCGCTGACTGTCATCGGGACCATCCGGGAGGGTAATGACCTGCGCTGCCGCCTCCCGGACGGGACAGACTTTCACCTGGGGCGCAGGGGCTATGACCACTTCTCCACCTGAGGCGACCGGGTCCGGGTTTGACAGGCGCCGGTCCTCGCACTGGATCGCCTTCGGCCTCGGCTCCGGACTCTCCCCCTGGGCACCCGGTACCGTCGGAACCCTGGCCGCCGTTCCCCTTTATCTGGTCGTCGCCGGCCTGGCGTTGCCCTGGTACCTCGCGCTGCTCGTCCTGGCCACCCTGGTTGGGGTCTGGGCCTGCGGGGCCACGGCCCGGGACCTGGGGAGGGGCGATCCCGGGGCCATCGTCTGGGACGAGGTGGTGGGATTTCTGGTCACCATGACCGCGGCCCCGGCGGGCTGGGTCTGGATCGCCCTGGGCTTCGCCCTGTTCCGGCTGTTCGACATCTGGAAGCCCTGGCCCATCCGCGCACTGGACGCCCGTGTGCACGGTGGCCTTGGGATCATGCTCGACGACCTGGTGGCGGGGGCCCTGGCCTGGGCCGCGCTCCAGGGAATTGCTCGGTTCGCCGGCTGATCCCGGGCCAATGACCTGTCCACCCTAACCGACCCCGTCCTCCCCGAGCGCGACCTCATGGCCCTGGTAGATCGACCCCTGCTTTGGCACCGCACCTGCTCGTAGCCAGTCCCCCTACCCTCTTTGAACCGCGGGATAAGCCGTTAGAGCGGTCGGGCTCGGAGCCAACCGTTAAACCAGACAGCGCATGTTCTATGTCAGAGCGATAGCCTTTGCCTATCCCCGGGCTCCCCAATTTAGGCTTGCGCCAGAGCGACCCTCGCCTTTTCTGGCATCCGCCGGCCGTCGCATGTGACCCAGGCCGCGAGAATTCCACAAGAATTGGCGCCCCACCATCGACAACACCGCTCAGGTTGCCTAGAATCGTGGCATCCGTAGCCTAATCAGTACAATTCACCGGACATTAAAGCCCTTGATTAACAAGCCCCGTCGCGATCCGGATTGGCTGGTAGCCTTACTGGCACATTGCCAAATCAAGTCCTACCACAAGAATACCCCCATCGTTTCCAAGGGGGCGCCAGCGGATACCTTTTATTATCTGTTGGAGGGATCGGCGACGGTGCTCATGGAGGATGAAGATAAGCGTGAACTGATTCTCGCTTATCTCAATAAGGGTGAATTCATTGGCGAGATGGGCCTGTTTACCCAGCGGGACGTACGCGATGTGGTGGTGCACAGCCGTACCGACTGCGTTGTGGCGGAGATCACATACACCTCACTGCTCCGCCTGTTGGACAATGAACTCAGGGAGCACGCAAAGGACCTGCTCTTCGCCGTAGGCAGGCACCTGACCACACGCCTGCTCCAAACCAGCCGCAAGGCGGGGCGACTCGCGTTCCTGGATGTGGCCGAGCGCATCTCCAGCACCCTGCTCGACCTGTGCGAACAGCCCGAGGCGATAACGCACCCCGATGGGATGCAGATCCGCATCACCCGTCTTGAGCTTGGGCGCCTGGTTGGCTGCTCCCGCGAGATGGCCGGCCGGGTGCTGAAAAGCATGGAGGAACGGGGCCTCATCACCGCCAAGGGCAAGACCATCACCGTCTACGGGTCCCGCGCCTAGGGGCCCGAGAAAACCCAAGCACGCTCAGCTTTTCGATTGGCTATGTCTGCATTGAGTGTTGGTGCCCTTCCGCGTTCTGGCTTAGCCGGCCCTCCCCCTTTTCCATAGGCTCTGTCTGCGTTGGGTGTAGGTCGGACTTTAGTCCGACCGGGCATCGCTGTATCCACCGAATACCCCCCGTCGGGCTGAAGCCCGACCTACACCCCCGGGGCGGCCTGCCGCGCAAGGGCCCCGCGATTTCCCCCCCCTTTGGAAAGGGGGGGAAGAGGGAGTGAAATCGCCCGGATTCAGCAGGTTGGCGTCTGCCAACACTTAACGCAGACATAGCCTTTCGATTAACCAATTGCGGGGCCGGCGCGTAACGGCCGCTTCGCAGGGGGCGATGCTCGCTAGATTGCCGTAGATTCCGCGGGGGCCACCTCGACGCGGTTCCTTCCGGCATGCTTGGCCGCGTAGAGGGCCTCGTCGGCCAGCCGAAAGAGCAGCTTGGCGGACTGCTCGGTCTGTGGGATCAGGCTTGCGACGCCCAGGCTCACCGTGACGATTTCGAAGGGAGGGTTGCCGCTATGCGGCATGGCCAGGGCCTCGACAGCCGCCCGGATACGTTCGGCGACGATGCGGGCGTTGGTCGCGTCGGTTTCCGGTAGCAGGACGGCGAACTCCTCCCCGCCGTAGCGGGCACTGAGGTCGCGTGGCCGTTTGGCCGAGTCCTCCAGGGTCCGGCCCAACTCCACCAGTGCGGCGTCCCCGGCGGGATGGCCGTAAGTGTCGTTGTAGCGCTTGAAATGATCCACGTCGAGCAGGATCAGGGCCAAGGGCTTGCGCCAACGCAGGGCGCTGTGCCATTCCACCTCGATGACCTGGCCGAAGCGGCGCCGATTGGCTACATGGGTGAGATAATCGCGGTAGGCCTCGATCTCCGAGCGCTGCAAGCGCTGCCAAAGCCGTGTGCCCAGCACCAGGGCTAGGGTGAGGAGCGCTG
Source organism: uncultured Gammaproteobacteria bacterium (assembly GCA_963802205.1). Classification (GTDB taxonomy): domain Bacteria; phylum Pseudomonadota; class Gammaproteobacteria; order Chromatiales; family Chromatiaceae; genus DYRB01. Next base: position 87,823 of record CAWDHW010000006.1, on the reverse strand, counting down.
GCATGGTGGGGAACCACAAGTGATGGTCGAGCAGGAGCACCCAAAGACCGAGCACGGCCAGCGCACTGGCCAGGGTCTTCCACAGGACGTGGCGCGCATCGGGGTGAACCGAGAACAGTGCCGTCAGCAGCACAACGACAACGGTGATGATGGCGCACGCCCAGCCATTGAGGGCCTGTAGCCAGTTGTCGCGCAGCAGGCTCTGCAGCACCAGGGCATCGAGGTCCACGCCCGACAGGAGGCTCGGCTGACCCGATACGATGGCGCTGAAGCGTTGGCCCAGTCCCTCTGCGGTAACGCCGACCAGCACGTAGAGGCCCTTGAACGCCTGGGGATCGAAGGCGCCGCTCAACACCGTGGCGGCGGAGAAGCGGGGTATTTCGCCGAGGGACTGGGAGAATACCGGCAGCACCGGGTTGCTGCGCACCCACCGGTTCTCCCCCCCCGGATGGGGCTCCACACCGCCACCGAAGCGGGTCCAGGTCTCCCCCCCCACCGCCAGCATGGCCAGCGGCATGGCTGGCCAGCGTGCCTGGCCGATGCCGGCATACAGATGCAGGCCCCGGAATATTCCCGAGCGCAGGTCGGGGGTGCGGTCCACATGGCCCACGGCGGAGGCCGGGTCGAAAAGCTGGTCGATGGGGAAGGTCTCGCTCAATAGACCCTCGCTGCTCTCCTCCGCCGTCATCGGCAGGACGACCACGCCGTGACGGTGGATGGCGCCGCTGAGCCGTGCATCGCCCTCGGGTGAGGCGGTGTCGGGTTCCAGGAACAGGACCTCATAGCCGATGGGGCCGGCGCCGGCCTCCCGCAGGCGATCGAGCAAACGCGCATGCTCGGCGCGTGACCAGGGCCAGCGGCCGACCTCGCGCAGGCTGCGGGCATCGATCTCGACGATGGCGACGCCGGGGACGCGCGCGGCGGGCAGCAAGGCGTTGCGCAGATCGAGCAGCCAGATATCGATCGGGTGGGTCAGGCCGCTCGCCAGCAAAAGCAGGGCGAACAGCGTCAACACCACGCTCGGCAGCAGGCGTTCGGAGATGAGAGGGCTCCTCGCGAATGGGCTCTCCATCTCCGCGACTACTCTAAAAGAGCAGGAACAGCAGGGCGCCCGCCCCGACGGCCTGCGATACCCCGGGTGGTGGGGCTACGGTGATCTTCTGCATCGGGCCCCAGGGTTCTGGCTGGTTATCGGCGCCGAACCCGCGAGCGCGCAGGTAGTAAACACCAGGGAGCGGTTTTTGTAAGGTCGCTTCTGGCCCGGTCACCCGCACCGTCTGCACCGGGTGGTCGAGGTCCCGCTCATCGATCATCTCCACTACAAATCGCTCATCGGGCTCACCGCGCCAGCGGAAGGTCATGCTCTGCCCCTCGATCTCCGGGGCCTCTAACTCCGGGGTGGGGCGCACCCTGAAGACCACAGGAAGGCTCAAGGGGCCCTCCTTTCCGGCGCCGGTGATAGAGGCGATGCGCCAAGTGTACACCCCGGGCGCCAGGGACGGTGTGGGCGCAAATTCGGTGCCGCTGAGCACCTGGTCGAAGAGCGGGGTAGCGGGCCTGTCCTTCGCGGCTACCTGCACCCGGTAACGGTCGATGCCGGCCGGCTGGGCCCAGCGGAACCTCAGGGTATCCGCCCGCACGCTCGCGTCCGCGGCAGGTGTCTGGGTGAAGGGCGGTTCGGGTTGGGCATCGACCTTGAGCGCCCGCTGGCTGTCGAGTCCCTCGATTCCATCGCGATCCACCGGCCGTACCCGCAGGAAATAATCGCCGTCGGGCAGCCGCGCGAGCTTCACCGATGGCTCCGTGGCCAAGCGGTCCAGAAGCAGGGTTTCAAAGGAGGCGTTCGGTGCCACCTGGACCCGATAGTGGGTGGCCTTGGGCACCGGCTTCCATTGCAGGACGATGGGCAGGTGGCGCTGCACCGCGGCGACGGTGCTGAGGTCCGGTGCGGGCAGCAGGGCGCGCGCCGGGGCGGGGGGTTTCCCGACTCGGATAATGGTGCCTTGGCGGGTCCGGAGATCCGTGTTCCCGCGGCGGTTGGAGACGGCGACGCCACCCTCGGTCACCGAGACCCGCATCACCTCGGCATTTTCCGAGCCGACGCGGAAATCGGTCCCCCGCACCGCCACAGAGGCCACCGGCGTATTCACGCGAAAGCTGGCGCCCGGCGCCTTGTTGGGATTGGCTTGGGTTTCGGAGCGCCCCTCCTCGAGGCGCACTTCGGCGTCGGAAACCTCGCCGCCGATCAGACGCGCGGAGACCAGTTGCAGCCGACTCCGTTCCTGCACCAGAAAACGAGTGCCGTCGGCGAACTGCAGGGTGGCGTTGGCATCCTCGCCGGTTTCCAGTTCATCCCCGGCATACATCGTCACACCCGCTTTGAGTACGCGCTGGGTACGTGGGGACCCGAGATAACAGCGGACATCGCCCTGCACCTTGATGACCTGCACAGTGGCATTCTCGCTGCGCAGCCACTCCACCGGAAAACGAATGGTTGTCCCCGGAGGCATCTCGCGGTCGGCCACCACATTGTTGCGCTCGCTCACGGCGAGCCACAGGCGCCAGTCCTTCAGGAAGCGGTGGCTGAGGTCCCACACCGTGTCCCCGCGCTGCATGGGATAGACCCAATCCACAGCGACAGCCGGTCTTGACACAAACGCACCCAAGAGCACCACGATGCTGAAAACGCCTTTTCCGAGAACATTCACGCAGAATCCCCCAAGTAGCAACTACGACCATAGGCCTCGCGGCTTACCCAAGCACCCGGGCGAAGACGACGCGAACCCCGTTCGAGCGCCGTAATCATGCGATACCGGACGGCGACCCACACCTGCCAGTTTATCCCAGGCGCGACACAAGGGACACGTTAAATGATAAATATCAGTCTAATATCACGTTTTCATGTCTAATCAAATTTATAGCACATATATTTGCATTTGCGTGATATATATCACGTTTATGATATATTCCACCAATAGATCAGGTTATCTTTTTGGCGATTGATGCGACGCCCGATCCTTTAAGCGATGGTGTTTGCTCGCCTTCGCTCGATTGGCTATTGCCAACTGCGCGTCGGAAAACCAGCCCTCATCATCAGGCTCTGTCTGCGTTAGCGGTTGGCACCGAGCCGGGCCGCTCTAACGGCTTGTCCTCCCTTAAAAAAGGGGGGAAAGAAGGTCCCCTCGCTTGGACCGACACCCAACACAGACAAAACTCATCATTATTTATATTATTGAGATAATCGACTTTATAATATTTATATGTGACAGACATTGCATTTATATGCTGGAAGTATTCTATCGCTACAACGACACACTATAATCCAACTGCTGACGGGTAGCCTTGCTGCCTGTTTGGCAAGGTTAATGACCACATACACTGCAAGGTTCGGATAATCGCCATGAACAGTCTGCCCGCGCGATACGCCCCCAGCTCCCCCGTCGCATTGACGACGAGCGCCGCCACCGGTCGTCCGCGTGGGAGGCTCGGGTCGCTGCTGTTGCCGATGTCCGCCCTGTGTGCGCCCTGGTCGCCCCGCCCGCCTGGGCGCAGGCGGCCGGGTCCTGCCACAGCTCCGCGTTGCCGTCGATTACGCCGACCGCCTTGTATCGCTTCGAATCGAACATCCAGGACAGTACCGCCAACGCCTATCACCTGGGCCAAATAACGGGGGCGACGAGTTACAACACGGATCGTATCGAGGGCGCCACCTCCGCCAGCTCCTCTGGAACGGTGGGTCTCAATGCCGTGCCCTACACGAACAACTTTTCAGTCATGTCCGCCTCGATGTTCATCAAGCCCACCTCGGGCGACTTGAGCGGCGACCATGTGTTCTACGACCTCGGCGGTAGCAGCAACGGTATCCTGTTGAGCATCAACGACGGCAATCTCCTGCTGGAGTTCGTCCGGAGCAGTGCTTTCGGGCACTATGTCGGTCCCCTTCCCGACCGATGGCCAGTGGCATCAGGTGGGGTATGTCTTCGACTTTACCGGTGCGGTGACGGTTTCCCTGTACCTCGACGGCCATCCGGTGGCCTCGGTTCCCCTGGGTGGCAACATGCTCGCGAATGTCAGCGGACTGGGTCTGTTCGCGCAGTTCGGCGCCGTCGCGGACGGTGTTGGGACCACGAATGGGTCACGCCTCTACACGGGGCTGATGGACGATGTGGCGATCTACTACGGCACGGCGCTGACGCCGAAGAACATGCTCGACGTCGCCGACTGTGCCGGCGCCGCCCTGAGCATCCCCTTCAACCTGCTGGACCGACAACTGACGCCCATGGCCTGCGAGACCGATGCCTATCTGGTGCAGACCACCAACTCGACCTGGTACAGCATCGACCTGGTGACCGGCACCGACGATGGCGGCGTGGCCGACAATTTCACTGGTGAACTCAATGCCGCCGGCTACAACCTGAACGATAACCGCATCTGGGGCTACTGCCTTCAACGGAAAGCTGTTTACCGCGGTCAAGAATGCCGTCACGGGGGCTTGGACGGTGCAAACCACCGGGGCCATCCAGGGCCTGCCGACCGCCGCGAACCTCTTTAGCTGGCGACGTGAATACCGCCGGCGAGTTGTACATGTACATCGGCCAGCACGGGCAGCGAAACCGTTTATGTGGTGGATGTCAATCCTGGCTCGGCCACCTATCTGACCGTGATCCAGACCTTGTCCGTCAATTTCGCCGCGACCCACCCTGTTCGACTGGGCCTTCAACCCGGTCGACGGCAAACTGTACGGCGTCTCTACCACGGCGGTAATCTCTACCAGGTCGATCCGAGCCACCGGCGCGGTGGTCAATCTCGGGGTCTCGGGCGCACCCGCCGGCAGCCACTACGGCGCCGTCTATTTCGATGTCAGCGGCTTCTTCTATGCCTCCAACAATAATACCGGCAACATCTACCGCATCGATCTGCGCACCGTCCCCGGCACCAACTATGACGAGACCAAGACCGTGCTTTTCAGCCTCAGTGTCCGCTTCGACCTCGAACGATGGCGCGCGCTGCGCCAACGCGCCGGTGCCGATCGATTTCGCCGATGCGCCGGACACCGCGACGGGTAACGGAACCGGCAATTACCAGACGCTGCTCGCGGACGACGGCCCGCGGCACGGCATCCTCGGCTTTGTCCAGGCCACCAACACCGCGAAGCTGAGCCTCGGGTCCGGGGTCACCATCGAGGTCGAGGGCCTGCCCAACGCCACCGCCACCGGCGATAGCGACAATGGCGTGACCTGGCCGTCGCTGCTGATCCTGGGCGAGAACCACAGCGTACCGGTCACCCTGGTCAACCAGACCGGCGCCAATGCCTATCTCAACGCCTGGATCGACTACAACCAGCGACGGGGTGTTCGCCGCCGGCGAGCAGGTGGCTACCGAGCAGGTCGTCGCGAACGGCGCGACCACCGCGTCCATCGCCTTCACCGTGCCGACCAGCGCGGTGCTGAACGGTACCCCGACCTTCGCGCGGGTGCGGCTGTGCTCGCGCGCCCTACGACTGCAATCTCTCGACCGGCCCGGCCTTCGGCGGCGAGGTCGAGGATTACGGCTCCATCCTCCTGGCGGGCCCCGATTACGACGATCTGCCGGCCAGTTACAGCACCTACTTTGCCGACGGCGGCGCCCGGCATCTCCTCGCCCAGACGGGCGTCGCGTTTGGCGCTTCGGACACCACGGTACGCTGCTGAGGATCGGGAGCGCGATCAGCCTGGAGGCGAATGCGCGCGGTGTCGCTGTGTCGGCAGATGACGACACGGATGACGACGGCGTCACCTTCGAGTCCGACCACTCCGGCGGGCCCAGCCTCGTCGATATCACCGCCCACGTCACCGGGGTGAACAGCACCGGCCAGGACGCCATGCTGTGCGGCTATCTCGATGGCGGCAGCAACGGGGTGATCAACGGCGCCTTCGAGCGAAGCCTGAGCTATACCACCGGGCAGGTCGGGCTGTCGGCCCCGACGATCAACGGCCCCACCGAGGAGCTCTGCGTCCAGGTCAAGGCCGATGGCAGCGCCACGAACTTAACCATCTCCTCCGTCAGCGGCTTCAACGGCGCCTTCGCCAGTTGCAGCGGCAGCCCCAACTTTACCTGTCAGTTGCTGTGGCACCCGAACTACACCGGCACGGTGACCACCTATGCGCGTATTCGCCTGACCACTGAGGCGGCCTTCTTCAGCACCAGCTCGCCCGCGCCGGGCGGCACGGCGACGGGCGGCGAAGTGGAAGGCTACGCGCTGGATATACAACCCACCGCGGCGACCATCGGTCAGTTCGCCGTCAGTCGCCTGGGGGTGGCCGAGGCCCTCGCGGCCCTGGGCGATGAAGGCCTGCGCGACCTGCTGGCTTCGTTCGATCCCGAGCGGGCGGCGCAACTGGCCGGGGCCGAACGCGCGGCCCTGCTGGCGGCCCTGGGCGGCTACCTCGACCCCGACGGCGACGGCCGGGTGGCGTTGCTGCACTGGCAGACGCTGGAGGAGCGCGGCACCATCGGCTTCTACACCGAGCGCCGCGGGGCCGATGGCCGTTGGCAGCGCATCGACGACACCCTGCTGCCGGGGCTGATCACCGCGCCCATGGGGGGCGATTACTGGCTGTTCGATCCGGCCGCGGACGACGAGCCCCTGTACGAATACCGCTTGATCGAGCAAGAGGCGCAAGGGACCACCCGGACCCATGGGCCGTTCCGACTGGAGGCATTGTGATGGAAAGGGTCACTGTATCCGGTCTCTCCGAGGCTCCGCTCCAGAACAAAGGTGCAACAATGGCTAACCCGATGAAAGCAAGCGCTCAGACGCTCGCGGCGCTCCCGCCGCTGCTGCTGGCGGCCACGCTGACGCTCCCGGGTGGCCCGGCGGCTGCACAGACGCCGGACGCCGAGCCCCACTGGGGCGAGCTCCACGCGCTCTCCGATGGGTATATGGCGCGCCGGCGGGTACCCCAGAACCTGGAGCGGCCGGTGCAGGAGAGGCGGCTCGCGACGACCCAGTCGAAAGGGGCGGCGGCGAGCGAGGCGACAGCGCGCGCGAGCGGCGCGGCGCCCGCCGCCGCCCCGGCCCCCGCGACTTCGGTGTGGCTACAGACCGATGCACCGGGCCTTTATCAGGTCGATGTCGCCGGGCTGGCCGCCGCGACCGGGGCCCGCGCCAATCGGGTGCGCCAGCTCGCCCGCGACGGCAGCCTCGCCCTGTTGAACGGGGACACGCCCGTGGCCTGGCATTTCGACCGGCAAACCGACAGCCTCCGCTTCGCCGGGGAGCGCTACGAGACCTTCTTCAGCGACCTCAATGCCTACGAGTTGCGGCTGACGCAGGGCCCGAAGCAGAATCAGCGCGAGCGACAGGGCAACGGACCGAAGCAGTTGCCGGCCGCGCCGACGCCGTTCCGCGACACGCTGCGCTTCGAGGAAGAACCCGACATGTACTTCAACACCTGGGTGGTGACCGGCGAGCCGGACGCCGACTACTGGTTCTGGGACTACCTGTGGGGCGGTATCAAGGACCAAATCGAGGTCGCCCTGAAGGTGCCCAACCCGGCACCCGGCGGCGTGGCCCAGTTGCGCATCCAGTTGCGCGGCTGGACGGATCTCGCCCCCGGCGACGAGCACCAGGTCACCGCGGAGATCAACGGGACGCCGGTGGGCGCGGCGGTGACCTGGGACGGTTTCGCCGCGGCCGAGCTGGTGGCCGAGGTCGATCAGGCGCTGCTGGACCCGGACGGGAACAATACCCTGACACTGCGCAACCGCTATGCGGCGGGGACCTCGCCAGGGCAGTTCCTCGATAGCGTCGAGATCGACTATCTGCGCCTGCCGGTGGCCGAGAACGGCCAGCTCTGGCTGCGCCGTGTGGCCGCGGGCGTGCAGACGGTGCGCGGTTTCGACACCCAGGAGGTGGTGGTCATCGAGTCCCCGGTGCGCAATGCGGTCCTGCGCAAAGACGTGCGTGTCTACCAGGATGGCGACGGCTGGGCCGTCGCGTTCCAGGCCACGGCCGGCGCCGATTTCCTGGTGGCGGAGCCCGCCGCCATCCGCGCCCCGGCGCTCGATGCCCGCGCCCCCGCCGATCTGCGCAACCGCAACAATCGGGCAGACTATCTGATCGTCGCCCCGCGCGAGTTCGCGGGCACCGCCGAGGCGCTGGCACAGCACCGGCGCGGAGAGCTTCGGCGCGGTGCAGATCGTCTGGCTGGACGACATCTACAAGCGGTTCAGCGCCGGCCGCGAGGACCCGTTCGCGCTCGGCCGGTTCATGCAGACGGTCATGAGCGACTGGCGGCAGGCGCCGGCGATGGTGATGCTGCTCGGCAAGGGGTCGCTGGATCACAAGGATCGCATGGGCTACGGGGACAGTTTCCTGCCGGTACTGATGACCGCCAACCCCTGGACGCTGGCGGCCTCCGATGCGCGCCTGGTCGGCTTCGAGGATGGCAACACGCCGTTCGGGCTCGGACGCCTTCCGATCACCAACGATGCCGAGGGGCTGGCCTATGTGGACAAGCTGATCGGGCACGCGCAACAGGGACAGGGCGCGCTGCGCGCGGTGCTGGTGGCCGACAACCCCGACGGGGCCGGCGACTTCCATGCCAATGCCGCGGACATGGCCCAACGGCTGCTCGATCTCGGATTCGAGGGGGTCCAGCCGCTCTACCATCCGCTCCACCCGGTGCGTGCCGAGCTGATCCGCTCGACGACCTGGGACCAGGCCACCTATATCGCCTATGCCGGTCACGGGGCGGTCAGTCAGCTTGGCGATTACAGAGAGCGGTTCATCACCGCGGCGGATGCCGCCCTGCTGAACAACGGGCTGCTTCCGGTCTTCACCGCGCTCACCTGCGCCGCCGGCGACGACAGTCTCCCGGCGACCCGCTCCCTGTCCGCCGCGCTGGTGCTGAATCCCACCGGGGGGGCGATCGCCGCGCTGGCGCCGACCGGCTTGTCGGTCGATGCCGACGCCCATACCCTGGGCATGGCGTTTACCGAGCGCCTGTTCGGCAGCGACAATACCGTCGGCGGCGCGGTCATGGAGGCGAAGCAGGCGACCGACGGCCACCTTCGTACCTTCATGTCACCGATGTATTCGGTGGTGGGCGATCCCGCGGCCAGGGCGCATTGAGGCGGCCGCGACCAATGGGGTGTAGGTCGGACTTTAGTCCGACCGGGCATCGCAGTATCCACCGAACACCACCGTCGGGCTGAAGCCCGACCTACACCTCCGGGGCGGCCTGCGGCGCAAGGGCCCAACACCAAACGCAGACATAGTTTCGTTTTTCAGGATCAACGTGGCGAGGTGAATGGCATGTCGGGTAAAACAGTGGACAAGGACAGCGTAGCAATGGCACGCGAGACGGATAGCCCCACGGACGTCGTTCCGAAGTCCCCGCGACGCGGGCCCTACACCCCCCCGCGCATCCTGAGCGCCGAGCCGCTGGAGATCGCCGCAGCCGTCTGTTATCCACCGACGGCGCTTTTTGGCAAGAATAAAACACCGTTTACGTGCGCGACCCTGGGTTCCTGAGCGACACGAGGTGCTCGACGAGTGTAGAGAGCCAGGGTGGGGGCACGAGTCGGTTCAACTGCGTCTGCCGGCTTCCCGTATCGCCTTCACTGGACTGAGTCCCGGCCAGCGCAGCGCCATCGTCTGTGACTACGGCGCGTTTCTCGAAGACCGGGCCGAATCTGAAGGCACTCCGGATGTGCAATGCCAGGCGGGCCGACTTCCGGCGCGCCTGGCGCTCGCACCTGAGCTGCTGACCCACGCGGGCCAGTACGCCCCGCTCAAGCGGCGCGAAGGCGATTTGCTCGCGATTACCGGCGAGAACTTCACCGCGCAGATTCGATTGAATATGCCGGCACCCATGGCCGCGGTGCTGAGTGTCGCGGACGAGCAGGACCTGCCACTGGCCACCGTGCTGGAAAACTTTCTGCGCATCCTGCTGGCGCACCGGGTGTTGGGCGCCGGTGGGCTGTTGCTGCACAGCGCCGGCCTGGTCGTCGACGGGCGTGCCTTCCTGTTCGCGGGGCACTCGAATGTGGGTAAGACCACCCTTGCGCGCAAGGCGGCCGCCGTCGGCGTGCGCGTGCTGAGCGACGACATCAATCTGGTACTGCCGCAAGGGGATGGCTTCTGCGCCCATGCCGTCCCCTTCACCGGGGAGTTCGGGCGGCGGGCCGAGTCCGGCGCCAAGGCCGTGCCACTGGCCGCCATCGTGCTGCTGGAGCAGGGACCGCGGCTAACGGTGTCGGGGATCGAGGCCGCGCAGGCCGTGGCTGGGCTGTTCGCCGGCTGCCCTTTCGTGAATTCCGATGCCCTGGAGACCCCGCGTCTGCTAGAGTCATTGGCCCGTCTGGTGGAGAGCGTGCCGGTTGCCCGGCTGAGTGTTGCGCCCGAGGATAGGTTCCCATCTATCATGAACAGGCTTCGAGAAGTCCATGGCCATCGCTGAAAGCAACCCCGACACTGGCCTCGCGCTGTCTCCCCGGGTGCGCTTTCGCGCGGTGGGGAACGAAGGCGTGCTGGTGCATATCGAAAGCGGCCGCGTGATCGTGCTGAACGACACCGGCCTGCATGTCGTGCGGCTACTGGACCAGGGTGCCCGGACCCGGTCCGAGCTCGCCGATTCGCTGAGTGCGCAGTTCGAGGTCGAGGCGGCCGACGCGGCCGCCGATGTCGCGGCCTTCCTGGCGGTGCTGGACGCGGAGCAGGTTCTGGTTCCGGCGCCTGGCGTTGAATGATGGCCAGCACTTCCTTCTATCTCAGCCACATCGCGCGACAGGTGCGCGAGCGTCGGATGCTGCACGACGTCACCCTCGAGCTCACCTACCGCTGCAATCTCGATTGCTTCTTCTGCTATAACGACCGGGAAAAACCGGGTAAACCGCTGAGCCTGAACCAGTACCGGACCCTGCTCGAGGATCTGGCCCGGATGCAGGCCATGTTTCTGATGTTCACCGGCGGCGAGCCGATGGTTCACCCGCACTTCTTCGAGATCGCACGCATGGCCAGGGAGCTGGGCTTCGTGGTGCGTGTGCGCACCAATGGCCATAACCTGTCCCCGCGCAACATCGAGCGACTGCTTAAGGACGTCGATCCCTACCTGGTCGAGGTGAGTCTGCATGGCGCCAGCGCCGAGGTGCATGACCGCCAGACACGTGTGCCGGGAAGCTTCGACCGGCTGCTGCGCAATCTGCGCCATGCCCGGGCGGCCGGTCTGCGCTGCGAGATGGTCACCACACCGACGGCATGGAACGAGCACCAGATCGAGGCGATGGTCGCGCTCGGCGACGAGATGGATGTCCCCCTGCATTTCCAGGGACCGGTGGCGCCACGCGACAACGGCGATACCGAACCGCTGGCCATTCAGCCCGCCAGGGCGACTTGGGAACTCATCGCGGCGCTGGTGTCCGAACGTCGGGTGCAAAACTCGGCGGGTGTCGGTGCCGCGACCGATGCCCGAGATTACGGCGGAGACACAGGCGGAGACCCCGGCCACCTGTAGTGTCGGCGTCGCTGGCGTTGACATCGACCCCTACGGCAACGTGCAGGCCTGCATGCACTTGCAAGAGAGCGCCGGCAACCTGCACGAGCAGTCGATCGAGGAGATTTGGACCCGTTCGCCCTTGTTTACGCGCGCCCGGCGCAGGGCGGTCGAGGCGGCGGAGCGACTGAACGGGCAACCGCCACAGCAACTTGGAGCGCCGCTGTTCTGCCTGGCGGTCGAGGAGAACTGCGTCAAGGCGTGCGGAGGATGCGCCAAACCCTGATAACGGGCTTAGCCGGCCTTCCCCTTTTCCAAGGCTATGTCTGCGTTTGGTGTTGGGCCCTTGCGCCGCAGGCCGCCCCGGAGGTGTAGGTCGGGCTTCAGCCCGACGGTGGTGTTCGGTGGATACTGCGATGCCCGGTCGGACTAAAGTCCGACCTACACCCAACTCAGACAGAGCCATCGACAACCGGCCGGAGCCGATCAGGGCCCCGAGGCTGTGAAAATACTCGTCTTCGACGGGCGAACCCGCGGTTTCCCGTAGGTTGGGCCGACGCAGAAGGCCCAACAATCCGATGGTTACATTGGCCCTGTCGTTGGGCCTCGTTCCTCGGCCCAACCTACCAGGGGGTTTGTTCAATCATCGCGTTTGTCCTCGAGCAAGGCGCCATCATCCAGCTCCAGGGCCGGTATCGCCGCCAGGGCGCCGCCGACGATGCCTTGCAGGGCGCCGTACATGGACGTGGTGCCGACAATGACGCGCTGTATCTGCTTCTCGCGCTCGGCCCATTGCTTTTCCATGGCGCGGCGCTCGCGATTGATCTGTCCCTGCATGGCGGTGAAGGCCTCGACGATGGCCTGGACCCGCTGACTGAATTCGTTGCCGGAAAGGTACTCATAGAGCAGTTCCATCTTCTCGTTCTTGCCTTGCGAGGCGACGCGGGCATAGGCGACCTGAATGAGCTGTTCGCGCAGCGCCACGGCCAACGCCGGCCAGGTCTTGAGCCCGGCCACCCAGATGCCGTCGATGCGGCCGAAGCCCTCGATACCCTCCGGCAGGGCGACGGAAACGAGCACGGCGGCGGCGGCGCCCGCGGTGCGCTGGTCTTCCTTGAGCTTGTCGATCCAGGCCGGGGACCAATGCTTGGCGTTCTTGGTCTCCCAGAGGATGAGCCCGCAGTCGTCCAGGCGTTCGTTGCGCACCCGTTGCCGGATGTCGGCCCCGCGGGCGCCCTTGAGGACGGGATCGATGCGGTCCAACGGGAACTGGCGTTCCAGGGCGGCCTGGATGTCGATCTCCAGGACCTCGCCTTGCAACTCCTGGGAGCCGAGCTCGCTGCGACGCTTGGCGTCGTCGAGGGCCGCCCGGAGATCGGCGATCTGCTTTTCCTTCTCCTTGAGTTTGAGGTCCTGCTCCTCAGCGGCGCGCTTGCGGATCGCCGCTTCCAGTCCGGTCCTGGCCGCATCGACCTTGCGGGCGACCTCCAGATCGAGCTCCCGGGTGCGCTCCTCCAGTACGGTCTTCTCCTTGCGCAGCGCCAGCTCCGCCTCTTGGGCCACTTGTAACTTCTCGCGTTGGGAGACGAGGTCTTCCTGGAGTTGCCGGACCTCCAGGGCGCTGTGCTCCCGGACACGGGCCTCGGCCGCCGCGGTAGCCTGTAGGATGCGCTCGGCCTCTTCCTTGCGCAGGACCTCTTCAACCTCGGTGCGGATGCGCTCGGCCTGGGCCTTCTGCTGCTCCTCCAGTTCGCGTGCCTTACGGCGCAGATCGAGTTCCCGGGCAGCGGCGGCTTCGGCCTGCTCGGCCCGCTCGGCGATTTGGGCCTTGAGGTCGGCCAGCTCCAGGTCCAGCCCCCCCCGGGCGCGCTGTTCCGCTTCGACGACGGCGCGTTTGAGACGTGCCTCGTGGTCGGCCTTGAGGCTGATCTCCAGTTCGCCGCGGATCTGGGCACCAAGGGCCTCCGAGATGGGAATCTCGTAGCCGCAGCTTGGGCATTTGATGTTGGTGTCTGTCATCGGTGGGCCGGGTGCTGGTTGAGCCTCAGGGCATCGGCTTGGCACGCACGCCGGGGCCTGGCCTAGTCCTCGCAGGAATACCCAAGCAGCGACAGGCCCTCTTCGAGGTCTTCCGCCACCGTGGGATGGGCCATCAGGTATTCGGCGGCCCGCTCCGAATGCTCCTCCAGGGCATCCTCCACCGCAGACTCCCAGTCTTCCACATCGAAGTCCCCACGACCCAGCCACATGAGCGCAACCAACTCGGCGCGCTGACGGGGGTTCATGTCCCCCAGGACCTCTTGGACCTCGTTGAGACAGGGGTCCTCGGTGTGGTCGGCCAGGGCCTGGAGGGCCCAATCCTCGGCGGGGATCTCCGGGGCGTCCCCCAGAACGACCTGTTCCTGGGACTGGAACTCGTGGGCCTTGGAGATGAGGAAGCAGACGGTCTGGATGCGAACATGGAGCATGGGCGGAATCCTCTGGTCTGGCGCGGGCGCCGGGGCCCGACCCTGGGTTGTCAGTGTACTATGGAAGCCCTCCCCGCCGCCCACCGCGCCCGTCCTGACCCATGCCCGCGCCCAGCCCGGACCCGATCCCAAGACCCGACGAGATCCTCTTCCTCCCTCTGGGGGGCGTTGGGGAAATCGGCATGAACCTGGCCCTCTACGGCCACGCCGGGGCCTGGCTCATGGTCGATCTGGGCATCACGTTCGCCGGCGACCGATTCCCGGACTACGACGTCATGATGGCGGACCCGGCCTTCATCGAGCGCCACCGCGACCGCCTGGTGGGGCTGGTCTTGAGCCACGCCCATGAGGATCATGTCGGCGCCCTGCCCTATCTCTGGCGACGCCTGCGCTGCCCGGTCTACGCGACCCCCTTCACCGCCGCGGTGGCGACCTACAAGCTGGCCAATGCCGCCATCGGCCGGGTCCGGCTTATCGAGGTCCCGCAGGGCGCGCGCCTGGACATAGGCCCCTTCGCCGTGGAACTGGTCACCGTCACCCACTCCATCCCCGAGCCCAACGGGGTCCTGATCCGCACCCCGGCCGGTTCTGTCTACCACACGGCGGACTGGAAGCTCGACCCGGACCCGCGCCTCGGGCGACCCTACGATGAGACCCGGCTGCGCGCCCTGGCGGACGAGCCCCACCTGACCCTGGTGTGCGACTCCACCAACGCCGTGGTCGATGGGCACTCCGGGTCCGAGGGGAGCCTCAGGGCTGGATTGCGCGAGGCGGTGGATGGCTGCACCGGGCGGGTCCTGGTGGCGGCCTTCTCCAGCAATATCGCCCGCCTGATCACCGTGGCGCGGGTGGCGCAGGACACCCGGCGGCGCTTCGGGGTTCTGGGCCCGGCCATGCAGCGCATGATCGGCTTCGCCCGTCAGACCGGCTGTTGGCCGGAGGACCTGCCGGCCCTGGTGGACCCCCGTCACCTGGCCCTGCTCCCGCCCCGGGAGGTCCTGGCCGCCTGCACCGGCAGTCAGGGGGAACCCACCGCTGCCGTCGCCCGGCTGGCCATGGACAACCACCGCGACCTGATGCTCGACCCCGGCGACACGGTGATCTTTTCCTCCCGGGTCATCCCCGGCAACGAGGTGGCGGTGGAGCGGGTCCAGGCCCGGCTGCGCAACCTCGGGGTCCACCTGGTCACGGACCATGACCACCTGGTCCATGTCTCGGGTCACCCCGCCCGGGAGGAGCTGGAGACCCTCTACGCCTGGGCCAGGCCGAGGGTCGTCATCCCGGTCCATGGCACGCCGCGCCACCTGGCGGCCAATGCCGCCATCGCCAGGGCCTGCGGCGTCCCGCAGACCCTGGAGGTCCGCAACGGCGACTGTCTGTCGCCTGACCCCAGGCGGCGCCGAGGTGACAGGCCAGGTCGCCACCGGGCGCCTGGCCGCCCAGGAGCACGGGTTGGAACCGGTCCCCAAGGAGGTGCTCGTCGAGATGGAGGCCCAAGGGCGCTGACGCCCTCGCCGGCCAGGGCGCAGTTGGCTTGCGACCACCCCAGGCTCAGGTTTTGAGCCACCCCAGGTGCGACAATGGCCCAAGCCCCACCCACCTGGCGCCTCCACCATGCTCCATGTCTTCCGCTCCAACCTGGTCGAGACCCTGCTCGATCTACTGGCGCTGCGCCTGCGGGAGGTCCCGCTTGCCTCGCCCATGACCCCGGAGTTGGTGGTGACCCCGAGTCCGGCCATGGCCCGCTGGGTCAATCTGGGGCTGGCCCAGCGCCTGGGCATCGCCGCCAACCTGAGCTATCCGCTGCCGGCCTCCTTCGTCTGGGGTCTGACCGCCGAGGTGCTGGGCGACACCCCGCAGGGGGACCCCCTGGCCCTGGAGCCCATGACCTGGCGCATCTTCTGGGCACTGCCCGGGTTGGTCGCGCACCCCGCCTTTGCCCCTTTGCGGCATTACCTCGAAACAGATCGAGCCACCGGTGAGCCGTCCCCAACCCAAGCCTCCGCCGCGCGGGGAAAGGTGCCAGGAGGCGCCATCAAGCGCTGGCAGCTCGCCGGGCGCATCGCCGACACCTTCGACCGCTACCAGCTCTACCGGCCTGACCTGATCCGGGCCTGGTCCAACCCCGGTCCGGGGCAAGGCCCTGAGCCCTCGGCCGACCCGGACGCCTGGCAGCCGATCTTGTGGCGCCACCTGTGCGCCGGGGTACCGCGGCACCGCGTCGCTGCCATCGACCAGTTGCTCGGGCGCCTCGGCGGGACCGGGCCCTGCCCCGGGCTGCCGGCGCGCCTCGCCCTCTTTGCCATCTCCAGCCTGCCGCCGCTGCTGGTGGAGGTCATTCAGGCCCTGGCCCTCCACACCCGGGTGGATCTCTACCTGCACGCCCCCACGGACCAGTTCTGGGCCGACCTGGTGAACGAGAAGGTCCAGGCCAAAAGGCGCCTGGAGCACCCGGACCAGGCGGAGCTGTGGGAGGTCGGCAACCCCCTGTTGTCGTCCTGGGGGCGCCAGGGCCAGGCCCTGCAAGACCTGTTGCTGAACCGCGAGAACCTCCAGTTGGAGGTCGATGCCTGGGCCCAGCCAACGACGGATTGCCTGCTCCATCGGCTCCAGCACGACATCTTTCACCTCATCGGGACTGAGGCGGGGCCGCAGGTCCTGGGGCCCGATGCCTCGCTCCAGGTCCAGGTCTGCCACAGCCCCTTGCGGGAGTGCCAGGTCCTGCATGACTGGCTGCTGGACCTGTTCGAGACCGAGCCCGATCTCAAGCCCGAGGACTGCCTGGTGATGATCCCTGAGATCGACACCTTCGCACCCTACATCGAGGCCGTGTTCGAGCACGACCCCAGCGGTGCCAGACCCCACATCCCCTGGAACCTGTCGGACATCTCGCTGCGGGACGAGCACCCGCTCATCAGGGTGTTTCTGCAACTGCTGGACCTGCCCAACAGCCGCTTCGGTCACGCCGAGGTCCTGTCCTACCTGGACGTCCCCGAATTGGCGGGGAGCTTCGGCCTGGACGCCGAGGCCGTGGCCCAGGTCCGGGACTGGCTGGCGGAGGCACGGCTGCGCTGGGGCCTCGATGCCGCCCACAAGGCCCGCCTGGGGCTGCCGGAGGTGACCGAGAACACCTGGGCCCAGGTCGAGCAACGCCTGTTCGGCGGCTATGCCCTCGGTGGCGCTCCGGAGGAACCGGGCACGGACCCAGGGGAGGATTTTGAACCCCGCTTCGCCGACATAGACCCCATCGCCGGTGTGGAGGGGACCGCCGCCCAGATTCTGGGGCGCTTCTGGCACCTCATCGCCACCCTGACGGACACCGCCGCGACCCTGGGCCGGCCACGCCCGGTGGCACAGTGGCAGGAGACCCTGACACGGCTCCTGGCCACCTTCTTCGGCGCCGGGAGCGACGAAGACGGACGGGTACAGAAGGTCCGCGACGCCCTGGCGGACCTGGCAGATCAAGCCTCCGTGCCGGATGCCCCAGATCAGCATGGCGAGCCCATCCCCCTGCCCCTGGTCCGCCACTGGCTGAGCGAGCGCCTGGGGAGCACCAGCCGCCACGGGCGCTACTTCCGCGGCGGCGTCACCTTCTGCGGCATGCGCCCGATGCGCAGCCTGCCGTTCCAGGTCATCTGCGTCCTGGGGCTGCGCGACGGGGCCTTCCCGCGCCCAGACCGCCCGGCGGAGTTCGACCTGATGCGGCGGGCCTGGCGCCCGGGGGACCCGCGCAAGGGCGACGAGGACCGCTACCTGTTCCTGGAGACCCTGCTGTGTGCACGGCGCCGACTCTATCTGAGCTATGTCGGACGAGACCTGCGCGGCAACGCCGAACGTCAGCCCAGCGTCCTGCTGCGGGAACTCCTGGACGCCATCGATCAGCGCTATGTGCCAACACCCGCCGCTGAAGCCGACCCCGGGCAGGACCCTGCTCCCTTCAGTAAGCATCTGATCCGGGTCGCCCCCTTGCAGCCCTTCAGCCCCCGCAACTACCAGGCGCCAAAGGCGAGCTTCGACGCCGCCTGGTGCGCCCTGGCGCGGGCCAGCCTGACGGCCGGCACCGGGACCGGTGCACAGTCCCCTTGGCCGGAGACTCGCCTCCCCACCGCCCCGCCGGCACTGCGAGAGGTCACGCTGGCCCAACTCGAACGCTGGTTGCGCCACCCCTTGCGCCACTTCGTCAACCTGAGGCTCCAGCTCTACCTGCGCGAGGAGGCCGTCGAACCGGACGACGAGCCCTTCGACCTGGACCACCTCCAGTGCTTCGACCTCAAGCGCCGCCTGATCCAGGGCGAATTGCGCGGCCTCGCCCATCCGGAGGCCACGGGTGCCGACGGCCATGGGATTCCGGGGCTGCGGGCACTGGCGGCCCGCGGCGACCTGCCCCACGGTGCCTTCGCCGGGCTGACCTACGCCGACGCGGTGGGCGCCGTGGCCCCGCTGCTCGACCAACTGGAGGCCTATCGCGGCCTGGCCCCCGACCAGATCCCGGTGGACCTGGCATTCGATCTTGGTGAGGGCCCGACCCGCCTCGTCGGCCAAGTCCCCGGCCTCTACCCCGGCATAGGCCTGCTGCGGGTACGCCCGAGCAAGCTCAAGGGTGCGGAGGTCCTGGCCCTGTGGCTGCACCACCTGGCCTGGTGCGCCGCCATCCCGCGGGCGAGGAATGAACAGCGGGTGAGTCGGCTGATCGCAAGCGACGGGGCCTTTGTCATCGCCGCCGACCTGGACCCCGATGAGGCCCGCCAGTCCCTGGCCGGGTACCTTCGCTGGTATTGGGAGGGGCTGCACCGCCCCCTGCCGGTGCTGCCCAAGGCGAGCTATGCCTGTGCCAGGGGCCTGCGTGAGGGCAAAGAACCGGACAAGTCGGTCCTGGCAGAGTGGAACGGCAACGACTTCCAGAAGATCCCCGGTGACCGCGACGACGCCTATGTCCAGATGATCCTGCGCGGACGTGAGATCGATCCCCTGACGGTGCCTGAGTTCGGTGAGCTGGCCCAGGCCCTTTATGGCGAGGTCCTGGGGCGGGCGGTACCGTGACCCCGTTGGGAGCGACATTCAGCACCGAGTCTCCCCGCCGCCAATCCCCCTTAACTGCCTTTGTTTGCGCCCTCTGACCACGGACCCACCCAGGACCTGAGCATGATGCCCGCCCACAGCCCCCAACTCCTCGACACACCGGAGCAGGTCCGTGCCTTTCCCCTGGCCGGGACCCACCTCATCGAGGCCAGCGCCGGGACCGGCAAGACCTACACCATCGCCAACCTCTACCTGCGACAGGTCTTGAGCGGCGTGGGCGTGGATCGACTCCTGGTGGTCACCTTCACCGAGGCGGCCACCGACGAGCTGCGCGGCCGCATCCGCGCCCGGCTGGTGGAGACCCGCAAGCTCCTGGACCGGCAGCGACGGAGACCATCCGAGACGCGCGATGCCTTCCTCGGCGCCCTGCTGGCCTGGCTCCTGCCCCAGGGCCCTGAGGTCCTGACCCAGGCCCGCCAACGCCTGCGCCTGGCGGTACGCTCCATGGACGAGGCGGCCATCTACACCATCCACGGCTTCTGCCAGCGCGCCCTGACCGAGTTCGCCTTCCACAGCGGCCAGCAGTTCCAGTTGGAGATCCTCACCGACGACCACGACCTCTGGCGCACGGCCCTGCAGGACTGGTGGCGGCGCACGGGTTATCCCCTGGACCAGGGCCGCGCCCGCCTCTTTCACGACGCCCTGGGCGGGCTCGATGCCTTCCGCCGTCTGATCGCACCCCTGCTCGGGCACCAGGCCCACCGCCTCCTGCCAGAGGTGCAGGACCTGGCGACCGTGTTCGCCCGGGTCGATGCCGCCGGCCCCGTTATTGCCCAATTGGCGCAGGGCTGGCGGACCCAAGGACCGGACCTGTGCAGCCTGCTGCAAACCAGCAAGGGGCTAAGCCGCGACAAGAAGTGCCCCTACCACCGGGACCTGCTAACGATTGCCCTGGCCCAGGTGGATGCCTGGTTCGCCGCTTGGGAGGCCACACAGGACTTCAGCCCCCCGCCCGATGGCTTCTATGCCCTCACGGCTCAATCCATCGCCGAGCGTGCCCTCAAGCGTTCGCCGGACCCCAGGCTGGACGACCCCTACTTCACCGCCTGCGGGGCCCTCTGGGACCTGCTGCTCACCCTCAGGCGGGACCTTAAGGTCGCGGCCCTGGTGGACGCGGCGGCCTTCGCCCGGGCCGAAGTCCGCACAGCCAAGGAACGCGCCCAGGCCCTGAGTTTCGACGACCTCCTCACCCGGCTCCACGACGCCCTCCAAGCCGGCGACGAGGCAGACGCAGAGGGGGGGCCGGGCGAGGCCCTGGCCCGCTCCATCCGGGCGCGCTTCCCGGTGGCCATGATCGATGAGTTCCAGGACACCGACCCCATTCAGTACGGCATCTTCCAACGCCTGTACCTGGACCGGCCCGAGCTGACCCTGATCATGATCGGGGACCCCAAGCAGGCCATCTACAGCTTCCGCGGCGGGGACGTCTTTGCCTACGGCCGGGCCAAGGCCGACGTGGGCCCTGCCAATCTCTATTCCCTGGGCACCAATTGGCGCTCCACCCCGGCGGCCATCCAGGCGGTCAACACCCTGTTCGAGCGCCGCGGGGCCGAGGCCTTCGTCTTTGGCACCGACATCCCCTTCATCCCGGTGACCGCGGCCGAGCGTACCCACCAGCCCCTGTATCGGGACTCCGATGCCCAGCCCGCCCTGACCCTCTGGACCCTGCCCTGCGAACGCGATGCCAAGGGGTCGGAGAAGGCCCTGTCCAAGGACAAAGTCCGGGCCCTGACCCAGGCCGCCCTGGCCCGGGAGATCTCCGCACTCATCGCCGAGGGGCGTTTGGGTCGAGCCCGCCTCGCCGCCGGACCCCAACCCCACGTGGACGACCGTCCGCTGCGTCCGCGGGACATCGCCGTCCTGGTGCGCAGCCGCTTCGAGGGGGCCGAGGTCCGCAAGGCCCTGGCCGCCTGGGGCGTCAGTGCCGTCTCGGTGGAGCGCACCCCGGTCTTCGCCACCGAGGAGGCCGCGGCCTTGGAACCGCTGCTCCAAGCCATCGTGGAGCCCGGCGACCGAGCCATGGCCCGGATCGCCCTGGCCTCCCCCCTGCTCGGCTTGGACTATGCCCGGATCGAGGCCGACATCCAGGGCGAGACCGCCTGGACGGACTGGCTGGACACCCTGCTCGCCCTGCGCGAGGACTGGCAAAGACGCGGCTTCATGGCCATGTTCCAGTCCTTGCTCCAACACCTGGGGGGCACGGGCGTTCCAGGGTCTGGCGCCGAGGGACTCACCGAGCGCCGCCTGACCAATCTCCTGCACCTGGGGGAATTGTTGCAGGAGGCATCCAAGACCCAGGCCGGGATGGACGCCCTGCTCAGTTGGTACGGCGCCCGCCGCGCCGAGGCCACGGGTGGCGAGGACGCGGCTGACGAGCAGCAGTTGCGCCTGGAGAGCGACGCCGAGCTGGTGCAGATCGTTACCGTCCACAGCGCCAAGGGGCTCGAGTACCCGGTGGTGTTCCTCCCCGACCTGTGGAGTTGCCGGCCGCGGGACGCCAAGGGCCTGGTGTCCTTCCACCAGGGCGAGGAGCTGTTTCTCGACGCCGGCTCCGAGGGCCGGGACGCCAACCTCTTGCTGGCCGAGCGCGAGCGTCTGGCAGAGGACCTGCGTCTGGTCTATGTCGCCCTGACCCGGGCCCGCGCCGCCCTGTATCTGGTCTGGGGGCGGGCCGGGAGTCGGGAGGGCCACGCCGGGCAGTCCGCCCTCGGCTGGCTGCTGCACCCGCATCAGAGCGCCGCCGACCTGGAGACAGGGCCCCCGGACGCCTTCAACGGGGTCGCCGACCTGCAACCGGACCTGGATGCACTGGCCGCGGCCTCGGGTGGGGCCATCCGGGTCCTGCCCATCCCCCAGCCGAGCGAGGTCATCCCCCTCCCCGCCGAGGAAGATCCCCCGACCCTCGCCGCGCGGCGCCCGACCCGTCCCGTCCCCCGCGATTGGCACATCGCCAGCTTTTCGGAGCTGGCCCGCAACGTCCACCCGGGGCCCACGCCGCCGCGGGACCCGGCGGCGGAGGACCCTGCGCTGCGCTTCCCCGCCGGCAGCAACGCCGGCTCCTACCTGCACCTGCTGCTGGAACTCATCGACTTCCGCGCCGAGGTGGTGCCCCAGGTCCTGGCCCACAGCGCCCGGGTCGCCACCCGCTTCGGGCTGGACCATGCCAGTTGCGGGCAGGACGCCGCGGTCTGGCTGGAGCGCGTCACCCGCACACCCCTGGACGCCGCCGGATTCTGCCTGGCGCAACTCGGCCCGACGCAGCGCCTCAACGAGCTGGAGTTCGACTTCGCCACCGACCGGGTGGACATCGGGGCACTCAACCGTAGCCTTCACAAGCTCTGGACGACACCGCAAGCGCCGCTAGACGCAGAAGGCTTTGCCGGCCTGGTCACCGGCGTCATCGACCTGGTCTTTGAACACGGCGGGCGCTACTACATCGCCGACTACAAGAGCAATTATTTGGGTCCGAACCCCGACGACTATGCCCCGGAATGCCTGGCCGTGGCCGTGCGCGCCCACCGCTACGACCTCCAGTACCTGCTCTATACGCTGGCCCTGCACCGGTATCTGCGCAGTCGCCTGCCGGGCTACGACTATGACCGGCACTTCGGCGGTGCCTGTTATCTGTTCCTGCGCGGGATGCGCCCGGAGCGGGGTCACAGGCTGGGGGTCCATTGGGCCCGGCCGGACCTGGCCCTCGTGCAGACCCTGGACCTTGAAGTCTTTCGTCCGGCCCAGGCCATCTGAGACCGCCACCCAAGACCCGCTGACGACGGAGCCGCCATGTCCGACCCCAGACTCCTGGACCTGATGCACACCGGGACCCTACCCCCGCTCTGTTACTACTTCGCCCGTTTCATCGCCCGCGGCAGCGGGTCGGACCCGGACGGGATCCTGGCCCAGAGCGCGGCCCTGACCAGCCTGCGCAACCTGGAAGGGGATGTTTGCCTCGATCTCGCCCGTTTCGCCGGGCGGCCGCTGTTCGAGGTCGCTGCGGACGCGGCCTTCGAGGCCCCACAGGCCCCGGCCCTGAAGGCCTGGGTCGCGGCCCTGTCCGCCTCCCCCTGGGTCGGCGGTCCCGGCGGTCCCGAGCCCCTGATCCTGGACGGCGAGCGGCTTTATCTGGGCAAATATTGGGGGTTCGAACAAGGCGTCGCCACGGCCTTGGGCAGGCGCATGACCTGGATGGAGGGCGTGGACCCGCAGCACTTGCGCGAAGGGCTGAACCGGCTTTTCCCTGCACCCGCCCAGGACAGGGTGGACTGGCAGCGGGCGGCGGCGGCCATCGCCATCGGGCGGCGCTTCGCGGTGGTCTCCGGTGGGCCCGGGACCGGCAAGACCACCACGGTGGTCAAGGTCCTGGCCCTGCTGTTGGACCAGGACCCCGGGCTTCGCATCGCCATGGCCGCCCCTACGGGCAAGGCTGCCGCCCGCCTGGGTGGAGGCGGTGCGGCGGGGCAAGGCGCAGATTCCGGTGCCGGCTGGTGTCCTGGCACAGATCCCCGAGGAGGCCGCGACCATCCACCGCCTGTTGGGCCTGAGGCGCGGCCTGGCGCCGCGCCACCACGCGGGCAATCCCCTGCTCCTGGACTGCCTGGTAGTGGACGAGGCATCCATGATCGACCTCCCCCTCATGGCGCGCCTGCTGGCGGCCCTGCCGGCACAGACCCGTCTCATTCTGCTGGGGGATCGCGATCAGTTGGCCTCGGTGGAGGCCGGCAATGTCCTGGGGGATATCACGGGCCATGGGCGCGAATTGGGCATGGGCCCGGGGCAGGTTGCCTGGCTCGAATCGGTCGGGGCCATGCCGGCGGGACAGGTCAAGGGCGACCCCGCCGCCCCGTCGGCGGCGGACTGTGTGGGCCTGCTGCAACATAGCTATCGGTTCCGGGCCGATGGCGGCATCGGCGCCCTGGCCCGAGCCGTCAATGCCGGGGACGGAGATGCCGCCCTGCGCCTGCTCCGAGAATCCGGTCAGTCTGTTCCCGCGGAGGTGGCCTGGGAGGACACGGCGGACGGGGACTTAGCCCCCTCCTGCATCGACTGGGCCGCGGAACGCTACGCAGACTACCTGACCCAGACCCAGGTCGGAGATGCCCTGAAACGGTTCGAGCAGACCCGGGTCCTGGCCGCCCTGCGCCAGGGACCCTTCGGTGTCGAGGCCCTCAACCGCCGCATCGCCGAACGGCTCCAGGCGCGCGGGCTCATCGCGGGCGGGGACGAATACCACGGCAAACCGGTGATGGTGACCGCTAACGACTACGAGGTCGGGCTCTTCAATGGGGACATCGGGCTCCTGTGGCGAGGTGCCGACGGGGACCTGCGGGCCTGGTTTGTCCGGGACGAGGGGGGGATCGAGGCCGGGGTAGGCGCAAGCGGGCTGCGCAGCGTGTCCCTGCGCCAACTTCCGACCCACGTCAGCGCCTATGCCCTGACGGTGCACAAGAGCCAGGGGTCGGAGTTCAACGCCGTCTATCTGGTGCTGCCGGCCACCCCGAGCCCGGTACTGACCCGGGAGCTGATCTACACCGGTATCACCCGCGCCCGCGACCGGGTCATCGTCCAGGGGGACGCGGGAACCTTCGTGGCGGGCTGTTCGGTCCGCGTCCAGCGCAGTTCGGCTCTGGCCATACGGTTGGGCTGGTCGGGCTAGGCCACCCGCTCGGAACCGGGGGCCGCTGGTGCCGGAGCCCTCGCGGCGAGGGCACCGCCCCCAGGGGCAGTGGCTACCCCGGATGCGCTCCGCGGCCTCTGCCAAGAGAACCAGGGATCAGCGGTGGAACCCGGCAAACGGCGTCTGCTGGGGGCTGACCTTGAACTGTGCATCCACCAGGGCATGAATCTGCCCGGTGAGGCGGGACAGCCAGGCCGGCATGGGTCTGTTCAGGGCGTAGACGGCAATGCCGCCGCGATGAGCCCCCAGGCGACCATGTTGACCCAGGCGTAATCCGTCAGGGCGGCATTGCCGTAGGTGGCAAAGGCCAGGGCCTCAAAGGCGAGGGCGGCGGCGAATCCGAAGATGATCGGGAACATGATGTGTTACCTCTTTGAAACGATCTCGGCCACTATATTAGTGCTCGCTAATATGCTTGTCAAGAAAGATACACCCATCAGTTCCAATGAACCGCAATAAGTCAACTCATCCTATTGATTTACTTGCAATGCCGCCCTGCATAAACACCAGCAGACTGCCCGGTCTGTGGCCGTCGCGCCTTCACGACATCATGCGCAGCACCGGCAGGTATCGGCTTGGGGCCGTCGGTACGGGCGCTCAACCCTCCGGGACGACCCAGCCCAGCTCGCGGTGGATGGCCAGATGCCGCGGCGTCCAGGAGTGGGGCGTCTTATGCACAAAGTGGTGGCGGGCGACGTGATAGCTCGGGTCGAAGCCGAAGAAGTTGCGTTGCATGTGCCGCAGTTCCTCGGCCCGGTAGGCGTCCAGGGGACGGGCCGCCTCGTCGCAGGCGCGGCCCTGTGCCTTGGCGGAAAGGCGCTGGGGATGGTCGCCGGCCGCCGCGAGGGCGGCCGCACGGGCCCGGACCTCCGCCTCGAAACCGGCGAGCCCGTCGCCGAAACAGGCATCCAGCAGGCCGATGCGCTCCGCCTCCGCTGCCCCCAGGGGCAGGCGCCGGGCCATGAGGTCCGCGGCCTGGACCGCGCCGAGGCGACGCGGCAGGAGATAGGTCCAATACTCCGAGCCGTAGAGGTTGCCCATGTTCTTGTAATGGGGATTGAGGATGACCCCACGCCGCGCCCAGACCAGGTCCGCCGCCAGGGCCAGGAAGGCACCCCCGGCCCCGGCATTGCCCCGCAGGGCGCTGACCGTGACCTGGGTGTCCGTGGTCAGAATGGCCCGGCACAGGTCGTCCATGGCATTGATGTTGCGCCAGGACTCGTCTGCCGGACTGTGCGCGGCCTCGATACGGTTGAGGTCCAGGCCATTGCTGAAGAAGTCCGCACCCCCCAGCAGGACCAGGACCCGGGTCGGCCGCCGTCGCGCCGCATCAAAGGCCGCGAGCAGACCCTCGCAGGCCGCGGTACCCATGGCGCCGTTGTAGAAGGGGAAATGGAGATACCCGACGGGTCCGTCTTCCTCGTAGCGGATCCCGTCGGGCAGTCCCCCGCCCTGGTCCAACTCGGCCAGCCCCCCGATCTCAGGGAAGGCTTGGGCCACGGGGAGCTTGATCGGCAGGTCGGCATCCGGGCGGCGGGCGTGTCCGATCCACAGGGCGCCATCGACGGTGGCCCGCACCAGGCCCTCCCCCGCCCGCCCCAGGACCTCACCAGGGGAGCCCGTTGCCGGGAAGGGATGGGCGTTGTAGAGGTGGCAGGGCGCGCCGAACAGGGTATCGCGCACCCCCGGGAAGCCATCGCCGCTGCGGAGCTTGGCCAGCGCCGTGACAGTGGGGTCGCGGCCCCAGTCGATGGCGCGGTCGGGCTGACGCATCAGGGGGCGCAGGGAACCTGGCGCCTGGACCTGGGGCCGCCAACGGCCGGCCTGGTAGTCCGGGAGCCGCACCATGGCCTCCTGGACCGCCGCCACCGCGGCGTCGGTCACCTCGTTGCGGTACAGGCTCGACTTGGTGGCCGGGCGCAGCGGGAAGGTCGCACTGGCCCAGACCGGGCCTGAGTCCATCTCCGCCTCGGCCTGGAGGAGCGTCAGACCCCATTCCTGCGCCCCCTCTCGGATGGCCCAGTCCAGGGCCGAGGGGCCCCGATCCCCCACCGGACCCGGGTGGACCACCAGGCACAGGTGGCTTCGCCAGACGGACTCGGGGATGGCCCGGCGCAGGTAGGGAGCCAGGATCAGGTGTGGCCGGAACAGGGCGACGGCCTCCTGGGTGACCTGATCGTTGATGTCGAACTCGACCGACACCTGACAGCCCTGCGCCCCAAGTTCCACAAACAGCCGCTGGGTCAGGCTGTTGAAGGCGTGTGTGAGGAGGAGGACGCGCATCAACAAATCCTCGGCAACTGCTCGCCGGAGAGCCAATCCACCATGCGCCGGCCGCCGAACTGTGTCTTCATCTGGACGAAGGCATTGGGGTCGGCCACCACCTGCCCGATCACCGCCGCCTGGACCCCCAGGGGGTGGGCACGCATGACCGCCAGGAGCCGGTCTGCATCCTCGGCAGCGCAGATGGCGATGAGCTTGCCCTCGTTGGCGATGTTGAGCGGGTCCAGGCCCAACAGCTCGCAGGCGGCCTCCACCTCCGGGCGCACCGGGATGGCCACCTCTTGCAGGTGAATGCCGACCCCGGACTGATCGGCGATCTCGTTGAGCGTCGCCGCCAGACCGCCACGGGTGGGGTCGCGCATGACCCGGATGGCCGCCCCGCTCGCCAACATGGCCTGGGTCAGCCCGTTCAGGGCCGCGGTATCGGACAGGATGGGGGCATCGAAGGAGAGGTTTTCCCGCTTGCTCATGATCGCCATGCCGTGGTCGCCCAGGGTCCCGGAGACCAGGACGGCGTCGCCTGGCCGGGCCAGGTCCCCGGAGAGGTTGACACCCTCTGGCAAAAAGCCGATGCCGGTGGTGGTGATGAACAGGCCATCGCCCTTGCCCTGTTCCACCACCTTGGTATCGCCGGCCACCAGCTTGACCCCGGCATCAGAGGCGGCCCTGGCCATGGATTGGCAGATGCGCGCCAGGTCGGCCAGGGGGAAACCCTCCTCGAGAATGAACCCGGCGGTCAGGTACAGCGGGCAGGCCCCCATGACCGCGACATCGTTGACGGTCCCGTGGACAGACAGGCAACCGATGTCCCCGCCGGGAAAGAACAGGGGCGAGACCACATGGCTGTCTGTCGAGACCACCAGGCGCCCGCTCCCCGCCGGCAGGCAGGTCCCGTCGTTGCCCTGGGCCAGGTACTCGTTGCCCAGATGCCTGGCGAAGAGGTCGGCGATGAGCTGCACCATGGCCCGGCCGCCGCCGCCGTGGCTCATATCCACCCGGCCCTGCTTGATGTCCAGGGGCCGTGCATAGCCCTTCTTCACTTGGCCTGTCATGGGCAGTCCTGTGGCGCTTTGTGCAATTGAGAGCAATGCGACCTATAAGCCCTATAGGGACCTATAGATCAGTTCCCGCCGGATGGGAGTGCCCCGACGACATCGGCATCCTTGTAGCGCCCATAGGTGTAATGGGCGGCGCAGGCGCCTTCCGAGGACACCATGCAGGAACCCATGGGGTTCTCCGGGGTGCAGACGGTGCCGAAGAGCTTGCAGTCCGTTGGTCCCTTGACCCCCCGGAGTATGGCCCCGCAGTCGCACGCCTTGTTGTCCGGCACCGGCTTGTAGGCGAGCCCATAGCGGCGCTCGGCGTCGAAGGCCGCAAAGCCCTCGCGGATGCGCAGCGCCGAGTAAGGGACCTCCCCCAGACCCCGCCACTCGAAGCTGCGCCTCAGCTCGAAGACCTCCGACACCAGGTCCTGGGCCTTCTCGTTGCCCTGCTCGGTCACGGCGCGGGTGAACTCGTTCTCGACCACTGCCCGCCCCTCGTTCACCTGGCGCACCAGCATGAGGATCGCCTGCATCACGTCCAGGGGCTCGAAGCCGGCGATCACCACCGGCTTGCGGTACTCCTCGGCAAAGAAGGCATAGGGCCGGCTCCCGATCACCGTGGAGACGTGGGCCGGGCCGATGAAGCCGTCCAGGGGGACCAAGCCAAGGTCGCGCACCTCGGGCGACTCCAGGATGTTCATGATGGCCGACGGGGTCAGGACGTGGCAGCACAGCACGCTGAAGTTGCGCAAACCCTGGTCCCTGGCCAGCTTGATGGCCACCGCGGTCGGCGGCGTGGTGGTCTCGAAGCCGATGGCGAAGAAGACGACCTCCTGGTCCGGGTGATCCCGGGCGATCTTCAGGGCATCGGTCACTGCGTAGACCATGCGGATGTCCCCACCGCGGGCCTTGGCCCGCATCAGGGAGAGACCATTGGAGGCCGGGACCCGCATGGTATCGGCATAGGTGCAGAGGGTGACGCCGTTCTCCAGGGCCAGTTTGATCGCCAGGTCGATACGCCCGATGGGCAGCACGCACACAGGGCAGCCGGGACCGTGGATCATCCGCACATTGGGCGGCAGGAGATCCGGGACCCCGTAGCGGGAGATGGCGTGGGTATGACCGCCGCAGAACTCCATGAAGTTGTAGCGGCGGTCGGCCCGGACCTCCGAGGCGATGGCCCGGGCAAGGCCCTGGGCGACGCCGCCGTCGCGGAATTCGGTGACGTACTTCATGCGTCGGCCGCCAAATCGGAAACTTCTCCTGCGTTTCCGATATGTCCGCCGTCCCTGGCGGCCAGGACCCCGGCCTCCGCCATCAGGGCCAGGGTCTTCGCCGCCTCCTCCGGGTCCAGGCGGGTCAGGGCATAGCCGACGTGGAGGATGACGTAGTCACCCACCTCGACCCCGTCCACCAGGGCCAGGGAGCACTCCTTGCGCACGCCGCCCAGATCGACGATGGCCCGATCCGCCTCATTGATCTCGCAGACCCGGGCTGGAATGGCTAGGCACATGGTTTGTGTTCCTCATCGCGAATTTGCTGCATTGCAACCCAAGCCTGACCCAGGCTCAAGCCCCCATCGTTTGGGGGTACCTGGCGGGCCGTAAGCGCGGTGAGGCCAAGCGCGGCGATGCGCCGGGCCAAATCGCAGGACAGGATCTGGTTGAGCAGACAGCCACCCCCCAGGGCCACCTGGGCCAGACCCTCGCGCCGGGCGGCCCAGGCCACCCAGGCCGCCAGCCCCTCCGCCAGTGTGGCGTGGAACAGGGCGGCGCCCATGGCCGCATCGGGTTCGTCGGCCAGGCGCTCCAGCAAGGGCCAGAGGTCGAGACGGCCGTCCGGATGCAGGAGCCAGCCCCCAGCCATAGGCGCGACCCGGCCGTCCCGCGCCAGACCCTCCAGCAGCATGGCCGCCTGTCCCTCGTAGGCCATGACCTCGCGGGCGCCGAGCAGTCCGGCAGCGGCGTCGAACCAGCGGCCAAGGCTGGTGGTGGGGGGGCAGTTCAGGCCGCGGTCCAGCACCTGCCCGAGCCGGCGCGATGCCGGTTGCCCGGGAAAACGCCCGGCGATCTCCCCGCTGCGACCCAGGTGATGCAGGGCCGCCGCGGCCATGCGCCAGGGCTCCTTGGCCGCCCTGTCCCCACCGGGCAGGGGGATGGGGCTCAGGTGCCCCAGGCGGGTGTAGCCGGACCCATCCAGCCGAAGGAGTTCCCCCCCCCAGGCGGTGCCGTCTTCTCCCAGCCCGACCCCATCCAGGGCCAGGCCGAGGAAGGGACCCGTGACCCCAGCCTCAGCGGCGATGGCGGCGCAGTGGGCCTGGTGGTGCTGGACGGCCACTGTCGGCACTCCCCAGAGACCTGCCAATTCAGCGGCATGGCGCGTACTGTAGAAGTCCGGGTGCAGGTCGTGGGCGACCGCCTGGGGTTCGACCCGAAGTATGTGCAGGAGGTGGTCTGTGACCTCCGTCAACATGGCGCAGGTGGCCGGGTTATCGAGTCCGCCGATGTGCTGGGAGACGAAGGCCTCATCACCGCGGGTCACGCAGACCGTCGCCTTGAGGTAGCCCCCCAGGGCCAGAACCGAGGGACCGGACCGAGGTAGGCGGATGGCCTGGGGGGTATAGCCCCGGGCGCGACGGATGAATTGGCGGAATCCTTGTGTAGAGGGGGCTAGGGAGCTGGGCTCACCGCAGGCTGCGGTGCCAACTCCAATCCCCCCCGGCCCCCCTTTAAGAAAGGGGGGAGTAACCGTCGCTCCCTGATGGATTTTCCCCCGTGGCGCAAACCCGGAGCCGCTCGGCGACATGCCAACTGCCAATCCATCCCCCCCTTTTTCCAAAGGGGGGCCGAGCGACCCCAAGGATGGGGGAGGTAGTCCCAGGGGCCGCTCCCTGCGCCCCTGGGATACTGGCCATCCCTGGCCAAAAGCCGCGTCGGGAACAGCAGTCGAGGGGAGTCTTCCTCCCCCCCCCTTTTTAAAGGGGGGTCGGGGGGGATTTCTTCGAGCCACCGCACCACCGAGTCATCGCACCGCACCACGATGTCCCGGTCGTGCATTAACACCGCATCCGCGATCCCGGCCAGGCGCTCGACCGCCTCGGCGTTTCCCGTTACCAAGGGCTCCCCACCCGGGTTGGCGCTGGTCATGACCAGGACCAATGCCTGAGCCTCACCCATCCAGGCGGTCCCGGCGGGCCCGCCAGCCGCCGCGTGGAAGAGCAGCCAGTGGATCGGGGTATAGGGGAGCATGACCCCTAGCCAACTCAGACCAGGGGCTATCCCCGGCAGGGCCGCGTCGGCACCGGGCCGCTTGCGCAGCAGGCAGATGGGCCGCTCGGGGGACTCGATCATCGCCCGTTCGTCCAACCCAATCTCCACCCATGGGGCGACGGAGGCAAGGTTGGCGGCCATGATGGCGAACGGCTTCTCCTCCCGCTGCTTGCGCTCGCGCAGGCGCTGCACGGCGTCCGGGTTGCGGGCATCGCAGGCGAGGTGGAAACCTCCCAGGCCCTTGATGGCGACGATTTGACCCGCCTGGAGACGGTCAAGGGTCTCGCCAATGGCATCGGCGGTGGGCGTAGAAATCCCCCCCGACCCCCCTTTAAGAAAGGGGGGGGCATCTAGCCCGCTGGTCCCGCTGGGGTTTCTAAGACCTGGGATTTCTTTCCTCCCCCTTTGCAAGGGGGGGCCGGGGGGGATTTCTTCCAGGCTGAGCACCCAAGTCCGAGGCCCGCACACAGGACAAGCGGTCGGCTCGGCATGGAAACGCCGGTCAGAAGGGTCGCGATATTCCCCCTCGCAGGCAGGGCAGAGTGGAAAGGCCGCCATGCTGGTCTGCGCCCGGTCATAGGGCAGACGACGGGTCAGGGTGTAGCGCGGGCCGCACTGGGTGCAGTTTATAAAGGCATAACGGTAGCGGCGATCGGCCGGGTCGAACAGCTCCATCAGGCAGGCGGGGCAGACGCCGGTGTCCACGCCGATCATGGTGGCGGCCTGCCCGGCTCCGCTCTCGCGGATGGCGAAGGCGTCGTGCTCGCCGGTGGCGAGGCCATCCGTCCAAACGAGATCCCGGACCTGGGCCAGGGGCGGGGCCTCCAGCGTGAGGCGGCGGCTGAAGGCATCGATGGGGCCAGGCTCACCCTGCACCAGCACCTCCACCCCGGCAGGGTCGTTGCGCACCCAGCCGGTGAGGCCCAGTTCCCGGGCCAGGTGCCAGACATAGGGCCGGAAACCGACCCCCTGGACTATGCCGGTGACGCGCAGGCGGCGTTGGAGGCGGGTCTTCACGGTCGGGCGCCCGCCCTTGAATCCCCCCAGGCCCCTCTTCGGGAAAGGGGGGGGAGGGATGGTGGCCTTCCCCCATCACCGCGAATCCGCGGCACCCCCTACCCCTTCGCCGCCAACTGGGCCTCGACCTCGGCCAGGCGGCGACGCAGCAAGGTCAGGTTGTCCTGGCGTGCCGCCACCGCAGCGGCGACGCCGCGGCCGAGCCAGTCGAGCCAGGGCCCCATGCCCTCGCCACTGGTGGCGGAGATCTGGAGGACCTGGAGCCTGGGATTGACCCGCCGTGCATATTCCAGACAGCGGGCCAAATCGAAGCTCAGGTGCGGCAGCAGGTCGATCTTGTTGAGGATCATCAGGTCCGCGGCGTGGAACATATCCGGGTACTTGAGGGGCTTGTCCTCCCCCTCCGTGACCGAGAGGATGACCACCTTGTGGGCCTCCCCCAAGTCGAAGGCGGCGGGACAGACCAGGTTGCCCACGTTCTCGATCATCACCAGGCCGTCGTCCGCCAGGCGCAGGTGCTCCAGGGCGTGACCGACCATGTGGGCGTCCAGATGACACCCCTTACCGGTGTTGACCTGCACCGCGGGGGCCCCGGTGGCACGGATGCGGTCGGCATCCACGCTGGTCTGCTGATCGCCCTCGACCACGGCCACCTGGATGCGCCCGGCCAAATCGGAAACTGCTCCTGCGTTTCCGATATGTCCGCCGTCCCTGGCGGCCAGGGCCTCGATGGTCTTGACCAGCAAGGTCGTCTTGCCGGAGCCTGGGCTTGAAACCAGATTGACGGCAAAGAGGCCATGGTCGGCGAACCAGCGCCGATTCTCCGCGGCATAGGCGTTGTTCTTCCCGAGGATGTCCTGCTCGATCTGGACCATGCGCGCCTGGCTCAGACCAGGGGCGTGGGCGTGGGCCGGCCCCTGGCCGAAATGCAGGTCCCCACCGACTTGGTCCTCGGCATGACCGTGGTCGTGAGACGCCACTGAACCATGGATCTCGGCCTCTGCATGGCTGTGACCGTGCTCGGCCCCGGCCGGGTGCAGGGCGTCGTGGGCATGGTCGTGTCCCACATGCCCGTGATCGTGGATGTGGCTGTGGGCGTGTGCATGCGCGTGCTCATGGGCATGGCTGTGCACGGAGCCGTCGGCGTGGCTGTGCTCATGGCTGTGGAGATGGCCATGCTCGTGGGCGTGTTCATGGGTGTGGGGGTGGCTGTGTCCGTGTCCGTCCTCGTGCTCATGCTCGAACTCATGGGCCTGATCGCCCTCGATCCGCGTCTCGCCCTGGCCACAACCGCAAACTGTACACATGGTCTTGACTCCTCAGATCTATTCGACAAGCAGGTCCTTGACCCGCATTTCGGTACCGCCGGTCGCCTGGACCTGATAGCTCCCGCAGCACGGGCAGGGATCGTACAGGGCGGCCACCGGCACCGCCTCGCCACAACCCAGGCAGTATCCCAGGCCAGGCAGGCGCTCCAGTTCGACCCGGGCGCCATCGGCGATGCTCCCCTGCAGCACCACATCGAGGCAGAAGCTCAAGGATTCCACCTCGACCCCGGCCAGTGCCCCAATCTCGAGGCGGATCTCCGTCACCCGGCGGCACCCCTCACGGGCGGCGGCATCCTCGCAGATCTGGAGTATGCCCTCGGCCAACGACATTTCATGCATGGGTCAGGTCCAGGGAAAGGGCAACACAGGGATCGAGGGATTGGGCGATGAGCCGGGCCCGGGCTGCGAGGGCCTGCTCGACGTTGGCGTCCGAGCCGAGCGCCAGTTCCTCAAGCCCCTCGACCAAGGGGCCCCGAGGGTGGAAGTTCCACTCGGTGGGGGCCAGGATGCGGTAGTCGGCGACCAGGCCGGCCTCCAGACGCACCGCGTGCAGCAGGAGGCCACGGGAGGTCTCCACCCCCGCCAGGCCGGTATCTTCCCCCAGTCGCCAGGCGCGGACCACCTCGGGTCCATCGCCCGCCAGCCAGCCCGGCAAGAGGGCCAGTTCCACCAGGCGGGCCAGCCGCCTGGCCCCGGCCCCGCGGCCGCGTTGCCCCAGCCAATCGGCGACCAAGGGCTGGGCCCCTACCCGCACCAGGGCCCCGGTCTCCGCCGGTCCGCCCTGCCAGGCGGGCTGGGCGCAGAAGCCCGGCACCTCCAGGGCCTTGCGGCCGAGGTCGGCGGCCTGCGCATCGGTCAGGTCCGCCAGGGCCGGGAGCATTGGGACCCGACCTATGCCGAGGTCAGACCCATCCCCCAGGCCCCAAAAGAGCCGCGCCGTGGGGGTCTGCCCGCCGCGGCGCCAGGCGTCGAGGCCAGCCAGGTCGCGCCCCAACCAGGCCGCCGCCGACTCGCCCAGCAGTACGGTCTCCACCAGATCCGCAAGGGCCGCACCAAAGCGCCCCCCATCGCCGGCAGACTGGCGCAACCGCACCAGGTTGGCCGCATCGGGGGCCTGGCCCTGCTGTCCCGGCCAGTCCAGGAGCAGGCGCCAGGCGTGCTCCAGGGCGATCTCCTGAAGGACCCGTGCGGCCTGCCCCTGGCGCTGCGCCGCATGCGTCGCTCGCCCCAGCGCCGCCGCGCCGGCCGCTTCGGCAGCCACCCGCTGGGCCCGGCCGCACAGGCTGAAGACCAGCCCGGCCAGTTCGGCGGCCCCTTCCGGGGTACGCCCGGCCATGAGGCGACCGGCGACCTGGGGCCGGGTGGAGCGGATCTGGACCTCGACCGGCCCCTCGACAGTCAGGGTCAGGGAGACCTGGATGCGCCCCTCCAGCCCCTCGCTCAAGCCGGCCCACCTGGACCCTCCCAGGGGCCGCTCCTGGCGCCCCTGGGATACTGGCCATCCCTGGCCAAAAGGAGGGAGATGAAGAGGCCACGGCGTGTGAGACCCCGCGGCTGTGCCGGCTCGGCGGGGACGACAGGTGCGGTCTGGGGCTGGGCCTCCCGGGCGGCCGGGGCAAGCACCTGATCCATGACCGCGGCCGCCACAGCCCTTGCCTGGTCCATGCCGGCGAAGTCGAACATGGGCGAGAACAGGGACCCGGTGAGGTAGGGTCCCAGACCCGGTTCATGGGCCGTGAGGACATCGTAGGCCCCGGATGGCAGATCCAGCGTCACCGTGGTGCCACTGGGACGGTCGCCCCAGTCGGGGTCCGCGGCCGGCAGGTAGATCAACATCATGGACCAGGGGGTGATGAGGACCCCCACCCGGGCGTCACCCCAAGGCCCAAAGCCCATGGCCTCCACCTCCAGCGCCGGATTGCACAGGGCGACCCCGGCCATGCGGGTGGCGGCAATGTGGCGGAAGGTCGCCTCCAGGGCGGCGGGCGAGGCGGGCTCCATCAGGCATCCAGGACCAGGAACTGTTCCCTGGCCGCGTCGCAGTTGGGGCAGCGCCAGTGGGCCGGCAGTTCGGCGAAAGGGGTGCCCGAGGGGATCTGCCAGACCGGATCACCCTCGGCGGGGTCGTAGACATGCCAACAGATCCGGCACTCCAGGCGGGCGTCGGGGGGGATGCGACGGGCGTCGCCTGGGGGTGGGGCGTCGAGTCTGGTCATGGGCCCGGAGTTTTGTTGCACGGCCACAGTGTGACCGCAAGGGCCGGCCTTGTCGCCCCCGGGCCCTGTCCCCATCACCCGATCCATGCGACGACCTCCGCCAGGCGCCCGGCGCTGTCCTCCAGGTCGAGCGCCGCGGCGCATGCGACCTCGGGGACCTCGGTCACCTCGATGGTGTTGAGGATCAGGGCATCCTGGGAGTTGAAATACTGTACCCACCAGACCCCGGCCACCCCGGTGGAGGTCACGCGGCAGTTGCCGTAGCCACGCGAGAGCAGGGTCACCTGGCCCCGCCCCAGGCATAGGTCCAGCCATGCCGCGTCCTCCGGACCGAAGGGGAGCAGGGAGAGGTTGATGACGTGGGTCGGCGCACTGGGGTTCGCGACCTGCGCCGCGATCTCCGCGACCAAAGCCGGGGCATTCACCACACCAGCGGGCACGGGCAAAGGGATCGGGGCGGCCAGGCCGCCGCGCCCCGCCAGACGGATGGCGGCCGGCACGTCGCCCACCTCTACCCGGTCGGCAAAGACGACCCCGTCGCGGTCCCTCCCCCGCAGCCGCCAGACCCCGGCGAAGACGGATTCCTGGATGTCCAGGACCCCACCCTCCCCGGCCACCTGGGCGCTGACCTCGCCTTCCCCGAGCATCTGGTCCACCAGGTCCCGATCAGGCCCCGCCAGACCGCCCAGGTCGAGGGCGATGGGCGCCCCACCCGGCCGCCAGGCGCGCACCACCGCGAGCAGTTCCTCCAACCAGGCCCTGGCGCCCGCGCAGTCCAGGGCCTCCCCCGGCTCAGGCAGTATGGGCGGGCTATAGGTCCGCATGGCCTGGGGCATGGACAGATAGTTCAGGCCCTCGTCCTCGGTCTGGGAGCCGGGCCCTAAGGCAACGACGGGGATGGGAAATGGGTGCATGGGGAGGACCTCAGTGACAGCTATTGGGTCTGGGGGCGGCGGTCAGCGGAATGCCGATGGACGGCGGCCGGACCACGGGCCCCGCAAGCAGGTCCTGGATGCGGGCCAGATAGACCGACCAGTCCAGGACCCCGGACAGGGTCCCGAGGTAGTGACCGTCGCGCAGGAAGACCAGGCTCGGCCAGCGGCTGAAACCGTAACGGGCCTGGAGGGCGGGTTCCAGTTCGCTGGCGGCGACCCCGGCCCGCAGGCGTCCGGGGAAGGCACGCATCAGCTCCGGCAGGACCACGGCCACATCCAGGGTCTCCGGATAGGCGCCAGGGTCTCCGCCGCAGAAGAGCACGGCATCCCCGGGGGCCTCGCAGAAGGCGTCCAGGCCGGCCGCGTCCAGAAGCGGATAGTCCAGTTCCTGGGTCAGACGGGCGACGAGGGGGTGTTGTTGGGTCATGCTGGGCCTCTCGGGTGTACGTCTTGACTGAGCGAAGATGCAGCCGTAACCCGCAGATGCGGCGGCAATTCCGGTGTTCGGTCTGTCAGGTCGGCGAAGTAATGCGACAGGTCCGTCTCCCCCGCCATGGCCGCCGCCAGTCCGTCCAGGGCGGCGTCGATGCGCGCGGCGGTCTGTGCATCGATCACCTCCCGGGCGGCATCGATGAAGGCCAGCAGCCAGGTCCCCGGCGGCTGCTCCCCCACCAGGGCCAGGTCCAGTTGCCGCAGGCCGCCGCGCCCCAGGCACAGGGCGACGCGGCCGTTGGCCTCCACCACCTGCATGGGGATGCCTAGACACATGACAGGCCCCCAACGAAGCGCCCGTCCCCGACCCGGCAGGCCAAGGCCGCGCTGGGCCGCTCGTCCTCGTAGGGGGCCAGCCCCAGGCTGTCCAGTGTGGTCCCCTCGCCGGGTCCCGGCGGACTCAGGCGCCGCCGCGGCCAGACCCGCCACCCCGCCAGGGTCTCCAGGGCCAGGGCCAGGGCCTGGGGCAACCGCCCCTTCACCGTCGCCGAGAGGCTGCCACCGTAGTCCTCCAGCACCTCTGGTTGGCAACCCACCAGGGCCAGACCCTCCGGGTCCCAGCCCCGCAGCCGGGCCACCGACAAGACCTCCTGGAACCCGGTCTGGTGCAGGCTCATCTTGCGCACCCCCATAAACGCCGGTACGGCCTGGTCCCGCACCAGCTTCAGGGTGCCCGGCGCCAGGCCATAGTCCACCGCGTCCAGGATCAGCAGGCGCCGGCACCCCTCCACGTAGGGCAACAGGTACAGGCCCTGGGTCCCCCCGTCCAGGAGTCTGACCCCTGGGCCGAAGCACCAGTCCGCATGCAGCCGCTCCAGGGCCCGGACCCCAAAGCCCTCGTCGGCCCAGAGCAGGTTGCCGATCCCCAGGATCAGGGTGTCGCAACGGTAGTCCAGGGGGTCCGCCACCGGCACCTCCAGGGCCGCACTCATGGCCGGTCGTCCTTGAACATGCGCCAGCCGCTGATCATGGTGCTGATCAGGCTCTGGCGGGACATGATGTCCTCGCGGATGGCGGTATAGACGTGCAGCATGACGAAGACCACGATGATCCACATGCCCCAGTGGTGCCACATACGTACGTCCTGGCTCTGGCCCATGAGGGGAATCAGCCAGCCGAAGAGGCGGTCCTGCCAGCTTCCCAGGCCCGTCTGCTCGGCGTAGAGGGCAAACCCGGTCGTCAGCATCACCAGGCCACCGATGGTGATGATGGCCACCATGAACAGGTGCGCCAGGGGGTTGTGACCGATGTACTTGCGCGGCTCCTTCTCCAGGAAGGCGTACCAGCGCGCCTCGTGGAAAACATCCGTCCAGAAGCTGGGCCGCCAGAAGGGCAGCGAGAACAACTGCCGGGAATAACGGTTGCCCATCAGGGCCCAATAGAGGCGCCCGATGAAGGCCACCGCGAAGACATAACCGGCGGCAAAATGGACGAAGCGCACATAGCCCATGACAAAGTGGTCACTGGCCTCCCCTGGCATGGACGGCAGCGGGTTGGCGATGAGATAGCCCGTGATGGCCAGCAGGGTGATGGACAGGGCATTCACCCAGTGCCAGATGCGCACCGGGGCCTCGTAGACGTAGACGGCGGTGCGCTTGACGGTCGGGACGGCGGTGTTCATGTTGGTGTCGCTCCTGTGGTGACCGCGTTCAGCGCACCCGTACCCGTGTCAGCTCCTCCCCGTCCGGCGCCATCACGTGGGTGGAGCAGGCCAGGCAGGGGTCGAAACTGTGCAGGGTACGCAGGATCTCCAGGGGCTCGTCGGCCTTGGCCACCGGGGTGTTCATCAGGCTCGCCTCGAAGGCCCCGATCTGACCCTTGGTATCGCGGGGGCTGCCGTTCCAGGTGGTGGGTACGACGCACTGGTAGTTGTCGATGCGCCCGTCCTTGATGCGGATCCAGTGCCCCAGCGCCCCGCGGGGGGCCTCGGTGAAGCCGACACCCTTGGCCTCCTTCGGCCAGGTGGCCGGGTCCCACTTGTCGATGTTGGCAGTGGCCAGATCCCCGGCCTTGAGGTTGGCCACCAACTTGTCCTGGAAGTAGCGCAGCTTGTGTGCTGCCCAGGAGCCCTCCAGACCGCGGGCGGCGGTCCGCCCCAGGGTCGAGAACAGGGCGGGCAGGGGCAGGCCCAGGGTGCTCAATGCGCGGTCCACCGGCTCCTTGAACTCCGGATCGTTCTGCACATAGCCGACGATGTAGCGCGCCAGGGGACCGACCTCCATGGCCCGGCCGCGCCAGCGCGGGGCCTTGATCCAGGAGTACTTGGCCCCCTCGTCGATCTGCTCGATGCGGGTGGAGGTCCCCTTGGCATTGGGGCCCAGCTCGTAGTGGGGCTCGGTGACGCCGTCCCAGGGGTGCAGGCCGCGGCCTGGCTCGGCGTACTTGAACCAGGAGTGGTCCACGAACTCCTGAATCTGGTCCGGGTCGCGCAGATCCACCTCGTGAACCCTGGTCAGGTCGCCGTCGATGATGGCCCCGTGCGGCATCAACAGATTGGCCGCCGAGTAGTCGTTGGCCCGCTCCGGGATGTCGCCATAGGCCATCACGCTCTGGGACGACAGGCCGCCACCGAAGGTCCAGTCCTTATAGAAGCTGGCAATGGCCAACAGGTCAGGGACATAGACCTGATCGATGAAGTCGAGCGTGCGATCGATAATGGACGAGACCAGGTTCAGCCGTTCCATATTGATGGCGCCCACGGCCCCGGCGTCGTCCAGGTTGATGGCGCAGGGCACGCCGCCCACCAGCCAGTTGGGGTGGGGGTTCTTGCCGCCGTAGATGGTGTGGATCTTGACGATCTCGCGCTGGAAGTCCAGGGCCTCCAGGTAGTGGGTGACCGCCATGAGGTTGGCCGCCGGGGGCAGCCGATAGGCCGGGTTGCCCCAGTAGCCGTTCATGAAGGGGCCGAGCTGCCCGGACTCGACGAAGCGCTTGAGGCGGTTCTGCACGTCGCGGAAATAGCCCGGGGAGGACAGGGGCCAGGCCGAGATGCTCTGGGCCAGCTCGGAGGTCGCCTTGGGGTCGGCGGACAGGGCCGAGACCACGTCCACCCAGTCCAGGGCGTGCAGGTGATAGAAGTGCACCAGGTGGTCGTGGACCTGGAGGGTCAACTGCATGATGTTGCGGATGGAGTTGGCGTTCTCCGGGATCTTGATCGCCAGGGCATCCTCCACCGCCCGCACCGAGGTCAGGGCATGGGTGCCGGTACAGACCCCGCAGATGCGCTCGGTGAAGGCCCAGGCGTCGCGCGGGTCGCGGCCCTTGAGGATGACCTCCAGGCCGCGCCACATGGTCCCGGTGGACACCGCATTGCGGATGACGTTGTCCGCGTCCAGGTTGACCTCGACCCGCATGTGGCCCTCGATACGGGTCACCGGGTCCACCACCACGCGCCGACCTGAATTGTCGAGCTTGAAGCCTTGGGTTTCGTAAGCGGCCATCTGTTACCCCTCCTGTCCGTTACGGTCGGCCTGTTTGGTCCGAGCCTGTTTGATGGCGCTCACCGCCGCATGGGCCGCCACCGCGGCCCCCACCACACCCACCGCTGCAATACCGACGCGATCGGCATTGGCCTCGACGCCGAACTGATGGGTATCTGTGACGTGCTGATAGAAGCTGCCCTTGTCCCAGAAGCCGTCCTCGGAGCAACCGATGCAGCCGTGGCCGGACTGGATGGGGAAGGAGACGCCGCCGTTCCAGCGCACCGTGGAGCAGGCGTTGTAGGTGGTCGGGCCCTTGCAGCCCATCTTGTAGAGGCAGTACCCCTTGCGCGAGCCCTCGTCGTCCCAGGCCTCGGCGAACTGACCGGCGTCGAAGTGCGGGCGGCGGTAGCACTTATCGTGGATACGCTGGCCGTAAAACATCTTGGGCCGACCCTGGCGGTCCAGCGCCGGGAGCCGATCGAAGGTCAGCATGTAGGTGATGACGGCCGTCATTACCTCGGCGATGGGCGGGCAGCCCGGGACCTTGACAATGGGTTTGTCGAAGATGACCTTGTGCACCGGCACCGCCTGGGTGGGATTGGGTTTGGCCGCCTGAACGCAGCCCCAGGAGGCGCACGAGCCCCACGAAATGATCGCCTTGCAGTCCTTGGCCACATGGCGCAACTGCTCCAGGAAGGGCCGGCCGCCGATGATGCAGGACATCCCCTCCTGGTTCAGCGGCGGGTTGCCCTCCACCGCCAG
Source organism: uncultured Gammaproteobacteria bacterium (assembly GCA_963802205.1). Classification (GTDB taxonomy): domain Bacteria; phylum Pseudomonadota; class Gammaproteobacteria; order Chromatiales; family Chromatiaceae; genus DYRB01. Next base: position 46,358 of record CAWDHW010000006.1, on the reverse strand, counting down.
GATGTAGTTGCCCTTGTACTTGGTCATCACCTCTTCGAGGATCGCCTCGGCCTGGTGGCCGGCGGCGGTCATGATGGTGTCGTCGTAGTCCAGGGAGATCATGGACAGGACCACGTCCTTGGCGAGGGGATGCCCGGAGCGGATGAAGGACTCGGAGCAGCAGGTGCACTCCAGGCCATGCAGCCAGAGCACCGGGGTGCGCGGCTTGGTTTCCATGGCCGACACGATGCGCGGCACCAAGGCCGGCCCCAGCCCCAGGGAGGCCGCGGTCAGGCTGCAATATTTGAGGAAGCTGCGGCGGGTGATGCCCTGTCGCCGCATCACCTCGTAGAAGGTCTCGACCATGGACTTTCGGCTCCTCTCGATAGGGTGGGGGGCGCCCCGAGCCGAACGGCCGGGGAAGACCCTAGACTACTATCAAGAACGGTGCCAACCGCGGGAACCCCGTCTAACGCTTTGAAAAACTGTCTATTCAGACGGCCGCCGCAGGCGTCGGCGGGGCAAAGAATGGTTACATTGTTAACTTTATATGATCAGTTAGTAACCAATTCGCCTCAGTCCAGCCCCCGCTCACCCAGGGGCAAACACCTGACACAGACAGCGCCTGTGCGCAGGCCGACCGGGGACACCCGGCCGCCTCCGGGGCACCCCTATTGCGATCAGTGCCCCACCAACGGCAGGCGTAAGGTAAAGACCGCCCCGCCCCCGGGGGCATTGGCGGCAATCAGGCGACCCCCGTGCCGCTCCACGATGCCATAGCTGATGGCGAGCCCCAGTCCGGTCCCCTTCCCCACCGGCTTGGTGGTAAAGAAGGGCTCGAACAGGCGCGGCAGATTGTCCGGGGCTATGCCGGGGCCATTGTCGCGAAAGCTCACCTCCACCGCGGCGCCGACCCGTGTCGCCTCGATGGACAGCCGCGGCTGCGCCTCCTCCGCGGTGGCGTCGCAGGCGTTCTGCACCAGATTCATCACCACCTGCTGCATCTGACCGGCGGACCCGGCGACGCTGATCCCCTCCGGGAGCCTGGACTCCACCTGGAGCCGATCGGTAGCCGCCCTGGTCACCCAATGCACCGCCTGTTCGATCACCTCCACCAGGTTGAAGGGGTGCGCCTCGTTGCGGTCCAGGGCCGAGAAGCGCTTGAGGCTGTCCACGATGTCCCGGGTGCGCTCTGCGCCCTCCACGGTGCCCTCGATGAGGGGGGGCAGGTCCTCCAACAGGCGGTCGATGCGCAGTTCGAGGCGCAGGCCGTCGAGCTCCGCCTGGGGCCGACCGGCGTGAATGGCCGCCAGATAGGTCGCCAGACGCTGGGCGTAGCGATCCAGGGCATGGGCATTGCCCAGCACGAAGCTGATGGGGTTGTTGAGCTCGTGGGCCACCCCCGCCACCAGACGCCCGAGGGAGGCCATCTTCTCCGAATGCAGGAGTTGCTGCTGGGTGCGCTTGAGGTCTTCGTGTGCCTCGTGCAGGGCCTGGTAGGCACGGCGCAGTTCACCCACCGGGCGCCCGGTGATGACCATGCCCGCCCGCACCCCCTGGTGATTGTGGCGCGGCGTGCAGTTGAGCGAGACCGGGACTGCGGCCCCATCCACTCCAAGGAGGGGCAACTCGCAGTCCGACAGGCCCTGCGCCCCCTCGGCGCCCTGCATGGCCCCTTGCGTGGCCCCTTGTGTGGCAAAGAGGCCCTCGGCGCTGGCGCGGGCCTCGGGGCCGGCAAAGAGGTCGAACAATGGCGTGCCGATGAGGTCCGCCTCGGCCCTCCCGGAGAAGGCCACCAGGGCGCGGTTCACCACCTCGATGCGCCCGTCGCGGTCGCACACCACCAGGATGTCGGACATGGAGGCCAGGACCGAGAAGACGAACCGCTGGGTCTCCTCCAGGGCCGTGTTTTTCTCCTCCAGGGCCACCTCGTACTGGACCAAGTCGCTGTAGACCTCGTCCATCTTGCGGATGACCTCGATCCACGCCTCCTCGCCCAGGCTGTCCAGACCGCCTGGCGGTATCGGGTTCATCGGTGGTTTCGAGCTAGGCATGGTCGGTAGGCAGGTCGGACTGTACCGAGGGGGATCGGGATGACCCCGTTTGGGGCTCAAATTAGGTCGATTTGTGCACCAGGCCTATCAGTGTACCGTGCACACCATACAGGGATCGAAGGACCGCACCACATGCTGTACCGCCAGTGGCATGGCTTCGCCCTCACCCACCGACAGCCCAACAAGGGCCTGCTCCAGTGCACCGGGGGTTCCATCAGCGTCCCGCGGAGCGAAATTCCATGTGGTCGGCGCGACGATCTGATAGTGCGCGATGCGCCCGTCGCGGACCTGCACCCAGTGCCCCAGGGCCCCGCGGGCCGCCTCCACCAGCCCGACGCCCTCCCCTGCCTCCGGCAGCTCCCCCTGGTGGCACCAGGGCTCGCCAACGACGAGGGCACGGGCCCAAGCCTCCATCTGCGGCACCACCAGGGCGAGCTCCAGCAGGCGCGCCAGGACCCGCGCCTCTACGCTCCCACCCCGGACCGCCACCAGGTCGCGAATCAGGGGATGCCCGGCCACCATCTGGCGGGCCAGGGCCCCGGTCTCCAGGACCAGACCCGAGTATCTGGGGGCCTTGCACCAGGTATAGGCCCCGGCCTTGTCCGCCCAAGGCTCGGTGCGACCGCGTGACGGGGGTAAGGCATCCCCCGCCAGCCAGGCGTGGCTCAGGTCCTCGACGATGGCGCCGGGGTCCAGGGGTCGGACGCCCCGGTCCCAGACCCCGGCGGGGGCCAGGCCCTGGGTCCCGTAGCTCAGGAAACGGTCTGTGGCCCGACCGATGCCACCCAGATCCAGATCCTCCGCGGCTGCGAGGAACAGGGCGAGGTCGCCCTTCCGACCCTGCCGCCAGTCGGCCAGGGCGGCGACGCTGTCCAGACCCGCGAAGGACTCCAGGCCATCGCCGAAGGTATGGCGCTCCAGGAAGCGTCGAAAACCCTGCAACAGGGTGATGAGGCGCAGGATCTCCGCCCCCTCCAGGGGCCTGGCGGTCCCGCCGGGCTGGAGGCTCAGGGTGTGCGGCCACTTGCCGGCCATCAGGCCCATGAGGTGCATGAACTCGGCCCGGGCGGGGAGCACATCCGCCGAGGCGCCGCCGGTGAGGGCGCGGAAGCGGGCCTCGCAGGCCGGAAACCAGGGACGCCCGCGGTACTCGGACCTGGCCAGATCCGGCATGAAGAAGAGGTAGAAGTGGGTGAGGTGGTCGGCAAGGTTCTCGCAGGCGCAGACCAGTTGTTGGGCCAGGCGCCCATTGGGTGGCGGTGCGAGCCCCATGAGGTCGCTCAGGGCGGCGGCGGCGGCGGCGCTTTGGGACACAGAGCAGATGCCGCAGATACGCGGAACTATGACCAGGGCGTCCAGGGGGTGCTTGCCCGGCAGCATCTCCTCGAAGCCCCGATACAGGGGGGAATTCACATAGGCCGCCGAGACCCGCCCGCCGTGAACCTCCAGGCTGACCTCCAGATCGCCCTCCACTCGATTGAAGGGACCGAGGATGCGGCGGCTCATTTCAGCCCAGTCCGGCGCACCGCCGGGGTTACCATCTGATGATCTGCCACAGCGTTCTCCCGTACCCGCCTGGGGGTTGCAGACTTGGACAGGGCCGCCAGGGCGACGAACCAGGCCTTGGGCATGTCCGTGGGCAGCCCGATGGGGATACCGGCGACCTTGGGGGTCTGGGCAAAGGGGTGACCCGGTGTCTCGAAGCGGGGCTCGGTGCAGGAGATGCAGGGGTAGCCGCCGCGCAGACAGGACCCCTCCCCGTTCCACAGCCGGGTATTGCAGTCCGCGTGGGCCTGGGTCCCCTTGCAGCCCATGTGCTCCATCATGCAACCCTGGTCGGAGGGCTTCTCGGCGCTCGCCTTGAACTCGTAGAACTCGTTGCGCGGGCAACCGTGGTGGACCAGATGGTCGGCATAGAAGCGCGGCCGATTCAGTGGGTCCAGGTCCACCGCCCCGAGGCGCCCGAGCGCCAGTGCCTGGAGGCTGTCCAGGACCCAGCCGGGGTGGGTCGGACAGCCGGCGACATTGATCACCGGCAGCCCGGACCCGGTCCGGAAGCCGGCCCCGAGCAGGCCGCCCTGGTGATCGCCGTCATACTGGAGCCCCATGGCCCCGCCCGGGTTGCCGCCGCCTGCGGTGATGCCGCCGAACGCGGCGCAGGTCCCCACCGCCAGGACCTGATGGGCCCGCGCCGCCAGGTCGCGCACCCAGTCCATCATGGGCCGACCCGTGCCGGAGAGGACATGGAAGCGCCCTGTGCCGTTGGGCCCCGTCATGATGGAACCTTCGACGCAAAGCAGATCCAGCCGCTCGCGCCCCTCGGCGCAGGCACGCAGGATCGCAAGGGCCTCGTCCCCGGACTCCCGGCTCAGGCTAGGGTGCCAAAGCAGGCGGATGCCCGCCGCCTCCAGCCGGGTCAGGAGGTGGGGCTGCTGCGCATTGAGCAGCGACAGGGTGCAGCCCCCGCAGCCACCGGATTGGAGCCAGAGCAGATTCAGGGTCCCGGTGGGCATCGTAGGTTTGACCTGGCGCTTCCCCAAGCAAGCGAATCAGCCTCGGTGGGAGGTTGTGGTCCAGTAGCAGTTTCAAAGGCTCGGCACCACCCTGAGACTGCACTCAAAGCGACTTCGTCGCGCCAACGACTAGCCGCCACTGAAGGTCAGGCTGCATCGTGCCCAGCTCGCGCAACGCTTCGAGCAAATTACCATACTGTGCCACCGACAGGGGTTGGCCGGTGCTGGCCCGGTCGTTGTAGCAGTAGTAGCCGTCGAGGTTGCAGCGATAGGTCAGCTCCAGCAATACCGAAAACGGGATGTTGGCGTTGACAGCCGTCAATGAGCGCCCCTGGCAGATCAGGGTGGGGTGTCGTCCTCGATGACGCCTGCGGAACGCAGCTCCACCAGAAAAGCCGCCACATCGGCGGCCAGGCACTCCGCATCCGCGTCGAATTCGGCGGCCAGCCGCTCGAGGATCTCGGGCACTGCCAGGCCCTTGTCGAGCAGCGTCAGGACGCGTGCGCCAACCTCGTTGAGCACGAGGACTTCGCCGGCCTTCTGGCGCAGCACGATGCCTTCGTCCACCACCTGTTGGTAACGAACGTCGGCGCAAAGGCGGATATCGGAGGAGTCGGCCGGCATAATTCACTCAAGTCAGAAAGGCGTCACCGAAGGCCACGAGCGCACCTCCGCCGCGCTACGCGCAGCGCGTGCCGGAGAAAGCGCCCGCACGCCCACAGCCGATGCCGGACAGGAACCTGAACGGCGTGAGCATGACAGTCTCCACCCACCACCCTGCCGATGATATGGGTCTTGGGTAGGCCAGAGTCGGGACGCGACGCGGCATCGGCCTGCGTCAACCATCGCACATTTCCCTTCTCCAGATACCCGCCCAACAGACGATGGGCGAGCAGACGACCGTCCGGGGCGAGGACGACCACCAGATCGCCAGGCCAATACAGCCGCCGGGAGGCAACGCGAACGCTCGCCCCGCTCCCGAGCAGGGGTGCCATGCATTCGCCGCGGACCCGCAGGCTCAAGGGGGCGTCGGCAGCCCACTCGCGCAACACGCAGGCGGTTCGGATAGAAACTGGAGCTGTCATATATTTGGGGTACGGGGGGCCTGGCCCTGGAGCCGCCTGTGAGACGGCGATCACAATGTTGGATTTCGCAGTCTACGCAGAGGGCTCGTCGTGTCAACGGCTCAACCAGCAATCCCAAGATTCGCGGTAACCGGCCTGGCTTTCGCTGCGCTCAACCCATCCTGCGGACTGGAACGTCGAGAACGGTCATCCGCGAAGCCCCGGATCAGTGTCCGGCGTGCAAGGCCGGCACGGCCCTATCGGGTATACTTGCGGCCTTTGTCCTCAAGCCCCTGCATTCCATGACCTACCAGACTGACGACCTGCGCATCCGCAAGATCACACCCGTGATCGCACCCCGCGACCTGCATGCAGAATTGCCCATCACCGAGACGGCGGCGGCGACTGTTTACCACAGCCGCACCCAGATCCAGCAGGTCCTCCATGGCCACGACGACCGCCTGCTGGTCGTGGTCGGACCCTGCTCGGTACACGACCCCAAGGCAGCCCTGGAATATGCCAACAGGCTCAAGGTCCTGCGCGAGGAGCTGGCCGGCGAACTGCTCATCGTCATGCGCGTCTACTTCGAGAAGCCGCGCACCACGGTCGGCTGGAAGGGCCTGATCAACGACCCGGACCTGGACGAGAGTTACGAGGTCAATAAGGGGCTGCACGTCGCCCGTGGGGTCCTCCTGGACGTCAATGCCCTCGGGGTCCCGGCCGGGACCGAGTTCCTCGACCTCATCAGCCCCCAGTACATCGCCGATCTGGTGAGCTGGGGGGCCATCGGCGCCCGCACCACCGAGAGCCAGGGTCACCGCGAGTTGGCCTCGGGGCTATCCTGCCCGGTGGGCTTCAAGAACGGTACCGACGGGACCGTGCGGGTGGCCGTCGAGGCCATGCACGCCGCGGCCCGCCCGCATGTGTTCCTGTCCCTGACCAAGGACGGCCACTCCGCGATCTTCACCACCGGAGGGAACCTCGACACCCACATCATTTTGCGCGGCGGACAGCGCCCGAACTATGACACGGAAAGCGTGAACATCGCCTCGGAAGAGATCGAGGCATCTGGTCTGACCCCGAAGATCATGATCGACTTCAGCCACGCCAACAGCCGCAAGCAGCCAGGCAAGCAAATCCAGGTCGGGCGCGACGTGGCCGGCCAGGTCGCCAGGGGCGAGCGGCGCATCATCGGGGCCATGATCGAGAGTCATCTGGTGGCCGGACGCCAGGATCTAGGCGCGCCGGAGCTGATGGTCTACGGCCAGAGCGTGACCGATGCCTGCATCGGCTGGGAGGACACGGTGCCGTTGCTCCATGAGTTGGCGGAGGCCGCCGCCCGGCGTCGGCAGGTCTGAGGCGCCGAGTCACCGGCAACGACGGCGGCCTTGATGAAGCCCCAGGGGCTCGTCAATGGCTTCGAGTCCTGCATCACCGTCGTCAACGCCTTCAAGATTGAGCGGGACGTCCGAGGGCGGCGATCTGGGCCACATCCTGGGCCTCGAAGTCCATGCCGTATTCGAGCCCAGGATTCAGCGCGATGCCGAAGCCAATGCCCATCTTCTCCAGGATCCAGGTGAAATCGGCCACCAGGCCGCCGCCGTAGCCGGGGAAGTCGCGCACGAACTCCTTGGCCCGCTCCGGGCTGGTGAACAGGACCAGGACCTCGCCGTCGTCGGTCTGGATCTTGAGCGGGTGGGCCCGGTCCTCGGTCTGGAAGCCGACGATCTGGTGCTTCTCGTAGATGGGCATGAAGACCTCTGAGCCCAGCAGGGTCTTGATAAAGTCTTGGGGCTCGATGCCGCCCTCTTGGGCGGCGATGAGTTGACGTTCCAGGTCGTTCTGCGGTGCGAAATCGGCGGACATGCGGGTTCCTTCAGGGTGGGGATTGGCCTCCCCCAGACTGGGGTTGTGGGGCCCGGATTCAACCCTGGGGCCCTTACCGGGGAACCTCGCGGACCGGGTCCCGTCGAAGCTGGGGCCAACAAGCGGGTTGCGGCCCGCGGTCGGGGTGCAGAAGGGTCCGCGCCGCCCCCAACTATTCCGCAGGCGCCACGGCACCTTTCGCGCCCTTCGCCCAGCTTCAAGGCCCATTGGTACCGCTGACCCATCCAGGGCCCTTGCCCCGGGAGTCCCCATGCTGATCAAACACCCCCCCGATATCCCCGCCTCGGAGATCACCCCTCAGGGCGTCTGGCTGCGCCGGCGCGAGCTGATCCGGGCCGCCGCTTCCGGCGTCGGCCTGGTGGCGACCGGAGGACTCCTGCTCACATGCGACCAGGCCGAGGGGGGCGACGCGACGGGGGTCAAGCCCCCGGGGCGGGGGACGCCCATCCCCAACCTGCGCCCGAGCGCCTTCAGTACCACCGAGCCACCGACGGCCTATGCCGACATCACGAGCTATGGCAACTTCACGGAATTTGGCTCGAACAAGGGAGACCCCGCCCGCTATGCCGGGGCCCTGGAGACGCGCCCCTGGACGGTCGTGGTGGACGGGGAGTGCGAGGCCCCGGGGCGCATCGGCATCGAGGAGATCCTGACCGGCTTCACCCAGGAGGAGCGCATCTACCGGCTGCGTTGCGTGGAGACCTGGGCCATGGTGGTCCCCTGGGTCGGGTTCCCCCTGGGGGATCTGCTGGCGCGCTTCAAGCCGACGTCCAAGGCCAAGTACGTCGCCTTCGAGACCCTGTTCAATGCCAAACAGATGCGCGGGCAGAAACGCCAGGTCATCGACTGGCCCTACCGCGAGGGGCTTCGCCTGGACGAGGCCATGCACCCCCTGGCCATCCTGGCCACCGGGCTCTATGGCGAGACCCTGCCCAACCAGAACGGTGCGCCACTGCGCCTGGTCGTCCCCTGGAAGTACGGGTTCAAGAGCATCAAATCCATCGTGCGCATCCGCTTCACCGCCAAGCAGCCGCCGACGGCCTGGAATATGCTCCAGCCGGACGAGTACGGCTTCTTTGCCAACGTCAACCCCAAGGTCGATCACCCTCGTTGGAGTCAGAGGCGGGAGCGCATGGTAGGCGCGGGGATTTTCGCATCCAAGAAGGAGACCAAAATGTTCAATGGCTATGCCGATCAGGTCGCCGGGCTCTATGCCGGCATGGACCTGGCGAAGTCCTTCTGAGGTGTCGGAATGACGCGGATGACGCCTGACCGACTGGTGCAGATCGCCAAGCCCTTGGTCTTTCTCCTGTGCCTTGCACCCTTGGCTCTACTGGTGGTGCAGACTGTGACCGACGATTTGGGTGCCAACCCGGTGGAGACCATCACCCACGTCACCGGGGCATGGGCCCTGCGGCTGCTGCTGGTCACCTTGGCCATGACCCCGATGAAGCGCCTGATCGGCCAACCCTGGCCTATCCGCTTCCGGCGCATGCTGGGGCTCTTCGCCTTCTTCTATGCCGCCCTGCATCTGCTGACCTACCTCTGGCTGGATCAGGGATTCGACGGGCAAGCGATCCTGGAGGATCTGGTCAAGCGGCCCTATATCACCCTGGGTTTCACTGCCTTCGTGCTCCTGCTACCCCTGGCCCTGACCTCGACCCGGGCCATGGTGCGGCGGCTGGGGCGGCGTTGGAAGACCCTGCACCGGGCGGTCTATGCCGTTGCCATGCTCGGAGTGCTGCACTTCGCGTGGCTGGTCAAGGCGGACCTGTTCGAGCCGGCGACCTACGGCCTGGTTCTCGCGGTGTTGCTCGCAGCACGAGCACCGTACCTCGCCGCTGGGGCCACTGGGGCACGTCGCTGGTTTGGCGCTATGACGGCGGATCGGCGGCCAGGGTGACGCTCGTCAGCCGATTTTGCCCTCGGATCCGGGAGCGGGCCAGCCCGCCTCAGACTCAGTCCCCGACCAATTCCTCAGCCCGGAAGCGACCGGCACCCCCCTCGCCCAGCGCCCGGGCCAGATAGTCCAGGGCCGGGCGCAGGTCCTCCAGCAAGGTCCAGGGTGGGTTGACGACCACCATGCCGCTGGCGGCCATACCCGACCCGCGCCCCTCGTCGCGAATGGCCAACTCATAGCGCTGCACCCGCCGAATGCCACTGCGGACGATGGCCCGCTCCAGGGCATCGATACGCCCGCGCTCCACCACGGGGTACCACAGGGCATAGACCCCAGTGGCAAAGCGGCGATGGGCCTTGGCGAGGGTGTCGGCCACCTGCTGGTAGTCGGTCTTGACCTCGTAGGCAGGGTCGATCAGGACCAAGCCGCGGCGCTCCGGCGGCGGCACGGCGGCGAGCAGGCCCCGAAATCCGTCGCCGGCGATCACCCGGACGCGGCGGTCGCCGCCAAAGTTGTCATGCAGGGGACCGATCTCGGCGCTGTGCAGTTCGTGCAGGATCAGGCGGTCCCCAGGACGCAACAGGCGCTGGGCCAGCCAGGGGGAGCCTGGGTAGCGGCGCAAGTCCCCCGGTCCGTTGCAGTCCTGCACCAGGGCCACATAGGCGGCAAGGCTGGGGGGAAGGTCCTGGCGCCCCCAGAGACGGGCGATGCCGCTGAGGTACTCCTGGTTCTGCTGCGCCTGGGGGCTGTCAAGCGCATAGATCCCTGGGCCCGCGTGGGTCTCGCAGTAACAGATGGGTTTGTCTTTACCGCTCAGGACGGGTGGTGTGCCGGGGGCGCCGGCAGCCGCCCCCGGCTTGGCCGTCAGATAGGTCAGCACCCGAGCCAGAATCAGGTGCTTGAGGCAATCGGCGTGGTTCCCGGCGTGGAAGGCGTGGCGATAACTCAGCATGAGGCGACCAGAATGTCAGGATTACCGCGCGTGGCCAGATCTAACACAGAACGCGAACGAGCAATAATAACCATCTGATAGGAAATTATATTTCCATTTTCGATTGGCCCCTAGCCCCCGTAGACACACACCCGATAATGCCGCGGATCGTCCGGTGAGCGGACGATCTCGCCGGAACGCAGGGGGAAGCCGCCGGCCTTGCGGTCGGCAAAGTAGAGCTTGAGGGTCTCCCGGATCACCGGGAAGGCGATCTCGCCCCAAGGGATCTCGGCCTCCGCGAACAGACGCACCTCCAGGCTCTCCTCCCCCGGGCCGAAGCTCAGATCGAGCAGGCGGCTGCGAAACAACAGGTAAACCTGATCGATATGGGGGAGGTTAAAGAGCGTGTAGAGGCTCAAGACCTCAACCCGGGCCAGGGCCTCCTCGTAGGTCTCCCGCGCCGCCCCGTCCTGGGTGGTCTCGCCACGTTCCATGAAGCCCGCCGGCAGGGTCCAGAATCCGTAGCGGGGCTCGATGGCCCGCCGGCAGAGCAGGATCCGATCGCCCCACTCGGGGATGCAGCCCACCACGACCTTGGGATTCTGATAATGGATGGTCCCGCAGGCCCCACAGACATGGCGCGGGCGGTTGTCCCCCTCCGGGACCCTGACCCCAACCTCGGCACCGCAATGACTGCAATAGTTCACACCCGATCCCCGATTTCTGCGCCCTGACGGGGATTGTATCCCCACGGTGGCGGGGCTACCCGACGCTGTGCGCCCCCTTACCCCAACTCATCTCCCCGAGGGGTGAGGGGCTCCTCCGATACAGGCCCGGTAGCATCGCGGTTTGTCCGGTGCTCTGGCGATGTCCCACGGTCTTGCGCGGACCGCACACCTCCCCGATCATGGGCCCCCATTCAGGACGGAGGACGAACCCATGCTCAACCCGCTCCCCTTAGTCGAAAAGAAGCGCGACAACCTCAAGCGCGGCCTGACCGAGATGGGCGAGGCGGCGCTGACCGCCCTGCGCCAGTCCGTCGATTGCCTCAGCCGGCAGGACGTCGAACTCGCCCATGCCATCGTCGCCGGGGACACCCCCATCGACCGCCAGCGCCGCCAACTCGAACAGGAGTGCCTGGTGGTCCTGGCGGCCCACAAGCCCGCCGGACGGGACCTGCGTATGATCGGGGCCACCTTCGAGCTGGTGACGGAACTGGAGCGCATTGCCGACTACGCGGTGGACGCGGCCCGCAGCGTCATCGAGGTCGGCAATGCCCGCTTCGCCCCCGGGCCCCTGGCCCTGGTGGTACAGGTGGGAACGGAGGCCGCGACCATGTTCGCCGAGGCTATGGCCGCCTATGGCGAGGAGGGCGACGACAGCCACGCCCGGGCCGCTGCGGCCGGGCGGGGCGCGATCGTCGGACACGCCCAGGCCGCGGTCGATGCCATCGGCAGGGCGATGCGGGACGACCCTGAGCACTGCAAATCCGGCGTCCTGCTGCTCTGGGCGGTTCGCGACTACCAGCGTGCCGCCGCCCGCGCCACCAACATCGCCGAGCGGGTGGTCTATATCGCGACCGGCAACACCCCGGACCTGGACTGAGGTCCCCCACCCCGCCGCCGACCCTTGCCACCGACATGGGCTTTGGCGCACCCAGGGCCGCATCGGATCCGACCACCACCGGAGCACAAGTCGCATGACAAGAAGGACCAACCCGAGGTCTCACCACGCCATCCTGGCAACCCACATGGCCATGGCGTTGGCCATCGCGGCCCCCGGGGCGATGGCGGCGGATTACCCATCCAGCGACTACCTCCTCGGCGACTGGGGCGCGCGGGACACCTGGAAGGGGCATGGCGTCAGCGTCGGTCTCAACTGGACCGCCGAGCCTATGGCCAACGTCTCCGGCGGCGAGGTCCTGGGCGGGACCTATGCCGACAACATCGCCCTGGATGTGGGCTTCGACCTCCAGCGACTGCTCGGCATCCCCGCGACCAGCCTCCTGATCAAGGGCTCCAAGCGCGATGGGCTTTCGGTCTCGGAGCGCTTCGTTGCCCCCTCCGAGGGCGGCAACGTCTTCACGGTGCAGGAACTGTACGGTGGCCAGAACGTCAAGCTCGCCAATGTCCAGTTCAACACTGTCCTGTTGGACAAGCGTCTCGACCTGGCCTACGGGCGCCTCATCGCCAACGACGACTTCCTGCGCTCGCCGCTGTACTGCCAGTTCCTCAACAACTCCTTCTGCGGCAGTCCCAAGCCGGTCTTCCTCCAGAACCCCTTTACGTTCACCGCCTACCCCCTGGCCACCTGGGGGGCGCGAGTCCGGTACGACACCCCCGCAAGAAACTGGACCATCCAGGCGGCCATCTACGACGGCGACCCCGAGGGCAAACGGGGCAACCCGGCAAGCCCGGGCCACAACGACCACGGCACCAGTTGGGGCTTCGGCGACAATGGGGTGACCCTGGCGGGCGAGGTCCACTATCACGTCAACCGCGACTCCAAGGACGCCCTGCCAGGGACCTACAAGGTAGGCGGCTACTACATGACCGGGGATTTCCAGAACATCGCCAGTGTCGCCAATGCCACAGACACCGGCAACGCCATGGGCTGGGTGCTGGCGGATCAGATGCTCTACCGCGAAAAGGCCGGCGGCGGGCGCGGGCTCTGGGGCTTCGGCGCCCTGGTCTTCAGCTTTACCAACGATGTCAACCCCATGACCTGGTACTTCAATACCGGTCTGGTCTACGAAGGGCTCTTCCAGGGCCGGCCGAAGGACACCACGGGGCTGGCCATCACCAGCGGCTGGTTCGGCGATCAGGTCAACGTCGCGCGCAACCTTCAGGGCCTGCCCGAGAAGGACTACGAGGCGGTGATCGAACTCAACCACCAGTTCGTCCTCGGTCACGGGATCAGCATCCAGCCGGACATTCAATACATCATCCGCCCGGCGGCGACCGGCGACATCGACAATGCTCTGGCCATCGGCGCCCGGGTCAGCGTCACCTTCTGATCGCCCACCCACAGGAGCATTGCCGTGGCCACTCTCGAGCTTCGCGCACCCCTGGACGGGGTCATCCTGCCCCTGGAGCAGGTCCCGGACCCGGTCTTTTCCCAGAAGATGGTCGGCGATGGGCTGTCCATCGACCCCCTGAACCAGGTCCTTAGCGCCCCCTGCCCGGGGACCGTAAGCCAGCTCCACCACGCCGGGCATGCGGTGACACTGACCACCGCGGAGGGCCTGGAGGTCCTGATGCACATCGGCCTGGATACCGTGGCCCTCAAGGGCCAGGGCTTCACCCCCCAGGTCGCCGTGGGGCAAAAGGTCGCCCTTGGGGACGCCCTGATCGCCTTCGACGCGGACTTCCTGGCCACGCGCGCCAAGAGCCTGCTGACCCTGATGATCGTCACCAACGGCGAGTTGGTTGCCTCGATGGTCACGGCCAGCGGGCGGGTGCGCGCGGGCCAGGATGCCTGCCTGACCCTGACCCTGGCAGGGGGTGCCGCCGAGGCGGTCGAGATCCAGGGCAAGCGGGTCGCATCCGGGGCCATCGTCATCCCCAACCCTACCGGGCTGCACGCCCGCCCGGCGGCGGTGCTCGCCAGCCTGGCCAAGCCGTTCAAATCCAGGGTGCTGCTCCAGCGCGGCGACGACGAGGCCAACGCCAAGAGCGTCACCTCCATCATGGGAATCGAGATCGGTCTCGGGGACAAGGTGGTGCTGATCGCCGAGGGCCCGGACGCCCAGGAGGCCATCGACACCATCGCCCCAGAGCTGGCCGCCGGCTTGGGTGACGAGGGCAGCCGGCCGGCCCCGGCCCCGGCGACCACGGAAGCCGACCCGGCCAAGGCACCGGCCCCGCGTCCCCGCTCCGAGGACCCGAATCTGCTCCTTGGGGTAGCCGCTTCCCCCGGACTCGGGGTAGGCAAGGTCTACCAGCTCCGCCGGGAGGAGATCACCGTCCCGGAGACCGGCGACGCCGACCCGCGCAAGGAGCGACGCAAGCTCGACGATGCCCTGGACCGTGGCAAGAACGAGCTGGAGGCCCTCCAGACCGAGTTGAAGGCCTCGGCCGACCCCAAGAAGGCGGCCATCTTCGCCGCCCATCAGGAACTGCTGGAGGACCCGGGCCTGCTCGACATCGCCGAAAGCGCCCTGGCCAAGGGCAAGAGTGCGGCCTATGCCTGGCAACGTGCCTACAGCACCCAGGCCGAGCGCCTGGCCGGGCTCAAGAACACCGTCATGGCCGGGCGCGCCGCGGACCTGCGTGACCTGGGCCGTCGCGTCCTGGGTATTCTCACCGGCCAGCCTGTGGAGGAACCCAGGATTCCGCCCGGCTCCATCCTCATCGCCGAGGACCTGGCCCCATCGGACACCGCCAAGCTCAATCCCAAGGAGGTGCTGGGTTTCGCCACCGTCGGCGGCGGTGCGACCTCCCATGTCGCCATCCTGGCCCGGGCCCTGGACATCCCCGCGGTGGCGGGCATAGACCCCCGCGCCCTGGAACTGGCCAACGGGTCGGACGTCATCCTGGATGGAGGCAAGGGTCAACTGCGGATCAACCCGAACCCGGACGAGGTCCGCCGCATCACCCAGGCCCAGGCGCGCATGGCCGCGAGAAAGGCCGCGGACCTGGCCGCCGCCTTCGACCCCGCCACCACCACGGACGGCCACAGGATCGAGGTGGTCGCCAACATCGGCGGCCTGGCGGATGCCCGGAAGGGCATGACGCTCGGCGCCGAGGGGGTCGGACTCCTGCGCTCGGAGTTCCTCTACCTGGACCGTGCCAACGCCCCCACAGAGGACGAGCAGACCCAGATCTATGCCGAGATCGCCGCGGCCCTGGACGGCAGGCCGCTGATCGTCCGCACCCTGGACGTGGGCGGGGACAAGCCGCTGGCCTATCTCCCCATGCCGCGGGAGGAGAACCCCATGCTCGGCATCCGCGGGGTGCGCATCGGGCTGGACAGGCCGGAAATCCTGCGCACCCAGGTCCGCGCCATCCTGCGCGCGGGCAAGGGTCACAAGATCCGCATGATGTTCCCCATGATTGCGACCTTGGATGAGATACGCTCGGTCAAGGGGCTGGTGGAAGAGGAAAGGGCCAAACTCCCGAATGCCGACCCGGTGGAGTTGGGGATCATGGTGGAGGTGCCATCGACGGCCGTCCTGGCCCGGCAGTTCGCCCGGGAGGTCAGCTTCTTCTCTATCGGGACCAACGACCTGACCCAATACACCCTCGCCATGGATCGCGGGCACCCCAAGCTCGGGTCCAAGGCCGACGCCATGAACCCGGCAATCCTGCAACTCATTGCATTGACCGTGACCGGGGCGGCGGCCGAGGGCAAATGGGTGGGGGTGTGCGGCGGTATGGCGAGCGACCCCCAGGCGGTGCCCATCCTGGTGGGCCTGGGTGTCAAGGAGCTATCGTGCAGCGTGCCGGCCATCCCGATGGTCAAGGCGGCGGTGCGCGAGCGATCCTTCGCCGACTGCCGGGCCCTGGCCCAACAGGCCCTGGCCCAGGGGACCGCCGCCGAGGTGCGGGCCCTGGTCCCGAGCGACTACTGATCCGACCCCAAAGAGACCAAGACCATGAGCCTCTCAACCCTCTGGGGCAACACCTTCGGCGGCCTGCAAAAGATCGGCAAGGCCCTGATGCTGCCGGTGTCCGTCCTGCCGGTGGCCGGCATCCTGCTGGGCGTCGGTGCCTCCATCGCCAAGAATGCCTCCGAGCCATGGCTGGTCGAGATCGGCCGCATCATGCAGGCGTCGGGCGACTCCATCTTTGCAATCCTGCCGCTCATTTTCGCCATCGGCGTGGTGCTCGGCTTTACCAAAAACGACGGCGTGGCGGCCATGGCGGCCACCGTCGGCTACTTCGTCCTGATCGCCGCCCTGGGGGTCATTGGGCTGATCTTCATCCACTGGACGGCCCCCGCCGAGCCCCTGCGCCTCGTCGATCCGGGGGGCAAGGCCGTCCACGTGGAGTACGACACGGGCCGACAGCGCTTCCAGTGCCTGGACAAGGACGGTCGCACCCTGGAAAGGCTCAGGGCCTCGGAGGTCAAGGGCGATGCCCTGCTGTGCGACGGGGTGAGCGTCCCCTTCGCCCTCCAGGCCGGCCAGGGCGACGAGGGCGCCATCGCCCTCTACGACGCCGGCAAGGGCGAGATGGTCCCCTTCCCCGCCGCCAAGAGCCGAGCCGAGATCAAGAAGATCTTGGGCATCGAGTCCATCGACACCGGCGTCTTCGGCGGCATCCTCATCGGGCTCATCGCCGCGTACCTCTTCAACCGCTATTACCGGATCTCGCTCCCGGCCTATCTCGGGTTCTTCGCAGGCAAGCGCTTCGTCCCCATCGTGGTCTCCTTCGCGGCCATCGCGCTCGCCGCGGTGCTGGCGGTCATCTGGCCACCCATAGGCGCGGCCATTCGCGACTTCGGCGACTGGGCCGCCTACGGCAACCCGGCGGCCGCGGTGACCATCTACGGCGTGGTAGAGCGCATGCTATTGCCCTTCGGGCTGCACCACATCTGGAACGTCCCGTTTTTCTTCGAGGTGGGGACCTATGTGGACCCGGACACGGGCAAGACGGTACACGGGGTGCTGAGCCGTTTCTTCGCCGGGGACTTCGAGGCGGCCATCCTGGGCGGGGGCTTCGTGTTCAAGATGTTCGGCCTGCCCGCCGCGGCCTTCGCCATCTACCAGACCGCCAAACCCGAGAACAAGGCGCGGGTGGCGGGCATCATGGGCTCCGCGGCCCTGACCGCCTTCCTCACCGGCATCACCGAACCCCTGGAGTTCGCCTTCCTGTTCGTCGCCCCCCTGCTCTACGCCGTCCATGCCGTCCTGGTGGGCCTGGCCTACCTGGTGACCTATCTGCTCGGCGCCCGCCTGGGCTACAGCTTCAGCCATGGCTTCATCGACTATGCGCTCTACTACGTCAACGACATCAGACCCTGGATCATCCTGATCCTGGGTCCGATCTTCGCGGCCATCTACTATGTCGTCTTTCGCACCCTGATCCTGCGTCTGGACCTCAAGACCCCGGGTCGGGAAGAGGCCACGATGGACGTGGCCGACGCCAAGGCCGCGGTGGCGGACGACTTTGCCAAGGAGCTTGTCCTGGCCTTTGGGGGCAAGAGCAACATCCGGGGGATCGACGCCTGCATCACCCGGCTGCGCATCGAGGTAGCGGACATCGGTCGTGCCAACCCGGACAAGCTCAGGGCACTGGGTGCGGCTGGGGTGGTAACGGTGGGCAACAATCTCCAGGCGATTTTCGGACCCAAATCCGACAACCTGAAGACGGACATGGAGGAATACCTGCACACCGCCGGGCCCGAGGCCGAGTTGCCCGAGGGCGCCGCCGCCCCCAAGGTCCACTACAAGGCCGACGACCTACGCCCGCGCCACCGCGACCCCCTGGCGCCGCAGCAGGCCCGCGCCATGCTGGCAGGCCTGGGCGGCGCTGCGAACGTCAAGCTGGCAGAGTCCTGTGCCGAGACCCGGATCAGGGTAGCCGTCGCGGACGGGGCCAAGCTGGACGAGGCGGCCCTGGCGGCGGCGGGCGTCCAGGGTGTGCTGCACCTGCCGGCCAACATCCTGCACCTCCTGGTCGGGCTGAACGCCGACCAGTACGCGGCGGAGATGAAGGCGGCGATGGCAGGTTAGTTGCGGACGCGGCCCGCGCCTGGAACAGGCGCGGGTCATCTGGGTCCCTGGCTCCGGCTGTGCAGGGCGGTCAGTGTCACTGGATCGGCGAGTTGGATCGACATCCGCGCTGGGCTGGCCTCACCCGGCGGACGGGGGGCCGCCGATCCCCAAATCAATGACCCTGGAAAGGGCCGTTCTTACACATCGCATCGCGCTACCGCCCGCCACCATCTGCCACCCACCAGGAAACCACCATGTCCCAACACACCTCTTCCACGCCGTTGCGCCTGGCCCTGGGCGCCATCGCCATGGCCTTGACCCTTGCGACCCCGGCCCTGGCCGAACAGCGGTTCATGACCATCGGCACCGGTGGCGTCACCGGGGTCTACTACGCCGCCGGTGGGGCCATCTGCCGCCTGGTCAATAAGGACCGCGCCAAGCACGGCATCCGCTGCTCGGTGGAATCCACCGGGGGCTCGGTATTCAATATCAACACCATCAAGGCCGGCGAGCTGGACCTGGGATTCGCCCAGAGCGACATCCAGTACAACGCCCTAAACGGGGTGGCCCAGTTCAAGGACGCCCCCTACGGAGACCTGCGTGCGGTTTTCTCCGTCCACCCCGAGCCCTTCACCGTAGTGGCACGCAAGGACGCGGGGGTCAAGGCGTTCACCGACTTCAAGGGCAAGCGGTTCAACGTCGGCAACCCCGGCTCCGGGACTCGCGCCTCGCTGGAGGAACTGCTCGCCGCCATGGGTTGGACCCTGGCAGACTTTTCGCTGGCCTCGGAGCTGAAGGCCGACGAGCACGGCGCGGCCCTGTGCGACGGCAAGATCGACGGCTTCCTATTCGCCGCCGGCCACCCCAGCGCCAATATCCAGGACCCCACCACCACCTGCGGCGCCAGGCTGGTCCCCTTGACGGGCCCGGCGGTGGACAGGCTGGTGGCCGAACACCCTTACTACGCCAAGGTCAGCGTCCCGGGTGGGCTCTACCCCAACAACCCGGACCCGACGGAGACCTACGGGGCCCTGGCGACCTTGGTCGCCTCCAGCCAGACCCCGGACCAGACGGTCTATCAGGTGGTCAAGGCCGTCTTCGACAACTTCGAGGAGTTCAAGAAGTTGCACCCGGCACTCGCCAACCTCAAGCCCGAGGGCATGATCAAGACCGGCCTGTCGGCCCCGCTGCATGAGGGGGCGGTGCGCTACTACAAGGAAAAGGGCTGGATTCAATAAACAATGTCTGCGTTAGGTGTTGGGCCCTTGCGCCGCAGGCCGCCCCGGAGGTGTAGGTCGGGCTTCAGCCCGACGGTGGTGTTCGGTGGATACTGCGATGCCCGGTCGGACTAAAGTCCGACCTACACCCAACGCAGACAGAGCCTTTTTCAAAGTCAGTTATGGAAAGGGGGCGGGGCACCCAGGCTCATCGTGCCGACCTTGGCACCTGCCATAGCCCCGGAGTGCCCCATTGACCACCGAGATCGACAAGGCCCCTGAGCCCCTGCGCCAATTGGTCGCCGACGCCGACACCGGCGGCCGCCGACCCACGGGCCTGACCGCGGGGGTCATCTTCGCCGTCTCCCTGATCTGGGCCCTGTTCCAGCTCTGGTACGCCTCGCCGCTTCCATTCACCCTCGGCGTCGGCATCATGAACGACACGGAGGCCCGCTCCCTGCACCTGGGGCTGGCGCTCTTCCTCGCCTTCACCGCCTGGCCGGCGATGCGCCGCTCCCCCCGGGATCGAGTGCCGATACTGGACTGGGTCCTGGCCCTGACCGCTGCCTTTACCGGGGCCTACCTGCTGCTGTTCTACCGGGAGTTGGCCAGCCGCCCCGGGCAACCGACGACACTGGACATCGGCGTGGCCTGCGTCGGCCTGGTCCTGCTGCTGGAGGCCACGCGCCGCGCCCTGGGCTGGCCCATGGCGACCCTTGCCCTGCTGTTCATTGCCTACGCCCTGCTCGGGCCGCACATGCCCGAGGTCCTGGCCCACAAGGGGGCGTCGCTCTCCCGCCTGCTGTCGCACCTGTGGCTGACCACCGAGGGGGTCTACGGCATCGCCCTGGGGGTCTCCACCAGCACGATCTTCGTCTATGTGCTGTTCGGCACCCTGCTCGACCGCGCTGGCGGGGGCAACTACATGATGCAGGTGAGCTTCGCGGCCCTGGGGCACCTGCGTGGGGGGCCGGCCAAGGTCGCGGTGGTGTCCTCCGCACTGAACGGCCTGATCTCCGGCTCGTCGGTCAGCAACGTCGTCTCCGGCGGGATCTTCACCATCCCGCTGATGAAAAAGGCGGGCTACGGCGGGGTCAAGGCCGGTGCCATCGAGACCATGTCGTCCGTCAATGGCCAGCTCATGCCGCCGGTGATGGGGGCAGCGGCCTTCCTGATGGTGGAGTATGTCGGCATCCCCTATGCGGAGATCGTCCGCAACGCCATCCTGCCGGCCTCCCTGAGCTACATCGGGCTGCTCTACATCGTCCATCTGGAGGCGCTCAAGCTCGGCATGAAGCCCATCATCCAGCGCGCGCCCAGGACCTGGGGCGAGGCGGCCCTGCGCCTGGGGCTCGGGGTCTCGGGCAGCCTGGCGCTGGTGGGGGCACTGTACTCTCTGTTTGCGGCCATCCAGGCGGGGCTGGGCCCTGCGGCGCCCTGGGCCGTGGGGGCCGTGGTGCTGGGGCTCTACGGCGTCAGCATCCGGGAGGCGGCACGCCGCCCAGACCTGCCGCAGGATATCGATATCGACAACCCCAAGGCCCTGGATACCTGGCCCACGGTGCGGGCCGGGCTGCACTTCCTGATCCCCGTCGGTACCCTGATCTGGTGCCTGATGGTCGAGGCCCTGTCGCCTGCCCTTTCGGCCTTCTGGGCCATCGCGGTCCTGATGGTGCTGATGCTCACCCAACGCCCCCTGATCCGCCGCCTGCGCGGCCAGGGCACCGCGGGGGCCTGGGTCCAGGGGGCCCGCGAGGTCGTACTGGGCCTGACCGATGGGTCGCGCAACATGATCGGGATCGCCGTGGCCACGGCAACCGCGGGCATCATCGTCGGGTGCATCACCCTCACGGGCTTGGGGCTACGCATGACCGAGTTCGTGGAGTTCGTCTCCCACGGCGACGTGATGGTCATGCTGCTGTTTACGGCCTTTTCCTGTCTGGTCCTTGGGCTCGGGGTGCCGACCACGGCCAACTATGTGCTGGTGGCCACCCTCATGGCCCCGGTGATCGTGGAGCTGGGTGCCCAGGCCGGGTTGGTGATCCCACTGATCGCTGTGCATCTGTTCGTCTTCTACTACGGAATCATGGGCGACATCACCCCGCCGGTGGGGCTGGCCACCTTTGCCGCGGCGGCCATCTCCGGCGCGGACCCCATCAAGACCGGGGTACAGGGGTCGCTGTACGCCCTGCGTACCGTGATCCTGCCCTTCATTTGGATCTTCAATCCGCAATTGCTGCTGATCGACATCGACAGCGGCTTCGAGTTGGTCCTGGTGGTCCTGGCCTGCACCCTGGCGACCCTACTGTTCGCGTCCGTCACCATGGGCTGGTTCCGGGTCCGGTCGCACTGGTGGGAGACCGTCGCCCTGGCCGTCGCGGTGGCGTTGCTGTTTCGGCCGGACTGGTTCATGGACCGCCTCGCCCCTGCAGTACCGGTCGGTTCCCCCCAGTCAGGTCTTCGACCTGGCCCAGCAGGCCCCGGACGGCGGGCACCTGGTACTGGCGATCGCCGGTATGACCCTGGAGGGCGAGGACAAGATCAAGACTGCGGCACTGCGCCTGGGGGACCACCCGACAGAAGGCGCAGATGGACCCAGGCGCCTGGCGGAGGCCGGCCTGCTCCTGATGCCCCTGGGCGATCAGGTGCAGATCACCCAGGTCCGGTTCGGCAGCCGGGCCCAGAAGGCCGGCCTGGAACAGGGCTGGAACCTAAGCGCCATCAAGGTCCCGACGGATCGGCCCAACCCGCACTGGTTCTACCTGCCCGCTTTATTGCTGGCGGGGCTGGTGTGGTGGGCCCAGGGGCGGCGATCACCCATCTGACCCGATGGTTCACCTAAGCTACGCAACCCATGTTGTTCGCGGCCACCCGACGGGGCGCTGTTAGTGCCGGACCAGATTACGCCCGGCGCTCACCGCCCAGCGGGATCACCGCCAGGGTCAGCATGGTCGAGACCAGGACGCCAAACAGCAGCGAGATGGCCATGCCCTGGAAAATGGGATCGGTGAGGATGACGCTGGAGCCCGCCACCAGGGCGAGCGCCGTGATGACGATGGCCGGGTGCGGCTTGAGGCACCGATCACCGCCTCTGCACCGTCTGCCCCTTAGAGACCTCCTGGATGGAGAAGTCGGCCAGCAGGATGAGATTGGTGCCAGACGACACCCATCCAGCGGTCCGGCTCGCCTGGTCCCGCCATGGTCGCTCCGATCAGTCTTCCGACTCCATGTTCCAGGGCCGCGCGCCGGCCAGATGCGCTTCGTGCCACCGAGGCGGCAGGCTCGGGGGCATCGTGCGATTCGAGTGGGACCCGGATGGCAAGCACTGCCGCCCGAGCGGCCGGCGTTTCTGCACGATGCCGTTCCACGATCCGCAGCGGGACCGTCGAGGATCAGGAGCGCATCGGTGCACCGGTTCGTACAGCCTGGGCTGGAACTGGCCCTGGGCTCTTGCGCGCCATCATCAGGGCTCTGATCCGATCCATCGGCCGCTTCTCCGCATCGCAATGCCATCCTGGGGCGAGCCAGTACCGCCGAGGAACTGGCCTACCTGGCCTCCCCGGAGGCGTTTCGCGGCTGAGGCAGATCTATCCGCCGGGCGAAGAAGGCTGGCCTTCGCGCCAGTCATGCCACATCAGTCCGTCGCAGCCTCCCTTGCTCGGCCAGCTTGCGCTGCAGGCTGGGTCGGCACTGCAGTTCAAGGCCATTGGGCCAACACAGGGCGCCTAGCTCCAGAAAGAAGCTGCGTGAAAAACGCCGGTTTCAGCCAAAGGCCGGACCATCTCGGTCATCGCGGGTGACCAGTTCGGCGAGGTCGTAGTCACCAAAGCTGCCGTCCGAAAACACCAACCGGATCTGGTGGTCATCCAGTCGCAGTGGCACGCACGATCTTAATCATTGTCCGCTCCGGCAATACGTTCCAGCGGCAGTAATGCGACAGCCCTTTGCCAGTTGGCATTGAAGTTCAGTCTTGATGCTCCAGGCACCAGTCCTGAACAAGACGGGCCGCCTTGCGTGGCAATCGACCGCTGATGACCTCGCCGGTCTCGATGGCCACGAATGCCTCAGCCCCCTGGTACTCCACATGGAAGTGCGGCGGCGCATGGTCGTCGAAATACATGCGCACATAGATCCCAAAAAAATAGGAGATGACTGGCATTTCCACAGGTCCCTAGACAAAAACCGGCCGGGGCTGCCCGCCAGCCGGTGGCTGTTAGTGCCGGACCAGATAACGCCCGGCGCTCACGCAGCCCAGCGGGATCACCACCAGGGTCAGCACGGTCGAGACCAGAACGCCGAACAGCAGCGAGATGGCCATACCCTGGAAAATGGGATCGGTGAGGATGACGCTGGAGCCCGCCACCAGGGCGAGCGCGGTGATGACGATCGGCCGGGTGCGGGCCTTGCAGGCACCGATCACCGCCTCTGTCACCGTCTGCCCCTTGGAGACTTCCTGGATGGAGAAGTCCACCAGCAGGATGGAGTTGCGCACGATGATGCCCGCCAACGCGATGAACCCGATCATAGACGTCGCCGTGAAGTCCGCCCCCATGATCCAGTGGCCCGGGACAATCCCCAACAGGGTCAGCGGGATGGGGGCCATGATGACTCCGGGGGTAACGAAGTTGCCAAACTCCCCCACCACCAGCATGTAGATCAGGACCAGGGCGACACCGAAGGCCAGGCCCATGTCGCGGAAGGTCTCGTAGGTGACGGTCCACTCCCCGCCCCACTCGAAGCCGGATTGGCCATTGTCCGGCGGGGCCCCGCTGAACATGGTGCCGGACATGACCACGCCGTCCGGAGTGGTGTAGCCGGCAAGCTTGTCCTCCATGGCGAGCATGGGATAGAGCGGCGCCCCCAGGCGACCCACGGCGTCGCCCACCACGTACTCCAGCGGCCGCAGATCCTTGTGGTAGATCATCGGGTCCTGGGGCGCCTTGACGAAACGACCAAGCTCCGCCAGCGGCACACTACGCCCGTCCGGGGTGGGGATGGGCAGGTCGGCCAGCCGCAGCACCTGGGCACGCACCGCCAGCGGGACCTCCAGGACGATCCAGGTCGGTTCGATCAGGCTGCCGCGCTTCACATCCCCCAGGCGCGCATCCCCCATGGCCATCTCCAGGTTGCGGATGACGCTGTCCACGGAGATCCCCTGGCGCACCGCCTTCTCGGCATCGACCTCGAAGCGCATGACCTCATGGGAGTCCTGCATGTAGTTGTCCACGTCGGCGAGGCCTTCGGTCTCCTGGAACATCCGGGTCATGTCGGCGGCCACCTGGCGGCGGACCTCGGCGTTGGGCCCGTAAATCTCCGCCACCACAGACTGGAGCACGGGAGGCCCTGGGGGCATCTCCACCACCGTGATGCGCCCCCCCGCCTGCTGTGCCAGCGGGGTCAGGGCCTCGCGGGCCTGCACGGCGATCTCATGGCTGGTGCGCTTGCGTTGGCCCTTGTCGGTGAGCTGGACCTGGACCTCCGCCTGCCAGGGCTTCTGGCGCAGGTAGTAGTGGCGGACCATGCCGTTGAAGTCGAAGGGCTTGGCGGTGCCGGCGTAGGTCTGTACGGCGACCACCTCGGGGATCTCGCGGACCTTGTCCGCCAGGAGCCGGGCGGTGTTGATGGTGCGACCCAGCGCGGTCCCGTCCGGCATATCCAGCACCACACCGAATTCCGGTTTGTTGTCGAAGGGAAGCATCTTGAAGGGCACGGCCTTCAGATAAAACAGCAGCATGGACCCGAAGAAGGCCCCCACCAGGACGAGCAGGAACAGCCAGCCCAGGGACCGGCGCCCGATGAGCGGGAGCAGGATGCGCCGGAAGAGCCCGTCGAGGGCCTGCACCGTCTTGTGCTCGGAGGCCTCCGCCTTGCGCAGGGCCTTGAGGCTCGGCTTGATGCGCATGGCCAGCCAGGGCGTGAAGGCGAACGCCGCGAACAGGGAGAACAGCATGGCGGTCGAGCCCAGGGCCGGGATCGGCTCCATGTAGGGCCCCATGAGCCCGGAGACGAAGCCCATGGGCAGCAGGGCCGCAACCACGGTGAAGGTGGCGATGATGGTCGGATTGCCGACCTCGGCCACCGCATCGACGGCCGTTTGTGTATCGGTTTCGCCCTTGATGAGCCAGCGGCGGTAGATGTTCTCCACCACCACGATGGCATCGTCCACCAGGATGCCGATGGAGAATATGAGCGCGAACAGACTCACCCGGTCGATGGTGTATCCCATAAGCCAGGCGGAGAAGATGGTCATCAGCAGCACCACCGGGATAACCAGGGTCACCACGACCGCGGGCTGCCAGCCGAGCGCCAGAAGGACCAGGACAGTGACCGCGCCGGTGGCGACGAAGAGCTTGAAGATCAACTCGTTGACCTTGGCGTTGGCGGTCTCGCCGTAGTTACGGGTGACCTCCACATGGACGTTGTCCGGGATCAGCTCGCCTTTGAGGACGGCGACCTTGGCCAGGATGTCGTTGGCCACCGAGACCCCGTTGCTCCCGGGCTTCTTGGCAATGGCGATGGTCACCGCCGGGAGGCCATCGGCCTTGACCTGGGCGTCCGGGTAGCTCGGGCCGGTGTAGTAATTGACCTGCCGGCGATAGTCCTCCGGGGCCAGAGACACCTCCGCGACATCGCGGACGAAGACTGGGGCCCCCTGACGGCTACCCACCACCAGACGCTCCAGGTCCGCGGCGCTCTGGAGGAATGACCCCGTGTAGACGGTGAAGTAGGCCTCGCCGACCTCGACGCTGCCGGTGCGTCGCTCGCCGTTAGCGGTCTTGATGGTCTGGGCGAGCTGGTCGAGCGTTACCCCGTAGCCCGCCAGGCGTTGCGGCGCCACCGCCACGCGGATCTGCTCGGGACGCCCGCCGACCACGAAGCCCTGCCCCGTATTCTTGATCTGGGCCAGGTTCTGCAGCAGCTTGTCCGCCAGGGAACGCATGGCGGCATCATCGACGGCATCTGACCACAGGGTCAGGGTCACGGTGGGGACGTCGTCGATGCCCTTGGGTTTGACCAGGGCCGGCATGGCCCCCGGCGGCAGGGCCTGGGGATTGGAGGCAATCTTGTCGTGGACCTTGACGATGGAGGGTCCCATCTGCTCGCCGACCTCGAAGCGGACGGTGATGATCCCCTGCTCGCGCTCCATGGCGGAGTAGACGTGCTTGACGCCCGGGATCTCGCTCAACAGACGCTCCAGGGGGGCCACCGCCAGGTTGGCGACTTGCTCGGTGGACGCCCCAGGGAACTGGACGAAGACATCGATCATCGGGACCGAGATCTGCGGGTCCTCCTGACGCGGCGTAGCCATGAGCCCGAGCAGGCCCATGCCCAGCATGGCCAGGAACAGGAGCGGCGAGAGGGGTGAATGGACGAAGGTTTTGGCGGTCCACCCGGCGAGGCCGAGGCCGCCGTGATGGGCGTCAAGCGCCGATGGGGCCGGACTGGGGTGTTGATCGGACATGGGGTCGTCTCTGAGGTGGTGACGTCGTGGGGACGGATAGGAACGCCGCGGGGCCGCTGGGATGTAGGTCGGCCTTCAGGCCGACCGGGCGCCTCGCGCCGCCTCAGCGCCCGATCAGGACGCGTTCCCCGCCCTGGAGCCCGGTGAGCACGCCCACCTCATCGCCCACCTGCTCGCCCAGGCGCAGCAGATTGAGCCGCGGCTGACCCCCGGCGTCCTGGACATAGACCATGGGCAGGCCGCCGCGCCAGACCACCGCCGCCATAGGGATGACCGGCAGGGCATCGGCGGCGGGCCCGGGGCCGCTCGTCTTGGGCATCATGACATCGACATACATCCCGGCCTTGGCGGGGGTGCCGGGCTTGAGGTCGAACTTGACGCGCACCGTGTGGCGGGTGGCATCGGCCATGGGGAAGACCTGGGCCACCCGCGCCTCGGCAATGGTCTGCTCGGGGTCGTCGAGGCGGACCTGGGTCAGGGCGCCGGGGTGCAGGGACCCGGCCAGGCGGGTCGGGACATCCACCTGGACCTGAAGCTGGTCCATATTGGCGAAGCTCAGCAGGGGCTGGCCGGGCTGGACCGTGTCCCCCTGGTTGACGTGCTTGTGGGTGATGAAGCCGGCAAAGGGGGCGATGCTCTTGGTGTCCTTGAGCTTGGCGTCGATCTCCGCGAGCTGGGAGCGGGCCGCCGCCACCCCGGACTGGGCCTGCTCGATCTGGGAGCGGTACTGGTACAGGGTGGCCCCACGGTGGACCTTGTTGTCCCCGCCGTCGCCCATGAAGGGCATGGGCATCATCTGGGACATCATGTTGCTACTCTGCTTGGGTGTAGGGTTCTCGCGCTCGCGGTCGTACTGGACGGCGGCGTTGCGCTGGGCCGACTCGGCGTTGCGGATCTGGGCCAAGGCCGCCTGCCGCTGGGCCAGCATGGCCGACTCGTCGAGCACGGCCAGGACCTGACCCGCATCGAAGCGGTCACCCTCGGCCCCGGCGATAAACTTGACGCTACCCGGCATTTGGGCGGTGAAGGTGATCTCCTCCACCGGGACCACAGTCCCGCCGACGGTGGCGCCGCCGCCAACGGATCGCCGCTCCACCGTCACCCATTGCCCCGCCGGTTGACCCGCCGGTGCCTGTGCCCCAGGACCTGCCCCAAGACCTGACGGGGAAACGCCTTGGGGGACTGCCGGTGGCGGGGGTGGTGGGACCATCTGCTGCCCAGGGGACTGGGCCACGGCGACCGCCGCGAACGACGCCAGGCAGGAAGCGGCAATCAAGCGTAACGTATTGTTCATAGGGATATTACTGGACTTCTTTAGGGGGCAGGGGTATGGCTTCGGCGCCGGCGACCCGGCGCGATGAAGAGGGGCAGGAGGATAACAAACGCGACCCGGACTAGCGAGGACCTAAGGTTCTTCACGCCGGACGAGGATGCAAGCCCCCTCCCGTTTGGGCGACCCGTTCGACCTCCCGCCACCGCGGGCAATCGCCTATACTGCCGCCCTTCTCCTCCGACGCCGGCCCGATCCGGCAACAGCGCCGGACGCCAGCCCTGGACTTAAGCCCACCGCCGCCATGAACCCGGACCTGGACCGCCTCCAGCCCTATCCCTTCGAGCGTCTGGCCGCCCTCAAGCAGGGGGTCGTGCCCCCGGCCGGGCGCGCGCACATTGCGCTGTCCATTGGCGAACCCAAGCACGCCACGCCGGGCCTCATCCGGGAGGCCCTGATCGCCCATCTGCACGGGCTCTCGGTCTACCCGACGACCAAGGGGACAGAGCGCCTCCGCCGGGTCATCGCTACCTGGTTGACCCGCCGCTTTGGGCTGACCGACGGCGGCATAAACCCGGAGTCCCAGGTCCTGCCGGTCAACGGCACCCGCGAGGCCCTGTTCGCCTTCGCCCAGGCGATGGTGGACCGCAGCCGCGACCCCCTGGTGCTGATGCCAAACCCCTTCTATCAGATTTACGAGGGCGCCGCCCTGCTCGCCGGGGCCGAACCCCGTTACCTCCCCTGCACCATTGCCACGGGCCTGCTCCCGGACTTCGACGCGGTGGATGCGGCTACCTGGCGCCGCTGCCAACTGCTGTACATCTGCTCCCCGGGCAACCCCACCGGGCGGGTGATGGACCTGGCAACCCTCCAGCGCCTCATCGCCTTATCCCAGGAGCACGGCTTTATCCTCGCCTCGGACGAGTGCTACAGCGAACTCTACCCGGACGAGGCCGATCCACCCCCAGGGCTGCTCCAGGCGGCGGCCCGGATGGGACTCGATGACTTCCGCAACTGCATGGTCTTCCACAGCCTGTCCAAGCGCTCCAATGCCCCTGGGCTGCGCTCTGGCTTCGTCGCCGGGGATGCCCGCCTCTGCGAGCGCTTCCTCAAGTACCGCACCTACCACGGCTGCGCCATGCCGCTGCCCCAGCAGCATGCCAGCATCGCCGCCTGGGGCGACGAGGCCCATGTGGTGGCCAACCGTGCCCTTTACCGGGCCAAGTTCGACGCCGTCATCGAGATCCTCGATCCGGTGTTACCCTGCGAACGCCCGGATGCCGGCTTTTACCTTTGGCCCAAAACACCGGGCGAGGACACCGACTTCGCCCGCGAGCTGTTCGCCGGCACCAACGTTACCGTACTGCCCGGGCGTTTCCTGTCCCGCAGCGTCGCAGGACTGGACCCTGGCCGCGGGCACATACGCCTGGCCCTGGTGGCCCCGCAGGATGAGTGCATCGACGCCGCCTGGCGCATCCGCCGCTTTATCGAGACCCTTTGACCTGACCCCTCCGGAGTTTGCCATGAGCGACACCCAGAACATCATTGCCGAGGCCTTCGAGCGCCGCGCCGACATCACCCCCCGCAACGTCGAGACCCTGGTGCGCGATGCCGTGCAGGACACCCTGACCCGCCTGGACCGCGGCGAGATCCGCGTGGCCGAAAAGCGCGATGGGGCCTGGGTGGTGAACGAGTGGATCAAGAAGGCCGTGCTTTTGTCCTTCCGCATCGAGGACAACGCCTTTCTCAAGGGCGGCTTCACCAACTACTACGACAAGGTCCCGTCCAAGTTTGCGGACTACAACGCCCGCGACTTCCGGGACGCCGGGGTGCGGGTGGTCCCGCCGGCCGCGGCGCGCCGCGGTGCCTACATTGCCCCGTCCTGCGTCCTCATGCCCTCTTACGTCAACATCGGGGCCTATGTGGACTCCGGCACCATGGTGGACACCTGGGCGACCGTGGGCTCCTGTGCCCAGATCGGCCGTAACGTCCACCTCTCCGGCGGTGTCGGCATCGGCGGGGTCCTGGAGCCAGTACAGGCCGCGCCCACCATCATCGAGGACAATTGCTTCATCGGGGCCAGATCCGAGGTCGTCGAAGGGGTCATCGTCGGCGAGGGGGCCGTGCTCTCCATGGGTGTCTTCATCGGCCAGAGCACCAAGATCTTCAACCGCGAGACCGGCGAGATCAGCTACGGCCGCGTCCCCCGGGGGCTGTGGTGGTCCCAGGCAGCCTGCCCTCCAAGGATGGCAGTTACTCCCTGGGCTGTGCCGTCATCATCAAGCAGGTGGATGCCCGCACCCGCGGTAAGACCAGCATCAACGAGCTGCTCCGGGATATTTGACCGATCCCCTGGCGCAGCGGTCGCGCACCCCGCCACAGGCCCCGCCATGTCCCCACCCCGCTTCTTCGCCACTGCCGCCCGCCACATGGAGACCCTGCTGGCGGAGGAACTCCGCGCCTCAGGGGTGCCGGAGGTCCAGGAGACCCGCGCCGGGGTCCGCTTCGGCACCGAACTGCGGGACGCCTACCGCGCCTGTCTGTGGTCGCGGGTGGCCAACCGAGTGCTGATGCCCCTGGCAGAGTTCCCGGCGGAGTCCCCGGAGGCCCTCTATGTCGGGGCACAGGGCATTCCCTGGGAGCACCACCTGGCGCCCGGGGCAACCTTTGCCGTCCATCTGGACACCGCCCGCTCTGCCATTACCCATAGCCACTACGGCGCCCTCAAGGTCAAGGACGCCATCGTCGATCGGCTGCGCGATGTCTGGGGGAGCCGGCCGGATGTGCGCCTGGACCGCCCGGATGTGCAGGTCCAGGTCTGGCTCTTTCGCGACCAGGCGACCCTGAGCCTGGACCTGTCGGGCGAGTCCCTGCACCGGCGGGGCTACCGCGAGGAGGGTTCCGCCGCGCCGCTGAAGGAAAATCTCGCCGCCGCCATCCTGATGCGAGCAGGCTGGCCAGAGCTTGCTCAGACCGACGCGGCACTGGTGGACTTCATGTGCGGGTCCGGGACCCTGCCGATCGAGGCCGCACTGATGGCGGCGGACATTGCCCCGGGGCTCCTGCGGGACTACTGGGGCTTCCTCGGCTGGCGCGGGCACGACCCTGCGGCCTGGGCCGATCTGATCGCCGAGGCCCAGGCACGCCGCGACGCAGGCCTTGCCCGGTTGCCCCATATCCGTGGCTACGACCAGGACCCGACGGCGATCCGGGTGGCGCTGAACAACGCCGCAGGGGCGGGGCTGGCCGGCCGTGTCCACTTCGAGCGCCGCGACCTGGACGAGGCGACCCCGGGACGGGAGGGCGAGACCGGCCTGGTGGTTCTCAACCCACCCTATGGCGAGCGCCTGGGGGCGGACTCGGACCTGCCGGCCCTGTATGCCCGCATCGGGGCGACCCTGCGCGAGCGGTTTCCGGGCTGGCGGGCGGCGCTGCTCACCGGCAACCCGGACTTGGGCAAGCACATGGGCCTGCGTGCCCGGCGCTACCACAGCCTGTTCAACGGGCCCATCGAGTGCCGTCTGCTGCACTTCGAGGTGACTCCGGAGTCGTTCGTCTCCAACCGCCCGCGCGCCCTGCCCGCCGACGACCGCAGTCCAGGGGCGGTTATGCTGGCGAATCGCCTGGCCAAGAACCTCAGGCACCTGGGTAAATGGCGCCGGCGCGAGGGGGTGACCTGCTACCGCCTCTACGACGCCGACCTGCCGGAATACGCCTTGGCGGTGGACGTCTACGAGGGCTCAGAACCTGACGCGAGCGGGGACCTGCCCCTCTACGTTCACGCACAGGAATACGCGGCCCCGGCAGAGATCGACCCGCGCCAGGCCCGGCTGCGGCTGCGCGAGGGGCTGGCCGTGATCCAGGAGGTCCTGGGGGTCCCAGAGCAGCGCATCTACTTCAAGATCCGCAGTCAACAGAAGGGCAACGCCCAGTACGAGCGCCTGGCCCAGACCGGGCACTTCCACGAGGTCCGTGAGGGTGACTGCCGGCTCCTGGTCAACTTCGAGGACTACCTCGATACCGGGCTCTTTCTCGACCACCGCCTCACCCGCCGCCTGGTTGGGAAGCTGGCTGAAGGCCGGCGCTTCCTGAACCTGTTCGCCTATACCGGCAGCGCCAGTGTCCACGCCGCCCGCAATGGTGCCCTGACCACCACCAGCGTGGATATGTCCCGCACCTATCTCCAATGGGCGGAACGCAACCTGGCGCGAAACGGCTTCACTGCGCCCCGGACCGAGCTGATCCAGGCCGACTGCCTGCAAT
The DNA here is from genome assembly GCA_963802205.1 of uncultured Gammaproteobacteria bacterium. GTDB lineage: Bacteria > Pseudomonadota > Gammaproteobacteria > Chromatiales > Chromatiaceae > DYRB01. Next base: position 14,158 of record CAWDHW010000006.1, on the reverse strand, counting down.
GGATCCTGGACAACGCCGGGCGGCGCCGCTTCGGGCTCATCTTCCTGGACCCGCCGACCTTCTCCACCTCCAAGCGCATGGCGGAGACCTTCGATGTGCAGCGCGATCATGTGGAGCTGATCGAGGCCACCCTGGAGCTGCTGGAGCCCGACGGTATCCTGATCTTTTCCAACAACCTGCGCCGCTTTCGTATGGAGGCCGCGGAACTGCCCGGGGTGCGGGTGAGCGACATCACCAAGGCCACCCTGCCCCCGGACTTCGAGCGCAACCCGCGCATCCACAACTGCTGGCGCATCGAGCGCGGATGACCGACGGGCCATGGCGCTGTCGGTCGGGCTTCAGCCCAACGCCACCCCCCGGCAACCGTCTCACCGCCGTCGGGCTGAAGCCCGACCTACGGGGGTTTGGTAAACTCCCGCGCCCCTTGCCACGCGACCTAACCCCATGCCCAAGGCTGCCCCCATCGGTGTATTCGACTCCGGCGTCGGCGGGATCTCAGTCCTGCGCGAGATCCGCCGCGAGTTGCCCAACGAAGACCTGCTCTACGTCGCGGATTCCGCCCACGCCCCCTACGGCGACAAACCCGCAGAGGCCATCGTCCAACGCGCCCTGACGGTGACGCAGTTCCTGATTGCGCAGGGGGCCAAGGCCGTGGTGGTCGCGTGCAACACCGCCACCGGGGCCGCGGCCCAGGCCCTACGCATGCGCTATCGCATCCCCATCATCGCCATGGAACCCGCCGTCAAGCCCGCCGTGGCCCGCACCCGCTCCGGGGTGGTGGGGGTCCTGGCCACCAGCCAGACGCTGGCCAGCCACAATTTCGTGACCCTCGTCGGGCGCTTCAACGGTGGGGCCGAGGTCCTGGTCCAGCCCTGCCCCGGGCTGGTGGAGCGTATCGAAGCCGGGGACTTCGACGGCGAAGGCACCCGGGCCCTGCTCGCGGACTACCTGACCCCCTTGCTGGAACAGGGCGCCGACACCTTGGTCCTGGGCTGCACCCACTACCCCCACCTGCGCCCCTTGATCGCGGACCTGGCAGGACCGCAGGTCCTGGTCATGGACTCCGGTGCCGCGGTGGCCCGCCAGGTCCGTCGCCGCCTGGACGAGGCCGGGTTGCTGACCCTGGCAGACCGGACCGGCATCGAGCGATTCTGGACCAGCGGCCAGGCCGACTTGGCCCAGGGGCTCATCAGCCAGCTCTGGGGGGCGGACCTTAAGGTCCTGACCATGCCGGGGTCCGATGCACTGGCCTGACCTCGCCCATCCGTCTTCACGGTCATGCCAGCCCCCGCCCCCTGTGAGAAAATCCCCGCCCTCACCCACCGGCCGCCGTCGTCAGGCCCGCAGGACATGCCCCAACCCGTTTCCTTCCCAGAATCCGCCAGCAACACCTTCAGCCCCCTGACCCCACCGCTCCCAGGCCCAGGCCAGCGCCTCCAGTGGGGACGCCTCTATGGGGCCGGTCCAGCCCTGGCCCTGGCCCAAGCGGCCCAGGCCCATCCGGGGCTCCTGGTCGCCGTGGTGGACGATGTCCAGGCGGCAGCGCGGCTGGGGGCGGAACTCGCCTTCTTCCTGGGGACCGGGCTGGACAGAGACGGGGGCGACGCCAGGCTCCCGGTACTCGGCTTCCCGGACTGGGAGACCCTGCCCTACGACATCTTCTCGCCCCTGCCGGAGCTGGTCTCCGAGCGCCTGCTGACCCTGCACCGGTTACCGGGCCTGACCCAGGGGGTCCTGGTGGTGCCGGTGAGCACGCTGCTCCAACGCCTGCCGCCGCGGGACTATGTGGACGGACACTCCCTGGTCATCGCCGTGGGCGAACGCCTGGAGTTGGACGCCACCCGCCGCCGCCTGGAGCGGGCCGGCTACCAGTGCGTTTCCCAGGTCCTGGCCCACGGCGAGTTCGCGGTGCGCGGCTCCCTGCTGGATGTCTTCCCCATGGGCAGCCTGGAGCCCCTGCGCATCGACCTGTTCGACGACGAGATCGAGTCCATCCGCACCTTCGACCCGGACACCCAACGGACCCGGGAGAAGGTCAAACAGGTGCGCCTGCTCCCGGCCCGGGAATTCCCCCTGGGCGAGGAGGCCGTGAGCGCCTTCCGCCAGCGTTACCGCGCCGAGATCGAGGGCGACCCCAAGCGCAGCCTGATCTATCGGGAGGTCAGCGAGGGTCGCGCCCCGGGGGGCTGGAGTACTACCTGCCGCTGTTCTTCGAGGCGACCGCAACCCTCTTCGACTACCTCCCCAGCGGGGCCCTGGTGTGCGAGGCCGAGGGGGTGCGGGAGGCCGCGAGCCGGTTCCTCGACACCGTGACCACCCGCTATGAGCAGCGCCGCCACGACATCGAGCGCCCCCTGCTCCCGCCCCGCCGACTCTTTCTGGAAGCCGACGAGCTGACGGCCGCCCTCAAGGCCATGCCCGGGGTGGTCTACCAGTCCCCGGAACTGCCGGAGCGGCGCAAGGGCTTCGCCCAGGCGTGCAACTTCGGCACCAGGCCCCTACCCCCGCTCGCCATCCAGGCCCGCGCCGCCGAGCCCGCCGCGGCCCTCATGGGTTTCATCCGAGAGCCGGGGCGGCGCGTGCTGTTCCTCGCCGAGAGCACCGGGCGGCGGGAACTCCTGGCGGAACACCTGCGCGGTTTCGGCCTGCGCCCGCGGGCCCTGGACGGCTGGGGCGCCTTCATCGCCGGGGACGACCCCCTGGCCCTGACCGTCGGCCCCCTGGAGCAGGGCCTGATCCTGGAGGCCGAGGGCCTGGCCATCGTCAGCGAGACCCAGCTCTACGGCGAGCGGGTGCGCCAGGAACGCCGCCGCCGCGCCAAGGAGCGCGACGGCGAGGCGGTCGTCCGCAATCTCACCGAGCTGCTGCCTGGGGCCCCGGTGGTCCATGAGGAACACGGGGTCGGGCGCTTCCTCGGGCTCCAGGTCCTGGAGGTGGGCGGGCTCAAGACCGAGCTGGTAGCCCTGGAGTACGCCGGCGGGGACAAACTCTATGTCCCGGTGTCATCGCTGCATCTGATCTCCCGCTACACCGGGGCCTCCCCGGACGCCGCACCGCTTCACAAGCTCGGCGGCGACCAGTGGGACAAGCTCAAACGCAAGGCCGCCGAGAAGGTCCGCGATGTGGCCGCCGAGTTGCTGGAGGTCTATGCCCGCCGCGCCGCCCGCGAGGGGGTCGCCTGCGCCGCGCCGGGGGACGACTACAGCGCCTTTGCCCAGGCCTTCGCCTTCGAGGAGACCCCGGATCAGGCCCGCGCCATCGAGTCTGTCCTGACCGCCATGGCCGACCCCAAGCCCATGGACCTGGTGGTGTGCGGCGATGTGGGCTTCGGCAAGACCGAGGTCGCCATGCGCGCCGCCTTCATGGCGGTGAGCGGCGGGCGCCAGGTCGCCGTCCTGGTGCCCACCACCCTGCTCGCGGAGCAGCACTTCCAGAACTTCTCCGACCGTTTCGCCGACTGGCCGGTCAAGGTCGAGTCCCTGTCGCGATTTCGTACCGCCAAGGAACAGAAGCAGGTCTTCGAGGGCCTGGCCAAGGGGACCATCGACATCGTCGTCGGGACCCACAAGCTCCTGGCCCCCAATATCCGCTTCAAGGATCTGGGGCTCGCCATCATCGACGAGGAGCACCGCTTCGGGGTACGCCACAAGGAGCAATTGAAGGCCCTGCGCGCCGAGGTGGACATCCTGACCCTGACGGCCACGCCCATACCGCGGACGCTCAACATGGCCATGTCCGGGCTACGCGACCTGGCCATCATCGCCACCCCGCCGGTGGAACGGCACCCCATCAAGACCTTCGTCAGCACCTGGAATGACGCCCTGATCCAGGAGGCCTGCCTGCGCGAGCTGAAACGCGGCGGCCAGGTCTATTTCCTCCACAACGAGGTCGAGACCATCGACAAGATGGCCGCCACCCTCGGCGCCTTGATCCCGGAGGCCCGCATCGAGATCGCCCATGGCCAGATGCGCGAGCGCGACCTCGAACGGGTCATGCGCGATTTCTACCATCAGCGCTTCAACATCCTGGTCTGCACCACCATCATCGAAAGCGGCATCGACGTCCCCAGCGCCAACACCATCCTCATCCATCGCGCGGACAAGCTGGGCCTGGCCCAGCTCCACCAATTGCGCGGCCGGGTCGGGCGATCCCACCACAGGGCCTATGCCTATCTCATTACCCCGCCGCCCCAGTCCATGACCGCCGACGCCAAGAAACGCCTGGAGGCCATTGAATCCCTGGAAGATCTAGGCGCCGGCTTCACCCTGGCGACCCATGATCTGGAGATCCGTGGGGCCGGGGAATTGTTGGGCGACGAACAGAGCGGCCAGATCACCGAGATCGGCTTCAGCCTCTACATGGACCTGCTGGAGCGCGCCGTGGCGGCACTCAAGAGCGGTCGCGAACCGGAGCTCGACCGCCCCCTGGACCACGGGGCCGAGATCGATCTTGGGCTCCCGGCCCTGCTCCCGGACGACTACCTCCCGGATGTCCACACGCGCCTGGTGCTCTACAAGCGCATCGCCAGCGCCGCGAACCTGGACGCCCTGCACGACCTCAAGGTCGAGATGATCGACCGCTTCGGGCTCCTGCCCCAGGCGGCGCAGAACCTGCTCGCCATCACCGAATTGAAACTGCGCGTCCAGCCCTATGGCATCAAGAAGATCGAGGCGGGCCCCACGGGCGGGCGTATTCACTTCGACGCCGACCCCAAGATCGACCCCATGCACCTGATCCGTCTCATACAGACCCAGCCCAAGGCCTTCAAGCTCGCGGGTGGGGAAAGGCTCCAGTTCTTCCGCGACCTGTCCGATCCAGCCCGGCGGGTCGCCGAGGTGGGACTGGTACTGGCTCAGGTGACCCAGGGCGATCCCCTGCTCCCTGACCAAACCGGTGGCCCCGGCCCAGTTGCTCGCCGTGGCGCTACTGCCCTACCCCGCCCACGATAGCGCCACCTCATAAGCGGATCGGACCGACCGTCTCCACACCCTGGCGTGACCTATTCCCGGGCCTGGCCAGTCCTGTGTCCTGACAACCTGCTGAATCCTGGCTGGCAGTGGACTGAGCCGTCCCCCCGGGTCCGGCGGTCGGAACCAGCGCCTGGCGCATAACCTATTGACAATATGGGTGTATCGCCTACTGCGGAGCAGTTCGGATGGCCACCATTCAGCCAGTCGAGTTCCATTTCAGTCGCCCGATCTCCTCAAACAGCGGCGCGGTCAGCTCGCTCTCCGAGCGCTGCGGGTGGCTGGTATCGCGCCCGAAGGCCTCGGGCAGGTGATCCAGGGCCTGGCGCTTCCACTGGCTAATCTGCACCGGATGAACCTGAAACTCGCTGGCGAGCTGGGCGGTGGTCTTCAGCCCGAGGATCGTCTCCAGGGCCACTCGGGCCTTGAAGTCGGGACTGTGGCGTTTGCGTGGTCTGGGCATGGTCGAAGGCTCCTGTCGGCTGACATGGTGCCCTCAACCCTTAACTTAGCCACCTGTCCAGGATTCGGGGTCCACTTCACAACATGCTCGTTTGGAGTTGCCAAAATGAAATATACCGCTAGTCTTCATCGTACCGAAAACCGCAGTCTGTCCATGGTTTCCCCGCTGTGAGCAAATCGAGTGCCGCCTGCTGCTTGGGGTTGGGGGTTGTATCGATGTTGAAGGTTGCCTCGCCGACGCTAACGTTCTTGCGTCGGCAGGGATTGCGGATGATCGTGGACAGCTCGTTGAGTAGGGTCCGAAAACTGTGGGCGGGGGAGCCGTCAGCGAGCCACTTGCTTGCCACCTTCGCCAGTGCCGCTTCGGAACGTGTCGTCGGTGCTACGGGGTCACGCTCGGCCAGCCGCGCTTGGTCTTCATCGGCGAACAGTAGTCTGCGCCAAGCTTTGCACATGTGCCATTTGACGTAATAGTCGAGCATGCACAGAAACAGATGGGCGCGCACCTGCTCTAATGACTCTCGCTAGGACTTCAGCCTAACAGTAACGGTGAAAACTATGACTCCACTGACATCCGTATCCTACTATTCCACTCTTCAACAAAAGATCTTTAAAGCAGCATTAGCTTTGCTGTTTTTTTGCATGAACAGCGCTGCATATGCAATTTTTCAAGGATCGGCGGGTGAAGCACTGCTTGTCCCATTAGTCTTGTATGATGCTAATACTTCGACTAACACAACAATTAGCGTCACCGTACCAAGTCGTATCGGAGAAAGCTTAATACCTAATGAATATACAGCCCCTCACACATCCCCCAGCGACACCAATTTACCTGATACTGATGTGAAAATTCACTGGACCTTTTTTAACCAATACGGAGTGGTAATGCAAGATGGCTATTTTTTGACCATGCCGAATAGTATTTATATTCTTGACTGGAAATCAATTGCACCAGGCCAAAAAGGAATCCCAGGCTACATGTTGCTTCAGACTGAAGCAGGATTCCATGGTGAAGTGGCAGATTTTAACATCTTTGCAGACGCCAAGTTTAGCATGGGTTCTGAATCAACAAACATACCCGTTTTCCCATTGGCTGATGGAACAGACGCAACAGAGCCAGTTGGTAATTGTTTCATTGAAGGCGAAAATGAAGCTTGTACCTATACACTATTTAATCCTACATCTAATCCTACGCATAACTTTGTATCGCCGTTATCCAGTGGAATCAAAACCGGTGGTCATGCGAATGTGACTGGAGAGATATCATTTGATCTAATGCTGGGGCGGAGAACGGGAATCTTATCGCCCTTCGGCCTTTTCGTAAGGGGACCGGAGCCAACTCTTCTCGTTATATGGAATGACAAAAATAGCTACAGCTATGGGGCGGGGTATGTTTATGCAAATAATGGTTATTATTGTTCAGATGCGATCCCATTAGACAAGCGCCTCAATCTAATCTGGGTACTCCCGACCGCCTATTCGTTACCACCACTGATTGGAATTCCCGGAACAACCTATACTGGACTTTGCTTTCCTGAGAATACTACTGCATTCCCTCAGCCCCAATACTTTCGATTGAGTTTACCTACCATATCATCTGAATCATCCAGCATAGCCTTTAGCTTGATAATGGGCGGTGACATGCGGATGAATCTTGCTCGAGAGCGAGGACAATTCCAATCCTTTGATTAGCTCAGGGGACTAAATCAGATGGTTGGTGCGTCGTCGCCAGCAGTTCGTAGTAAGTCGTAGTAAGCATCCCCCGGAAGAGCCAGACTTTAAATCGTGAGCCGCTCGCGGCTAACCGGGGTCGCTAACGCGGCCCCAATATTTTGGCGCCACCTAAAGGTGGCCGGAATTTCGGGGAATTCCGCGCACACCGCGCACGGGGTCTTGCAATCACGCACTCACCGCTTTCCAGCGCATTAGGCCGACGCAGGAGGCCGAATAGGTCAGATCCTTCCTCCTGCCTCCGCTGGCTGACCCAACAAGATATTGCCAAGCGGGTCAGGTACCTGCAACGCCCAGAAACCCATCCACCCGGAGACAGGCGGCCACCTGGTCGTGGGTCGGGTCCTCCAGATGCGGCACCACTCCCAGACAGGGGGCCTTGATGAGGGTCGCCAGGGTTGCCAGGTTCTGCTCCCGAGCGAGCATGGCGGGGTCAATCTGGTTGCCGATCCATCCCACCAGGCGTGCCCCGCCGGCGCGGATGGCCTCGGCGGTGAGCAGGGCGTGATTGATGCAGCCGAGCTTGAGCCCAACCACCAGGACCACGGGCATATCCAGGGCCAGGGGCAGATCGCTGACGAACAGCGTCGGGCTTAGCGGAACCCGCCAGCCGCCGACCCCCTCCACCACAACCCACTGGGTCTGGTGCGCCAGTGCCTGGTAGGCCGCGACGAGCGGTTGCAGCTCGATGCTCACCCCAGCCTCCCCGGCGGCGATGTGGGGGGCGATGGCTGGCGCCAGGGCATAAGGGTTTGTAAGGTCATAGGGGACCTGGCGGCTGCCCTGGGCGCCGAGCGCCAGGGCGTCGGGGTTGCGCAGAGCACCCGGCGCGCCCTGACAGCCCGAGGCCACCGGCTTCATCCCCAGCACATGCAGGCCCCGTGCCTGGAGGGCCGCCATGAGCCCCAGGCTCACCAGGGTTTTGCCGCAGTCGGTGTCGGTCCCGGTGACGAATACCCCGGTCACAGGCCACCCCCTAGCGGTGGCCGATGTCGGCCGATGGCCCCGACGGGAATGGCAAAGCCGTCGTCGGTGTGCCGGCCGCGGGCGGCCAAGTCCGGGGCCCAGGCGTGACCGTAGACGACTTCATAAGTGGCAGGGAGGCGCCCGTCGCGACGATGAGTCTCGTAGGCGGCCTCCAAGGCCGCAAGGCGGCGCGGGCCGGTGAGGCCGCGGGGGCGGTCCCTCCCGGCGTTGTGGGCACCGATGCCCTTGAGGTCGCGCATCAGGTCACGCAGCCCGGGGTAGGTGAGGGTGAGGTGTTCGGCGTCCATCACAGGATCGGCGAAGCGGGCCCGCACCAGGGCATCGCCGACGTCGTGCATGTCCGCAAAGGGGCTGACGTGAACATGGCCGGGCCGTTGTCCGTCGGCGGCGGCCCAGGCGGCGCGCAGTTCCTTGAGGGTGTCGGGGCCAAAACTGCTGAACATCAGCAAGCCCCCGGGGCGCAAGACCCGCAGCAGGTCGCTGAAGGTCCGATCAAGGTCGTTGCACCACTGCAGGGTCGCATTGGAAACGATGAGATCGACGCAGCCATCCGCAAGCGGCAGGACCTCGGCGTCGGCGCAGACCACGCGCGGGCGGTTGAGCCAGGTCCCCCGGCGCCGTGCCAACCGCAGCATGCCAAAGGCGAAGTCCAGCGCGATCACCCGCGCCTTGGGGTAGCGGCGCATCAGGGCCCCGATGGCCTGGCCGGTGCCGCAGCCTAGGTCGAGGATGGTCTTGGGGGCCAGACGGCAATAGTCCAGACGCTCCAGCAGACGCCCGCCGATCTCGCGCTGGAGGACGGCGGCCGCGTCGTAACGGGGAGCGGCGCGGTCGAAGGAGCGCCGAACGCTGGCCTTGTCGATGGGGTCTTGGATCATGGCGAGGGCACGGACGCCTTACCCGCCAGCCCGCCAAGAAAGCCGTCGATCAGGGTGGCGGTCTCCTCGGGATGGGACAGAAAGGGGGCATGGGCCGCCCCGCGGATCACCACCACCCTGGCCGATGGGAGCAGGGCGGCGACCCCGGGGGCAACCGCGGCTGGGACCAGGGTGTCGTGACTGCCAAACAGCCACAGGCTGGGGCAGGTCAGCTCCGCGAGCCCCGAGCGCAGGTCACAGTCGCGCAGCAGGTCAAGCCCCAGGGCCAGGGCCCGCGGGTCCGGGGCCGGGCGGGCCGCCAGTTCCCGGCGCAGGGTACGCAGGGTCTCCCGGGCAGCGGCACTACCGCGGACCTGAAGGGCCAGGAAGCGGTCCAGGGTCCCGGCGGGGTCCGACAGGAGCCCGTCGTGGAACTGGCCGAGGGTCCTCTCGGCCATGGCCGCGGGCCAGTCCGCGGCCTGGATGAAGCGCGGGGTGGCCGTCATCAGGACCAGCCCGGCGACGCGCTCCGGTGCGCGCAGGGCGGCGGCCAGGGCCACCAGGCCGCCGAGGGACCAGCCCAGCCAGACCGCGCGCTCGGGGGCCGCCGCCAGGCAGGCGTCCGCCCAGGCCGTGAGGCCCGTGGCCGTCTCCGGCAGGGGACAGGCGCCGTGCCCGGGGAGTTCAATGGGGATCGTCGCGCCCGCCAGTGAGGCCGGCAGCCCCTCCCACACCGCCGCATTCATCCCCCAACCGTGGAGCAGGACCAGGCCGGGCGAGGGACGAGAGGCCCGCGTCCCAGGGCGCTCATGTCGGAAGACCCCAGGCGGTTCGGTCGCGGAACGGCAGGACCTCCAGGGCGGCCAGCAGGCTGTCCACGTCGGCCTCGCTGTGAGCGGCGGAGAAGGTGATTCGAAGCCGCGCCGAGCCCTCCGGGACCGTCGGCGGCCGGATGGCGGTAACCAGGATGCCGCTGGTCTCCAGCATTCGGCCCCAGGTCAGGGCCAGTTCCGCGCTCCCCAGGATCAGCGGCTGTATCGGGGTGTCCGAGGGCATCAGGGCCAGCCCCAGCTCCGCCGCGCCGCGCCGGAAGCGCGCCACCAGGGTACGCAGGCGTTCCCGCCGCCAGGGCTCGCGCCGCGCCAGGGCGAGGCTGACCCGGGTCGCCTCCGCCACCGCCGGCGGCAGGGCCGTGGTGTAGATGTAACTGCGGGCCCGCTGGATCAGGGTCTCGATGAGGTCATCCCCCCCGGCGACGAAGGCCCCAAAGGTCCCCAGGGCCTTGCCCAGGGTGCCCACCAGGATCGGGACCTGGTTGGGGGTCAGCCCGGCCAGTTCCAGACTGCCGCGCCCCCCCTCGCCCACCACCCCCAGCCCGTGGGCGTCGTCCACCAGGAGCAAGGCCCCTGCCGTCCGCGCCGCCGCGGCCAATCCCTGCAAGGGGGCGATGTCGCCGTCCATGCTGAAGACCCCGTCGGTGGCAATCAGAGCGGAAGTCGCGCCGGGAACAGCGACCGAGGTGAGAGAGACGTGCCCATCGTCCTGGAGGGCGATCAGACGCCCCAGGGCCGCCACGTCACCATGGGCGTAGCGGCGCAGCCGGGCCCCGCTCAGCCTGGCCCCGTCGATGAGGGAGGCGTGGTTCAGGCGATCCTCGAACACCCTGTCGCCGCGCCCGGTCAGGGCCGCGATGACCCCCAGATTGGCCATGTAACCGGTGGAAAACAGCAAGGCACGAGGGCGCCCGGTGAAGTCCGCCAGTTCCTCCTCCAGCCCGTGATGGGCCGCGGTGTGACCGCACACCAAGTGGGAGGCCCCGGCGCCGACGCCATAGCGGGCGGCCCCGGCCCGAAAGGCGGCCACCACCTGCGGGTGGTTGGCGAGCCCCAGGTAGTCGTTGCTACAGAAGGCCAGCAGGTCGTGTCCGTCCACCCCCAGCCGCGGCCCCTGGGGCCCGGACAAGACCCTGCGGCGCCGGTAGAGGTGGTCCCGGCGCAGGCGTTCGAGTTCGGCGGCGAAGTCGATCATCTTTAAGGGTCGATCCGTCCCTGACGGAGCGTAAAGGGGCCGATACGATCAGGAGGCCGGGGCGCCGGCCTGGTCCCTCGGCGCCGTCCGATGACAGGGGCCCGGGTCCTGCCGGTTGCCCTCCCCCGCCTCCGCCACCAGGCCCAGACGGGCGAACAGGGCCAGGTCGCGGTTGGTCTCGGCATTGGGGGTGGTCAGGAGCCGGTCGCCGTAGAAGATGGAATTGGCCCCCGCCAGGTAGCACAGGGCCTGAAGCTCGTCGCTCATCTCGCTGCGCCCGGCAGACAGACGCACATGGGATGTCGGCATCAGAATGCGGGCCACCGCCACCATACGCACCAACTCGAAGGGGTCGAGCCGGGGTGTGCCGAACAGGGGCGTCCCCTCGACCTGGACCAGCATGTTGATGGGGATGGAGTCCGGCGGGACCGGCAGGTTGGCGAGCTGGACCAGGAGCCCCGCGCGGTCGCGGCGCGACTCCCCCATGCCGAGGATGCCGCCGCTGCACACCTTGAGCCCGACCCGCTGGACCTGGTCCAGGGTGTCCAGGCGGTCCTGGTAGGTGCGGGTGGTGATGACCTGGCCGTAGAACTCCGGGGAGGTGTCCAGGTTGTGGTTGTAGTAGTCGAGCCCCGCCGACTTGAGGCGCTCGGCCTGGGGCCCGGTGAGCATCCCCAGGGTGACGCAGGTCTCCAGGCCCATCGCGTGCACCGCCTCGATCATGGCGACGACCTGATCCAGATTGCGATCGGTGGGATTGCGCCAGGCCGCCCCCATGCAGAAGCGGGTCGCCCCCTGGTCGCGGGCCGCGCTCGCGGCGGCCACCACCTCTTCCAGTGGGAGCAGGCGCTCCCGCTCCAGCCCGGTGTCGTTGCTGGCGCTCTGGGAGCAGTAACCGCAATCCTCCGGGCAGGCCCCGGTCTTGATGCTCAACAGGGTGCTGACCTGGACCCAATTGGGGTCGAAGTGGGCCCGATGGACCTGCTGTGCCTGAAACATGAGGTCGCTGAAGGGCAGCCCCAGGAGGTCCTGGACCTCGGCGACGGACCAGGTGTGGCGCTGGGCGCTACGGGTGGCAGATGCAGGCATGTACGGGTCCGAGGGTAGAGGGTCGAAGCCCCGCGAGTCTAACCGGGCAGGGACCGTTGTCAACCGCCGCCTAGGATCGCAGTTGACTACGCCACCAGGCCCGGGGCCATGGCCCGCGTCAGCCCGACCCGGTGGCGGCGTCCCGGCGACGCTGGCAGAGGCTGCGCGGGTCCGGGTGCTCCACGGCCGTGACGATAGCGTTGACCAGGTCCGACAGCTGCGTCACCTTGGTCAGAATGGCCGGCTCACAACCGCTCACCTTGGCCCCCGTCCGTAGCATTAGAAGCCTCGCTTTTCCTCTCTCCGGCGACCCCCTCGCCCCTCCAAAGCACCTCCGCTGTAATCCCCATATCGACCGCCCCGGCCCCCTCTATACGTAAGTCCCGTTTGCTTGATAAAGACAGGGAGGGCCGGCGCTCGGGCCGAGCCTCCTGAAGTTAATGCGGTTCTTGAGAGGCTTATGTGCCCCTTATTTCCGAATAGTTGCTATTTCGGGCAACGGTCGTAATACCCAGAAACGGTTATGAATACGTTATTATTCCCGTTCCAAACGTCGGCGTATACATTGCCGGTAAACACAAGAGGCGTTTGAAAACCCTGAACTGTCGTCGAACCGCCATTATTCAGAGCTAGCGGCTGAATCGTAGGGAAGGAAGTAAACCACCTTGGGCGGCAAGCCGCGACCATTGGTCACATCCCTGAGATCCACCCGACGCCCTCCATAATCTACTGGATTATTGTTGTAGGCAGTGAAGTCGGTCAGGAAAAAGCACTTCTTGTTGATCCCCGGGACCAGCACTTCGGGGTTATCGCCACTTCCACAATTTTGGATTACGCCCCCACGGTTTCAGATTGGCAAGTGACACTAAACGGAGTCGGTGAACTCCTCCACCAAGAACCAGCCTCGGCTGCCGTTGAGATTGCTCCCAAGCCAATCACAGAGCCAGCAGCAACGAATGCAGCGACCAAATTTTTCACTTTCATATTCATGTCATTCTCCGGTCTGAATGGGTTCTCACCCGATGGCATTCGGAACCCTCCACCCACGAGCATCCGGCAATGGAGAGTGCGCACTTGTTAGACCAAGGCTTGGCCTTCAGTCTTTTAGAACATCCGGATAGTTATCACAGGCGAAAACCTTTGGCAACAGAGAATTATTTCCGGAATTTACGCCCTGAAATCCGCACACCGAAGGAATCGCTGATTAATTCGGAAGCTGTCGGGTTGTGGATTAACTAAAACAAGGCGTTGCGAGACTCGCAACGCTCAAAAACGGCATTAATCGGCGATTCCAGAAGTTTCCTCTTTATCCATCACATTCCATCGCGTTAGTCGATAAGCGATAACGATTGGACGGTGAATATCGGATGTTGATGATAAACAACAGGGGATTGATGAAGGCTCTGTCTGCGTTAGCGTAGGTCGGACTTCAGTCCGACGCGGCCTTGCCGGTAACCCCAGGCCCCGCTGTCGGCTGAAGCCCGACCCTACACCCTGGCACAAGGCATTGCGATGGCTCAACACCTAACGCAGACAGAGCCTTGATGAAGAGGGGTTCCACCCCTTGAGGTGCGGTAGAGGCTGACGTCTTGACCACGAGATGCGGAGTATCAATGGTGGTGCCGAGGCGTCCGAAAGTCGTCGTTCCGTTCTTGAGGGGACGATCACGGCGATTTTCGAGCGATGCGCCCCGCGACACCTGGCTGCAGTATGGCATCCCAGTCCGGTAGGGGAACGAGCCCGCCGTCCCATAGTAGCGGCCAGCGGGCCGGGGCGACCCGCGGCGGCTTCGCAGGCTCGTTAGACGTGCATGAGGTTGCACTCGCCCGGCGCGGCTTCGGTGAAGACGGCGGCGATGCCGGCATCGACCGCTGCCGATTGCCTTGCTTCCACCGCCGTCCGGAGGGCCGATCAGAATTCTGGGTCGTCGCCACCCGTTCATAGCCCAGGGTCAAACGTGACCAGGTCGAAGTGGGCCCGATGGACCTGCTGTGCCTGAAACATGAGGTCGCTGAAGGGCAGCCCCAGGAAGTTGCG
>CAWDHW010000005.1:0-130417 GCA_963802205.1 uncultured Gammaproteobacteria bacterium | reverse complement strand
TACCCCACCTGGGCCGCACGGCAGGCCAGCACGGCGCTGGCGGCCCCGGTGGAGAAGTTGAGCATGGCCGGGACCCGGCCCCATGCGTGCAGGGCGAAGAAGGTCACCGCGGCGCCCAGGACATTGGGCAGCAGGACCGCGACCCGCTCCCCGGGTTCGGTCTCGCGGGCGATGCCCCGGCCCAGGGCGAAGGCCCCGGTCATGAGGCGGCGGTAGGACATGGGGTTCTGTTCCACGTCCTCCAGCACCAGATGGCCGGCGCCGTGGGTGTGGCGGGCGTCGATGAGGGACTCGAACAGGGTCCGGTCGCGGTCGCTGCTGGCCAGCATCATGTCCGTCATCAGGTCATAGAGGCGATCACCGGCCACCTGGCGGCGGCGCCTCCCGCGCAGTTCCTCGGGAATGTCGAAGCGCTGGGGTGGAAGGAACTGGACCCGCAGCTTGGGGAACCAGCGGATGCGCACCTTGCCCTTGAGCCGCGAGAAGGGGGTGTATTGGGCCCCGTCCAGGCGCACCGGCAGTATCACGGCCTGGGCCTTGTCCGCCACCAGCCCGGGACCCTCGTAGACCTTCATCAGGGCCCCGGTGACGGTGAGCCGGCCCTCGGGGAAGATCACCACCTTCTCCCCGTTGCGCACGCAGTTCACCAGGGAGCGGATGGCCAGCGGATTGGTCGGGTCCATGGGGAAGGTCTTGGCCAGGGACAGAAAGAACCGGATCAGCCGGTGCTTGGCGATGTGGGTATCGATGGCAAAGGTCAGGTCCTCCGGGACATAGGCGGCGATGAGGACGGCATCGAGGAAGGAGAGGTGGTTCGCGACTATGACCACGCGATCCCCGGCCTCATGCACGTACTTGATCCCTGTCACCTCCACCCGGTAGACGAGGTCCAGGAGCCAGGCGATGAGGGCCTTGGCCAGGGCCCCGGGGAGCAGGCGCAGGATGTAGACCGCCACCACGGCGTTGACCAGGGCCAGTACCAGGAAGAGCCCGGGGATGTCGACCCCGGCGGAGAGGAAGCCGGCGCTGGCCGCCTGCCGCCCCGACCATGAACAGGGCATTGACCACGTTGTTGGCGGCGATGTTGCGGGCCCTGTGACCCGCCGGGCTGTAGTGCTGGAGCATGGCCTGGAGCGGGACCAGATAGAGTCCCCCGGAGACCGCAAGCCCGACCATGTCGATGAGCAGGCGCCAGGACCCGGGCTTGGCGAGGAAGGCGGCGACCCCGATGAGTTCGCCCCCGCCGGCCCTCAGGCCGCGGGTGGAGAAGTAGAGATCCAGGGCGAACAGGGTCATGCCGATGGAGCCCAGGGTGACATAGGTGGCATGGATGGCCCCCTTGAGCAGCCGGTTGCACAGCAGGGCACCCAGGGCAATGCCGACCGAGAAGGCGATGAGGAACAGGGTGACGACGGACTCGTCGGCCCCGATCAGGTCCTTGGCCAGGCCCGGGAACAGGGACAGGAAGGTGGAGCCCAGTGCCCAGAACCAGGAGATGCCGAGGATGCACAGGAAGATGACCCTGTCCTGCCCGGCGACCTTGAGCATGGCCCAGGTCTCCGTCAGGGGGTTCAGGCCGACCACCAGATTCGGGCTGGCCGCCTGGGTGGCGGGGATCTCCCGGCTGGTCAGCCAGCCGGCGATGGCGATCAGGATCACCAGGGTGGAGACCAGGGCCACGCCGCCCTGGGCCATGATCGCCAGACCGCCGAGGAGGGTCCCGCCGAGGATGGCGAGCAGGGTGCCGGTCTCGATGAGGGCGTTGCCGGCCACCAGCTCGTCCTCCTCCAGGTGATCGGGCAGGATGCCGAACTTGATGGGCCCGAAGAAGGTCGATTGGGTCCCCATGAGGAAGAGCACCAGCATCAGCAGGGTCACGCTGCCCATCCAGAAGGCCAGCGCCGCCCCGAGCATGATGACGATCTCGGCCACCTTGATGTAGCGGGTCAGCCAGGCCTTGTCGTACTTGTCCGCGAGTTGGCCGGCGGTGGCGGAGAAGAGGAAGAAGGGGAGGATGAAGATGCCCCCGGCGGCCACCACCAGGACCCGCGAATCGAACCCGGACCGCACCGCGAGCACATAGGTGATGAGCATCACCAGGGCATTCTTGAAGACGTTGTCGTTGAAGGCCCCGAGGAACTGGGTGACCAGCAGCGGCAGAAAGCGGCGGGTCCGGAGCAGGGCGAACTGGTTCTTGCGCATGGGGCCTCCGCCGCGCCGGGTGGCAGGGATCGGCGCGGGTGGCGGGAGCATACGTGGTCCACTCGGGCCTGGCGAGACGCGGGCAGGGCTCCGCCTCGGCTCGCCGCGGTGGGCACGGGGGCGGGTCCGATGCCCGGCAGGCCCGACCCAGAGGGGTTCAGCCTCCGCTGCCTCATGAGACCGCCGGATCTGGCCCTTCGGGTATCATGGCCGCTGCCCGACGTCCCCCTGCCCCCGGTACCACCCCAATGAAGTGCCAGAACATCCTAGAGACCATCGGTAACACCCCGGTGGTGCGCCTGAACCACCTGGAGGGTCATCTGGCGGCCGGGCTCTGGGTCAAGGTGGAGAGCTTCAACCCCTGCGGGTCCATCAAGGACCGCCCGGCCTTCAACATGATCGAGGACGCCGAGCGGCGCGGGGCCCTGAACCCGGGGGCGACCCTGGTAGAGCCAACCTCCGGCAATACCGGGATCGGGCTGGCCATGGTGGCCGCGGTCAAGGGTTATCGGGCCGTCTTCGTGATGGCCGAGGACATGAGCGAGGAGCGCCGCGCCCTGATGCGGGCCTTCGGGGCAGAACTGGTCCTGACCCCAGCCGAGCTGGGGACCAAAGGGGCCGTGTCGGAGGCCCGTCGCCTGGCGGAGGCCCACGGCTGGTTCTTCGTCGGTCAGCACTTCAATCCCGCCAATCCCGACGCCCATGAGTCCACGGCCCAAGAGATCTGGGACGACTTCGGGACCGATCTGGACGCCCTGGTCTGCACCACCGGGACCGGCGGGACCATCACCGGGGTCGGGCGCCGCCTCAAGGCCCGCAACCCGGCGCTGCGGGTGATCGCCACCGAGCCGGCGGATTCCCCCATCCTGTCACAGGGCATAGCCCGCAAGCACGGGATCATGGGGACGGCCCCAGGCTTCATCCCCGAGATCCTCGACACCGGGATCTACGACGAGATCGTCCAGGTCACGACCGAGGAGGCCTATGCCCAGGCGCGCCACCTGGCACGCCGGGAGGGCATCCTCGCCGGCATCTCCTGCGGCGCCGCTGTGGCGGGGATGCTGACCCTGGCCCGCCGGGAGGCGTACCGCGGCAAGACCCTCCTGGCGATCCTGCCGGACACCGGGGAACGCTACATCAGTACCGGACTGTGGAGCCAGTGACCGGCGGCGAAGCCCAATCCCCACCGGCTTGCGGTCTGGCACAGGCCCTGGAGGACCGCAGCCGGGCGGCTCTGGCCTGCGGGGCCTTGCGCCCCATCGAGACCACGCAGGAGGTCATCGAGGACGGCGGGGTGCGCTTCCTGGTTCGGGTGGTGTCCAGCCTGGCGCGCAAGGCCCGGGAAGCGGGTGGAGGCCAGTCCCAGGCCGGCCCGCCACCGGCCAATCCCTTCCTGCCCCCGGAGCCGGCCCTGACCGTCGCCCCCATCGGGGCCGATTACCTGGCGGTGCTCAACAAGTTCAACGTCCTGGACCGACACCTGTTGGTCGTCACCCGTGCCTTCGTGCACCAGGAGACCCTGCTGACCCTGGCGGACCTGGACGCCCTGTTCGCCTGCATGGGGCAGGTCCAGGGGCTCGGCTTTTACAACGGCGGGTCCGCCGCAGGGGCCAGCCAGCCCCACCGTCATCTGCAACTGGTGCCCTTGCCCCTGGCCGCCGAGGGGCCGGCGATACCCATGGCCCCGCTCCTGGCCGGTGGGCCGGCCAGGGGCATCGGTGTCTGCCCGCGTCTGCCCTTCCGGCACGCCTTTGCCCGACTGTCGCGACCTGTGGCCGCCGGGGCTGGGCTCGCGGCGGAGGCCCATGGGTTCTATCTGGGGCTGCTGGCCACCCTTGGGATCGGCATGACCGCGGGCGGTCGCCAGTCCGCCCCCTACAACCTGCTGGTGGCGGAGGACTGGCTGTTGCTGGTGCCGCGGGTGGCGGAGTCCTTCGGGACAGTCTCGGTCAATGCCCTGGGGTTCGCCGGCTCCCTCTTCGTCCCGGACCAGGGGCGGCTGGCGGCGGTGCGCGCCGCCGGACCCCTGGCGGTGCTGGGGGCGGTGGCAGGCTAGACGTCGTAGGCGGTGGAGGCCGCCGAACCGCCGCTTCCTGTCCAGTCGGTATGGAAGCGCTGGCCTCGCGGGGCATCCACCCGCTCGTAGGTGTGGGCGCCGAAGTAGTCGCGCTGGGCCTGGATCAGGTCCGCGGGGAGCCGGGCCGTAGCGGTAGCCGTCGTAGAAGGCCAGCGCCGAGGTGATGGCGGGGGCCGGTATACCAAGCCCGACGGCCATGGTGGCGGTCTTGCGCCAGCCGTGCAGGGCAGCGGCGACCTCGCCGCGGAAGAATCCGTCCTGGAGCAGGTTCTCCAGTCCCGGGTCACGCCCGAAGGCGGCCTTGATGTCGTTGAGGAAGCGGCTGCGGATGATACAGCCGCCGCGCCACATCAGGGCGATGCCGCCGAAGTCCAACTGCCAGCCATACTCCCGGGCCGCCTCCCGCATGAGCATATACCCCTGGGCGTAGGAGACGATCTTGGCGGCGTAGAGGGCGTCGTGGATGTGCTGCACGAAGGTCTCGGGGTCGGCCTTGAAGCTCAGGCGCTCCTCCGGAAGGACCAGGGAGGCGCGCACCCGCTCGTCCTTGAGCGCCGACAGGCACCTGGCGAAGACCGCCTCGCCGATCAGGGTGAGGGGTACCCCCAACTCCATGGCGTTGATCCCAGTCCACTTGCCGGTGCCCTTCTGGCCGGCGCTGTCCAGCACCTTGTCGATCAGGGGTTCGCCATCGGTGTCGCGGGCCTTGAGGACCGCCGCGGTGATCTCGATCAGGTAGGAGTCCAGCACCCCGCTGTTCCAGCGGGCGAAGATCGCCTGCACCTCATCCACCGAGAGGTTCAGCCCTTCCCGCATCAGGAAGTAGGCCTCGGCGATGAGCTGCATGTCGCCGTACTCGATACCGTTGTGGACCATCTTGACGTAGTGGCCGGCCCCCTCGTCCCCCACCCAGTGGCAGCAGGGGATGCCGTCCACCTGCGCTGCGATGGACTGGAAGATGGGCTGCACCAGGGGCCAGGCCGCGGGGTTGCCGCCGGGCATGATGGACGGGCCGTGGCGGGCCCCCTCCTCGCCGCCGGAGACCCCGGTCCCTACGAACAGGATGCCTTGCTCCGCCAGGGCACGGGTCCGCCGGACACTGTCGGGGAAGTGGGAATTGCCGCCGTCGATGATGAGGTCCCCCGGCTCCAACAGAGGGACCAGGGCGTCGATGAACTGATCCACCACTGCACCGGCGCGGACCATGAGCATCACCTTCCGCGGTCGCGCCAGCGCCGCCACCAGCTCCGGGAGGGAATGTGTGCCGATGACCTGGGTGCCGGCGGCGGGACCGGCGAGGAACTCGTCCACCTTGCTGGTGGTACGGTTGAACACCGCCACGCGAAAGCCGTGGTCGTCCATGTTGAGAACCAGGTTTTGGCCCATGACTGCCAATCCGATGAGTCCGATGTCCGCACCTGCCATGACGATCTCCTGGGGTTATGGGTGTCGCGACGGCCGAGCGGATTCCGGCGCAGTCTGCTTCCGTCGTGGCTTGACGCTCGGGAGGGTTCTGGCCCGGCGGTCGGGATGCCGCATTATAGGGGCGATTGCGCGCCCGACCAGGCGGCGGCTGAACGGTCGCTGACGTCGGTGGTGGGCCTGGCTGGCACAGGACAAAAAGTGTGATACGATTCACGCCCATTTGGTGTGGTCCTGGGTAGTAGACGCCGAGGGTCTGGGTTAGATCCAACGGC
Organism: uncultured Gammaproteobacteria bacterium; assembly: GCA_963802205.1. GTDB lineage: Bacteria > Pseudomonadota > Gammaproteobacteria > Chromatiales > Chromatiaceae > DYRB01. Next base: position 124,441 of record CAWDHW010000005.1, on the reverse strand, counting down.
TCTGTGCCCACCAAGTCCTGCGTTTCAGTGTCCTGCGACCCCCGATACCATGTCCCTGGGAGGCATCAGTGTCTTTCCTGAATCGAGTCTTGATTTTGGCGGTCGCCGCGGCGTCGATCACGTGGCAGATGCCCCTATCGGCCTCGGTCGAGCGCGTTCCGAGCTTTGAGGATGTTCTGGCATTCAAGGACACCCAGGCACTGACCGACTGGGCGCGGCGCTACGAACACGGGGTCGGGGTGGAGCAGCACACAGGGCGTGCCGTGCGGCTGTATTGCAAGGCCGCCGAGCGGGGGGACCTGGAGGCCAAGTTCCAGCTCGGTCAAATCTATGCTTTCGGGCGCGGCATCGAGCGCGATCAGGACCTGGCGGTGGCATGGTTCCACGAGGCGGCGCGGGCTAAGGACCCCAAGGCACTGGGGATGCTGAAGCTACTCAAGGTGGAGGGCAAGCCCAAACGCACTGCCGCCTGCCCTCCCGAGGGCCAGCGTACCTGGGTCGCTGGGCGGCCCCACCCGGCCCGTGGTCCCATCGCCGAACTGGTGAGGGGGTTGGCCCCGAAGTTCGGACTCGACGCCAATCTGGTCCTCGCGGTGATCGAGGCCGAGTCGGGTTTCAACTCGAAGGCGCAGTCTCCCAAGAACGCCCAGGGCCTGATGCAGCTCATTCCGGCCACGGCTGAGCGCTTCGGCGTCGGCGACGTGTGGGACCCGGAGCAAAACCTGCGCGGGGGCATGGCCTACCTGCAGTGGTTGCTCAAGTACTTCCAGGGGGACGTGGAGCTGGCCTTGGCCGGCTACAACGCCGGCGAGGGTGCGGTGACCCGCTACGGCGGCGTCCCTCCCTATGCCGAGACCCGCAGTTACGTCAGCCGCATCATTGCCCGCCTGAACTGACGGGTTAAGTCCCGTCTCTGCCAAAGGCGCAACTTGTCTGCGGCGTGATGCCGACAGCGAACCCACAGTCCGCCCCTTGTCTCCCCCGGCGGCAGCGCGGCCTTGGCGCCGCAGCTGTGATCACGGGGGGAATTTGGTAACATCCGCCGCCATCTCAAACCGGTAGGAAGTACCAATGGCCGTCGTAGAACTGAACAAAGACAATTTCGAGCAGACCATCAAGGACAACACCTTCGTGGTCGTCGATTTCTGGGCGCCTTGGTGCGGGCCCTGCCGCAATTTCGCACCCATCTATGACAAGGTCTCGGCGGACCATGAGGACATCGTCTTCGCCAAAATCAACACCGAGGTCGAGCAAGAGATCGCGGCCCACTTCCAGATTCGTTCCATCCCCACTCTGATGATTTTCCGCGACCAGGTCATCATTTTTGCCCAGCCCGGCGCGATGCCGGAGTCCTCCTTCCGCCAGCTTCTGGGTAAGGCCCAGGAACTGGACATGGATGAGGTGCGCAGCCAGATAGCCCAGCAGAATGCGGGCGAGACCGGTACTGCCTGACGGTCTCCGGTGCCTCTGGGCCCCCCGTTCAGGCGGCTCCCCGAGCCCGCATGCAGGCCGCGCGCCGCCATAGGAACTTGTCTTTTTGGGCCGCCGACCGTCCCACGGTTGGGGGGCTCATGGATGTCTGCGAGGACGCCTATCGCTCCCTCCTACGGTTGGCCCCGGACCTGCCCCTGGTCCGGGGTTGTCTGCGCTCGAACCCGGGGGCGGCGGCGGACCTGTACCTGGAGGTCCTGGAGCAGTCCCGCTACACGACCCTGTTGCGCCTGACATACGCCTTCCCGGGTGCGGATGGGGAACGGGTGCCCGCCCTGGATCCCAATGCACGGCTTTGCGCCTACCACGATGCCAGGCAAGTCGAGGTCCTGGACCTGCACCAGACCGCCCTGCCCATCTACCGCCACTACGACTTTCCGGCCCTGGATGCCAAGTGGCGGGCCAATCTATTTCTGGCCAAGTGGCTTGCCTTCTGCGCTCGTCAGGGTTACTGCTTCGGGTCCGGGGCCGTTCCGGCGGCTCCTGTGGCGATTCGGAGTTGCGGCGAGCGGCATGCCGATCTGTCAGGGATCTGACCTGGGCAAACCCGCCCGCGCGGCTGTATCTCGCCCGGGAACTTGTCCGCCCGAGCCGCGGCCGAACGGTGCGTGGGTGAGTGTTCTTGACATCCCCTAGCTTTTTTTACGGGATTTTCTTGACTAATTCGCTGCGGTATGACTACCCTAGTTCTGACCAGACAAATTGGCATAATGCGGCCCCCACGCATAGGTGAGATACCATGAGACTTTCTACGAAAGGCAGATACGCAGTCACGGCCATGCTGGACCTGGCCCTCAACTCCAACAGGGGTCCGGTGACCCTGGCGGACATCTCCGTCAACCAGGGCATCTCCCTGTCCTACCTGGAGCAGCTTTTCGCGGCCCTGCGCAACAAACAGTTGGTACGCGGTGTGCGTGGCCCCGGCGGCGGCTACTACCTCGGCAAGGACTCCGCCGAGATCTCCATCGCCGACATCATCTGCGCCGTGGATGAGTGGGTCGAGTTCACCCGCTGCGGCGGGCGGGAGAACTGTCGGGACGGCAAGCGTTGCCTCACACATACCCTGTGGGATCAGTTGAGCGACGAGATCTTTCGCTTCTTGAGCGACATCTCCCTGGCGGATCTGGTGGCGCGTGGTCATACGCAACGGGTAGACCTGGGGCTTCCTGGTTTGTCCGTGGCCACCAGGCGGCGGGCGGCCTAGGCCCCTGGGGGGCGGGCGTCCTGCCCCCAAGGGATCGACGGCGCTGCTCACGCGGGCAGCCTGTCGGCTGCTGCGACTGGCTGGTCGCGGGAACCGACACCGACCGCAGGCATGGGCGTTTCCAAACGGCGTATACCCGCTCGGCCGGTCTAAAGCCGCCGGCCCGTTGGTGCTATCCTTGCGCGCCCCGCGGTGCGGTCGCGGGCAGTCTTCCCCCTCCTGCCAGGCGAGCGCTCCACCCATGTCCGAGCAACCCGATGGGCTCTATACCATCCAGGACTTTGTCCGCTGGGGCGCCAGTCGCTTCAATGCGGCCGGGCTCTTCTTCGGCCACGGTACCGACAATGCACTGGACGAGGCACTGCACCTGGTCCTGTATGCCCTGCATTTACCCCCGGATCTGCCGATTCCTTACCGCGACTGCCGTCTGACACCAGGGGAGCGGGTCGCCGTTACCGATTTGGTGGAGCGACGCATCAGCGAGCGCAAGCCGGCCGCCTACCTGACCCAGAGGGCTTGGTTCGCCGGGCTCGAGTTCTACGTCAACGAGGACGTACTCGTCCCGCGCTCGCCCCTGGCGGAGCTGATCGAGGCCGGTTTCGATCCCTGGATCGATGCCGAGGGTGTCAGCCGGGTCCTCGATCTATGCACCGGCAGCGGCTGCATCGGCATCGCCACGGCGGTCTACCTGCCCCATGTGGAGGTGGACCTGGTGGACATCTCTGCCGCGGCCCTGCGTGTGGCGGAGACCAACCTGCAAAACCACGACCTGAGCGAGCGGGTCCAGACCCTGGAGTCAGACCTGTTCTCTGCCCTGGCGGGGCGGCGCTACGATATTATCCTCAGCAACCCGCCTTATGTCGGGGCCGAGGAGCTGGCGGGCCTGCCCGAGGAATATCGCAAAGAGCCGGCCCTTGGCCTGGCTGGGGGTGAGTCGGGGTTGGATCTGGTGCTGCGCATCCTCAGCGACGCCCCTGGCTTTCTGGAAGACGGGGGTATCCTGGTGGTGGAGGTGGGCAACACGGCAGCAGAACTGATGCGGCACTTTCCCGATCTGCCCTTCATCTGGCTCGAATTCGAGCGTGGCGGCGAGGGGGTCTTCCTCCTGAATCGGGACCAGTTGATCGAGTATCACGAGGCATTTGCGGAGGCGGTGGCGCAATCATGAGCCTGAGGCGAGCACGAACGGTGGACGAGTATGTGGACTGGGTGCGCCAGGCGGTGTTCGAGATCGATGACCTGCGTGCCTGTCTGGAGTTCGAGACCGAGGATGCGAGGCCCTTGCCGGCGTTCCTCGATCCCCTGGATCAGGGCATCAAGGGGCTCTATCAGTCAATGCTGGACGGTACTTACGCCTTCGGGCGTGAGGACCTGCCGTTCATGGGGTTAGCCGCTCAGTTTGCCGAAGAGATTCCCTTCCACACCCTGCTCAAGCAGATCAACGAGACCCACAGGCGTGGGCTCGAAGCGGTCGGCGAGGCGTAGCGCGCTCATGGACCAAGGCATCGCCTACGACCTTGACCTGATCCGGCGCTACGACCAGAGCGGTCCGCGCTATACCTCTTACCCCACGGCGGTGGAGTTCCACTCGGGCTTCGACGAGGCCGCCTACCGCGCCGCCTGTGTCGCCACAAACGAAAGTCGCCGGCCCCTGTCACTGTATTTCCACATCCCGTTTTGCGACACCGTCTGCTTCTACTGCGCCTGCAGCAAGCTTGCCACAAAAGATCGCAGCCTCGCCCAGCCGTACCTTGATCGGGTTTACCGGGAACTTGAACTTCAGGCCAAGCTGTTCGACCGCGACCGTATTGTGGAGCAGCTTCACTGGGGCGGTGGGACCCCGACCTTCATCAGCCGCGACCAGATGGCGGAGCTGATGGATGTGACCCGGCGCCACTTCAACCTTGCCGACGACACGGTGGGGGAGTTTTCCATCGAGATCGACCCGCGTGAGGCCGATGCCGACAGCGTCGCCTTGCTGCGGCGCCTGGGTTTCAACCGCATGAGCCTGGGTGTCCAGGACTTCGAACCCAGCGTCCAGCAGGCGGTCAACCGCATCCAGAGTGAGGCTCAGACCTTGGCCGTGCTGGAGGCCGCCCGTGCTCAGGGGTTCCGCTCGGTGAGCGTGGACCTGATGTACGGGTTGCCGCGACAGACGGTGGCCTCCTTTGGTCGGACCCTGGACCGGATCGTCGAATTCGCTCCGGAGCGCCTGTCGGTCTTTAACTACGCCCACCTTCCGGAGCGCTTCAAGCCCCAGCGCCGCATCGACGAGGCCGAACTGCCGCGCCCGGATGTCAAGCTCCAGATCCTCCAAGAGACCATAGACCGCCTCACCCAAGCGGGCTACGTCTATATCGGCATGGATCACTTTGCCCGCCCGGACGACGAGCTCGCCCTGGCCCAGCGCAACCGGACCCTGTACCGCAACTTCCAGGGGTACTCGACCCACGCCGATTGTGACCTGATCGGCATCGGCATGACCTCCATCGGCAAGGTCGGCAACACCTATGCCCAGAACGAACGCGGCATCGACGATTATTACGCCCGCATCGACGCAGGGCACCTGGCGGTCTTCCGCGGGATTGCGTTGAGCCGCGACGACGAGATCCGCCGGGATGTCATCACCCGACTGATCTGTCACTTCGAGTTGTCCTTCGCGGAGGTGGAGCAGGTCTGGGGGATTGCCTTCCCGGACTATTTTGCCGCCGATCTGCACAAGCTCAACGCCATGGCGGCGGATGGGTTGCTGGAGGTGGACGCGGAGGCTATCCGGGTCCTGCCCCGGGGGCGGCTCCTGATCCGCAACATCTGCATGGTCTTCGACGCCTACCTGGCCACCAAGACCGGGCCCGTGGGCTTCTCCAAGGTCATCTGAGGCAAGGCCCGGGTGCTGGAGCAGTCTGGGGATAATGGGGCAGGATTAACAGGGTTTCTAAGGATTAACAGGACTTTTTGCGGACCGACACCTTGAGCCCGACCGACACCGACGTCCAAACCATCCCTGAGCGCTTCCGGGTCACCGCCCGCCGCTGGGCTCAGGCCCTGGTGGTGGTAGGCGGCGGGCGGGACCTGAGCTTCGCCGCCCTGGACGTCGCCTCGGACGGGGTCGCGGGCTCCCTCGCCGCGGCGGGTATTCAGCCCGGGGAACGCGTTGCGCTCTATTGCCCCAACAGTGCTGAGTTCGTCATCGCCTATCTCGGTATCCTCAAGGCGGGGGCCTGCGTGGTCCCCATCAACCTGATGCTCAATCCCCTGGAGGTCGGCTTCATCCTGCGCGACGCCGGGGCCGCCGCGCTTTGTTACCACGCAATCCTGGCCGAGCCCGCCGCCGCGGCCCTGGGCGAGGCCCCGGCAGTCCGGCTGCGGGTGCGCATCGGTGCCGACCCTGGGCCCGGAGAGGCAGGATTTCAGGACATGACCGCGAGCGGGTTGCCGTCGCCGGTGCTGGGCCTTGACCCGGCCGAGGACCTGGCCGCCATCCTCTACACGTCCGGGACCACCGGTCGCCCCAAGGGGGCCATGCTCAGCCACAACAACCTGGTCGCCAATACAGGCGCCGTGATGCAGGCCCTGGACCTCACCCCTGGGCGGGACCGCATCCTGGTGGTCCTGCCCATGTTCCATGCCTTTGCCGCCACCGTGGGCATGCTCATGCCCCTGCTCCATGGCCTGAGCCTGATCCCGGTGCTGCGCTTCGACCCGCGAGCGGTGAGCGCCGCCATCGCCGACCACGGGGCCACGGTCTTCCTCGGCGTCCCCAGCATGTATGCCCTGTTGCTGCGTCTGGACGAGATCGCCGTCGCACAATGGCAAGGGGTTCGCCTGTGCGTCTGCGGCGGGGCGGCCATGCCACAGGCGGTCATGGCCGGGTTCGAGGCACGCTTCGGCATTCCGCTCCTGGAGGGCGACGGGCCGACCGAGTGCTCACCCGTGACCTGCGTCAACCCCGGTGCGGGCCCGCGCAAACCGGGCTCCGTGGGACCCGCAATACCCGGGGTTGCCATGCGCATCGCCGGTCCCGACGGCGGCACCCTCCCAGACGGCGAGCACGGTGAGGTCTGCGTGCGCGGCCCCAACGTCATGCGCGGCTACTGGGGCCTGCCGGAAGAGACGGCTGCCTGCTTCTTCGGCGACTGGTTCCGTACCGGTGACCTCGGCTGGCGCGACCCGGACGGGTACTTCTACCTGGTGGACCGCATAAAGGATCTGATCATCACCAACGGGATGAACGTCTACCCACGGGTCATCGAGGAGGCCCTCTACCAGCACCCGGACCTGGCGGAGGCGGCGGTAGTCGCCGAGCCTCACCCATTGCACGGGGAGTTGCCTATCGCCTATGTGGTCGCCAAATCCGGGACCACGCTGGCCCCGGCGGCTCTGCGCGACTGGTGCCGTGCGCGCCTGGGGCGCCACGAGGTCCCGCGCCGCATCCTGATTCGCGAGGCCCTACCCAAGAACGCCGCCGGCAAGATTCTCAAGCGCGAGTTGCGTCGGCAGGGGGAACTGGAGCGCGGAGTCGATATACCGTCTGCCGCGCCTGACCCCGCCGCGACTAGGTAGCCATGCGTCTGGCTATCCGACGGCGCGGGCCGCGGCCGATCACCCCGCCCGACCTCGGCTCCCTCGGCTTCAGGTTTGGAACCGCCGGGCGGGACCCGCTATACTATATGGCTTTGCGGTGGCCGAACCCGGTCGGCCACGGCGAGCGGTTCGAGCAATGGCAATCTGAACGGCGGCGACGGGCCAGGCCCGCGGGTGGAGACTAGAGCGATGCAAGTGTCAGTGGAAAGCGGCGAGGGTCTGGAGCGGCGCATGACAGTGGGCCTGTCGGCGGAGCAGTTCGAGGCCGAGGTGGCCAACCGGCTCCAGCAGGTAGCGCGCACCGCGCGTATTGCGGGGTTTCGCCCCGGCAAGATCCCGCTCAAGGTCCTGCGCCAGCGCTTCGGCGGTAAGGTGCGCAGTGAGGCCTTCGGCGATCTGGTTCAATCGAGCTTCGCCGAGGCCGTTGCCCAGCAGAACCTGCGCCCGGCGGGTGCGCCCCGCATCGTGCCGACCATCGACGATGGCGGCAAGTACGGATATACCGCGATCTTCGATGTTCTGCCGTCCTTCGAACTGGGGTCCATTGCCGATGCGGTGATCCGCCGGCCGAGTGCTGAGGTGCAGGACGCCGACCTCGCGGCCATGCTGGATCGCCTGCGCGAGCAGCGCAAGACCTGGGTCAGGGTGGAGCGTCCCGCCGAGAGCGGCGACCGGGTCATGGCATCGTTCACCGGGACCGTCGACGGCGACGGAGGTCCCCGGGGCCACGGCCAAGGACAGCCCCATCGAGTTGGGCGCCGGGCGCCTGATTCCGGGCTTCGAGGAGGGCCTGATCGGTGTGGTCGCCGGGGAGTCCCGCACACTGGACCTGACCTTCCCCGCGGATTATCAGGCGGCGCACCTGGCCGGCAAGCCGGTGACCTTCGAGGTCGCGGTCACGGCGGTCGAGGCCCCTGTCTTGCCGGAGATCGATGCGGAGCTTGCGCGTGCCTTCGGTGTGGCCGACGGCGATGTCGAGCGTTTTCGCAGCGACGTGCGCGCCAACATGGAACGCGAGCTGCGGCAGCGGATTCAGGGCCACCTGAAGAATCAGGTGATGGACGCCCTGCTGGCGGCCAACCCAATCACGGTGCCTGGGACCTTGGTACGCCAGGAGATCAATGCCCTGCGCGAGCAGACCCGCCAGAAGGCCGGCGCCACCGACATCCAGTTGCCGGATGCTCTGTTCGAAGAGTCCGCCAAGCGCCGTGTGGCCCTAGGACTGATCATCGCCGAGGTGGTCAAGCGCAATGGCATCGTGGTGGACCGCGGCCGGGTGCGCGCCGCGGTAGAGGAGATGGCCTCGACCTATGAGGACCCGTCGGAGGTAGTGGAGTACTTCTATGCCAACAAGGACCGTTTGTCCCCGTTTGAGACCATGGTTCTGGAGGACCAGATGGTGGACTGGGCCCTGGGCGAGGCCCGAGTCGAGGACGAGCCAATGTCCTTCCAGGAGTTGACGGAGGCCAGCCGCTAAGGTGGTCCCCGTACCCTTCAAGCCAAGGTCGCATCCACGCGGCGCTTCATCAGCGAGGTAGTCAGGCCATGAGTGGAAGGTCAGGACATTCCGATTGGGAGCCCAGGGGGCTTGGGCTGGTGCCCATCGTCATCGAGCAGACCGCCCGCGGCGAGCGCTCCTTCGACATCTTTTCCCGGCTGCTCAAGGAGCGAGTCGTCTTTCTGGTCGGCCCCGTGGAGGATCATGTGGCCAACCTGATCGTGGCCCAGCTCCTGTTCCTGGAGTCGGAGAACCCCGACAAGGACATTCACCTCTACATCAACTCCCCCGGAGGCTCGGTCACTGCCGGGCTCGCCATCTATGACACCATGCGCTTCATTCGCCCGGATGTGAGCACCATGTGCGTCGGCCAGGCGGCGAGCATGGGTGCCCTGCTGCTGGCGGGCGGGGCGGCGGGCAAGCGCTTCTGCCTGCCCCACACCCGCATGATGATTCATCAGCCACTGGGTGGCTTCTCAGGGCAGGCGACGGACATCGACATCCATGCCCGCGAGATTCTGCTGATCCGCGACCAGCTCAACCAGATTCTGGCACGCCACACCGGGCAGCCGGTGGAGAAGATCGCCCTGGACACCGAGCGCGACAACTTCATGGGTGGCCAGGCGGCGGTGGAGTACGGGCTGATCGACAAGGTCCTGGACGAGCGTGGCCCCATCGACAAGTCCCCCACGACTAAACCTCACATGGACAAGGTCCACGCGGAAAAGAAGTAAGTCCCAGCGCGGGCGGTTCTCCCGCTCGCGGTTGCCATCGCGCCGTAAACCGCTATGATGGTCACCCTTTGCGCAGTCCTTTGGCGGCAGCGCTGGGGACTACTTCGCGCCAGACCGCGGCCCCACTCAGGCGTCCCTGGGGCCCCGGATGCTCCCCCGGCGACCGGCACACCTGACACCCTGGAGACCCCCCCGAGATGAGTGGACATAGCCACGGCAAGAGCGATGAAGGCAAGCTCCTGTACTGTTCCTTTTGCGGCAAGAGCCAGCATGAGGTCCGCAAGCTGATCGCCGGCCCTTCGGTCTTCATCTGCGACGAGTGCGTCGAGCTCTGTAACGATATCATCCGCGAGGAGATGCAGGAGGGCGTCGGCGAGGCCACCAGCAAGCTCCCAAAGCCCCGCACCATCAACGATATGCTTGACCAGTATGTCATCGGCCAGGAGAAGGCCAAGAAGGTCCTGTCGGTGGCCGTCTACAATCACTATAAGCGCATGGAGGCGGCGGATGCCAAGGACGAGGTTGAGATCGCCAAGAGCAATATCCTGCTCATCGGCCCCACCGGATCGGGCAAGACCCTGCTGGCGGAGACCCTGGCGCGCCTGCTAAACGTCCCCTTTACCATCGCCGACGCTACGACCCTGACCGAGGCGGGCTATGTGGGTGAGGACGTCGAGAACATCATCCAAAAGCTGTTGCAGAAGTGCGACTACGATGTCGAGAAGGCCCAGACCGGGATCGTCTACATCGACGAGATCGACAAGATCTCCCGCAAGTCCGATAACCCGTCCATTACCCGAGACGTGTCGGGCGAGGGCGTGCAACAGGCCCTGCTCAAGCTGATCGAGGGGACCATCGCCTCGGTGCCGCCCCAAGGCGGGCGCAAGCATCCGCAGACGGAGTTCCTGCAAGTGGATACCTCCAACATTCTGTTCATCGTCGGCGGGGCCTTCGCCGGGCTGGACAAGGTGGTGCGTAACCGCTCCAAGAAGGGTGGAATCGGCTTCTCCGCTGAGGTCCACAGCAAGGACAACTCCAAGAAGATCGGTCAGATTCTCGCCGAGGTCGAGCCAGAGGACCTGATCGGCTATGGCCTGATCCCGGAGTTCGTCGGACGGCTGCCGGTTGTGGCGACCCTCGAGGAACTCGACGAGCAGGCCCTGATGCGCATCCTGACCGAGCCCAAGAACGCCCTGGCCAAGCAGTACCAGCGGCTGTTCCAGATGGAAGGGTGCGATCTCGAACTGCGCGACGACGCCCTCAAGTCCATTTCCCACAAGGCAATGGAGCGCAAGACAGGTGCCCGGGGCTTAAGGACCATCATGGAGCAGGTCCTGCTGGACATCATGTACGACCTGCCGTCCATGGACCACGTCAGTAAGGTGGTGGTGGATGCCTCCGTCATCGCCGGGGAAAACCCTCCTTACATCATCTTCGACGGGATCGAAAAGCAGGCTGCCTCCGAGTAGGCTGCGGCCTGACCCAGGGTTCTTCCCGGGTCGGCCAGCCCCCTGGGTTCCCGTCCCCCGGGTGCTCCACCGTCCTTGCAGGCTGCCCACTTGGCGTCCCGGTTGAACTGGGCCGCGTGAACCCAACCTAGCACTCTGAGTTTCTCGATATCGGGGACGATCAGGGGGCTGCCCGGGCACCAGACCGGCCACACCCCCAGGTTACCCCGGTAGTCTCGGTTGGCCCGCTTGGCGCGGGTCGTCCTCAAAGGTTGAGTAAAGGTTTCTATGGCCCCCAAAGACATCAGCAAGCACCCCAGCGCCGCCCCCCAGCAGGAGGCCCCGGTACTCCCCCTGCGCGATGTGGTGGTCTACCCGCACATGGTGATCCCCCTCTTCGTAGGGCGCGACAAGTCCATCCGGGCCCTGGATGCCGCCATGGCCAGCGACAAGCAGATCCTGCTCATCGCCCAGAAGAGCGCCGACGTGGACGACCCCGGGGTCAAGGACCTCCACACCATTGGCACCCTGGCCAACATTCTGCAACTCCTCAAGCTCCCGGATGGGACCGTCAAGGTCCTGGTGGAGGGCAATCAGCGTGCCCGTATAGACTCCTACCTGACTACCGACGAGACCTTCACCGCGCGTATCACCCCGCTTTCCGAGCCACTGGCGGCGGATGAGCGCGAGCAAGAGGTCCTGATGCGCTCGGCGGTAAGCCTCTTCGACGGCTACGTCAAGCTCAATAAGAAGGTCCCACCGGAGGTGCTGACATCCCTGTCCAGTATCGACGAGCCCGGGCGCCTGGCCGACACCATGGCGGCTCACATGTCGCTCAAGCTCGACGAGAAGCAGCGCGTTCTGGAGATGGTGGGTATCCAAGAGCGTCTGGAGCACCTCATGGGGCTCATGGAGTCGGAGAGTGACATTCTGCAGATGGAGAAGCGCATCCGCGGGCGCGTCAAGCGCCAGATGGAGAAAAACCAGCGCGAGTACTATCTCAACGAGCAGATGAAGGCGATCCAGAAGGAGCTCGGCGAACTGGAGGACGCCCCCAACGAGATCGAGGATCTCAATCGGCGTATCGAGGCGGCGGGGATGCCCAAGGACGTCAAGGCCAAGGTCACTACCGAGCTGAACAAGCTCAAGCTCATGTCGCCCATGGCTGCCGAGGCGACGGTGGTGCGCAACTACATCGATACCCTGCTCAACGTCCCGTGGCAGAAGCGCACCCGTATCCGCAACGATATCCGGGTCGCGTCAGATGTCCTGGACAAGGATCACTACGGTCTGGAGAAGGTCAAGGAGCGCATCCTTGAGTACCTCGCGGTGCAGCAGCGGGTGCGCAAGCTCAAGGGCCCCATCCTCTGCCTGGTCGGTCCCCCGGGTGTAGGCAAGACCTCGCTGGGCCAGTCCATTGCCCGCGCCACCAACCGCAAGTTTGCTCGCATGTCCTTAGGGGGGGTGCGTGACGAGGCCGAGATCCGCGGCCATCGGCGCACCTACATCGGCGCCTTGCCGGGCAAGATCATCCAGAGCGTCTCCAAGGTGGAGTCGCGCAACCCACTGTTCCTGCTGGATGAGATCGACAAGATGGCGATGGACTTCCGGGGCGATCCGGCCTCGGCCCTGCTCGAAGTCCTGGACCCGGAGCAGAACCATACCTTTAACGATCACTACCTGGAGGTGGACTTCGATCTGTCGGAGGTGATGTTCGTCGCTACCGCCAATACCCTGAACATACCGGCTGCCTTGCTCGACCGGATGGAGGTCATCCGCCTTTCGGGCTATACCGAGGACGAAAAGGTCCACATCGCCGAGCAGTACCTGATCCCTAAGCAGATGAAGAACAACGGCCTCAAGGCCAACGAACTGTCCATCCGCGAGGGCGCCCTGCGGGACATCGTCCGCCACTACACCCGAGAGGCGGGGGTGCGTAACCTGGAGCGCGAAATCTCCAAGATCTGCCGCAAGGTGGTCAAGGAAGTGCTGCTCAAGAAGCGCGACACCACAGTCACCGTCTCACCCAAGGGCTTGGAGAAGTACCTTGGGGTACAGCGGTTCCGCTACGGGCGGGCAGACGAGACCGATCAGGTCGGGCAGGTCACGGGGCTTGCCTGGACCGAGGTCGGTGGGGAGTTGCTGCGTATCGAGGCGGCGCTCGTCTCCGGCAAGGGCAAGTTCACCTACACCGGACAGCTCGGCGACGTGATGCAGGAGTCCATCCAGGCCGCCATGACGGTAGTGCGCAGCCGGGCCGAGGCACTGGGGATAGACCCGGAGTTCCATCAGAAGCAGGATGTCCACGTCCATGTCCCCGAAGGGGCCACCCCCAAGGATGGACCCAGCGCTGGTGTGGCCATGTGCACCGCCTTGGTATCGGCACTGACTCATGTTCCGGTGCGTTCCAGTGTGGCCATGACCGGGGAGATTACCCTGCGCGGCGAGGTCCTGCCCATTGGTGGGCTCAAAGAAAAGTTGCTGGCGGCCCACCGCGGCGGCATCGAGACGGTGCTCATTCCCTGGGAGAACGAACGCGACCTCGTGGAAATTCCAAAGAATATCAAGCAGAACCTGATTATCCGACCGGTCCGTTGGATCGATGAGGTGCTCGACATCGCACTGGTTGGGCACCCGGAACCCGTCGCCGCGCCGCCCGAGGCCGAGGCAGAGGCGGTGCCTGGCCCCGAGACCCTGTCGCCGGAAGAACCGGAAAAGAAGAAGGGTGCCAGGGTCCGCACTCACCACTGACCCGAACCCGGCGTCGGGCTGGGTGGTGGGGGAGTACGCCTGTACCCATTGGGGCCGCTTGACAGTCTTGGGGGGGACCGATATAAAGCCCCGCGGTAGTGTGAAATACCAAGCTCGATGTGTCGGGTTGAGCGAACTCTGGACCAAACGGGGGATAAATGAACAAATCGGATCTCATTGAGAAGGTAGCCGAGGCGGCGGACATTTCTAAGGCAGCAGCTGGCCGTGCCGTCGAGGCCATGACCGACGCCATCGCGGCTGAGCTGAAAGAGGACAGAACGGTGTCGCTGATCGGATTCGGCACCTTCGCAGTGAAGAAGCGTGCCGCCCGTACGGGACGCAATCCCAAGACCGGAGAGACCATTGCCATCGGCGCCTCCAAGTCCCCCGCATTCAAGGCTGGAAAAGCCCTGAAGGATGCGATACAGTAACGGTTCTTCGGCGGGGCTTGGTTCTACAGGGCCGTTTACAATGTGGGCCCTCAAGTACCCCGGATAGGGTGCTTAGCTCAGCTGGGAGAGCATCGCCCTTACAAGGCGAGGGTCGCAGGTTCGATCCCTGCAGCACCCACCAGATTTAATGGAGTGGTAGTTCAGTTGGTTAGAATACCGGCCTGTCACGCCGGGGGTCGCGGGTTCGAGTCCCGTCCACTCCGCCAATTGCAAATTGCGGGGTATCCAATCCGGATACCCCGTTTTTATTTCTGACGAATAGACTCAACCCAGAATAACAGGGGTTTCAGCCCATGCTTCAGGCCATCAGAGAAAGGGCCCAGGGATGGATCGCCTGGCTCATTGTCGGGCTCATCAGCGTCCCGTTCGCCCTGTGGGGCATTCAATCCTACGTGGGGGTCAACGCCGAGCCGATTGCCGCGACGGTGGACGGGGTCGAGATTACCCAGCGCGACCTTGACCAGCGCTTCCAGCGCACCCGGACAGAGCTGCGGGAGCGCCTCGGTGCGTCCTATCGCCCGGAGCTGTTCGACGACAACCAGCTGCGTCGCGAGGTGCTCGACGACATGATCCGCGAGCACCTGGTTCTTGAGACCTCCCGGACCCTTGGAATGCGGGCCTCCGACCAGGAGGTGCGCCTCACGGTCCTGTCCGACCCATCCTTCCAGATCGCCGGACGTTTTGATAAAGGTGTCTACGAGACCCGGCTGCGACAGGCTGGGATGGTTCCGGCCCAGTTTGAGGATCGACTCCGCCAGCGTCTGCTCGCCACTCAACTCGCGCGCGCCCTAGTGGCCAGCGAGGTCGTCACAGACCGCGAGTTGAACGAGGCCCTGCGCCTCACGGGCCAAAAGCGCGACCTGAGCTACCTGACCCTGCCAGCCGCGGCCTTTGGCTCCGATGAGCCCATCGCTGAGGAGGAGATCGCACGCTATTTCGAGGCCAACGCGGACCGCTTCCAGGACCCCGAGCAGGTCAAGGTTGAGTACCTGCTCCTGGATGCCGAGCACCTACCCGGAATTGCAACCCCCAGTGACGCGAAACTGCGCGAGGCCTATGACGCCCATCCGGAGCAGTTCGGGCAGCCCGAGCGCCGGCGCGCCCGGCACATTCTGCTCGCCGTGCCCACCGGTGCGGACGCGACGGCGGATGTCCAGGCCAAGGCCGGGATCGAGGCTGCTCGTGAGCGCATCATAAAGGGCGAGAACTTCGCCGCCGTCGCCAAGGAGGTCTCGCAGGACCCTGGGAGCAAGACCCGGGGTGGCGATTTGGGCGCGTTTGGGCGCGGGGTTATGGACCCTGCCTTCGAGCAGACCGCCTTCGCCCTCGACCTGGGTCAAGTCAGCGAGCCGGTTCGCAGCCGCTTCGGTTACCACCTGATCGAGACTACCGAGATCCTCCCTGCCAGCATCAAGCCCTTCGACGAGGTCAAGGCCCAGCTTGCCGCCGAGGTTGGCAAGCAGGAGTCGTCCTCCCGCTTCTTCGACCTGTCCGAGCGCCTGGCCACCTTGGTCTACGAGACGCCGGACAGCCTCGCCTCGGCGGCGCAGCAGTTGGGCCTTGAGGTACAGACCAGCGACTGGATCCCTCGGGGTGGGGGAGAGGGTGTCTTTGCCAGCCCGAAGGTCCTCAACGCCGCCTTCAGCGACGACTTGGTCCGCCAGGGGGTCAACAGTGAGCTGATCGAGCCCCAGAAGGACCGCATGCAGGCGGTGGTTCTGCGGGTTCTGGATCACCGGGAGGCTACGGCCAAGCCACTGGAGCAGGTCCGCGGCGACATCGTCACCGCCCTGCGCACGGAGCGTGCCCAGGCGGCGGCCCTGACGGAGGCCAGGGCCCTGCAAGCGCGCCTGCTGACGGGCACGCCGCTGGCGGAGATCGCAGGGGCCTTCACCCTGAGTCAGCCAGGCGCTGTGACACGAAGCGAGGCCAAGGTCCCGACGCCAGTGCGCGATGTCGCCTTCACCCTGCCGCGTCCCGTGGGCGGCCAGGTGGGAAGCAGGCCTGTGAGCGGGGTTGCAACCCTTCCCGACGGGGCCGCCCTGGTGGTGGTGTCCGCGGTGACTGACGGCGACCCGGCGGCAACTGCGGAACCTGCACGGCTCCAGCAGGGGCAGGCGATCACCCAGGCCATCGGTTCGCAGGGCTATCAGCACCTGGTGGCAGACCTGGAGTCGCGTGCCAAGGTCGAGCGTAAGCCCATGGCGGAGGGGTCGAATCTGGAGTGACCAGCCGTGCCGCATCGCCCCGCGCCTTAGGAGTGGGCGGCAGGGGGCGGTCTGACAGGTTCGAGCGCCTGAAAATAAATGGGCAGGATTATCAGGAGTTACAGGATTGGCTTCGACGTGGAGTCACGACGTCACCATCCTGTTACTCCTGAAAGAAAACGGTGAATCCTGTCCGATTTTTGGCGGCATCGACCGGCCGGTGCGTTGAAATGGGGTTCAGCCCATCCCGAGGATGTGGAAGCCGGTGTCCACATAGAGGACGTCGCCGGTGATCCCCGATGCGAGGTCGGAGCACAGGAAGGCGGCGGCATTACCGACTTCTTCGATGGTCACGTTGCGCCTCATCGGGGTATGCTCCTCGACCTGCTTGAGCATGCTGCGGAAGTCCGCGATGCCGGAGGCGGCCAGGGTGCGGATGGGTCCGGCGGAGATGGCATTGACCCGGGTTCCCTCTGGGCCGAGGGAGGCGGCCAGGTAGCGCATGTTGGCCTCAAGGCTGGCCTTGGCCACCCCCATGACGTTGTACTTCGGCACGGCCCGTACGGCCCCCAAGTAGGTCATAGTCACCAGCGCCCCGTTGCGCCCCTTCATCATGGCCCGCCCGGCCTTGGCCAGGGCCGCGAAACTGTAGGAGCTGATGTCGTGCGCGATGGCGAAACCCTCCCGGGTCACCGCGTCGATGTACTCCCCCTCGAGTTGCTCCCGCGGCGCGAAGCCCACGGAGTGGACGATGCCGTCGAGCCCATCCCAGTGTTGACCCAGGGTCGTGAAGACCCCGGCGATCTGCTCATCGCTGCCCACGTCCAGGGGCAGGACCAGGTCCGAAGCGCACTGGGTGGCGATCTCTTCGACCCGCGACTTGAGCTTGTCGGACTGGTAGGTGAAGGCGAGCTGGGCGCCCTCGCGGTGCATGGCCTCGGCCACACCCCAGGCGATGGAGCGGTTGCTGGCTACCCCGACGATGAGTACCCGCTTGTTTTGCATGAATCCCATGGTGATCGGCCCCTGTTGGCTTGGCTTGGTGTACGGCGTGCCGCCCGGCGGCGGATTGGTAACCTTACAGAAAGTCCATTACCGGTGAAAGGGCTGGGCCGCAGCATGCCGGGTTGGCCCAGGCTGGTATGGATTCCAACGATCCTCGGCGTCACCCTGTTGCTTGCGGCCTGCGGCGAGGGTCCCTGGAACGACCCCTATCCAGCAGAGAAGGCCACCGCCAACACCGTCTACAGTGCCTTCGCCGAGCGCCCCAAGCACCTGGACCCGGCGCGATCCTACAGCGAGAACGAATACGCCTTCATCGCCCAGGTCTACGAGCCCCCGCTCCAGTATCACCTGCTGCTGCGCCCTTACCGGTTGATCCCCCTGACCGCAGAAGAGGTCCCGGTGCCGGTCTACTACGACACTGCCGGCAAGGTCCTACCCGCGGACGCCCCGGCGGCGGAGATCCGTCACAGCGAATACCTGATCCGCCTGCGCCCCGGCGGCCGCTACCAGCCCCACCCCGCATTTGCCAGGGACGCCGCCGGGGCCTACCTCTATCAGCACCTGACCGAGGTGGACCTGGCACACATCAATACCCTGGCGGACTTTCCCCAAACCGGCACCCGCGACCTGACGGCCGAGGACTACGTCTACCAGGTCAAACGCCTGGCAGCGCCCTGGACGCACTCGCCCATCGCCGGGGTTATGTCCGAGCACATCCTGGGCTTCGCCGAGCTGACCAAGCGCCTCGCAGGCCTTGCCCCGGCAGCAGAGGATGCCGAGCACCCCTTCGTCGATCTGCGCCAGATCCCCTTCGAGGGGGCCGAGGTGGTGGACCGCAACACCTATCGTCTCCGCATCAAGGGCAAGTACCCTCAGTTCGCGTACTGGCTGGCCATGCCCTTCTTCGCCCCCATGCCCTGGGAGGCGGAGGCCTTTTACCATCAGCCCGGGATGAAAGTGCGCAACCTCACCCTGGACTGGTACCCGGTAGGCACGGGCCCCTTCTGGCTCAAGGATAACAACCCGAATCTGCGCATGGTGTTGGAGCGAAACCCCAATTTCCGTGGCGAGACTTATCCGAGAGAAGGTATGCCGGGAGATGCGCAGGCGGGGCTCCTGGTGGACGCCGGTAAGCCCCTGCCCATGGTGGATCGTGCCATATATAGCCTGGAGAAGGAGAGCATCCCCTACTGGAACAAGTTCCTGCAGGGTTATTACGATAGTTCCGGGGTCTCTTCGGATGCCTTCGACCAGGCGGTGCAGCTCGACCCCCAGGGCGAGGCCAGCCTGACCGCCGAGATGGAGGCCAAGGGCATCCGTCTGCTGACCTCGGTGCGGGCCTCCATCACCTACCTGGGTTTCAACATGCAGGACCCGGTGGTGGGTGGGGACTCGGAGCGGGCCCGCCTCCTGCGTCGGGCGCTGGCCATTGCCATCGACTTCGACGAGTACATCTCCATTTTCGCCAACGGGCGCGGGGTGACTGCACAGTCACCCCTGGCCCCGGGGATCTTCGGCGTCCGCGAGGGGGAGGCCGGGATCGACCCCTATGTCTTCCAGTGGCAGGACGGACGTGCCCAGCGCCGCCCCCTGGAGGAGGCCAGGGCCCTACTCGCCCAGGCCGGTTGGCCCGGCGGTCGGGACCGGGCCACGGGCCAGACCCTGACGCTCTACTTCGACACAGCGGCCGCCGGCCCGGACGACAAGTCCAGGCTCAACTGGTTTCGCAAGCAGTTCGACAAGCTCGGGATCGAGTTGGTCATCCGCTCCACCGACTACAACCGATTCCAGGACAAGATGCGTAAGGGAACAGCGCAGATCTTCCTGTGGGGCTGGAACGCGGACTACCCGGACCCGGAGAATTTCTTGTTCCTGCTATACGGGCCCAACGGCAAGGTCAAGCGTGACGGGGAGAATGCCTCCAACTACGCCAATCCGGAGTTTGACGCCCTCTTCGAGCAGATGCGCAACATGGACAACGGACCCGAGCGCCAGGCCGCGATCGACCAGATGCTGGAAATTGCCCGTCGCGATGCACCCTGGGTCTGGGGCTTCTACAGCAAGTCCTACACCCTGCACCAGTCCTGGCTCTACAACGCCGTGCCCAACCTCATGGCCAACAACACGTTGAAGTATCGTCGGGTGGACCCGGTCGTTCGCGAGGCACAACGCCGCGCCTGGAATGCGCCCATCCTCTGGCCACTGTGGGGCCTGGGCTTGGTGCTGATTGTGGGAGCCCTGCCTGCGGTCTGGATCTACCGTCGGCGCGAGAGGAGCCAGGCCCTGTGATCGCCTACCTGGTCCGCCGTCTGCTCTACGCTATCCCGATCCTGATCGGAGTCAACCTGATCACCTTCGTCCTGTTCTTCGTGGTCAACTCCCCGGACGACATGGCCCGCATGCAACTCGGGGCAAAGCGGGTCACGGCGGAGGCCATTCAAGCCTGGAAGCAGGGCCACGGCTACGACCTCCCCCTGCTCTACAACGAACAGGCGGCGGGCCTTGGCCGGGTCACGCAAACCATCTTCTTTCAGAAGTCGGTTAAGCTCTTCGCCTTCGAGTTCGGAACCTCCGACAGCGGGCGGGACATTGGCTTCGACATCTCCCAACGCATGTGGCCCAGCCTCGCCATCGCCGTGCCGGTCCTGCTGGTGGGGCTGGCGGTCAACATCAGCTATGCCCTGTTCATCGTCCTGTTCCGCGCAACCTATGTGGACATCGGCAGCGTCGTGCTCTTGGTGGCCATGATGTCCATCTCAGGGCTCTTTTACATCATTGGTGGCCAATTTGTTCTGAGTAAACTTTTCCACCTGGTCCCTATCTCGGGCTACGACACCGGGCTGAACGCCTGGAAATTCCTGATCCTGCCGGCAATCATCGGGGTCATTGGCGGTATCGGGGCCGGGACCCGCTGGTACCGTACCTTGTTTCTGGAAGAGATTGCCAAGGACTATGTCCGCACCGCCCGGGCCAAAGGCCTTAGCGAGCGGGTGGTCCTGTTCCGACACGTGCTGGGCAACGCCATGATCCCCATCCTGACGGGGGTGGTGGTGGTCCTGCCCCTGCTGTTCATGGGGAGTCTGATCACCGAGTCCTTCTTTGGCATCCCGGGGCTTGGCAGCTACACCATCGACGCCATCGACAGCCAGGACTTCGCGATTGTCCGGGCCATGGTTTTCCTGGGTTCGGTCCTCTACATCCTGGGGCTATTGCTCACCGACATCTCCTATACCCTCGTGGACCCGCGGGTGCGGCTGACATGAGCGTTACCCCGGTGGTTCTCTGGACCGATGCCATCATTTACTTGCTACTTGCGCTGTCCGTCGGCTTCGGGGTCTATGCCTCCCGACGGGAACACCTGCGTGCCCCCTGGCGGCGTGTCCTGCGCTCGTCGCTGGCCATGTCGTCCCTGGTGGTACTGGGCCTCTACGTTGGCATCGGTCTTCTGGATACGGTCCATTTCCGAACCAATGCGAGAGATGGTGCCGGGACCGAGGGGGCGGGGCCCAGCGGCCAGGTCCTGAGCCTCCTGGACCTCGCCCTCAGCGGGCTGCGCGCGCGCGGCGAGAAGACCTATTCGGCCCCGCTGGCGACGCATGGTTTCGTCAAGGAAGCCATCGTGGGGCCAGACGGAATCTTGGTGCGCGACTATCCGCGTCTGACCTGGGGCGGCCGTCACCTGGCGGATCCCGAGCGGGACCGGCTCCCGGACATCGCCTCCCGGGCACTGTTTGGCGGGCTCGTCGGTCTGGCCTGCTGGGGCCTGGTGGTGCTCCTGGCGGCCCGCCCGCCCGGGGCGGCGGGAGCCTGGGGCTTGCCGGGCATTGGGCCGCGGCTCCGCTACCTGACTCAAGCCCCGGCCCTTGTCCCCAGGCGCGCCGCCCTCGGCACCTTAGGGGTCATCCTGGTACTGGGGTTTGCCATCGCCACCCTGGCCCAGGGCTATCACGTCCTGGGGACGGACAAGGTCGGCGAGGACGTCCTCTATCAGGCCCTCAAGGCCATCCGCACCGGGCTCGTGATCGGGACCCTGACCACCTTGGTCATGCTCCCTGCAGCCATCCTGCTGGGGATCATGGCCGGCTATTTCCGTGGCTGGGTAGACGATTTGATCCAATACCTCTACACCACGCTCAACTCCATCCCGGGGGTGCTGCTCATCGCCGCCACTATCCTGATGTTGCAGGTCTACATGAGCAACCACGAGGACGAGTTCACCAGCCTGGTGCAGCGGGCGGACCTGCGGCTGCTGTTCCTCTGCCTGATCCTCGGGGTGACGAGCTGGACCGGGCTTGCCCGCTTGCTTCGCGGCGAGGCCCTGAAGCTGCGCGAGGCCGACTATGTCCAGTCGGCGGTGGCCTTGGGCGTGGGGCACTTCATCATCATCGGGCGCCACATCCTGCCGAATGTCCTGCACATCGTCCTGATCACCGTGGTGCTGGACTTCAGCGGCCTGGTCCTGGCCGAGGCGGTCCTGTCCTATGTCAACATCGGGGTCGATCCAACCATGAACAGTTGGGGCAACATGATCAACAGCGCCCGGTTGGAGCTGGCCCGGGACCCCATGGTGTGGTGGTCGCTGGCCGCCGCCTTCCTGTTCATGTTCACCCTGGTCTTGGCCGCTAACCTCTTCGCCGACACGGTACGGGACGCCTTCGACCCGCGCCTGCAAGGCGCGGCCTGAGCCATGACCGATACCCTCATCGCCATCTCCAACCTGACCACCCACCTCGGCAGCGCCGACAGGCCAGTGCGCGTGGTAGAGGGCCTGGACCTGACCATCCGCCGTGGCGAGACCTTCGCCCTGCTTGGCGAGTCCGGCTGCGGCAAGTCCATGCTGGCCCTTTCTCTGATGCGCCTGTTGCCGCTGCCCGGTCGGGTGGTCACAGGCAGCGTTCGCCTAAACGATACGGACCTGTTGCAACTCCCCGAGCACGCCATGCGCGAGGTGCGCGGCGGGCGCATGGCCATGATCTTTCAGGAGCCCCAGACCTCGCTCAACCCGGTGCTCACCATCGGCCGGCAGATCGAAGAGGCGGTGCGGGTGCACCAGGGGCGGGGTAGGGCGCAGGTCCAGGCGCGGGTGCTGGAACTGCTCCGCGAGGTCGGCATCCCGGACCCGGAGCGCCGGGTGACCGAGTATCCCCACCAGCTCTCCGGGGGCATGAAGCAGCGGGTCATGATCGCCATGGCCCTGGCCGGAGACCCCGAGATCCTCATCGCCGACGAACCCACAACGGCCCTCGACGTGACCATCCAGTCCCAGGTCCTGCGTCTGCTCAAGCGCCTCCAGGCGGAGACCGGGATGGCCGTCTTGCTCATCACCCACGACCTGGGCGTCGTGGCCGAGACCGCCGACCGCCTGGCGGTGATGTACGCCGGGCAGATTGTGGAGACGGCCATCGCTGCCGACTTCTTCGCCGGTCCGGCCCACCCTTACAGCCGCCGCCTGATGGAGAGCATCCCGACCCCGACCCGCCGGTCCGAGCCCCTGGCCGTAATCCCCGGGCGGGTCCCACCCCTGGATCGCCCCTTTGTCGGGTGCCGCTTCGCCGACCGTTGTCATCTGGCACTGCCCCGTTGCGCCGCCGACGAGCCGGCGTGGTTCGGATTTGGGCTCGACCAAGGCGTGCGCTGCCACCTCTGGGCGGGGGGCGCCCCCGCCTTTTCCGCCCTGGCCCTGGCCCCGGCCCCGGTTGGGCCGTCGGACGTCCGCGTGCCCAGCGACGGGTTGCTCAAGGTCACCGGGCTCAAGGTGCACTTTCCCATCCATGGGGGAATCTTCCGTCGGGTGGTGGGGCAGGTCCGGGCCGTGGACGGGGTCTCTCTGACCCTCCACGGTGGTCGGACCCTGGCCCTGGTGGGGGAGTCAGGCTGCGGAAAGACCACCGTCGGCAAGGGCCTCCTGCAACTCCTGCGTCCCACGGCTGGCGGCGTGGAGTACCAGGGTATTGACCTCGCGACCTTGAGTGACCGACGCATGCGGCCCTATCGGAAGGATCTTCAGGTCATCTTTCAGGACCCGGTCGCCGCAATGAACCCGCGTATGCTGGTAGGGGACATCGTCGCCGAGGGGCTCCAGGCCCTGGGCCTGGAACCCAACCGCGCCCTTCGCCAGCGGCGCGTCGCCGCCTTGCTCGAGGCCGTTGGGATGCCCCCGGAGGCGGCCGGCCGCTACCCCCACGAGTTCTCCGGAGGTCAGCGACAACGCATCTGCATCGCCCGCGCCCTGGCCGTCGAGCCGCGGATCATCGTCTGCGACGAGCCCACGAGCGCCCTGGACGTCTCGGTCCAGGCTCAGATCCTCAACCTGCTTAAGGCCTTGCAGCGGGAGCGTGGGCTTTCCTACTTGTTCATCACCCACAATCTCTCGGTAGTGTCGTACCTGGCCCATGAGGTCGCGGTGATGTACCTGGGCCGGATTGTTGAATTTGGGGCCGTGGACGAGGTGTTGAGCGACCCGCGCCACCCTTACACCAGGGCCCTGCTCTCTGCCGTTCCGCAGGTGGATCCAGACGGCCGGCGCGAGGTCATCCGCCTGGAGGGGGACATGCCGTCCCCCGCGAACCCCCCGAGCGGGTGCCACTTCCACCCCCGCTGCCCTGAGGCGATCCAGGACTGTGCACTGGCCTATCCGGAGGCGACGCGCCTCAGCCTGACAAGGGGTGTGCACTGCATTCGCGTCGGTGTGGGTTGAGCCAGGGGCCCAAGGGGTCAGACTGGGATCCTCCATCTGGTAAAGGATGAATTCGGACTGAGTGAGGGGTTCGTCAGCCATCAGACGGCCCCCAGCTTGGATTCCAACGAAGCGACGCTCAACAGCTTCGGCAGCAGCGTGTTGCGCAGGGTGGCGAGAGTGCGGCCGTCGAGTTTGGCGCGGACGGGGTCGAAATCCACGAACCAGCTCTGGAACTGCGACTGCGCCATCACCCTCCCGGTCCACCGCCACGATCCGGGTGTCTTTGAAGTTGTGCAGGTTGGCACGGATCAGGTTGGCTGAGGCCAAGGCATCCAGTCGCTCTTGTCTGTCGGATCAAACCGATCACGCCGCGACCATTCATCAGCAGGGCGACCCCAAGGGTCAGCAATTGAAGGACCGTAGCCAGGGCAACGGCCTTCTCAGCAGGTTGCGAGAAGTAGGCAAGCGCCACGACCGCCGCCGCCTGGTAGACACCCACATAGCCAGGAGCCGACGGCAAAGTGGACCCAGCGGCCAAGCAGACCAGCACCAGCAGGGGGCCGGCAGGGGAGAGCGGAATAGCGAAGGCGAGGAAGAGGGCAGCAATGGTCAGATAGTCACAGCACAAGATCGCCAGCGCGACTATCGCCACCACCCCGAATCTGGTCCAACTACACATGATCACATGAACCTCATGCCGCAGTTCCGACAGAAACACATCCGGCCGTAAGGACCAGCGCTGCAAACAACGTCCGGTGAACTCCGCAAGCCGCCCCTCCCAAAACCTGGCGCCCTTGACGAAGAAGGCTAGCCCGCCGCCGATGACCGCGGTTGCGCCCAGCAGGTATCCCAGCCATCCGGTCAACACCTGGTCCACCGGCAATAAAAGGTAGAGAGCACCCGCGCTACCAATCAAGACAACGATGTCAACTAACCGGTCGATCACGGCACTGGCGAGCGGGCCAACCAACGGCGCACCAGAGAGTCGCGCCAAGGTCACTACCCGCGCGAAATCGCCCACCCGGCCCGGAAAAATCAGATTGATGAGCCATCCCAAGTAGGTTGCGCGGGCAAACAGGCGATGTTGACTACTCGGCAGGCCAGCGATCGAGCGCCAACGAACGGCGCGCAGCACGATGCTTCCCGCCACTGCGACAGCACTTAGAAACACCGGGGCGGGCTCCACGGAGGCGAAGGTGCGAGCGAGTCCGACCAGATCAACCTGCCTCAAGGCGAGCCAGAGAAACAACCCGCTGAGGATGAAACCAGCCAGAATCGAGGTCCTTATCGCCCACATCCGCTTCTTCATGGTCCTAGCTCCAACTCGATCAGGGCGAACATGGCCCAGCGGTCTTGTCTGAGCCGCGATTCGACTGCACGCACAGAACGATAGAGCCAAGCCGGGGCTAATGAGCGCATGGAGACCCCACCGGAGAACAGATAGGCAAAGGGCATCAGGGGCGCGATGCGGGTGACTCTCCAGCGGGGGAATAGCCGCGCGAAGCGTGCCTCGTCCCGTTTGAAGACGATCCAGGGGAGCGCGCCGTTGGCCCCTGAGAGAGGACCCGTAGACGGGATCTGCCAACCGGCCAAAGGCTCGAAGGGCTCCGGGTGGAGCCGCGAATAGACCCACTCTGACCAAGGGGTGCGCCAGGGCTCCAGCATCACAAGTATGCCACCGACTCGCAGGCAACGGTTGGCCTCCACCAGGAAGCGGCTAACGTCCGGGATATGGTGAAAGACGTCGGTCATGGCGATGGCATCGAGCGAGCCGTCGGCGAAGGGCAACACACAAGCGTCGGCGATAAGATCGACTCCGGGCGCCAAGAGGATCTCGCTGGTCATGGCACGGGGGCAATAGCTCCTTGAAGTACCCAGCACCGGAGCCAATCTCGAGTACCCTCTGCCGCTCCCCCAGCGCGTCGAGAATGAGCGTATACCATTCAGCATAGATGCAGCGCAGAAACGGCTTGGATGCGATGATTTGCCGCCGTAGCTGCGTGGTGCGAGGGTCATCGACGGACAGCCCACGGGTGAGTGGGTGCTGCAGAATTCGTCCGATCATGGCAGGGTCGCATTCATACGAACTTGATGCGGCGGGCGGCGAACGCGACCATCCGCAGGAGCAGCAAGCCGTGCCGCCAGCGCGAGATATTGGTCTCACCATAGCGGCGTGCCCGATAGCGGATCGGGACTTCCATGATCTTGAGATTGAGCCGTGCGGCCCCGAACAGCAGATCGAAGTCGCCGAACGGATCGAAGTCGCCGAAATAGGCGCGGTTGTGGGCGATACGCTCGTAATCGCTTCGCCAGAGGACCTTGGTACCGCACAATGTGTCGCGGATGGGCTGGCCAAGGAGCCAACTGAAGGTCCAAGAAAACGCCTTATTGGCGACCAGGTTGGCAAACTGCATCGCCTCTTCGGCCATGGGATAAACCAGCCGCACCCCATTGACAAATTCCGCTTGCCCGCTGGCCATCAGCGCATAGAAGCGAGGCAGGTCTTCCGGGGGAACGGTGATATCTGCGTCCAGGATCATCAGGATGTCACCGGTGGCGGCAGTGAACCCGGCGCGTACGGCGTCACCTTTGCCCTTGCCGGGCTGCTTCAGCAGCTTGCAGCGACGCTCCGGGTAACGGGCAATCGCCCGAGCGATGGCCTCGTAGGTGTCGTCCGTCGAGTTACCCTCGACAAAGATAATCTCGGTGCCGCTGCCCATGTTCGGGATACGGGCCAACAGTTCATCGATATGTCCCGACTCGTTGCGCGCTGCCACCACGACCGAAACGCTCGGGTCTTTCGGTATAGACGCACCCATGGGGCGCGCCACCATCAGTCCGGCCAAGTCGAGAAAGCGGAATGGCCAAATCTTGGCGAGATAGCGATTGGCGAAGTCAGAGGCCACCGGCACCCGCAAGGGCGCAAGCACCTCTTGCCATGCCCGCAACGGCTGAAAGCCCGCGATTTCCAGCAAATTGGCCATGTCGTGCCGGGTCAGCCAGTTCTGCGGAAGCGTCGGTCTGGCGACCCCCAGCCTCTGTGCCAGCCGCAACGGACCACTCCACAAATAACTATGGAAATTGAAAACGAGACGGGTATGCGCCGCGCAATAACGACGTACCTCTCCGAGCATCGTCTGGACGTCCCAAAGATCGTTGACGAGGTCGGAGAGAATCACGTAATCGAAGGTTTGCGGGTCGAGATCGAGCGCATGCGCATCCGCCACGAGGAATTGCAGCGCCGGGTGGGACCCGCGTGCCACCTCCAGAATTTCAGGAGAGAAATCGACACCCACCCCAATCGCGGGTTTCACCGCCGCCAGCAAGTCGCCGCGACCGCAACCGATCTCAAGCACGCGCGCACCGGGTGGGATGATGTGCTGGTAGATGATGCACAGCCGTGACCGATAATAACCACCCCAAGACTTGGGCCCGAAATTGACACGACCCCAGAACTCCTGGCGAATCTCACGGTAGTCTGAGGCTTCGGCCGTGAATCGCTTCAGATGTGGCACAGGCTCACTCCAATAAATTCATTTGACCTGAAAATATACCTCATTAGATTTTGCACCAGTCTTGGTGTCTAAAAGGTATACGGAAAACTCCCCGGGTGACGCAAATAAAGTGTCCGGCACGGGGGTAGTGATGGAATTTTGTTTTCCGGATGGATAGCCGTGAAGGTGCACATTGTTGAAAACGATGACGGTCGACGCCGTAATGTTTTCTCCTTGGGCCCACATCGCGCTTTCGCCATTAGGTTGCAGGTTGAATCCTTTGCCCATCTCTGTGCTCGAAGGGCCAATGCTCGATAGGACCAAAGGTTGTTCGAACGCTAAAGAACCGCTCGCTTTCCTTTTAAAGATATTGAGAACGGTATCATCAGGTAGGGGCAACGTCGCCAGGTATCCGAAAGGCAACCCGCCCTTGTTAAAAGTCGATATTATTTGCCTGTTCTTCGCGTTAGAAAAATCCGGCCCAAGTTTATCGGACTTAATCACAAGATAATCGGAAACATTCGATATCTTGTTTACGACATCTTCAATCGTATCCTTCTTGTAAATAGTCGACTGTTTCAAATGTAATATTTTTTTGATTCGTAGCATAGTAGGCTAATGTAAGTTGATTCATATAAGGATGGTCAAAAAGAAGAGTAACCACAACTTTATCTCTGACTGCGTCACCACCCTCGATGTCCCTTTGAATCAAGTCTGACAGTTGCAAGTTCGGCCATAATTGCTTCCTCGGAGAATGAGCGTAACCAAGACCCTCTCCAAGTAATATAAATGGCCCCCACTTATAATAGCCTATCACAGCAGGGATCTCGAATGAAACATAAAAATAGTTGAGCAGGGGAAAAATCAATAAAAGAAAAGGAGAGATCAGCCTATACTTATTTGAAGCCAATCGATAGAAAGCAATACCACCGAATATCGCAAGGGCTGGAAGAATAGGAAGGATATAGCGGTAATCCTTATTTACCGCGAACGTAAAAATAATGAATGGGACGATGAGCCAGATAAATAAAAAAATATAATGCATTGATTGGATATGGTTATCCTCTTTGCGGGTCTTTGAGAAGCGAGCTGAAATAATCCAGATACTTATCGTGAGAAAGAGTGCCAGAAAATAGTAAAAAGATATTCCGTTATTTATAAGATCAATCCAGTATAACTTTATCGCAGAGATGGTAAAAACATCCCCAGTGCCATAAGTCTTTTGCGAAATCGCCATAGCCTGAGGTAAGAACAAAGTTGGCAATGTTCAGAATATTCTGAAAATACCAAACGCCAGCAATAAGGATTGCGATAAAAGAAATTGTAAATAGATTTATTTTCCAGTCTTCAGGCAGTCTTTTTAGCTCGTAGGCGCGGAGGAAAATAAGGAATAATGTAGGGAAGGCAACGTACAAAACAAAGCTGAACTTCATTAACATGCCCAAGCCCAGAACAATGCCGAGAGCGCAGGCGTCAGCTCTTCTGTTATTTGAGGCTAACTTGAGGGCATGATACATCCATGCAACCACAAACGTCATAAGCCCGTATTCGACCAAGAACTCTCTTGACATCGCAAATGCCAAGGGAAAAGAATTAAGTATAAAAACACTTATTAGAGCACTTTCCTTGCATTGAAAAGATCGATGTCAATTTATACAAATATACACTGCACACAACCAAAAAAAGAAGGTTGACGTAAAGCGCACTTGAGTACGTATCACCGAAAATGTGATAAAAAGGGATCGGAAGAATCGTTATGAGAGGCGCTTTAGTTCCTAGCGCATTCGTGTAAGCATAAAAAAAAGGCAGTACACCCTGATCGGTAAGAATGTGGTATAGGTGTTCGCTGGTTAACAAGTAGTGGGATTGGTCCCACATGGGAGGAGCTAAGTCGCTGCGAAACCAGAGCAGATTAGCGAAAACAAAGAACAAGATAATTCCAGCGAGTAATATTTTATTCTTTCTACCTCCAACATTAATGGCTGACATCTGACACCGCTCCCATGACTAAAGAGTTAAAAGCCCTACAAAGCTAACCGGATTATTCGAACCACTGCGAGCATCGTCAAGAACACGTATCGGCGCGCGCGGTAGTTAAAAATCCTGTGTGGTTGGTGACAAGGTGCGGTGAGACCCAGGATGCCGGGCGGGACAGGAATCGAATCCTCGGTTGGGTAGGTAACCCGGACTTAGCAGGCGTCCGAGCGTCGCCCGCCATGGCCATGCGTTGAAAAAGGACTCGCTCCCGACCTCGGTTTGTGCAGGGGACCGGCCCTGGTGCGGCTGATGCCCCGCTCGGCTACTTCGTCAGACACCCATTTCGGTGGCCGGTTTATCGGGTCAAAACTCAGTGATGCCTGTTCCGTATGCTCTTCGCGGAGAGATCCTTGGCCAAGTCTCTCATACGCGACCCATTTCTCGGTTACTGCAATGTTTTTCCATCTTTTATCTGTGTCGATATAGCGAAGCAAAGCCCTAACCGCAGGTAGGTGAACGTCGTCGATCACCAATGTCCCCCCTTCGCGCAGGCGTCCACCGGCAAAATACCAGTCAATAATTGGCGTCGGAAAACCGTGACCGCCGTCGATGAGAACAAGGTCAAGCTCCGACGATGGCAACATCGGGAGGACTTTATCACTAAAACCCTGAATAATAGTCAATCGATCCGTTGAAATCCGCTTTTCCTGAAAATACGAAAACATCTTCTCGACTTCGCTTTTCCATGGTGCGATGCATGTGTGGTGCGTACCGATTCGAGTGAACAGAACAGTGGACAAACCAAGCCCCGTCTCAAGCGTCATTGATTGATCATGACATCGATTCGCAATGAGCTCATAGCAAGCGCGCTCAGTCCTCCAAACACCGCCATCAGGGTTTCCGAGATCTACATGGACCTGTGGCAGGTCAGAAAAAATGAGATCAACTATAAAAGATCCACTGAGGCTGCTCATCTTTCGCCTATACTCCTAAGTTATTTATATTGAAGAAGGTCTTCATCTAAAATCGATCGACTCGATGTATGCAGGTCTCACCCTCAGGAATTTGGCCCCTCAAGTATGGGCCCCTCAGAAGGGCGCAACAAACATGGATAGCAGTTTCACCAAGATGTGCTCGATGTTAGCCGCACCACAGGGAAAGGACAAGGCCGTTTCCAGCCTCGGCGATGCGTCCTGCGGCCGGGCGGCATCCTAAAAAACATGGCAATCGAGTCTCCGTGCAGGAGCCAAACCCGGTTAGGGCAATCGAGTAGCAGATTTCATGCGCGCCGCGCGGCGAGGATCAAGGGATCCCTGCCGAGGTAGCCGAATCGCTCTGAGCGATAGTGGAGCGCCCGCACGTCAGTGAAGCCGGCGGCACCGAGGTCTCGCAAGAGGTCCCAACCGAATTGATAAAAGCTCAGACAGCCCTCGGCGCGAAGCGGATCGCCGTGGTACTCGGGAGGCATGAGATGTGTGATGGTGCCGTCCTCCTCGATACGGGCGCGGACCAAGGTCTCGTCCGAATCGGGCCGAAAGGGGACGCTCAGCAGTAGGCCGCCTCCAGGGCGCAGAACACGGTGGAGTTCGGCGAGAGCGGCGAGGTAACTTGGGACGTGCTCGAGTACGTCGAAGGACAATACATAGTCGAGTGCCGCATCGGCGAAGCTCAAACGAGTGATATCTTCATGACGAAGCACTTTCTCGTTCGTTGACCCACGTGCGATGTCTTCGCCCAAGTACTCGCTGCCGATAGCGCCTGGATAGCGGGCATGCAACAGCTTGAAGAGGGACGTTGACTGCTCGGTGAGATAGACGGTGGCGTCGTGGACCGGACGAAATACCTCCTCGAAGAGATGGATCGCCGCACGCATGCGATTGTTCAGGCCACAGCCCGGACAGATTAGGGTCTCACGCCAATTCGGGACGATCTGACCATTCAGCGGAAAGGCGTGGGTAAAGTCCAAGCTAAAGAGCGTCGGCCGATCGCAGACATGACAGAAGCCAGGAACCTAGCACGATTGCCCGTCGGCAATGACGCCGGCCTCGATCGCACTGGGTTCCATTGTCTCAGTCGCGCTGAAGGTCCGATAGCCTTCAACATCAGCGAAGGCCCGGATGATGAGCGCCCCAGAGTCGCCAGGACGAGGTAGCGGTTCCTGTCTCTGCGTCTCCGCCGCTTGCCCGGCGCGTAGTGCCGCCTCGTCTTCGCGCATCCGCTCGATGGTGCCGCGGATGCGATTGGCACTAAAAGCGGCGGCGTAGGCACGATGCAACAGCGGACCGCGAGCTCATCCAATGGTAGGTCGGCCTGAGTACGAGCCTGCGCGTACCGGTCGAGCCCGCGTGCCGCTCTGCATGAGCACGTCGAAGCGAGGCTCAAGCGATGCCCACTCGCTCTCGATGCCATCGATTTGCGCCCAGGCCCGCACGATGCTTTGCGGATGCAGTTGGCTGAAGACCCAATTCGAACGCCCTTGAAGATAACAGCGCCGGCAGAAATCCTCAAAGCTGAGCGTGCGGATCATGTGACTGATGGCGCGAGAATTATAAATCACGCGCAGACCTTGCGATTGGAGCCGAAAGCCCAGCTCAATGTCTTCGGCCCCAAAACGAAAGAGGGGATTAAAGATGCCATGTTCGAGCAGAAAAGCGCGCTTGCAGGAGGATCGTCCGCCCCAGAAGTAGCTGAAATCGAGCACCGAGTCCGGAGTAAGCGACGGATAGTAGAAAAGCTGACAACCAATCTCTGTAACGTAGCGCATCAAGGGAGATCGCGACGGTTCCAGAGCCAGTCCGGTATAGCCCAGGACCGCATCGTGGGGCAGCGGGTAGCGCTGATGGGTCAGGTAGTGCTCCTCGAGACAGCGGCTGTCCAATACGTCGTCGTCGTCGAGGAAGGCCACCAACGGTGCGCTCGTCAGGAATAGGCCATGGTTCTTGCCTGTCGCCAGCCCAGAGTTTGCCTGGTAGGCATAACGCAGGTTGAGGATGGCAGCAAAGTGCTCGACCACGGTGCGAGTGTCGTCAGTGGAGCCATCGTCGATAACGACCACTTCGAACCGATCGGGACCGAGTGTCTGCCCGCAGAGGGCACCCAAGGCCTGTCCGAGCAAGGGGGCGCGGTTGTATGTGCAAATTACCACGCCGATCAGCGGTGGTTCGTGAGGTGGCGCGACTGGCTTCAAGGCGCTGCTCATTGCGTCTGAATGAAGATGAGCTAACGGCACCGACGGATTCACGAACGCCCCTCACACAAGGGGTAGGTCTCCAGGGCGCGGAAAGCCAGCGCATGGGGAAGATGCGCAGACTGCGCAAGAAAGCGAATCATGCCCTCGTTAGTCTGCTGGTAGTCATAGTTCGCCACGGGCTTACGCATCGCATGCCGCACGGGCGTCGCATCGATGATTCCCAGTCGACAGCCCCGCGCTTCCAATTGAACGGGCCAGACAAAGTCCAGTCCCCAACCCATCGGCGCTGCTTCATCAAAGGGCAGGAGGAGAGGGAACCCATCGTGGCGCAAGCAGAAGAGTGGCCCAATCTCCACGAAGCGCGTCCGACGTGCGGCTGACGCCAAGCAGTTGTGCGACGAAATAATGGTCGATGTAACTGTCATGGGTGCGCGCCGGTTGCGCCAGGGTAAGGTCATGGGCCATCTGGTGCGTGAGAAAGCGATCGAGAAATCCCGTGGGAAGATCAATGTCATCATCGACGACAACGAGCATGGCATAACGATCGAGATCGATCCCGGCGAGCAGGCGATTGAGGAGCGAGAACTTTGAGATGCGCTCCGACATTTGCAGAACAGTGATCGCTCGCAATTCGTCAGGAACGGGGCCATCGCCGACGGTCGCCCAGCGCAAATCGACATCCCAGCGTTGCGAACCTAGCAGCTCTGCGGAGATAGGCATGGCATTGTGGGGGACGGCTGGCACATAAACGCCGATCACCAGGACCCGGTTGTTTTCGACTTCCGGCATAAAATATCCCGAGGTGGAGAACGTGTGAGAGACGACCGCTTCCGGCCCATCGCTTCAGTCAACGAGCGGCCGTAACATTTTGGCAACGGCCTCCGGCGAATAGCGCCGGCGAATCAGGTCCTGGCCCGCCGCTGATATTCGTTCCCAAAGAGAGGTATCGGTATAGAGACGTTGAATCGCCGCCGCGAAAGCCACCGGATCATCGGCAATTAGGGCGTCCACCTCGTGGGTCAAGCCGATGCCTTCCGCGCCAATCCGGGTTGTCACGACGGGTAACCCATAACTCAGGCTTTGCCCAACCTTCCCTTTCATACCGGCACCGTGTCTCAAGGGCGCCACAAAGATACGCGATTTTGCGAACCAGGGTGCGACATCGGGTACGTAACCGATCGGATCGACCAAGGTCGAAGCCAGCTTGAGAACCGACTCAGGCATGTCGCTGCCCACGATATGGAACCGAACATCGGGGAGGTGTTCGTGGACCAGTGGCATGATCTCGCGTGTAAAGTAGAGGACTGCATCCACATTAGGAATATGGTTAAAGCCACCGATGAAGAATAGATCCTGCCTTGCCGCTACTGGCGTCGCGCAGGGGTAGAGCGGATGGATATTGGGAATGACCGCGACCGCAAGCTCGGGGTCTTCCGACAGAAGGATTTTCCGCTCCTCCTCTGTGATGGCAATTGTCACATCGGCGGCCTGGGCATTGGCCATCTCGATTCGACGATAGCGCGCGGAAAGTGCCTGTAGCTCTTCGGGCTTCTTGTGGAATGCGCAGCCCCGCTCGAACCGAATCCAGTGCAGGTCAACCGTATCGTAGAGTGTGCGTGCCTGCGCGGCGAAGGCCCGAACCATCGGGAGATAACGTTCCGCGAGTTCAGGACGCGCGATCCACACTGCCCGATATCGTCCCCCATGGGACATCAGGTGGGCCAGCGCGGCCTCTTCGCCGATCATTACTTTAATTCCCTGGGCCTCTAAGGCCTCGACATAGTCCACGCTCTCAGCCGCGCGGCCACCGACAAAGTCAATGGCTCCCGGCTCTGCTGCCACCAATATCTCCAGGATCATCCGCATCCGATACGAGCCGGAGTCCCGGTCTGGTGTTGGCGGTTTCCAGTCAATGACCAGGATGCGGTCAGTATCGGCCCCCGATCCCAACGACAAGGTGGACCAGTCTCCTTGCCAATCCGGGATCCAATGCGCCCATCGCGAGACTGGGGGCGGGATCGATTTCGACGATCGAATTGCCGACAGGGCATGAGCATCTGCCTCGGATACGTGATACCCCGCGGCCGCTCCCTCGGTCACATAGTGCACCAAGGGATTTGTCCATGGGTCGATGTTATACGTTGCCCGGTACCAATTAGTGTCGAAATCCTGACTTGGGTTGCGGCCATCACGGGCGCCTCTTGCGAGATAGTCGGCAACAGGGTTGACGCCGCTCGCAGCGACGTCAGGGTACTGCTGGAGGTAATAGGATACGTCAAACACGGGGCTTGGGTCCCGGCCTTCCCGCCATCCATTCGTCACAAAATGGGTAAGTGGATTTGCATCTAGGATGTCGCGATTTCGCTCGCGATACCAAGTGGAGCTGAATAGCGGGTGTGGATCCCGGCCTTCAAGGCCGCCCGCGGTCAGGTAATGGATGATTGGGTTGGCATCGAGAATGTCCGGGTGCTTTTCACGATACCAGCGCGTGTCAAATAAGGGGTGTGGGTCCAGTCCCCGTGCGGCACCAACACGGATGAAGTGCGAGAGTGGATCGAGGCGGGATGCAGGCAGATCCGGAGCCTGCTCGAAGTACCGGTTCGTATCGAACAGCGGGTGTGGGTCCCGGCGTTCGCTTGCACCGATTGTGAGGTAATGAAGCAGGGGATTGATCCCGGATTCGGAAACGTCCGGATTGTGCTCCAGATACCACCTGGAATCGAATAAAGGATGCGGGCTGCGAGCATGTCCAGTAGCGCTGGTAAGGAAGTCGATCAGGGCATTTTCCGGACCCCTGGAAGGATCGGGATTGTCGTTCGCGTACCACCCTGGATCGAAGAGCGGATGCGGGCTGCGACCTGCCACGGCGCCCTGCGTGACAAAATGTACCAAGGGGTTGATCCCCGCCCGGGCGACCTCGGGATTCTGCGCCAGATACCAGTCGGCGGCAAACAGTGGGTGAGGGTCTCGGCCTTCTCTCCAACCGGTCTGGAGGTAGTGCAGCAATGGACTCGCGTCGATCTCGGCAAGATCGGGATTCCGCGCGAGGTACCACGCCGAATCAAAAAGGGGACAAGGATCTAACCTCCTCGCGGCACCAACACGGACGAAGTGCGAGAGTGGGTCGAGGCGGGATGCGGGCAGATCCGGAGCCTGCTCGAAGTACCGGTTCGTATCGAACAGCGGGTGTGGGTCCCGGCGTTCGCTTGCACCGATTGTGAGGTAATGAAGCAGGGGATTGATCCCGGATTCGGAAACGTCCGGATTGTGCTCCAGATACCACCTGGCATCGAATAAAGGATGCGGGCTGCGAGCATGTCCAGTAGCGCCGGTAAGGAAGTCGATCAGGGCATTTTCCGGACCCCTGGAAGGATCGGGATTGTCGTTCGCGTACCACCCTGGATCGAAGAGCGGATGCGGGCTGCGACCTGCCACGGCGCCCTGCGTGACAAAATGTACCAAGGGGTTGATCCCCGCCCGGGCGACCTCGGGATTCTGCGCCAGATACCAGTCGGCGGCAAACAGTGGGTGAGGGTCTCGGCCTTCTCTCCAACCGGTCTGGAGGTAGTGCAGCAATGGAGTTCGCGTCGATCTCGGCAAGATCGGGATTCCGCGCGAGGTACCACGCCGAATCAAAAAGGGGACAAGGATCTAACCTCCTCGCGGCACCAACACGGACGAAGTGCGAGAGTGGGTCGAGGCGGGATGCGGGCAGATCCGGAGCCTGCTCGAAGTACCGGTTCGTATCGAACAGCGGGTGTGGGTCCCGGCGTTCGCTTGCACCGATTGTGAGGTAATGAAGCAGGGGATTGATCCCGGATTCGGAAACGTCCGGATTGTGCTCCAGATACCACCTGGAATCGAATAAAGGATGCGGGCTGCGAGCATGTCCAGTAGCGCTGGTAAGGAAGTCGATCAGGGCATTTTCCGGACCCCTGGAAGGATCGGGATTGTCGTTCGCGTACCACCCTGGATCGAAGAGCGGATGCGGGCTGCGACCTGCCACGGCGCCCTGCGTGACAAAATGTACCAAGGGGTTGATCCCCGCCCGGGCGACCTCGGGATTCTGCGCCAGATACCAGTCGGCGGCAAACAGTGGGTGAGGGTCTCGGCCTTCTCTCCAACCGGTCTGGAGGTAGTGCAGCAATGGACTCGCGTCGATCTCGGCAAGATCGGGATTCCGCGCGAGGTACCACGCCGAATCAAAAAGGGGACAAGGATCTAACCTCCTCGCGGCACCAACACGGACGAAGTGCGAGAGTGGGTCGAGGCGGGATGCGGGCAGATCCGGAGCCTGCTCGAAGTACCGGTTCGTGTCGAACAGCGGGTGTGGGTCCCGGCGTTCGTTTGCACCGAACTTGAGATAATGTACCAGTGGATTCAGCCCGGAGTCCGCAACGTCCGTATTGCGCTCCAGATACCACCTGGCATCGAATAATGGATGCGGGCTGCGAATATGCCCGGTAGCCCCGGTAAGGAAATCGACCAGGGGATTTCCCGGAACCCTGGAAGAATCGGAATTTTCGTTCGCGTACCACCCCGGGTCGAAGAGCGGATGCGGGCTGCGACCTGCCACGGCGCCCTGCGTGACAAAATGTACCAAGGGATTGATCCCCGCCCGGGCGATCTCGGGGTTCTGCTGCAAATACCAGTCCGTGGCAAAGAGTGGGTGAGGATCTCGACCTTCCTTCCAGCCGGTTTTGACGTAGTGAACCAATGGGCTCCCATCGATCTCGGTGAGATCGGGATTCTGCGCGAGATACCATGCGGAATCAAATAGTTCGCATGTATCGTGTCTATTGGAGATCCCTTTATCGATGTAACTCAGGAGCGGATCCATCCCCTCGGCGATGGCGTCTGGATAGTGTTCAGTATACCATTTGGTATGAAACAACGGGTTGGGGTCTCGTCCCTCGCGGCATCCGATTTCCCACCAATGCAAGATTGGGCGGTACCCTTGAAGCAGTACATCGGGATAACGCTTTAGGTACCAGGATTCATCAAACAACCCCGATGCTGCGATTTTATGCAGCTGCGCCCGACGGTGAAGTCGCGAGCTAAGCGTCAGGGTTAACGACCACCAGACGATCTTGGGGACAGCGAGCGCACTGCGAACCGCCGCCGGCAGACGTTGCTCAGCGTGGTAGACCCGTGACACGGCTTGCCAGGAAGCGCTGCTCTGGATGGTATTAAGTCGCTCTGCCATGAGGTCATATTGTTGCTCCCAGGTCGCGCTCCGAGCCTGCTCGCACGCAACAAGACTCTGGATCGAGCCGATGTGCTTCTCGCGCTCCGCCAAGGCGTGGGCGAGCCGTACCCCGTCGGAGCGTTGGGCGGATACCTGCGCCTCGAGCTCGGCGATGCGATGCGCGCGATCCGCCAGGGCGTGGGTGAGCCGTGCCCCGTCGGCGAGCCTGACGGACACTTGAGTATCGAGGTCGGCGATGGGGCTCTCGTGATTTGCCAAGGCGTGGTTGAGCCCTTCCTCGTCGGCGAGCCTGGCGGATACCTGAGTCTCAAGGTCGGCGATACGATGGTCGCGATCCGTCAGGGCGTGGGTGAGTCGTTCCTCGTCGGCGAGCCTGGCGGATACCTGAGTCTCAAGGTCGGCGATACGATGGTCGCGATCCGTCAGGGCATGGTTGAGCCGTTCCCCGTCGGCGAGCCTGGCAGACACCTGAGTCTCAAGGTCGGCGATACGATGGTCGCGATCCGTCAGGGCGCGCTTGAGTCGCTCTGCGTCCGCGAGCTGGGCGGACACCTCAGTCTCGATGTCGGTGATCCGATGCTCGCGATCCGCCAGGGCGTGTTTGAGTCGCTCTCCATCGGCAAGCTGTTCGGACAACCTGGTTTCTCGGTCGGAGATCAGTGCCTCGAGTCCCGCGACGCGCTCGTTCAAGCCAGCAATGACCGCCGCGTGATTCTGGTCACGTCGTTGGGCATCGGCCGACGCGAGCTGGAGTTGATGTTTAGGCCACCCTGCAATCGCAACAACCTGTTCCAGGGTCCAGCGTCCGCGCCACTTTTCCATCATGGCCGACAACCCCGCCAAGGCGTTGGGGTCCGACGTGCGAACCCCAAACCCGGAGGTCTGGGTGATCCGATAGATCGCCGTGACCTGATCGACATGGACAAAATCGGTCAAAGCGGCCAACTGAATCCAAAAGTCCCAGTCTTCGTAGACATGCAGCGACTCGTCGAAGCGCAAACTCTCCCCAGCAAGATGGCGATCGAACAGAACCGCGTGCATCGGTAGATAGTTTTCGATCAATAGTCGGGTTGGATCATGGCAAGCGTTAAAGGTGTTTAAGACTTGCCATTCACCCGTATCGAGTTGAGTGCGGCACTCAACATTGCAATACGCCGCCCGGGCACTCTCCGATTGGCGTATGGCCGAGACGAGCCATTCGATATGATGCGGCAAAAACCAGTCGTCGTCATCCAGGAAGGCGACATAGTCACCTCGCGCCGCGTCGAGCCCAAGATTAGCCGCAGCCCCTCGGTTGAGATGCTTTCCCGTAGAAGCGACGCGGACTGGAAACAGGCCACAAGACGCTATTGAAGCGATGGCGCGATGGCCTTCCACATCCACCAAGACCACCTCTATATTCCGGTAGGTCTGGGATGCGATCGACTCCAACGCGACGGCCAACTCATCGCGATTGGTCGTCCGAATAACGACCGAGACCAAGGGGTCTAGAATCTTTGCCAGGGACGAGTCGGTATTGTCAAACCCAACCATGGATGTCGGATGTGAGAGATCTTCGGCGCCGACCAGCCAATATCCCTCGGCGGCCTGGATACCTGCTGGTAACGTATTGGCTCGAAGCCGATTCAAGCCCAGAGTCGTCCTGTAATCTGCGCGGGCATTCGGGCGTGACCGGAAACAACCCATCGCCTGGCGCTTGATGGACAGAACACTTGTGATGTCGAGTAACCGATTTGGCCGGAGCGGAACTGCGACCTCGTACATCGCGACTGGGCAGCCGAGCGAGGCGAGGCGCGCTGCTTGCCAAGCAATGACGCCGAGTGACGCGCGACGTGGATCGGTATCTCCGATAAAAGGAGCGTAGATTATCGCCGGCTGCGTAAGAATGACCAGTTGTGCGATGCGCCGAATCAACTGCTCTTCCCACTCTTGACTGGGCTCGTTGCCTATCCAGTGGATTGGCTCGTCGTATCCCAGGACCAGGGCTGCCAAGTCGCTCTCGCGCTTCTGCTCATCCACTACAGGGGGCCCCGCCGGTGCGCACTGGGATTCGCTTAAACCTTCGGAGACGATGAGTACGGTCACGGGGTCGGCCGCCTCGACATGGCGGCGGCAGGCCCCGCCACAACCGTAAACCTCATCGCCAGGTTGGGCGGCAAGAACCAACGCCGGTCCTTTCGCGAGCGTCTGCACGGCTGAGTCTGGAATTTGTTGAATTGGAAGGATACTCATACGATCGCACCGCATGGGACGAGACACCGCCTGGCATTCTGTTTCTGGGTCAGGTGAAGGTAGGGGCTGCGACGTCGGAGATCAGTGGTCGCAAAGGGCTGATCGGAGCAATTGCGGGCAGGGCCCACCACAGGGGACGGTTGTGGTCGTAGTCGTCTTTGATCTGCCGAAGTCCCGTGTCCATGGTTGCCCAACGACCCTTGGCGATGCCGATAGTAAACATGCTGTAGAAGGAATAGAGGCCGGTCTTTGTCGCCAAAGATCCCGTGTTCTCCCATGTAGCGCGCGACGATAGCGGCAGGGCTGTCCAACACCGCCACCTCGCCGGCCACGCTGCCCCAGAGGCGATCACCGTAGCCTTATTGGGATCGGGCATATTGACGCCAGGGTGCGATCTCCGAATCCGTGCCAGCGCCCCTCGGTGTACAGGACCCAATCCGGCCCGCTCCTAGATGTCGTCGTCCAACAGTTCGTCCGGTCCCCAGACCTGGAATCGCGAAGATTTCTCCGGCTCTGCATCGACCTCGCGCATGGCATGGCATGAAGTCGAGGGCACCCAGGATGAAATCCTCCACCATAGAAGGTCCGCCGGGAGGTTCCATCATTGCGGCGACAACATCGCAGGAAGCGATGACGGGGTATTGGGGGCTGGTGGACATATACATGAGGAAGGCCTCATGGGAATAAGAAGTCCAGCGGCACGGACGGTATAGCGAGGGATCAGTAAGGTCTGACCGTATGGGCTAAACGGCAACTAGGATGTCGATAACCGTAGCATCGATGGAAGGCACTTGGCAAGCGCAGATACAAGCCGCTGACGACGGCGGAGTGTACCCGGACCCAGCGTGATCTCAACCCTGGTTCGAGCGGGCGGGATGTGGCCCGTCGGCTTGGCTGGTCGGCCCAATGCCGGTCGCGGAGCCGCCGCCGGTTTGAAGGGGCCAGGGCGTTACGTTAGGCTTGCGTGTCTGCCAACCCACCGTGGTCAGGCAGCCCTGTTGCCTCCCGACGGAACGCCAGTCCCATGCACAACACCGGCTCCAAGGTCCTCTTCGCAGGGACCATTTTTTCCAGCGCCTTCCTGCTGTTTCTGGTCCAGCCCCTCATCGCCAAGCAGATCCTCCCCTGGTTCGGCGGGTCCGCGGCGGTGTGGTCCATCTGCATGGTTTTCTTCCAGGTCACCCTGCTGGTGGGCTATGCCTATGCGGACTGGATCTCACGTCACCTGGCCCCGCGTAGCCAGGTCGTGGTCCACATCGTCTTGCTGGCGCTCAGTCTCGCCTTTCTCCCCATCCTGGCCCAGTCACATTGGAAGCCCGGCGGGGAAGAAGACCCGACCGCGTGGATTCTGGGGCTGCTGGTGGCCACCATCGGGCTGCCCTATTTTCTGCTTTCCACCACCGGCCCCCTGGTTCAGTCCTGGGTCTCCCGGACCATGATCGGAGCCCACGTCTACCGCTATTTCTCCCTGTCCAACCTGGCCTCCCTGCTGGCCCTGGTGAGTTACCCCTTCCTGCTCGAACCCCAGGCAAGGCTGGCGACCCAGGCCTATGTCTGGTCCGGTGTCTACGCCCTGTTCGCCGTGCTGTGCGCGGGGTCTGCGCTGTACTTCCTGCGCCACGCCCACAGCCTGCCCCCGGAGGCACACGCCCGCACCCACCAGGCGGAGGCCGACTGGGACCCGACACGGCGCGACTACCTGCTCTGGATTGGCCTCTCCGGCATGGGCTCCTGGCTCCTGGTGGCCATCACCAACCACATCACCCAGAACGTGGCGGCCATCCCCTTCCTGTGGCTCCTGCCGCTGACCATCTACCTGTTGAGCTTCGTGCTGTGCTTCGAGAGCGACCGCTGGTATAGCCGGCGTTGGTTCCTGCTGCCCACCGCGGCACTCCTTGGGATCTGCGCCTACGGGCTCCAGGACAGCAGCATTGGGGTCAACATCTTCGTGGCCATCCCGCTCTACACCCTGGGGCTCTTCTTTTTCTGCATGTTCCTGCATGGCGAACTGGCGCAGATGCGCCCCGGGCCGCGCTACCTGACCCGCTTCTATCTGATGCTCTCCCTGGGAGGGGCCTTGGGCGGCATCAGCGTCGGGCTGATCGCACCGCGCGTCCTGCCGGCCTACTACGAGTTGGGGCTCGGCTTTATCATCACCGCCCTGCTGGCCATGGCCCTGCTGCGCGAGTCCAAGGCGCTGCGAGGGCTGGCCGCGGCCCTGGCCGTCCTGTGCGCCTGGTTCCTCTATGTGCAGATCTACGACGACTTCGCCGGCACCCGACGCATCGACCGCAATTTCTACGGCAACTTGCTGAGCCTGGACACCCACCGCGAGGACCCGCGGGACAATGTGCGCCAGCTCTACCACGGCTCCATCAAGCACGGCGAGCAGTACCTGACTCCTGAACGGCGCATGGAGCCCACGACCTACTACGGCCCCACCGCCGGGGTCGGGCGCGCCATTGCCAGTACCCAGGCCGATGGCAAGAAGGTGGGCCTGATCGGTCTCGGCGCCGGGACCCTGGCGCTCTATGGCCGGCCAGGAGACAACTACCGCTTCTATGAGATCAACCCGCAAGTGCTGGACTTCGCTCAGGATGAGTTCAGCTTTATGCGCGAGAGTCAGGCACGCATCGAGATGGTGCTCGGCGACGCCCGACTGTCCCTGGAGCGGGAGTCGCCCCAAGGGTTCCACGTCCTGGCGGTGGACGCCTTCTCCGGCGACTCGGTTCCAGTGCACCTCATCACGGCCGAGGCCATGGAGCTCTATGCCCGTCATCTGGACCCGGACGGCATCATCGCCTTCCACCTTACCAACCGTTTCCTCTGGCTGCCGCCCGTCGTGGAGGCCATTGCCCAATCCCAGGGGCTCTACACCGTGTTGATTCACGACGATGCGGAGGATTCCGACCTGCGCCGAACCGACTGGATGCTGGTGGCAAAAAACCAGAAGGTCCTTGAGCAACCCCTGATCCGCGACGCGGCGAGCCCCATCAAGCCCATCCCGGGCCTCGGGGTCTGGAGCGACGACTTTAACAACCTGTTCCAGGTGTTGAAGTA
Source organism: uncultured Gammaproteobacteria bacterium (assembly GCA_963802205.1). GTDB lineage: Bacteria > Pseudomonadota > Gammaproteobacteria > Chromatiales > Chromatiaceae > DYRB01. The sequence goes on along the minus strand of CAWDHW010000005.1, from coordinate 81,226 downwards.
GGCCGGGGCGAGGGCCGTACACTGCCCGCCCGCGCCGGTCGTCTCTTTGAGTGGGGGCGCAACCCAACCCGGCACTCTACCGGTTGATAGCGCTACTCCCTGCCGGGCGCGGTGCAACCTATCATCGGCGACTTTGCTCCGGAGTCCTGACCCTTGGCGCCCATCGCTCGTTCCATCGCCAAGGTCGGCGGCAATGCCCTGATTTCGCGCATCCTCGGCTTTGTGCGCGACCTGGTGGTGGCACGGGTCTTCGGGGCCGATGCGGCGACCGACGCCTTCTTTGTCGCCTTTCGCATCCCTAACCTGATGCGCCGCCTCTTCGCCGAGGGGGCCTTCGCGCTGGCCTTTGTCCCGGTGCTCTCGGAGTACCGCGCCCAGCGCGGCCCGGCGGCCCTCAAGCGCTTCGTGGACGATATTGCGGGAACCCTGGGGTTGGGCCTGCTGGCGGTCACGGTCTTGGGGATCCTGGGGGCGCCCCTCCTGGTCCTGGCCTTTGCCCCTGGCTTTGCCGCCGCCCCTGGTCAGCAGGCCCTGGCGGCGGACATGTTGCGCCTGACCTTTCCCTACTTGCTCTTCATCTCCCTGACCGCTCTGGCGGGCGGAATCCTCAATACCTTCGGGCGCTTCGGGGTTCCCGCCTTCACCCCGGTCCTGCTGAATGTCGTGTTGATTGCCTGTGCACTGTGGCTTGCCCCGCGGATGGACAGGCCCATCGTGGCCCTGGCCTGGGGGGTGCTGATTGCGGGGGTGGCGCAACTCGCCTTCCAGGTCCCGTTCCTGGCCAGGTTGGGACTGCTGCCGCGACCGCGGTTCAATACGCGGGATGCGGGGGTGCGACGCACGCTGGGCCTGATTGGGCCGTCGCTACTCGGGGTCTCCGTGGCCCAGATCAACATGTTCTTGAGCACCATCCTGGCCTCGTTCCTGGCGGCGGGGAGTATCTCCTGGCTCTATTTTGCAGACCGGCTGATAGAGTTCCCTCTGGGGATACTGGGCGTCGCCCTTGGGACCGTCATCCTCCCCAAGCTCTCCCGGGAGCACGCGGAGCGCTCGCCTCAGGCATTCTCCCGAACCCTGGACTGGGCCCTGCGCTGGGCCTTGCTGCTGGGGTTGCCGGCGGCCCTGGGGCTCGCCCTGCTCGCGGGTCCCCTGTTCGCCACACTGTTCTATTCGGATGCCTTCGGCGCCAACGATGTGGGTATGGCCGGCCGAGCCCTGTCCGCCTATGGGGTTGGGGTGCTGGGCTTTCTCGGGGTGAAGATCCTGGCCCCCGGCTACTACGCCCGGGCCCAGACCAGGGTCCCGGTTCGCATCGCCATGGTCGCCATGCTGGTCAACCTGGTCTTGAGCCTGACACTGATGTGGCCCCTGGGCCATGCCGGGCTGGCCCTGGCGACGGCCCTGGCGGCCCTGGTCAACGCTGGGCTCCTTTTGCGAGGGCTGTTGGGAGAGGGCATCTACCGGCCGGAGCCGGGCTGGCCCAGGCTCCTGGCCCAAGGGTGTGGGGCGGGCCTGGTCATGGCCCTGCTCCTGAGGTGGGGCTGTCCGCCCACGGATGCCTGGCTGGTGCTGGGGCAGGGGGCCAGGGCCATGCAGTTGCTGACCTGGATCGGGCTTGGGGCCCTGGCCTATGGAGTCGGCTTGCTGGCCCTGGGGGTGCGGCCTCGGGATCTGATGCCGAGCGTATAATCGAATCCTTTCAGGGCTCGCGGGACTGGTCGATGCGGATCATCCGGGGATTGCACAACTTGAAGCCGGGGTCGCCGGGGTGTGTGGCGACCATCGGCACCTTCGACGGCGTCCATCTCGGGCACCGCGCCGTGTTCCAGCGCCTGGCGGATCTGGGGCGTGGGCTCGGACTGGCGACCACGGTCATCACCTTCGAGCCACAGCCCATGGAGTTCTTTGCCCCGGAGCGCGCCCCGGCGCGCCTCACCCGGTTGGGGGAGAAGCTCCACGCACTTTGCCATTGCGGGATCGATCAGGTCGTCCTGCTGGAGTTTGGCCCCCGCATGGCGGCCATGGGCGCGTGCGCCTTCGTCCGTGAACTGCTGGTGGACGGGCTTAGGGTCCGCCACCTCCTGGTGGGGGATGATTTCCGCTTCGGCCATGGGCGTGAGGGGGACTTCGCCCTGCTGGAGGCCATGGGGCAGGAACACGGCTTTGTGGTGGATGACTTTGACACCGTCTTCCACGGTGGAGAGCGGGTGAGTAGCACCCGCATCCGCGATGCCCTGGCCCGCGGCGACCTGGGCCTGGCCCGCCACCTCCTCGGGCGCCCTTACCGGATCTGCGGGCGCATCGGCCACGGGGACAAGCGCGGCCGGACCATCGGCTACCCTACCGCCAACATTAACCTGCACCGGCGGGTTAGCCCGCTGCGCGGTGTCTATGCGGTGATGGTGGACGGAGTGGCGGATCGACTCTGGCCCGGAGTGGCCAACATTGGTACCCGGCCCACCGTGGCGGGCGACCTGCGCCACCTGCTGGAGGTCCACCTCTTCGACTTCGTCGGCGACCTCTACGGGCGTCACGCCCAAGTGGAGTTTCGCCTCAAGCTGCGCGATGAGCGGAGGTTCGACTCCTTCCCGGACCTCAAGGCTCAGATCGACCTTGACGCCGCGGCGGCAAGGGCCTACCTGGGGGTCGGGTCGGCATGCTGAGGGGCGTGCATCGCTTTAGGGGTCCTTGAGCGACTGGGGACTTTATCAATGAGTCGAATGTGTGCACTGCACAGTGGCGGCGGTTCCCGGTGGGGCGGTGCTGCCTTTGCGCGTGGGCGCGGGCAAGCCCTCGCCCACGCCTTGTCGGTCTCAGGCGAAGCCTTACTAGGATTTCGTCGTGGGTCAATGGACGCAAACCGTTAACATGCACAACGACGATTCGAGCAGGGGCCATGACGGGCCTGCCTGATCCGCAACATCCTAGATTGGAAGGACCGTAAGTGGCCGACTACAAAAATACCCTGAACCTCCCCGACACCGGCTTTCCCATGAAGGCCAATCTCGCAAGCCGCGAGCCCGCCATGCTCAAGCACTGGGACGCCTTAGACCTCTATGGGCGCATCCGTGCCGCCATGGTCGGGCGACGCAAGTTCATCCTCCACGACGGGCCCCCCTACGCCAATGGGGAGATCCACATCGGGCATGCGGTGAACAAGGTCTTGAAGGACATCATCGTCAAGGCGCGCACTTTGGACGGACTGGATGCCCCCTACGTCCCGGGCTGGGACTGCCACGGTCTGCCCATCGAACTGCAAGTCGAGAAGAAGGTCGGCAAGCCCGGCCACAAGGTCACCCCGGCCCAGTTCCGCAAGGCCTGCCGCGACTACGCGGCCAAGCAGGTGGACGGGCAGAGGGCGGACTTTCAGCGCCTGGGGGTCATCGGTGACTGGGCCAATCCCTATCTGACCATGGACTTCCGCTTCGAGGCCGACATCATCCGCGCCCTGGGCCGAATCATCGCCAACGGCCACGTCCAACAGGGCAGCAAGCCGGTGCATTGGTGCATCGACTGTGGCTCGGCCCTGGCGGAGGCGGAGGTCGAATACGCCGACAAGCCCTCCATCGCCATCGACGTGCGCTTCCGGGTCCTGGACGAGGAGACCCTGATGGCGCGGTGTCACTCCATCCCCAACGGCCACGGGGATGGGCGCCTGTCCCTGACCATCTGGACCACCACCCCCTGGACCCTGCCCGCCAACCGGGCCGTAGCCCTGAATCCGGACCTGGACTACGTGGTCGTGCAGACGGAGGGCCAGACGGGAGACGGGCTCGGGCGCGAGCGCCTGGTGGTGGCCGAAGGGCTGCTGCGCGACACCATGGACCGCTTCGGCGTGGAGCAGTACCGCGTCCTGGCCTATGCCCGCGGTTCCGCCTTCGAGGGGCTCAAGCTGGCCCACCCCTTCTACGATCGGGAGGTGCCCGTCATCCTCGGCGAGCACGTCACCCTCGACGCCGGCACCGGGGCCGTCCACACAGCCCCGGGTCATGGCCTGGAGGACTATATCGTCGGGCAGCGCTATGGCCTGGAGGTGGACAACCCGGTGGGCGGCGACGGGCGCTTCGTCCCGGGCACACCCCTGTTTGCCGGCCAGCACGTCTTCGAGGCCAACGAGCGCGTGGTGGAGACCCTCAAGGCCCACGGCGCCCTGCTGCGCGAGGCCCGATTTACCCACAGTTATCCCCATTGTTGGCGGCACAAGACGCCGATCATCTTCCGCGCCACGCCCCAGTGGTTCATCGGCATGGATCGCCCGGGCCCGCGCGAGGAGGCATTGCGCGAAGAGGCCCTGCGCGAGATCGGTCAAGTGAGCTGGCTCCCCGAGTGGGGCCAGTCGCGCATCGAAGGCATGGTCGCCAACCGCCCGGACTGGTGCATCTCCCGGCAGCGGACCTGGGGTGTGCCCATCCCGCTCTTCGTCCACAAAGAGACAGGGGAGATCCACCCGGAGACACGCGGCCTCATCGAGGAGGTCGCCAAGCGTGTCGAGGAGCGCGGGGTGGAGGCCTGGTTCGACCTGGCGCCCCAGGATCTCCTGGGCGAGGACCAAGGCGCCAAATACACCAAGGTCGCCGACACCCTGGACGTGTGGTTCGATTCCGGCGTCACCCACGCCTGCGTCCTGGAGCGGCGGCCCGAGCTTTCCGCCCCTGCGGACCTGTATCTGGAGGGCTCGGACCAGCACCGCGGCTGGTTCCAGTCCTCGCTCCTGACCTCGGTGGCCATGACCGGGCGGGCACCCTACGGCGAGGTCCTGACCCACGGCTTCACTGTGGACGCCAAGGGCGAGAAGATGTCCAAGTCCGTGGGTAACGTGGTGCGCCCCCAGGACGTGATGAAGACCCTGGGGGCGGACATCATCCGCCTGTGGGTGGCGGCCACGGACTACCGCGGCGAGATGCGCGTCTCCGACGAGATCTTGAACCGCACCGCGGACGCCTATCGCCGCATCCGCAACACGGCCCGCTTCCTGCTGGCCAACCTCAACGGCTTCGACCCGACGGTCAATCTGGTCGCACCGAAGGACATGCTGGAACTGGACCGCTGGGCCGTGGACCGGGCCCTGCGTCTCCAGGAAGAGATCGTCGCCGCCTACCGCGACTACCAGTTTCACCTGATCTACCAGAAGGTCCACAACTTCTGCGTGGTGGACATGGGTGGCTTCTACCTGGACGTCATCAAGGACCGCCAGTACACGACACAGGCCGACGGACTCCCGCGGCGCTCCTGCCAGAGCGCCCTCTACCACATCGTCGAGGCCATGACGCGCTGGTTGGCGCCCATCCTGAGCTTCACCGCCGACGAGATCTGGCCCTTCATCCCCGGGGCGCGGGAGGACTCGGTCTTTCTCACGGGTTGGTACGAGGGGCTCTTTGCCCTGGCACCGGAGGACAGGTTCGACCGTGCCTTCTGGGAGCAAGTCCTGGCGGCCCGGGTGGCGGTGTCGCCTCACCTGGAGGCGGCGCGCAAGGTCGGGGCCATCGGTTCTTCCCTGGATGCGGAGTTGGACCTTTGGTGCGACCCCGACCTCTACGAGATCCTGGCCCGACTGGGGGACGAGCTGCGCTTCGCGCTGATCTGCTCCTACGTCCGCCTGCATCCCCATGGCGGCGCGCCCGACGGAGGCCGTGGACACTGACCTGGCCGGGCTGGCCGTGCGGGTTACGACCTGCGCCCACGCCAAGTGCGCACGCTGCTGGCACCACCGCGAAGACGTGGGCGCCAACCCGGCCCACCCCGACCTGTGTGGGCGTTGCGTGGACAATGTCGCCGGGGCGGGGGAGACCCGCCGCTATGCGTGAGGTGGGCATGACCCGCTGGCTCTGGCTCTCGGTCCTGGTGGTCGCCCTGGACCAGGCGACCAAGTGGATGGCCGAGGCGGCCCTGGACCCCTATCTCCCGGTGCCGCTGCTACCGTCGCTCAACCTGACCCTGATGTACAACGAAGGGGCGGCATTCAGCTTTCTCGCCGGGGCCGGGGGTTGGCAACGCTGGTTCTTCGTCGTCCTGGCCTTGGCCGTCACCTGCGGGCTCACGGTCTGGCTCCACCGGCTCAAGTCCTCCGAGCGTATGACCGCCATCGGCGTGGCCCTGGTCATCGGCGGGGCCGTCGGCAACGTCATCGACCGCGCCCTTACCGGGCGTGTGGTGGATTTCATCGACTTCTATGTCGGCACCTGGCACTGGCCCGCCTTCAACCTGGCCGACAGCGCTATCACCCTGGGGGTGGCCTTGCTCCTGCTCGCCACCCTGCGGGAGGGGCAGACCGCGCCGGCGCGGGACTTGTAGGGTCGGTTGCGCGGACCAGGGCACCACGGGCCGCCAGGGCAGGGTTCCAGGTCGGCATCATGGCGCGCTCGCTGCCTCTAACGCCGCCAGCCTTGCCGTCAGGGCATCGATGGCGGCCTCCTGGCGCTTGACGGTCTTGAGCAAGTCCGGCAATAGACCCAGCGCCGCCTGCTCCCGCAGGGTCCGCTTGACGGGACGCGCCGGGGTGCCGAACAGACTCTCGCCGGGGGCCACGTCCCTGGTGACCCCGCTCTGGCCGCCGATGCGCGCCCCGGCCCCGACGCTGACGTGGTCGGTCACCGCCACCTGCCCGGAGAGCACGGCCCCGCGACCCAACCGTACGCTACCCGCCAGGCCCGCTTGGGCGACCAGGATGCAGTGCTCCCCGACCTCGCAGTTGTGGGCGATATGGACCAGGTTGTCGATCTTGGTGCCCCGCCCGATACGGGTGACGCCGAAGGTCGCCCGGTCCACGCAGGAGTTACTGCCGATTTCCACATCGTCCTCGATGACCACGGTACCGAGCTGTGGGACCTTGTGGTGGTGGTCGCCGGCCCATATGAAGCCGAACCCCTCGCCCCCCACCGTTACCCCGGGGTGCAGGTTGCAACGGTCCCCCAGGCTGACCCTCGGCATCAGGTTGACGTTGGCACCGATGCGGCAGTCGGCGCCGACCGACACCCCAGCCCCGACCACGGCCCCGGCCCCAATGCGGGTCCCGGCACCGACCCTTGCCCCGGGACCTACCACGGCGCAGGGTCCGACGCTCACGCGGTCCCCCAGGGTGGCGCTGGGGTCGACGGCGGCCTTGGGGTCGATCCCCGCCCAGGGCTCCACCGGGGCAAACAACTCGCTCAGATAGACGAAGGCCAGGCGCGGCTTGGCCGTATACAACAGGCGACGCCCCTCCAGGGCCGGAAAGCCGGGCTGGACGACGACTGCCAGTGCGGTCGAGGCCATCACCTGCGCCACCTGCCTGGCTTGGCCGTCGCCCTCGGAAAAGGCCAGATCCCCCGGCCCCGCGGCTTCCAGGGCGTTGACCCCGGTGACGGGGATGTCGGCGCCACCACTGTCGGTGAGGTCGGCGCGCCGACATAATTCGCTCAAGTGGATCTGCATGCGGGTGGCCTTTTGGTTGCCGGGTGGGGTAATGGTGGCAAGCCTAGGACAAAAGCGCGCCGCCGTCTCGTCGGTTGGATGGGATTGGGGTTTGGTGGCGTGCTCCTGAGTCGGATGGAACCTGTGTCGCCGATGCGTGGTCTCGGGATGACCGTTCGCAAGACGCAGCACCATCGACTAGAGTGCAACCACCCCGCGATAACCGGCACCGCGGTTGATCTTTGCCGGGGCGGCGCTTAGTTTGCCCGCAAACCACCCGCCCCGTCTGGACCCCGTCATGAGCCCTCCGCAAACCCAGCGTCCCAGTCTCTCAGTGGTGATTCCCCTCTATCGCGAGGCGGACAATGTCGTTCCGCTCCTGGCCCGGGTCCACGAGGGCCTGGCAGGCTACGGCGGGTCCTGGGAACTGATCTGCGTGGACGACGGCAGCCGCGACGGGACCGCGCAACGCCTGCGGGAGGCCGCCGCCGGTTATGGGACTCACGTCCGGGTGATCCGTCTGGGGCGCAACTTCGGCCAGACCGCCGCCATGCAGGCGGGCTTCGACGCCGCCCGCGGGGAGTTGATCGCCTCCCTGGACGGCGACCTCCAGAACGACCCGGTGGACATCCCCCGCCTCGTGGACGAACTGCTCGCACGCGACCTGGACCTGCTCCAGGGCTGGCGGCGCGACCGTCAGGACGCCTTGATCATGCGCAAGATCCCCTCGCGCATCGCCAACCGGCTGATCGCCCGGGTCACTGGGGTCAAGCTGCACGACTACGGGTGCAGCCTCAAGGTCTACCGGGCCGCGGTCATCAAGCGGGTGGACCTGTTTGGTGAGATGCACCGCTTCATCCCGGTGTGGGTGGCCGGCGTCACCGACCCCAACCGCATTGGCGAGAGCGTGGTGACCCACTCCGCGCGCCGCTTCGGACAGTCCAAGTACGGGATATCGCGCACCTTCCGTGTTCTGCTGGACCTGTTGGCGGCGTCCTTTTTCCTGCGTTTCGGCGCCAGGCCAGGACACTTCTTTGGGGCCATCGGGATCAGCTTCGGTGTGGTCGGTGCCCTGATTATGGCCTACCTGACGGTGGTCAAGTTCGTACTCGGGGCCGACATCGGGGGGCGGCCCCTGCTGTTTGTCGGCATCCTGCTGCTGGTGGCCTCGGCCCAGTTCCTGACCACCGGGGTGCTGGCGGAGATGCTGGCGCGGACCTTCTATGCCTCATCGGACCGGACCCACCATTGCATCGCCTGGCAGACGGACCCGCAGGCGGCGGGCTGGAAGGTGTCGGAGTGAGCGTTGCGGTACCCGGTGCCGGGCAGGGGAGGGGCCTGGCGGAGGTCCTCGACAAGGTATTGGCCTCGCCCAGCGTCGGCCTGGCCCTGATCCTGGCGACCCTGCTGCTGACCTTTTTCTGGGGGATCGGTGGGCCGCCCCTGTACGACCTGGACGAGGGCGCCTTCACCGAGGCGACACGCGAGATGATCGCCTCGGGCAACTACATCACCCCGCACAAGGACGGCGAGCCGCGCTACGACAAGCCGGCGCTGATCTACTGGCTCCAGGCGGCGAGCGTCCATGCCCTGGGGCTCAACGAGCTGGCCCTGCGCCTGCCCTCGGCCCTGGCCGCCTCGCTCTGGGTCCTGGCCCTGTGGGGCTTCGTCCGCGAGCGCCTGGATGTGCCCACGGCCACGGTGGCGGCCCTGACCATGGCCCTGTCCCTGCAGGTCGCTGTCATCGCCAAGGCCGCGGTGGCGGATGCCGTGCTCAACCTCTTCATCGCCCTGACCTTCTTCGACATCTACCGCTACAGCCTGGAGCCGCGCCGCGGGTTGGCCCTGCGCGCCTTCCTGTGGATGGGGCTGGGGTTCCTGACCAAGGGGCCGGTGGCGGTCTTTTTCCCCCTGGTGGTGAGCCTGGGCTTCTTCCTTTCCCGTGGCGATGGTCGGACCCTCTTGCGGGCGGCCTTCGATCCCCTGGGTTGGCTGATCTTTGTCGCGGTGGCGGGGCCCTGGTATCTGGCCATCTATCTGGACAACGGTCCAGGCTTTTTCGAGTCCTTCTTTCTCAAGCACAACGCCGGGCGCTTCGGCGGTGCCCTGCACGGGCACTCCGGGGCACTCTTCTACTATTTCATCGTCTTGCCGCTGATTCTGCTGCCCTTCACTGGCTGGTTCCTGCGCATCCTGCCCACCTTGCGCGCCGGCTGGGCGGACCCGCTGGACCGGTTCCTGTGGCTCTGGTTCCTGATGGTATTCGTGTTCTTCTCGTTTTCCGGGACCAAGCTACCCCACTATATGCTCTACGGAGCGACGCCCCTTTTCATCCTCATGGCGCGCCACCGCGACTTGCTGTCCAATGCCTGGCTGGCCTTGGTCCCGCCCATGGTCATGCTGGGCCTGCTCCTGATACTACCGGACCTGCTGCCCCTGGTCCCGGTGCGACCGGACCGGCCCCACGAGGCCGCGCAGGTCGCACAGGGCCTGTTGTTGCTGGATGGGGGCTACCGTCTGGCGGTGGGGATCGGTCTGGTCATGACCCTGAGTCTTGCCCTGGCCCCGGTGGGCCGGATCTGGCAGCGACTGCTGCTGGTCGGTGTGGTGCTGGCGTTTGTGGTGCACGGCGCCCTGATACCCCGGGTCCTCGAGTCGATGCAGGGGCCAGTGAAGGCGGCTGGGCTCCTGGCGCAACACCTGGACTTGCCTACCGTCGTCTATCGGACATCCATGCCGAGCTTCAGCGTCTATCGCCAGGCCATCACCCCAGAGGTAGGCCCAGAGCACCCCCTGGCGCCGGGCCAGTTGGTCTTCCTGCGCATCGACCGTCTGGAGTCCCTGGCCAGGGAGCTGCCAGGCGTGCCGCGAGAACTGGTCTTCCAGCGCGGTCCTGTGGCCCTGGTGCGCTTGGGGGCGGCGCCGCGGACTGGGTCATGAACAACGGGGTGCTCGCCTTCCTCGGGCGCGACCTGGCCTCGGCCCTCATCGCCGGGGTGGCGCGCACCCCGAGGGTGCCGCCGGACGGTGTGCGCTGGCTCCAGGCCTGGGCCCTGGCCTGCGTGGTCGCGGGCCTGAGTCTCTATCTCGCCTGCGGGTATCACGGGGGCTTCCTGCGCCTCAACGCCTGGGCGGCGGGGACCCCACCCTGGATCTGGCAATGGCTCACCGCCCTCGGGGACGAGCGCGTCCCCTTCGCCCTGGCCCTGTTGTTCTCCCGCCGCTATCCCCAGGTCTTCTGGGCACTGGTGGTGGCTGGGCTCATCGGGATCGCCTACACGCACCTGGGCAAACAGGTCTTCGATGCCCTGCGCCCCCCGGCGGTCTTGGACCCGGGCAGCTTCAATCTCATTGGGCCAAAGGTGCGACGCATCAGCTTTCCGTCCGGGCATAGTGCCACTGCGGGCGTCTTCTTCGGGGTGCTGGTGTGCTATGCGCGGCCGACCTGGGCCCGGGCCCTGCTCGTATCGCTGGCCCTGGGTGTGGGCATGAGTCGGGTGGCGGTGGGGGTGCACTGGCCCGTGGACGTGGCGGCTGGGCTGGCTGGCGGGGTCCTGGCCGCGTGGCTGGGTGTGGTCCTGGCGGATCGCCGTCGCTGGGGGTCTCTGGACCCATCCAGGCACCTCGCCTTCGTCACCCTGGCGGTGCTGTTCACCCTCAGCCTGACCTACTGGGATGGAGGCTACCACCTGGCGCGGGGGATGCTCCTGGTGATCGGGATCCTGGGGCTGGCCCAGGTCGCCGTTGGGTACGGGATCGCGCCTATGTTGCGGTGGCGGCGGCTGGGCCAGGCCCGGGCTTAGGTCCTGACGGGGCTACTCGGCCTGCTTCGGCGGGGGTTTGCCGCGCTTGGCGTCCCGTACAGCCCTCTCGGCGTCGCGCAACGCGCGCCGTTCCTTGGCCGTTTGGGCGGCGGTCTGACCTTCGGTCCCGTGGGACCGCTCGCTGGACCTCGTCACCTTCTCTTTGGGTTGCACGGCGGCCTCGAGGTCCCGCCTGGCCCTGTCCCGCCGATCCTCCGCCTCGTTCAGGGCCCTCGCCTGCTGCTCCTTCTGCTCCTTGCGCGCCTTCTGTCTCAGGGCAAACTCCTGTTCGGCCTGGCGACGTTGCTGCTCGGTGGCGGCGGGGTTCTGGGGCTTGGTTGTGCTTGAGATGTTCAATGGCTGCGCCGGGGCGCCGCCGAGGGGTGGGGTGCTGGAATAGGTCACGTTGCCCTGGGCATCCACCGACTTGTAGATGGCCTGGTCCGCGCCAGCCCCTGACCAGGGGAGTAGGGCGCAGGCAAGCAAGAAGGGGCATCGGGCTTTCATCTTGGGTCTCGGCGCTGGGTGGGGACGGAATGCGGCGAGTCTGGCAGATCTGGGGTCAGGGCCGGTTGGCCTTATGCAGGGCGGGAGCGCCCGGGCGCGGGGCCCGGGCGCGACGTCGGGGGATCAGAAGTTCCCGGTGGCGCCGGCGGTCATGATGGTGAGCATCTGACCGTTGGTCTCGATGGCGATGGCATGTAATTCAGGGGGCAGCGGGTAGGCGGTGATGAGCATGTCTAGGTTCAGCATCTCCAGCCACACCTTGCCGGTGTTGTCCGCGACCATGGCGATACGGCAGGGCATATAGGCGGCGTAGATGGTGTTGAATCGGACCATCTTGACGGCGTCTTCCGGGTTGCAGAATTGCAGGATCTCCAGCACCGGTGCGTCGATGCCGCGGGCGCGCAGTTCGGCGCCCACGTCCTGGCGACCGACCAGCTTCATGTTGAGCTCGGCGGCCTTCGACAACATCGCCTCGGCGGCCGCTTCGGGCTTGACGCCCTCGGCGAGACCCATCTTGATGACCGAATGCGAGATGTCGGTCATGATGACCTCCGGCGCGGCGCTCGCGGGCGAGGCCTTGGCGGGAGGTGCAGCTTGGGCGGGCATCAGCGACCACAGCAGGCTGACGGCCAGGATGGCAAGAACCGGGTTCGTGGCGGGTTTCATGTTTTGACTCCTTGGATGGGGTGCTCGGCGGCCGGCGGCATGCCGCGGCTACTTGTTGTCCAGGGTGGTGAGAAAGGCCAGGATGTCCTGGATCTGCTCGGGGGTGAAGTCCTTGAAGGTCTCGTCGTCCGGGTCCCCGGCGTGTTCCCGCTTTTGGCCCTTGAACAGGTCGATCTGCCGTGCCAGATACTCGGGGTACTGGCCACGAATGGCAGGGGACTTCTTCTTCACCTTGCCCTCGCCTGACTTGCCGTGGCACGTCTTGCACTCGCTCTCATAGACCTCGCCGCCGGCATCTACGTCACCCACTGCGGGGGTCGGGACGTCCAGGGGCGCCTTGTCGTCAAGGTCAACGCTGGCGATATAGGCCGCCAGGTTCGCCAGTTCCTCGTCGGACATGTTGCGAACGCCGCCGACCACGGTCATGGCCTCGTAGTTGCGGTCACCGCCGCGGTAATCGTCGAGGACCTTGCCGAGGTAATACTCCGGCAGTCCGGCGATGCGCGGGTACTTGCCGCCGAGGATTCCCTGTCCCCACTGGCCGTGGCACAGGGCGCACTGCCGGTAGGCCAGGCGGCCGGCCTCGGCATCCGCCGCGGCGGCGGCTTCCTCGGCCTTGTCTGCGGCCTGTATGGTGAAGGGTACCAGCGCGGTCATGGCCGCCAGTAGGATGGTTCGAGTCAAGGGAGGTGTCATGCTCCATTCTCCAGTGGGTCCAGGGAGTTGTTATTTTCGCGGTGCGTACCTTATGGGATCGCTTGAGGCGATGCAACCGGGCAACACAGTTGGATTTTTCCCATGACCCGTAGGGTCTTGCCAATCCGCCGGTCACTGCTGGAGCGTCCGCCCGCCGTCCACATTGATGATCTGGCCTGTGATGTAGTCCGCATCCCGCGCCAGAAAGAGCACAGCGCGGGCGATATCCACCGGGGTTCCGGGGCGCCCGAGGGCGGTACGGGCGAGGATCTGCCGCTTGGTCTCCGTGCCCATCCCCTCCCCAGGCCACAGGATGGCCCCGGGTGCGACCCCGTTGACCCGCACCCGCGGGCCCAGGTCTCGGGCCAGGGCCCGCACCATCATGGCATTGCCGGCCTTGGCCATGCAGTAGATGGCATGGTTTTTCAGCGGGCGCTCGGCGTGGATGTCCACCAGATTGACGATGGCACCCTTGCTGGCCCGCAGCAGGTCCGCCGCCGCCTGGGCCAGGAAGAAGGGCCCCTTGAGGTTGGAGGCCATGAGGTCATCCCACTGGTCCTCGGTCGCGGTGTCGATGGGGGTGGGATAGAAGGCCGAGGCATTGTTCACCAGCAGATCGAGCCGCCCGCGAAAGTCCGCCACACGCTCGATCAGACCGCCCAGGGCGGCGGTCTCCGCCAGGTCCGCCTGGACGAGCAGGACCGAGCCGGGACGTGCCTGCTCCAGGTCCAGACGCAGGGCCTGCGCCTGCGCCTCCGAGCCCCGGTAGTGCAGGGCCAGGTCCATGCCCTGCGCGTGGAGGGTGCGGGCGATTTCGGCCCCGATACGGGCCGCCGCCCCCGTGACCAGGGCCAGCCGACCGGTCAAGGGAGAGGCCGGCGCAGGGGCCGGCGGTGTGGGGGTCTGCGCCATCAGGGGCTCCGTGTGGTGTAGGCTTGCGCCCTCGTTGTGACTGGAATCCGGGACATGCCACAGGAACCCTCAATCGAAGCCCGCGAACTCAGCCGGAGACTCGACGCCCTGCTCCGCGCCGAGGCCGAAGACCGCGGGGGACGACTCCCCTTCGACCGCTTCATGGACCTGGCCCTCTATGCCCCGGGGCTGGGCTACTACGCCGCGGGTTGCGCCAAGCTGGGGGCCGCGGGGGACTTTACCACCGCCCCGGAACTGTCGCCCCTGTTCGGTCGCTGCCTGGCGGCCCAGTGCCGGGAGGTCTTGAGCGCCCTGCCCAGCGGCGACATCCTGGAGCTTGGGGCCGGCAGCGGGGCCCTGGCGGTGGAGATCCTCACCGCGCTCAATCGCGACGGGCCCCTGCCTGGGCGCTACCTCATCCTCGAACCCAGCCCCGACCTGCGTGCCCGCCAGATCGAGCGTCTCGCCGCGCAGGCCCCCTGGGCGGTGGGGCGAGTCCAATGGCTCGACCGCCTGCCACAGGGCTTGCGCGGTATCATCCTGGCCAACGAGGTCATTGATGCCATGCCCGTCCACCGCTTTCGCATCGGGGCGGACGGGGCCCCGCTGGAGGTCTTCGTGACCCCCACCAGCGACGGTTGGGAAGAGGTCGCCGCCGAGCCGGTTTCCCCCGGTCTGGCGCGAGCCGTGCACGCCCTCCAGGGGCAGGGTCTGGCCACCGCCCCGGGCTTCGCTTCCGAGATCAACCTGCGCCTCGGCCCCTGGCTCGCCGCCCTGGGGGATGCCCTGGAGGCGGGGCTTGTCCTCCTCATCGACTACGGCTACCCACAGGCCGAGTTCTACAGCCCCGAGCGCCGGGCCGGGACCCTGATGTGCCACGCGCGCCATCGCGCCCACCCCGACCCCTATTGCGACATCGGCCTGCAAGACATCACCGCCCACGTGGATTTCACCGCCGTCGCCCGCCACGCCCAGGCCGCCGGCCTGACCCTGGCGGGCTACACCACCCAGGCCCTGTTCCTCATCGGCTGCGGGCTTGATCGCGAACTGGCGGCGGCCGACCCGGGCGAGGCCCTGGACCTCGCCCTGGGGGCGCGGCAACTGGTCCTGCCCACCGCCATGGGTGAGCGCTTCCAGGCCATCGCCTTGTCCCTAGGGCTGGACGGGTCTTGGTGCGGCCTGTCCTCCCGCGATCTGCGTTGGCGGTTGGGCCTGGACTGAACCCCCGCGGTCGAGCCCCCGGGTCCAGACCCTCCGATCGCGGCCTCAGGACCGAGGCGGCCTGCGGTTGAGCCCCACCCCGCCGGCGTCGGTGGAGATGAAGACCTGGCAGGCGGCGTTCCGGTTGAAGCGGTCGATCAGCTTGCCGCGCTGATCCGTGGGCACCTCACCATGCAGGCGCACGCTGCCAGTCCCAGGGCCCGTACCCGCGCCTCCACCATTCGGGTCATCTGTTCCCACTGGGAGAAGGCCACGGCCTTGAGCCCGGCCTCACGGCACAGCTCGCCGAGCAGTCCCACCAGCTCGTCGAGCTTGGGCGATCCCACCGACTCGTCGCGGTTCGGCTGGGAACGGCCCCGGACCGGGTGCAGCCGCACGGATCAAGACAGGTTTGCGGCCCGGAGTGGGGGTGTCCCTCGCCCTCGACTGAACGGCAACCCACGGTTGACCGACATCCACAAAGAAACTGCTTTCGTCGCATGACCAAGGTCCCTAATGTGCTCGGCACTCCCTGATGCTCCTTACTTGACGAAAGCAACGACCAAGAGCCGACTCATGAGCCAAACCACACCCTGCGTCCTTCCCGACGGCCTGGAGCCGGCTTGGGACACCGCGCGCCTGTTCCCGCCGCAGGGCGGCTGGAGCGAAGACGAGTACTTAAAGCTGCCGGGGAACACCTTGGCCGAATTCGATCATGGGCGCATCGAGGTGTTGGACATACCGAGCGAGTTGCACCAACTGCTGGTCGCCTATCTCTACCGCATCCTGGGGAAGCGCTGATTAAAGCGCTTCCTGTGCGGGGCAGGGATGCCCCGCCATTTTCGACGGCTGTAAGCCGTTGAAAATGGAGCGCCCCGGGAGTCGCGCCTCGCGGGGCGCGAGCTGATTAAAGCCAAGGATGGCTTTAATCAGCGACTTGTATGGACTCCCCCCGGTTTGCAAGCTGATCGGCCATGGCAGACTGGGTCTGACTGCTGACTTGTATTCGGCCTGTCGATGCGTCGGTGTCTTCGACGCGGGCCCTGATGGCAATCCGCGCGCCGGTTCCTGATTTCCCTACCGGCCTCGAAGGCCCACGCTGATATCAGGGTTTCCCGGCGCCGGTCTGACCTGTTGCGCCATCACGCGATCGGCTTCGCAATCGAGGATCGTGTCGATCCGGTATATCTCTTAACCTTGTTGTTACGCTGCAGGCCCTGTCCCCATGCAGTGCGCCTGCACGAACCCCTCAAGCCGCCACCAGGCGATCGTCACCGCCGCGGCTCAGCAGCGCCCAGAGAATCCGCGCATGCTTGGCGGCCAGGGCCACCAACGCCTTGTTCACCCCGCGGCGCGCGGCGAGTTGGCGCAGCCAGTGACTCTTTCTGTCCGCGCGTTCACCCCGGTGGCGGTAGACCACCCGCGCGCCATGGATCAGCAGGGTGCGCAGATAGGCATCGCCGCGTTTGCTGATGCGACCGCGGCGGATCTTCCCACCCGAGGAGTATTCCCGCGGTACCAGTCCCAGCCAAGCGGCAAACTGCCTCCCGTTGGCAAACTGACGCCCATCGCCGGCCGCGGCAATGAGCGCCGTGGCTGTCACCGCACCGACGCCTTCCAGCCCCATCAGCCGCTGCGCCACCGCACTGTCTCGGGCCAGCTGATCGATGCGTCGGTCGTACGCACGAATCTTGGCGTCGAGCCCAACGAGTCGCTCGCGCAGATCCGCAAACAGCTCCCGCGCCAGTGCCGGCAGCCCGTTCTCGGCCTCTTCGAGGATCTCCGGCAGGCACGCACGCAACCGCCCGATGCCTTGCGCGACCACGAGGCCGTACTCCGCCAGCAAGCCGCGCGTCTGATTGACCAGCGCCGTGCGCTCGGCAATCTGTAGCGAACGCATCCGGTGCAGCATCTGCACCGCCTGCTGCTGCTCGTCCTTGACCGGTACGAAGCGCATGCTCCCCCGCCCCGCCGCTTCGCAGATCGCCTCGGCATCGTTGCGGTCGGTCTTGTTGCTCTTGCGGTACGGCGCCACAAACTGCGGCGCCATCAAGCGCGCATCGTGCCCAAGCTCGATGAGCTTGCGTGCCCAGTGGTGTGCCCCTCCGCACGCCTCCATGCCAACGACGCACGCCGGCAGCTGGGCGAAAAACTCCAGCACCTTGCCCCGCCTGAGCGTCTTGCGCAGCACCACCCGCTCGCCTTCATCGACCCCGTGAACCTCGAACACGTCCTTTGCCAGATCCAGACCGATTCGCTTAATCTCCATCTCGACTTCCCCCTCTCTCGCGATTGGTTGACGACAACCTCCAATCTGGCACATTCGATGCCGTGGAGGGAGGGGGGAGTCCATGCCATTTCCCTAGTGGAATTCGTCGACGCCTCCGCGCTGGGCACCGTTCTCTTTGCACCGTTCCCTGGTCAAACATGGGCCCAACCTTCACCAGCGCGCCTGGTAATGTCGCAGGTGCGAAGCGCTGCTTCGCAAGGCCGGCGGGTCGCTCCCAACTGGCAGGCGAGGTCCCGGTCGGCCTGGAGGCCGATCTACGGGGCCACAAGGACCCCTTGCCGGGCAAACAGCCCCAGCAACCGCTCGCAGGCGGCGCGGACTTGGGGGGCGATACGCTCCGGGCCCAGGCGCTGGGGATCGAGCCCTGGCGGGGCGGGGAGGGTGCCGGCGGCCAGTTCGGCAGCGAGGGTGCGGGTCAGGGCGTCCAGATCGCGGGTCCCGTCCAAGAGGCCCACCAGGCGGGTGCTGATGGGGTCCAAATCCAGCCCGGTATGGTGGACCCCGGCGACATGGCCCCAGCCCGCGGCGGCCTGGGCCCGTGCCAGGCCAGATGCCTGGGGCCGCTCCGCCAGGGTACGGCAGTAGGTGCGCGGGCTCGGGTGGGCGCGCAGCGCCCGGTGGGCGAAGAGGCTGAAAAGCTCCGAGCTGAACTCGGCGGTTTCCTGTACCTGGGGCCCGCCGCCGGCAGCGGTCACCATGCGGGTAGCCGCGGCATAGAGGTCCCCCAAGGTCATCGCGTCCGGGTGGACCGCGGCCAGGTGGACCAGGGCCGCTTTGGTCAATGGGTGGGAGACGTTGAGCATCGCCCCATTGGCCTGGCGGAAGGGGGACGACTTGGCCCGGCGCAGGTCGAGCTTCTTGGGCGCGGCCAGATCGGCGCTGAACGCCAGGGCCTCGAAGGCGGCGAAGTCGATGCGCTCCACCACCGGGGCGTCGTCCCGGCACAGCAGGCTGCGGCGGAAGTTGCGGTTGGCGATGAAGTCGTGCCACTGCTCGATCTCATTCTGATCCTCCAGGTCCGCCAGGGCATTGGCCGGGCCGTCGCCCAGGACGGCGGGGAAGAGGGTCTGCAACTCCGTGTCCGCGATGTAGGTCAGGCCGTGCGCGGCGGTGGTGTCGATGAAGTCGCGCAGGAGGAAGGCAGTGTTCTCCTCCGCCAGGTATTCGTGGAGCAGATAGCTCGGGTGAACCCCGCGCAGGTGCTCCAATTCGGTCTTGAGGTAGCGGGCGCTGACGGCATCGAGCCCGTCCAGGCCGGCGTCCAGGCGGGCCAGCGCCTCGCCGGCGGCGGCGAGCTTGTCTGCGGCCGACTCGGCCCCTCGCACGCTGTAGAGCAGGATGTCGCGCAGCATCCCGCGCATGCGCCAGCCGGGGAGGGTGTTGTAGCTGATGTACGCGATGCCCTGGGGGGCGAGCAGGCGTCGGCACAGGGTCAGCAGGTGGTGGCGGACCGGCTCAGGGACCCAGGAGTAGACGCCGTGGGCGATGATGTAGTCGAACTCCCCCAACGCCTCGTCGAGTTCCAGGATGTCTCCGGTGCGAAGCTCGCAGTTGGGTAGCGCGAGGCGTTCGAGGAGCGCCTGGCCGTCGGCGATCTGGTTGGGGGCCAGGTCGATGCCGAGGAAGGACCCGCCTGGGTGGTACCAGGCCATGGGGATCAGGTTGCCGCCGGCGGCGCAGCCCAGTTCCAGGACCCGGGCACGGGCGGGCTCCGCGGGGTTGAGCCCAAAGAGCCGGGCGATGGCGCAGAGGTGCCCCGGGTGGGTGTCCGGGAAGGGGATGCTCTCGTAGGGGACGGCTTCGTAGTGGTCCATATTCAGACTCTCCAGGGGCAACCAACTCCGCCCAGGCCACCAGATCCGACAGGATGGCCAGGCGCGCCGGGTCGCCGGTGTTGGCGACCGTGAGGCGGGCCAGGGTCTGGCGATAGGTGTCCAGGGTCAGACTGCCGCCCCCCGCGGGGTCGGTGAGGCGCCGCCGGCGGAAGGTCATCCCACGCGGTGCGCTCGGCGGGTTTGAGGGTCTCCGGCCAGTTGCGGGCGCGCAAACGCAGCAGCATCTCGGGAAGGCGCGGGTCCTGGAAGCGGTAGTGGGCCTGGGACAGTTCCTCCGGGGTGGCGGTCTGGACCCGGTCCATCTCGCGCCGGTCGGCCTGGCTGAAGAAGCCTCCGCCATAGAGCATCAGGTCCGGGTCGGTCTCCTGCACGAAGCCGCGCTCGGCGTGGACGGCGCGGACCTTGGCCTCCACCGCCTTGGCGGCGGCCTTGAGGATGGCGGCGTGACGCTGCACCGTGGCGAGGTCTATGGCCCAGCGCTCCGCCGCCTCCGGGCTCAGGGTTTTCAGTGGGGCCAGAACTGGGGCGCGGTTGACGTGGACGGTCTTGAGCGGGATGCGCTCCATGCCCTCGGGCAGGTCCGCCACGGCGGTAAAGAGGCGGGTCCGGATGGCATCGACATCCAGGTCCAGCAACGGGGTTGGGTCCTGGCGCAGGTCGAAGACGATGACGCCGCTTCCCACCGTCGGGTGACGTCCCACCGGAAGGACCGGGGCTATGCACCCCTGAGCGGCGGAGTAGCGGGCGGAGCAGTGCAGCAGCGGCTCCCCGGGTGCCAGCAGGTCCTCGACCCGGTGCTTGTCGCGTAGCGTCAGGGCGTAGTCGAAGAGCCGCGGTTGGCGGTCCTTGAGCAGACGGGCGAGTGCGATGGTGGCGCGCACGTCCGCGAGGGCGTCGTGGGCACCGCTGTGCTCGATCCCATTGGCATGGGTGAGCCCCTCCAGTCGGAACGAGGCGATGCCGTCGTCCCCCGTCGGCCATTCGATCCCCTCCGGGCGCAGGGCATGGGCCAGGCGTAGGGTGTCGATGAGGTCCCAGCGGGAATTGCCGTTCTGCCACTCCCGCGCATAGGGGTCGCGCAGGTTGCGGTAGAGAAGGTGGCGGGTGACCTCGTCGTCAAAGCGGATGCTGTTGTAGCCGACCCCGCAGGTCCCGGCGCGACCCAGTTCGCGGGCGATGTCGGCGGCGAACTCGGCCTCCGGCAGGCCGCGCTCGGCGGCCATCTGGGGGGTGAGGCCGGTGATCAGGCACGCCTCGGGGTTGGGCAGCAGGTCGTCGGCAGGGCGTGCGTAGATGACCAGCGCGCTGCCTACGGGGTTGAGGTCGGTGTCCGTGCGCTGGCCGGCGAACTGGCAGGGGCGGTCCCGGCGCGGGTCCGTCCCCCAGGTCTCGTAGTCGTGCCAGTAGAAGGTCTGGGCGCTCACGCTGGGGGCAGCGGTCTGATCGCATTGCCAATGTCGGCTTGCCCCACCCGCAATGCGGCGGGGGCAGGCCGGCGGGGGCTTTAGACCTTCTCGCGGATGCGAGCCGCCTTGCCGGTAAGCTCGCGCAGGTAATAGAGCTTGGCGCGGCGCACGTCGCCACGGCGCTTGACCTCGATCTCCGCGACCACCGGGCTGTAGGTCTGGAAGACGCGCTCCACACCCTCGCCGTGGGACATCTTACGCACGGTGAAGGCGGAGTTGAGCCCGCGGTTGCGCTTGGCGATGCAGACACCCTCAAAGGCCTGAAGACGCTCGCGGGCGCCCTCCTTGACCCGCACCTGGACGACGACGGTGTCGCCGGGCCCGAAGTCGGGGACCGTCTTGGTCATCTGCTCTGCTTCGATCTGTTCGACGATGTTGGTCATGGCTGTCAGCTCCTGTTCGCTCACCCGATTGTCTCACCCGGCCCCTTCGAGGGTCCGGCAGAATTCTTTCAGCAGGTCCTGCTCTTCCGGGCTCAGGCCCCGCTGCTGTAGTAGTTCCGGACGCCGCAGCCAGGTCCGTCCGAGGGCCTGTTGCCGGCGCCAGCGGCCGATCGCGGCGTGGTCGCCGCTCAAAAGGACCGACGGCACCCTCAAGCCCTCGATCTCCTCGGGCCTGGTGTAGTGCGGACAGTCCAGCAACCCGTCCGTGTACGAGTCCTCCTGGGCGGAGTCCTGGTGCCCAAGGGCCCCCGGCAGGAGCCGGATGACCGCGTCCATGACGACCATGGCCGGCAGCTCGCCGCCGCTCAAGACATAGTCACCGATGGACCACTCCTCGTCCACGCACAGCCCCACCAGGCGCTCGTCGATCCCCTCATAGCGCCCCGCCAGCAAGATCCAGCCGGGGGCGGCCGCGATCCGGCGTATACCCTCCTGATCCAGGGGGCGACCCTGGGGGGAGAGGTAGGCGACGCGGCTCTCCGGCGCGGCGGCCCGGGCGGCCGCAATCGCCGCACGCAGGGGCTCTACCTTCATGACCATCCCGGGCCCGCCCCCGTAGGGCCTGTCATCCACGGTGCGGTGCACGTCGTGGGTGAAGTCCCGCGGGTTCCACAGGTGCAGGGCGGCGAGGCCCCGCGTCATCGCCCGGGCGCTGACCCCCTGCCCGGTGAGGGCCTCGAAGGCCTCGGGAAAAAGGGTGATGACGTCAAAGCGCATGGCTTGCCCGAGAACGCCAGGCTAGAAGTCAGGGTCCCAGTCCACCAGGATACGCCCGCCGGAAAAATCCACGTCCTTGATGACATCGCCCCAGACGAAGGGGATCAGGCGCTCACGCTCACCCTTCACGCAGATCACATCGTTGGACCCGGTGGCGAAGAGGTGATCGACCCGGCCGAGGTCCACACCGTCCGGGGTTGTCACCGCCAGCCCCTCCAGGTCGCACCAGTAGAACTCGCCGGCCCGCGGCGGCGGGAGCTGGGTCCTTGGTATGAGGATCTCGGCCCCGACCAGGGCGGCGGACTTATCCCGATCATCGTACCCGGCAAACCGAACTACGAGTCCCTTTCCCTGGTGCCGCCACTCCGCCGGCTCCAAGGTCTGCTCGGCCAGGCCGGGGCCGCGCAGATGCCAGGGGCGATAACGCAGCACGTTCTCGATGGGGTCGGTCTCGGAATGGACCTTGACCCAGCCACGCACACCGTGGACCGCGCCGATATGCCCCAGCACCAACATGCGCGGCGGCTGGGCCTGATCCCCGGGTCCGGGAGGGGTCTGATCGTTCATATCGCCCTTTGGTCTGTCCCGGACAAGGGCTAGGATCGGGGCCGCGGCTGGCCGATCACCACCCGTGGCCGTCAGTGCACGCTTGGATGGTCCGCGCTCGCGGTCTGCCCGGACGGCCGTTCTGGGGTTACCTTAAGCGGCCGGGCGCGGGGCCGTGGCCAGGAGTTGGGCAACGCGATCGGTCGGCTGGGCACCCAGGCCGATCCAGTGATCGGCACGGGCCACATCGACACGGACCTTCTCCTCACCGCCGACGGCGCCGGGGTTGTAGAAGCCGATGCGCTCGATGTAGCGGCCATCGCGCTTGGAGCGGATGTCGGCGACGACGATCTGATAGAAGGGGCGCTTCTTGGCGCCGCCGCGGGTCAGGCGGATCTTAACCATGTTGTCTTGTACCTGGTCCAGCCGGTGGCTGGGCGATTGCTGGGAAATAAGGGCGCAGGAAAACGCGCAAATATACACGAAAGCGGCAGGATTGGAAGCAGCATGGTGCCGAATGGAGCGTTCAACATCAGCGTGGGAAGCCCCCGGGCGGGAAGCCCCCCATGCCCCCCATGCCCCCCATGCCGCCGGGCAGCCGGCCCTTGAGGCCGCGCAGCATCTTGGCCATGCCGCCGCCCTTCATCTTTTTCATGACCCGCTGCATCTGGTCGAACTGCTTGAGCAGGCGGTTGACATCCTGGACCTGGGTCCCGGAGCCGGTGGCGATGCGGCGCTTGCGTGCCCCTTTGATGATGTCCGGGAAGGCACGCTCCTTGGGGGTCATGGAGTCGATCATGGCCACCAGCTTCTTCATCTCGCGGTCGTTGACTTGGTTCTTGACGTGGTCGGGGACCTGGCCCATGCCGGGGAGCTTGTCCATCAGCCCCGCCATCCCGCCCATATTGGCCATCTGCTTGATCTGATCGCGAAAATCCGCCAGGTCGAAACCGCCCTTCTTGAGTTTCTGCACCAGGCGTTGGGCCTGATCCTGATCGACCTTGCGCTGCACCTCCTCCACCAGGGAGACCACGTCGCCCATGTCCAGGATGCGCGAGGCCAGACGCTCCGGGTAGAAGGGCTCCAGGGCCGTGGTCTTCTCGCCCACGCCGATGAACTTGATGGGCTTGCCGGTGACGTGGCGGATGGAAAGGGCCGCGCCGCCGCGTGCGTCGCCGTCGGTCTTGGTCAGAATCACACCGGTCAGGGGCAGGGCGTCGCCGAAGGCCTTGGCGGTGTTGGCGGCGTCCTGGCCGGTCATGCTGTCCACTACGAACAGGGTCTCGACCGGGGCGACGGCCGCGTGCAGGGCGCGGATTTCCTCCATCATCGCCGCATCGATGTGTAGCCGGCCTGCGGTATCGACGATCAGGACATCCTTGTAGTGCTTGCGGGCGTAATCCAGGGCCGCACGGGCGATGGCCACCGGGTCCTGGTCCTTAGTGCTGGGGAAGAACTCGGCCCCGACCTCGACGGCAAGGGTGCGTAACTGCTCGATGGCTGCGGGACGATAGACGTCGCAGCTCACCACCATGACCTTCTTCTTGTGGCGCTCGGAGAGCAGCCGGGCCAGCTTGGCCGCGCTGGTGGTCTTGCCGGAGCCCTGAAGCCCCGCCATCAACACCACGGCAGGGGGCTGGGTGGCGAGGTCGAGGGCCTCGTTGGCCTCGCCCATCACCCGTACCAGTTCGTCGTGGACGACCTTGATCAGAACCTGACCCGGGGTCAGTGACTTGGTGACCTCCTCACCTAGGGCCTGTTGGCGGACGTGTTCGATGAACTCGCGTACCACGGGCAGGGCGACGTCGGCCTCGAGCAGGGCCATGCGCACCTCGCGCAGGGTGTCCTGGATGTTGTCCTCGGTCAGGCGGCCCTGGCCGCGCAGGTTATTCAGTACCTTGGCGAAACGACCCTGCAAGTTCTCGAACATGCTCTACCCCGATGAGACGATCCGGCGCGGCCTGTAGGTTGGGGTTGGACCCGACCCTGCGCAAAGCGGCGGAGTATAGGCCAATCCCAGTGACGGCGGCAGCCCTGCCCGGGACAACTCACTACCTGGCCGTTGCCGTTCTACCGCTCGCCGCCGGCTCGGAATGGCGCTCACGGAGGCACGGAGATCACAGAGAGATCAAGAACAACGCGCGATGTTCTCCGTGTCTGTGTGAGAGGCTGGAATGAAGTTGGTAAGTGGCATGCGCTACCGATGCCGCGTGCAGGCGCGCGGGTCTCTATGTCATCATTCGCGGACCATGAGCCATTACGCCATCGCCGCCATCGCCATCGTCTGCTACCTGGCGAGCGCCGCCGCCATCGCCGCGCGCCTGTTCCGCGCCGATGCCCCCCGATTGCCCTCCCGGCAACTGGCCATCGCGGTCGGATTTGTGGGGTTGGCGCTGCACACCTGGTTGGTCTATGCAAGCATCTTCAGCCAGCCGGGGCTCAACCTGGGCTTCTTCAATGCCTTGGCCCTCACCTCCTGGACTGTGGTCACCCTGCTGCTGTTTTCCAGCACCACCAAGCCGGTGGAAAACCTGGGGCTGGCCTTGCTGCCCATAGCGGCCTTGACCCTTTATCTGGATGCCCGTTACCCCAGCGCCAGCTTCATGCCCCAGGCGGCCGGGTGGAACCTCAAGATCCACGTCCTGCTGTCCATGCTCGCATACAGTCTGCTGACCCTGGCCAGCGTCCAGGCCATCCTGCTGGCGATCCAGGACGGCCACCTCCATAACCGGCACCCAGGCGGCTTCATCCGCGCCCTGCCGCCCCTGCAGACCATGGAGAGCCTGCTGTTCGAAATGATCGCGGCGGGCTTTGTCCTGCTGACCCTGGCCCTGGCCAGCGGCTTTGCCTTCCTGGAGAACATGTTCGCCCAGCACCTGGTTCACAAGACCGTGCTTTCGACCCTCGCCTGGCTGGTCTTCGGGGCCTTGCTGGTGGGCCGCCACCGCTACGGGTGGCGTGGACGGACCGCCATCATCTGGACCCTGACAGGCTTCGTCATGCTGATCCTGGCCTATTTCGGCAGCAAGGCGGTGCTCGAACTGGTCCTGCACCGGGCGGCCTACTGAGGCCCTTGCCAGCATCGGGGGCGATGCTACAATGCCCGTCCTTGGTCGGGTCGGTGGGCCTGGCGGGGCTCAGACAGGGAATGACCAGAAGCGCCGGGTAATGGAGCCTGGCCTGCGTGAATACCGATTTAATGGGGCAGTAGCTCAGCTGGGAGAGCGCCGCGTTCGCAATGCGGAGGTCAGGGGTTCGATCCCCCTCTGCTCCACCATTTAGTTGAAAGGCCAGGTCTTCGATCTGGCCTTTTTCATTGGCGGTGTGTGCCTATGTGCGAATTCATTCGCACCGACTACCAGGCCAATTGGTGGGCCTTCCTGAGAAGCAGGGTCAGCGCGTAACCAGCACACGCGCCGCGGCCGGCGGCAGGTCGTAGTCGAAGGGGCTGGGGATGTGGTCCATGGGCCACTCAGGCGAGACGTCCTTGAGCGGCGGCGGGGCCTGGATGTACTGGTAGAGGTCCGGGGTGTGGAAGTGCTGCCAATTGTGGGGGTCCTTGTTCAGAATCAGCAGGGCCTGGTCCGACCCACGGCTGGTGCCCTTCCAGAGCACCAGGATGGCGGGATCGGGGTGGTACAGGCATTGGATCAGGCCGTCTTCCTGGAAGATCGGATGGGCGTCCTTGATGGCATTGACCCGGCGGATGTAGTCTGTGAGATCCACACCCGTCTCCTCCCAGTCGCCAGGGTGGGTCCGCACCACGTCCAGGCGCCGCCGGAAGCCGAATTCATAGCCCACGGGGACCATGACTCCGGCAGAGAACAACGCGGTGAAGAGGTAGCGCTGCTTTTGGGCCTCCAGGTTGCCGTTGGTCTCGGCGAACAGGCGTTGTGTGTCGTGGCTC
Organism: uncultured Gammaproteobacteria bacterium; assembly: GCA_963802205.1. Classification (GTDB taxonomy): domain Bacteria; phylum Pseudomonadota; class Gammaproteobacteria; order Chromatiales; family Chromatiaceae; genus DYRB01. The sequence goes on along the minus strand of CAWDHW010000005.1, from coordinate 54,849 downwards.
TCGGGAAAGCCAATGGACGGGGCGATGTTACGGGTCAGCTCGTGCTGTTCCAGGAGCCAGGGGCTGGTGTAGTCCCACCACTTGGCGCTGTTGAAAATCCAGTCGAAGCCCGCGGCGGCGGTATCGCGGGTCTGCTCCGGGGAGCAGCCCAGGGTCTCGGCGACGAAGGTGACCTCCGGGTGGGCGGCGCGGATGCGTCCGATGAGGCGGCGCCAAAAATGGCCCGGGATCTGGTAGGCGGCATCGCAGCGGAAGCCGTGGAAGCCCAGCCCGATCAGATACTCCACCACATCGCCGCAGTAGCGCAGCAGCCCCTCGGCATCGCGCGACCCGGAGTGGTCGAATTGGGCCAGGTCCCGCCAGACGATCTTGTTCCCGTCGGCCTCGACACAGAAGGGATTGGCGACGCCGCCACCGTCGCGCAGGAACCAGTCCGGATGGGTCTTGACCAGGGCCGAGTCCACCGCGCAGTGGTTGATGACCAGGTCGATCATCAGGCGCAGCCCCAGGCCCTGGGCAACCTTGGACATGGCGCGGACTTGTTCCGCGGGTGCCTTGCGGCTGCCTGGGGTGAGCAGGGCCGGGTTGATGGCCAGGTAATCCGCGATGGAATAGAGGCTGCCGGAGCGCCCTAGCCGCTGGATCGGATTGACGAAGACCCAATCGAAGCCCATGTCGGCGGCCCGCATCAGGTGGGGTTTCCAATTGCCGACAGGGCCGGCGATGAGGGGAAAGAGGTTGTAGATCTTCATCGGGCCCGAAGTCCTGAGTCGTTGTTGTTTGGCCGCCGATCGTGCACCCGACGAAACCCGCTACTTGTTACGGATGTAGTGGTAGATGTTCAGGTAATCCTGTCCCGGGTGATTCCATGAGTAGTCCGTGCGCATGGCGTTGCGCATCAGGTCGCGGAAGTGCTCCGGGTACTTGAAGTAACAGGCGATGGCCCGCTCCAGGGCGGACTCCAGACCGGCGTTGTCGTAATGCTCGAAGACGTAGCCATTGCGCTCGTGCATGGGGCGGGCGGCGTGATCCTTGTCGAAGACGGTGTCCGCGAGCCCACCCACGGAGCGCACCACCGGGATGGTGCCGTAGCGCAGCGAGATGAGCTGGGTCAGGCCACAGGGCTCGAAGCGGCTGGGGACCAGCATGATGTCGGAGCCGGCATAGATGAGGTGAGAAAGTTCCTCGTCAAAGCCAATCTCCAGGTGACAGTCCTGGCTGTCGTTGAGCATCTGCTTCAAGCCCCAGAAGTCCGCATTGATGCGCGGGTCTGGGCTGGAGCCCAGCAAGACGAACTGTCCACCACGTTCCAGGGTGTAAAAGATCGCGTGGCGCAGCAGTTCCAGGCCCTTCTGGGGGTCGAGGCGACCAATGAAGGCGACGATGGGTTTGTCGTTGTCCGCCAGCATCAGGCGATGGCGCAGGGCGGCCTTGTTGGCGTACTTGCCATCGATGCTGTCCACGCCAAAGCGCACAGGCAGCAGGTGATCGACCTCCGGGTTCCAGACGTCGTAGTCGATGCCGTTGACCACCCCGCCGTACTTCATGTGATGGGTGTGCAGGGTCGGCTCCAGCCCGAAGCCCTGGCCCTGATCCTTGGTCTCGAAGGCGTAGCGTGGCGAGACGGTGGTGACAAAGTTGGAATAGACGATGCCACCCTTGAGCAGGTTGACGGCATTGACGTAACGGTTGTCGCGCAGGCGCTCGGGGGACAGGTAACGTTCTGGCTGGTGAAGTCCCGTGGCGCGCAGGACCTCCGGGCTGGTGAGCCCCTGGTGGGCGAAGTTGTGGATGGTCAGACACACCCGCGGATGGTTCATGCCCAGGCGTTGAAACATCTCAAACAGCAGGACCGGGACCAGGGCCGTCTGCCAGTCGTGGCAATGAATGATGTCCGGGTGCTTGCCGGCCTTCCACAGGTACTCCATGGCCGCCCGGGAGAAGAACGCGAAGCGCAGAACGTCGTCGTTGAAGCCGTAGACCGCCCCGCGGTTGAAGAAATTGTCCTGGGAGTGGGGCTCGATGAAGTAGCACTTGCGGTCGTGGACCAGACCGAAATACACGGTGCAGTGGATGGCGCCGTCGTACCAGGGGACCCATAGGTCCTTGTAGACCTCGTGCAGACCGAAGATGTGGTCGTAGCGCAGGTTGTCGTACTTGGGGAGGATGATCTCCACGGTGTTGCCGCGGATGGCCAACTCCCGGCTCAGGCCGAAGACCACGTCCGCGAGTCCCCCCACCTTGGCGATGGGGGCCATTTCCGGGGTGATCTGGACCACGTAGAGGCTGGGGCCAGGCGAGAAGGTGGGAGGATCGGGCGTGGGCTCGGGTGTCGGGATGAACGCGGGGGCCAGCTCGAGGGGGGGCTCCGGGCTGGGCTCGGGGGCCGCCTCGGGGCTGATCGCACTGGCTGTAGGCGGAACCGGATTCGGCTCGGCCCAGGCGGGGACAGGGGGCGAGTCCCCGCGCCGCGCCGCAGGAACGGGGCTGCCCACCGGCGCAGGTGCGGGGGCTGGAACCGTGGCCTCGCTCCTGGCAGCCGGGGCACTCTGTACCCCGCCGCCAGTGATCTCGCTGGGCTCCGGCAGGGTATCGATGCGCGCCTGCGCGGCGGGCTGAGGCTGAACCACCGCGGCGGGGACAGGCTGGGTCGGCGGAGGTGCAGCGGTGACCGGGCTCTGGTCGCTTGCCTGGGCTGCCGTGGGCACGGCGGCCCTGGGCGCGGCGCCGGGGGTTGGTGCAGGGATTGGGGCCGGGCTTGTCGTCGATGCGGCGCCGGTCGTCGGTACCGGGATGGTGGCCGGTACCGGGATGGGCGGCGGGGCTGACGCCTTGGGCCGATCCGGGGTGCGCTTGTTGCCTGTGGGTTTCTTCGCCATTGCTGTTGCCTTGAGTCTGGCCGTCATCGCGCCTGGACCGCGCCCGCTGTGGGGCGGCCAGGGGTTGCCATCAGGGAGAGGGTAGGGTACCAGCCCCGGCCTGCGTGCCAGCCCCCCGGGCTCGGCGGCCCGCGCGGGCTCTTCCTGGAGCTGCAGGACGATTCCCGCCAACGGGGGCAGGGTGATGGTCAGGGACTGCCCCTGGCTCATCCAGGGGATGTCCTGGGTCTCCAGGGGTCCCGCCGCATTGCCCATGCCGCTGCCGGCGTAGTCGCCGGAGTCGGAATTGAACAACTCGCGGTAGCGCCCGGGTCTGGGCACGCCGACGCGATAACCCTCTCGCGGCACCGGCGTGAAGTTCAGGGCGACCAGGACGAAGTCGTCCCCGTCCTTGCGCTGGAAGACCAAGACCGAGTTCTGGGCATCGTGGCAGTCGATCCAGTCGAACCCCTGCCAGGCGAAGTCCAGCCCATGCAGGGGACTGCACCCGCGGTACAGGGCATTGAGGTCACGGACCAGGCGCTGTATTCCCTGATGGTTGGGGAAGTCCAGTACATACCAGTGCAGCACGTCGGTGCCGTTCCACTCGTCTCCCTGGCCGAACTCGCACCCCATGAACAGGAGCTTTTTGCCCGGGTGGGTGAACATGTACGTGTAGATCAGGCGCAGGTTGGCAAATCGCTGCCATTCGTCCCCTGGCATCTTGTAGAGCAGGGAGCGCTTGCCGTGGGTGACCTCGTCGTGGGAGAAGGGGAGCAGGAAATTCTCGGTAAACGCATAGAGCATGCTGAAGGTCAGCATGTCCTGATGGTACTGGCGATGGATCGGCTCCTGCTCGATGTAGCGCAGGGTGTCGTTCATCCAGCCCATGTTCCACTTGAGGTCGAAGCCCAGGCCGCCGACATAGGTCGGCTTGGTGACCTGGGGCCAGGAGGTGGACTCCTCGGCCATCACCAGGGCCCCGGGGACCTGGTCGTGGGCGATCTCGTTGAGCTCGCGCAGGAAGGCGATGGCCTCCAGGTTCTCGCGCCCACCGAAACGGTTGGGGAGCCACTCGCCGGCCTCGCGGGAGTAGTCCAGATAGAGCATGGAGGCGACCGCATCCACGCGCAGCCCGTCGATGTGGTATTCCTCCAGCCAGAACAGGGCGCTGGAAATGAGGAAGGTCTTCACCTCCAGGCGGCCGTAGTTGTAGATGAGGGTGGACCAGTCGCGGTGCTCCCCCAGGCGCGGGTCCTCGTGTTCATAGAGGGCTGTGCCGTCGAAACGGGCCAGGCCATGGGCGTCCTTGGGGAAGTGGGCCGGGACCCAGTCGAGGATGACGCCGATGCCGTTGCGGTGGCAGTGATCGACGAACCAGCGGAAGTCGTCCGGGGTGCCGAAGCGGCTGGTGGGGGCGAAGTAGCCGGTGGCCTGATAGCCCCAGGACTTGTCGTAGGGGTGCTCGGTGACGGGCATCAGCTCGATGTGGGTGAAGCCCAGGTCCAGGGCATGGGCCACCAGGCGCTCCGCCAACTCCCGGTAGCCGAGGAACTCTCCCTCGGGACCGCGTTGCCAGGTCCCCAGATGGACCTCGTAAATGGACATGGGGGCGCGCTGCCAGTCCTGGGCGGCACGGGCGGCGAGCCAGTCGGCATCCTGCCAGCCATAGTCCGTCGGCGGCTCGCAGATGGTCGCGGTGCTGGGCCGCAGCTCGAAGCGCCGACCATAGGGGTCGGACTTCAGGAAGACCCCGCCGCCGGCGCCGCGGATCTCGAATTTGTATAGGGCGCCGGGGCCTAAGTCGGGGATGAACAGCTCCCAGACCCCGTTGCCATGGACCCGCATGGGGTGCGTGCGCCCATCCCAGCGATTGAAGTCTCCCACCACGCTGACACGCTCGGCGCTCGGTGCCCAGACGGCGAACAGGACCCCGGCAACGCCATCGGCCTCGTGGACTCTGGCCCCGAGCAGGCGGTAGGCGTGCCAGAGCCGGCCCTCGCCGAACAGGTGCAGGTCGAAGTCCGGGCACTGGGGCGGATAGCAGTAGGGGTCGTGGGCGATGAGGTCGCGGTGGTCGTCGTCGCGCAAGATGAGCCGATAGCGCTCCGGGACCGCGTCGGCCGGGCCCCGCCACTCGAACAGGTCGGTACCGGCGATGCGGGTCAGCACGTGGCCGCCCTCGGCGATGGATACCGCCTCGGTGTGGGGCCGGTGGACGCGCACCAAGACCTGATCGCCATCCGGGTGGCGGCCAAGCAGGGCAAACGGGTCGCGGATGCGGCCCTCGATCAGGGCCTGAAGCTCAGGTGGCAGGGTGTTGGGCTGTGGGGACGGCGTTGTGGGCATCCGCTGGTACCTCTTTCCCGTGTGGATTACGGCTGGGACGGGTCGGTCACCCATCATGATCACACAAAATCCCAAGGCCGGCCTGGTTTCTCTTGGCAGTGGCTTGCCGGTCACACAGTCAATCTAGCGCTGGATGATAGCCTTGGATAAACTTCCTACGGAAAGACTTCACCTACCACAGCGGCCCCGTGGGGCTCGGAGGCTAGATCCATGATTCCCACTTGTGTTCTCGGCGAGGTCCGGTTCCCTGGACGGATGGGCGGCCTGGCGCTGGTGTTACTCAGTCTTGGCGTCGTGCTGGCGATGCACGGGTGCGCCACCAAGCCCCCGGAGCCGCCGGCCCTGAGCGCCGACCAAGTCCTGGTCAAGAAGTCCGAGCGCAAGCTGCAACTGCTCAAGGCGGGTCAGGTGGTGCGCGAGTACCGCGTCAACCTGGGCGACAACCCCTATGGACATAAAGAGCGTCAGGGAGACGAGCGTACCCCCGAGGGCGACTACGTCCTCGATTACCGCAATCCGCGGAGCATGTTCCACAAGTCCCTCCATATCTCCTATCCCAACGCCGAAGACAAGCTCGTGGCGCAGGCTAAGGGTGTGGACCCGGGCGGGCTGATCATGATCCACGGCCGGCCCAACTACATCGACTCACCGCGCATCCTCGCGGAATACGACAACCGCGACTGGACCAACGGCTGCATCGCCGTGAAGAACGCGGAGATGGACGAGATCTGGGTCGCCGTGCGCGACGGGACACCCATCCGCATCCTGCCGTAGGGTCCGCCGGCAGATCGGCTGGCGGGGACTGCCATGAATTCGACCTTGTTGCTTACGGTCGGCAGGAGCGGGCGGACTCCGATGGACTTCGCCGCCCTGAGACTGGTGAGCCGCCTACCTCCCAATGGGCCCAAGCGCTCCTGTTAAGGATTGGCCATCGGCAACCCCTCAAGCCAAGTCCTCGATACGCGCAGGGGCTTGGGTGCCGGCGTCTAGCCCGCTCCAGGGGCTGATGTCCTTCTGGTAGCGACGCATGACCAGATTGGCCAGGAGCCCGGTCCAGCCGGTCTGGTGGGCAGCACCCAAGCCCTGGCCGGTCTCGGCGTGGAAATATTCATAGAAGAAGTAGAGGTCCTTCCACAGGGGGTCGTTCTGGAAGGGCGCGTCCCGGCGCAGGGCCGGTACGGCTTGGTGTTGGTCCCGGCGGTAGAGGTTGACCAGGCGCTCGGCAATCAGGGTGGCAATCTGTCCCAGGTCGTGTTCCTCGCCCCCCAGGCAGGGGACCGGGACCCGATAGCCGGGACCGAGAAAGCGGTGGTACTTCTCCAGGGCCTGGATCAGGGCGTAGTTGGTCGGCAGCCAGACCGGGCCGCGCCAGTTGGAGTTGCCGCCGAACAGCGCCGATTCCGCTTCGCCGGGGACGTACTGCAACAGGGCATGACCGATCCCGGGGATAGTGCCGAGGTCGTTGTTGGTGGCGTGGAGGCGGCTGACGCTGCGGACGCCATAGAGTGAGAGGAATTGGGCCTCATCCAACAGGCGGGCCAGGATGCGGGGCAGCAGGGCCGGCTCTACCAGGGCCAGGAGACGCTCGCCGCGGGCATTCTCTACCTCCGGGCTGGCGCAAACGGTACTGCCCTGGAAGCGTCCGCCCTTGTGGGCGTCCATCAGGGCCAGGAAGCGCGGGGCCCTGGCCAGCAGGCGCCGGTCCAGGACCTCGGTGGCGAACAGCGGGATGATCCCGACCCAGGAGTAGACATCGATGCGTCGATAGGTCCCGTCGGTGCTCGCCAGCAGGTCTTTGAAGAAGCCGGCCTGGGCGTCCCACAGCGATGGGGTACCGCTCTCGTCGCTGCCGGCAATGGCCCGGGCTATGGCCAGGAACTGCTTGTAGCAGTGGATGGCCATGTCCTCGAAGGCAGGGTCCTTGGCACACAGCTCAAGGGCCATGACGGTCATGTTGAGCGAGAACATGGCCATCCAGCCGGTGGCGTCCGCCTGTTTGAGGCTGAACCCTGCGGGTAGTGGGCGGGAGCGGTCGTAGACGGAGATGTTGTCGAGTCCTAAGAAGCCGCCCTCGAACAGATTGTTGCCCTCGGCGTCCTTGCGGTTGATCCACCAGGTAAAGTTGAGCAGGAGCTTGTGGAAGGCCCGCTCCAGAAAGTCGAGGTCCCCGGCCCCCCGCTGAACCCGCTCGGCGCGGAAGACCTTGAGTGCCCCCATGGCATGGACCGGGGGGTTGGCCTCGCCGAAGGACCACTCGTAGGCGGGGATCTGGCCGTTGGGGTGGAGGTAGCGGTCGGAGACCATGAGCTCGATCTGATTCTTGGCAAAGTCCAGGTCCACCAGGGCCAGGGCGGCGCAGTGAAAGGCCAGGTCCCAGGCGGCGAACCAGGGGTACTCCCAGGTGTCGGGCATGGACAGGATGTCCTCGGCCTTGAGGTGGCGCCAGTGACGATTGCGCCCCTGACGGCGGCGCTCCGGCGGGGAGACCCGATCGCCGAAGAGCCAGCGCTCGACATCATAGTGGTAGAACTGCTTGGACCAGATCATCCCGGCCAGGGCTTGTCTCAGGATGAGATGGTCGCCCGGGTTGGCCTCCGGGAGCAGGTCGTCGTAGAAGACCGTCGCCTCGGATTGGCGGGCGGACAGGGTCCGCTCGCTGCGGGCGAAGGGGCGCTCCAAGGGTGAGAGGGTCAGGACCAGATCGACTTGGGCGTGCTCGCCAGGGGCGACCTCCCAGCGTGACCAGGCGGCGAATTTGGTCCCGGTGAGGCCAGGATTCACCGCACCCGCGTCGCCCTCGACCACCCGGCGGTGGAAGGCGTCCTTGACATAGGGCCCGGCGTTGGGGCTACCCCAGAGGCGCTGGACGTTGGACTCGTTTTCCGTGAACAGGGGTGTCGCCGGTTGTGCGCCGTAGAGACGATAGGTCCCCAACTCCGGGTGCTCCGCCCGCACCGCCCAGTCGGCCCCCTCAGGTGGCGTCTCGGCCGTCAGGCTGGGGCGCTCGCGGTCACGGCCCCAGGACCAGGTGTTGCGAAACCAGAGCGTCGGCAGCAGGTGGACCGTCGCAGTGTCCGGCCCGCGGTTGTGCAGGTAGATGCGGACATGGACCTCCTCGGGGGTCGCCTTGGAGTAGAAGACCTCCAGATCCCAGTAGCGGCTGTCCGCAAAGATCCCGGAGTCAATGAGTCCGAAGGGCGGGTCGGTGCGCCGGCGTCGCGCGTTCTCGTCGATCAGCCTGGCGTATGGGAAGGACGCCTGGGGGTACTTGTAGAGGTAGCGCAGGTAGCTGTGGCTGGGGGTGGCGTCCCGGTAGAAATAGCACTCCTTCACGTCCTCGCCATGGTTGCCCTGGCGGCTGGTCAGCCCAAAGGCGCGTTCCTTGAGATAGGGGTCGTTCCCGTTCCATAGGGCCAGCGCCAGGCACAAGCGCTGGCCGCTGTCGCAGATTCCCCCGAGCCCGTCCTCGCTCCAGCGGTAGGCCCTGGCGCGGGCCTGGTCGTAGCCGAAGTAGTCCCAGGCCTCGCCGTCGGCGCTGTAGTCCTCGCGCACCGTGCCCCAGGCCCGCTCCGCAAGATAGGGCCCCCACAGGCGCCAATCCGCCTCGCCGCGGCGCTGTTGCTCCAGGCGAGCGCGCTCGGCGTTCTGGGGCGCATCGTGCTTGATGGTGGGCATGGGGCTAGGGCATCCCGACCCCGGGTACGACGACGTTGACCACCTCGATGCGGCCGTTGGGATTGGCCGTCGCCGCCTGGGGGTCGTGGGTTTCCGCGGTGCAGGCGTACAGGATGCGCCGGTCCGGCCCGCCCAGCATGCAAGCGTAAGGGGCACCGAAGGTCTTGACGCGGTCGATGACCTCGCCCCCCTGGCGCACCCGCATCAATTCCCGGGTCAGGGGGCTTGCCACCCACAGGGCCCCCTCGGCGTCCAGGCAGATCCCGTCAGGGGTTGCGGCCCCCAGGTCGGCCCAGGTGCGGTGGTCGCTCAGCTCGCCATCCGGTGCAACGCGGAAGGACGAAACGCGATGCCCGAACGTCTCGGCCACCAACAGGGTGTCTCCCTCCGGGCCCAGGGCCATCCCGTTGGGGAAAATCAGGGGTCCGCCCACTGGCCAGGCCTGGCGGTTGGGGCCGATGCGGATCAGCTTGGTGGAGACCGTCGGGGCCCCGCCGCCCAGGTCGAATCCAAAGTTGCCCACATAGGCCCCACCCCCGGCATCCACCAGCAGGTCATTGCAGTGAAAGGCGGCCAGGCCGGAGAGGTCGGCGTAGGGCGCGAAGCCGTTCGGGCACAACTGGTGCACCCGGCGCTTCGTCATGCCCACCGCGAGGAGGGTCCCGTCCGGGAGCCAGCCCAAGCCGCCGACGTGGTCGGGGAGGGTGGCGATGGTCTCAAGGCAGCCTTCCAGGGACAGGCGCATCACCCGCCCGGTGAACTGATCGGTGAACCAAAAATGACCGAGGTGCCAGCGGGGGGCCTCCGGAAAGACCAGGCCGTTGACGACGACATAGGTGGCGTAGGTCATCACAGTCGCTCCTCGCGCAGGGGCGCGGGTGGGGTGGGCGAGAGAGGCTGGGAGGGCGGGGCTTGGGCCGAATAGTAACGCCCGGAGAAGGGCAACGTATATGGCCGGGCCGCCTGGACGATGGGATCGAGTGCCTGCTCACCCAGGCGTGCTGCATGGCCTGATTGGATCAGGGGCCGGTGTCGATCGATGACATCCAGGCCGGTCGCTGTTGCTGGTACCCTTCGCGCTTGCCAGGGTACAATTCCCGTAATTTTGAAACGAGCGATGCTGAGGAGGTGTTTGTGAGTCATACCGGGGACATCACCCCTGCCGAGCGCGGGAGTCCGCCATTCCACGAACCGATCGGGGACTTCGATTTCGGTGAGGCGACGGCCGCTGTCTTCGACGACATGCTCGATCGCAGTATCCCCGAGTACCGCGAGTTGCAGCGGATGATCGGTGAGCTTGCCGCGACCTTCGCCGAACCAGGTACGCGTGTCTATGACCTGGGCTGCTCGACCGGGATTACCCTGGAGACACTGGTGGGCGCCATACCGGTCCCCGTTGAATTCGTCGGCATGGATTATTCTCCACCCATGCTCGAACGTGCGCGCAAGCGCTTGTCCCGGCATATTGGGGCCGACCACCTGACGCTCGTGGAGGCAGATCTCAACAATGGCGTCGAGGTGGAGAACGCCTCGGTCGTCGTGCTGAACCTGACGTTGCAGTTCGTCAGGCCGCTGCGGCGCGATTCCCTCATCCAAAGCATTAATCGCGGGATGAATCCGAACGGCTGTTTGATACTCGTAGAAAAGGTGCTTGGGAACGACTCGCTGTTTAATCGAACCTTCATTGAACTCTACTATGAGATGAAACGGCGTAACGGTTACAGCGAAACCGATATCGCCCATAAGCGCGAGGCGCTGGAGAATGTTCTCATCCCCTACCGTGTGGATGAGAACTTCGAGTTGCTGGGGCGTAACGGATTCAATCAGACGGATATATTTTTCAAATGGTACAACTTCTGCGGGATCATCGGAGTGAAGGGGCCATGATCGCAGTCGGGCAGTTCTTCTTTCGCTTCCGTAATGCGATCTTTCCCGTGGTCATGGTATGTGCCGTGCTGCTCGCCAGACCGCAATACAGCTTTGGCAACGCGGCGATGGACTGGCTGGTCGATCTCTTCGGCATTGCCCTGATTCTCGCCGGACAGGGTCTGAGGGTGATCACCATTGGCTACGAATACATTCGCAGAGGCGGTCGCGATGGGCAGGTCTATGCCGAGGGCCTGGTCCAGGGCGGGGTCTTCGCACATTGCCGTAACCCCCTCTACCTGGGCAATATCCTCATGGCCAGCGGATTTCTTTTCGTGCTTGGCCAAGGGTGGCTGATTGCTGTCGGCGTACCCCTGGTGGTTTTTATCTATATCGCCATCGTCGCCGCCGAAGAGGACTACCTGTCCCGTCAGTTTGGCGATCAGTATGCCGCCTATCGGGATCGCGTGAACCGTTGGCTGCCGAAATGGAAGGGATTCAGCGCGTCCGTTGCCGCCATGCGCTTCAATTGGCAGCGCGTTCTGATCAAGGAGTACAATACAGTCTTTGCCGTTCTGGCGGTGCTTTTGTTGATCCAGACCTATACCCGCAGCCTGGAAGGGGGAATGTCGCAGGGGCGCTGGGTGTTGGTAATCGCGATTGGTATCATGCTCGCCGGCGGCTACCTGGCGATTCGCATGCTCAAGAAAAAGGGGCTGGTTCGCGAACGGCCAATGGATATTGGATGAGGATATGTCCGGCGAGTACCGGATTTGCGGTTCTATCGCCAGGCGGTAATCGCGAAGTTCTTTGTCGGCAATGCACATGGTTCGTGGCAGGGTTGCTGCGTGTGGCTGAAAACGCTACAAGCGTGCATTTCCTATCCCTTATCCCTACCGCTCAGAATGCGGGGACCGATTGTGAACGGCGACGCCGCTGAACGGTCTGTGCTGGCGATCGTCTGGGGGCGCGGTAGTATCGCCGAGCGCCAGTCCCTCGGCGACGGGTTGCTCGGTTGTGCCCGGGAGTCGGGAATGTCGGCCGAGGTGCTGGTTCTCGACCCGCAGGCGCCGCCGGCAGCGGTCGAAGAGGCGATCGCTCTGGCCCTCGGCAAGGCACCGGTGGCGGTTGTAGCCTTCATCGACCCGACATCCGGCTTTTCCGCAGCGACGCTACCGGCGCTGATCGCGCCAATCTTCGATGGTACGCACGACGTCGCGGTTGCGGTGCCGGATTATGAATTGCCCGGCAGAGGTTCGGCGATGGTCTGGCGCAGGATTAAGTCGTGGCTTGCGCGACTGATCTTCTGGCCTGTCGCGGACACGCGCGCCCCGTGGTCGGCTTGTTACGCACTGCGATGCGATCGGCTTTTGCAGATCGGGCGGCTGGGGCTGGGCTTACCGATGGATCTCCCCGCCGTGCTGATCGCCGCCGGTCCGGACCTGCGCATCGCCGAGGTGTCCGCCGGGCCTGTCGCAGACGCACGCACGCCTTCGCCGCGCGAGGCGTTCGCGCGACTCCGGTCGGGCATGGGCACTCCTCCGGGGGGCGAGTTGGCTGCAATGCCGCGTTGGGTTGCGGCGACCATTGGTATCGCGATTGACCTCATCGCCACCTTGGTGCTCCTGGCATTGGACTGGACGCAGGGGGCGTCGAACCTGTCGGGATTCGTTACGGGCGGCTTCGGCTTTCTCGCAGCCCGTGCGCTGCGGTCCCCGGAGACCTCGCACGATTTATGCCGCACGACGTTTGACGGCCGCACAGATCGGTTGGCATTTGGTCATAGCGGTGGTGGCGTTGGGACTGCGCGGTGGCGCGGTCGCGACTGCGCTGGCTTATGGGCTGCCCGGCTGGATAGCCGCGATTGCGGGCGTTGGCATCGCATGGAGTGCGACTACGGTCGGCAATGGCTTCTACAGGCGCCCCGGGCCGGAACCCGGGCCATCCGCGGCCTTGCGCTGGAGTGTCGCGGCGGTCGGGATACTGTGCAGCATACTGCTGCTGCACCTGCTGTACCTCAAGGTGTTCCCGCTGACGCCTGAGGAGGCCTATTACTGGAACTACTCGATTCGCCCCGATCTCGGCTATCTCGACCATCCCCCGATGGTGGCTTGGCTGATGGCGCTCGCCGAGGGCCTCTTCGGGCACGGGGAGGCCAGCATTCGCATCGTCTCGCTCGCCTGCGGTATGGTGGTAGTCGCATTCGTTTACCGACTTGCCCGCCGTCTCGTGGATCGCCCGGCCGCCCTATTGGCCGCGGCGCTCGCGGCTTCGATACCCTACACCTTCTTCTCCGCGGGGTTGATGACCACCCCGGATGCACCGCTTGCGGCGGCATGGGCGGCATCCCTGTATTTCCTGCATCGGGCGCTCGTCGGAAACGACGGCCGTGCCTGGTATGGCGTCGGAATCGCGCTGGGGCTCGGTCTGCTCTCCAAGTACACCATTGCCACCCTGGGTCCCGCGGCCTTGGCGTTCTGCATCCTTGACCGGCGCGCACGCGGCTGGTTCCTCCGACCGGAACCCTACCTGGCGGTCTTGATCGCGGTGATCCTTTTCGCCCCGGTGATCTACTGGAACTACGCGAACGACTGGGCATCGTTCAGGTTCCAGGGTGGCGAACGCTTCGGCGACGACACCCAGTTCAGCTTGCACCGCATGCTGATGAACATTTTGTTGGTCGCGACCCCCCTCCCGCTTGTGGTCCTGCCCCTCCTGTTCGTCGGCCGTTGGACGGAGCACCCCGGGCGGTTTCCGGAGCCCGCCCACGCGCAGGCCCGCAACCGCCTCTTCGTAGCCTGTGTTGTCCTTGTCCCGCTGGCTGTGTTCGCATGGAGCGCTCTCAGGCATCTACCACGGCTCAACTGGACTGGGCCCATCTGGCTCGGAATCTTGCCGCTGCTCGGTTGGGCGATCATGCGGGCGGATGCGCTGCGCAGGTTTGGACTCGGTACCGCCATGCGGTTGACGGCAGGCCGAGTCATCGGCGGGCTGCTCGTCATCTATGCGTCGTTCAGTTACTACATGGTCCTCGGGATCCCAGGCGTTCCGTACCCGAAGTCGTTTTCCCGGGCGATGGGTTGGCCGCAAGTGACCCGCGAACTCCATGCGATCCATGACCGGCTCGCGCGCGAGACCGGCGTTGCGCCGGTGATTGTCGGAATGGACAAGTACAACATTGCGAGCGAGATTTCGTTTTTCGGAACCCCGGAGTATGCCGCCGCAGGGCAGGTGCCGCTGAAGGCGACGACGATCGAGGCGATCTCCGGTAACGCGCTGATGTTCGCTCACTGGGACCCACCGGAGCAGTTTCGTGGCCTCACGTTCGTTCTGGTCAGCCGGCGCCGGGAGGCGCTCGCGACCGAACGGCTGGCGCCCCACTTTCGCGAGCTTGACGCGGCGATTCATCCGCTGCCGCTGGCGAACTCCGGGCACGGCGGCAATGGCAGGCGCATCGCCGACGCCTTCTACCGGATCGGGTACGAGTACCGCCCCGCGCCCCAAGCCCGCTGAATGGGGACCAAGGCGTTCCGTGAGACGAGGCGGGACGGCACTGCGGGATGAAAGCGGCTAGAAAGTCAGCTTGAGGAAGAGATACGCGATCGAATTGATGTAGGTGGCGACGAGCGACGTCGTCTCGGTGCCGAAGGTCAGCAGTGGGACGGGCGCCGGGAAGGGGATATAACCGGTTGCCGCGCCGTTCGAGACGATCGTGATCGAATAGCCGGCACCCAGACGCAAGTCTGCAGGAAGTCTCCAGCGCGCGAGCCAGCCGTAACCCGCGAGGTACATCGGTTGCTTGAATGAATCCTGGACCACCATTGCGTAGAGCAGCCTTTGGTTGCCATTCTCGTCTGTGAGGGTACGGCCGAAGCCACCGCCCAGGCCCCAGTCGTTGTACTCGGCTCGTTTCTCGGCGCTGAAGCCCCAGGGCGTGTGCCAATACCAACCAGAGAGATAGAGGTCCGACCGCCCCTCGGTCCAGACTCGTTTCACCCCGTCCCAGGCCCCGCGGAACCAGCCTTTGTCCTGTTCCTCTTTCGAACCCAGGGGGAAGGTGGTGGTGCTATTGAGGGCGCTGAGGGACCGGTCCCAGGCGCTTTTCGGTTCTTCGGCGTTCGCCGCGGCGGGCGCAAGGAATGCAAGCAGAAGAACTGCGCGGGCGAATAGGCAGCGTGGCATCGGCGGATCGAAGTGGGCGCAAGTGTTTACAGAAGGCCACCGTCGCGGGCGGCCCGCGCCTTCGGCGCCGGCTGGACTGGACAGCGAGTGGGCGAGCAAGATAGCACAACATCGGGTGCAGGAGCAGCCGTCGGGCGGCCGAGGCACCGCGAGATTGGGGAACCCCATGGCTTGGCCTCTCGCGAGGCGTCGCATCGGGCCGACGAGGCGTAGGCGCGGGCGAGCCCCCCGCCTACGCAGAAATGCCCAGCCCTCGCACCGGTAATCCTCGGCCATTGTGCCGAAATTGCGATCAAGGCGCGGCCTCGCGGCCGGCGCGCCCTGGCCAGCCGCGAGTACAATGGGTGCAGCGGAAGGCGATTTTCAGGTAGGGGTGGCGCGTCTGTTGCCGCAACCAGCGGTAGCGCCTTCGGGCCTGCCGATCAGCCCGGTGCGGTCGCCGGATGATGCCGCCACCCGGATTTCCGCTGCGCGATCCTGGCGTGATACGCCCCGTGGCATCGCTGGGTAGACGCACAGTTGTTATCCGATGGCTCCCACATTCACGACGCGAATCATGCCCGGTATTATTGACCGCTATATCCTGGTGGAGATCTTCAAGGTCTTCTCCGCCGTTTTAATTACGGTGGTGCTGGTCTCTGCAAGCATGCTCCTTCTACGAACCTTGGAAGAGGTCAACACCGGGGCGCTTGGGACGGATATGGTTCTGCACTTTCTGGCACTTCAGGTCTTGCGGAACATCCCAAGCCTGTTGCCGCCGGTCTTTTTTATCGCCGTGCTCGCAGCGCTCGGAAGGATGGCACGCGATAGCGAACTGATTGCACTCGGCGCTTGCGGATTGGGTCCCGGGCGCATCTACCGCGCGCTTCTCTATGCCGCCGTCCCCGTAACGATCATTACGGCGTGGGTCTCTTTTGACCTGAGACCCGCGGTCATGGGTGAGATCTACAGAATCAATGCCGGTCAGGCAGAGCGGGCGAATCGGATCGCCGGCCTCAGGGCGGGTCGGTTTTATCAGGAGGCGGAAGGGCGCGTCACCATTTACGTTGGCAAGATCGACGACGACGGGAGTCTACACAGCATCTTCATCCACGATCGGCGCCCGGGGGAGATGAAATTGGTTGTTAGCGATCATGGACTGTTTCGTAGAGACGAGGAATCCGGTGAGCAATTCGTTACTCTGCTCGAAGGGCGCCGCTATGATGGCGTCCCGGGCGAAGGCAATTATACGATCGGCGAGTTTGACCGCTACAATTGGCGTATCGAGCCCCGCAAGCTCGATGATTTCCGGAGCCAGAAGCGATCCGTGTTCACAACGGCAGAACTTCTCCGTGCGAATGATCTGCTTGACAGGGCCGAGCTTCAGTTCCGTTTGTCCGGTCCAATCGCTATTCTCACTTTGACCATCCTGACGGTCCCCTTGACGACCACGTCACCCCGGCAGCGTGGCACATGGCGGATGTTCCTCGCCTTTCTCACCTACTTCAGTTTATTTAATCTTCAGCGGGTAGCCGCGCATTGGTATGAAACGGGTGTCACACCTGCCTGGATCGGCAGTCTCTGGTATCAGGCGCTGATTCTGGTACTGGTTTTTGTTTTGCTCTTGCCGGATAGCCGCTGGCTGAGGTCTCTGATGCGGCGTACTGCGCCGTCGGGTGGTAGGTCCGCGCCGCACGGTGGGGGAGCCGAGCGAGCCCCAGAGCCAGGACACCAATCCAGCCCGCGGCCAGCCAGCCGATGACCCCATCGTAGTCCCCCGTCAGCCAGGCCAGGGGCGTCGCCTCGCCGTCGTTGGTGAGGTGTCGGGTGACCTGGATGACGAAGACCCAGCCCGCATGGAGGCCGATGCACCAGCCGATATGTCCCGTGCGCCGGCGCACCAGACCAAGGAATATCCCTACCAGGATCAGGGCGACGAAAGAGTCCAGATTGCGCCACTGCCAGGGGCTTGAGAAGGTCGAGAGAAAGACCTGCCAGTTCCCGACCCAGTCGTAGGCGACGCCGTCTGGCAGGCCGCGGGGTTTCATAAAGTGGAGCAGGGCATAAAGGAGTGCGGACCAGAATATCGCCGGCGCGGCCCCGCTGCGGCGGACTATGGCCGCATACAGGGCCCCGCGGAAGAAGGTCTCCTCCAGCACGGCGATGACGAGCCCGCTGGCCAGGGCCTGGATCGCCTTCGATGCCAGCCGGTCCAGGGCCGTGGGGTCTGGTGTCCGAGCCCCTAGGGCGACCAGGGTCAGGGCCAGCAGGGTCAGGATGGCGAGCCCCGCCAGCCAGCCGAGCCCCAGGGTGCGTAGGAACTCGGTCCGCGGCGCCCCGTAACCCAGGCTGGCGCGGTCGGCGACCCCGGTGGCCCGCAGCAAGGGCCAGAGCCCTGCCAGGATCAGGACCTGGGCCAGGCGTCCCATGACCCGCTGCGGGTCCTGGTCGATCCAGCCCGTTTGCATGAGGGGCCAGGTCAGCAGGGCGGCCAGGAACAGGCAACCGAGGAGATATACAAAGAACAGGGCGGTCTCGCGCATAGGTGCCTCAGAGGGCCTTGGGCTTGGCCCGGACGGTCAAATGAAATGCCATCTTCAGATCTGGCGCTGCCGAAGCAGCTCCCTTCCGCGTGGGTGGCGCAGGCAGGGGTCGCACAGGCGGCGACCGGGACCTGGCCATTCTCCACCACCCTGGTGCTGGCTGGCCTTATGTTTCAGCAGGATTCTACGCCGGCCAGAACGAGTTCTTCGAACCTGCGGGGCTGGCGGGTTTGGCGTTGGGTTCCCAGACGCACCCTTGTCACCCTCGCAGGCAGAGGCCCACAATAGGTCGCGATCCGGGTCAGCGTGCCCGACACATCAACTTTGTGAGACCCGCCATGCCTGTGCCCCTGGCTAGCCCGATGCCGACTACCCCATGTGCGGCATAGCTGGCTTTGTGCTGCGCAACGGGGCTCGCCCGGATCGCGCGGAACTCGCGCGTATGGCCTCCTGCTTGGCCCATCGTGGCCCGGACGACAGCGGCGTCCATACACAGGGCGCGGTTGGGCTGGCCCAGACCCGATTGTCCATCATCGGACTGGCCACTGGGCACCAGCCCATGGTCTCGCAGGACGGCAACCTCGCACTTGCGGCCAACGGCGAGGTCTACAACTACCTGGAACTGAACGCAGCCCTGCGCGAGCACGGTTGTCGGTTTCAGACCGACTCGGACTCCGAGACCATCCTCCATGCCTACGCTGTCTACGGGCTCGGGTTCCTGACCGAACTGCGCGGCATGTATGCCTTCGCCCTTCACGATGCCCAAACCGGGCGCCTGATCCTGGCCCGAGACCGCCTCGGTATCAAGCCGCTGTTCTATGTCAGGTTGGCGGATCGCATTGCCTTCGCCTCCGAGATCAAGGCCCTGCTGCCCATACTCCGGGGCCGACCGGAGATCGAGCCAGGGGCACTGCGGCAGTTTCTGCAGAATCAGTTCGCCGGGGGGGAGGAGACCCTGTTTGCAGGCATCCGCCGGGTCCTCCCCGGGGAGGCCCTGATCATCGACCAGGCACTGCGTTGCGAGCGGCGGCGCTACTGGTCGGCCCTGGATGTGGCCCCCCGGCAGATCGGCCTGGAGGAGGCACGGGAGGAACTGGGGGCCCTCATGGACGCGGTCATGGTCGAGCACATGCGCTCGGATGTCCCCTTCGGGCTCTTTCTCTCCGGCGGGGTGGACTCCGCCGTGCTGGCGGCCAATCTCAACGCCCACGGGGCCGGACGCATCAAGAGCTGGTCGGTGGGCTACCAGGGCACGGCCACGGCCGACGAGTTGGACGAGGCGGCCCGGGTGGCGGTCCACTTCGGGCTCGATCACACCCCGCTACGGCTGACCCTGCCCGAGGTCTTTCGGCGCGTCCCCCACAGCGTGTGGTGCGCCGACGAGCTGATGCGCGACTATGCCAGCCTGCCCACATCCATTCTCGCCCAAGCGGCGGGGGCGCAGGTCAAGGTGGTCTTCAGCGGGGAGGGCGGCGACGAGGCCTTCGCGGGTTACCGGCGCTACCACCCACGCCCGGCGGAGCGCTGGCTCAAGGCCTTGCTCCACCCCGGCAGCGGGGGCTTCCGCACCCGAGGCCAGTGGGGCGGCGGCTGGGCCAAACGCCTGTTCGGACCGGCCCTGCGCGGGGCTCCGGGGAGTGATCGTGCCCCCTTCCTGGCGGCCTGGCGCGCCACCCCCGGGGCCTGGTCGGATATGCAGCGGCGCCAGTACACCGATCTGGTGACGGCCCTGCCTGACAACCTGCTGGTCAAGACCGACCGCATGCTTATGGGCTTCGGGGTCGAGGGGCGGGTGCCCTTTCTGGATCACCGCCTGGTGGAGTTCGGGCTCTCGCTGCCCGACGACCTCAAGGTCCGCCACCACCAGGGCAAGTGGCTGCTCAAGCGCTGGGCCGAGCCCCGGTTGCCACCGGGTCACCTTGACCGACCTAAGCGCGGCTTCCATGTTCCGGTGGGGGATTGGCTCAAGGGCGAGATCGCCGCGGGCCTTGGGCGGCGCTTGATGGAAAGCCGGGGCATCCGCGATTGGTTTGAGGTTGGCGCCATCCCGGCCCTCGTTGCCGCCCGCCAGGCGGGCCGCGGCGGTAGCCGGGAGCTGTTCGGTCTCATGCAATTTGCCATCTGGCACCGGCTTTTCATCGAGGGCTCGGTTGCCAACCCAGGGCCGGATGAGGACCCGATGGAGTGGGTTTAGGGAAGACAGCTATCGGCCAGATGTCTATTTTTGCGGCCGGCGACGCGAGCGCCTGGTTCCGGCCATCGGCCATCGATGCTTCGCGGATCGAAGTCCGCAGTCGTGTGGATAGTCGATATTCAGCAGGTCCACGAGTTACGGTTAGACACCTGGTGCCTTAGGGACGCGACGCACCAAGCCGCGCAGTCTGCCCTCGGGCACATCGGTGTGCATCACCTAGCGAGACCCTCGCAGTGACCCGCTGAGCAAGGGGGGTGCTCGATCCCAGCCTCATTCGCTTCCGGTTGAACCCGGCATCCCCAGGCCGATGAGGCCAGGTATTTTCCCCTGGGCCAGAACGAGAGCCCGACCGAAGTCGGGCTCTCGAACAGGTGCGAGGCGGATTAGGCGACGGAATCCCATGTGTTGGTCATCCGCCAACCCGACCTTCGCCTACTTCCAGAACTGCCACCAAGCTGGGACTTCCCCGCCCATGCCGGACATACCGGACATGCCGCCCATGCCGCCCATGCCGCCCATGCCGGACATGCCGCCCATGCCGGACATGCCGGACATGCCGCCCATGCCGGACATGCCGGACATGCCGCTCATGCCGGACATGCCGCCCATGCCGCTCATTCCGGACATGCCGCCCATGCCGCCACATGCCGCCCATGCCGGACATACCGCTCATTCCGCTCATTCCGGACATCCCGCCCATGCCGCTCATCCCTCTCATGCCGGACATCCCGCCCATGCCGGTCATGCCGGACATGCCGCCCATGCCGCCCATGCCGCCCATGCCGCCCATGCCGCCCATGCCGCCCATGCCGCTCATACCGGACATGCCGCCCATGCCGCCCATGCCGGACATACCGGACATACCGGACATGCCACTCATGCCGGACATACCGCCCATACCGCTCATCCCTCTCATACCGGACATGCCGCCCATGCCGTTCATTCCGGACATGCCGCCCATGCCAGACATACCGGACATGCCGCCCATGCCAGACATACCGGACATACCGGACATGCCGCCCATGCCGGACATGCCGCCCATGCCGGACATACCGCCCATACCGGACATGCCGCCCATGCCGGACATACCGCCCATGCCGGACATACCGCCCATACCGGACATGCCGCCCATGCCGGACATACCGCCCATGCCGCTCATTCCGGACATGCTTGCAGCTGCGGAACCCGACCATGCGACGCAGCCCGCGATCAGGGCCGCCTGTACTGTGCTGGAGATCATCTTCTTCGCCATTCTGCTTTCCTCTGATGGTTATTGGGGCAATTTATTATGTTCGTCGATGAAGGGCCTTGCTATGACAAATTGGCACTTCACGGCGAGCACTTGCCGGTAGAGGAAAACTGGCGTCGCACCACCTTTAGCCACTTACGTTCTCCGTTGTCCGTAAAGAAGATGGCGCCCCGATCAATGCACCACAGAATCGCGTACATGGGGTAACCGGCGGCGACGATCCGGGCGTGTCGAGGCTTGGGATGCCTTGGCGAAAATGATCGATTGGCTTCGAGGGAACAGACAATCATGGTCTGTCTATGCAAGAGGCGGCACGGTGCCTACTCGCGGTGTATGGCGGGGAGTTGGCGACTTTGAGCCTTAGCCGCGCCAGGTCAAACGGGTGGCCAACCTGCGGAGGTGCGAGGACCTGGGTACCATTTCTGCCCTGCCGGTCAGGGCGCCGGGTTCGGCTGCCCGCGATGGATGGCCTCGATCCCTGCGATCACCTCCTCCGAGAGGGTCAGATCCAGGCTTCCCAGGTTGGCGTCGAGCTGGTCCAGGCTGGTGGCCCCGATGATGGTGGCCGTCACGAAGGGGCGGCTGAAAATGAAGGCCAGGGCCATCTGGGCCGAATCCAGCCCGTGGCGGCGCGCCAGGGCGACGTAGGCGGCGCTGGCGCGGTCCGACTCCGGATTGGAGTAGCGGCTGAAGCGCTGAAACAGGGTGAGTCGTGCCCCGGCCGGGCGGACCCCATTGAGGTACTTGCCCGCCAGGACCCCGAAGGCAAGCGGGGAGTAGGCCAGAAGCCCGCAGTGCTCGCGCACGGCCACCTCCGCCAGGCCGATCTCGAAGCTGCGGTTGAGCAGGTTGTAGGGGTTCTGGATGCTCACCGGACGCGGCAGGCCCTGGGTCTCGGCCAGCCGCAGCGCTGTCATGAGGCCCCAGGGGGTCTCGTTGGAGACCCCGATCTGGCGTACCTTGCCGGCTCGGACCAGGTCTGCCAGGACCTCCAGGGTCTCCAGCAAGGGGACGCTGTGCTCGTCCGCGACGGGTTCGTAGCCGAGCTTGCCGAAGTAGTTGGTCTCCCGGTCCGGCCAGTGGAGCTGGTAGAGGTCGAGATAGTCCGTCTGGAGCCTCCGGAGGCTGGCGTCGAGGGCGGCAACGATGTTGCGCCGGTCCAGGCGGTTGTTGCCCTCGCGCAGGTAGCCGACCCAGGCCCCCGGCCCGGCGACCTTGCTGGCCAGGATCAGGCGCTCGCGCCCGCCGCGGCTTTTGAGCCAGGTGCCGATGTAGGTCTCCGTCAGCCCCTGCGTCTCGGCCCGCGGGGGAACCGGATAGATCTCCGCCGTGTCGATGAAGTTGACCCCGGCCGCCACCGCGCGGTCGAGCTGGGCATGGGCCTGGGCCTCGTTGTTCTGTTCGCCAAAGGTCATGGTCCCCAGGCACAGGGTGCTGACCATGGGCCCCGCGTCGCCGAGCATTTTGTATCGCATCGCACTTCTTCCGTCTGATTGGTTGGCGGCCATTGCGTCTTGTCAGGGGCCCATCGGCCCCAAAATGGTATCGTTGAACCAGTCCCGGTGTTCGCCACCCTGAAGCCTCGCGTCATGACCCTCGACGGCAGCCTTTTTTCACCCTTCCTGATCTGGACCGTCTCCCTGCTCTACGGGGCGACGCTGGTGGCGGCCCTGAGGATGGCCCCCTGGGCCCGCTTGCGCAATTCCGAGCAACTCCACGTCTACCTCGGTCTGGTGGTGGCCCTGCTGGTGCTGTGGGCCATGGAGATCAAGGTCCAGCCCGGGCTGTCGTTTCACCTCCTGGGGGCGACCGCGGCGACCCTGATGTTCGGCTGGTCGCTGGCGGTGATCGCCGTCAGCCTGGCGCTGCTCGGGACCTGCATCAACGGTGGCGGTTGGGAGGGCTTCGCCGTCAACGCCATGCTGGCGGGGGTGGTCCCGATCACCCTGACCCAGGCCCTGCTGATCCTGGTCCGCGCTTATCTGCCGCGCCACTTCTTTGTCTTTGTGCTGGTCAACGGCTTCCTCACCGCCGGGTTCGTCGGCGTGGCCGCGGGTTATCTGGCGGCCTGGATGCTGATCCTCAACGGGGCCTACAGCTTTGCCCAGCTTAGCCAGACGGTCCTTCCCTTCTTTCCGCTGATGTTCATGCCCGAGGCCATGCTCAACGGCTGGATCATCGTGGTGCTGGTAACCCAATGCCCAGGCTGGGTTTACTCCTTCAGCGACGAACAGTACCTCAAGGGCAAATAGCCGGTCCGGGTGAAATCCCCCGCCGATTGGGTTACAGTTTTGCCCCCTGTGGATTGGCACCAGGTCCGCCCCGGCTGACGGTCTGGGCCGCCCGAGCCGATCCGATTCCTCCGCCCGCACGCACCGGGAGACATTGCCATGGTTGAAGACCTCATCGCCCCCTCCATCCTCTCTGCCGACTTCGCCAAGCTCGGGGAAGAGGTGGACAACGTCCTCGCCGCCGGGGCGGACATCGTCCACTTCGACGTCATGGACAACCACTATGTCCCCAACCTGACCATAGGCCCGCTGGTCTGCGAGGCCCTGCGCAAGCATGGCGTCACCGCCCCCATCGATGTGCACCTGATGGTCAAGCCCGTGGACCGCATCATCCCGGACTTCGCCAAGGCTGGGGCCACCTACATCACCTTCCACCCGGAGGCGAGCGAGCACGTCGATCGCAGCCTCCAGCTCATCCGCAACGAGGGGTGCAAGGCCGGGCTGGTGTTCAACCCCTCCACCTCGCTGTCCTATCTCGACTACGTGCTGGACAAGGTGGACATGATCCTGCTGATGTCCGTCAACCCGGGCTTCGGTGGTCAGAGCTTCATCCCCGCGACCCTGGACAAGCTGCGCGCCGTGCGCAAGCTCGTCGATGCCTCCGGTCGCGACATTCGCATCGAGATCGACGGCGGGGTCAAGGACGACAACATCGCCGAGATCAAGGCCGCGGGTGCCGACACCTTCGTCTCCGGTTCCGGGATCTTCGGCAAGGCCAATGCCTCGGACCCGCATCGCTACGACAGCATCATCCGGAAGATGCGTGAGGCCATGGCGGCCGTCAGCCGCTGAAGCTGTTTCAATCGACCAAAGGAGCCGTACCCGCATGCTGCGACCCCAAATGATCCTGATCGACGTGGACGGGACCCTGGTGGACAGCGTCCCGGACCTCGCCTATTGCGTCGATGTCATGATGGACCGCCTTGGACGGCCGCCCCACGGGGAGGCGGCGGTGCGCAACTGGGTGGGCAACGGGGTCGAGCGCCTGGTGCGCCGGGCGCTCGTCGGCCAACTCGATGGCGAGCCGGCGGACGCCGACTTCGCGCGGGCCTATCCGATCTTTCTGGACCTCTACGCCGAGAACACCTCCAAGCGCTCTGTCCTCTACCCCGGGGTGCGCGAGGGGCTGGACTGGATGGCGGCGGCGGGTTATCGGCTCGGCTGCGTCACCAATAAGGCGGCCCAGTTCACCCTGCCGCTGCTGACGGACTTAGGCGTCATCGACCGCTTCGGCATCGTAGTCAGCGGCGATACCCTGGCGCAGAAGAAGCCAGACCCGGCCCCGCTGCTCCATGCCGCGGCCCACTTCGGGGTGGACCCGGCCCGGTCGCTGATGGTTGGGGACTCGGTCAGCGACGTGACGGCGGCCCGGGCGGCGGGTTTCCATATCGTCTGCATGAGCTACGGCTACAACCATGGCGAGGACATCCGCCTGGCCAAGCCGGACCATGTGATCGACTCAATGGTCGAGATCCAGGGGCTTCTGGCCGCAACGGCCTGACGCAGCAGCGCCGATGAGGACCTATCCGGGATTGAGGACAGGGCCTGGGGGGCGATGGCGACGTTGACGTGCCGCCCGTTCCACCCTGATCGACCGCTTGCCCGGAGCCTCTGATGACCCCAGACAAATTTCGCGCCCTGGCCGACCAGGGCTACAACCGCATCCCCCTGGTGCGCGAGGTCCTCGCGGACCTCGACACCCCCTTGAGTGCCTACCTCAAGCTCGCCGAGGGGCCTTACTCGTACCTGCTGGAGTCCGTCCAGGGCGGGGAGAAGTGGGGCCGCTACTCCATCATCGGGCTACCCTGCCGCACCCTGGTTCGTGTCAGCGGGTCGCGCATCACCGTTGAGCGCGATGGCGCCGTGGTGGAAGAAGTCGAGAGTGCCGACCCACTCGCCTGGATCGAGACCTTTCAGGCCCGCTTTCGCGTCGCCGAACCCCCGGACCTGCCGCGTTTCACCGGCGGCCTGGTGGGTTACTTCGGCTACGACACCGTGCGCTACATCGAGCCGCGCCTGGCCACCTGCCCGAACCCCGACCAGCTCGGGACTCCGGACATCCTGCTCATGGTCTCCGACGAGGTCGTCGTCTTCGACAACCTGAGCGGGCGCATGTATGTCATCGTCCAGCTCGACCCCGTGGCCGGGGACACCCTGGCCAAGGGCGAGGCGCGCATCGCGGAGCTTGCCGGGCTCATGCAGCGCGGTGCCCCGCGGCGACACCGGCGGCGCCCGGCGGAGCGTGAGCGAAGCGGATTTCGTCTCGGGCTTTACGCAAGAGGGCTTCGAGGCGGCGGTGGAGCGCATCAAGCAGTACATCCTGGAGGGGGACTGCATGCAGGTAGTCCTTTCCCAGCGCCTGTCCATTCCCTTCGCCGCCGCGCCGCTCGATCTCTACCGGGCCCTGCGGGGCTTAAACCCCTCGCCCTACATGTATTTTCTGGACTTGGGCGGGTTCCACATCGTCGGCTCGTCACCGGAGATCCTGACCCGCCTGGAGGACGGCGTGGTGACGGTGCGCCCCATCGCCGGGACGCGCAAGCGCGGGCGCAACGAGGCCGAGGACCAGGCCCTGGAGGCGGAACTCCTGGCCGATCCCAAGGAGCTGGCCGAACACCTCATGCTCATCGACCTGGGGCGCAACGACACCGGGCGGGTGGCCAAGGTCGGCAGCGTCAAGGTCACCGACAAGATGATCGTGGAGCGTTACTCCCACGTCATGCACATCGTCTCCAACGTGGTCGGGGACCTGCGCGAGGGCATGACCGCCATCGATGTCCTGCGTGCGACCTTCCCTGCCGGGACCGTTTCGGGTGCCCCCAAGATCCGCGCCATGGAGATCATCGACGAACTGGAGCCCGTCAAGCGCGGGGTCTACTCCGGGGCTGTCGGTTACCTGTCCTGGAACGGCAACATGGATACGGCCATCGCCATCCGCACCGCCGTCATCAAGGATGGGACCCTGCACATCCAGGCCGGTGCCGGCGTAGTGGCCGACTCGGTGCCGGCGTCGGAATGGGCCGAGACCATGAACAAGGGCCGGGCCATCTTCCGCGCCGTTGCCCTGGCCGAGGCCGGCATCGACCGCCTGCCGGGCGGGGATGCTGACCCGGACTATTTGCGCCAAAACTGAGGGGTGAACAGGACCACCACGGAGAAGATCTCCAGGCGACCGAGGAGCATGGTGACGCTACAGACCCAGGTCTCGTAGTCGGTCAGGGATTGGTAGTTCGTAGCGGGGCCGACTTGGCCCAACCCTGGGCCGGCGTTGTTGATGCACGCGATGACGGCGGTGAAGGCGCTGATGAAGTCCATGCCGCCGAATATGAGCAGGAAGGTCATCCCGACCACGCTCAGGAAATACAGGAAGGTGAAGCCGAGGATGGCGAAGACCACGGAGTTGGGAATCTCCATCCCGCCAACCGTCACCGGCGCGGCCAGGGTCGGGTGGAGGAGGCGGGAGAGCTCACGGGTGCTCTGACGGACCAGGACCAGGGTGCGGATCATCTTGATCCCGCCGCCGGTGGAGCCGGAGCTGACGGTCAGGCAGGACAGGAAGAGCATGAAGAAGGGGACGAAGATGGGCCACAGGGCATAGTCGGTGCTGACGAAGCCGCAGTCGGTCGCGATAGAGATCAGGTTGAAGCTCAGGTGGCGCAGGGCCGTCCAGAAGCTCTCGTAAGTCCCCATGCCCCAGAGGTAGGCCGTACAGGCCAGGACAGCTCAGAGCGAGCAGGCCCAACACCCCCCTCGCCTCGGCGTCCCGCCAGTAGGGTCGCAGGCTGCGCTCGCGCCAGACGGTAAAGTGGGTGGCGAAGTTGAGCGCCGCGATCACCATGAAGACGCTCAAGACCACCTCGATGGCGACCGAGTCGTATGCCCCGATGCTGGCGTCGCGGGTGGAGAAGCCGCCCAGACTGAGCGCCGCGAAGGCGTGGCAGATGGCATCGAACCAGCCCATCCCGGCCAGCTTGAGGGCCAGGATGCAGGCGATGGTGATGCCCAGATACACGGTCCAGAGGATGGCCGCGGTGTCGCCGATGCGGGCGGTGAGTTTGGTGTCCTTGATGGGGCCAGGGACCTCGGCGCGCAGGAGCTGCATGCCGCCGACCCCCAGCAGGGGCAGGATGGCCACCGCCAGGACGATGATCCCCATGCCCCCCAGCCAGTTGAGGGCATGACGCCAGAGGTTGATGGATGGCTCCGTGGTATCGAGCCCCGTCATCACCGTGGCCCCCGTGGTGGTGAGCCCGGACATGGTCTCGAAGAAGGAGTCCGTGAAGGACATGTCCTGGTGCAAGCATCAACGGCACCGTGGCGATGGCCGCAGTCAGGGTCCAGGCCAGGGTGACCAGGATGAAGCCGTCGCGGGCCTTCAGCTCCGCCCTGTGGCGCCGGGTGGCCAGTATCAGCACCAGGCCGACGGCGATGCAGGCGAGCATGCTGTCGAGGAAGGTGGTCAGGGTTCCGTCCCGATAGATCAGGGCGCAGGCGATGGGCATCAGGTAGGTCAGGCTGAAGACCAGCAGCAGCCGGCCGAGGACCTGGGTGACGGAGAGCAGGGCGCGCATTTAAAAGAAGGTCAGGCCGACTTGGAAGAAGCGCTCGGCCTTGGGCACCAGATCCTTGCTGATGAGGAACAGGATCACATGGTCCTCGGCCTCGATCAGGGTGTCGTGGTGGGCCATCAAAACCTGGCGCTGGTCGGGCCGACCCGGCTCCGGGGCCGGCCCGCGGACTATGGCCCCCAAGGTCACGCCGTGGGGCAGGGCCAGTTCCTCGACCCGCCGCCCGACCGCCTTGGAGGTCTTGCGGTCGCCGTGGACCACGACCTCCAGGGCCTCCGCGGCCCCGCGCCGCAGGCTGTGGACCGCCGCCACATCGCCCCGGCGCACCCGTGCCAGCAGGGTGCCGATGGAGACCTGGGCCGGGGAGATGGCGATGTCGATGCGGTCGGCCTGCACCAGATCCACATAGACCCGGCGGTTGATCAGGGACAGCACGCGATGCGCCCCCAGCCCCTTGGCCAGCAGGGCGCTGAGGATGTTGTTCTCGTCGTCGTTGGTCAGGGCGAGGAAGAAGTCCATGTCCTCGATCCCCTCGGCCGACAGGAGATTCTCGTCTGCCGCATCCCCCACCAGGACCAGGGTGTTGGGCAGCCGCACCCCAAGGGTCTTGGCGCGCGCCTCGTTGGCCTCGATGATCTTGACCGAGTAGCGACCCTGGGTGGCGGTGGCCAGCCGGGCCCCGATGTTGCCGCCCCCGGCGATCAGGATGCGCCTGGTGGGGCTGTCGAGCCGGCGCAACTCGCTCAGGACCTTGCGGATGTCGCGGGTGGCCGCCAGGCAGAAGACCTCGTCGCCGGCCTCGATCAGGGTCTCGCCGTCCGGGACTGTGGCCTGGTCCTTGCGGTAGATGGCGGCGATGCGGGCGTCCAGGTCAGGGATGTGGCGGCGCAGGTCGGCGACGGGGTGTCCCACCAGGGGGCCGCCGGCGAAGGCGCGCACCGCCACCAGGCTCACCAGGCCGTCGGCGAACTCCAGGACCTGCAGCGCCTCTGGGAACTCGATGAGCTTGACGATGTAATCGGTGACGATCTGCTCGGGGCAGATGCTGAAGTCCACCGCGAAGTTCTTGGGGCCCAGCAGTTCCGGGTACTGGGCATAGTCCGCCGAACGCAGCCGGGCGATCTTGGTGGGGACGTTGAACAGCGTCTTGGCGGTGCGGCAGGCGCAGAGATTGGTCTGATCGCTCTGGGTGACGGCGATGAGCAGGTCCGCGTCCTCGGCCCCGGCCTGCTTGAGCACCGAGGGCAGGGCGGCATTGCCCACCACCACCCGCAGGTCCAGGCGATCCGCCAGCCGAGTGAGGCTGGGGACATCGGTATCGACGACGGTGATCTCGTTGGCCTCGGAGACCAGGCTCTCGGCCACCGAGGTGCCGACCTGACCG
Source organism: uncultured Gammaproteobacteria bacterium (assembly GCA_963802205.1). Taxonomy (GTDB): domain Bacteria; phylum Pseudomonadota; class Gammaproteobacteria; order Chromatiales; family Chromatiaceae; genus DYRB01. Next base: position 25,711 of record CAWDHW010000005.1, on the reverse strand, counting down.
GCGCCCAGGATGATGATCTTCATTGGGGGCGTGGTTGCTCCGGGACCGGAGCGGAAACGGTTGGGGCCCCTATCGTAACGCCTCGGGCGCGGCACGCATACTCGGTGCGCATCACCCGGTGCGCATCTCTGGCGGGTCCCTTGCGGCCGTCGCGCCCGCTGGGCCTGTCGGGTTATCATGGCCTCACCCATTCCCAACCTAATTCGGGCGAAGCCGTGAAACGCCTCTTTCAATCTATTCTGTCACCATTGGTGATCCCCGCCGGACCGCACCTTGCGTCCCCCGACCTTGGGCGGCATGCGTGGCCTGCCGATCCTCGGCCTGGCAATGCTGTTGCTCCCGGGTCTGCTGTACGCCGCGGAGCCGGGTTTCACGCCCACCCTCATCGAGGTCCGTATCCCGGTGGAATTCATTCTGTTCGCGTTGACACTGCTCGGGGTGGCCCTGTTCCACCACTACACCCTGCAGGTCGCCCTCACCGGGCTGGCCGACCATCACGGTCTTCAAGCTTGCCTTCACCGGCTTCAAGTTCGGGCCCGGGTTCGCCGGGCTGGCCGGCGCACCTGGGGCACGAGTGGGTGATGCTGACCAACCTGCTGGGCCTGCTGCTCGGTTTCGCGTTGCTCGCCCGCCACTTCGAGGACAGCCGGGTCCCCCAGATCCTGCCGCGCTTCCTCCCTGCCGGCTGGCCCGGGGGCTTCGTCCTCCTGGTCCTGATCTTCTTCCTGTCGAGCTTCCTCGACAACATCGCCGCCGCCCTGATCGGCGGGACCGTGGCCGCCGGGGTCTTCCGCTACAAGGTCCACATCGGCTATCTGGCCGCCATCGTCGCGGCGTCCAATGCCGGCGGCTCCGGGAGCGTGGTGGGGGACACCACCACCACCATGATGTGGATCTCCGGCGTTGCGCCCGCGGATGTCTTTCATGCCTATGTGGCCGCCGTCGTGGCCCTGGTGGTCTTCGGCATCCCCGCCGCCATTCAGCAACACCGGTACGCGCCGGTGTCCCGGGAGGTGGCCGCGGGGACCACCATCGACTGGGTCCGGCTGGCCATCGTCGCCGGCATCCTCACGGCCGCGGTCGCCGCGAATGTGGTGGTCAACCTGCACTTCAAGTGGGTGGCCGACAGCTTCCCCTTCCTGGGGGTGGCGGTGTGGATCGCCATCCTCGCCGCCGGTGCCCCTGCGCAGGCCCGAGTGGAGCCTGTTGCCGGAGGCGCTGAAGGGCAGCATCTTCCTGCTCTCCCTGGTGCTGTGCGCCTCCATGATGCCGGTGGAGCAGCTGCCGCCCGCCTCCTGGCTCTCCGCCCTCAGCCTCGGCTTCGTCTCCGCGGTCTTCGACAACATCCCGCTGACCGCCCTGGCCCTCAAGCAGGGCGGATTCGACTGGGGGATGCTCGCCTATGCGGTGGGCTTCGGCGGGTCCATGATCTGGTTCGGCAGCTCCGCCGGCGTGGCCCTGTCCAACATGTATCCCCAGGCCAAGTCCGTGGGGGCCTGGCTGCGCGGGGGCTGGCATGTGACCCTGGCCTATGTCATCGGCTTCGCCGCCCTGATGCTGACCCTGGGCTGGCAGCCCCATGCCCCGAGCGACCCCGGCGGATGGCGCCACGGCGCCCGCCGGGCACGTCGGGGTGATCGAGTCCGGATCCATCGCTCCCCTCACCAGTGACCGGCCCCATGCGGGTCTGGAGGCAAAGGCATCATGAAGTTCCTGGTACCTGTGGACGGGTCTGAGTCGCTCCCTGCGCGCGGTCTCCTACCTGATTCGGCTGGCCAAGTGCCGCGAGGTGGTGGAGATCCAGGTGCTCAACGTGCGTGAGCCGGCGGACGCCTGGGAGATCCGCCGCTTCCTGAATGCGGAGGAGATCGCCGAATTGCAGCAGCGCGAGGGCGAGGTCGATCTCAGCGAGGCCAGTGCCCGGCTGGATGCGGCCGGTATCGCCTACAACGCCCAGGTCCTGGTGGGGCCTGTGGCGCCGACCATCGCCCGCTTCGCCTCCGAGCAGGGCTGCGACGGCATCGTGATGGGGACCCACGGGCGCGGGGGGCTTGCGGACTTGTTTCTCGGCTCGGTCGCGGCCAAGGTCATCCATCTGACCAGCTTGCCGGTGACGCTGATCAAATAATTGGTTGCGTCTTCCCTTGTCGAGCCCCTCGGCCATGAGCACCGGGCCCCAACGCTGGATCATGCACCTGGATATGGACGCCTTCTACGCCGCCGTGGAGCAGCGCGACGACCCCGATCTGCGCGGCCGACCCGTGGTGGTCGGGTCCCAACCCGGCGGGCGCGGGGTGGTGGCCACCTGCTCCTATGAGGCCCGGGGCTTCGGCATCCGTTCCGCCATGCCCATCAACGAGGCGTACCGCCGCTGCCCGCAGGCCGCCTTCATCCGCCCCCGAATGGCGCACTACACCGCCGTGGCCCACCAGATCCGGGGGGTCATGGCGGCCTACTCCCCGCTGGTGGAGCCGGCCTCCATCGACGAAGCCTATCTGGATGTGAGCGGGCTCGATCGCCTGATCGGCCCACCCGAAACCATCGGCCGGCGGATCAAGGCGGATATTCGCGCCGCGGTCGGCCTCACCGCCTCGGTGGGCATAGGTCCCAAACCGGCTGGTGGCCAAGATTGCCTCCGACTTCGCCAAGCCCGATGGCCTGACCGTGATCCCGCACGAACGGGTGCTGGACTTCCTCGGCGCGCTGCCCGTGGGCGTCCTGCGCGGGCTCGGCGCCAAGACCCTGCCCAAGCTCACGCGGCTCGGCATCGGCACCGTGATGGACCTGCGCCGCCTGACCCTGGAACAGCTCCAGGCCCTGGTCGGTGCTCGCTCCGCCGCCAGCCTGTACCAACAGGCGCGCGGTATTGCCTCCGACCGGGTCGGCGACGGGGCAGGGCGCAAGTCCCTGTCCAAGGAGACCACCTTCGCCACCGATGTGAGCGATCCGCGCCTGCTGCACGACACCCTGGCCAACCTGGCCGGCGAGGTCGCCCGTCTGGCCCGCCGGGAGGGCCTCGCCGGACAGACGGTCACCCTGAAGATCCGTTTTCAGGGATTCGAGACCCACACCCGGCAACAACGCCTCGACCATCCGAGCCACGACGACCGGACCTTGCTTGCCACGGCCTGGTCGCTGTACGAGAACTCCCGTCTGCCCCGCAAACCGGTGCGCTTGATTGGTCTGGGGATCTCCGAGCTGGGCCCCCCGCAACCGGTGCAACAGGACCTCTTCGACGACGGCCCAAACCGCACCCTCGACAGTACCCGGGACCGGAGCCTCAACGCGACCCTGGACCGCATCAACGCCCGTTTTGGCCCCGGAGCCCTGCGTCGCGGTGCCGATCGCGGGCACTGACCCACGTAAGTCCAAGCCCCCTCGTATCCGGGGGAGCGACGACCACAGGTTGCGGGGCGGTTCGGCACGCTTGGGACGTCCGTCCTCCCACAGGGGGTGCGCCCCGAAGTCCTGGGTCACGCACGCACCTGCCTGAGGGACGATCAGCGCCAGGAGCGCTATGCTTTATGATTACCGCATCATGTTTTTCGGAAAACCTCTTTCGATGGGACGGAATGTCATAACCTGCCGGGGTCTCCTGAGCGGCTTCGCTGCGGCCGCCGTTCTGGCGCTTCCGCTGGCCTGGGCTGCCGAACCTCCGGAGCCCCCCGCCGTGTCTGCGAGGGACGAGGGGCCGCCGGACGAGGCGCTGGCGGCCTATATGGCCCTGGCGGCCAGCCAAGCCCGCGACTACGACCGGCGGCAGGATATCTCGCCCCGGCAATTGGTCATCCTGCTGGAGGTATCCGAGCGCATCGGGGCCAGCCTGGGACAGGCCCTGGCGACCGGGGAGCACGAAAGCGCCCGTACCTGGAACGATCATGTCCGCCCGACCCTGAAGAGCGGCAGCCTGGGGGCGGCAACCGGGGTCTGGCAGTTCCAGCCTGCGACCTTCCATCTCATTGTCAAGAAGTTTGGGGCCCAGTGGCTGGCGGCCAGCCAGTCCGATGCCGCAACGGGTCGTCAATCGATGGATCTGGGGGCGGGGCCTTTCACGGACGCCCAGGTGCGGGGCATCATCCAGGAGACCGTGGACGGCCAACGGGGTGCGGACGACGCGCCGCTCCAGCTCCTGCGCCACAACTTCGCCGTCCTGGCCTTTGCAAAACATTCCCTGAGCACCGAGTCCGGCGCCACCACGCCGGAGGAGGATTATCTCTTCCACTTCCTGGGGGAGGGGCAGGGCCGGCGGATATTGGCCCTCGCCCGCGGGGAGGCGCGGCAGACGCTATGCGTCAAGCCGGTCACGCCAGCGACCCCTGACCAGGAGCCGGGCCCCGGGCTATTGGCAGGGGACGGCGCCCTGGCCCTGCCGCCGTTGGCCTCGGGCGCGGATGCCCTGGCACAGATCGATGCACCGGCCCCGCCGCGGGTCACCTCGGACCCGGGGCCCCAGACCAAGCGGGGGGCGGCAGCCCGGGGCGGTAAGGCGCCAGCCAAGAAGCCGGTGACCGCCCAGCAGGCGAAGCCCCAGGTCGCCGCCCGGCCGGATCGATTGCCCCCGATCAATACCCCGGCACGGTCGCGGGTCGTTTTGGAATTGGCGCCAAAGGCCAAGCCGGGGCCGATAGCGGGGAGCGGTAAGGCGTCGGCCAAGAAGCAGGCGACCGCCCAAAAGGGTCGGCCTCCGGCTGTCTCCGGGCTTGAGCTAACACTCCCAGCCGACTTGGGTGTGTCGCCGATCTCTCTGCATCTGCGAGGTGAGCCGGGCCCTGAGTGGGTCGAAGGCGGTCGTAAGCGGGCCGCGCTGAAGCCGGCGGCGGCCCAAACGGCCGTCTATCCGCGAGCCCCCGAACCCGCCCTGTTCTACCCAATGGCCCCCTTGACGCCCCCGTCGATTTCATCGGAGTGGGGCCTGCCCGCCGACTCCCCCACGGTTACGGGTAACCTCGGCATGTTCTACCGCGACGGCAAGGGCCAGACCCAGCCCTATACCTGGGCGGAGTTCCTCCAGAACCTGGGCAGGCGCGTGCGGGCCGCCGATCAGCCGGCGCTGGTACGGGCCAAGTATGGGGTCGGGTTCCCGCTCAAGGGCGGTGACATGCCGGGACGGGCCTACGACCCGAAGCAAGCATCCAGGGCCGCGGAGTTTCGCCACGGGAATGGACAGGCGGTGCTGGTGCCCGAGGCCATGATCACCGGCACCCTCGACCGGGACGAGACCCGCCGGTACAAGGAACGCCTCGCCGAGCTGGTGAGTCGGGGCGAGGACCAGCCGCTTGGCACCCTGCCGCCGGAGGCGCTGGCGGCCCTGCATCACCTGGGGCTGTTGGACCCGAAGGTGCAGACGGCCGACACCCAGGACCCGCAGGTGCAGCAGGCCCTGCGCGACTTCCGCACGCGGGTCGGCAAGGACGAACCGGACGATCCGGAGCATGTCGGCCGCCTGATGCCCGCCGAGCGGGTCGCACTGGAGCTTTATGAGCAGCGCATCGCCCGTTACGCCGCCTTGCAGGCCGCCCAGGAGGTCGAACTGGGCGAGGCCCTGGACATCCTGCGCCTCGGCAAGCTACCGGCCCGGTTCCAGCGATCGGCGGCCCCTTACGTTGCCGCCGTGCAGACGGCCCTGGCCGACCGCGGGCTCCTGACCCAGCCGACCCAGAAGACGGTCTGGCGCGACAAAAAGCGCAAGAAGCACGAGAGCTACAAGACGGTCCCCTTCGTCGGCAAGCCGGACAAGGCGACCGTGGCCGCGCTCAATACCTTTCAGTTGCGCCATGGCCTGCGGCGGACCGACGGCGTGGCGGACGCCATGACCCTGAAGACGCTGAGCCTGCCGCCCATGGGGTTGGAGGTCCTTCTGCCGCCCTCAGGCCCTCGCTGCGCCATCGAAGGGGACGCCGAAGCCGCGTCCCTGTGCGAGGTAACGGCCGGGCCTTCCTGGGGCACCCTCGGTGTCTTCAGCCCGAACCGGCCGGGTGCTCTGTCAAGGATCCTGGGCGGCAGCACCGGGCCAGACGCCGGCAGGCCTCCCGCCGGATCGGGTGACTCCGATGTCGGCGACTGCGAGACACAAGTCGCCATTTGAGCCTCCGGCGCCGGCAGCCGGCGGCGGGCCGCGCTGGTGTTGCCTCGCAGGTCCGGCGGAATGAGAGGTCAGCCCCGTAGCGGAAACCTGGATTCCGCTAACGCTCCATCCAGGCTACGGGCCTATAGCCCGTTGACTGGGGTGCACGCGGACCGGGCGGTGGGTGCCCAGCGTCATGGAATTTGGCACGCTTGGAGTGAAATTTTTCGGGTGACCACTTTGGGTAGGTTGCAGCCCCCCCAAGCGGAAAGTTGGTTGCCCATCGCCCACAGATCCTGGCTCGCAACGGTTCCCCGGTCCGCCTATCATGCCGGCCACCATGGCCCCCCAAGCACCAGTCAAGCCCCTCGTCCCGGACCTGAAGGCCCACCTGCCTGCGGCGCTGGCGGAACCGCAGACCGATATCCCCCGTATCGCCTGCCTCTTCTCCACCTCCGGTCACAGTGGTGTGGACCGTGCCGCCCGCCACCTGATCCCGGCCCTGGCACGGCGCGGCTTTAAGGTGGATCTGCTCAAGGTCCGCCGCCATGGGCCCAACCTGGACCCGGAGCGGGGCGAGACCCCTCCCGGGGTTCGTGTCATCGATCTGGGCTCGCGGCACACCTATGCCTGCCTGCCGGCGATCGTCCGGTATCTCCGCCGGGAGCGACCGGCGGTCATGCTCTCCGACAAGGATCGGGTGAACCGCACCGCTCTGTTGGCACGAGCGCTGGCCCGGGTCCCGACCCGGTTGGTTCTGTCCTCGGGAACGACCATTTCCATCGATCTGGCAACCCGCGGTGCCCTGGAGCGCTGGGTCCAGCGCAACTCCATGGGCCGGCTCTATCCCTTCGCCGATCAGGTCATCGTCACCAGCGCCGGGGTGGCCGATGACATGGCCGAATACACGGGACTGGCGCGGGACCTGATTCGGGTGGTCCCCTCGCCGGTGGTGCCGGGCTGCCTGTTCACAGAGGCCTTGCCGCGCCCGGCCCATCCCTGGTTCGGGGATCCGGGCTGGCCCCTGATCTTGAGCGCCGGGGAGCTGTGCGGGCGCAAGGGCTTCGATGTCCTGTTGCGGGGCTTCGCCCTGGTGCGGGCGCAGCGCCCCTGTCGCCTCATGATCCTGGGGCGAGGCGGGGCCCGCGAGGACCTGCTGGCCCTGGCGGCGGGGCTTGGGGTGGCGGACGACTTCGCCCTGCCGGGGTTTGTCCCCCAGCCCTATGCCTGGATGGCCCACGCGGACCTGTTTGCCTTCACCTCGCGCTGGGAGGGGCTGGGGTTCGTTCTGATCGAGGCCCTGGCGGTGGGGACTCCCGTGGTCTCCACGGATTGCCCGAGCGGGCCCAGGGAGGTCCTCGACGGTGGGCGCTTCGGCCCGTTGGTCCCGGTGGACGATCACCAGGCCCTTGCCGCGGCCATGCTGACGACCCTGGGTGCCCCGCTGCCGCCGGAGACCCTGCGCCAGGCCGCCAGACCCTACGAGATCGAGGCCAGCACCGATGCCTACCTGGATGCCTTCGGGCTGCCGCGGCACCTTGGACCCGGCGAGCGGGAGGCCGGGCGATGATGGGGGTGTCGAGCGGGCCAGGGTCAGCAGGCCGGGTGGCGGGTCACTCAGGCCCCATGTTCACGATCTTCATCCCGACCTACAACCGCGCCTATTGCCTCCCGCGGGCCTTGCAGAGCGTCGTCGAGTCCACCTGTCAGGACCTGGAGGTCGTGCTCATCGACGACGGGTCCACGGACGACACCAGGGCCCTGGTTGCGGATTGGCAAGCCAGAGCCCCTTTCCCGCTGCGCTACTTCTATCAGGACAACGCCGGCAAGGCCAACGCCCACAACCGGGCGGTCGCCGAGGCCCAAGGGTACTTTTTCCTCAATCTGGACTCCGACGACTCCCTGATCCCTGGGGCGCTGGATGGGGTGCTTGCCGAATGGGCCAGGGTGCCACAGGGGCAGCGCGAGGGGCTGTCCGGTATCGCCGGGCTCCTGTTGGAGGAGGACGGCTCGGTCTCCGGGACCCCCTATCCGCAGGACCGGGTGGACTCGGACTACCTGGCGATCCATTCCCTGGGCTATATCCACGGCGACAAGCGGGAGGCGACCCGCACCAGCGTCCTGCGCGAGTTCCCCTATCCCAGCTTTCCCGGGCGAGACGGCATGTCCGCGACAACCTGATTCTTCGCCGCCTGGCCCACCGCTACAGGACGCGCTTCGTCAACCTGCCGCTGGTGGTGGGGCGGCGTGAGCCCGATGGTATTACCGCCAATATCCGACGCTACCGGGCTCGCAACCCCCAAGGGATGCGCCTGGCCTTTCTCGAGGAAATCACCCTACACGACGCCTATGCGGACGCTGCGCAGCGGCACCGTAACCACGTCCGCTATGTGCGCTTTTCGCTGCACAGTGGCGTCGGCCTGGTACGCCAGGCCAGGGAGGTCAAGCACCGGTGGCACTGGCTCGCGGCCTTGCCGGCAGGAATCGGCTCCTGGCTGGGCGACAAGGCCAGGGCCCTCGTACATCCTGGGCGATGACGATGGCGGCAGCCCAGAGACGATCCCCGCGGCGGGTTGCAGGCGGCAATTCCCCGCGACAAGGTATCCGCGGCGGGCTAACATCCCAGCCCGGATCCGCCGGGAGCCCTGCTGAGACTGGGGACCCCTCGAACAGCCCTAGGCTACGCCGGAATTGAAGCATTACCCCGTCAAAGTCGCTCTGTTGAACAACAAATGGATTGCAGCGGCCCTTGCCGTGGCGGTATTTCTACAGTTCGCCCTGAATAAGAACGCAGGCAGCGATGATGCAATCGGGGTCGCTGGGTTCTTTCTGTGCCTGCACATCGTCAGTGGAAATTTCGATCTGCGCACGCTGCCGCGATGGCATCTATTCGTGCTCGGCGCATTTCTGGTCCCACTGGCCCTGAGCTGGCTATTCTTCCCGGTCGATAGCGACGTGCAACGCAGTATGCGGGTGATTCGGTTCTTGATCGTGGTGTGGTCCGTCTATTACCTGGGGAAGCAAGAGGCGCTGCATGGCTGGCTTTGGCTGGCTGCGCTGGTGTCTGTCATTGTGCTGTGGCAGTCTGGTGCCCGCCATGTCATCGGAAGCGCTTATGGGACCTTTGCCAATCCCCATTATCTCGCGTATTTTGCATCCCTCCTATTACCGTTATTGGCGCTGTTGATCGTTCGGCTCGACTCGCCCTACCGCTATCTGGTCCTGGTGGTATTGCTGCTCGATCTCGAACTGGTCTTCAATGACTTGTCAAAGCCGGCAATCCCTTTGTTGGCCATTACGGCCGGGTTGGCCGCCGTCGCCTGGGGCCGGGCGCCCGCCGAGCTACGCCGGGTGCTCCTTGGCGTCGCACTGATGCTGGCAGCAGCGGCCATGTTGGTTGTCCTCGAGACCGGGGCTCCCGGTGTTGTCGTCGCGGCGCCCGAGGGGGATGAACGTATCCGCATCTGGTCCGATTCTTGGCGGATGATCGCTGACAGCGACCTGCGGGGGTGGCTGATCGGTCACGGCATCGGTACCTTCCGCGAACACTTTTCCGCCTATTCGACGCCGGCGAACGCCTGGCTGACCTTGCCCCACAACCATGTTCTCGAACTGCTGTATGAGAACGGTCTGTTTGGAACGGGCTTGGTCATGGGCCTGCTAGGCTGCGTCGCATTGGGATCCCTGCGGCTGGTGCGCCGCATTGGCGATGCTGGTCTTCACTGTGTCGCTCAGGCCAATCTGGCGGCATTTGTAATCTGGTTCGTGTTTAGCTTTCTCGCCTTCGGTTTCTATTCGCGTTATACCCTTTATCCCCTCGGATTCCTGCTCGGGATCTATCTTTGCCTGGTCGATAGGTCCAAGGTCCTGGCCGCCAAGGCATCCGTGTACGATTCGGTTGCCCCTCGCAGGTAGTCCGGGCCCTACGTTATGACATATCCCCCCGTCAGCATCGTCATTCCGAACTTCAACGGCGAACGCATCATCGGGCGTACCCTGGCCGCCGCTTTCGCAGCGGCAGACGTCTATCCCGGGGTCTGCGAGGTCCTGGTTGTAGACGATGCCTCTACGGACCAGAGCGTCCGAACAATAGCGGCCGACTATCCCCGGACCGTTCTGGTAAGGCACGAGGCCAACACCGGTTTTGCCGGCGCTGTGCATAGCGGTGTGGCGCATGCGGCGCACGAGTTCCTGATCCTGTTAAATTCCGACGTTGCCGCTGCCCCGGGGTTTATTGCCCCGCTGATCGCACCCTTGCGCGAGGAGAACGTCTTTGCAACCTCGCCCATGGTTCTGGACGAGGCCGGCGAGCCGTTATTTGTATCCTGGTCGCGCTACAGATTCAGACGCGGAAAGCTCAAGCCCATTCCCTGGACGATGGATGATGTCCGCGAACGTCAAGGCAGCGGCCAGCCGCTGAATTGCCTATATGCCTCCGGTGGCTCAATGGCGGTGAGACGAGATCGGTTCCAGCGCCTTGGCGGCTTCCTGGAGATCTACAAGCCTTTCTATAGCGAGGACATGGACTTGGGAACCCGGGCCTGGATGTGCGGATGGGCGACCCGGTGCGTCCCGGAGAGTCAGGTCGTGCATGCGGCCGGCGGCACCATCGGTCGTTTGTTCCGCAGCCGGCAGGTGCGTGTCACGCGCATCCGCAATCAGCTTATCTATCTGGCGCTTTATACGCCGCCGGCCCGATTGGTTGCGGCCCACCTGCCGTGGGTGCTGTTGCGAACGCTGACTCGACTCTTGCGCCTGGATGGAACCATGCTGAGGGGGTTGGTCCAGGCGATTGGCTGCGCCCGGGAGATCGGTGCAACGCGGGCGCGCATCCGCTCGTCGCAACCCTATAAGACCCTCGACCTGGTCTTGAAAGACGTGGTCGGTGGGTCATGAGGGCTGTGCTTGAGGTCCTGGTCCAGTGAGCGGCGCCCCTAGACGTATCCTGATCGTGCGTCTCTCGGCGATCGGCGACATCGTCTTTGCCTCGCCCCTGGTGGCGGCCCTGCGCCGCGCCTATCCCCAGGCGCGCATCGCCTGGCTGGTGCAGCCGGGGTTTGCGCCCTTGCTGTCGCAGCACCCGGACCTGGACGAGGTCATCGTCTGGCCCCTGGCTCAGTGGCTGGACCTGTGGCGCAGCCGGCGCTGGCGAGACCTGGTCCGGGCGGTCTGGCGATTCCGGGCGGAACTGCGGCAGCGACGCTTCGACCTCGCCCTGGACCTGCAAGGGCTGCTCAAGAGCGGGGTCCTGACCTGGCTCTCCGGGGCCCGGGAGCGTGTCGGCCTGGGTTCCCGGGAGGGTAGCGGATGGCTCATGACCCGCACCATCCCCCGCGGCGGGGAGCCCAAGCGGGTCGGCTCCGAGTATCTCTATCTGGCACAGCACCTGGGGCTGCCGACGGACCCCTTCGAGATGGCCGTTCACTATGGCCCGGCGGAGGCGGACCGAGCCGCTGCCCTGATCCAGGCGCATGGCCTGGGTGCAGGCTATGCCGTGATCTGCCCCTTTACCACCCGCCCCCAGAAGCATTGGTTTGCCCCGCGTTGGGGCGAGCTGGCGCGGCGTCTCAAGGCAGACCTCGGCCTGCCGGTGGTGATGCTCGGCGGACCGGGGGATCGCTCCGAGGCGGGGGACCTCGGCGCAGGTGGCCGTCAGGGCGTGGATCAGGGCCTGGTGAATCTGGTGGGGGAGACCAGCCTGCTGGAGGCCGCGGCCATGATCCACAACGCCGCCCTGATGGTGGCGGTGGACACGGGCCTGGGGCACATGGGCATCGCCTTTGCGCGCCCGACCCTGCTGCTGTTCGGGTCTACCTGCCCTTACCTGGACACCACCCGGGACAATGCCCGGGTCCTCTACCACCCGTTGCCCTGCTCTCCCTGCAAGCGTCGCCCGACCTGTGGTGGGGCCTTCACCTGCATGGATCTGATCCGCGTGGACGAGGTCCTGACCGCCGCCCGCGCCCTGATGACGGCGGACAGGGAGGTCCGACATGTCGGGAACGCAGGAGCGGTTCCCGGCGCGCATTCTGGACATGTCCCACGTCCCTGTGGGCCAGGCGCAGTTTCAGACGGGGCGGAATCATGAGGGTCCTGCATGTAGAGGGCGGCAGTCGCCTTTATGGCGGGGCCCAGCAGGTCCTGTATCTCCTGGAGGGCCTGGCCGCGCGGGGTCACGCCAACCTGCTCGCCTGTCCCAAGGGCTGCGCCCTGGCCGCGGCGGCGGCCCCCTTCGCCGAGGTCCTGGGGCTGCCCATGCGCGGGGACGCGGATGTCGCCATGGCCTGGCGCCTGGGAGCTGTCATCTCGGCAAAGCGCCCGGACCTGGTTCACCTGCACAGCCGGATCGGGGCCGATGTCTGGGGCGGCATTGCTGCCCGCCTGGCGGGGGTCCCGGTGATTCATACCCGTCGGGTGGATAACCCGGAACCGCGCTGGCTGGTGGCGGTCAAGTATCGACTCCATGATCGCGTGGTCGCCATCTCCGAGGGGATAGGTCGGGTCCTGTTGTGCGAGGGACTGCCGCCGGCCAAGCTGCGTGTGGTGCGCAGTGCCGTAGATTGGCCGCGCTACGCCGGGCCTTGTGACCGGCCCGCTGTGGCGGCTCGCCTCGGGGTCCCCACGGACGGCTTGCTGGTGGGGGTCGTGGCCCAGTTGATCCCCCGCAAGGGCCACCGCTTCCTGCTGGAGGCCCTGCCGCCCCTGATCTCGCGCTACCCGCGGCTGCGCGTCCTGCTGTTTGGCCAGGGACCGGAGGAAGAGGCATTGCGCCGGCGCATCGCGGAAACGGGGCTCAACGACCGGGTCTTGCTCGCGGGCTTCCGCAGCGATCTCGACCGCATCCTGCCCTGCCTGGACCTGCTGGTACATCCGGCCACCATGGAGGGGTTGGGGGTTTCCCTGCTCCAGGCGGCCTCCGCCGGGGTGCCCATCATCGCCAGCGATGCGGGTGGTATCCCCGAGGCGGTACGCGACGGGGAGAACGGCCTCCTGGTCCCGCCGGGGGATGTCGCCGCCCTGGGGGCTGCCCTGGGCCGCTTGCTGGGGGATGCGGAGCTGCGCCGCCGCCTGGGGGAAGGAGGGCGGGCTATGATGCGCCGGGAGTTTTCCATCGACGCCATGGTGGAGGGGAATCTGGCCGTGTACCGCGAATTGCTGGGGGGGGCTGCGTGAGCGATCCGGTCAACCTGCAATTGTCAGACACTGCTGTCGGCCTGAAGGCCGACCTCCCGACCTGGCCGCCGAGCCTGCAACTGGTCGGCAGCAAGGCCCTGGGCGGGGCCGAGCGCTGGTTCATCCGTTTCGCTGCGGCCCTGGGTGAGATCGGGGCCCAGGCCGGGCTGGGGATTCGCCGCGGCAGCGACCTGGACCGGCTGGATTCCGGGGCCTTGGGCGGGCTGCCCCTGCACCGACTGCCCTTCCTCAGCGTCTGGGACCCCTGGTCGCGGGTCGCGGTGTCTCGCCTGATCCGCCAGGTCCGCCCGGAGATTGTCCAGACCTACATGGGTCGGGCGACGCGGTTGACCCACCTGCGCCCCGGGCGTGGGCCTGTCCACATCGCACGGCTTGGCGGCTACTACCAACTCTCCCCCTATCGCCACGCCCACGCCTGGATCGGCAACACCCGTGGCCTGTGCGACTGGATGATCCGCCAGGGCCTCCCGGCGGATCGGGTCTTCCACATCTACAACTTCGCCGAGCGCGCCCGACCGGTGGCGGAGGGGGAGGTGGCGGCCCTGCGCAACCGGCTCAAGCTGCCGGCCGACGCCTGGGTCCTGCTTACCCCCGGGCGCTTAGTCCCGGTCAAGGGCCACGCGACCCTGTTGGAGGCCCTCGCGACCCTGCCGGAGGAGGTTGCCGGGCGCCCCCTGCGCCTGGTCCTGTTGGGGGATGGGGTCTTGCGCGGGGAACTGGAACGTCTGGCCTGTCACTTGGGCATCGGCGGGCGGGTCGTCTGGGCCGGTTGGCACACGGATCCCGGGCCATTTTTCCGGCTGGCCGATCTGGTGGTCTTCCCATCTCTGGAGGAGGAGACCCTCGGCAACGTCATCCTCGAGGCCTGGGCCTGGGGCCGACCTCTGGTGACCAGCCTGTTCCGCGGCGCCCGGGAGATCGCCCATCACGGCACGGACGCCTGGTGCGTCCCCTGCGGCGACCCCGGCGCCCTGGCCGCCGGCATCCAGGCGGTCCTGAGCGATCCGGACCTGGCCGCTGCACTGGTAGAGCAAGGCGGCCATCGGGTTACCGCGGAGTTCGGGCGCGAGGCCATTCTCGGCGAGTACCGGGACCTTTACCGCCATCTGGCGGGGGTTTGAGGTGGGCATGGGCATCTCCATCCTCATGTACCACCAGGTCGGGCGCTTCAATCCCATGCGGGCCCACAGGGCCAACTACTGCGACGCCGGACGTTTCGGTCGGCAGATGGCCCTGCTGCGCCACTTCGGCTACCGCGTCCTGGACCTGGACCAGGCACTGGCCTGTCTTCGGGGCGAGGCCCCGACCCCAGAGCGGGCCGTGTCCCTGACCTTCGACGACGCTTACGACAATTTCGCCGAGCACGCCCTCCCGGTGTTGCAGCGCCATGGCTTCCCGGCGACCGTCTACGCCATCAGCGGCTGGCTGGGGCGGCCCATGGCCTGGTCCGCGGCCGAGCCCGGGCGTCCGATACCGACCCTGATGTCCGGGGCCCGGCTGCGCGAGATCCGCGCCTGCGGTGTCACCATCGGCTCCCACTCTGTGCGCCACATCAAACTCGCCGAGGTCCCGGCGGAGACCCAGCGCCGCGAGCTGGCGGACAGCAAGGCGGCCTTGGAGGACTTGTTGGGCGAGCCGGTCCGGCACCTGTGCTATCCCTTCGGCAGCTTCGACCTGGGGGCGGTACGGGCGGCGGCGGCCGCGGGCTATACGAGTGCCACCACCTGCCTGCGCGGGGCGGCGACCCCGGAAGACCACCCCCTGGTCCTGCCGCGTAAGGCGATCTCGTATGGGGACAACCTGATCGGCTACTGGTGGAAGCTGGCCATGAAGGACTCCCCCAAGCCGGCCTTGGCGGAGTGGCGGCGGCGCCTGGCGGAAGGGCCCATCTAGCGAGGCTTCGCCAGTCATCGCACCGGGAATCCCCGGCCCTTGTGCAGCGCATAAATGGCAACCCATTTGAAACGTCGTCAGTCCCTCAAGGAACCCTAGTGCACGTTTTCTATAACCTACTGCTTTATCTGGTCTTGCCCTTCGCCCTGCTGCGTCTGCTCTGGCGCAGCCGGCGCCAGCCGGCCTATCGGGAGCGCTGGGGCGAGCGCCTGGGCTACTACAACAGCGCGGACCTGCGGGCCGGGGTCTGGATCCACGCCGTTTCGGTAGGGGAGGTCCAGGCGAGCCAGCCGGTGATCCGCCACCTGCTGGAGCGCTACCCCGCAGAAGGCGTCATGGTGACCACCACCACGCCGACGGGTTCGGCCCGGCTGCGCGTCCTGTTCGAGGACCGCGTCCGTCACGTCTACACCCCCTTCGACCTCAAGCCCGCGGTGCGGCGCTTCCTGGACGCTGTGAAACCGCGCCTGGTCCTGGTCATGGAGACCGAGGTCTGGCCAAACCTGCTGGGTGAGTGCAGGCGCCGCGGCATCCCCGTGGTCCTGGCCAATGCCCGCCTGTCCGCCCGCTCCGCCAAGGGCTATGCCCAGGTCGGGGCCTTTGCCCGGGAGACCTTTGCCCGCTTCACCCTCATCGCCGCCCAGGCGCAGGCGGACGCCCAGCGCTTTATCGACCTGGGGGCCCCACCGGGCGGGTCCAGGTCACCGGCAGCATCAAGTTCGATCTGCATCTGCCCGCCAGTCTGAGGGAGCAGGCGGATGTCCTGCGTCGGCTATGGTGCTGCGGTCGCCCGGTGTGGGTCGCCGCCAGCACGCACGAGGGGGAGGAGGAGCTTCTGCTGGCTGTCCACGCCAAGGTGCGTGCGGTCTTGCCCAATGCCCTGCTGGTGCTGGTCCCGCGCCACCCGGAGCGCTTCGACTCGGTGGCCGGGCTGGTCCGGCGGGCGGGCCTGACCCTGGCCCGGCGCAGCCACCGTGACCCCTGCACGGTCCAGACGGCGGTCTACCTGGGCGATACCATGGGGGAGCTACAGACCTTCATCGCCGTGGCCGATGTCGCCTTCATCGGCGGCAGTCTGGTCAAGACCGGGGGCCACAATCTCCTGGAGGCGGCCGTGGTCGGGGTCCCGGCCGTCATAGGCCCCTACAGTTTCAATTTCGCCACGATCACCCGTCTGATGGTGGAGGAGGGGGCCGCGGTCCAGGTCCAGGACGCCGCGGGACTGACCCGCCAACTCTGTACCTGGCTCAACGACGCAGCGGAGCGCGCCCGGGTCGGAGAGAACGGCCGGAGGGTCATGTTGGAAAACCGCGGGGCCCTGCCGCGATTGTTGGCGCTGGTGGATGGGTTGCTCGGGCGAGGCGATGGTGCCGGACTCCGCTAATTGGACGGAGCTGGACCTGCGGGGGCTGCACTTAGCCCGCAGGCGGGGTTGCGGGACCCAGTGCCATGGCGACTACCTGAGCCAGACCCCAGGCTCCCCGACCTTGCCGGGGCCGTCCAGGACGTAGACCCCGGCGGAGTTGCCCCGGACCCGGAACCCGATCCGCCCGCCCTGCGCCCGTGCCTCCTGGCCGGTCACTGCGTCGCGGTAGAGCCCGTCCCTGACCGCATCGACGGCGATGTCCTGATCGCCGCCGATGGCCAGCCCGATGACGGCGTAGCTTCCCTGTTCGGACAGGTCGCGGATGAAGCTCATGCCGTTGCCCCACTCTTCGATCCGGGTCATCGGGGCCTTCTTGCAGGGCGGGCACGGCGTGGCGGATCTGATTGAGGCGCTGGATATGCCGATACAGGGGGTGGGCCCGGGTCTGGCTAATGCGCTGCTCGCTCAGGTGATCCCCGAAGTAGGCCCGGCCGGTCTGGTCCAGCGTGTCCTTCTCGCCCTCCACGTCCTGGGGCGCGCCGCGCATAAAGGCGATTTCCTCGCCGTAGTAGAGGCAAGGGATTCCGCGGGCCGTCCAGATGAGGTTGTAGGCCGCTGCCGCCATCCAGTCCTCGCCCTTGAAGCGGTATTTGAAGTCGTTGTCGGGGCCCACGTCGTGGTTCTGCAGGAAGGTGACCAGGCTGGTGACGTCCCCATAGATCCAGTCCATGGACAGGATCTGGCCGGTGCCGCCGTAGGTCCCCTTGCTGACCGTGTCCCTAAAGGTCGAGAAGAGTCCGAAGTCGAGCACCGAAAAGCCGGAATCCCCGCCGGAATTGGGGTCCCGCGGGTCGTGCCCCAGGCGCGTGTACCACCAAGGCCGGATCTGCGAGGGACCGTTGTCGCCGCCCCCCAAGTCCCCCCAGCCGTAGCCCTTGACCAGGTTCTCGCCGAAGACGAAGAGCCCCGGCTTGTGGGCCTTCCAGGCGTTGACATATTCGAGCAGGTTGTCGCGCTCCGACGTGCTTGACCGTGTCGATGCGCAGGGCATCCACGCCCATGTCCAGGTAGCGGTTGATGGCCCCGATGATGTAGTCCTTGACGTTCTGCCGGTTGGTGGCCAGATCGATGCAGTCCCCGGCCAGGTGCTTGTGCTGCAAGGGGTGGGTGCTCTCCCAGTCGCCGCCGCAGATGAAGCCCTCCTGGTGGTACCAGTGGGGGTCCAGGGTAGCGGCATCGACGCCAAAGAAACGCCCCGGGTTGTAGCCGGGCTTGGGGGCCGTCTCGCCGGTCTTGGGGTCCTTCAGCGGCTCGCGGCCCTCCGGGTCGCGGGCGTGACGCTCCCGCCACCATTGGGGTGCGACCGGGTTGTCGATGTCGTCGCGGTTCGGCCAGGCATAGTTGCCGAGATTGCCCTGGTAGGGGCCGTGATCGACCCGCCCCGACTCGGAACCTTGGGGGACAAAGTATTTGATGGGCAGGTGGTCGATGTGGACCTGGCCGCGGATGCCCCACTGGCAGGAGTGATTCACCACCACGTCCTGGATGATCTTGATCCCCTTGGCATGGGCCGCGTCGATCAGGTCCTGGTAGGTCGCCCCGGGGGACTCCAGGCGTGGATCGATGCGGGTCCAGTCGTAGGGGTGGTAGCCGTGGTAGTCCAGCCCGGAGCGGTTCTCGACCGGGGGCGTGATCCAGATGGCCGTGAAGCCGAAGTCCCGGATGTAGTCCAGGCGCTCGATCAGGCCCTTGAAGTCCCCGCGCCAGTGGGGGTCTGTGGCCTGGCCGTTGGCATCGAAGCGGATGCGGTCGCGGCAGAAGAAATTGTTGCTCGGGTCGCCGTCGTAGAAGCGGGTGGTGATGAGGAAATAGATGGTCTCCTCGCGGAAGTCGGTGCGGTCTGTCAATGGGGCTGGGTCGGCCGGCGGCGTGGCCGCTGGTTTCGCCGGGCGGTTGGCCTGAGGGTCGGCCGGTGCCTGGGTCGGCGGCTGCTATTGGGTCGAATGGGGCCACGTCGTGCCAGCGCCCGTCGGCACTGTACCAGCCGTCCCGGGTGCGGTAGAGGTCGGGGGTCTGGTGGCCCTGGTTGTCGTGGAACAGCAGATGGGTGGACCCGCTGCCCGACAGAACAAAGTCGAACCAGTCCGGGTGATCGGTGGGAACCATGGGCAGGCCGGGCCAGTCGCTTTCCAGCCCAGTGGGGACCGGGCCCCAAACGTGGATATGGATGCTGTCGGTCCAGCCGGCGGGCCTCTGGAAGAACAGGTGCAGCGTGGGCATCGCGATGGCTCCAGAGGGTCTCAAGTAAACTGGTTGTCTTCTAACACAAAACCGGGATCGAAGGGGCAAGGACCGGCGACTCGGTCCGGTAGATTCTGGCGCCCTGGTGACTGACGGTACCAGGTTCAGGTCCGCGGTATCCCCTCAAACCCGTCCTCACCTGGATCGGCGTCGGTCCGGTTCAAAGCGGCAGATCTCCAGGGTCCAGTCGGGGGCGCCCACCGTCAGGACGATGCAAGAGGGCCCGCCGTAGGTGCGTTCCCGCCCCGCCGCCCCCGGATTGAGGATCCAGGGCTCGGCGTCCAGGTCGGTGACCAGGCGGTGGCTGTGGCCATACACCACCACCCGGGCATCCGGATAGCGGTGGCGCAGCCTGGCGTGGCGCCCACGCGCCGCGGTCTGATGGCCGTGGACCAGGCACAGGGTTCCGCCGGGGAGGTCCAGGGTGGCCTCGGGCGAGAGGCAGGCGAGGAGGTCGTGCTGCGCCATCGGCCATTTGCGCTCCGTGTCATTGTTGCCGGACACAGCCACCACCCGCCCGGATCTGGGTTGCAGTTGGTGCAGGATCTTGGCGTTGCCGACGTCGCCCCCGTGAACGGCGATATCGCATTCGGCCACCACGGCCAGGATCCGGTCGTCGATCTGTCCGTGGGTGTCCGCGAGGATGGCGATGCGCAGCATGGCCGCTACAGGTAATAGGGCGGGCTGGCACGGCAGCGATGGGGGCCCTTCATAGGGTCAGTACCAGCTTGCCGCTGGTATGCCCCGCCTCGATATGGCGGTGGGCCTCCGCGGCCTCAGCCAGGGGGAAGGTGCCGCCGATACGGATACGCAGGTTGCCGCGTTCGATGTGCGCCGCGCAGCGGTCGAGGATCTCGCCCTGGTGGGCGCGGGCTTGCGGCAGGTCGCGCAGCATGGGGGTCAGCATCAACACGAAGCCGAGGCTTAAGTTCCGGTTGCGCGCCTCCTTGAGGTCCTGGTCTGCCCCGGGGTCGAGGATGGTCACCAGGGTGCCATAGTGGGCCATGGCCGGCAGGGTGCGGCGAAAGACCTCCGGGCCAACGGTGTCGAAGGCGAGGTCCACCCCGCGCCCACCGGTCCAGTCCATGACCGACTCCACCAGGTCCTCCTCGCGGTAATTGATGGCGCACTCAGCCCCCAGGGCGTGGACCAGATCGGCCTTCTCCGGGCCGCTCACGGTAGCCGCCACCCGGGCACCCGCCAGGTGTGCGAGTTGGATGGCGACATGGCCGACCCCGCCCGCCCCAGCGTGGATCAGTACCGTCTGCCCGGGCGTAATCCGGCCGCGGTCGAACAGGGCCTCCCAGGCGGTGATCAGGACCAGGGGCGCGGCGGCGGCCTCGGCAAATCCCAGGGTGGCGGGTTTGAGGCGCACTCCGGCGGCGTCCGCGAGGATGTACTCGGCGTAATTGCCCACGGGCCCGCCTAGGCCACCGTGGCAGAGCCAGACCGCGTCCCCCGGCTTGAGTCCGCCGACCTGCGCCCCGACCGACTCGACCACCCCGGCCCCGTCGCACCCGGGGACCATGGGCAGCCCGTCGGGGATCAGGGGGCCGCGGCTGCGGATCTTGGTGTCCACCGGATTGACCCCGGCCGCCGCCAGGCGCACCAGGACATCCGTCGGACTCGCAACCACCGGCCTGGGGCGCTCCACCAATTGCAGAACCTCGGGACCGCCCGTCTCTCGTATCTCGATTGCGCGCATGCTTGTCTCCGCCGTCGCAGGGCTCAAACTCCGGGATTATCCGGCCGCAGTCGCAAAGATGGCCCCTTACGGGCAGTCTGACAACCCCCTGGTTACTCCGAGGCCGCCATGCCTGACCTGTTCGACGGACCCTCCGACGCACGACACCATCTGATCCTGGCCCATGGGGCAGGGGAGGGCCCCGCTTCGCCCTTCCTCAGCCACATCGCCCGGGTCCTGGCGGAGGGCGGTGTCGGGGTCACCCGTTTCGCGTTTCCCTACATGGCCAAAATAGCCCGCAGTGGGCGACGCCGACCGCCGGACCGCGAACCCGTCCTGCGCGCGGCCTGGCACCAGGCCATCGCCGCGGTCCTGGCGCAAGGGCTGGACTCGCCGCGGCTGTTCATCGGCGGCAAGTCCATGGGTGGGCGCATCGCCAGCCTGATCGCCGACGAGGTGGGGGCCGCCGGGCTCGTTTGCCTTGGCTACCCGTTCCACCCGCCAGGGGACCCTAAGCGCCTGCGCACCGCGCACCTCGCCGCCTTGCGCACCCCGACTCTGATCTGCCAGGGGACCCGCGATCCCTTCGGTCGGCCCGAGGAGGTGGCGGCGTATCCGCTGAGTCCGGCGGCGCGGTTGCTGTGGGTCCCGGACGGGGAACACAGCTTCAAGCCCACCAAGGTTTCGGGTCGAACCTGGGAGGCCAACCTGGACCTGGCGGCGGGGGAGTTGCTGGCCTTTGTGCGTGCCCTTGGGCCTTGTTCACAGCCACCAGGCAAAGGGACAGAATCGGCCTAACCGGCCTTACCCGCCGCCGGAACCTCTGGCCCCAAGGGTATCGCCGGGGCAAAGGGCCCCTTGCCCCGCACCGGCGCCGGTGCCTGGGCTGCTGCGGCGTCCACCCAACCCCCGCCCATGGCCTGGTAGATACTCACCAGGGCCGAGAGGCTGGCGGCGCGGGTGGCGGCCAGGTTGAGTTCCGCCGGGAAGAGTTGCTGATCGGCCTGTAGGACGGTGGAGTAGGGGACATAGCCCCCGTCGTACTGGAGGTTGGCGAGGCGGGCATAGTTTCGCAGGGCCACTACCAGCTTGTGCTGGACGATGGTCTGCTCGGCGAGTTTCTGACGGTCGATCAGGGCGTTGGAGACATCGCCGAAGGCGGCCTGGATGACCTGCTGGTAGTTGCCAATGGCGGCCTTCTGCACCGCTTCGGCCTGGGCGACCTGGCCGCTGACGGACCCGGCGGTGAAGATGGGCCCAACGACGGCCCCGGCGAAGTTCCAGGTGTGGGCCGGGCCGCTGAACAGGCCGGAGAGCTGGGCGCTGGCCCCGCCCAGGGCCCCGGTCAGGGAGATGGTCGGGAAATAGAGGGCCTTGGCCGCGCCGATCTGGGCGTTGGCGGCGATCAACTGCTGCTCCGCCTGGAGGATGTCCGGCCGGCGCGCCAGTAACTCCGAGGGCACCCCGGCGGGGACAGGCGGCGGGACCAGGGTCTGGACGGTCAGGCCGCGCGGGATGGGCCCCGGGTTGCGCCCGAGCAGGAGCGACAGGGCGTTTTCGGTCTGGGCGATCTGGCGTTCCAGGCTGGGGATCTGGGCGCTGGCGGTCTGGTACTGGGATTGGGCCTGGGCCACGGCCATCTCCGAGACCTGGCCGTACTTGAACTGAAGCTCGAACAGGTGCAACGACTCCGCGTAGGTGGCCTGGGTCTTCTTGGAAACCGCCAGTTGTTCGTCCAGCCCGAGGAGCTGGATGTAGCTGCTCGCCACCGCTCCCACCAGGGACAGGATGACCCCGCGCCGGGCCTCGACGGTAGCCAACAGGTCGGCCCGCGCCGCCTCGCTCTGACGACGGATGCGCCCCCACAGGTCGATCTCCCATGAGGCCCCGGCGAGGATCTGGAACTGGGACTGGGGATTGGCGATGGTGCTTGGGACCGGGGTGGCGGTGTCCTCGGAGACACGTTCGCGCAGTCCCTGGCCGTTGTAGCCGACCTGGGGGTAGAGCGGGGCCCGCGCCTGGGTCAGGGCGGCGGCGGCCGCCTCGATGTTGGCGGCGGCGATCTTCGCGCTCCAGTTGTGGGCCAGGGCCTGAACGATCAGGTCGTCGAGCACCGGGTCGCGGAACAGCCGCCACCATTCGGTGTTGGCGGTCTCCTTGGCCTCCGGGAGTTGGAAGCGGTATTCCGCCGGGGCCGCGACCTGGGGACGCACATAGTCGGGGCCGACCATGCAGCCGGCGAGCGGCAGCGCCGCAGTCAGGACGGCGACGAGCAGGGACACGGCCCTGGGGCCGGCAAGGGTCTTGGTCATCTCAGTGGTCCCCTCGCGGCGCGGGCTGGGGCTCGGGCAGCGGTGCCGTGGGGACGGCGGCGTCCAGCACGGGGGCCGCGGCGATCAGGGCCCCAGGCGGCGATTCCACGCTGGTCGCGGCGTCGCCCTTGGGGCCGCCGAAGATCCGCGCACTCAGGGTCCCCAGCAGCCAATAGAACATCGGGATGAAGAAGATGGCGACCACAGTGGCGACCAGGGTTCCACCGATGACGCCGGTCCCGATGGAGTGGCGGCTGTTGGCCGAGGCCCCGGTGGCGATGGCGAGCGGCAGGGTGCCGAGCACGAAGGCAAAGGATGTCATGACGATGGGCCGCAGACGCAGCCTTGCCGCCTCGGCCGCGGCATCGAACAGGGACAGACCCTCCTTGCGGTGCAACTCGACGGCGAACTCGACGATGAGGATGGCGTTCTTGGCCGCCAGCCCGACCAGGGTCAAGAGCCCGATCTGAAAGTAGAGGTCGTTGTCGATGCCGCGCAGGGCAATGGCGACCAGGGCTCCCAGGATGGCGAAGGGCACAGCCATCATGACCCCCACCGGCAGGGACCAGCTCTCGTACTGGGCCGACAGGATCAGGAAGACGAAGATCAGCCCAAAGACGAAGGCGATGGCCGAGGTCGAGCCCGAACTGACCTCCTCGCGGGCCTCGCCGGCCCAGTCGAAGCCGTAACCCGAGGGCAGGACCTCTTCGGCAATGGCGCGGATCGCGGCCAGGGCATCGCCGGAGCTGACCCCGGGGGCCGGTGAACCGTTGATGGCGATGGCCGGGTAGTTGTTGAACCGCGTCACCAGGTCCGGCCCTATCGTATAGCGTGCCGTGACCAGGGCCGAGAGGGGGATCATCTTGCCCTCCTTGTTGCGGACATAGAATTTCCCGATGTCTTCCGGGCTCATCCGGGTACTCGGGTTCGGCCTGGAGGACCACCTGGTAGAGGCGTGAGTCCTTCGGGAACTGGCTCACATAGAGGGACCCGAACATGGTCTGGAGGGTGCTGTAGACCTCCTGGACCGGGACGCCGAGGATCTCGGCCTTCTCCCGATCGACGTCCGCCAGCAGTTGCTGGCCATTGGCGCGGACCGTGGTGGAGACCCCCGCCAGTTCGGGCCGCGTCTTGGCCTTCGCCAGGATCTTCTGATCCACTTCATAGAGCTGTCCGTAGGTGCCGGCGCCCTTTTGCTCGATCCACATCTGGAAACCGGCGGTGACGCCGAGTCCCGGGATGGCCGGCGGGTTGACCGGGACCACCAGGCCACTCTGGATTGCGTAGAACTTGCGGTGGCCATCGGCGATGACGGCGTCCGCCGACAGGGCTGGGGACTGGCGCTGCTCGTAGTCTTTCAGCGCTACGAACAGGAGGCCGAAATTGGTCTTCAACTGGGAGTCGATGGGGGCCTGACTTCATCCACTGGGAGACGTTGTCCACTGCCGGATGGGCTCGCAGGATCGTCGCGGCCTGATTGCTGACCTCTTGGTGCGCTGCAGGCTGGCGGCATCAGGCATGATCGAGCCGGCAAAGAGATAGCCCTGATCTTCCTCAGGCACGAAAACTTCCCGGAACGATTTTGAAAAGCACAATAATGGCCACAATCACCCCACCAAAAAGACTAATCCCCACCAATTTATGATTGATCAGCCAACGTACCCCGCCCACATAGAGATCAGTCAGGCGGGCAAAGGTGTTTTCAAACCACTTGAAAAATCCTTTTTTTTCTTGATGGCCGGGTTGAAGGATCCGGGCCGCCAGAGCCGGTGACAGGGTCAGTGCCACTACCCCGGACAGGGTCATGGAAATGGCAATGGTGACGGCAAACTGCTTGTAGAGAATACCGGTCATACCGCCGAGAAAGGTGATGGGAAGAAAGACAGAACCCAGTACCAGCACGATGGCCACCAGCGCGCCGGACAACTCCTGCATTGCCTTTTTGGCGGCCTCAATGGGCGTCATACCGTAAGTGGCCATATTGTGTTCCACATTTTCGACAACAATGATGGCATCATCGACCACCAGACCAATGGCCAGGATCATCCCGAACAGGGTCAGCATATTGGTGGAGAAGCCGAGGGCGAGAATCCCGCATAGGTACCGATAATGGCAATGGGAACGGCGAGAATGGGAATGATCGTCGCCCGGACTCTGGAGAAAAAGAAAACCACCAGCACCACCAGCGCCACCGCCTCAAAGAAGGTATGCACCACCTCTTTAATGGAAGCGTGCGCTAAAAGGGTGGTATCAAGGACCCCGGCCTAGTCCAGGCCGGCGGAAATATTTTCTTCAGCTCTTCCAGGGTGGCGCGCACCTCCTTCGAGATCTCCAGGGCATTGGCCCCTGGCTGCTGATAGACCGCGATCAGGTGGCGCCGCCTTGCCCTGGTACCGGGTGCGCAGGGAATAATTCTGGGCGCCAAGTTGCGCGGAGCCGACATCCTTGACCACCGCACCATGGCGCGTCCTTTCTGCGCCACACGATCATATCGTCAAATTCGGCCGGCTCGGTGACCGTCCCGGTGGTCACGAGAAAGGTCTGCGGGACCGGGTGGGGAGAAGGTGCTTCGCCGATGCAGCCAACGGCGAACGCCTTATTCTGCTGCTGGACGACGGTGGTAATTTCGTGGCTCGTAACCCCGAGCTGGGCCATGCGGTCCAATTGAGCCAGATGCGCATGGCATATTCGGGGACGCCGAAGATGGCGGCTTGATTGGCCCCATTGATCCGGGCGATGGTGCTCAGGACCTGGGTGTTGGTGTAGTTGGAGATGAAATCGGAGTCGTAGCGCCCCTCCGGGGAGAAGAAGGCCAGTATCATCAGGAAGGTACTGGTCTTCTGCTGGACATCCACCCCTTGGGTCTGTACCGACTGGGGCAACAGGGCCATGGCCTG
>CAWDHW010000004.1:0-217498 GCA_963802205.1 uncultured Gammaproteobacteria bacterium | reverse complement strand
GCACAATGTATATTATGTCAAATTGAGCTTTATGCGTCGCTACGCTATCTCCCCAGCATGATCAATCCCTTACAACATGCAGCTTAGAATGGCTGGAGGACCTTCGACGGAGAGCTTTGGAGCCCCGAGGGCGAACGGTGGAAGCCGGAAGCATATCCGAGCCCTCCCATACCTCATGGTAGCCCTCGAACAACGCCGCATCGACGCCCAGAAAGCCGAGCAGCTCGCCGACGCCCACCAGCACCTCTACAACGTTCGTTCAAGGCTTCGCCCAACACGATGTACGAAGCACACTGCGCACTCGCTACGCTCGCACGCCCCGCACACTTCGTCTCACGCCCTTGCCTGCCCGTTCGACGCCTAACAACCCCTGCGCTTCGCTACGGAAAACCCTCAAACCGCTCGCCGGACCGCTCCCAGTCCAGCACAGAACTGAGACACCTCTCGTTGACAAGTGACAATTGTCACCTTACACTGACGCTATGATAACAAGCTTCAAACATCGCGGCTTGAAACGCCTGTACGAACGCAGCGACCACAGCAAGGTGCCGCCAGAGTACGCCGAGAAGCTTGAGAACATCCTGTTCGCCCTGGATAACGCTACAACGATCGAAGCCCTGAACTTGCCAGGCTTCCGACTACATGCGCTGAAAGGCGACCTACGCAACTTGTGGCATCACGGTACGCGCAAACTGGCGCGTCGTCTTTCACTTCGATAACGGACAGGCCCGAGATGTCGACCTGATCGACTACCACTAAAAGAGGTAACGCTATGGCCATGCTCAATCCCCCGCATCCCGGTCGGATCGTTCGGCAAGAGTGCCTAGAGGCTCTGGGTCTCGGTGTCACCGAAGCCGCCAAGGCGCTAGATGTAACCCGGCAAACCCTAAACAATCTAGTGAACGAAAAGGCAGCAATCTCGCCCGAAATGGCGATCCGCCTGGAAAAGGCATTCGGAAGCACGGCAGATACCTGGTTACGCATGCAAGCCGCTTTCGACTTGGCACAGGCAAGAAAGCGCGAAAATGAGATCCACGTTCAGCGCGTCGCGTTGATCTAAGCCGGAAACAATGCTCAACTTCAGACATCCACAGCTACATGCTGGGGGAGGCGTGATCCTCCACACCAGCCCCGCCACCGCTAGAACGCGACCTACTAGCACCCAGCGTAACGCTGCGCGAAAGTGGCCGATTGCTAACGAAATGATACTATGAGCATAACCTCAAAAATCGGCGTTGTGATACCCAGCTACAAGGTTCGCCATCAGATTCTCGATGTTATTGGACAGATCGGCCCTGAGGTGAGCCGCATTTACGTTGTTGACGATTATTGTCCTGATGCGACAGGTATTTTTGTGACTACGCATAGTCGGGATGAGCGTGTTGTTGTCATGAGAAATCCTGACAATCAAGGCGTTGGCGAAGCGGTAATGACCGGTTACCAAGCTGCAATTGATGATGGCATGGACATAATCGTAAAGCTGGATGGTGACGGCCAAATGGATCCACGCCTGATACCCGGCTTTGTGGCACCGATTGTAGACGGCGAAGCCGATTACACAAAGGGAAATCGCTTTTTCGATTTGGAAGGTATTCGGGCGATGCCCACGACCCGCCTGATCGGCAACGCCGCACTATCATTCATGACCAAACTTTCCTCAGGGTATTGGGATCTCTTCGATCCTACCAACGGATATACTGCGATCCACCGGGACGTTGCTTCGCACCTTCCCTTCACAAAGATAAGTCGCCGCTATTTTTTCGAGACCGACATGCTCTTTCGGCTGAACACATTGCGCGCGGTGATCGTGGATATTCCGATGGACGCCAAATATGGCGACGAAATAAGTAACCTAAAATATCGCGAATAATTGGCGAGTTTCTATTTAAGCACATGAGAAACTCGTGAAAAGGATATTCTATAATTACTACCTTCGGGACATGTCTCTTGCATCATTCGAACTCCCTCTTGGGGTCTTGATGGTGATATTGGGAGGGGCCTATGGAGGACTTCACTGGGCTAGCTCTTGCAATCTGGAGTACCTACGCCGGCGGGCACTGTAATGGTCTCCGCGCTTCCCGTAATCCTCGGTGTGCAATTCATACTCGCCTTTATTGGATATGACATTGCTTCGGTGCCGCGACGACCATTCCATCGACGGGTTCACAAGCTGGGTCAGCGCGCAAATAGGAAGTTTTGAATAATGACCTACCTGGTTGCGATAGTCTGCGTCATCGGCATTGCTGCTGGACAAATCTTGTTCAAGTTGAGTGCTGCGTCCCTCCAGCGCTCCGGTAGCCTTTTTGATCCCAGTACGGCGATAACACTTTTTCTGCATTTGCGCTTTATGGCATTACGACAATTGCCTGGGTCTGGGTCTTGCAGAAAGCCGATCTTGGTCGCGTGTATCCCCTGATGGCGGTGGCTGTCGCTTTTGTGCTCCCTTGGGGCACGTCATATCTTAATCGAGCCATTCCATCCTCAATACTTTGTGGGTGTAGCGATCGATCATTGCCGGCATCATCATCGCAGTGCCGAGTCGTAGTTATCCACATTCGAAATATCCCCGGCCTTTCCGTGGGCTGGAAACTCGAAAACCGAAGACAACAATTCACCTGTCACATCGCAGGACCAGGAGAAGGAGAATCAACGATTGATCTGCTAATCTTCTGGATTTGATCCGCCACCTGTAGGTCAGCAACAGTACCGCGCGGCCGAGCTTAGCTGACCCTGCACAGCCCCTTCAAGCGGCTCACGCAACGAAAGGCCCCGGCTTTGCCAGCGGGTTGCTACTACATGCTAACCGCTACGCTTAGCCCTTGATCCCTAACAAGTCAACGAAATTGAGATGGGAATATTAGGTTCTTCTACATTGGGTAATCCGAGCAGGCTCGCAAAGCTTTTCCTTCTCGGATCGGTATTGGTCGGGTGCCTTGTTATCCTGGAACGATATCAATTAGCGAATCATTTCTCAGTCCTGCCCGGAGACAGGTACGATGCGGTAATCGTAGCAACTATTCTCGACCACTGGTTCCATGTCTTCTCCGGAAACGCAAGCTGGTCGCAGGTAAGTTACTTTTTCCCTTATACGAAGACAATCGCGCAGACGGACGCGTATTTCCTGGTTGGTGCTTTTTATTATCCATTTCGAGTCTCTGGTCTCGATCCATTTCTATCCATCGAACTCACCTCTTTAGTCATCAAGTCGGTGGGGTTCGTTGGGGCCTATTTGCTTTGCCGAAAGGTCTTCTCCCTTTCTTTCTGTTGGGCTCTGTTGGTCGCGGTCCTCTTTACTATCAGCAACGGGATGACTATACACAGCCAAAGATTGCAGCTCGCGACAGTTGCCTTTACGCCTACAATGTCCTTGCTCGTATGGTTTACGATCAAGGCATTTATCGATGGTAATTTCTCGCGTTTCAGGATGTTTTGGCTTGTCTCTGGAATCCTTTTCGGCGCGTGGTGCCTAACGTGCTTTTATATGGCCTGGTTTTTTGCCTTCTTTATGAGCGCACTCGCTGCCACCATTTTAGTGGCAGGCGGCAGGCAGGGGCTATTGCAAATAAAGGATAAGCTCGTTACCCACTATGGTTCCGTCCTTTTTGTCTTGATATCGACGCTCACTGCTCTTTCGCCGTTCATATCGGCGTTCCTCCCGAAATCTCGCGAGGTCGGAGTTCGCTCATATGAGTCAGTATCTTCAAATACAGTTCCTCTTGAGGGGGTTCTGCAAGTTGGCAACGACAACATCCTATATGGTAGATTCTATAATTATATTCTGTCCTACATAGATAGCGGGTATACTCCAAGTGGCGAGTATTACAATACAGGGTTCTCGATAGTATTGTTTTATCTTTTTGTGTGCGGATGTGTGTTTTTTATTAAGCTGGCGCGCCAAACAAAGTCATACGAACTGCTCTATAATTTAATTGTCGCGACTTTAGCGACCTGGCTATTGTCATTGAATTTTTTCGGCCATAGTGCCTGGTTTTTTGTCTTCCATTTGTTTCCAGGCGCAAAGGCGCTAAATGCTGTTACTGCGTACCAGATTTTCCTGGCTCTTCCCGTTATCATTATTGCGGTCAAGTACTTGTCGCAACAACATGCCGGGCTTCCGCTAATGATGCTGATTTCCGGCATACTTATCGCCGGAGAAATCAATAAGCCCTATTTGGACCTTGATAGAAGAAAGGAATTGGCCCGAATAGCACTGCCCCATCTTCCACCGAGTCAGTGCCGAGCTTTCTATGTGTCCGGCTGGAAAGAGGATGATAGCCTTGGGGGCTTTCCCGAATGGTTTTATAATTACTATGCTCACAACGTAAGCGCTATGCTTATCGCCCAGAATGCGGGTATTCCAACAATAAATGGCATTGCATCCTTTCAGCCGCCAGATTGGAATTTCGGCTATCCCAATAGCCAGGACTATGATGCGCGCATGCTTGCTTACTCAAAAAGCCATGGTGTTGAGGGCTTATGCCGGCTGGACCTCAATACCAAGGAGTGGTCTGTCATAGAATAAGATGCGGCTGCGCAGGTCGGGCTAGGACTCCGCAGCCACACGACCGAGCGTTTATCTCCGGCGCGCACCCACAAAGGCGCGGCACGTAGATCAGGGGCGACATGGTCGAAGGGTCGCCCCGCCAAGTTCTACGCCACAACGGCCCAAAGAAGGTAGCATCCCGTAGGGGATTGTTACTTCTTGCGCAGCCAGAAGCTGCCCCCGCTGTCCTTGAGCATGGCCGGATAGTCGGCCTGGATGGTGTCGCGGCAGTGCTGCACGAAATAGTCGTTGAAGAAGACGATCTCGAAGGCATCGTTATACATCAGAAAGGCACGCAATCCGTAGAGTTCGTTCCAGGACCGGTTCTCCTGAACGACCCATTCTGCACAGTATTCGAATGGCCAGAAGATGTCGTGGAAATGCACGAACACGCCGGACTTCAATGCCGGCAGTACGTTGAAAAGTTCGTGACAGACGTCGCTGCCGGTCTTCATGATATGGGTGGAGTCGATGAAGAGAAAATCGCCGGCGTCGAGCGGGGTGAACGATGCCATGTCGGCGTTCTGCACGCCGGTCGCGTGTATCGTGACGCGCTCGACAGTGTCCTCGCCGAGCAGTTTGACGAGTAGTTCCGGATAGGGCTCGATGAAGCTGACGGCGACCGTCACTACCGAGGTAGCGATCGATGGTGTCCATCGCGCATGCAGAGGAATAAGCCTGAGCCGACTTCGACCAAGCGCTTGGGCTGGAAGTGGCGCAACATGGCGGAAAGGATGCTGCCATCTCCGTAAGAGAAGGCTGGGTTCTTGAAGAAATAGCGAAAGTCGTCGGACTGTTCCTCGGGGAACGGACATGTCCTTGAGATATGGCAGGAGTTGCTTCCAGAGTGAAAGCATCGGCTTCCCGGTCGATGTCGATTCCCGGCAGCTGCGTGGGACGTAATGTCTGCTGGGCGAACAGCGGACGCACTTCGTCAACCTTGACGATCGGTGAGTAAAAATGGCCGGGCGGGACGAACAGGCGGTGGGGGTTGTTCTGCAGACCGTGGAACTCTTCGCTCTTAAGGAATTGTTCGATGATCTCGTTGATGTCCACGTCATCGTTTATGCAGCCCACCCAGTGATCGATCTCGCCGGGTTCCGGATCACGATGCAACAGGCCGCGATACAGGTTCTCGACCAGTCGTGAGCGATCGGTGTTCGCACGACTCGTTGTGGAAGTTCCCAATAGTCGCTTAAGTTTGCGCAGCATGTGGCGTTCTGGATCTAGATGAGGTTCGGAGAGATACCGTTGATCATGCGACGCAGCCGTTCGTAATGCGGATACCGGGGTAAGCGTTAATGAGGCCGAACGAGCCCTGCGCCATTGGGCCACCTCCCGACGCACCGGCAACGGGATCCGCATCATTCCTGCACTGCCCGCCCCGCAGCCCTGGCTGTCTGCACTCATTGAACTACCTCATATCGGTAGGGGGCTGAACGGTTACCCACTAGACCCCCCCGGAATGGACGGTCTCATAATAGACCTTCTCCAACTCGGCCTTGTGCTTCGTCTCTTCGTTGGCGAGGTACTCGAACAGGTCCTTGATGGGCCCGGCCGGGGTCTCGTTGGCCAGGTTGCGGTAGTGCTCCATGGCCAGGTGCTCGCGGCCCATGGCGTACTGGAGCACGGCCTGATCGTCCGGGCGCTCCCCTAAGTCCGGGATGTGCACGGCATCCGAGAAGCGCCTGTCGCTCACCGGGGTGGCGATCTGGGCATGGACCTGGGCGGCGATGTCGGACCGGG
The DNA here is from genome assembly GCA_963802205.1 of uncultured Gammaproteobacteria bacterium. GTDB lineage: Bacteria > Pseudomonadota > Gammaproteobacteria > Chromatiales > Chromatiaceae > DYRB01. Next base: position 211,209 of record CAWDHW010000004.1, on the reverse strand, counting down.
CGGACAGGGTCATGAGCAGGTCGTAGTGCTGCTGTTCTTCCTGGGCCAGTTCCTCGACGACCCAGCGGACGTTCTTGCCGACCCTTGGGATCAGGCCCGTGTAGAAGTTGCGGGCGCTCTCCTCGAAGGATGAGGCGACCTCAAGGATCTCCTTCAGGGTGGTCATGGACTGGATGCGCTCGTAGGCATCCCGCGTACCTTCGGTGTGGGTCATGCCGCCTTCTCCTTCAACGCTCGATGTTCATTGATCGCCGGTCCCGTCGGGCTAAAGCCCGACCTACGCCGCGAGGTGTTCATTGATGCTGGCGGCAACCCGATGGCCATCGGCGACGGCGGAGACCACATCGGGCCCGCGCACCATGTCGCCGGCGGCCCACAGCCAAACGGCCGAGGTGCGCCCTGCCCCATCGACCTTGAGGCGCCCGCGGTTCCATTCAAGCGACTCCTTGAGGTCCTCGCCGAGCAGTGAGACGTCAGTCGCCTGGCCGATGGCCTCGACCACCATGTCGCCCTCGTGAATCATCTCCTGGCTGTCGTCGTAGCTCGGGGCGAAGCGCCCCTGGGCGTCGAAGATGGACAGGACCTTCCAGGTCTTTAAGCCCGCCACCCGCTCATTGTCCATGACCACATGCTGGGGCCCGTGGGCGTCGTGGATCACCACGCCCTCCTCCAGGGCCTCCTTGATCTCGTCGGGATCGGCGAGGAAGTGGGCGCGGTCCTCCAGGGCGGTGAGGGTGATGCGGACCTCGCCGTAGTCGCGGCGCTGGAGCCGGGCCAGGGTGCGGGCTATGTCCATCGCGACGTTGCCGCCGCCGACCACCACGGCACTGCGGGGCACCGCGATCTGTTCGCCGGCGGCGACGCTGCGCAGCAGGTCCACGGCGCGGTGGACATCCTTGTGCTCGCTGCCCGGGATACGGGTGGAACGCCCCATCCAGAGCCCGACGGCAATGACCACGGCGTCGTAATCCGCCTGGAGTTGGGCCATGGAGACATCGACCCCGACCCGGGTGTTGTACTGGATCTTGACCCCCATGGAGGCGATTACGTCCACGTCCTGATCCAGGGCCCCGGCCGGCAGCCGGTAGTAGGGGATGCCGTAGCGGGTCATGCCGCCGGCTTGCGCTTGGGCCTCCAGGACCGTGACGGCGTGCCCGGCCTTGGCCAGGTCGAAGGCCGCCGTGAGCCCCGCGGGTCCGGCCCCGATGATGACCACGCGCTTGCCGGTCACGTAACTCGGGCGCAACTCCGAAACGATCTCCTTGACCCGCTCGTGGGGAACGGCGTCCATGGCGTAGCGCTTGAGCCAGCGGATGGCAATAGGCGTCCCGCGATGACCGACGGAGCAGGCCGTCTCGCAGCGGTGGGTGCAGATGCGCCCGCAGGTATGGGCGAAGGGGTTGGTGCGGTAGATCTCGCGCACCGCCTCCTCCGGGTCGCCCTTCCAGATGGCGCGGATGTACTCGGGGGCGTTCATGTGGGTCGGGCAGGCATCGTGGCACATGCCGCACTGGACGCAGCGCGAGGCCTCGATGATGGCCTGGTTGGCGTCATAGCCGGCGACGATCTCGTCGAAACCGCCCATGCGCGCCTCGGGCGTCAGCTCCGGCATGTGCTGGCGCTCAAGGGCCACCAGGTCCGAATCCGCGGACTTGGCCCAGCCCTTGGGGAAGGGGGTGCCGTGGATGCCGTTGGCGTCGGGCAGGACGAAGTAGCTGTCGAGATCGGCGTCCACGCAGGTATGGACATACTCCGTGGACAGGGAGATAGACCCCGTCGGGCACAGGTCCACGCACAGGGCGCACCAGCAGCAACGCCCGTAATCGATGGCCGGGCGCAGGTTGCGGATGCCCTTGGCCGGGTCTTCGGGGAGTCCCGGGACCTTGACCATGGTGATGGCGGCGTTGTCGCAGACCTTCTGGCAGGTGCTGCAACCGACGCAGGTCTCCCAATCGTTGAGGTGGAAGCCGCGGTAAACGGCAGACGCGGGGCGCGGGTCCAGGGGGACGGTCACCGCCGGGCGCCCGAAGAACGACAGGTTCTTCAACGGGGCCAGGATACTACCCTTGGCCTTATAGTCGATGTCGCTCATTGGGTTAACAGCTCCTCTGCACAACCTGGGTGAGGATACTGCGCGCTTGATCTGCGTAGTCGATGTCGCGCATCAGCGATCCACCTCCGGGGGGCAGGCATCCAGGGAGAACATGATCTGGGCCACATCCTCGATCCGGCAGCCGACGGACAGCCGCTCCAGGACCTGCACGGCGTGCATCTGGGAGGGCCCGCGGACATGGGTGCGGTAGGGGCGTTCCTTGCCGTCGGAGACCACATACCAGGCGACCTCCCCCTTGGACGATTCGATCCGGGTGTAGGTCGATCCAGCCGGGACGTTCCAGGCCAGGGGATTGGGGATGGGGCAGCGGATGGGACCGGGGATGGAGGGCAGCCGCTCAAGGACCTGGCGGACAATCTTGATGCTTTCCTTTAACTCAGAACGCCGCACCAGGGCGCGGGCCCAGGCGTCGCCGGCCTCCTCCGTCGGGATCTCGAAATCGATCTGGTCGTAGACCAGGTAGGGGTCATCGCGCCGCACGTCGAACTTGAGCCCGGTGGCGCGCAGGTTTGGACCCGTCACGCCCCACTCCAGGGCCTGCTGCCGGCTGATGGGCCCGGTGCCCTTGGCGCGGTGGACGAAGACCTGATTGGTGAACATCAGATTGTCGTAGTCCGGCAGGCGCGACTCCAGGTAGTCCAGGGTGTTGCTGACACGCTCGGCGAAGCCAGGGGGCATGTCGCGGCGCACCCCGCCGGGGATGTTGTAGATGTGGTAGACGCGCCCGCCGCACAACTCCTCGAACAGGTCGAGGATCAGGTCGCGGTCGGCGATGCCCCAGAACATGGGGCTGTACATGCCGGTGGTGGCCGCATGGCCGCCGAAGGTAAAGAGGTGCGCGGCGATGCGCGACAGCTCCAACTGCATGACCCGTAGCCACTGGGCCCGGGCCGGGACCTCGAGCCCGCACAGGTCCTCCACCGCCAGGACGTAGGAGACCTCCATGGGCACGGGGTCGGGGACACAGATGCGCGGGGTGATGGCCAGGTTCTGGATCCACAGCCGCCCTTCCATGAGCTTCTCGAAGCCCCGGTGCAGATAGCCGGCGTCGGCACGCCCCTCGATGACCCGGTCGCCGTCCAGGCGCAGCTTGAAGGCGTAGTTGCCCTCGATCCCCGGGTGATTGGGGCCGATGAACAGCTCGTATTCATGGCTCGGCGGGTGCCGTTGGGCCTCGTAATTTTCAGGTCTCATCGAGGTTCCTCCGGCTGAAGCGCTGCTCGTCCGGCGGAATCGCGATGCCGCCGCCCTGGGCCGTCAGCTCCTGTAGCCACTCGGGGTTGTAGTCCTGCCAATCGAAGTGCTGGTTGACCCAGGCCTCGGAATCGAAGTCCTTGCGCATGGGCGGCGGGCCGTCCCATTCGGTCAGGATGAACTTGCTCATGTCCGGCGCCCCCTCGAACCAGACGCCGAACATCTCGTGGATGTCGCGCTCGAAGAAGCCCGCCGGCATATAGATGTCGTAGACGGAGATAAAGCGCCCCGGCTCCCGCGGGATCCGGGTGTGTGCCGAGACCAGGGTCTGCAACTCGTAGGACCAGACGTGGTAGACGAGCTCGAACTGCCCCTCCTCCATCCAGTCCACACAGGAGATGGCCGAGAGGTGCACGAAGGAGGCCCGCCCGCGCAGCAGCTCCAGCAGGGCCGGCAGGGCATCCGCGGCCACGTCGGCACGCAGCCGGCGCGGGCCCAAACGACGGAACTCGATCCCCTCCAGGTCGTTGAGGATCTTGTCCAGCCAGGTCGATAGTTCTTTGCTCATAGAGTTACCACTTTGCTCCCGACCTCAGGACCTAGGGGCCCGCTCCAGTTCCGGGATCTCGAACTTCATCTCCAGGGCCTCCAGCGGCCTCTGGTGCCGTTCCAGCAGGGCCGTGTGGGGCCCCAGGGTCTCGGGTCCGAAGAGCCCATAGTGGCGCGCCTCGGCGATCACGTCCGTCGGGGTCTGCCAGTCCTCGCCGAAGAGGCGCTGCTGATTGCCCAGGTAATGGTCGTAGCGCCGGTAATAGTCCTTCCAGACATCGCCCTTGCCCTGCTTGATGTTCTCGATCATGTCGCGCAGGCCGGCGATGACCGCCTCCGGGCGCGGCATGCAGCCGGCGATATAGATGTCCACCGGCATATAGTCGTTGAGCTTCTTGGCCGTGGCATAGCTCTGCCAATACATGCCGCCATTGACGGTGCAGGAGCAGATCCCGACGACATACTTGGGCGAGCCCATCTGCTCGTAGGTCAAGACGACGCGCTTGAGGGTCTTGACCGAGACATAGCCGGTGACCAGCAAGATGTCCGCCTGCCGGGGCGAAACCATGGGCTGAATCCCCAGCCGCTCCATGTCGAAGCGCGAGGTCATGGCCGGTGGCAGTTCCACGGCCCCGCACCCGGTGCAGTAGTGCAGCATGAACAGCGAGCGCGAACGGGCGAAATTGATCAGCTCATCGAAGACATTCGCCAGTGGATTGGTGCGCCGATTGGGGCTTCGGGTCCCCTCGACCACCGGAAGGGTGCCGCGGACCGTCGGAGGCTTGATCAGTGAAGTCATTGGGTTTACCCCCGGATAGGGCGAAGCAGGCAGGCTAGCGGACGATGAAGGCCAGGCCCAGGAGCCCGAGCATCACCGGCCACTTCCACATAATGCGCACCACGTCCTCGGTGCGATAGCGCGGGAAGAGCATGGCCAGGGTCACCGGGATGGCCAGCACGGCGAAGCTCTTGAGCAGGAAGGTCACCCAGTTCTCGCCGCCGCCCAGGAACAGGGTGACGTAGAGCACGGCCCCGGTATAGAGCTGGAAGCACTGCATCACAAAGAGCCCGCCTAAGAACTTGCCGCCCATCTCCACCATGGGTCCGGTGGCGATCTCCGCGGGGGCCACATAGATCTCGAAGGGGTGCTTGCCGAGCATCCCCTGGAGGGCGAAGAGCCCGGCGATGGCCAGCAGCGGCATCTGGGCTACCCCCCAGGTGGCGATGCCGCCGGCCTGCTGTTGGGCAATCATGTCCACCAGGTTGATGGTGCCGAAGTGGTAGGCGACCCCGAAGATGACGATGACCAGGGGCACGTCGTAGGCGAGCATGGCGGTCAGGGCGCGGGAGATCCCGATGGAGCCATTGGGGTTGGCGCACTGCCCGACCCCCAGGGCCAGGCCCAGCGACGGGATCATGGTCATGTAGAGCAGCGCGATGAGCCCACCCTGGGCGGCGATGCCGTTCATGCCCGGGACCGGGAGCAGGGTCTCCGCGGCCACATAGCCGCCGATGGCCATGACGATGCCGATCTCGTGGATCATCCCGTGGGAGACCTGGGTCTCCTTGGAGTGGAGCTTGACGATGTCGTAGAGCGGCTGGAGCAGGGGCGGGCCGACGCGGCGCTGCAGCTTGGCCGCGATCTTGCGCATCATCAGGACCATGGCCATGCCGACCACGAAGGCCACCAGGGGCATCAGGACGAGTTCCAGGGCGAGTTCTTGCCAATCCATCACAGCGACCTCCTCAGACAGCGACCCAGGCGAGCATCGCGACCGTGGTCACGAGCAGGAAGATCAGGGGTTGGATGGAACGGTAGATCCAGTGCATGGTGTAGGAGAGCAGGTCCACCAGCCCCGCGACGGCCCCCTCCAGCCGGACGAAGGCCCCGCGGTACCAGGGCCCGATCAGGTGCATGAGCCCGGCATAGAAGTTGTCGCTGTAGTGGTAGTTGACCTGGGCCGTGAGGAAGTGCCCGCCGGCGTAGTTGTCGAGCTGATGGACCCGCTTGGACTTGCCGCCGAGGCCATAAAAGACCAGGGCCCCGACCCCGAAGCCGCCCATGAGGACGCTTACCAACAGGATCATATCGAGCCCGCCGCTGGGGTCCACGACCCCGCCCAGGCTGAAGTTGACCACCGGCAGCCCCACCAGGCGCTGCACCTCCGCCACCCAACTGAGCGCCGGGCCGGGCATGACGCCCGCCAGGAAGACCAGGGTGGAAAGCCCCAGCATGGGGACCAGCATGGACAGCGGGGCCTCGCGGATCTGCTCATGCTCCACCCGCAACTGGCCCAGGAAGATGTTGTGGATCAGCTTGTAGACGGAGAGGATGGTGCCCAGGGTACCGACGATGGCGGCGACGAACAGCAGCGGCATCCCCTCGGTGATCAGGGACCTGTAGACCATCCACTTGGAGACGAACCCGGCCATGGGCGGAAGTCCGGCGAGGCTGATGATCCCAAAGAGCAGGACCAGGAAGGTCAGCGGCATCCGCGTGACCAACCCGCCCAGCCGGTTGAGATCCGCCGTACCGGTGCGGTGCACCACGGCGAAGACCGCCATCAGCAGGGCCGCCTGGGTGATGGCGTAATTGAAGACATGCAGCAGGCCGCCGGCGCTGCCGATCGCGTTGCCCACCATCAGCCCAAGGAGCATGTAGCCGCCCTGCCCTATCCCGTGCCAGGCCAGCAGGTAGCGGGCGTCATGCTGTTGCAGCGCGGTGTAGGTCGGCAGGATCACGGTGAGGGCCGCGATCCAGGCGAGCAGGTCCCGGGCGCTCAGGAAGCTGAAGGGGATGGCCATGTCCACCAGCCGCCCCACCCCGATCATGCCGACGATGACGACGATGATGGCGTAGAGCCCCATGCGGGCCGAGATGGCCCCGAGGAAGGCCGAGCCTGGGCCCGGGGTCTCGGCATAGGCCGCCGCCTGCCACAGGTGGAAGGGGATCAGGCCCATCTTGACCGCGAAGCCACCCCCGAGCAGGGTCACCAGGACCCAGATCTGGGCATTGCTGAGCTTGGGCAGGACGGCGATGACCTGGGCGTACTCCAGGGAGCCGGCCTGGGTGTAGAGCAGGGCCATGGCCCCGAGGATCGCCATGGCGCCGCTGAAGGCGTAGGTCAGATAGCGCAGGGCCGCGCGCCCGGAGGCCGCCCCGCCGATGGCCATCAGCAGGAAGCTCGCCCAGCTCACCAGTTCCCAGCCCAGGAACAGGGACAGGAAGTCCCCGCTGCCGAGCAGGACCACCATGGCGAAGACATTGGCGGCCAGGGCGACATGGAAGACCCAGGGGCTCTGCTGGCCCTTGGCATAGGCGTGCTGCCAGGCCCCGGCGGCGTACCAGGCGGAGAAGAACCCGGCCCCGATGGTGATCATGGCGAAGAACCAGGACAGGGCGTCGTAACGCCAGTGCATGGGCTGATCCAGGACCGTGATGCCGAAGGAGGCGGTCACCGGGTCGCCGAACAGGGTCCCTGTCGCAAGCAGGGCCGCGAACTGGACCCCGTAGAGGACCACCAGGAGCGGGGCCGTCAGCCGCCAGCGCCCGAAGACCAGGGCCACGACCAGGGTCAGAGCCGAGACGAGAAACAGCAGGTCCAGCGACGTCATGGTCAATCCTTCCGATGTAGGTCGGGCTTTAGCCCGACAGCGGCGGTTGGCCCTAACTGAGCCAAGGGCGCTTGGGCGGGCGGGAACACGGTCCTGACATAGAGCCCCAGGTCCGTGGTCTGGCGGGCCACGGTGCGCAGCCCCTCGGCCACCGGCGGTATGGACAGGGTCACCGCCAGGAGGACCAGGGCCAACAGCGGCGCCACGATTCCCGCCCCCAGTCGCGGGGCACCGGCGCGCACCCGAGGCCGTCGCCGACGCCTCCGGGTCATCGCGGCGATAGAGCATCACCGCCACGCGGAACAGGTAATTGGCCTCGATGGCCGTGACCACCAGGATGGCCCCCATGGTCGCCAACTCCAGGGGCCCGCCCTTGGCCAGGCCGATCAGGATGATCAGCTTGGTCCAGAACCCCGGCAGGGGCGGAACCCCGATCAGGGACAAGGCGAACAGGACATAGACCCCCGCCGCCAGCTTGCGAGCGTAGCCCAGCCCGGAGAGCCGGTCCAGGGACCCGCCCCAACGGGCCGCCAGGGCGAACAGGCCGGGCTTGACGATCAGGTGGTGCAGGGCCACCGCCAGGCCGGCCAGGACGCCGATCTCGCCGGGCAGGGAGAAGGCGATGAAGACCATGCCGAGCTGTCCGATGGACGAGAACGCCAGCAGGCGCGGGAAGTCCCTGGCCCGCCAGGCGGAGAGTTCCCCGCTGATCATGCCCAGGACGCCCAGCGCCAGCAGAAGCTGTGCCGCCTCGGGCTGGTGGAAGACCAGCACCAGGAGCCGCACCACCACCAGCACCGCCAGCTTGGAGACCAGGCCTGCCAGCAGGGCCGAGACCCGCGCCGGGGCCGTCGCGTAGACCTCCGGGACCCAGGTGTTGACCGGGAACAGCTCGCCCTTGACCCCGAAGCCGATGAGCATCAGGGCGAAGGCCGCGAACCCGATCGGGTCGTTGAGGGTCGTCGGGGCCAACTGGGCGAGGTCCGCCAGGGTCAGGGTGCCTGCCTTCAGATACACGATGGCGATGCCGACCAGGGCCAACAGGGAGCCCGTCGCGCTCTGGAGCAGGTAGCGCACCGTGGCCACATAGGCCCGCCCGGTGGCGTTGACCGATGCAAGCCCAAAGGAGGCGACCGCCGTCAACTCGTAGAAGACATAGATATTGAAGATGTCCCCGGACAGGGCCAACCCGGTCACCGAGGCCACCAGGATCAACAGCAAGGCCGACTCGCGCACCCCGCGCTCGCCTGCCTGATCCCAGGGCCAGAACAGCAGGGCGAAGGTCGGCACCAGGACGGCGAACAACAGGGCCAGACGGTCCACATACAGGACTATGCCCAAGGGCGCGGCAAAGTTGCCGATGGCCAGGGCGAAGGGCTCGCCCCCGTGGGCCAGCCACAGTTGGGCGATCAGCCAGATGCAAACCAGCAGGGCCAGGGGTCCGAGGAGGCGCCCCAGGGTCGCCGAGACCCGTGTCAGGGGCGCCAGCAGGAAGGCCGCCAGCAGTGGCAGGACTATGGGCAGCGTCGGGTTCACCGCCCAGTTCAGGGTTGCCGCGGTCATGACCGCACCTCCTGGGCACGGGGGTTATGGCGGACGCCATCCGGGATGGTCGGCAGCGGGCGCTCGCCCGCCGGGGCCTGGGTACTGCTGGAGCGCGGGATGCCCGCCGCCTGGGCGATGTCGCCCTGCATACGCTCCACCAGGATGCGCAGGTCCAGGGTCCCGTAGGCCCGGTAGACCCGCACCAGGAGCGCCACCGCCAGGGCCTCGACGCCGACACCGATGACGATGGAGGTCAGCACCAGGGCCTGGGGCACCGGGTCCACCATCAGGGCCCCGGGGGCCCCGTAGCCGATGATGGGGGCGATGGCGTCGGGCCTGTAGCCCGCCAGTACCAGCAGCAGATTGGCGCCGGTCTCGGCCACCGAAAGGGCCAGGACCATGCGCAGCAGGTGGTTGGACATCACCACCCCGAAGACCCCGATCACGACCAGGCCGATGGCGCAGACGTAGAGCATGGTTTCCATGGACAAGGGGATCATGGCTGGCCGGCCTCCGCCTCAGAGATATGCGCCAGCAGCCCGGCGAGTTCGGACCCGACCTTGAGGCCCACGGCCGAGGACAGCAGCGGCATGGTCCCGGCCGACAGCAGTTGCCCCATGACCCCAGTCCCAAGCATCGGCTGCAGGAAGTTGCCGTCCTCCACCAGGGCCCAGATCCCGATCAGGATGAAGGCGGCCCCGGCCAGCCCCTCGATGACCGCGATGGCCCCGTGATTGAGCCGTTTGGACGGCTCCGCAATGACCGAGACGAAGAAGGCCGCGGCCAGGATGACGCCGCCCTGGAAGCCGCCGCCCGGGGTCAGATGGCCGTGGACCACGATGTAGATCCCCACCAGCAGCAGGATCGGAAACAGCAGGTCCGCCCCGGCACGCAGAATGAACCCGCCCGCCGGGTCGTCCGATACCCCGGCGCGGCGGTGTCCCAGCACCAGGCCAGCGGCGGTGGCCGCCGCGAATAGGATCGAGATCTCACCCAGGGTATCGAAGCCGCGATAGCCGAAGACCACGGCGGTGACGATGTTGGCCGCGCCCACGTCCTGGGCCGCCCCGGCGAGGATGCCGTTGCCAATGAGGGCCGAGTTATGGCCGAAGCCGAGTTGGGAGGCAATGACCAACAGCAGGAAGGCCAGGCCGACGCTGAAGACCAGAGAGGCGATGTTACGCATGGACGCGGCCCCCCTTCCCTTCCGAACCTGCCGGCTGCCTTGCGGCGCAGGCAGTCGCTCCGCCGTAGTCACCAGGGGGTGAGCCTCGCCGCGATCCCCCTCCAGGCGCCAGAGTCCGAGACGGCGCAGCCCCAGGGCCATGACTACGCCGCCCAGGCCCGCACCCACCGCCGCCTCGGTCAGGGCGACATCCGGGGCCATGAGGGCGACGAACAGGACCGAGACCCCGAGGGAGACCACGGATGAGGCCACCACGGCCCCAATGATATTGTCCAGGGCCAGCACCATGACGGCGGACACCAGCACCAGGACGACGACAACCAACACGATCCAGGTCATCACAGCGTCACCTCCCTGCCCTGCGGGGCCTTGGATACCGGCTGGCCTCCCGTTTCCGGCGCCAGCCAGGGGCGCACCCCGGACAGATACAGCGCGCGGGCAATGCTGGCGGACCCGACCGGGTTGGTGAACAGGATCAGACCCGCAATCGCCAACAGCTTGGCCCACCAGTCGGGATACAGGAGACCGACCCCGATGAGGAAGCACAGGGCCCCCAGGGTCCCGGCCTTGGTCCCCGCCTGGATGCGGTTGTACACGTCGGGCATGCGCAGCAAGCCCAGTGCTCCAAGCAGGGAGAACACCCCGCCCACGAGCAGGAAGATGTCCGCGGCCAGCCTCATGATCTGTCCCCCTCGATGGCTCGGGCCAGGGCCACCACGCCGACAAAGGACAGCACCCCGTAGATCAGGGCCACGTCCAGGTAGAGCGGGCTATCGAGCAGGACGGCGACGCCGGCGAGCCCGGCGGTAGTGATGACCGCCAGGGTGTCGGAAGCAACCAGACGGTCCGCGGTCTGGGGCCCGAGGCCCAGGCGCACCAACCCGAGCACCAGGGCCGCGCCCATCAGGGCGAAGGCGATAATTTCCAAAGGGTTCAGACTCATTTGAGGAATCCGCTGATGTGGCGTTCGAAGGAGCCGACGATGGCCTGGGTCGCCTGCTCGATGTCCACCCCTGGGGGGCAGTCGATCCAGTGGATCAAAATCGTATCGCCCAGGATATCCACCGACAGGGTGCCCGGGGTCAGGGTGATGCTGTTGGCCAGGATCAGACGCCCCAGGGGCGACACAAGCCCCGTGCGCACGCGCACGACGCCGGGGCGGATGGGCAGGGATGGCGCCAACACCCGCCAGGCGACGTCCAGGTTGGCCTTCACCAGGGCGACCAGGAAGTAGCCCAGATAAAGGACCAGGTGAATCGGGGCCATGGGGGTGAAACGTACCCCTGTGAAGATGGCGAGCCTGGGCCCGGCGATGGCGGTCACCACCAGGGCGGACACAGCCCCGGCGATGACCTCCTGCTCTTGTAGGGTCCCGACCAAAAGGAGCCAGAGTCCGAAGAGGACCAGGAAGCTGAACAAGTAGTGGTGCAGCGAGGGGCTTGCCTGCGCGGAGCGGGCAGCGGGGGGTTGGGGATCCATGCGGAATACCTCGCCTAAACAACGGCCAGAGGACAGCAAGCGGGGCACGAGATGCAGGGCCGCTCAAGCTACAGCGACGGCACGCACGATTACGACTTGCAGAAAATACTGGCCCCATCGAACACTTTGACTGGGGCCGCGGGGCGAATTATACCCCATTCATTAGCGTTTTCACGATAACCAATTTCGATCCTGCCTCCACAATCAAAAGGGCTCGTATACTTGCGCCGTAGCCACCAGCCGATCAGGCGCCATGAGTGGCCCAAGACGCCGGGGCCGGCCCGCACGCCAGCCGACGGGAGCCGGCTGCAATGATGAACGACGCCCGCTTGATTCAACGCCGTTGCGATGGGTGCCCGGTGGTTGGCGTTGGTAGCGTGGGGTTGGGCGTGGAGCGCCGGGTCTGCGACACCGCGGGACTCGCACGCTCGGCTGTAGCGCCCCAGGGACACCAGCCCCGCCAGGTGGTGCGGACACCCGCAGCGACGTCACCCGACCGATGGCATCCCCACCGTCCAGCAGGCGCTGTCAGGCGGCGGTACCAATAGCTGTCGGATAGCAGGATCAGGTACACCACCGCCAGGATAAACCCCTGGTACCAGAGGCTGCCGAGCCAGGCGGGGGTAACCCCCGCTTGCATCCAACCCTCGGCCACTCTCTGAAGGTTGAAGAAGCTGAAATAGGTGAGGAACGCAAGCACCATCCGCCCGGTGGAACGTTGCCGGGGCGACAGGACACTCAGAGGCACAGCGATCAGCCCCAGACTGAAGATGGCCACCACCCCGCTCAACCGATGTTCCAACTCGGCGCGATCTGCCAGGGTCCCGCCCCACCACAAGTCGGAGGTCGAGATGGTCGAGCGTTTGCGACTTGTCTGGCCGCCCGGTTCCTTGGCAGGGACCCACAGACGATAGCGTTGAAATCTACCCATGGCGTAGTCGGCGGCCCCCGGGGTCCCGTCGTAGCGCCAGCCGTCCAGAAGCGTCACCTCATGGTCTCCGGTCGCGGGGTCCAGCCGATGCAGCCCGGCATCGCTGAGCACCGTGCGCTGCGTCTGTCCCCGCCCGTCATGGATGAAGACATGGCGCAACTGACGATCCCCGTCGATCTCGCCTACGAAGATCGTCACCTGGCCATCGTCCTGCTGGTAGAAGCGCCCAGCCTGAAGACCGGCAATCTGCGATAGCTGCTCGCTCTGCTGGAGTCGGATACGCTGGATCTGCGCCGATGCCCAGGGCTGCATGTACAGAGCAAACCACGCTGTCATCAGCGCCAGTGGGAGCACCAGCAGGGCCAGGGCGGAATAAATCCGGCCCGGGCCCATGCCGCTGGCGGCCATGGCGATGAGTTCGCTGTCCCGGGCCAGGCGCCCAAGGGCGACCAGGATCGCCAGGAAGAAGGCCGGCGGCAGCAAGCTGGCCAGGTCCCGGAGGATCTGAAGGCCCAGGAAACGCAGCACCAGACCGCCATTGAGCGCGCCCACATTGACCTCTTCCAGGGTACGCAGGAACAGCAGACTCAACGTGATGAGCAGCAGGACGCCCACGACGGCCGCGAAGACCTTGGCGACCTCAAGCAGGACATAGCGATCGATGATCCGGATCACGGGCGCTTGGCCTGGTTCGGCGACCTGCGGAAAAGCGGGTTGTCATTGTCGCACTTCTGCGGAAAGCACGACCAACCCCAATCGGGAACGACAGGCCAACACAGGACCGTCATTGGACCGTCACGCGGCGGACATGGGCGCGGGAGACACTCTGTCAGGGTCCGGCCCCGCCCTCCGCGACCAGAAGGCGAGACCGGAACGCCGACCACCAAGACCGCCACCTGCCGTGCGTCCAATCCGGGAGCCCCCTTCGATGGAGAAACACGCCGACCTGCTCGACCGCGCCCAGGCCCACACGCAGCGCGAGATCGAGATGCGCATCCACATGATCCGAGAACGGGCCCGGGAGGGTCAGGGAACCAAGTGCTGCATCGACTGCGGTGTCCCGATCCCGGACGCCCGCCGGGTGCGAGTCCCCAACACCCGTCGCTGTGCCCCCTGCGAGGGCCGGCGGGAGGCCTGTCGCGGGCCCTTGCGCTCCTGTGGCTGATTCGACACCGCAGATATAGCCCCTGGGTGCCCGGGAAGGCTAACGGATCCAGTCGATCAAGTGCATCAGGGGATCGTCCGCCTCGGACTCCGGGATGACGCGCCCGTAGACGCTCTGCCCGGCGGCCCGTACCGATCCCGGATCGCCGCTGACCAACGGGTGCCAGTCCGGCAGCGGCTTGCCCTCGGCCACCAGGCGATAAGCACAGGTCTGCGGGAGCCAGCGCGGGTCCTCCAGTACGGCCGCGGTCAGGGGGATGCACTCGGGCACCAACAGTCGGCGGTGCGCATAGTCCGCACAGCGGCAGGTCTCCAGGTCGAGCAGGCGACAGGCGACATTGCTGTAGACCATGTCGCCGGTGTCCTCGTCCTCGAACTTTTCCAGGCAGCACTTACCACACCCGTCGCACAGCGACTCCCAGCGCCCCGGGTCCAGTGCCTGCAGGGACGTCGTCTCCCAGAAGCGGTCTCCTCCACCGATCATGTCTAACACCCCGTCTAACCACACGAATATGCACAGTGTCAAGAACGGGCCACGCCGCCGCGCGGCGCCCCAGAGCCGTTGAAAGTGTTGCAACAAGACACTTCAACGATCTGATTCTACTACGATTTACCAAACAGTAAGCGGCGCCTCCTGGGCAACGGGGCGCGTGCCTCTGGGGGCCGCCAGACCCCGACAAGCCTCGCTTTCCACAAACTTGTCCACAGCCCGTGCCACACTATGTAAAAGGTCGCTACCGATGCACCCAAGCCCCCGGAGGCACCCGTGTCCGCACTCCCCGAATCGTACCCAACCCGCTACTGGCACCAACTGTCCGACCAGCGCGTCCAGTGCGATGTCTGTCCCCGTTACTGCCAGCTCCGCGACGGACAGCGCGGGCTGTGCTTCGTGCGCGGATGCTCGGGAGGCGAGATCCGGCTCTATACGTATGGGCGCTCCAGCGGATTCTGCGTGGACCCCATCGAGAAGAAGCCCCTCAACCACTTTCTACCCGGCACCCCGGTGCTGTCCTTCGGCACCGCCGGCTGCAATCTGGCCTGTAGATACTGCCAGAATTGGGACATGAGCAAGTCCCGCGAGATGGATACCCTCGCCGCCGTTGCAAGCCCTTTGGCCATCGCCAAACAGGCCGCCGCCTTAGGTTGCCGCAGTGTCGCCTACACCTACAATGACCCGGTCCCCTTCCTGGAATATGCCCGCGACACCGCCCTGGCCTGCCGCGAGCTGGGAGTCAAGAACGTCGCCGTGACCGCGGGCTACGTCAGCCCCGGTGCCCGCGAGGACCTCTTCGCCGCCATGGATGCGGCCAATGTGGACCTCAAGGCCTTTACCGAGGACTTCTACCATCGCCTGTGCGGGGGGCACCTGGCCCCAGTGCTGGAGACCCTGCTCTACCTGCGCCACGAAACCAGGGTCTGGGTCGAGTTGACCACGCTGATCATACCCGGCTACAACGATTCGGAGGAGGAACTCGATACCATGACCGCCTGGGTCGTCGAGCACCTCGGTCCGGATGTCCCCATGCACTTCACCGCCTTCCACCCGGACTGGAAGCTCACCGACGCCCCCCCTACCCCACCGGCGACCCTGACCCTGGCCCGCAACCTGGCACGCCGCAATGGGGTGCGCTACGCCTACACCGGCAACGTCCATGACCGGGAGGGCGGCAGCACCTGGTGCCATCGCTGTGGACATTGCCTCATCGAGCGCGACTGGTATCGCATTGGGGCCTGGGGACTCGACGTCGAGGGCCATTGCGCTGCCTGCGGCACACCCTGCCCCGGGACCTTCGAGTCTGCCCCCGGGACCTGGGGCGACCGTCGCCTGCCGGTTCGCGTGGAAGGGGTCTGAGCGTCTCCCCCAGGGCCTGGCGATCGCCAGAACGACCTGCCCCTGTCCGCGCTGCGGCCGAGTTTCGGTTCTGGGTTACAGCCCCCGATGGGTCGGGCATAATGCTGTGTTTTGTGTCACAGACCAGGGGGAAGCTTGTTCAAAAACGTCCGTTTCTTTCGTTTGGGGGGGCCGTTGGAATTGACGGCCGCGGGCCTTGAGGCCCAGCTTGGCACCCGCCGTTTTCGCCCCTGTGGGCCATTGGAGACCGCCACCATCGGTTGGTCCGCCCCAGCCGGGGACGATGGGGCCTTGGTCCACGGCGTCAATGGTTGTCTGTTGATGTGCGTGCGCCGTCAGGAGCGCCTCCTGCCGTCCTCGGTGGTCGCCGAGGCCCTCGACGAGCGCATCGCAGAGATCGAAGGTGCCGAGGTCCGCAGCATCGGGAAGGCCGAGCGCCGCCGCTTGCGCGAGGACATCCTGGTGGAGATGATGCCGCGTGCCTTCCTGCGCTCCCGCCGGGTACTCGCCTATGTGGATACGCAAGCCGGGTGGATGGTGGTGGATGCGGCCAGCGACAAGACCGCCGAGGAGGTCGTCTCCCTCCTGCGCGAGATGCTCGGCACCTTCCCCGCCATCCCTCCCCGCCCCAACCGGCCTGTCGCCCAATTGCTGACCCAGTGGGTCGAGGGCAGCGACCTCCCTGCAGGCCTCGCACTGGGCCAGGAGTGCGAGTTGCGCGATCCGGAGGATACCCAGTCGGTAGTCCGGTGCCGCGGTCAGGACCTGACCAGCGAGGAGATTCAGACCCATCTTAGGGCCGGCAAGCAGGTGGTCAAGGTTGCCTGCGAGTGGGATGAGCACGTCTCCCTGCTTCTCCAGGACGACCTGTCTCTCAAGCGTCTGACCCTTGCGGATGCCTTGGTCGAGGAGGCCATCGACGCCGACATTGAGGACCCGGTTGCCCGTCTGGAGGCGGAATTCGCCCTCACCGCCCTGGAATTACGGGGGCTACTGGAACGCCTTCAGGACATCTTCGACCTCGCCCGGATCGAATAGTGGCTAGGGTCGATCGGCCCTGACCGCCCGGCGCGATGGGGCATGCCTTGACCGCGCCCGGGCTGAGGACACGCCTGAACCTCTGCGTCTGTGTGAGACGCTTATATCGCGTTGAGTAACGGCATGGTCAGGCCCCGTAGTAGGCCCGATACCAATCCACGAAGCGTGCCACGCCAACGGAGACCTGGGTGTCGGGCTGATAGCCGGTATCCCGCACCAGGTCCCGCACGTCGGCATAGGTATCGGGCACATCGCCGTCCTGCAAGGGCAACAGATTCTTCTTGGCCTCGCGGCCGAGGCACTGCTCCAGAATCCGAATGTACTCCATCAGCTCCACCGGCTGGTTATTACCGATGTTGTACAATCGGTAGGGTGCCGCACTGGTGGCGGAGTCGGGATTATCCCCAGACCACAGCGGATTGGGCTCAGGGATTCGATCGAGTACCCGGATAACGCCCTCTACGATGTCATCGATGTAGGTGAAGTCGCGGCGATGATGGCCATAGTTGTAAACGTCGATCGGCTCATCGGCAAGGATGGCGCGGGTAAACTTGAACAGCGCCATGTCCGGCCGCCCCCAGGGGCCGTAGACCGTAAAAAAGCGTAGACCGGTGGTGGGGATGCGATAGAGATGGCTATAGGTATGGGCCATCAGTTCATTGGCCTTCTTGCTTGCCGCGTAGAGGCTCATAGGATGGTCCACGTTCTGGTGGACAGAAAATGGCATATTCGTATTGGCGCCGTAGACCGAGCTGCTGGAGGCATACACCAGATGCTCCACACCATTGTGGCGACACCCCTCGAGGATATGTGCGAAACCCACCAGGTTCGTATTCACATAGGCCATAGGATTTTCGATTGAATAGCGCACGCCGGCCTGGGCGGCCAGATTGACCACCCGCTCCGGTTTATGCCTGGCAAAGACCTCTGCCACGCCGAACCGATCCTCAAGATCGATCCGAAGGTCAGTAAACCCCGGGAAATTCTCCAGACGCGCGAGCCGGGCCTTCTTCAGACCGACATCGTAATAGTCATTGAGGTTGTCGATACCGAGCACTTCATCGCCGCGCCCCAGCAGGCGAAGGGCCAGGGTCGATCCGATGAAACCCGCGCTACCCGTAATCAGGACCTTCATAATCGCTCCGAAAATAGACAAGGATGGACCCAGGCCGCCCAGACATCATGGGGCTCTGTAGGTCGGCCTTTAGACCGACCGGGCGCCGCGGGTGGCCCGCGAGGCCGGGGTTGGCCTGAAGGCCAATCTACGCGAGACGGCAGGAGCCGACCGAAACGATGATCGCTCACTTCTCTGTGCCTTCGCGCCTCCGTGAGAGGCTCAAAGGAGGTGGGTAATGGCATGCCCTCAGAGGCGTCCATCGACCTCGCTGCGAGGTAGGATTTGCTTGACGTCGTAGAGTACGGCGCCAGGTTTACCCAGCGCCCTGAGATCCACCACACCCATCGCCTGAAATTGCCGGTGGGCGACGGCCAGGATCACGGCGTCATAGGTCCCCGGCACCAACGTATCGACCAGTGTAATGCCATATTCTGCATGGGCCTCTTCTGGGCTCGCCCAAGGGTCGTACACGTCGCAGGTAATGCCGTAATCCTTGAGTTCAGCGACGATATCGACGACGCGGGTGTTACGTAGATCCGGGCAATTTTCCTTGAAGGTCAGGCCCATGACCAGCGCGCGGCTCGCCTCGGCTACCCCACCCCGCTGCATCATGAGTTTGATGACCTGACTGGCCACATAGGAACCCATGCCGTCATTGAGGCGACGCCCTGCGAGAATGACCTCGGGATGGTAGCCGATGGCCTGTGCCTTGTAGGTCAGGTAGTAAGGATCGACGCCGATACAATGCCCGCCAACCAGGCCCGGGCGAAACGGCAGGAAGTTCCACTTACTCCCGGCGGCCTCGAGGACCTCTTGGGTATCGATGCCGAGGCGATTGAAGATCAGCGCCAACTCGTTGATCAGCGCAATGTTCACGTCGCGCTGGGTATTCTCGATGACCTTGGCGGCCTCCGCGACGCGGATAGAACTCGCCTTGTGGGTCCCAGCAAGGACGATGCTACCGTAAAGCGCATCGACGAACCCGGCAACCTCGGCGGTGGAGCCAGATGTCACTTTCTTGATCGTCGGCAGGCGATGTTCCTTGTCGCCTGGGTTGATACGTTCTGGGCTATAGCCGGCGAAGAAGTCGCGATTGTATGTCAGTCCCGACACCTGCTCGATGATCGGGATGCAGACCTCTTCAGTGGCCCCAGGGTAGACCGTCGATTCGTAGATGACGATGCTGCCGGGCTGTAGTATCCCACCCAAGGTGCGGCTGGCGGACTCGAGCGGCCGCAGGTCCGGTGCCTTGTGCGCATCGATCGGCGTTGGGACCGTGACCACGAAGACATTGCACCCGGCAAGATCCTCGGCACTATCGGTGTAGGCCAGGCCCTGCACGGCCTTCAGCTCATCGGGCTCGACTTCGAGCGAACTGTCCCGCCCCAACCGCAGCTCATCGATGCGTCGCCGACTGATATCGTACCCGATGGTCGGGTAGCGCTTGCCAAACTCCACGGCCAGCGGGAGTCCGACATACCCGAGCCCGATGATGCCAAGCTTGACCTGCTTGAGGTTAAAATGAAGCGCCATATCTCAGCGGCCACTGCAAAAGGTTGAGGGGTGCCGATGAACGCCGTAGCACGTACACTGGCAGTCGCGGAAATCGCGCAATGTTAACAGGCGCAGACGCCGGTGGCGACTCGGGACCCTATGGTTGCATGCACAGACCTGAAAGCCGGGCTACATGATCTCAACCTCATCGAGGTCGATGCGAGTGCCAGCGATGCAACTGCTTAAAAGGTACCTGGACATCCCGAGACCCGAGCGCGCCTTCCTTCTCCGGGCCGCTGTACTGCTCATCGCCGTTGCAGCGATGCTGCGCCTGGGTGGACTCGAAGCAACGCTCCGACTCCTGGGGCGGCGGCTTCCAGCGCCGCTGACCGCCAGTTCCATCCCGCCAGCGCGGATCGCCGAGACACGGCGAACCGCCGAGTTGATCGGGATCGCCGCCCGCCGCCTGCCGGTGAATGCAACCTGCCTGCGTCAGTCCGTGCTGCTCTGGTTTCTGCTAAGGCGCCGCCGCCTGCCGGCGATGCTGCGCCTGGGCGTTGCCGTGGCCGGGGCGTTCCAGGCCCACGCCTGGGTCGAGATCGACGGCACTGTCATCAACGACAGCGAGCACGTCGCCCAACGCTTCACCGTCCTGCACGAAACGGCCGGCGTCGGCGCCTGACTGGACAGACCTGCCGGTCACCAGGCCCAAGGGCAACTGCCATCCGCCCGGTAGGCAGGCTTCAGCCCGACCAGACCGGATCTATCACCCCAGTGCGGCCTCCATGCTTTGTTGGGTGAGCGCGCGTTCAAGAAATGGTCCGGCTGGGCGAGCACGCATAGGCGTCAAGCTGCTCCAGGGCCTGGACAACCTCGGGCAGGCGCGCGTAGTCATGCGGATAGCGCATCCGGTAGACCGGAACCGCCTGCAGCAGCGCGGCTACGAACCGCAAATGCGCCTCGTGCAGGGCGCGATCGAACAGGCTCACCGCCACCGTCTGCCCGACCAAGGCCTTGAGCGCAGGCGCCGAGGACAGGCGTTCGAGCACAATCTCGGTCGACCATGCCGCCCGGATCGAGTACGACCACAGCCCCAACAGGCAGTCTCTCGCGCGCGCTCAGCGGGTACTGCCCATCGGTCCCCAACTTCAACTGGGGAAAGTGCGGGCTGGCGCAGGGCAGGCCCCCGACCAGCGTGCAAGGAACGATGTCGTCGGCCAGCCGGCCCAGCCACCACCCTCGGCGCCATCCAGGGACGCCGCCAGGGTGGATTTGCCCCGCCCCGAGGCCGCGAGTAACAGGACTGCCCTCCCCTGCCTTAGCGCCGCGCTGGCATGCAGACACCAGACCCCTTGAAGCGCCAGTGCGAAGGTAAGGGGCGGTCCGAGCAGGGCCTCTTCCAGGACCTTCGGGGCTACGCCCGCCGCCACGCCGGCACAGAAGATCCCGCCGCCGGATTTCGCCACCACAAACCGCGCAAAATCGGCGATCTCCAACCCATAGGCCGCTTGGCCGGAACGGGAGACGACCCGCCGGGTCATGCCTGCCAGCCATCCTGTGGTCTTCGCGGTCGCGGCGTCGGACTCGACCGACGGGACCCGCTCATCCCGCAGGGAGGGTTGCACCGAGCCGCTGGCGTATTCGGCGAGCAATGGCAAGGGGACATCCGACAACAGCTCATGGCCTGCAATGCGGTAGCCGAAACCCGTGCCGATGTGGCCGTGCAAACAGGCCCTGCCGAACAACCGAATCAATCCAGCCACCTCAACCCCTGTAGGTCGGACTGTAGGTCGGACTTCAGTCCGACCGCGGCGCGACGATGCGTCATGGTCGCCAAAGTCGGGCTGAAGCCCGACCTACAGGCGTTGATAGGCGCGCAGCCGATGTCTCTCGCTTCGTACTGGCGGTAATGGCACCATTGAATGTGTACACGGTTCTTACTGAATCGCTCCTTAAGATACCCCGCCGACCGAGCCTACCATGAGCGCCATTTGCGGCATTGTCCATTTTGACGGCGCGCCCGTCGATGCCGCGGCCCTGCGCGCCATGACCGGCGCGGCGCCACACCGCGGCCCGGACGGCGTCCGCTACTGGATGGGTGACGCCGCCGGACTGGCCCATCTGGCCTTCCATGTCACTCCCGAATCGGTGCGGGAGACCCAACCCCTGATCAGCACCGATGGCCGCTACGTCCTCGTGGCCGACGCGCGCATCGACAATCGCGACGAGCTGTTGGCGGCCTTGCGCGGCGAGCCTGACCTCCCCCCCGCCCCCACCGATGCCGACCTGATCCTGGCCGCCTTCCGGCGTTGGGGGGAAGCCTGCCCCGAGCGCCTGCTCGGCGACTTCGTCTTCGCCGTCTGGGACACCGCCAATCGAAGGCTCTTCCTGGCGCGCGATGCCCTGGGCGGTCGTGGCGCTCTGTTATCACCATGACGGGCGACGTTGCCTCTTTGCCTCGGAGGTCGGTCAGATCCTGGACTCCCCGGGCTGGCAGGCAGCGCATCAACGAGGGCAAGGTCGCCGACTACCTGGCCGATCTGAACCAGGAGCACGAAGAGACCTATTTATCAGTCGATCTACCAGGTCGCCCCAGCCCACTGCCTGACGATCACCGGCCAGGGCATCCGCAAGCGCCGCTACTGGGATATCGACCCCGAGGCGCGCGTCCGCTACCGGGACGACCGCGAGTACGCCGAGCATTTCCGCGACACTACTGACCGCCGCCACCCGCTGCCGGATGCGCTCGATCGGTCCGATCGGGCTTTCCCTGAGTGGTGGCCTCGACTCGACCCTGCTCGCGGCGATCGCCTCCGAGCTCCTGCCCGAGACCCACCCAACTCAATCGCGCCTGAAGACCTTCTCCTATGTCTTCGATCGAGCACAAGGACAGCGACGAGCGCGACTACATAGGGCCGGTCGCCGAACGCTACGGACTCGACGCCACCTACCTCGTCTGCGACGACAAATGGGCACTGAAAGACCTGCCGCGCTGGCCCGTGGAGCGCGACTACCTCTGGTGCGATGCCTATTCCTGGCTGGTGATCGCCGTGGCCGAGGCGGCACGCTCCGCCGGCTGCCGCGTCCTGCTCAGCGGTCAGTATGGGGATGAACTGTTCGGCGGCGGTCATTACTGGGCGGCCGACATGCTTCTGGAGCGGCGGCTTCCCGAGCTCTTTCGCCTGTGGCGCGCGAACGGCGAGCACGTCTCCTGGCGGCGCGACCTCTTCCATTATGGCCTGCGCCAGCTTGTGCCAGCGGGTCTCAAGCATGGCCTGCGCAAGGTCAAGCTCCACCCGGTTCACCACAACCCCGCGCTGCACCCAAAATTCGCCCAACGGGTAGGGTTACAGGAACGCCCCCGCGACGACCCGCGGCGCCGGAGATTCACCCCGCCCGCTCAGTGGTTCCGCCTGAGCATGTTGTCCGACGGCGCTTGGCCGTCGCTGATGAGCGACGGGCGAGGGTTCTACAACCGCTACGGCCTGGAGTCGGAATCGCCCTACTTCGATCGACGTTTGGTCGAATTGGCCATGGCCCTGCCCGCCGATCAGCTCGGGCGGCCCTGGCGGGGCCGTTGGATCCAGCGCAATGCCATGCATGGGTTGTTGCCGGAGTCAATCTGCGAACGGCCCTTCAAAACCGATTTTGAGGTCCTGACCCGAATCGGTTTGTTCGAGCGTGAGACCGGGTCGGTAAGGTCGATGCTCACGGGGGCACACAGCGAGCGCATGGGGTTCGTGCGGGGCGACTGGATTCGCCAGGCGTTATCGCGGCAAGGCCAGCTTGACGAGCAGGAGATCTACTGGCTTTGGAAGATCATCAGCCTCGAACTGTGGCTGCGCCACCTGGCCAAGACGACCACAACCTTGGGTCGGCCTGTGTCGGACTAAAGTCCGACCTACAACCCATGTAGGTCGGGCTTCAGCCCGACCAGATCTGTAGGTCGGACTTTAGTCCGACTCCGGCCCGACCTATCATGAGGGCGTCATGGCCTACAACGACCTTCGCAAGGGCCGCTACTCAGAACCCGGTCGCGAATACTTCGTCACGACCGTCCTCCACGGGAGGCAATCCCTGTTCACCGACCTCTATTTGGCCCGTACCGTCATCGGGGTCCTGCGGGAGACACAAGCCGCCGGGCTCGGTATCTGGCTGGCCTGGGTCTTGATGCCCGATCACTTCCATGGGCTCGTCTCGCTGACAACAACGGGAGACCTCTCGGCACTGATGCAAAAATTCAAAGGCGCCAGTGCCCACGAGATCAACAGGCGCCTCGGCCGCCATGGGACCTGCTGGCAGCCCGCATTCTACGACCATGCGTTGCGCAAGGACGAAGACCGCATCGGCGTTGCCCGCTACATCGTCGCTAACCCCCTGCGGGCGGGATTGGTCAAGCGTCTGGGTGACTACCCTCACTGGGACAGCATTTGGCTTTGAAAGTCGGACTAAAGTCCGACCTACACAGATGCCTGTAGGTCGGGCTTCAGCCCGACCTACAGGGCGTATCGGCGAGAGATCTGCCGCACGAGGTCCGAGGCCTCTCTGGGATCGGGAAAGACGCCCTCAAACCGGTCCAGGACCGCCGCCGCGATCGCGTCCAGATTGCGAGTGCCGTCCATGGCCTCGAGAATGAAGCGCTGCACCTCCCCCTTGGCCCCCAGGCGCGGCAGTGAATGGCCCGCACCCTTGCGGAGCTGTTCCATCGACAGGAACCGTCCCGCCAGCGTCGATTGGAGCGCAGGCTCGGCACCGCCCCGCCCGGTTGTCGCACAGCGCTCCAACCCCCATCGCCACAGGGAGCCGTTGCCATGGACGCTCAGCCGCAGCGAAAAGACCTCGCCGCGCCACGACTGGCAAAGGGTGCGCCAGGGGCAGAAATCCGTGCGTCCAACTCGGAGTGGCCAGCGGCGGCGCGTTCGAGAGCGAGATCGTCTCGGTCAATCGGGCTCGAAACCAGCCGCCGATGCCGTGACAGACGCCCGAGCGAGTGGCGGTGACCTCCGCCCGGCCCTCGAAGGCGTCGCGCTCGTTGTGGATGAGTTCGACTTCCCCAACAAGGCCGGACTGCAAAGGCACGCCTCGGGCCGTATCTGGGTCCAACTCGGGTTATTGCACGCGCGGTCCTGCGCTGGCGAGAAATCGAGACCGTAGGGCAGTGCGGACCAATCGCTGACGCTGCGATACGCCTCGGGCGCTTCGACCAGCACAGCGAACAACGCAATCGACTCGGGAATCAGGCCGCCCTGGGGTTTCAGGAACCGCCGGCGGGCATCCGCCGTCCAGCCGAGAATGCCCTCTTCCAAGCCCGAGATTGCCGATCGTCTCCGTAACGATCACATCAACCGGTTCGGGGATGGCGACGCGCGTGGACCGCTCGTTGATGAAGACGACCCGATCTGCAAACCCGTTGACCCGGCACAGGGCCTTGGCCAATTCGATGAGTGGCTCCATCCTCCAGGGCGTAGACCCGCCGCGCCCCCGCACGGCAGGCGAAGAACGCCAGGATACCGCTGCCGCAGCCGAGATCGACGACACGTGTCGCCCGGCTTGACCCGCGCCTGGATGGCGCCCTCGAACGCCCGCGTGCGTGCGGTGTCCGCCAGCATCGAGCGGTGGTAGTCCAGCGTGGCGCCGGGGGACTTATCGAACATCCAGGGTGATTTCCGGTAAAGACGAGACCGACGAACCCCTGTAGGGCAGGCTCTCGTCTGACACGCCGCCATTGAGTCGGGCTGAAGCCCGACCTACAGGGGGAACAGGTCAGGTCCCACGACCTGTCTTTGTTTTCCTGCCACCGGACTCCCCGACGCCGCGCACTGCCACCAAGGGTGACATCGCGCAGGTCGCCCAGGTCCTCCAGCACTGGGGCGACGTAGGGCCTTCGCCGCGCCTGTTGTGCAGTCGGCACGGCGGCCTCGGCGGCGTCTCTGAATTCGTTACCTTTGGCCACTGTTACCTCTGCGGTCGAACCATTCTCTATCGATCAGCGTTGCAAATCCGCCGTCCACGACCCCCCTGCCCCAGCGGGTTGGGCATTTGCCCAGCCCGTCGGGACGGTGCTACTCAGGGGTTGATCCGCAGCAGTGGGTCACCCAGGAGCTGCCAGCCAAGGATGACGTCGCGCCAGTCGGTCTCGGCCTCGACCAATCCGGGTAGTCGGCGCCAGGTCGCGCTTCGCCCGCAGGATGGCCTCGCCGATCGGTAGCCGAACCGTCCACCAGGCCGCCGATGCCGAACAGCCGCTTGCCGAACTCCGTCTCGTGCTCGGCCTCGGTGAGGGTGCTGGCGCCCAACACCGCCGCCGCGCCCCGATCCCCGCTCAGCAGGAAGCTGTGACCGAGCGAGTCGGAGAACGGCGACACGTAGTAGGTGTTCCAGCAGCCCCACTGGGTCACCACCGTCGGCTTGCCGGCGTTGGTAAGCGCCACGGCATCGTCGGAGCTGAACAGCCCGTCGAAGGTCCAATCGCTGGGACCCGAGTGGCCGACGAAGGCCGTCAGGGCCACCCCGCCGTTGATGGCACCGATGAGCTGCGAGCGGGCCGCCGTGACAGCTGCAGGTCGTCGAGGTAGCCTCTGCCACCGTCCAACCCGCCGGAAGCTCCGCCACGATGCGCCTCGCTGTCGGCCCGGAAGTCGTGCTTGCTGGGCCGTATCGTACTTGTCGGCGGCGAACACCGCGGTCTTCCCATAGCCGATCTTGCCGTACGCCAGGGTGCGATCGACCATGTTGGTCAGGTCGGCACCCGTGCGCACCGGGAAGCGTCCCACGGCCACATCCGGCAGCCCATCGCCGTCGACATCGCCGACCAGTCCATCCGCCGGCGCCCAGTGCACGATGCTCCCGGTCTGCGCATAGAAGCTCGGCAGGAAGCTCACCGTCGCCCGCTTCGAAGTAGTCCATGTAGTCGTAGGTGTCCGCCCCGACCAGCAGCACGGCCTCCGTGCCACGACGAGCCACCGCATCCTTCACGCAGGCGTGGATCGCGGACGGATCGAAGATGCCATGGCTGTACTGGGCATAGAGACCGCCCGCCGGGACCACCGCCGTGCTGTACCCTTCCGCCGCCCGGGCGTCCACCAGCCGCTGAAGATCGGCGTTGATGAAGTCCTCATGGGCGATCACCAGGAACTTGGCCTCGCCGCCCTTCGCACAGTCAACGGGCGCGGTCACCGCCTCGATGCCCGGCGTCCCGAGCGCACTCACGCTCGCCACATGGTAGGTGGCGGCCGTGGTGGTACCCGGGAAGCTGGCGCTGTAGTTGGTCCCGGAACCGCTCACCTTCACCCCGGTGAGCTGGCTCACGCCACTGCTGTCGGTGCGGTAGACCGCTCACCTGGTTGCTCGGCAGCCCCGTCACCGTGAAGGCAGCGCCCGCCGCGGTGAAGCTCAGCCGCCCGTTGCGGGCCACGAAGCGCCGCGGGTAGGTCACGCTGTAGCGATCCAGCGCGATCATGTCGTAGCCGGCCTCGCCGTACTCGTCCACGCCATAGTTCAGATCGAACGGCAGCTTCAGGGTCACCGTATTGCTGCCTTCCTGTGAGCAGGTTCCCGGCGCAGTGTGACCTTGACCGTGCCGTCGGTGCGTCCGTCGAACTGGTCCGCTCGCCCACATCGCTCTGGCCATTGAAGCCGACCACGACATGGTGATCGGGAGCGCTGCTGAGCGAGGTCACACCCCACAGCCCGACCTCGAGCTGGGCCGGGGCGGCCCCTGGCACGTATCTGATCGATGCTGATGGACCGCGACAGCGCATCGGATGGCCCACCCCAGGCGACCAGGTACTCGTCGAACCAGGGATCCCCGTTCGGCGACTCGATGGCGTAATCCCACTCGCGCTCGCGGGTCACCCGCTCCATGTAGTAGGGCGCCGGCACGAACCTCGCTGGCAGGGTGCGCTTGTCCACGGCCACCCGGGCGCCCTTGCCCTTCTCGACCACGAGCCGGTAGGGATTGGCATCGGTGTAGAGGCTATCCGCGCCCTCGCCGACGAACTCGAGGTAACTACCGGAGACGAACAGATTCTTGTTCTTTCCGGCCCCCCCGCCCACCACCTGTATGGGTACCTGCTGGCCGCGGTTGTAAACGGCGAGCCGGTCGAGCGGAACGCCCTTGAGGTCCATCCCGGCCGCCGCCAGCGCGGCGTAGGTCACCCGGTAGACCCGTGCGCTGGTCGAATAGGTCACCCGCGCATAGGTCTCGTCCAGCGGATCGCGCATGACGACCAGATCGACGGCATCCGCAGTGCCACCCTGGACTGCCGCAACCTCCACCGCCGCCGCGGCATTCCTCCGCGACTTCTTGGCGCGGCCAGCCTTCTTGTCGGCCTTCTCCTTCTTCACCGGCTTCCAGTCGATGGCCTTGACCTTGGGGATATGCCCGAACGCCTTGCCCAGGCGGTAGGGACCGTGCCAGGTGCGCTTGCTGTCGATATCCACATCGGTGATCCAGAAGACATCGCCCGCCACACCATCGACCGTGTAGGCGTAGGGCATGGGCTCGGTGCTGCTGACCTTGCCGAGGATCGGCTCGGCGCTGATCCGAACCCGCTCCTTGTCCTTGCCCTTACCCATCTCGACAAACAGCTCAAAGCCCAGGTTGCCCGTCTCGGTCGCGGTCCACCACTCGAACCGGACCGTTCCCTGCGGCTGGTCGGGCGTGGCCTTGAAGTAGGCCAGGGTCACCGGGGTGGTGACAATGCCGCCGTTCCAGTAGCCGAAGTCGATGCCCGTCACGCTGCTGTTGAGTGTCACGGTGTACTGGCTGTCGCAGGTCAGACATGTTCCCGATTCGCTCGGATCGAACGTCTGCTGCATACCCTCCGCCAGGGTGCCGGTGGTATCGACCTTGACCACATAGGTGCCGCCCGCCGGAAGGTCCGCGAAGCTGTAGCTGCCGTCGGCCGCCGTGGCGGTGGTGCCGATGAGGTACTCCTGGCCGTTCACCACCCGATACAGGTATACGGTGGCGCCGGGCACGTAGGCATCGTCGCCACCCGTGGTCGGGTCGTTGTACACACCCAGGCTGGTGCCGGCATCCTCGAACACCGTTCCGCTGAGGCTCACCGGCGTACCGCTGGCCTTGTAGCCAAAGTCCACGCTGGTATCGACCTCGCCCAGGGTCAGGGTCGTGGCGTACGGCGGCACGTGGCCGTTGTTGTCCGCCGTCGGGTTTGCACCCGTCACACTGGTCATCCCCGCCAGCACGCCATTGGTGTCGGTGACCTTGACGATGTACTTACCCGGCGGGATGCCGAGGAAGACGTAGTCCCCGTTGCTGTTGGTCGTGGTCGTGCGCACCAGATTGTCGATACCGGGCACCGGCGTGCACTGGGTATCCGGGGTGCAGCTACTGTCCACATCCAGCCACAGTTCCACCGTGATACCCGCCAGACGCGGCTCGCCGGTGTTCAGCACACCCGTGGTCCCGCCTCCAGTGGCGTCGAGTGTCATGCCAGAGCGTGCCGCCCAAGGTGCCGGTGCCGCCGGTGGTCGATTGGTAACCGAAGTCGGCGTCGCTGACCGTGGTGCAGGTCGCCCCGCTGCAGGTGATGTCCTTGGCCCCGGACGTCTGGGTCGGAGTGAGACCGCCGAGCACGCTGTTGGTGTCGGTGACCACCACCCGATAGCCGCCGGCCTCGACGCCAGTGAACCAGTAGGTCCCCACAGGATCGATGGACCCGTTGCCGTCCACGTCGGTCGTGCCGTCGGATGTCGTCTTGGTGCCGATCACCTGGGGCGCCTTGTCATCTTCCACTCCGACAGAGCCATTGCCGCTGGTGTCGAGACGGCCGCTGAAGACCTTGACGCCGTTGACCAGGGTGCCATCGGCGACACCGCTCAGGACACCGTTGGCGACTGTGTAGCCACCGTAGGTACCGGCATCCGCCGCCGTGATCTGGCCGTCGCCATTCAGGTCCACGTAACCGTCGATGATGCCGATGCTGACCAAGTCGAGGGTGACCCCGCCGATGCCGATCTCTCCACCGTTCTGCGTGCCACTCCCATCGCTATCGAAGTACAGGGTCTCGCCGATCTTGCCGGAGCCCGTCGTCGCGGCGGTATAGCCGAAGTCGGCATTCTGGGAGTTCGTGCAGGTCCCGCTACAGGCGATGGCGATCGCGCCGCCGCTCACCTGCGTGGGTGACTGATTGGCCAGAACACTCGCCGTGTCCGTCACTTCGACCCGGTAGTCGCCCACGGGTAGACCGGTGAAGCTATAGACACCGGAATTGGCACCCACGGTAGCGGTCATCGTGGTGGCGAGGACCTGCGCATTCAGGTTGTCCGGGGAGCTGATCGCGGCATCGCCATTCACATCGAGGCGACCGCCGATGACGGTCATGCCATTGATGGCTGTTGCCGTTGGCAGCAGCGGCGAGCACACCGTCCGTGACGGCGTAACCACCGAAGGAGCCGTCGTCGGCTGCGGTGATCACGCTATCGCCATTCAGATCCACGTAACCGTTGATCACGCCGATGCTGACCAGGTTGAGGGTGACACCGTTGATGCCGGTCTCACCGCCGTCCTGGACCCCATTGCCGTTGGTATCGCCGTACACCGTATCGCCGATGGAGCCGCTGGCCGAAGCGGTGCCGTCATCCTTGAAGCCCCAGTCCGCCGTCAGAACGATCTGCTGGCTGGTCGGGGTGGGTGTATAGAAGACCCCGTGATTGGTAGGCGTGCTGTCATATCCGCTCGGCGGCGTCACGCTCACGATGTATTGGATGCTGCCGCTGGCCGGTAAGTTGGTGAACAGGTAGGTGCCATCAGGGTCGGTCGTTGTCGTGATGGCCACCCCTGGCCCATTCCCCAAGTTGACCCCGGCCGGCGGCTGTAACGTCACCGTCACCCCGCCAATCCCCACTTCACCCGAATCCTGGACGCCATCGCCGTTCGCGTCGCTCCAGATGCGGTCGCCGATGACGGCGGTCCCGCTACCGGGGACATACCCGAAGTCGGCCGTCAGATGGCTGCCGCCCGAGGCGAGCGTGATGATGCTGGTGGGAATGGTCATACCCACACTCTGGGTCAGGTCAGCCGGCAGGCCGGCGGTCACCTTGACCCGGTAATCGCCCGCCAGCAGGCCGCCGAACTGGTAGATGCCGTTGGCGTCGGTGATGGTGGTGGCAACCACCGTGGCAGGCTGGTCGTCGTTGGCCGCGATGCTGCCGTCATGGTTGACGTCGAGCTGGCCGCCGATGACCTTCATGCCATTGATGGTGTTGCCGTTGGCAGCGGCGGCGAGCACGCCGTCCGTCACCGTGTAGCCGCCATAAGAACCGTCGTCGTTGGCGTCGATGACACCGTCGCCATTGACGTCTACCTTGCCAAAGATGATGCCGATAGAAGATAGGGTGAGTGTGACCCCGCTCAGGCCTTCACCCGCATCCGGCGAGTTGTCGCCGTCCGCGTCCAGGAACACCTGGTCGCCGATCGTACCGGCGACACCGCCCTTGTAGCCGAAGTCCAGGTTCAGGCGTGCCTCGCCCCCCTTCACGGTGGCGATGTAGGTGTCGCCGCCGTTCATGTTGGTCGGCGTCGTGATGAGCCCGCCCGGCAGGGTGGTCTTGTCAACCACGACGACATACTCGGTATCGACTCCATCCTCGGGGATCACCGCGAGCCAGGACCCGTCCGGACTGGTGGTAACCACGGCAACCACTGCCTGCGTCAAGGCATTCACAACCTTCACCACGACGCCGCCGATGCCCACCTCGCCCGAGTCCCGCACGCCGTCGCCGTCCACGTCGTACCAGACGGTATCGCCGATCACGGCATGGGTGGCGTCGGGCTTGTAGCCAAAGTCCGCGTCCAGGTAGGCCTCGCCGTCGCTCAGTGCGATGACCCCGGTCGGATCGGTCGTTCCCGCGCTGGGGATTAGATTCGCCGGCACGCCGCCGATCACATCGACGGTGTAGTTACCCGCCAGCAGACCGCTGAACAGGTAACGGCCATCCGAGTCGGTGACCGCCGAGGCGATGGTGTTGCCACTGCCATCTTTAAGCGCCACCGTCACCCCGGACAACCCGGCCTCGTTCGGCTGGTAGACGCCGTCGTTGTTGGCATCCAGCCAGACGCTGTCGCCGATGCTGCCGGTACCCGTCTTGCGGGCGTAGCCAAAGTTGACGCCGGTCAAGTCCGTGGCCCCCACGGTCACCGGGATCTGGTCCAGACCGCTGGTCAGGGAGAAGCCGTTGAGCACGTCGGCGTCATCGGTCACCGCCACCTTATAGTTGCCGGCCGGAACATCCGGGAAGCTGTAATGGCCAAGGCCGTCGGTCGTCGTGGTGGCCAGGACCTTTCCGTTGCTGTCTACCAGCGCCACCGTCACGCCGGCGAAGCGCGGCTCGCCGTTCTCCAGCACCGAGTTGCGGTTCGGGTCGTTCCACACCGTGCCGGAGACATCCGCCAGCACCGTATTCCGGTAGCCGTAATCGGCGCCCATGAAGCTCGGGTTGGTGGAACTCAGCGTCACCTTGTACTCGGTGCTCGTTGGAGTGGCGGTCGGATCGGCGTCAGTCGTCGTGGCCGTGTAACCGGTCAGGTTACCCTGCACGTCGTTGACGCTCACCCAGAAGGTACCCGCCGGCAGGTCGTTGAACAGGTAGGTGCCGCTTGCGTCGGTGATCCTGGTGCCGAGCAGGGTATCGCCCGTCCCGGGCTCGAAGACGCCGTCGCCATCGTCGAGGTACAAGCTCGCCTGCACCCCGGCGATACCCGGCTCGCCCGGGTCCTGCACGCCGTTGTTGTCGGCGTCGCTGAAGACCGTGTCGCCGATGGGTCCGAGACCGGCATAGCCGAAGTTCTCGCCCTCCACACTGGCGCCGTTCACCGTTACGCCCCGCGCGCCCGCCTGGGCATCCGGCGTGGTGCCCTGGAGGTTGGCAAGCCGACCGTCGTTGTCGCTGATGCGGATGGCATAGTTGCCATTCGGCAGGCCGTCGAAGGTGAAGTCGCCGTTCGCATCGCTGATAGCGCTCGCGATCACCGGCTCGGGGCTGATCGTGCCGCTATCCTCGGTGTAGAAGCCGAAGTCGACGGTGTTGTCGGTCGGGCCGGTACCGTTCCCCGTGGTATACAACGTCGCCGAGCCGCGATAATTGCAGACCGAGCAGACGATGCCCGGCTCGTCCGGGTCAGCGGTCTGGATCCCGTTGCCCAACACGTTGCCGGTGTCGGATACCTCCACCACGTAGCCGACGCCGCCGGCGGACACCGGCAGGCCGGAGAAGGAGTAGGCGCCGGAGGCGTTGCTGCGTCGTCGTCGCGATCAGGGTCGTGCCGTCGCTCGCATACAGGTTCAGGGTCACGCCGGCGATACCCGGCTCGCCCGCATCCTGCACGCCGTTGCCGTTGAGGTCCGTCGAACACGGTTTCGCCGATGGAACCGTCGGCATTGGTCGTGTGGCGGTAGCCAAAGTCGGCCGTCAGCTTCACGTCGCCGGCCGCCACCGTCACGCTCGTCTGGCTGTTCAAGGTCCCGTCGGGGTCGCCGGTCTGGGTGTAGCCGGCGGGCGGCGTGGTCACGACCACCGTGTAGCGTCCCCGCCGCGACGTTGGTGAACAGATAGCTACCATCCGCCTTGGTCGTAGCGGTCGGACAGTTCGAGCCCGGCGTGCAGACCCCGTCGCGCAGTTCCACCGGTCACGCCGCCGATGCCCACCTCACCCGCATCCTGGATGCCGTCGCCGTCGGCGTCGCTCCAGATACGGTCGCCGATGACGGCGGTGCTGCCCGTGGGCTTGTAGCCGAAGTCGGCCGTGGTATAGGCCTGGCCCTGGGCCAGCGCGATCTGGCCGGTCGGGTTCGTGGTGGCGGTGAGATTCGCCGGCAGGCCGGACAGGTTGACGTAATAGTTGCCCGCCGCAAGGCCGTCGAACAGATAGCCGCCGTTGGCGTCGGTCACCGTGGTGCCCGTAGCGTTGCCGCTCGCGCAGGGCGAGGATGCGCACAGGTACACCGTCACGCCCGGACAGCGGCCCTTCACCGGCGTTCAGCGCGCCGTCGCCGTTGCGATCGAGCCAAACCAGATCGCCGATGCGGCCGGTGTTGGCCGGCACCCCGCCGCTGGCGTTGAGGTCCAGGACGCCGTCGATGACTGGGTAACCGTTATAGGTTCCGTCGTCGGCGGCGGTGATGAAGCCGTCGCCATCCATATCCAGGAAACCGTCCTTGACCGGCTTGCCGTCGAGTGTCCCGTCATCGCCGGTGTCGGCCTTGCCGTCGCCGTTGAGATCGATCCGGCCGGCGATCACCTCGTAGTCGGTGATGCCGTCGCCGTTCTGATCAAGCACCAGGTCCATGGTCACGCCCGCGATGCCCGTCTCACTGACCTCCGCAATCCCGTTGCGGTTGGCGTCGTACCAGGTCCGATCGCTGATGCTGTACAGATTCGGGTTCGTGTAGCCGAAGTCAGCCTTGTCGTAGATGGTGCCGGCGCCGACGGTGATAGCCGCTGTCGGGTCGGTGCTCGACTGTGGGCCTGTCGTCAGCGTGTAGCCGGACAGCGCGGAGGTAACCTCCACCTTGTACTTGCCCGGATCGACACCGAAGAAGTAGTAGCTGCCGTCGGCCGCGGTGGTCGTGGTGGTCACCGTGGTCTCGAAGGTGCCGTTGTTATCCGCATCCTTCAGCAACCCCAGCGTCACCCCGCCGATGCCCGGCTCGCCCGGGTCCTGCACACCGTCGCCGTCGGCGTCGCTCCAGACGAAGTTGCCGATGACCGCCTTGGTCGTGGGCACGTAGCCGAAGTCCACGTCCAAGTCGATCGCACCGGCGGCGTGGCTAATCAGGGCGCTGGCATTGGTGGTGCCGGCGGTCTCGGTGAGGCTGCCGGGTGCACCGGGCAGGCTGCCCTCGTTGACCAGCACCACATAGTTGCCGGCCGGCACGGACGTGAACAGGTAGTGGCCCTGCATGTCCGTGACCTCGTAGGCGAGGGTATCGCCGCCGGTGTAGCCGTCGTCGGTTGTGTCGACGCCGCCGCCGTTGAGGTCGAGCAGGCCGTTGACCACGGGCATTCCGAAGAAGGTGCCGGTATCCGCGCCGGTGATGACGCCGTCGCCGTCCAGATCGAGCGCGCCGTCGATCACCTCGATACCGCGCAGCCAGCCGTCGTCGTCATTGCCGACGCCACCGCCGTTGAGGTCGATAGCAGCCGTCCGTAACGCCATAGGCCGGGGCCAGCTCGACGCTGACATTGGCCAGACCCGGCTCGCCGTTGTCATAGACGCCGTCGCGGTCGGTGTCGAGCCAGACGGTATCGCCGATTCCGCCGAGGCTGGTGTTCGGCACAAAGCCGAAGTCCACCGTGTTCTCGGTCTCTGCGGCGGTCAGAGCAATCGTCGGGCTGGTCACTGGCTGACCAACGCCACCCTGGATGCCGTTGTCGTCGTTGTCCTGCTGGTTGTCCGCGGTGTCCGTGGGAGAAACCGACAAGGGCGCGCCGGCGAGTGCCCCGCCGACGGCGAAGTTCGCCAGCGGCAGGTAGACCCGGTAACTGCCCGCGGGCACGTTGGCGAAGCTATAGAGCCCGCTGCCACTGGTGGTCGTCACCAGGTATGGGCTATTTACACCCGGGGTCTGGCTGGCCAGGTACAGTTCGACGATCACGCCCCCGATGCCCGTTTCGTCGTCCGCGGTGTAGCGCGATATCGTCGGCCCCGTCGGCGTCGTAGATGCCGTCGTTGTTCAGGTCCTTCCAGACCAGATTGCCGATGGTCCCGAGACTGGCGGTATTGGTCGTATCGAGGAAGTCGTTGCCGCTGCTGGTCCCGCCCGCCGGGGCGACAACCCCGATCCGGTTGTCGTTCGGGTTGACCTTGTCCCCGGTGCTGACATAGGTCGCCGGATCGGTCTCGACCACCACATAGTTCCCCGGTGGGACGTAGCTGAAGGTATAGCTGCCCGCGGCGCCGCTGGCTGCGGTGGTCGTGGTCTGCACCAGCACGCCGTCGGCCGGGTTCCCGTCGCCGTTCGGGTCGGTGTAGAGCTGGATGGTCACGCCGCCGATGCCGGCCTCCGCATCCGCCAGGTCCCCATCGGCGTCCACGTCGTTGCGCACCTGGCCGGTGATGGTGCCGTAGTTCGCCGGGTCGATGAGGTCGTCGAGGAAGTCGTTGCCGGTGTAGGCCGTGAGGGTGGTGACCGCGACGCGAATGCGATTGTCCGTGTCTTCGGGATCGCCGATGCTGCCCGCATGCGGGTCGTCGCTCCCGGTGTCGTCGATGCTGGTGTAGCCCGCCGGGTCCGTCTCGACGACGACATAGCCGCCGAGTCCTAGGTTGAGGAACTCGTATGCACCGTTGGCACCTGTGGTGGTGATGCCAACCACGACGCCGTCGGACGGATCGCCGTCGCCATTGGGATCGGTATAGAGGGTCATCGTCACGCCGGAGAGCGGCGTATTGGTGCCGCCGAAGCCCGGTGTGGAGTCGTCATCGTAGAGGACGCCGCCGATGCTGGCGGCAAGGGTCGTCACGTCCGCGGTCGCGCTGGCGGGCGGGACCGGGTCGCCGTTGACATCCACTGCGTAGTTGACAGCGGCGACGTTGTCGCCAGGGTTGCAGCCGCCCTTGGCCTTGAGCGTCACGTCGATGGTCACCGAGGCGCTGGGAGCCAGGCTACCGGCGCCGGTGATGTCGTTCCAGAGCAGGTTGCCGGCCGCCGCCGAGTCGGGAGGGACCGTGGCGGAGACGAAGGAGAAGCAGGCCGCGCTGTAGGTGTCCTCCAGCGGCAGGGTCGCGATGGCGGTGTCGCCGGTGTTCTGCACCACCAGGCGGAAGGACTGCGTATCGCCGAGGTTGACGGGCCCGCTGGCCGGGGTCAGGCGGGTCTTGGTGACCGTCAGCTTCGGATTGGTGATGATGACATTTTCCGTGTCGGTCGCCGTCGGGCCGCCGCCGGTGGTGACGTTGACGGTGTTGACGGCGGGGCTGGCCGAGGCTAGCCCCTTGAAGTCCACCAGGATATCCACCGATTGCCCCACGGTGAGCGGCCCGACGTTGTTCCAGGTCAGGGTCGTCGCCGTGGTGCTGTCCGGCGCCGGGGTCGCGGAGAGGTACTGCAGGCTGCCGGACGGGAAGCTGTCTACGACCTGAACCGTGGCGAGCGTGGAGTTGCCGTTGTTGGTCACCCGCAGGCGGAACTGGGCCGTTGCGTCGACCAGGATCTGGCCATCGGCCGGGGACACCAGGGTCTTGGCCACCGCGACGCTGGCAGAGCCGGTCGGGATGATGGCGGTATCGGAACCCGTGTCGGTCGGGTCATCCGGGTCCACATAGTTCACCACCGGAACGGAGCCGGTTTGGGCGTAGAGCGTGCCGTTGTTGTTGCTACCCGGGACTGTACTGCTGGCGGGGATGCAGGCGGCAAAGATGCCGGTGTTGGCGCCGGTCTCTGTCAGAGTAACCGTCTCCGCGTCCCCGCCGCTGCCGGCGATGACCACCGTGAGTGTTTCCGCTGCGCCCGAGTTCTTGTTCTGGTCGATGTCCGTAACGCGGACGCAAACATCCTCGTTCGCGGCATATTCCAGCGTATGCGGGCCATTGAGGCCCGTGGTGAACTCGGTGGTGCTTGGGGTGCCCAGGTCGAGCTGGCTGATGGTGACCGTGGTGGATTTCTGGTCGGTGACCGCATTCTCGTAGCCCTCCTTGGCGGTCACGGCGATGTTATAGGAGCCGGTTCGTGGCGCCGGTGTGCCAGACGTATTCGTAGGTCTTCGCGCAGGGGGTGCTGGCAACGACGTTCGGTTCCGTCAGGGTCACAGAGACGTCATCGCCCGTCCCCGGGCCGTCGATGGCGAGCGGCAGGCTAGTGATGTCGTAGGCGCCGAAGGGATCGCTGACCACCGTGCGGACATAGACGATCTGGCCGTTGGCCGGCGTGGGAATCAGGTTGCCGCCAGGGTACGGTGCGTCATAGACACCGATCGAGTTGACACTGATGACCGTGGTGGTCGGCAGGTTGACCATCGGACGGATAGGTGGCGCTGTCGTACAGAATACTGAACGGCGCCGAGGTCCCGTTCTCGACTGTCAGGCTCGTCGCCTGGCCCGACGGCACGGTGACGGCGCTACCCAGGGTAGTGCTCCAATCCAATTGGTAGATGGCCGTGGACAGGGCCGGACGAATCGGCACCGCGAGGATGGCCCAGTCCTCCGTGGTGTTGCCTGCACCGTAGGAATGCGTGACAGACGTCGCGCCCGGCTCGGTGCTCGCGGCCCCTGAGACCGCTCCGTTCCCAGCCCCGGTGATGTTCCAGCGCTCAGTCTGACCGTCACCGACCGTTAACGTCGGATTCCCATCCCGGGAGACTGTGCCGAACACCAGTTGGCCGGTCGCAGAGGTCACATTGACGGTGGCTGTACCGCTGGTCCCCGAGGCTGCCGCCAGCGTGCCAAGCGGCGTCGTTTGGTCCACGCCTGTGAAGGTGGAGGCACCCGCCGCGATGCTACCAGCCGTAGCGCCCAGGTTGACAACGACGTTCGCCGCACCGGACCCAGGGTTTACCAGTCGATACAGATACGAGATGGTGTCGTCGCCCGTCCGGCGCCACCACCGTTACCCGAGGGCCGCGAACCGACAAGTGTCATCGCCGTACCGCCAAAGGTCACGGTCGGAACGGAGAAGGGAGGATCGCCGTTCGCTGGTCGTTGCGCCGACCGCGACGGCCACCAGCAGGAGCCGGTTGCTGCCGGTCCCCGGGGTATGGGAAAAGGTCAGGCTGGTGGTACTGGCACTGCTGCCTGGACGTCGTGGCCTCATGCGTGACGGTGTCCGCCCCACCGCTGATCAGCGTCGCCGTGGGGCTGGAGAGGGTCGCAAAACCCGTAACGCCGTGCTGCAGGGTTGCGGTGATGGCCGGGTTGGCCGGCAAGGAACCGCTGGGGACGCTGACGTAGTTGCGCACCGAGAGGGCGCCGCCCGCCGGCATGTCGAAGGCCGAACAGAAGCCGGGGGTCTGGGTAAACGTCGAGGTGAACCGCCCCCACGAACCTGCCGCCGGCTTGATGGAAACCGCGCCCAGCGTCCAAACGCGGCTGCTCGAAGCCGTATAGGTCGGCGAAACCGTTGCCGCGCCGGGTATCGTGCTGGTAGCGGCGTCGACGAACTGGTTGTTACCGATGTTCCAGAGTTGGGTCTGCCCGTTGGCCGTCGATGTCGTAATCGTGCGATCGGTGTCACCCTGCTCAATGCTACCGATCGAGTAGACCACTTCCCCAACGGCAGAGGCATAGGCGAAGCCAGCTCAGTTGGTACCGGTGCCGGTGGCGGAGGCATAAGTGCCCAGCGGTGTCGTCTGATCCACGCCCGGTAAAGGTGGTGGCACCGAAGCGACGATGGCATCGATGAAGTCGCGGTGGTGACCACGACGTTTGCCGCACCGTGTAGGTCCCCAGGTCCGCGTCCTTCAGCATGTAGATGTAGGAGTTGCGTACTGTCGCCAGTGCCCGAAGGTCCTGCTTCCAACCGGGGTCATCGTCTGACCATTGAATGTGACGCCGGTAACTGCCCCTTGGGTGCCGGTCGTCGTCTGTCGCTGCCGGTCGCAATGGCCACCAGCAGGAGCCGGTTGCTGCCGCTGCCAGGGGTGTGGGAGTAAGGCTCAGTGATGTGGCGTAGTCCCGTCGCCACTTGCGGCATTGGTGGTTGCCACCGGCGGAAATCGTGGCAGCGGCCCTGCCGCCAGGATGGACGTACTGGTGACGTCGTGTCCTGGGGCAGGACATTCACCGGATCGCACCCGGTCCAGCCACCCGGTCGTATCGTTATCCGCGCCGTCCGGTGTCAGATACAGCGGCTTGGTATTGGCCGGCGTCAGGATGGCCGCCGCGCCGTTGCAGGAGTCGCCGTAGAGCGGATCGGTGTAGGCGACGCTGAGGGCGTCCCCCGAGACCGCGCGCAGGGTACCGTCGTACTGGAGCCCGCCGGCGGTGGCAGACGAGGGCAGGGCCGCGGTGTTGCGGAAGACCCCCGTTGCATTGCCTGTCTCGGTGAGACCGAGCTGTTCCAGGTCGCCGTTGGTGGTGTTCTGGACCACCACGACCAGGGTGTCCGGGGCGGCGCCGTTGAGGTTGGCATCCAGGTCCGTCAGGGTGACGTAGATGCCGGCGCCGGGGTTGTAGTCGGTGGACGCGCCGCCGGCGGTGGTGTAGTCGATGCCGCAGGCGTGGACCGG
Organism: uncultured Gammaproteobacteria bacterium; assembly: GCA_963802205.1. Lineage (GTDB taxonomy): Bacteria > Pseudomonadota > Gammaproteobacteria > Chromatiales > Chromatiaceae > DYRB01. Next base: position 171,745 of record CAWDHW010000004.1, on the reverse strand, counting down.
CGGCGCCTGGGACGACCAGGGTATGGCTGACCCCGACGCCCGGCAGGTTGGTGGTGGCCAGATTGGTGATGGCTGCCCGCCTGCATGATGAGTCATCCGGTACTTGATGACCGTGACGCCCTTGCGCAGCAGGATCGGGACGGTCAGACCGCCCTCGTCGAGCGGAAAGGCCGTCGCGGAGCGGGCGTGTCGGCCACGGCCATGCCGTCGCGGGTGGTGCTATTGGCGACGTAGGCCATGGAGGCCGAGGGTGGGGTGTCGAGGATCGACACCGCCGAGAGGGCGACCAGGCCCTTGTTCTCCAGGGTGAGGGTGTACTCGATCGTATCGCCGACGCTGAGGCCCGCCATGGCACCCGTCGGGGGCGTGACCGTGTCGTCAACGACCACCTCGGACGATTTGGACAGGACCGGGATGGGGAAGTTGGGGATGATAGTGCCCACATCGAGGTAGGGCATGGCCGGGCCGGCCACGGCGGGGTCCTGCCCCCAGGCGCCGGTGATCAGCGTCCCGTCCAGGGTGTACATGCGCAGCCCGGTCTGGTCCTTGTCCGGCTCGTAGATGCGGCTGACCTCGAGGGCGGCGACGTTGAGGGCGACGTCGTACTTGCCGCCTTTGCGGATCCGTCAGCGGACCCGCGCGGTCGCCGTTGTAGTCGACGTAGATGGTGGTCGGTGCGACCGCCGTGACCCAAGCGGGGCTGCCGTTCTGGGTGCCGTCGCTGCTGCCCGGGCCCCAGCCGACGACCAGCTCGCTGGTCAGGTTGGCCGTGGGGACCAGGCTGAAGCCCCAGTCGTGGACGTTGTTCGCGGTCGGCTCGGCGCCCACGGTGCCGACGGCATAGAAGGGCTCGTCGCCCACTGCTGGTGAAGCGGGCGCCGGAATTCTGCGGCATCAGGATACCGATAGGTATCCTTCGCCGGAATGACGAAGGTGCCGCTGCCCACCCGCGTGACGTAGTTGATGGTGATCGGACGCGGTCGGGGTTGTACAGGAAGATGTAGGTGTCGTCGCCGTCGGAGGCCGTGCCGACCGGCGAGTAGTACTCGGACGACCAGACGTCGTCCGGCGGTAATGGTGAACCAGCGGTTCTCGTAGTTGGCGCCGATGTCGCCGGTGAAGAGCTGGACCTGGACGTTCTTGGTGGAGGTGATCTTGGTGCCCTTGAGGATACCGCCGTCGACCAGGTAGGACTCGCCCCGGTTGACGGGTGACGGTGACGTCCCCGGCATCTAAGACGCTGCCGTTACCGTTCTTGTCCACCTGGATGTTGGTGCCGTCCTCCGCCGCCAGGATGAAGGCGGCGACGTACTCGAACATCGAGCTGGTGGTCGGCGAGGGGAAGGTCACGTCCTGCCCGACGGGCATGGTGAAGGCGGTACCGTAGTCAACGGTCGAGGGGACCTCGGTGGCATCCGCCAAGACGGGCCCGGGGCTGGTGGCCCAGGCGGAGCGCGACATGACGATGGCCTGGGTGGCGCCGACCCGGTCGCGACCGTCGTAGAGGATGGTGCCGGTGCGCGGCAATGGAACCAGATTGCGCAGGGCAATCACGTTACCCGCGGCAAATCCCAGCGGGTCCTGCGCGTAGCCGGGCGGCTTGCCGTTGGCGTCGTTGCCATCGCCCCAAATCTCGGTGGTGATCTGGGCTGGGTTGTTGAGGTCGATCTCGTAGCCGTCTTCCCAGTGGTCGTAGACAATCTTCGTCCCTGGCACCGGGGTGACGATGGAGATGACCGAGTCCAGGGTCGCACCCACGCTAGGCGCCAGCTTCAGGAACCCCTGCCGGATCTGGACCTCCGGCATGGGTACGAAGAACTCCTGGACGATGGCGTCGGCCCGCGCGCCCTGAGCGCCGGCGATCAACAACACCCCGAGGGCGAGGCTGGCCGGGCGGAGGGTCGATTTAATCAGGCGACTGATCGCACTGAAACTTTGACGACTGGTCGTCATGGTGGACACTCCTGGGCTGGAGGACGCGAACCGGCTGTGGTGTATGGGTCGGCCGTCCGGATCGATCCGAACGGGCGACTGATCGGTCCTGGACGCTGGTGTTCATCCATCGCGGCTGGCGCTCCGGGGGCAAAGCGGAAAACGGGCAATCGAGTGGGCTCGGTGCGACCCTGGTCGAACGGCCCCAAGAGGGCGTCGGCCTGAGACAGGTCGCGGGCCGTGAAAAATTTTCTGGGTCCGGGCGCGTCCTGCTTGAATGTGTTACTGGCGCGCCCGATTGGTCGGAATTCTCCGGATCAGTGAGATACCCAAGAATAACGACGTGCTTATGACAACCCCTTCTTGCAGAAAGAAATTTGCGTCGCGAGGCTTAACAGATGACTCAGGCTCGGTAAGATTCCAATACCTGGTTCAGAAATATCATAATTGTGTGATGCGCAACACGTTATAATATAAATATCCATTACCGGTCAGGTTTATTTTATTTCTGTGTTTATTGTTCTTTAATTTTCTAGGCGGTATTATTGCGCGGCATCTTTAGATTGTGACGTAATACGCATCAATATTCAAGACAGACTGAACCAATTATAAAGTCGCACATCGAGCGGATGGCTAACCTGATTGACATCAAATATGCAGCAAATCTCTACAAAAGTTCTAAGGAATCAGTCCAATAGGCTGTCATTTTGACGTTCGATATCTGGGATGTGCCGGATCGGCGGAATACCAACAATAACGCCGAGCCGCTGCTCAGCGCAGGCGCGCAACCACAATCCAGGCGTATGGCACGGGCTGAATATAGAGCCCTGGATGGAGACAGGTGGTGTTGCGCCAGAGTTCCTTGGGCGACTACGGACATTACGAATGAGTCGCCAATTTGTGCGCTACACAATGGCCGGGGGTTTCCCGCTGTGAAGGCGGCTGCCTTTTTGCGTGGGCGCGGGCAAGCCCACGCCCACGCCTCGTTGGTCTGAGGCGAAGCCGGCTAAGTCGATGACGATGGTGCAGACGGGATGCCCGCCCCGTCAGGGAAGTTGGACCCGCTCCGGCGCTTGCCAGCCCGGGGCGCGATGCTCGCAGACCACCGTGGTGTAGATGCCGCCGCGGACATTGAAGTCCGCCGTCAGCCGCATGAACCGTGGAGACACGGCCGCGACCAGATCCTCAAGGATGCGGTTGGTCACCGCCTCGTGGAAGGCGCCTTCATCACGGTAGGACCAGACATAGAGCTTGAGGGCCTTGAGTTCGACACAGAGCCCTTCGGGGATATATTCCAGCGTCAGTTCGGCGAAGTCCGGCTGTCCGGTCTTTGGGCACAGGCAGGTGAACTCCGGCACCCGGATGCGGATGCTGTAATCGCGGCCGGGCTGCGGGTTGGGGAAGGTCTCCAGGTCTCGGCTGGGTGCACTGGGCATGGCATTGACTCTTCGGGTGATGAATGGACCGCCGGCGCCTCTGGCCCCGGTGGTTCTGTGGGCCCAGTGTACCAGCCGGACAGGCTCGCGACCGCAAGCGCCGCGGGACCGACGCTGATCCCCCGTTTTCCCGGGGCTCTGTCTGCGTTAACGGTTGGCTCCGAGCCGGGCCGCCCTAACGGCTTGCCCCCCTTGATAAAGGGGGGTTAGGGGGGATTGGCGGCGGGCTAGCTCGGTGCCAAGGCGAAGAAATCCCCCCTGCCCCCCTTTGAAAAGGGGGGGAAGAAGGCCCCTCGGCTTGGGCCAACACCCAACGCACAGAGCCTTTCCCTGGGGCTGGTGTAACGCGCGGTCATGGCGATGGTTCAGGGTCGGCCGAAGGTGGACTGCCGCCCCGATTCATCGGCAAGGTCGGGCGGCAGCCCGCTTGCGCGCCCACACCCGCCCGACTACCCTGGCGATCCTCAGGCCCCCAGGAACTTAAGCTATGACCAATGCCCAGCGCCGGGGCTTTGCCACCCGAGCCATCCACGAAGGCTATGACCCTCTCGAGCATGAGGGTGCCCTCAACCCACCCGTGTATCTCAACTCGACCTTTGCCTTTCCCGACATCGCCGAAGGCCAGCGGCGGTTCCGCGGCGAGTCGAGCGGCTATGTCTACTCCCGTGTTGGCAACCCGACCGCCTCTGTTCTGGAGGCCCGGCTGGCGAGCCTCGAAGGCGGAGAGGCGGGACTGGCGACGGCCTCAGGGATGGGCGCCATCACCGCCACGCTGTGGACCCTGATCCAAGCCGGCGACACCATCGTCGCCGACCGGACCCTGTACGGCTGCACCTTCGGGTACCTGCAACACGGGCTGACACGACTCGGTGTGAGGGTGCAGTTCGTGGACCTCACGAGGCCGGAGGAACTGGCCGCCGCCATGACCCCTGACACCAAGGTGGTCTTCTGCGAGTCTCCGACCAACCCGAACATGCGGTTGATCGATATCGAAGCCATCAGCGCCATTGCCCGGCGGCACGGCGCCCGCACCATCGTCGACAACACTTACTGCACCCCCTACCTGCAACGCCCGTTGGAACTTGGCGCGGATTTGGTGGTGCACTCCGCCACCAAGTACCTCGGGGGGCACGGAGACCTGCTGGCCGGGGCCGTGATCGGGCCACGGGACCTGATCGACCAGATCCGTTTCTTCGGCATCAAAGAGATGACGGGGGCCTGCATCTCCGCCCTCGACGCCTATCTGGTCCTTCGCGGGCTCAAGACACTGGAACTGCGCATGGAACGTCATTGCGCCTCGGCCAGGGTCCTGGCTGAGACCCTGCAACGCCATCCTGCGGTGGCCCGTGTCGATTACCCGGATCTGCCGGACTTCCCACAAGCCGCGCTGGCACGCCGTCAGATGCGGCTCCCGGGCGGCATGATTGCCCTGGAACTCAAGGGGGGCTACGCCGCCGGGATGCGTTTCATGGATCGTCTGCGCCTGGTCACACGGGCAGTCAGCCTGGGAGACTGCGAAACGCTGGCGCAGCATCCGGCATCCATGACCCACTCCACTTATACGCAGGAAGAACGCAGTCACCACGGGATCAGTGAGGGGCTGGTGCGGCTCTCCATCGGTCTGGAGAGCCTGGACGACATCGAGGAAGACCTGCTGCAGGCCCTTGCGACCGTCTGAACGGGACAGGTCCGTCGGCGCCGCAAACCCGGGCGTCCTGTTCAGATCACCATAATTTTGCTATATTCGTCTCATAATGCCATTGAATTGAGCACGCCCTTGCTTCAAGCAGTCATCCCCTGTCTCGTGGGCCTGCTGGCCACCATGGCCCTGGTCATCCTGCTTTCTCCGCTGGCCCGGCGCATCGGGCTCGTAGACACCCCTCGCGGCCACAAGCAACACCGTGGCGAGGTGCCTTTGGTGGGGGGTATCGCGATGTTCGCGGGTTTCTATCTCGGCGTATTGGCAATCCCTATGCCGGTGTCGCCCTTCTTGCCCCTGTTCGCCGGAGCGGCTGTCGTCCTGATCGTCGGGCTGCTCGACGACTTCCGTGAATTACACCCCAACACCCGCTTCGCGGCTCAGATCGGCGCCGGTCTGCTGATGGCCCTTTGGGGTCAGCAGACGCTACTGGATCTGGGACCGCTGGTTGGAGACTGGACAGTCCAGACCGGGGCCTGGGCCATCCCCTTCACGCTCTTCGCCGTCGTCGGGGTGATGAACGCCCTGAACATGCAGGATGGAATCGATGGCCTCGCCGGAGGCCAGGCGGCCCTGGCATTCCTGATACTCGGCACGCTTGCCTTTGGGGGCGGCGAGCCGGTCCACGGCACGCTCCTGTTGACCCTGGCGAGCGTGACCCTGGGGTTTCTTGCCTACAACATCCGGGTACCCGGGCGCGCCCGCGCCCTGGTCTTCATGGGCGACGCCGGCAGCCTGTTCCTGGGGTTTGCACTTGCATGGTTCGTCGTCGATCTGAGCCAACCTCCCAATCGGGTCCTTGCCCCGGTGACCGCCCTCTGGGTGCTGGCCATCCCGCTCATGGACACGGTCTGCATCATGCTGCGCCGGTTGGCCCGGGGGCGCTCGCCCTTCCTCGCCGATCGGGAGCACCTGCACCACCTCCTTCAAACCCTGGGTCTGGGTGTGGGCGGATCGGTCGCCCTGACCCTGGTCTTGAGCGGCATCCTCGCCGGCATGGGGTACCTCGCCCAGCAGAACGGAGTTCCGGACCGCACGATGTTTGGGACCTTTCTGGTCCTGTTCGCCGTCTACGTCGTAACCATCGAACTCGCCTGGAGGCGCTTCGATGCGCGCGGTCATGTCGCTCCCGGACGGGGCACGGCAAGGTCCCCAAACCTGACTGTCAGCGCGCTTGTGATCCATGCCGATGGTCGTCATCCAGGCCCAACCACGGCAAGGCGATCAGCACAACAAAAAGGGCCGCATTGGCGGGAATATGCAGGTTGAAGTCGGCCGTGCTATGGATGAGCATCGCCATGATGCCCATCAAGGAGGCAAAGGCCATACCCCGCGGCAATGGGTCTCGGCGACGGTAGAGAATGCGCAGGGCCATCCCAAGCGACAGAAGGACGATCCCACCCGGCAACACGAGACCGAGAACCCCGTATTCCAGCAGCGACTCCAGGTAGTCATTATGTGCATGTACGTAGAGGTGGGGATCGAGCCCTTGGTCGCGATAGGTTGGAAAGACGACGCCGAAGGTCCCTCCCCCACTCCCGGTTACCCAGAAATCGTCCAGGTAGCTTAAGCCCTGGACATCGACCTGATAGCGTTCCTCCTGCGTCACCACCGTCTTTTCCAGACGCTCGCGGACTCGATCCAAGCCAAACCAGCTCCCGAGGATGAACAGATCCACAATCACCAGACTCACCAACAGGACCAGGGCGGACCGCGGTAGGCGCCGGTAGAACAAAAGGGCCACCAGAGAGGTACCGAGGAGGGACGCGAAGAAGGCGGCATTGCCCATGCGCGACCCGGTCAGGACCAGGGTGACGACCATGACGGCCAGATAGAGGCGCAGGCGGGTCTTCCTGCCCAGCAGAGTCGATATCCCATTGCGCATGCGCTGACGCCAGCTCAGGCCCGCTCTATCGGGATCCAGTTGCGCCATCAGGACCCCTATCCCCAGGGCGATGGACATCTCCAGGAAGCCGGCCAAGTGGTTACGGTTGGGAAAGCTGCCATGAGCGTAGGAGTTTACGTCGCCAAACAAGAATCGACTGCCGCTCAAGGCCAGGATGCTGGCAAACATGGCCTGCGCCAGGGCGGCCAGCACCAAGACGGTGGCCAAGGCGTACAAACGCCGGCGCCCTTGCACCAGGAGCAGGATCAGGCAAAACAGTGCCACATAACCAACCCCGCTTACCCACGCGATCAAGGACCCATGCCAATCCAGGGTGATGGGTAACCACCCGGCCACGGCCGCATCTAAATAGGCCTCAGCGGCTTCCGGCGACACGACTCCCAAAAGGCTCCCTGGCAGGGGGATTAACTGCACCAGCCCCCAGACAATCCAGGCCCCGGACAGGGCCAAGATCCAACGCGCCCGAAGCAGGGCTGGCGTAACGGACCAGCGACCGCGGGCCGCACCCCGCAACCAGAGGACGCCGATAACAAGAATCCAGCCCTGCATGAGCGCCCAGGACCATGGCCTGTTGCTCCCCAACGGTAGCGGTGCCCACACGAGGAGGGCAACCAGGGCAATGAAGAGGGGGTAATCGGCGCCCCGTGTGACAGACCCGGAGTGGGGTGACTCGTCCCGCATGGGGGGATCAAGGCCAATCATTCAGCCACCGTGCCCGGGGACGGGAGCCTGTTTTCGGAGGTACTTCTGCAACAGGGCCTCACGGACCTCATCGCCCTGCACGAGCGGCGTAACCAGGTCGGCGCGACCGGCACGAACGGCAATCTCCAGCACCTCTGCGGGTCGAGCCTCCACTCCACGTTGCAGGGCGAGGGCCGCCACGTCCCTGGAATCAGGCCTGAGCAATTCCCAAAGGGGGATCGCCAACTCGAGTAGTTGAGCCTGAACCCTCGCATCCCAGGGCCCGCGTCGGCTCGCGTTGACCAAGGCCAAGGCGAAGTCCGCGTCCAGGGCACCCAGCCTGGCCTTGACTCTGGCCAGGTACAACCAGGTATAGGGCCAACTGGGGCGGGCCTGGGCGGCGCTACGGTAGAGATCCACTGCCTGGTTCAGAAGGGGCCTGGCGCCGGCGTCACCGGGGGGCAAGCGCGCGGCCTTCAATTCGAGCACCCGCGCCAGGCCCTGACGGTGGTCGGGATCGAGGGGATCGAGCCAGACGGCCCAGGTATAGGCCTCACCGGCTTGGGCTAAACGTAGATCCAGGGACGGGCCTGGGCGTCGATCTGCCTGAGAGGGTGCGGGGTTCGCGACCTGATCCGCCAACACCTGCCCCCGAGCCGCAGCGAGGCTTGCGAAGGCACCCACCGCCAGCCAAAGGAGCCCGGCCAAGGTCAGTGGGAACAGGGTCAGGAGCGTCGCCCGGTTGCTCACGACCGGCGGACCGCAACGGCACCGCAGCAGGCGTGCAGCCCCGCGGGGGGCCGCGCGCCCTCAGTCCTTCCCCTGTTGGTAGTAATTGGAATAGGTATTGTACGAATAGGCATAGCGGCGGTACTTACCGTAGTGGTAGTGGCCATATTTGGCCCCGCGTTGGCTGTCGAACTGATTGAGAACGGCCCCAATCAGCGGCGCCCCAACCTGCCGGAGCCGCTTGATAGCCATCTGCACCAATGGCAAGGGCGTCCCATCGGAGCGGACCACGAAAACGACGGCATCGCACGCCTTTGACAGGATGAGGGAATCGCTCACCGCCTGTGCCGGGGCCGAATCCACGACGATGCGGTCGTAGCGCCCGCGCAGCGTCTCCAGCACCTCTACAAACCGGCGCGACGACAGCAACTCCAGCGGATTTGGCGGGATCAGGCCGGCGGGTATGACATCGATGCCCCCCTCCTCGATACGATGAATACAGGCGGCCTCGTCGGCCGTACCCGCCACAAGGTTGGAAAGCCCCGGTGCATCCGTCGGGAGCCCAAACTTGCTGCCGACGGAAGAACGACGCATATCGGCATCGATCAACAGGACCTTATCCAGGGCACCCATGGCCATCGCCAGATTGATGGCGATGGTGGTCTTGCCCTCCCCGGGAACGCTTGAGGTGACCAGGATCACCCGATGTGGGGCATCGATGCCGGACAGTACCACACCGGTACGCACCGTTCGGACGGCCTCGGCAAACTCGGACTTCGGCTGTTCCACGAAGCTACGCTCCGGGACCGACTTGCGGCGTCGCCGACCGCTCAGAAGGGGCACGGTCCCAAGCATGGGTAAGAGCAGGGCCTCCTCCACGTCCTGACCACTCTTGAGGGTGTTGTCGAGGTACTCCATCACGAAGGCCAACCCCACCCCGACGAGCAGCGCGAAGAGCACCGCTAACGCCACAATGCGGCGAACCTTGGGTTCGATCGGCGCCCCCGGAACCATGGCGGCGTCGATGATGCGCGCATTGGTAGACTCCACATCCGTGCCGAGGTTGGTCTCCTTAAAGCGCGTGAGGAAGAGATCATAGAGTTGACGGTCCGACTCCACATCGCGCTTGAGGGCGCGTAGGGTGAACTCCTTGCGGTTGGCATCCTGGGCGTCGCTCTTGGTCGCCGCCAGTTCCGCCTCCAGCGTGTCGGCCTGGGCACGCGCGATATCCAGTTCCTTTCGCACACCAGACACGGCGTTACCGATCTCGGTGGTGAGCCTTCCCCGGACCGTCTCGAGGTCGGTGCGCGCAGCCACCATCTTGGGGTGCTGTGGGCCATAGCGCTTTGCCAGCTCGGAGACCTCCCTCTCTGCCTGCAATTCGGACGACTTGAGCGCCTGGATGGTCGAGTTGCGGGCGAGGGTCGGGTGGGCCGCCAACTCGGCGCTGGACAGCTTCCCAGCCCGTTGGATCTGGTCGTAGAGCCCGTGCAGATCGTCCCGCCTCGTGCGGGCCTCGATCACACGATCCGCCAGACCAGCGAATTGCTTATCGACGAGATCCGAGCCCCCCATGTCCACCAGCCCTTCTGCCTCGCGAAACTCCTGGAGCTTACGTTCCGAGGCATCGACCTTCGCGCGCATCCCCTCCAGGCGCCCTGTAAGCCAAGTCGCCGCTTTGCTGACCGCTTGAAGTCGAGTCTCCAGGCCCATCTCCACGTAGGCATCGGCGTAGGCGTTGGCGATGCGGGCAGCGAGTTTCGGATCGTGGGCCGAGAAGCCCAATTTGAGCATGTCCGAGTCCGGGACCAATTCGACCTTGACGCCACCTAGCACCGCCGCAATGGCTTGGTCCCGTGCCTCGGCCTCCGTCGGCACAGAAGCAGGCTCGTCAGCAGGCAGGATGTCCGGGAACCACGCCCGCCAATCGAATTGAACTCTGGCCCAGCGGGGCTTAACCTGACGCGGATCGAACTCGGGATGCTCCCACAGTTTCAGACGATCGACGACAGCCTCGGCCAAGGCGCGCGACCTGATCAGAAGGATCTGGGTCTGCATAAAATTTTGGCTGTCGAAGTACGACATCCAGCCGCTATCTCCCTGTTCCTGATGAACCGGGCTGAAGCCCTTGCGCTTACTATCCAGTAATAGGGTCCCCTCGGCCCTGTAGACCGGCTCCAGGGAGTAGGCAAACAGGGTTGCCAACAGACCGACGGCCACTGCAAGCCCGATGATGCCCCAACGGTGTTTGAGGATCAGGTTCCAATAGGTGGCTGCGGCCAGGGTTGGCGCATCCTGGCTCTGTATCTCGTCGCCGCGTACCACCCCGGCAAGCGCCGGCTGCGCGATCAAAAGAAGCTCTCCTTTACAATAACGGTGTCACCGGGACCGACGGTGTCGTTCTCCCCAACCTTGCGCTCCTCATGAGCAGACTTCTCCGATGCAATGAAGATCTTGCGTGAAGCACGCTCAGTGAAGCCCCCTGCGATCGAAACGGCTTTGCGCACCGTAAGTCCCGGCGAGTACGGGTAGCTGCCAGGGCGGGTGACCTGACCCATGACGAAGAACTCCCGATATTGCTCGATGCTCACAGTCACCTTGGGATCCACCAGATAGGGCCCTTTCAGCCGGTTGGTGATCTGCCGTTCCAACTCGTCTGGCGACATCCCGCTTACCTTGAGCTCGCCGAGCAAAGGGTATGAGATGGTGCCTCGATCGCTGACCCCCTCGGTCACCGACAGATCCGCCTCGCCGAACACGGTGATTCGGACCTTGTCGCCGGAACTGAGCTTGTAACCCACAAGGTCATCTGCAGCCGAAGAGACACCACCTAGTGCAGCGGCCACTACCAGTAGCAACCAGGTCAGACAGCGGGAAACGTGCGCGAACATACGTAGGGACTCGACAGACATTGAGGTAGAACGGGGAAAAGCACACCGGAGCCGCCTGGTCCTGCTATGGCAGGCAGGACGGCGACCCAGTGCGACCCTTGTTATAGGGCCCCGAGAAAGCGATCAGGCCGAAAATCAGTAACGTGCGTTCAGAGTCAACATGAAGACGTTATCCTCGTACTCGGCCAACGGCTCGTTTGAGGTGCGGGTCTCGTAGCGGTATTCGACCCCCACCTCCGCCCAGCGCTTCACTTGGTAAAAAACCCCGGCACCAGCCAAATAGCGATGGTCCACACGATCCGTAGCGATGTACTCGTCGTTGGTACCCGCAAGCGCAAGCCTGGACCTTAGGTAGGACTTCCAATAGTGAATCCAATCGGCACCGACCACGCTGACGATCACCGTGTCCGCCCCAGCCGTGGTCGTTCCCGTGGGGTAGCGGGTCGGGTTGGTGTTGTCCGCCCCAGTATTGGTGCTCTCCGACGGGTTGCGGCTGGTGACAAGGTTGAAAATCGAGTAAGTCCGTGCGCGCCACTGCACGCTGGCCTCCCAGCCGATGCCGGAATAATCCTCATAGATGGGCAAGACAAAGTCCTTGCCAAGATAACCAACCTTGACCGTGCCGGTGGTCTTGGCCGTGGCGTCCCAGGTCGCACCGGCGTAGAGGCGCCACTCCGTGCTATCCAGTTCAGACTGGCTGGCTTGATTGATGTAGTCGATGTCCTGCCAGTTCGCGCTCAACACCAGGGAGGTATGGGGCTGTATCCGCCAGAAGAAGGCACCCTCCAGCAAACTGCGGTTGTTGTCGCGGATCTCCTGGTCGTTGTTGAGATAGCGCCGCGGAGTCCAACCTGCGGTCAAGTCGAGACGGCCTTTGGCGCTTGGGCGGCCGTAGCTGTAGCCCAACCGGAAGCGATTGGCCATCCACAGGTCAGGGTGCTCGTCGGTAAAGTTTGGCGCCGAGACCGTGCTTGGGTCGCCACTACCCGGACGATCGGCCCAGTAAAAGAACTGGTAGTCGGCAACCAGCCGGTGTTTGGACCCGAATTCCCAGTTGGCATCGGCACTGACGGTCTGATTCACATAGCCGTACGCATTATCGGCAGAGACAGTCCCGATGGCTGCCGAATAGCTCAGATTGTAGGCATCGGGCCCCTTGAGGGTATTGAGCCGTACGGATGGGGTCACAATACTGACCCAGGTGCCCATATTCGGGGTCAGATCACTGTTGCTGCGCAGATAGTTGCTGTGGTAAGTGAACTCGACGTCCAGGGCCGGGTAGGCCCGTATCGGTCCCGGTCCAACCTGTATGCCGGTGCCAACCGGGTCGGCGTTCGCGCTATGGGGCAGGCCCAAGGCGTGGACCACCAGGAGAGTCAGTACCCAGCCGGTACACCCCCGGCGCTTGGGCATCACGCATTCGATCCGGCTGCTCATCTTCTACTCGCCTCTCCGCCAGGGGCCGTCTCGACCTGCCAGGTCTGGCCATCGGTGCCGGCAGCCACGACGGCTGCCAGCGATTCGTCGATCAGGACCTCCAGATCGACGCCAGTGCGGAAAAACCGCGTACCCTCGCCATAGGCGGGGAGCTTGCCAAGGTCCAGCAAGATCTGGCGAGCGGCGAGGACCGCATCATGTACGATGACCCGCATCGATGGCCCCTGGACAAAAAGGACCCGAAACGCGACCTCCCGCACCAAGGCATCGGCCTGAATCCCGGCGGCGGCCAACACCCCCTGCACCATCACGTCCCGCACGACATCAAAGGTCCCGTAACCCGCCGTGAGCAAGGCCTGCACGACGTTCCCAGGGCTTACGCCCTGAGTCAGGAGGGACCTGGCCTGACCCGCCAGGCGATCCGCGACCACACCGTCCGCCACAATCACCCCGGTCAAATCCGCGATGCTCGCGTCTCTTGGCGCGGCGATGACGCTGATGGCAGACGCAGGGCATGACAGCCCCCACCCGAGCGCCACCGCAACGAGGGTGCGCCGAGAAACTATCAAAAGATTATGGTTATTTTTGATCATCATTACCCTCCAACTCGTTTTGTCAAGAATAACGCGCTTTTCGTTGGAGTGCTACATATATCACATTTTTGGTGCCGCTACCCTACGAGTGCCCTGGGTTTCCCAAGTGCCGAAGAGGCAACGCCTGTTATCGTGCCAAATGCTCGCAACGGCCCTCGACGCTGTTGCCGCATTTGATCGCTTAGCCATTGTTCGGCGGGCGATTGTAGCGGACGTTTGGGGTGAAATACACGTCTGCATCGTCCAGATCGACAGGCTGACCATTTCCGGCGACCAGGGGCTGGTCATAGTCCTTCCAGCCACGCAGCCCGGTCGCGAGCGAGACCGCGTCGCGGTACCCGAGGACTTGCATGGAGTGAACGGCCAGGATGCTACGGTACCCAGACCGACATACCACCACCACCTCCAGATCGCGCGCCTCGACCAGGGCCGGCACCGTCTCCTCGTAGTCCCACTCGCACGCGGACTCCAGAATCCCCCGCGGGACATTGATGGAGCCTTCGATGTGCATGGCTGCAAACTCGTAGGGCTCCCGGACGTCGACGATCAATAGCTTCGGGTTGGCCTCAAGCCTGGCCTGCAGGTCCCAGGGCATGATCTCCCGGACATCCGTGAGGCAACCTTTGACCAGCTCAAGAAAGTTCTTCATGCGTTGCCCCTGTGTCGAATGCACGGCGGATGTTGATGGATGGGCCATGTGGGGTCGTCGCGCCCTTTGTCGCGCATTCTGCCATCAGCGGCGGCCCTCGCGCTGGCAGAGTCCTTGCTCCACCGCGATGATCGCCGCCTCGACCCTGGAGTGGACGACAAGTTTGCGCAGGATGGATTTGACGTGGAGTTTGACGGTCCCGTCGGTAATCCCGAGCGCACGGCTGATGGCCTTGTTGCTCTGGCCGGCCGCGAGGTGACAGAGGATCTCCATCTCCCGCGGGGTCAGGGCGGTGAAGGCCGCCCGGGTCTGGGCCGTGCGTACCTCGCCCTGGACCGCCCTGGCCAGTACGCCGGTCAACTCTGGGGCGACCACGGTCCCTCCAGCGACCATCTGGTGGAGGGCGGCGATCAGCTCGTCGGGTTCCATGTCCTTGAGCAGGTAACCGCAGGCCCCGCCCTGGACGGCGCGAATGACGTCCTGCTCATCCGCGCTGGTGGTGAGGATGGCCACGCGCTGTGTGGGATCGGCTCGGCGCAGTTCACCGAGAACCTCGATACCCCCAGGCCCGGGCATACGCAGGTCGAGCAGGATGACGTCCGGGGCCTCGACCCGGGCCAGACGCACCCCCTCGGCACTGTCGCCCACGGCATCGATGACGGCAATGCCGCGCCGCTCCAGCAGTTCACGCAGCCCAGCCCGAAACAGGGCGTGGTCATCGATGAGCAGGACGCGCAAGGTGCCGCGGCTACTGGATCTGCCGGTGTGTTCGTCCACCCCAGGCCTCATCCGGCGGCCGTCTGGGTCGAAGGCGCCTTGCGGCGATCCGCAGCAAATAGCAGCTCGCAGCGGGTCCCCTCCCCCGGTTCGCTCTCGATACGCAGTTCAGCCCCAATGCGTCGGGCACGTTCCTCCATGATGGCAAGCCCAATATGCTCGCCTGGGCGTGTGGAGCGCTTTGGGGCACTGAAGCCAACCCCATCGTCTTCCACCAGAAGGACATAGCCCTCCCCCTGCCGTGTCAACAGGACACGCACCCTGTGCGCATGGGCGTGCTTGCGGGCGTTGGCCAGTGCCTCCTGGGCGATGCGCAGGATCTGCCGCTCTGTCGCAGCGGGCAGATCGAAGGGGCGACAGTCGTTCTGAAAGAAGACGTGCATCGTATTATCGACATCGAGGCGCGCCGCGAGCTTTTCCAGGGCCGGGACCAAACCGCGGCGATCCAGCGGTGCACGATAGGAGGCCAGCATTTCCCGCAGCTCGGTGTGGGCCTCGTCGAGGCCGTGGCGTATCCGTTCCAGATCGGTGCCGGCCGCCTCGGGGATGGCGATCTCCGCCAGTGCGTCGGCCAGCATCCGGACCTGGAAGCGCAGGCTGGCCAGGGTCTGGGCCAGGGAGTCGTGCAGTTCGTGCGCCAGTGCGTTGCGCTCGTCGAGGATCGACAGACGCCGGGCGTTGGCGTCGGAGTTGTGCCGCGCCAGGGCGGTGCCCAGGTGGCGCCCTATGGTGGCCAGCAGCTCCACGATGTCCTCGCGCCCGGCCAGCCCGGGCCTGTCCACGAATAGGGCATAGACCCCGAGGAGTTCGTCGCGGTCGCACAGGGGGACGCTCAACAGCTCCACCTCATCGCTGCCGAACATGCGCCGACCATA
Organism: uncultured Gammaproteobacteria bacterium; assembly: GCA_963802205.1. GTDB lineage: Bacteria > Pseudomonadota > Gammaproteobacteria > Chromatiales > Chromatiaceae > DYRB01. Next base: position 156,140 of record CAWDHW010000004.1, on the reverse strand, counting down.
GACCCGAGCGCAATAGCGGGCGTCGTTGGTGCAGAGGATATCTCCGGGCGAGAGCGCGGCCCCGCACAGACAGAGGTCCACGGGGATCGGCTCCCCGGCCCCAAGCAGCCCGCCATTCAGGTCGATGCATCCCACCAGGCGCCGCGTCCCGTCTGGCGACACCAGGCGCACGGAGGCCGCACGGGCATTGACCATTTCCTTGAGGACCCGCAGGAACCGCAACACCAGGGCGTCCTGGTCCTCGACCTGATTGATGCCCGCCGCCACGTCATAGAGGATGTTCAGAGAGGCCGTCTTCTGGGCGAGGCGCCGGGTCTGGCGCGCGATGCGGTTGTCCATGTCGTCGTACAGCTCGGTCAGTTCCTGATTGAGGCTCGCCACACCCTGACCGATGGGGGCGAGCAGGCCGAGGTCCCGCAGGGCGGCGCTGGCGCCGGGTTCGGCCCGACAGACGCGATCTACGGCCCCCTGGAGGACGACCAGCGGGCGTAACAGGGTCCGGTCCAGCCGTATCAAGTACCAACCCAGGCCGACGCTGGCCAGACCAAGCCCTGCCAGGGTCCAGGTCGATGCCGACCGGCTCGCCCCCATCAGGACCAGGATCAACCCCAGCATCAGAACCCCAAGGGGCCAAAGGAGCCCGGACTGCCACAGCAGGCCGCCTCGCCCTGGCGCCACGGCCAGCTCCTCCCGGCCTCTCCCCCGCGCTCTCATACCAAAACGTCCAGGGAGCGCTCGCGTTCACGCCGCTGCAACTCCCACAGTCCCGCGTAGCGGCCGCCGGCGGCCAGCAGACCCTGATGGGTCCCCTGCTCTTCGATGCGGCCGGCCTCCATCACCAGGATGAGGTCCGCGTCCACCACCGTGGACAGGCGGTGGGCTATGACCAGGGTGGAACGGTTCTCGGCCACCTCCGCCAGGGTCTGCTGTATCGCCTGCTCGGTGTGACTGTCCAGGGATGAGGTCGCCTCGTCGAAGACCAGGATCCGCGGCCCCTTGAGCATGGCCCGGGCAATGGCCACCCGTTGCTTCTCGCCGCCGGAGAGCTTGAGCCCCCGTTCCCCTACCCGCGTCTGCCAGCCGTCCGGCAGTGATTCGATGAAGGCGCGGATATGGGCCATCTCCGCCGCCCGCTCGACCTCCGCTCGGGTCGCCCCGGGGCGTCCATAGGCCAGGTTGTACCAAATGGTATCGTTGAACAGCACCGTATCCTGCGGGACTATGCCGATGGCACGGCGCAGGCTGTCCTGGGTGACGGAGCGGATATCCTGGCCGTCGATCAGGATGCGCCCGGCGGTGACGTCATAGAAGCGGAACAAGAGCCGTGCCAGGGTCGATTTGCCCGCCCCGCTGTGCCCCACCACCGCGAGCTTCTGGCCCGGGGCCAGGGTAAATCCCAGGTCGTGCAGGATGGCCCGTTCGCGCTGGTAGTGGAAGCACACGCCCTCAAAGCGCACCTCCCCGGCCCGCAAGATCAGGGCCGGAGCCCCCGGTGCATCCTTGATCTCCGGGTCTTGCTCCAGAAGCTTGAAGGCGAGATCCATGTCCGCCAGGGAGTACTTGATCTGGCGGTAAACAATGCCGAGGAAGCCCAGGGGCACGAAGATCTGCAACATAAAGGCGTTGACCAGGACCAGGTCGCCGACGGTCATGGTCCCCGCCACCACCCCGCGGGCGGCGAACGACATCACCAGGGTCACCCCCAGGGCAATGATCGCGCCCTGGCCGAAGTTGAGCAGCGACATGGAGGTCTGACTCTTGACCGCCATCTCCTCCCACTGCGCCAGGGTCGCGTCGTAGCGCTTGAGCTCCAGGTCCTCGTTGCCGAAGTACTTGACGGTCTCGTAGTTGATGAGCCCGTCGAAGGCCTGGCTGTTGGACTCCGAGTCCAGGCGGTTCATGGAATGGCGGTAGTCCATGCGCCACTCGGTGATGGCGAAGGTGAAGGCGAAGTAGACCGCCACGGTGCCGAAGGTCACCAGGGCGAAGACCGCCGCGTACTGGGTGACCAGGATGGCCGCCACCAGGACGAACTCCACGAGCACCGGCAGGACGCTGAACACCATGTAGTTCAGGATGGTGCTCACCGAGCGGGTGCCGCGCTCGATGTCCCGGCTCACAGCCCCGCTCTGGCGCTCCAGGTGATAGCGCAGGGACAGCCGGTGCAGGTGCGTGAGGACCCGGGTCGCCAGCCGGCGCATGGCGCGGTAGCGCACCCGGGCGAAGACCACGTCGCGCAGTTCGTTGAACAAGGCCGCCGAGAGCTTGAGCCCCCCGTAGGCCAGCAACAGGGTCAAAGGCAGGACCAAAACCTGAGCCGTGCCCGCCGCCGGGTGCTCGAAGGCATCGACGATGCCCTTCAGCGTCAGCGGGATGCCGACATTCGCCAGCTTGGCCAGGATCAGGCAGGCCACCGCCAAGGCCGCCCGGCCGCGGAACTCCCACAGGTAGGGCAACATGCCGCGCAGGTTCTGCCAGTCGCGGCGATCATGGTGAACGCGGTCCGTGGCGGCGATGCGATTCATCCTGTAACAACTGGCTGTCCGCAACCGAACGCAAGTAAACGTATATAAAAATAATGGGTTACAGTCATGATCCCGACTTGAACGGACAATCAGGGCGTCACACCCCGCGCCGGTGCCGTCGTCGGCAGGTACGGCTCATGCCGGGTGGTTGCATCGTCTTGGGTACAATCCCACTTGCGTGCCATTGTACCCGAGGACGGCCCCCAGACCGGGCCCTCCCGCATCCCCGTCACCTGGAGCCCCCTATGTCGGAACCGAACCTCGAACATGCCACCGGCTGCAGCATGCACGAGCCCTACCCCCTGCAGGTCCTGGGGGACAGCATGGAGCCCGAATTCCCAGACCGCTGTGTGATCCTCATCGAGCCCACCGAGTTCTGCCGTAACGGCATGTACGTCTTCGCCGAGGTCGAGGGGGTGCGCTGGTTCCGCCAGTACCTGCGCGACCAGGACGGCCGCGAGTGGCTGGTGGCCAACAACGAGATCTATCCCGACATCGACCTCACTGGGCTCGAATGGAAAGTCTTGGGCCTCATCATCCAACGCAACGTGCGACGCAAGATCAAACACTACAAGTATGGGGCCGGGGAGCCCGCCGCCCCACAGGTTCCCTTGAGCGGCCTGATCGGGCGGCATTGATCCGGCCCGAGACAGTGAGCGCTCGACCGTGCGTATCAACGCACTGCGGTGGTTAACTCAAGGAGTATGCAAAGCCTGGCAAATGCGTCGGATGGATCGCCGCGCCCCAGTTAGGCAACGAGTCGAACCGCCTCTAAAGGCAGCTCCGGGGCACGGCCGACCTGGGCGAACCGGCACGCACAGGGATTGGCAATGGCCTTGAAGGAATATTCGATAACTCATTGAATCTGCGAACAACTCCCAGGCATCTTCTCGATGAGTCGCCATCGCCAGAGGCATGGTCAAGACACCCGGGGGAGTCGGACCCTATTCGAGCAATGGCCCTCATGACAACTCCGTAACATCCTGCTTACGCTTGCGTTTCGGTCTAGCTGGCGGCTGGGGCACGGGCTGCTCGGACGCGAAGACCGCCTCAGACTCTACAGCCTTTGCCGCCCTGGGTCGCGCAGGCGCAGGGGCGCGCTCGCGCTTGAGGGGGGCACCGACCTCATACAGGGCCAGCACCAGCCCCAAGGCGACGAATCCGGTGAGCAGGCTGCTGCCACCGTGGCTGATAAAGGGCAACGTGATCCCGGTCATGGGGACGAACTTGGTCACGCCGCCAATGTTGAGGAAGGTCTGGGTCGCGATCACCGTAGTCAGGCCGACGCCCAGCAGCACCCCGAACCGGGCCCTCGCACTACGGGCCATGTGCAGGGCGCGGGTGAAGGCAATCAGGAAAAAGACCAGGACCAGGGCGCAGCCCACGAAGCCCCACTCCTCTCCGATCACGGAGTAGATGAAATCGGATTCGGCAATCGGCGTGTACTCCGGGTTGCCGCGCCCGAAACCCTCCCCCCAGAGCCCCCCGGCGTACATCCCAGACAGCCCCTGTAGAATCTGCCAACTGTCCCCGGTGGGGTCGTCGAAGGGGTCCAGCCAACTGGCGATGCGCCGCTGCCCGTGGAGGAAAAAGTGCAGGGCCGCCCAGGCGAGCCCCACCGCCCCCAGTACCCCGAGGACCAGGTACCCGAGGCGCCGGGTCCCCAGATAGAGCATGACCAGCAGGGTCACCCCCAGGATGACCACCAGCCCGAGGTCTCGTTGTACCAGGAGCAGGCCGCACAGCAGGACCCAGAAACCGATCAGCGGGGCTAGGGCGCGAAGCGGCGGAACGACCTGGTGGGGCCCCCAGTCGGCCAGTGCCGCTCCCCAGCGATCGATGAAAGCCGCCAGAAAGAGCGGTACCGTGACCTTGAGCAACTCCGTTGGGGTCATGAAGTTGACCCCATAGACCCCACCGCGGAAGCGCTGGCCGGTGGCCAAGACCAGGATCACCAGCCCCAGGGAAAGACCGGCCCAGACCCAGATCCACGTCGCCAGGGAGCGGTAGCGCCCATGGCCCAGGCCGATGGTTACCCCCAGCATCAGAACAAACCCCGCCGGGAGCAGGAAGTGCCCCAGCGCGAGGGGATGCGTCGGATCGAAGGCCCCCATGCGGTACTGGCTCAAGACCCCGAAACCGGCCAGGAAGGCGACGGCACCCGGCAGTATCCGATCCCCCCGATAATGGGACAGGACCAGCGCCAGGTGGAGGCCGACCAGGCTCAGGGCGTAGATCAGCAGCGGCACCAGATCCACCAGGGCAACCGCCCGACCACCCCCACGAATTGCGCCCAGGCCCATGAAAAAACCGAGCGAGACGCACAGACAGACACCACAGGAGCAGATGACGCTCCGGACGGCGCAGGTCCCAACTCGCCTGCAACGGATGCAGAGCAGTACTCATGCCATATCCGGCAATTGCTCGCGGGAAGGCGCGCAGGATGCTAGTAAAAGCAATCGTATAGGTGAATCTTCTCGATTATCAGGAAGGTAATCCTGGCATCGTCCAGCACGCATTGACATTCCTTCGTATTCGTAAACTTCGCGGGCTCGCGTAAGAATTGCGCCTTCTGCACTCATGGGACGAGTCCCTGGGCCTTTGCCAGGCGCATCAGGTCGCGGGCGATGGGGGCGGCCCGGGTCGAGCCGTTGCCCCCCTCTTCCACCATCACAGCGAAGGCAAGCGCCGGGTTATCCGCCGGGGCAAAGCCAACGAACCAGCTATGGGCCTCCCCACCCCGGCTCTGGGCCGTCCCGGTCTTACCGGCGATCGGGAGGTCCTTGTCGTCGATCCCCTTGGCGGTGCCCTCGGTGACCACCTTGCGCATGAGCTTGGCCAGGGTCGCGGCTGTAGCATCGGGCATAAATCGGGCCAGGGGTCCTGGCCTGTCGGTCACCACCAGGCGCGGGCGCATGGCCACACCCTCATTGGCCACCGCGGCGGCGATCAGCGCCATATGGGCCGGGGTCGCCAGCATCTGGCCCTGGCCGATGGACATTTGCGCCAGTCCGTACTGATCGGATTTCGACAGACGCGGTACCTGCCCGGTGCGCATGGCCCAGCTCCCGAAGGGACTCTGGTACAGGGCAATGCGGCGGTTGAACCAGAATTGCTCCAGGTTCTGGTAGAAGGCGTCGTTACCATAGCCGGCCCCCAGCTTGGCGAAAAAGACATTGGAGGATCGTGCAAAGGCCGTCGCCAGGCCGATCTGACCGTAGCCACCCCAGACGCGCCCGGCGCGGCGGGCCGAGTAGTAGTCGTGGTCGCGGATCTTGCGGTAGCGGGCGGAGGTGGTGAAGCCGTCCGCCGGGCAGTCCAGCGTCCCCTTGAAGCCGGCATTGAGGGCCTGGGCCGCCAGCACGATCTTAAAGGTCGAGCCCGGCGGGTAGAGCCCCTGGGTGGCGCGATTGAGCAGGGGCGACCCTGGCTCGGTGCCGCGGAACATCTCGACGCCCACGGCGTTGGGGTCGAAGGCCGGGGTGGTGGCGAGCACGCGGATGGCACCGTCGCTCGGGCGCACCACCACCACGGCCCCGCGGTCGGAACCCAGGAGGTTCACAGCCGCGCGTTGCAGGTCGGTGTCCAGGGTCAGGACCAGGTCCTGGCCCTTGGGGCGACGGCTCTGGGTCAGAACCTGCCGCCCCAGTTCGCTCCACTGGCGCAACCCCTCGGGGGCGCCGCCATTGAGGTAGACGCTGGCGGCGGCCTCGATCCCGGTCGCCCCAAAACGCGGGTTGCTATAGCCCACCACATGGGCAAAGGCCGGACCTTCCGGATAGACCCGGGAGACCTTCCCCTGGTCCTCACGGCTGTACGCAAGAACGACGCCGCGGTGATCCAGGATGCGGCCGCGTGCGATCCGGTGGGCCGGGTTGAACTGACGCGGGTCGTGGGACTGCATGAAGGCGACGAATTGCGGACGCAGCATCCCACCCAGTTGCCAGGTCGCCTGGTAAACGAGGACCGCGATGAAAGGTATGGCCAGCAGGGATGAAATCAGCACGCCAGCCCAGCGCGATCCGCCCCTGTCGCTGGCCCCCGCCTTGGGCGCGACCGCCGGGACCAGCATGGCCCGCAGGATGTAGAAGGCGCCGATGAAGAAGCCGATGTGCAGGACCACCCGCAGGCTGGACCACAGGCTGGAGTCGAATAACGCGTTGACGAGATCGGGGGAGTCGGTCACCTGACGAATATCCGACCTTTGTTGGCTTCACTCATGGCCCATTGCCAAGCCCGGGGCATCGCCGTCGTCCTTACCAGATGGCTGTCGGCAATGGCCCATTGGGATTGGAGACGAAAATGGCCACCGGCCCGGCCTTGGCTACATGCCCCGCAGCTCAAGCACGTCCTGCATGTCGAAGAGCCCGGTCTCCCGGCCCCTGAGCCAACCGGCGGCACGCACGGCACCCTTGGCAAAGGTCATGCGGCTACTGGCCTTGTGGGCGATCTCCACCCGCTCGCCATCCCCGGCGAACCAGACGCTGTGCTCCCCAACCACGTCCCCGGCACGAATGGTCTCGAAACCGATGGTGCGCCGCTCCCGGGCCCCGGTCTGGCCCTGGCGTCCATAGACCGCGACCTCGGCCAGATCGCGCCCTAGGGCGGTGGCGACGACCTCGCCCATGCGCAGGGCCGTCCCCGAGGGCGCGTCCACCTTGTGGCGGTGGTGGGCCTCGACGATCTCGATGTCCACATCGTCCCCGAGGACGCGTGCGGCAATGTCCAGGAGCTTGAAGCAGAGGTTGACCCCGACGCTCATATTCGGGGCAAAGACGATGGCGATGTCATTGCCGGCGGCAGCGATGCTGGAGCGTTGCTCCGCGGTGAAGCCGGTGGTCCCTATGACCATGCGACGCCCGTTCGCCCGACAGATGTCCAGGTGACGCAGGGAGGCGGCCGGGGCGGTGAAGTCGATGAGGACATCGAAGGCATCGACCGCGGCCTTGAGGTCCGCGCCCACCGCCACCCCCAGGCGCCCTACCCCGGCCAGTTCCCCCGCATCGACCCCGAGCAGCCCGCTGTCCGGCCGCTCGGTGGCCGCCCCCAAGACCAGGTCCTTGGACTCGGCTACCGCCTGCACCAGGGTGCGCCCCATGCGCCCGCCCACACCCGCTACAGCAACACGCATCTTGTTCATGACAGCGACTCCGTCGGAGGCCGCCTGGCGGCCCGGAATTGGGCGGGGATTGAACCCCAAAGATGCCTCGCACGCAAAGCCCGGCGGGTCGCCCGGTCGGCCGCGCTCAACGCAGCAGGTGCTGGCGGTAATGGCGCAGCTCGGCGATGGACTCCTTGATGTCGTCCATGGCCTGATGCTTCGCCTCTTTTTTGAATGATTCGGCGACCTGAGGTGCCCAGCGCTGGGCCAGGATCTTCACGGTGCTCACATCGAGGTTGCGGTAGTGAAAATAGGCCTCCAGACGCGGCATGCAGCGGGCGAGGAAGCGGCGATCCTGGCAGATGCTGTTGCCACACAGGGGGGACTTTCCGGGCGCCACCCAGTCGGCGAGAAACGCCAGGGTCTCGTGCTCGGCCCCCGCCTCATCCCAGCGACTGGCCCGCACCCGGTCGATGAGCCCGGAACGCCCATGGTGGTGCTGGTTCCACTCGTCCATACCCGCGAGGACGTCCTCGGGCTGAAAGACGGCGATCACCGGACCCTCGGCCAGGGGTTCGAGTTGGGTGTCGGTGACCAGGGTGGCGATCTCGAGGATGCGATCCGTGGCAGGGTCGAGGCCGGTCATCTCGAGATCCAGCCAGATCAGGTGGGTGTCGTCTTGAGGCATGGAGTGAGTCCTTGGACAGGGGTGGCGGATGGTACCAGGGCCAGACCCGGCGGGCACCCGGCGCGGGCGTGGTCTTAGCGCCATCCCAGCGTGCAGACCCTCGCCACGCTGTCCCATCGCCGTCCTTCCGCCCTGCCCATGGCCCCAAGGTCGTCGCCGCCCTCCCTGCCGACCCTGTTCTGGGCCCGTCGCGGCGAGACGCCGTTCCCAGGGTGGGGTCGCCCGCCCGAATGGTAGCGAACCGCCTGCCGAAGCTAGCCGTCGATCTGGTCGAGGATGTTGCGCGCCACCATGCGCTGGTCCGCGTCTCCCTCCTCCAGGATCTCGTACAGCAGGGTACGGGCCCCGGACTGGTTGCCGTGGTCGCGCAGGTCCTGGACCCGGCGTAGCTTGGCCTCGGCGAGTTCAGACGGGGAAAAAGGCGCGGCATCTGCCACCGCCGTCCTGGGTGGGGGAAAGGCGTCGGGGTGGTCATCGGCGGCGAGGTCGTGAGACCCCGCGCGCGACCCCTGCGAGGCAGCGGCCTTGGCCGCGGCCCGTTCCTCCCCCTCGATGGCGTCGAGTTCGGCCTCCATCTCCGCCTCGGTCATGGGAACGAAGCGGCCGGGTATGTCCTTGGGGGCCCCATCGATTTCGCCCCCAACGACCAAACTTCCGTCGCCTGACAGCCTGGTCGCCAAGTCCGCACCCAGGCCCTCCCCGGGCGGGCTCCAGGGCCGTGTTCCGGGAGCGTACCCGCCCGACGGGGCTGGCGGCTGGGCCGGTGCTGCCAGGGCGGGCGATGGGCCTGGATCCGGATCTGGGTCCTCGGCCTCATCCGCCTTGGGCTGGCGCAGGATCATGCGGGCGAAATAGACCCCCGCCTCGAACAGCAGCCACATGGGCACGGCCAGCAGGGTCTGGGAGAAGACATCCGGCGGGGTCAGGAAGGCGCCGACGACGAAGGCGCCGACGATGACGTAGGGCCGCTTTTCGATCAGTTGGTCCGGGGTGACGAAGCCAGCGACGACTACCAGAACGGTGGCGATGGGGATCTCAAAGGCCAGCCCGAAGGCGAAGAACAACGCCAGCACGAAGTCCAGGTACTTCGCGATGTCTGTCATCACCGCCACACCGTCCGGGGCCGTGCCGATCAGGAAGGCGAAGATGAGTGGGAAGACGATGTAGTAGGCGAAGGCCACACCGACGTAGAACAGGATGATGCTGGACACCAGCAGCGGCACCGCCAGGCGCTTCTCATGACGATATAGCCCGGGGGCCACAAAGGACCACAACTGGAACAGCAGGTAGGGCATGGCGACGAACACTGCCGCCACCAGGGCCAGGCGGAAGGGCGTCAGAAAGGGGGTGGCCACCTCGGTGGCGATCATGGTGCTGCCCTCGGGCAGTTGTGCCATGAGTGGCATGGCGACGTAGGTATAGATGGTATTGGAGAACGGAAACAGGACCAGAAAGGCCAGGAGCACCGCCACCAGGCCGCGGATCAGGCGATCGCGCAGCTCGATCAGGTGGGCGATGAAGGGCTGCTCGGTCCCGGGCTCGTCGTCGTACTTGGGCGCAGGCATGGATCTCGGGGTCAATAAAGAAGTAGGCGCGGCGGGCCTTGGCTGGTTTACCGCGGGATGGTCAGGGCGGTCACCGCCGACGCTCAGCCGGGCGGCTGGGTTCATTGGGCCCTGCCGGTGGGACCGAACTGCGACTCAAACTTGGGTGTCGGGGTTGGGAGTTGCGCCCGGTGGTGCCGCCGGTAGGCCCCCAGTTTGGGCGGCGACGCCCGCACCTTTGGTCGGCACCGGGGCCTGGGCGGCGCTTGCAGTAACAGCGCTGGTGAGGGCGTCGGTATTGCCGCCCTCGCTCCCGGACCCGAACCCTGTGGTGCTGGTGCCCGTCAGCGAGCGTGTCACCATGCTGCCGGTGTCCTCCAGGATGGTCGTCAGGGGATTACTGGCCGCCTGTTTGCGCAGGATCTCCTTCAACTCGTCGGCCTTGAGCTCGCGGTCGATCTCGGACTTGACCGAGCCCAGGATGCGCCGCCCGCGCCCGAGCCAGAGCCCCGCGGTCCGAACCAGGCGCGGCAGGCGCTCAGGCCCCACCACCAGCAGGGCGACCAACGCGATCAAGACCAGTTCTTGGAAGCCGACATCGAACATAGATTCACCCGCGCCCGCCCGCTCGGGCAGGCTCCCTGTTTAGACCTTGGGGGCGTCCTTGTCCGCACCGGGAGCCGGTTGGGCGCCCGCCGCCGGCGCAGCCGGATTGGCGCGCTGATTGGTGCCTTGGGCGTCGGCCTGCTCCAGCTTGTGCGGCTCCCCCGTCGTGTCCTCTGCCTCGCCCTCCTTCATGGCGCTGCGAAAGCCCTTAATCGCATTGCCGAGGTCCGAGCCCAGCCCAGTCAGGCGTTTGGTCCCGAAGACCAGCAGCACGATGACCAGAACGATCAGCCAATGCCAGATACTCATGGCGCCCATCTTTGCCTCCAGATCCGCCCACGCGGTTAGTCAGATAGAAATGTGTTGTGTGTTGCGACCCGCCATGGCGACAGCCGTAGGGGGCAGGCGCCGACGCGAAGCGTGGATCATAGCGTAAGACCGGAAGACGGCGCAGGTTTGGCCGTCAATCCGTGCGACCCGCCTTCTCGACGATACCCGAAAGGCCAAAGCGTCGGTCCAGTTCCGCCAGCACCAATTCGGGCCCAAGTCCCTGATGCGCCAACAGGACCAAGGTGTGGAACCAAAGGTCCGCCACCTCGTGGACCAGCTTGTCGGGCTGCCCGTCCTTGGCCGCCATGACCGTCTCCGTGGCCTCCTCGCCGACCTTCTTGAGGATGGCATCCAGCCCCTTGGCATAGAGCTTGGCAACGTAGGACGACTCCGGGTCCGCCCCCTTGCGCGCGTCGAGGACTTCCGACAGCCGGATCAGGACATCGTTCATGGGGTGCCCCTCAGCCCTTCTTGTAGATGGCGTTGGGGTCCTTGAGGACGGGGTCCACCGCCACCCACTCGCCGCCCTGCAACTCGCGGAAGAAGCAGTTGTGGCGGCCGGTGTGGCACGCGATGCCGCCCTTCTGCACCACTTCGAGCAGGATGACGTCGGCGTCGCAGTCCAGGCGCAAGGTCTGAACCACCTGCTGATGACCGGACTCCTCGCCCTTGTGCCACAGCCGCTGGCGCGAACGCGACCAGTAGACGGCGTGGCCGGACTCGCGGGTCAGACGGAGGGCCTCGCGGTTCATCCAGGCGACCATCAGGACCTTACCGGTCTCATGCTCCTGGGCGATGACGGGGACTAAGCCCCGCTCGTCCCACTTGACCGCTTCCAGCCAGTCGCTGGACAGATCGCTCGCGCCCATGTTCGCCTCCAAGTCAAAGTAAAATCGCGCATAGCGCGCTCAAAATGCCCCTCTCCTCCGCGGGGAGAGGGCCGGGGTGAGGGGGCGACGCCCGCTTCCCATGAAACCGACTATATCGAACCACCATCCGCCAGGCGCTGTCCGGCGGCAAAGTCCAGGGTGCCCTCGTAGATGGCACGCCCGGTGATGGCCCCCACAATACCTGACGCGCCACCGGCTACCGCCGCCACCAGGCCGGCGATATCCGTAAGGTTGGTGATACCCCCGGAGGCAATGACCGGGGTGGAGATGGCGCCGGCCAGGGCCGCTGTCGCCTCGACATTGCAGCCCGTCATCATGCCATCGCGCCCGATGTCGGTGTAGACGATGGCGCTGACCCCGTCCTGTTCGAAACGCTTGGCCAACTCCTCGACCCGGTGTTGTGTGATCTCCGCCCAGCCCTTGATGGCTACTTGCCCGTCTATGGCGTCGAGCCCGACGATGATGTGCCCGGCGAAGGCCCGGCAGGCCCGCGCCACCAGGGCCGGTTCCTTGACGGCCTGGGTACCGATGATGCAGTAGGCGACGCCAGCCTCGAGATAGGCGGCGATGGTCGCCTCGTCGCGGATGCCCCCGCCGACCTGGATCGGCAGATGAGGGAAGGCGGCGGCGATGGCCCGCACCGCCGCACCGTTCACCGGCTCCCCGGCGAAGGCCCCGTTGAGGTCCACCAGGTGCAGCCGGCGCGCGCCCTCGCGCACCCAGCGCCCGGCCATGTCCACCGGGTCGTCGGAAAAGACGGTCTCGTCTTCCATGCGGCCCTGACGCAGGCGAACGCAGCGCCCGTCTTTGAGATCGATGGCGGGGATCAACAGCACCTGGCGCTCCGGATCGGTGCGGGCGGCCTCACAGGGCGCCCTTGGTGGATGGGGTAACGCCTGCCATGCGCGGGTCCGGCTCTACCGCCATGCGCAAGGCGCGGCCGAAGGCCTTGAACAGGGTCTCGGCCTGGTGGTGTGCATTGACCCCGCGCAGGTTGTCCAGGTGCAGGGTCACCCCGGCGTGGTTGACGAAGCCCTGGAAGAACTCCTGGAACAGGTCCACGTCGAAGGTCCCGATCATGGACCGGGTGAAGGTGACCCCGTAGACCAGCCCTGGGCGGCCGGAGAGATCGATCACCACCCGCGAGAGGGCCTCGTCCAGGGGGACATAGGCGTGGCCATAGCGGCGCACGCCCTTCTTGTCCCCCAGGGCCCGGGCCAGGGCCTGACCCAGCGTAATGCCGATATCCTCCACCGTGTGGTGGGCGTCGATGTGCAGATCGCCCTCGGCGCGGATGTCGAGGTCGATCAGGCCATGGCGGGCCACCTGATCGAGCATGTGCTCCAGGAACGGGACCCCGGTCTGAAAGCGCGCGCAGCCGGTGCCGTCGAGGTCGATCTCGACCCGGATCCTGGTCTCCAGGGTGTTGCGCTCGCAGACGGCGCGGCGCTGGGCCTGGACCTGGGTTGGGGGCGCTGTGGGTTCTGACATAGATCTGGACCGGACTGAGGGGCTTGAGCCTAGAAGACGCAATACGCTGCAAATAACCACCGATAACTCAGCGAGTTATTGGTTTCCATGGGCCACCGGCAGGATCGGGCGGGCGCTGGCCTGGCGGTAGGTCTCTGTACCGTTGCGCGGAATTGCGTCGATTCGCGGCTGGACCGCCCTTTTTCAGGTTGCAGGGCGCGCTATTAAAGCGGGAAAGGGGGTGGGCCGCAAATGGGCCGACTGGCGACGCCGGGACGGCATCCAGGCCAAAGGGGCGCGACCCGTGCCACCCTGCGGCTGTCGTCTATACTTGCGCAACCTCCATCGAAAGCCCCCGAGTCAAGCCATGGCACGCCTCCCTCGCTTCATCCTGCCTGACTACCCGCAGCACGTCATACAGCGCGGTTCCAATGCCCAGCGCATCCTCTTCGACGAGGCCGACTACTGGTTCCTGTGGGAACGCCTTGGCGCCGGTGCCACCAAGTTCCACTGCGACATCCACGCCTATGTCCTCATGCCCTCGCATCTGCACCTGGTCGTCACCCCCCGGACCTTGGACGGCATCGGCAAGATGATGCAGTACGTCGGACGTTACTACGTCAGGTACTTCAACCAGCGCTACGAGCGCACCGGGACCTTGTGGGACGGCCGTTACCGCGCCACCCTCATCGATCCCCGCCGGTGGCTCAACACCTGCGCCCGCTACGTGGAGCAGAATCCGGTCCGCGCCGGACTGGTCACAGAGCCAGGGGCCTACGACTGGTCGAGCCATGGAGCCAATGCCGGCGGGCGTGAGGACACCCTGGTCCACCCCCACCCGGAGTATCTGGGCCTGGGTCGCAGCATCCGCGCCCGCCAGGAGGCCTGGGGCACCCTGTCGGCCGAGCCCCTGGACGGGACCGACCTGGAAGCGATCCGCGCCGCCACCAACAAGGCATGGGTGCTTGGGGACCCGGACTTTTGCGCCGAGATGGAGGACAAACTCAACCGCCGTGCCACACCTCGGGCCCGTGGCGGCGACCGGCGTTCCGCCGCCTACCGGCAAAACGCCGCGGCGGCCGAAGCGGCTAAGCGATGACAGATCCGGGGCCCTGCATCCACCATCCGGATGAGCGCGAGGAATACCCCATTGCCGAGCGTTGCCGGGTGCTGGAGGTCTGGAACCGGCCGGATGACCCCGCCCTATCGGTGGCCCGGGCGCGGGTCGCACCCGGAGTCACCACCCGCCTGCATCGACTGGCCGGGACCATCGAACGGTACCTGATCCTTGCGGGCCACGGCTGGGTTGAGGTCGGCGATCTGGCCCCGGAGTATGTCGGCCCAGGCGATCTGGTCTATATCCCGGCCGGGTGCCCCCAGCGTATCGCCAATTTAGGCGACACCGATCTGCTCTTCCTCGCCCTGTGCACCCCCCGGTTCACCCACGCGGCCTACGAAGACCTCGACCCGGGCCCGGCCTGAGCTTGCCCGAGCCTGCCAGAAGGGGGTGCCTGCGCCCGTCGGCGCACCCAAGAAAGCACCCCACCAACACAATATGTTGGGCAAGACTTCCGGCCACAGACCCAAGATGTGGTAATTCTGGGTCTGGACATCGCGCCGTAATCTCCTAAAATACCCCCGCACCCTAGCCCCTGCCTCGACCCCGGACGGGCCGGGACGGGCTCAGTGGGGCCACGCCACGACAACCAACAAATCCCAGCACCACCGACCGGAGCCGACGCCATGTTGAATTGGGACGACCCCCTCGCCGCCCTCGCCAGGCCTATCGCCCAGGGCGCCATGCCGCCCCCCCCGGTCGCCGCCCTGGCGGCTGCCGAACTGCCCGGGGAGGCCCCCACGGACCGGCGCGCGGCCACACCCGAGCCCATCCGCCCCCACGATACCGCCGGGCATGTGCGGCCAGGTCAGGGGATTGTCGGCAACGCCGTCCTGATGGCGACAGCCGGGGCGGCACCCATGGTCAGCCCCGATCCGGAACGGGCGCCGCCGATGAGCGCGGCGACCCCGGCGCAACACGCCTTCGACCAGGCTGCCGGCGGGGCCACGGGGCTCGAGTCCCTGGCGATGGGCGCCGGGCGTGTGCGGGTGGACGACAAGAAGATCATCAACTGCCGCGCCGACTTGAACCAGCTTGTGCCCTTCAAGTACGACTGGGCGTGGCAGAAGTACCTCGACGCCTGCGCCAATCACTGGATGCCCCAAGAGATCAACATGAACGCGGACATCGCCCTGTGGAAGGACCCCAACGGTCTGACCGAGGACGAACGCACCATCATCAAGCGCAACCTCGGCTTCTTCTCCACCGCCGACTCCCTGGTGGCCAACAACCTGGTGCTCGCGGTCTATCGCCACATCTCCAACCCCGAGTGCCGCCAGTATCTGCTACGCCAGTCCTTCGAGGAGGCCCTGCACACCCACGCCTACCAATATGTCGTGGAGAGTCTGGGGCTCGACGAGGGCGAAATCTTCAACATGTACCGCGAGGTCGCCGCCGTCGCCCGCAAGGCGGAATGGGCCCTGCCCTACACCCAGTACCTGGCGGACCCGCACTTCAACACCGGGACCCCGGAGAACGACCAGAAGCTGCTCCGCGAGCTGGTGGCCTTCTACGTCATCTTCGAGGGCATCTTCTTTTACGTCGGGTTCGTGCAGATCTTGAGCATGGGTCGGCGCAACAAGATGACGGGCACCGCCGAGCAGTTCCAGTACATCCTGCGCGACGAGTCGATGCACATGAACTTCGGAATCGACGTCATCAACCAGATCAAGATCGAGAACCCCCACCTGTGGACTCCCGCCTTCAAGGACGAGCTGACCGGCATGATCCGCGACGCGGTGGCCATGGAGGCCCAGTATGCCTACGACACCATGCCCCGCGGTGTGCTCGGGCTCAACGCGCCGATGTTCGAGGAGTACCTCCAGTTCATCGCCAACCGCCGTTGCGCCCAAATTGGGCTTTCGGAACAATACCCTGGGGCCAGCAACCCCTTCCCCTGGATGTCTGAGGTGCTCGACCTCAAGAAGGAGAAAAACTTCTTCGAGACCCGGGTCACCGAGTACCAGACCGGTGGGGCACTGAACTGGGACTGATGGGCGATGACCAAGGCCGTCGTTTTGCTGAGCGGGGGACTGGACTCCACCACCACGCTGGCCATCGCCAAGGCGGCGGGCTTCACCCCCTATGCGCTGTCCTTCCGCTACGGCCAGCGCCACGGGATCGAGCTCGAGGCCGCGGCCCAGGTCGCTGCGGCCCTGGGGGTGGCCGAACACCTGATCGTCGATATCGACATGCGGCGCATCGGCGGCTCCGCCCTGACCGCGGACATCGCGGTGCCCAAGGGGCGCGGGCTGGATACTATCGGCAACGGCATCCCCGTCACCTATGTCCCGGCCCGCAACACCATCTTCCTTTCCTTTGCCCTGGCCTGGGCCGAGACCCTGGGCAGCAATGACATCTTCATCGGGGTCAATGCCCTGGACTACTCCGGCTACCCGGACTGCCGGCCGGAGTACATCGCCGCCTTTGAACACCTCGCCGGACTCGCCACCCAGGCCGGTGTGGAGGGGCACAAGCCGTTGCGCATCCATGCCCCGTTGATCCAGCTTACCAAGGGTCAGATCATCCGCCAGGGCCTGGGGCTTGGGATCGACTATGGCCTGACCAGCAGTTGCTACGACCCGGGACCCGGGGGGCAACCCTGCGGTCAGTGCGACTCCTGCCTTCTACGCGCCCGCGGCTTTGCCGAGGCGGGGGCAGATCCCTTGCTGGAACGGTTCGCCAGTTAAACCGCCGGCCACCGTTGTGCACCGTGCAGCACGCGCAAGATCACAACCCGACAGGTAGGGGGTCCCGGGATAACCAGTTCCCGGGGTCTGACCCGACAGCCCGACCGATCCCGGGCTCGCTGACAACCGATCGATGCCTGTAAAATCCTCTGGTCTTGGGCCGCGGCTTTCGGGTTGTCTTCCGCGCTATAGGCCCGAACCTGCCGCAGGTCCAGGCGGGCCTGCCGATGCCACTTTACTTTCATTCGGATGGCTCGGTCTCGTCCGGCGTCCCCCAAGTGTTGAGCCAACTAGCAACCTCCGCGTGATCAACCAGCCCGGCATTGCCGCTGGCCAGATCGTCAACCGCCCCCTGGATCGCGGCCACCTGCCACGCCTCGGTTTCGGTGTATCTCTCGATGGCGTGGGCCATGAGCGACCCGCGCGAGCGACCCGTCACTTGGGCGATCATCCCCAGACGGTCAAGGGTCGCCTGGTCCAACCTGACAGAAATAGTCCCTTTTGGCATCGCGAACCTCATGTGTTGCATCGTGTTCGGCGGCTAGTTAGACACAGGCGACGCTGGTCTGCCAGGAGTCGCGGGGCCGCCAGGCGGTTACATCTGAGAATCACAAGCGACTTGGCCTGGATTCCGGCATCCCGGCCGGAATGACAGATCCTTTGCTGTACCGTCCCCGCCGGCCCTGGCACACTGCCCGGCCCTTTCTGCCGTACCACGGACCCCCCATGGCCACCCCAGACCACCCAGATCCCCGCCCAGATCCCCGCCCGGAAGACGCCCTCGGGGATCCCAGGTGGTGGGTCTTTTCGACCTACTTCGCCCAAGGCTTCCCCTACATGGTGGTCCGCTCCATGTCGTCGGTGTTCTTCACCGACGTCGGCATGTCGGAGCGGGCCCTGGGGTATCTGAATTTCCTCGGCCTGCCCTGGACCCTGAAATTCATCTGGGCCCCCCTGGTGGACATCTACGCCACGCGGCGGGGCTGGATGATCGCGGCCCAAGGCCTGGTCACCCTGCTCACCGCCCTCCTCGCCGGGCTCTGCCTGGCCGGTGGGGCCGGCCTGCTGCCGCAGGTGCCGGACGCGATCCTGGTGTGGCTCTTCATCGGCATGGCCTTCATCGCGGCGACCAACGACATCGCCATCGATGGCTATTACATGGAGGGCATCAGCGACCCCAAGCAGCAGGCGGCCTATACCGGATTTCGGGTCATGGCCTACCGGCTGGCCATGATCGTGGCGCGCTTCGGGGTCATCCTGGCGGTGGCGGAGGTGGCCAAGACCACCCTCGGGGGAAACATGTACAGCGCCTGGGGCTATGGCTTCGCCGCGGCCGCTGTGGTGATGGCGTTCCTCACCGGCTTGCACCTGATCCGGCTGCCACACTATCAGGAGGCCCGCACCCGTACCATCGGGGCCAAAGAGGCGGCATCTGGCTTCCTGGACTCCTTCGCGTCCTATCTGGAGGTATCCCGGGAACGCTCCCTGGTTGCCCTGGTCAGCGCACCGGTCTTCGCCGTTGCCCTCGGGTTGGTCCTGGCCGCCTTCGGCATCCCCGGCGTCCAGGCCATGACCTATGCCTTCGCCTCCATGCTCCTGGTCCTGCTCGCCCAGGCGCGGCCGGCGATTGCCCTGAGCCTGGCCTTCATCATGTTCTACAAGATCGGCGACGAGATCATCTTCTCCATGGGGACGCCCTTCCTGAAGCGTTATCTCCTGGTGGACAACACCCAGCTCGCCTGGATGAGCGGCCTGCTCGGGTTGGTGGGGTCCATCGTCGGGACCAGCATCGGGGGCTTATGGATCAAACGCACCGGGTTGCGTCGGGCCATCTGGCCCCTGACCCTGTTGATGAATCTCAACATCCTGGCCTACATCTGGCTGGCCTGGGCCCGCCCCCTGGCGACCGATCCGGCGGGCTTTGCGACCATTTGCGTCGTCTACAGCATCGAGCAGATCGCCGCCGGCCTGGGGAATGCGGTGCTGATCGTCTACATCCTTCGCACCTGCAAGCCGGAGTTCAAGGCCGGGCACTACGCCATCGGCTCGGCCTTCATGTCGGTCTTCTCAGCCTTGTTTGGGGGCATGGGGGGGGTCATCGTGGAGGAGGTCGGGTACCTCGGGCTCTTCGTCATTGGCTTCCTCGCCTCCCTCCCGGCCATGACCCTGATGTTCTTTGTGCGGGTCAGGGATTGAGCCGGGACCGCGGTCCGCTCGACCATTACATCCCTTCCAAAAGGCTATGTCTGCATTGGGGTTGAGGGGGATTCTTCGCGTTGGCACCGAGGTATCCCGGCCGGGATGACGAGCGCCGGGATACCCAAAGATCGGCCGAGGCTCAGAACAGGAAGTACCGCTGGGCCATCGGCAGCACCGCCGCCGGCTCGCAGGTCAGCAGCACCCCGTCGGCGCGGACCTGGTAGGTCTGGGGATCGACCTCGATGACCGGAAGGGCGGCGTTGTGGATCATGTCGGCCTTGCCGATGGACCTGGTGTTGCGCACCGCCTCAATCTGCTTGGCGAGCCCCAGGCGCTGCGGCAGGCCGTCAGCCAGGGCGGCGGCAGAGACGAAGGTCAGGCTGGTGGCGTGCAGGGCCCCGCCGAAGGCCCCGAACATGGGCCTGTAGTGCACCGGCTGGGGCGTGGGGATGGAGGCGTTGGCGTCCCCCATGGCCGCGGCGGCGATCATGCCGCCCTTGAGGATCAGGCTCGGCTTGACCCCGAAGAAGGCCGGGCGCCACAGCACCAGATCCGCCAGCTTGCCGACCTCGACCGAGCCGACGACATGGGCGATGCCGTGGGTGATGGCCGGGTTGATGGTGTACTTGGCCAGATAGCGCTTGACCCGGGCGTTGTCCGCCGCCCCGTCGCCGGGGAGCGCGCCGCGCTGGACCTTCATCTTGTGGGCCGTCTGCCAGGTGCGCAGGATCACCTCCCCCACCCGGCCCATGGCCTGGGAGTCCGACGAGATCATGGAGAAGGCCCCGAGGTCGTGGAGTATGTCCTCGGCGGCGATGGTCTCCCGGCGGATGCGCGACTCGGCGAAGGCGACGTCCTCGGCGATGGCGCGAGTCCAGGTGATGGCACACCATGAGCATGTCCAGGTGCTCGTCGATGGTGTTGACGGTGTAGGGGCGGGTCGGATTGGTGGAGCTGGGCAGGACATTGGGCTGCCCCGCCGCCTTGATGATGTCCGGGGCATGGCCGCCGCCGGCCCCTTCGGTGTGGTAGGTGTGGATGGTGCGGCCCTTGAAGGCGGCGAGCGTCGTCTCGACGAAGCCCGACTCGTTGAGGGTATCGGTGTGGATCGCCACCTGGACGTCCGAGCTCGTCCGCCACCGCCAGGCAGTTGTCGATGGCCGCCGGGGTGGTCCCCCAGTCCTCGTGCAGCTTGAGCCCCATGGCCCCGGCCAGGACCTGTTCGCGCAGGGGCCCGGGGAGGCTGACATTGCCCTTGCCGAGGAAGCCCAGGTTCATGGGGAAGGCGTCCGCCGCCTTGAGCATGGCCGCCAGGTGCCAGGGACCCGGGGTGCAGGTGGTGGCGTTGGTCCCGGTGGCCGGGCCCGTGCCGCCGCCGATCATGGTCGTGACCCCTGACATCAGGGCCTCTTCGATCTGCTGGGGGCAGATGAAGTGGATATGGCTGTCGATGCCGCCGGCGGTGATGAGCATCCCCTCGCCGGCGATGATCTCCGTGGCCGCGCCGATGACGATGCCGACCCCGGGCTGAATGTCCGGGTTACCGGCCTTGCCGATACCGGAGATACGCCCGCCCTTGATGCCGATGTCGGCCTTGACGATGCCCCAGTGGTCCAGGATCAGGGCATTGGTGATGACGGTGTCGGCCACCTCTGCCGCCGGGCCTCTGGGACTGCCCCATGCCGTCGCGGATGACCTTGCCGCCGCCGAACTTGACCTCCTCCCCATAGAGTGGTGAAGTCGCGCTCCACCTCGATCCACAGCTCGGTATCGGCGAGCCGCACCCGATCCCCCACCGTGGGGCCGAACATCTCCGCATAGGCCTGGCGTGTCATCTTCATGGCTCATAGCGCCCCCATCACCTTACCCTGAAAGCCGTACACCACCCGCGCCCCGTCCAGCGCCACCAGCTCGACGGCGCGGGTCTGGCCGGGCTCGAAGCGCACCGCAGTCCCCGCCGGGATGTTGAGCCGGTAGCCGCGGGTCGCGTCACGGTCGAAGGCCAGGGCGGTGTTGGTCTCGAAGAAGTGGTAGTGGGAGCCGACCTGGATGGGCCGGTCGCCGGTGTTGGCAACGCTGACCGTGAGCGTCGGTCGGCCGGCGTTGATCTCGATCTCGCCGGGCTGGGTCTTGATCTCTCCGGGGATCATCGGCAGGGCTCCTGAAGTTTGGGCTCGGGGTTGCAGCTGTAGGTCGGGCTTCAGCCCGACCGAACAGGCCGGACTGCGCGTTGCATTCGCATCTAAGACCGCCGCGTGGACAGCGCAGGCAGTCCTCCGTCCTCTGGCATCGCGGTGGACTGCAGCTGCGGCTCGTCCACTCTGCCGCTGACCCGTGGAGCAAGGCAGCACCGAAGACGCAGCACGTTGATGTCGGCCACCTCCCCAGCCCGGCTCCTGCCCCTGGACCCGAAGCCCGACCGACGGCCGAACGCGGATCAGGGGATCGGATGGTGCACCGTGACCAGCTTGGTCCCATCGGGGAAGGTGGCCTCGACCTGGATCTCCGGGATCATCTCGGGGACGCCCTCCATGACCGTCGGCACGGCTGAGCAGGGTCGCACCCCAGCCCATGAGTTCGGCGACGCTTTTGCCCTCCCGTGCCCCCTCCAGGATGGCGGCGCTGATGTAGGCCACCGCCTCCGGGTAGTTGAGCTTGAGCCCACGGGCCTTGCGCCGCTCGGCCAGCAGCCCGGCGGTGAAGATCAGGAGTTTGTCTTTTTCGCGAGGTGTCAGCTCCAAGGTATTACTCCTTCAGGTATTCCAGATACGCGGGACCAGGGCCTCGCGGCCCAGGACCGCCGGGCGCAGCAGGGACCAGAGGCCGGTGAACCAGGCCCGCCCGGTGGCGGTCTCCCGCCCCAGCCAGCGCGCCACCAGGACCTCCGGGAGCCGTGTGATGCCCCAACGCCCCTCGACGGCGGCGACCTCGCGGCAGGCGGCGAGCAGGTCGTCCCCAACCCGAACCCCGGCCAGGACCAGGGTCCCGCCGGCCATAGCACTGCCAAAACCGGCCGCGTCGGTCAGGAGTCGGTCTCCCCGCCGCCAGATGCGCCCCCGTTCGGTCCAGACCAGGCGCCCTTCATGCCAGATCTCGGTCTCCAGGGCCAGGCCGCCGCGGTCGAAGGTCTCCCCCGCCGCCGGGCGCCCCAGGGCGATCAGGTCCCAGCCGAGAAAGACCGCATCCCCGGCCAGGTCCACCCGGGTTCGGCTGCGGGCCTGGGCCCCGTCGAAGAAGATGGTCTCCTGGGGCAGCCACTCCAGCCGGCCGCCGGGGGCGACCGACAGGCATTGGTCCAGGGTCGCCAGGGGCCCGGCGCTACGGTACCACTTGGCGGCCCCCGGGGTCGTGACCTGGGCATGGGCCCCGGCCCCGACCCGGATCGAGACCTCCAGGGCATCCCCGCCGGCGATGCCGCCGGGCGGGTGGACGATCAGGGTCTGGCAGACCCCGGGGCCCTCCGGATAGAAGGGCTTCTGCACCAGCAGGGGCCCGCTGTGGCTCCGACCGGCGAGCCAGGTGCGCCCGGCATCGGCCTGGTAGTCCAGGGCCAGGCTGGCGTGCCAGCCGGTCGCGGGGGTGGGTTCCGGCGGGCTCACACCTTGAGGTACCGCTGGATCAGCCCCTCGTCCAGGTCCCCCATGGCCCCAGCGGCGACGTTGCGCCCGCGGTCGAGCAGGCAGAAGCGGTCCGCGACCTTGCGGGCGAAGGGGAGCTTCTGTTCCACCAGGAGGACGGTGAGACCGATCTCGCGGTTGAGGCGCCGGATGATGTCGCCGATCTCGCCGACGATGTTGGGCTGGATGCCCTCGGTGGGCTCGTCCAGGATCAGGAGCTTGGGGTCCGTCACCAGGGCGCGGCCGATGGCCAACTGTTGCTGTTGGCCGCCGGAGAGGTCGCCGCCGCGGCGCCCGAGCATCTCCTTGAGGACCGGGAAACAGCTCGTAGATGTAGTCCGGGACCCGGCGCAGGCCGTCGCGCCGGGCCGGAAGGCCGATCTCCAGGTTCTCCTGGACCGTGAGCAGGGGGAAGATCTGCCGGCCCTGGGGGACATAACCGATCCCGAGGCGGGCGCGGCGCTCGGCGGGTGCGCCCGCCAACTGGGTGCCCTGGTAGTCGATCTGCCCGGAGGTCACCGGCAGCAACCCCATGATGCACTGGAGCAGGGTGGTCTTGCCCACGCCGTTGCGCCCCATGAGGCAGGTGCAGAGCCCCTCGGGGACCTCCAGGGACAGGTCCCAGAGGGTGTGGCTGCCGCCATAGAACTGGTTCAGGGCTTCGACTTGCAGCATCGCCGTCACTCGCTGGGCAGGTTGCCTAAGAAGATCTTCGTGTGAGGTTCGCTGGCAAGACGGCCAGCGTCGCTGAGCAGGCGCAATTGATCAACCCCTTACGAAGGACTCCTCCGTCAACCACCGAGGTACACCTCCACCACCCGCGGGTCGGCCTGGACCTCGTCCATGCGCCCCTCCGCCAGGACGCTGCCCTGGTGCAGGACCGTGACCTTGTTGGCGATGGAGCGGACGAAGTCCATGTCGTGCTCGACCACCACCACGGTGTGGCGCCCGGCCAGGGACCTGAGCAGTTCGGCGGTGCGGTCCATCTCCTGGTGGGTCATGCCGGCGACCGGCTCGTCCACCAGCAGCAGCAGTGGGTCCTGCATCAGCAACATGCCGATCTCCAGCCACTGCTTCTGGCCGTGGGACAGGGCACCGGCCTCGCGCCCGGCCAGCTCATTCAGGCCGATGATACCCAACACCTCGTCGATGCGGTCGCGCTGCGGGCCCGAGAGTCGGGCGAAGAGGGTCGCGAAGACCCCCTTGTCCCCCGCCATGGCCAGTTCCAGGTTCTCGAAGACGCTATGGCGCTCGAAGACCGTGGGCTTCTGGAACTTGCGCCCGATGCCCGCCCGGGCCACCGCCGGCTCGTCGAGCTGGAGCAGGTCGATGGTCTGGCCGAAGTAGACCATCCCCTTGTCCGGCCGGGTCTTGCCGGTGATGACGTCCATCATGGTGGTCTTGCCGGCCCCATTGGGACCGATCACGCAGCGCAGTTCACCGGTATCGACGTAGAAGGACAGGTCATTGAGGGCCCGAAAGCCGTCGAAGGTCACCGAGACCCCTTCCACATACAGCAGGGTCTGATGGGAGATGTTGAGGGTCTCGGCAAAGGTCTTGCCGGGGTTGAGATACTGCCAACGTTCGACCTGACCGCCCATCAGACCGCCCTCCCCTTGCCGAACAGCCCGGTGACTCCGCGGGGCAGGAAGAGCGTGACCAGGACGAAGAGCCCGCCCAAGGCGAAGAGCCAGGCCTCCGGCATGGCCCCGGTCAGATAGGTCTTGCCATAGTTGACCATCAGGGCCCCGGCCACCGCCCCATAGAGCGTTGCCCGACCTCCCACCGCGACCCAGATGACCACCTCGATGGAGTTGAGCGGCGAGAACTCCCCCGGGTTGATGATGCCCACCTGGGGGACATAGAGGGCCCCGGCGATGCCGGCCAGCACGGCGGAAAAGGTGAAGATGGCGAGCTTGACGTGTTCGACCCGGTAGCCGATGAAGCGGGTGCGCCCCTCGGCGTCGCGGATGGCCACCGCGACACGCCCCAGGCGCGAGGTGACGATGGCGCGGCAGGCGAGATACCCCACGGCCAGTGCCAGGGCCGAGGCGACGAAGAGCCCGATGCGGGTGCTGTCGGCCTGGAGGTTGAAGCCCAGCAGGTCCTTGAAGTCGGTGAGCCCGTTGTTGCCGCCGAAGCCCATCTCGTTGCGGAAGAAGGCGAGCATGAGGGCGTAGGTCAGGGCCTGGGTGATGATGGACAGGTAGACCCCAGTCACCCGGGAGCGGAAGGCGAGCCAGCCGAAGACCAGGGCCAGGAGCCCGGGGACCAGGCCCACCATCAGCATGGCAAACCAGAACTGGTCGAAGCCCCACCAGAACCAGGGCAGCTCCTTCCAGTTGAGAAAGACCATGAAGTCCGGCAACACCGGGTCGCCATAGACCCCGCGCTCCCCGATCTGGCGCATCAGGTACATCCCCATCCCATAGCCGCCGAGGGCGAAGAAGGCGGCGTGGCCCAGGCTCAGAATGCCGAGGTAGCCCCACACCAGGTCCACCGCCACCGCGAGCAGGGCATAGGTCAGGTACTTGCCGAGCAGGGTGACGGTGTAGGTCGAGACATGCAGGGCGTGCCCCTCCGGGACCGCCAGGTTCAGGATCGGTACCGCCAGGGTCACGACCAGCAGGACGGCCAGCATGATCTGGCCGCCACGGTCTCTGGCCAGCAGTTGCGCGAGTCTCATGCCAAGTTACCCCATTGCACCCGATGTCTTGATGACCCCAAAGGGGCCTGCCCCCCTGCCACCGGGTAACCGTCCATGCTCTGGGTCCCGGCATCCGGCCGGGACGACTGCCTGCGCCTATCCCCAAGGTTGCCTGCGGACCGCCCTGCTAAGCATCCGCCGCCCTCCCCTTTTGCGGGAAGAGCCCGCGGGGCCGCTTCTGGATGAACAGGATGATGAAGACCAGCACCAGGATCTTGGCGAGCACGGCCCCGGCCCAGGGCTCCAGGAGCTTGTTGGCGACCCCGAGCGACAGCCCCGCCACCAGGGTCCCCATCAGGTTCCCCACCCCGCCGAAGACCACCACCATGAAGGAGTCGATGATGTAGGTCTGACCCAGATTGGGCCCGACATTGGTGAGCTGACTCAGCGCCACCCCCGCGATGCCGGCGATTCCGGAGCCCAGCCCGAAGGTCAGGGCGTCCACCCGCGCCGAGCGCACCCCCATGGCCCGTGCCATGGGCCGGTTCTGGGCCACGGCGCGCACCTGCAGGCCCAGCGAGGTGCGCCGCAGGATCAGCCAGAGCCCGGCGAACACCAGCAGACAGAAGACGACGATGTAGAGCCGGTTATAGGTCAGGGACAGGACCGAGTTGATCTCCAGGGACCCCGCCATCCAGGCCGGGTTGGCCACCGGGACGTTCTGCGGCGAGATCAGGGTCCGCACCAGTTGTTGCAGGATCAGGCTGATGCCGAAGGTCGCCAGCAGGGTCTCCAGGGGGCGCCCGTAGAGGAAGCGGATCACCGTCTGCTCGATCAGGATGCCGGCCAGCCCCGCGACGACGAAGGCCGCCGGGATCGCCACCAGGAGCGACCACTCCAGGTAGCCCGGCATCAGGGTTTGAATGAGATAGGTGGTGTAGGCCCCGAGCATCATCAGCTCGCCGTGGGCCATGTTGATGACCCCCATGACCCCGAAGGTGATGGCCAGCCCGATGGCCGCCAGCACCAGCACCGAGCCCAGGCTGAGGCCGAAGAACAGGGTCTCGATCCCCTGATAGAACTGGACCTTGCCGTCGATGCTGGCCAGCGACCGGCGCGCTGCCTTGGCCAATTCCTGATCCTGGGACTCGGCCAGGGTGCCGAGGCGGTTGCGCACCGCGGGGGTGAGGTTGCCGCTCAGGGCGGCGATGGCGGCCAGTTGCAGGTCGCGGTCGTCGCTGCCGAGGTCCGCCAGGGACAGGCCCGCCTCCAGGGCCTCGCGTACCCTGGGGTCCTGTTCCGTCGCAAGCTGGGCCTTGAGCAGGGGCACCGACTCGGGTTGCAGGCGCTCCAGCATGCCACTGACCGCCGCCAGCCGGACCTTGGGTTCGGGATGATTGAGGCTCAGGCGGGCGATGGCCGCCTTGAGCTTGGTGCGCAGGGCATTGTTGATGGTGATCTTGGCCAGGTCCGCATCCGTCGCCTGGTCCAAAGCCGCCCCACCCTCGGGGTCGGTGAGGCGATAGCCGCCCTCGACGGACTCTGCCACCACCAGGCGACCGTCGGCCTTGAACCGATAGAGCCGCCCGTCGAGCAGCGCCTGGAGATAGGCCACGGCATCGGGGTCGCCGCCAGCGACCAAGCGGTCCACCGCCTGGGCCTTCTCGAGGAAATCCGCCCTCCCGCAGGAGTGCCAGGGTCTCAGCCATCTCTTGGCCCTGGGCCGTCCCCTCGGCCCTGGGCTCAGACGACCACAGGAGGCTTGCCAGGATCAGGACAAGGCCAGCCGCGAGGTAAGCCGCAAAGGCGGCGATGCCCTCGGTCTGGGACCCGGCCCGGGGGTGGCCCGGCCAGGCACCCGCGGATGCGCAGGTCGGCGGGTTTGGCTGTCTCCGATGGAGTAGAAGCGGCATGGGGTCGGGTCATCCGAATCGGGTTGGGTTCAGAAACATCGGGCGAGACGGTGGCCTGAGCGGTTCACCCCTCACCCCAACCCCTCTCCCCTCCGGGGCGAGGGGCTTTATAAGCGCCCGAATCGCCGTGGGAGGGTTTTAGGGTGTGGGGTTGCTACCTCAGAAGTTCTGGCCGGAGCACTTCTTGGTCTTGGTGTTGTAGTTGCCGCAGGAGATCGGCGGCGTCCAGTCGGCCTGGATGTCCTTCGACCCTTCGAGGAAGTCCGACCAGGCGTCCCCAGGGACGGCGCCTTCCGTCTTCCACACCACCTCGAACTGCCCGTCGCCCTGGATCTCGCCGATCAGCACCGGCTTGGTCAGGTGGTGGTTGGGGAGCATCTTGGCGGTTCCGCCGGTCATGTTCGGGACCTCCAGGCCGATGATGGCCGCGCCCACCTTGTCGGGGTCCGTGGTACCGGCCTTCTCCACCGCCTTGACCCACAGGTTGAAGCCGATGACCGTGGCCTCCATCGGGTCGTTGGTCACGCGCTTGCCGTCCTTGATGAAGGTCTTCCAGTCCTTGATGAAGGCGTCGTTGACCGGGGCCTCGACGCTCTGGAAGTAGTTCCAGGCGGCCAGATGACCGACCAGGGGCTTGGTGTCGATGCCGGAGAGCTCCTCCTCACCCACGGAGAAGGCCACCACCGGGATGGTCTCCGCCGTGATGCCCTGGTTGCCCAGCTCCTTGTAGAACGGGACATTGGCATCGCCGTTGATGGTGGAGACCACCGCGGTCTTCTTCCCCGCCGAGCCGAACTTCTTGATGTCGGAGACGATGGACTGCCAGTCGGAATGCCCGAAGGGGGTGTAGTTGATCATGATGTCCTCGGCCTTGACGCCCTTCGCCTTGAGGTAGGCCTCGAGGATCTTGTTGGTGGTGCGCGGGTAGACGTAGTCGGTACCCGCCAGGACCCAACGCTGCACGCCCAGGTCCTTCATCAGGTAGTCCACCGCCGGGATCGCCTGCTGGTTGGGGGCGGCACCGGTGTAGAAGACGTTCTTGGAGGACTCCTCGCCCTCGTACTGCACCGGGTAGAAGAGCAGGCCGTTGAGCTCCTCGAACACCGGCAGGACCGACTTGCGCGAGACCGAGGTCCAGCAACCGAACACCACGTCCACCTTGTCTTTGGTCAGCAGTTCCCGCGCCTTCTCCGCGAACAGGGGCCAGTTGGAGGCGGGGTCCACCACCACGGCCTCGAGCTTCTTGCCCAGCAGGCCGCCCTTCTTGTTCTGGGCCTCGACCATCATCAGGACCGTGTCCTTGAGTGTCGTCTCGGAGATGGCCATGGTCCCGGAGAGGGAGTGCAGGACCCCGACTTTGATGGTGTCGGCGGCCTGGACGGTGCTGGCAAGGCCAGCCGAGAGGCACAGTGCGGTCGCGCCAGCGACAAGTTGCAGGAAGTGGCGTCGGGATTGGGGCATTGCGTGCTCCTGAGTGGGGGGGAAGGCATGTGGGCGCATCGGCGGTCCACATCATCCCCTATCAGGGATCGTGCCAATCCCCGGGGCACCCATGGCGGGCATCGACGGGTCAAGGGCTTAGAAAGGCGATGCCGATTGGCGATGGCTTGGGTCGGCGCCGATACGCGCCTAATCGGTGCATGAGCACAGGGCGTGCGCACCCTGGCGGTGCAGCCGAATGGGGGAATTGGGTCCCTTGAGCCATGCACTCGCCTTGGGAGGGCATGCAGTGCGCCTCAGCTTGGGTAGCCGATGCCTCCACACGGAGCGCAAGGGTATTGCGGGCATCAACGCAGGTCGAAGCGGATGGGCACCCTGACCGGCCAGCGGCTGCGCCCAACCCCCGCCGGGATCGGCTTGTAGCTCCCGAGCCGGCGCACGGTCTCCACCGCCGCCTGATCGATGACCTCGGAGCCTGACCCCTTGGCAACCCGAACGTCCGCCAGGGTCCCATCCGCCTGGATGGTGAAGGCGACCAGGACCACCCCGGTGACGTCCTGCCGCTGGGCGGCAGGGGGATAAAAGCGATTGCGGGCTATGGCCTGGGTCAGCCCCTTGAGGTAGGCCCCCTCCTGGGCCGCGACACTGGCGGCGTCGCCGGTCCCACCGGCCCCGGACGGGGCGGCGGTCGGCAGGCCTGCCGGTGCGGCGGTCATGGAGACGGGCTGCGCGCGAGCGGGAACTGGCGCGGGGACCGGACGGGCCTTAGCCACCCTGGGGGCCTCGTCGGGAGGGGGCCGCTTGGGCTTGGGTGCGGGTTTTGGCTTCGGCTTGGGCTTGGGTTGTGGCGGGGTCTGGGCCACCGGGGGGGAGGCGGCTCCGGCCGGACCTCGGGGACCGGGCTGGGGTCGGGTTCCGGCAGGGGTTCCGGCGGCACCTGGACGACCGGCTCTGGCCCCAGGTCAGGCTCCGGCTCTGGCTCCGGCTCGGCAGGCGGTACTGTTGGCGGCGGCTCCGGGACTTGCTCCTGCGCCGGTTGGCCCGCGGCGGGCTCGGCCCCGCCGAACATGGCCAGGGTCACCGCCACCTCCTGCATGCCCGGGTCCGCCGGGGCAGGACCGGCAGCGGCCCACCATAGGGCGGTACCCAGCGCGGCATGGACCGCGGCGGAGCCAAGGATCGCCAGGCCGGTGCAACCCCGGCAACACAGGGGGCTGGTCACTCGCGGGTCAGAATGGTCAGGCGGTCGAGCCCGCGGGCCTTGAGCAGGTCCACCACGGCGACGAAGCGTTCGAAACGGGCCTGGGCATCCACCCGCAAGACGATGGCGGTCTGTGGGTCCAGGGCGGAGAGGCGCAGCGCCAGGGGCTCCAACTCCACGGGCGCCGCGTCCAGATAGAGTTCCCCCTCCCTGCCAACGCCGATCTCCACGCGCTCCAGCGACTCCGGCCGGGCCTGCGCCGCCGCCTTGGGCAGGCGGATGTCCAACCGCCCCTCGACGATGAAGGTCGCCGTGGTCAGGACGATGGCCAGCAGCACCAACATGATGTCAATGAAGGGGATGACGTTGATGGTGTCCATACGTTTCATGGGCGGTTCAATCGGCGCCAGCGGGCCTGCAAGACCTCGACCCGGCGCAGCAGGCCGTTGTAGAAGACGATCGAGGGGATGGCGACCAACAGCCCCAGGGCGGTGGCCTTGAGGGCGAGGGCCAGGCCGAGCATGATGGTCCCGGTCTCGATGGCACCGCCCTGACCCATGTCATGGAAACTGACCAGGATTCCGAGCACCGTCCCCAACAGCCCCACATAGGGGGCGTTGGAGCCGATGGTGGCGATGGAGGTCAGGTTGTTGGTGAGGGCGAGGTTGAGTTCTTCCACATCCTCGAAGAGGCTG
This sequence comes from uncultured Gammaproteobacteria bacterium, assembly GCA_963802205.1. Taxonomy (GTDB): domain Bacteria; phylum Pseudomonadota; class Gammaproteobacteria; order Chromatiales; family Chromatiaceae; genus DYRB01. The sequence goes on along the minus strand of CAWDHW010000004.1, from coordinate 125,467 downwards.
AGATTCACCCGCCTCAGGTAGAGGTAGCGCTCCATGGCCAGGGCCAGCATCAGGAAGCTCATGACGCCGAGCACACCGAGCACGGCATAGTCCAGATAGTCTTTTAGGTACTGCAATGTCGTCTCCAACTGTGCTGCCGTGGGCGGGACCGTGACCGGCTCCTACGCCCTGGCCTTTCTGGTGGGCCTGCTGGCGGCCCTGCATTGTCTCGGGATGTGCGGGGGCATCCTCGGGGCCCTGACCTTCTCGCTCCCCCAGGAGACCCGTCGCGACTGGGCGCGGATGCTGCCCTTTCTGCTCGCCTACAACCTGGGCCGGGTCGCAAGCTACGCCTTGGCGGGCGCCGCCTTCGGCTGGATCGGCGGGGCCCTGCTCTCCGCCGGGTCGAATCCCTGGCCCCATCGCGCCCTGCAATGGCTGGCCGCCCTGGTGCTGGTAGGGATCGGGCTCTACATCGCCGGCTGGTTCCCCCGCTTCACGGAGGTCGAGCGCCTTGGCGCCCCCCTGTGGCGCCATCTGGAACCCGTGGGACGGCGCCTGCTGCCGGTGACGACCCTGCCCCGCGCCCTGATCTTCGGGGCCATCTGGGGCTGGCTGCCCTGCGGTCTGGTCTACACCATGCTGATCTCGGCCCCGGCCCAGGGCGGGCCCGTGGCGGGGGCCCTCTACATGGCCCTGTTCGGGCTCGGCACCCTGCCGATCATGCTCGCGGTCGGGCTGCTGGCGGGGCGGCTGCATGACTGGTCCAGGGACCGTCGGGTCCAGGTCGCCTCGGGCCTGAGCGTCATCGCCCTCGCCCTGTTTACCCTGGGTTTTCAAGGATACAATGTCACACTGTTTTGATCACCCGCCGCGTGCGGCGGAATCGAGGGGGTCCACCATGAGCACAAGCCTCGAGCAACGCCCAGCCACAGCGCGCATCCTGGGCGAATCGCCTGCCATGCGGCGGGTCCTGGCGGCGGCGCGGATGGTCGCCGCCACAGATGCCAATGTCCTCATCATCGGCGAGGACGGGACAGGCCGGCAGCTCCTGGCCCGGGAGATCCATCGCCTGGGCCCAGGCTCCAGCCACGCCTGTGTCGCTGTGGCCTGCGCCGGGCTGCCGGAAGTCGGGTTGCGTCGCTACCTGGACGGGAATGGCGGCGCAGTGGGCGGGACCCTGATCCTGACCGAGGTCGCCGAACTCTCCGCCGAGGCCCAGGCCCTGCTCCTGCGCTATCTCACGGCCTGGGAGGCAAGCCGGGCGATGCCGCGCCCTGGGGTTCGGGTAATCGCCACCACCGGCCGCGACCTCGCCTCGGAAGTCGGCCTCGGGGCCTTCCGCCGCGATCTCTACTACCGCCTGTGCGTGGTCCCGCTGGAGTTGCCGCCCCTGAGGGACAGGCCCGGGGACATCCTGCCCCTGGTGGAGGATCTCGGCGCCCGGATCGCCCAGGCCCAGCGTCAGCGCCCCCCGCGCTACACCGCCATGGCCCTGCGCCTGTTGCGCCGCTACACCTGGCCCGGCAACGTACGCGAGCTGCGCAACCTGTGCGAACGCATGGCTATCCTCTTCGGCGGGCGCGAAGTGACCCCGGATGACCTGCCTTGGGAGATCCGCCGCGGCGACGCCGCCCCGACGGAACCCGTCCCCTTCCAACTCCCGCCCAACGGCATCGACCTGACGGCCCTGGAGGCGGAGCTGATCCGCCAGGCGCTGGGGATGGCGGCTGGCAACAAGTCCCGGGCCGCCCGGCTGCTGGGTCTGACCCGCGACACCCTGCTCTACCGGATGGAGAAGCACCTGATCAAGGCCTGAGCGCGCCCAGAGCCCGCGCCTAAAGCCCGCGCTGAACCGCAACGCGCTGCTGGGCCTCCAGGGCGTTATCGATATAGGCCAGCGAGAGGCCGAACTCCCGCGTCCAGGTCAACTCGATACGCCAGGTCTCGGCGGGATTCCACACGTGGATCGCCTTGCCGTCGCCCCGACGGATGGACCCCTGCCGTGAGGTCGGGCTCTCGGCATAGCCGGGAAACAGGCTGCGGTCCTCGCCGGCGCCGTATTTCTCCCGCAACTGGGCATAGATGTCCTGGTACATGAGCTGGGTCTCGACACGGAACTGCCGCACCACCTTATAGACCCGACCGCGGAAGGCCATCACGTAGTCCTGCTCGGTGCCCTGGTCGTAGATCAGCGCGAGGCGCTCTCCGTCGCGTTGTTGATCCCCAGGCGGGCGTTGGCGCAACAGGGCGTTGACATCCGCGCCCAGGCAATAGAGCCCAAAGACCTGCTTGGTGCAGCCGTCCACTGCGGCGCCAGGTTGGGCCACCGGCGGGGCGGCCTGAACCTGGGCCGGCGGCGGCACGACCGCGGCAGCAGGGGCCACAGCGGCTGGCACTGGAGCCGCCTTGGGCGCGGCAACCGGCGACTGGGCGGGGACCTCGGCCAAGGCCAGGGTCGCGCCCAGTATCAATCCTGCCATCCAGGGCCAACGGCGGCCCCGATACGTCGCTCTACCCCTCATGGCGCCCCTGTCGTCTCGTTGTGATTTCGGCAAAGGATACCGCATCCGGCCAGACGTCAGGCCTTAAAGCACCGCCAAAGCGCGACGCATGGTGTTGGCGGCGGCCGGCGCGGTGGTGCAGTACGGCGCCATCGTCGTGCGCCCGCACCGCTCCAGCGACCTGGAGCCTTTCCGCTGGGCTCTGTCTTCGTTGGGTGTAGGTCGGACTTTAGTCCGACCGGGCATCGCCGTATCCACCGAACACCACCGTCGGGCTGAAGCCCGACCTACACCTCCGGGGCGGCCTGCGGCGCAAGGGCCCAACACCAAACGCAGGCATAGCCTTCCGCTGGGTCAACACCTTCATCGCCAACCTCAAGACGGCCATCCGCATCAACCGCCGTTTCGACCTGCCTTCCCTGGTCGGGCGTCTCGTGCATGCCTGCGCCCGGACCCAGCCAACACCCGAAAAGTGGCTCCGTCTAGCAATGGCGCGGGCTAGCTGAGGCATGACACTCATCGCCTTTAGGAAATCGCCCCGATTATTTCCGCATTCGAGCGACGTGAGTCTCGCAATACATTTGTTTCGTGAAGTCACGCAGAGAAACTTCCGAATTAATCAGCAATTCCTTTGCTGAAAGCTCGACAGGTTACCCGCTGAAGCAAAACCGTAAGCCCAGAATGAGATCAGAATGAGAGCGATAGAGTTGCTTTGATGACTGACTAGGCTTAGCATCCAATCGTTTATCCTCATGGGATATATCTCATCACGGTTTCCATACCTGATACCCGTGCCAGGAATATGAAACTGCCATGCCGAGGTCCGCTATGAAGAGTACCCGTCGCCCCCTGACCTACTTGAGCATGGCCTTGCTTTTAGCCATGAACCTTGTCGGCGTCGAGGTACTTTCCGATCCGGCGGTGGAAGGCAAACCGCTCAGTCTTGCAGGTACCCCTAACGATAACTGATGACCAGTTGCCTGAACCCCCTGTTTGGGCAGAGGTTGCGCAAGATGACAAGGTGGCTGAATCTGAGCCAATCCCCCTGGCAACCCCCGCCAGCGGCGCGACACTCCAGCCCGGCTATGGTCAGTTGCCGATGCGCTTCGAGCCCAATCAGGGCCAGAGCGATTCCACCGTCAAATTTCTCGCCCGCGGCCCCGGCTACCAACTCTTTCTGACCCCCGCCGAAGCCGTCCTGGTCTTGCGTCAGGCCAAGCCCACGCCGGCCCAAGGCACATCAACGACCCGCGAGATCGTCCCGGACACAGCCGCGGCGACCCCGACGCCTCCTGCCGTGATCCGCATGCAGTTGGAGGGGATGGCGCGTAATCCGGAGCCGACCCTGGAAGGCATGGACAGGCTCCCAGGCTACAGCAACTACTTCATCGGCAAGGACCCCGCCCATTGGCGCACCCGGGTTCCGCATTACGCCAGGGTCCGTTATGCCGAGGTCTATCCCGGCATCGACCTGGTTTACTACGGCAACCCCCAGCAACTCGAATATGACTTCGTGGTCGCCCCCGGCGCCGATCCTGGCCTGATTCAGTTGGCCTTTACGGGTATCGATGGGCTGGAGATCGACGTGGCGGGCAACCTCGTCCTCAACGTCGCCGGCGGTCGCCTGGTACAGCAGGCGCCGCGCATCTGGCAAGTCATCGACGGGGAGCGCCACCAGGTCGAGGGTCGTTATGTTCTGCGTCAGCCGAACGGGGAGCGACTTGCCTTTCAGCCCACTGGCGAAGAGCCCCCAACCCTGATTGGTTTCCAGATCGCCCACTACCAGCCCGATCTGCCCCTGGTCATCGACCCGGTGGTCTTGTCTTACTCGACCTTTGTCGGTGGGGGTTCCTAGTGAGGAGGGTCACGCCATTGCAGTTGATGAGGCTGGCCAGGCCTATGTCACAGGTACGACTCATTCATTAGATTTTCCCGTGACGGCAGGCGCAGCCGCTATCACCAATGCTGGCTATTCTGATGTCTTCGTCGCCAAGCTCAACGCCGCGGGCACGGGCCTGGAATACGCCACCTACCTCGGTGGCAATTAGTGTCGATTATGGATATGGTATCGCCGTGGACGGCGCGGGCAATGCCTACATTACGGGCGATACCAATTCCAGTGATTTTCCCGTCACCGAAGGTGCCGCCTATCCCAGTCCCGCGGGTGATTCTGATGGCTTTATCGCCAAGCTCAACGCCGCGGGCACGGGCCTGGAATACGCCACCTACCTCGGTGGCAATAATGAGCGATTATGGATCTGGCATCGCCGTGGACGGCGCGGGCAATGCCTACATTACGGGCTATACCCTTTCCGGTGATTTTCCCGTCACCGAAGGTGCCGCCTATCCCAGTCCCGCGGGTTATGATGATGCCTTTATCGCCAAGCTCAACGCCGCGGGCACGGGCCTGGAATACGCCACCTACCTCGGTGGCAATAGTAGCGATTGTGGATCTGGCATCGCCGTGGACGGCGCGGGCAATGCCTACATTACGGGCTACTACCGATTCCGGTGATTTTCCCGTCACCGAAGGTGCCGCCTATCCCAGTCCCGCGGGTGTATTCTGATGGCTTTATCGCCAAGCTCAACGCCGCGGGCACGGGCCTGGAATACGCCACCTACCTCGGTGGCAATAATATCGATTATGGAAATGGCATCGCCGTGGACGGCGCGGGCAATGCCTACATTACGGGCTATACCAATTCCGGTGATTTTCCCGTCACCGAAGGTGCCGCCTATCCCAGTCCCGCGGGTGATTCTGATGGCTTTATCGCCAAGCTCAACGCCGCGGGCACCGCCTTGGACTATGCCACCTATTTCGGCGGGCAAAACAATGATTCAGGCCACGCCATCGCGGTCGATGCCCGCGGCCTTGCCTATGTCACTGGGGAAACTCGGTCAAGCGGTCTCCCTGTACGGTATGCCCCCTATCCGGACCTGGCCGGTCCTATAGGTCCCTATACGGATGCCTTTCTGGCTGTGTTGACCCCTGACGGCACTGGGCTGGTCTATGGCAGCTACCTTGGAGGTAGTAACAACGATATCGGCCATGGCGTCGCCGTGGATAGTGCCGGAAACGCCTACGTCACAGGCAGTTCTTGTTCAGGCGATTTCCCAACCACGGGTGGCGCCTTCGACACTGACAACACTTACAACGGCGACGCTTTCGTCGCCAAATTTGCCATCGACGGCAAACTCCTGTTGGTGAATCGCACGGGCGGCGGCAGCGGCCTGATCAATAGCACCCTGCCCGACGGGACCATCGACTGCGGTCAGGTGTGCTCGGCCATTTATCCCGCCAATACCGCCGTGCGGCTCCTGGCCTCGACCCAACCCGTGAGCACCTTTGCCGGCTGGGGCGGCGATTGCGCCCCAGCGGGGATCGACCTGAGGTGCAACCTAACCCTTGCGGCCGATCGGACCGTCAGCGCCCATTTCGTCCCACGCACCGACGACTTGGTCCTGAGCCAGGTCCTCGACCTGGACCAGGCCCTGCCCGGTATCGACTGGTATCAAGCCGGCAGCGCCCCCTGGTTCGCTCAGGATCGGGTGACTCATGACGGGGTGGATGCCGCCCAATCCGGCGCCATCGGCGACAACCAGAGTAGCGAACTGGAGGCGACAGTCACCGGGCCGGCCTATCTCTCCTTCTGGTGGAAGGCGTCGAGTGAGCAGAATTGGGATTACCTGCACTTCTACCTGGACGACGTGGAAAAGGGCGCCATCAGCGGCGAGACGGATTGGACACAAGTCTTTGTTTATGTCCCCGCTGGTGCCCACACCCTGACCTGGGCCTATGTAAAGGACGAGACCGGGCGAGGTGGCCAGGATGCCGGCTGGCTGGACGGAGTGGTCTTCGACAATGCTGACCGTACGCTGGTCATCGAACCCCCGGTTGGCGGCACCATCACCGGGGCTGAGGGGGGTGGCTATCCACTGGGCACCTCCCTCACCCTGGTGGCGGAGCCGGCAACGGGCTATTACTTCGGCGGCTGGGGCGGGGATTGCCAGTCGGCGGGGATGGCCAGCGACTGTGCCTTGGTCATGGACGTCGATAAACAGGTCTCCGCGGTGTTCATCCAAGCCCTCCAGGGCGGAGCAACAGCGGTGGCGGCGGGCGATGGCCACAGTTGCGCTATCGCCGATGGTGGGGTGCGCTGTTGGGGTGCCAATGGAGCTGGACAGTTAGGCAATGGCACAACAGAGGCAAGTCTGATCCCCGTCCAGGCCCTGCCCCCGGGTAGCGGAGCCACTGCCGTCGCGGCCGGTAGTTCCCATAGCTGCGCCGTCGTCGATGGCGGGGTCCAGTGCTGGGGTTATGGCGGGTACGGCCAATTGGGCAACGGCAGCACCAACTCAAGCCTTAACCCGGTTTGGGCCATCCCGGTAGGAAATGGAGCCACGGCCGTCGCCGCCGGTAGTTCCCATAGTTGCGCCGTGGTCGATGGCGGGGTCAAGTGTTGGGGGAGAGGCTATGAAGGCCAACTGGGCAACGGCAGCAGCAACTCAAGCCCCACACCTGTTCGGGCCATCCCGGCGGGTAAAGGCGTCACCGCCGTCGCCGCCGGCGTTACCATAGCTGCGCCGTGGTCGATGGCGGGGTCAAGTGCTGGGGGAGAGGCTATAGGCCAACTGGGCAACGGCGGCACCGTCATGGCTGGGTGCGGACGGCCAATTGGGCAACGGCGGCACCAACTCCAGCGCCACCCCGGTCCAGGCCCTCCCAGCGGGCATCGGGGCCAGTGCCGTCGCCGCCGGTAGTTCCCATAGCTGCGCCGTGGTCGATGGCGGGGTCCAGTGCTGGGGTGATGGCGGGTATCGGCCAACTGGGTAACGGCAGCACCGACTCAAGCCTTATCCCGGTTTGGGCCATCCCGGTAGGAAATGGAGCCACGGCCGTCGCCGCGGGTGCTGACCACAGTTGCGCCGTGGTCGATGGCGGGGTCAAGTGCTGGGGTGAAGGCTGGCAAGGCCAACTGGGCAACGGCAGTCACCAACCCCAGCGCCACCCCGGTCCAGGCCCTCCCAGCGGGCATCGGGGCCAGTGCCGTCGCCGCCGGTAGTTACCATAGCTGCGCCGTGGTCGATGGCGGCATCCAGTGCTGGGGCTACAATTCCTCCGGTCAACTCGGCGACGGAACCCAAAGCAATACCGCCGCCCCAGTCTGGACCCGGGGCCTGGAACCGCGAGTCTATGTGGACATCCTCAATGTGCAGCTCCAGGGCGCCGGGCGAGTGACCAGTAACCCACCGGGTAGCGACTGCACCTCGAACTGCACCTTCCGCTACCCCGCCCCCACGACGGTGACCCTGGTCGCTACTCCGGGAGGTCTCAGCAGCTTCGTCGGTTGGGAGGGTGATTGCGCCACCGCGACCTCTACCACTTGCGAACTCCAAATAGCGGGGACCAAGACGGCCGTTGCGCGCTTTGCTCCGCTGAGCGATGCCATGACCCGATCGCTCGATCTGGAGGGCGCCGATTGGACCAATGGCGGTAACGGGTCCTGGTTTGCCCAAGAGCGGGTGACCCACGACGGTGTCGCCGCCGCACAGTCGGGGGCCATCGGCGACAGCCAGACCAGCACCCTGTCCACCAGCCTTAGCGGGCCGGGTTATCTGTCTTTCTGGTGGAAGGTCTCCAGCGAACCGGGCTGGGATTTGCTTCGTTTCGACTTGGACGGAGTGGAGCAGGGCGCGATCACCGGTGAGCGCGATTGGGCAAAATTCTCAGCTTATGTCCCCGCCGGCGCGCACACCCTCACCTGGATCTACGAAAAGGACGCGAGTAACGCTTCGGGCGAGGATGCCGGCTGGCTGGATCAACTCGTCTTCGATAACACCAACCGTACCCTGACCATCGACCCGGCTACGGGTGGCAGCATCGGCGGCAGCCCGGCCGGCGTCTACCCCCCCGGGCGCGGTAGTGACGCTCACCGCTACGGCCGCCGGCGATCATTACTTCGTTGGCTGGGGCGGGGATTGCCAGTCGGCGGGGATGGCCAGCGACTGTGCCTTGGTCATGGACGTCGATAAACAGGTCTCCGCGGTGTTCCTCCAATCCCTCCAGGGCGGAGCAACAGCGGTGGCGGCGGGCGATGGCCACAGTTGCGCTATCGCCGATGGTGGGGTGCGCTGTTGGGGTGCCAATGAAGATGGACAGTTAGGCAATGGCACAACAAAGGCAAGTCTGGTCCCCGTCCAGGCCCTGCCCCCGGGTAGCGGAGCCACTGCCGTCGCGGCCGGTAGTTCCCATAGCTGCGCGGTCGTCGATGGCGGGGTCCAGTGCTGGGGTAATGGCGGGTCCGGCCAATTGGGCAACGGCAGCACCAACTCAAGCCTTAACCCGGTTTGGGCCATCCCGGTAGGGAGCGGAGCCACTGCCGTCGCGGCCGGTAGTTACCATAGCTGCGCGGTCGTCAATGGCGGGGTCCAGTGCTGGGGTGATGGCAGGTATGGCCAACTGGGCAACGGCGGCGGCAACTCCAGCCCCACACCTGTTCAGGCTATCCCAGCGGGTAAAGGCGCGATTGCCATTGCCGCTGGCGACGGACATAGCTGTGCCGTGGTTTCCGGGGGTGTCCAGTGCTGGGGCGACGGCGGGTCCGGCCAATTGGGCAACGGTGGTTTCAACTCCAGTTTCACCCCGGTCCTGGCTATCTCGCCGGGGAGTGGCGCCACGGCAATCGCCGCCGGTGGTCCTTATTATGGTTCAATCTCACAGTTGCGCTGTGGTCGCTGGTGGGGTCCAGTGCTGGGGTGATGGCGGGGATGGCCAACTGGGCAACGGCAGTTTCAACTCCAGCCCTAGCCCGGTCCAGGCCATCCCGGCGGGAAGTGAGGCCACGCGCCGTCGCCGCTGGCGGTGATTGGATGCAGGTCACAGTTGCGCGGTGGTCGCCGGCGGGGTCCAGTGCTGGGGTTCTGGCCGGTATGGCCAACTGGGCAACGGCAGTTTCAACTCCAGCCCGAGCCCGGTCCAGGCCCTCCCGGCTGGCAGCGACGCCAGTGCCGTCGCCGCCGGTAGTTCCCATAGCTGCGCCGTGGTCGCTGGCGGGGTCCAGTGCTGGGGCTACAATTCCTCCGGCCAACTCGGCGACGGAACCCAGGACCAAAGCACGCGACCTCGCTCGGTTTTTGGTCTGGATTCGGATCTCGGCCCTGGCATCCCCGTGACCGCCACGGCCGGTCCGGGTGGCGGCATCAGCCCGCCGTGGGTCAACGTCCTGAGTGGCGAAACCGCGGCCTTCACCCTCACCCCCGATCCAGGCTATAGCATTGCCTCGGTGAGCGGCTGCAGCGGCAGCCTGGTGGGTGACAGCTATACCACCGGCGCCATCACCGCGCCCTGCACGGTGAGCGCCACCTTCTCTCAGAACAGCTACCTCATTACCCCCATGGCCAATCCCCCGGCGGGTGGCACGGTGACCTGCGCGCCCAATCCGGTAACCCATGGTGGTAGCAGCCTCTGTACCGCCGAAGCCGCCAACGGCTATGGCTTCGTCAATTGGGGTGGTGATTGTTCCGGCACCGCGCCTACCTGCACGCTGACCAACATCACCGGCTCCCGCGAGGTGACGGCCAACCTGGTCGACCTCAGCGCCACCCTGTCCGTGACGCAGAGCGCGCCGGGCTACCAGGCCGGCGGCCCGTTGCGGGTCAGCGCCAGCCTCAATGACACCTCCGGGACCAGTCCCCTGTCATTGCTGTGGCGACCGCGCCTGCCGGCCGGCTGGACCTTGGCCGGTGTCAGCGGCGAGGGTTCGCCGGAGCTAAGCCAGGATGGCAGCGAGATCCTGTTTACTGGCAACCTCGGTGCCATGCCGCTCGATTTCAGCTACCAGGTCGCGGTACCCGCTGATGCCCAGGGCCCGCAGGTTATCGGCGCCACCGTCGAGTATCAGAACGGCACCATGACCAACCCGGTCACCCTGATGGCTAGTCCCAACCCACTGATCCTGAATGGAATCATCTACCATAGTGCCGACTATCGCGATGCCCGTTGGCAGATCGATAGCAGCGAGGCCAACCGCGTTCTCGCCTATTGGCGGGCCGGTGTCTACCATGTCGAGGCTAGCGGGGATGACGGTTATGCCCCCGGCACTGGCGGCATCGATCGCAACCGCCATAGCGCCGATTATCAGGCCCCCTATTGGTGGATCGACGGTAGCGAAGCCAACCGTGTGCTCGCCTACTGGCGGGCGGCGGCCTATCACGCCGATCCGGATGGTGTCGATGGCTTCGCCCCCGGGGTCGAACCGACGGGTGCTCAGGCAGCCGGCAGGGTGGCCGCGGCTGCCACGACCGAGGTCAGTGCCGGGCATCACGCGCCCGAATACCAGGCTGGCGAGATGCTTACCGTCACCAACACCCTGGATCGGCCCGCGGAGGGTGCGTTGCTGTCCTTGCTCTGGACCCCCAGCCTGCCGGCGGGCTGGTCCATCAGCGGGGTAAGTGGCGATGGCGGGCCGGAGCTGGGACCGGATGGCCAGTCGATCCTGTTCACCGGGACGCTGACCGCCAACCCACTGCAATTTAGCTACCAGGTAGCCGTACCGGCAGATGCCAGCGGGGAGCATAGCCTGAGCGCGGTGGCCGAATATCAGACGTCTGGCGCCATCAATGCGCAGCTTGCCGCCGCTCAACCCCAGCCGCTGGTGGTCCAGCAACGGGTGTTGGACATGAAAACCTTGGCAGTGACGACGAATCCTGCAAGCACGGGATCTGGCACGGTAACCGGTGGCGGTACCTACCCTGCCGGTACCCGCGTCACCCCCAGCGCCACCCCGGATCAGGGCTCCGCCTTCGCCGGCTGGGAACCACCCAGTTGTGGCGCGCCCTTTACGCTCATGACGGATACCCTTTGTCAGGCGACCTTCAACCTCTCCCCGCCACCGCAGCCGGTCACCGTCTTCGCCGACAGCTTCGAGAGCACCAGCTTTGCGGGCCGCTGGACCCAGGACAGTCAGAACGACTGGTTCGTCTCCACGCAACGGCGGACCCTGGGTACCCGCTCGGCCGAGGTCGATGGCGGCGCCAGCAATGCCCAGTTGATCTCGGTGCCCATCGCCACCGGCGGTGCGAGTAGTGCCACCATCACCTTCTCCTGGTTCAACGAGACCAGCCTCGATACCAACGAGTATCTGGCCTTTGACGTCTCCACGGATGGTGGCGCCACCTGGACCGAGAAGGCCCGCTTGCGCGCCAATCAGGACCCGGAAAACGTCTGGCAAGCCGTGCGGGTCAACCTGACGGGTCTGGCCCCCACCGCCAGCCTGCGCCTGCGGTTCCGGGGGACCATGTCGGACTACACCGAGGATTCCAACCTCGATAACGTCATGGTGACGGTCAACCCGACCCCTGCGGCCAACCAAGCGCCCAGCGCCAACGCGGGTGGCCCCTACCACGGTTATGCTGGGCGATCCCTGGTCTTCAGCGCCAACGGTTCCACCGATGTCGATGGCACCCTCGTCAGCTATGTCTGGGACTTTGGGGACGGCAACCGTGGTGTTGGCGTGACGGCCAGCCATACCTATGCCAGCACCGGTGACTATGAAGTGACACTGACCGTGACTGATAGCGGTGGCGCCACGGCCACGGACGTCACCGCCGCCGCCCTCACCGAACCGCCCCCCAACCAACCACCCCAGGCCGCCGCGGGCGGTCCCTACAGCGGGTCCACCGGGCAGGCCATTGCCGTCAGCGCGGCGGGCTCCTCTGACTCTGATGGGAGCATCGTCCGGTATGACTGGGACTTTGGGGATGGCACCACCGGTTCGGGCATGACGGCCAGTCACACCTATACCACGGCGGACACCTATACCCTCACCTTGACGGTCAGCGACGACGCGGGCGACACGGACGTGGCGACCACCACCGTCAGCGTCACCTCCGCGCCGGTCACCGTCTTCGCCGACAGCTTCGAGAGCACCAGCTTTGCGGGCCGCTGGACCCAGGACAGTCAGAACGACTGGTTCGTCTCCACGCAACGGCGGACCCTGGGTACCCGCTCGGCCGAGGTCGATGGCGGCGCCAGCAATGCCCAGTTGATCTCGGTGCCCATCGCCACCGGCGGTGCGAGTAGTGCCACCATCACCTTCTCCTGGTTCAACGAGACCAGCCTCGATACCAACGAGTATCTGGCCTTTGACGTCTCCACGGATGGTGGCGCCACCTGGACCGAGAAGGCCCGCTTGCGCGCCAATCAGGACCCGGAAAACGCCTGGCAAGCCGTGCGGGTCAACCTGACGGGTCTGGCCCCCAACGCCAGCCTGCGCCTGCGGTTCCGGGGGACCATGTCGGACTACACCGAGGATTCCAACCTCGATAACGTCAGCGTAACGGTGCAATGATCTCAAGCCCTGATGGGGCTCAGGGACGCGCTTGTAGTCGCGCAGGTAGATGTCCTCGTACTTGAGGGTGCGCCAGAGTCGCTCGATGAAGACGTTGCCTGGGGAGACGCTGATTAAAGCCATCCTTGGCTTTAATCAGCTCGCGCCCCGCGAGGCGCGACTCCCGGGGCGCTCCATTTTCAACGGCTTACAGCCGTCGAAAATGGCGGGGCATCCCTGCCCCGCACGGGAAGCACTTTAATCAGGGCCTCCCTAGGGCCCGACCGCGGCCGTCCATGCTGATGAGGATCTCCTGTTCAAAAAGGCTCTGTCTGCGTTAGGTGTTGAGCTATCGCAATGCCTTGTGCCCCAGGGTGTAGGTCGGGCTTCAGCCCGACAGCGGGGCCTGGGGTTACCGGCAAGGCCGCGTCGGACTGAAGTCCGACCTACACCTAACGCAGACAGAGCCTTCAAAAAATGGGAGCTTTGATTCCAGCCCAAGAAAAACCTTACCGCCAGAAACGAAAAAGCCCCTCGTAAGGGGCTGTTTTCTTAGGCTTTCTGGTGGCTACGCCAGGATTTGAACCGGGGACATCAGCATTATGAGTGCTGCGCTCTAACCAACTGAGCTACGTAGCCAGGTAAGGAGCAGGGATTTTAGTGATCGGATACTGAGCCGTCAAGCCGCACTGCCGGCTGTATCGGCATGCCCTGGAGTAGGTCGCCGGGGTCTGGTTCCTGTACGGCCAGTTGCGCGCCGGGGCCCCGGTGCCAGACCTGATCGCGACCCATCTCACAGCCCTGTTGACGACGTAAGCCGGGCCCGACAACGGTAGAGGGCACCCTGCCCCACGCCGTCAGACCGCCATGACCTTGCCGACGCAGGTCGGACAAAGGTCGTCCAGCCAGCGCGCCAACCTCTGCTGGCTCGATTGCGCCAGCGTCAAGGAATCCCGCAGGCCGTTCAACCAGGCGTCGGCCCAGGGCGATACCAAACCTTGGGGGTCCAGGTACCAGGGCAGGTCCGCGCCGGCCGGCGTTGGCGTCTCAGGCAGGGCACAGTCGTACTCCACGATGCCGTCTCCCAGCCACTGGGGCTCACCCCCGAGATGCTGAGCCAGGTTCCGCATCCCAGCGTTCTCGGCCAGGACCTCACAGCGGAAACGCCGGATGCCAACACCCCGCGCCATCACCATGATGTGATCGAGGAGTGCCGACCCAAGGCCCTGCCCCTGGACCTGATCGACTACCGTGATAGAAAACTCGGCCACCTCGGAGCCCTGGCCCAACCGGACGCAGCGGGCGAAGCCCAAAGCCTCACCCTCCCGCCCCTGCCCATCGAGCCTCACTGCCACGCAGGCGATGTGGTCCTGGCCGTCCGTCCCGGCGAAATAGTCGAGCTCTTCCAGGGTCAGGGTCGGCTTGCTGTTGAAGAAGCGCAGGCGCCTGGTGTCCGGAGACAGGGCCTCGAAGCAGTCCAGCAGGCGCTGCCGATCCCCCTCTCCGGAGGGCCGGATACGATAACGAGCGCCATCCGCCAAGTGCAGGTGGGAGTCGGTTGGACAGACCGTATCGATGCGTGCGTGCATAAGTCACCCCTGCCCATCGGGCAGTTCCGGCCGTGCAGGCGGGGATACGCCTTGAGGCCGGAGAAAATGTTGCAGTGCACAAAATACGGGACCGGACGCTGAGAATCAAGCCCGACACGATGCGGCGATCATTTGCGTCGCGGGTTGAACCAGCCGGGGATGACGCCGAGGCGCGGCGCCAGGCGCCTGAGGGCTATGTCTAGCGGTCCCGTCAACGCCGGCGGAAGAAGCGCTGGCCCTCGAAGCTCAAGACCACACCGTCCGACAGGACCTGCTCCACCTTGAGCCCCTCGCGGGTGGTCTCGCCCACCGCGTAGCGTATGGAGTTGATGACCACGAAGCGCCGCGTGGGGTCCGGGTCGTAGATCTGGGCAGTCATGATGAAGGCTGGCAGGCGGGCCTGGAGGTCGTCCGTCAGACGTAGCTTCTTCGGATCCCCGGCAACCGGCGCCTTGGGTTTGCCCCCGCTGCGCTCGCGCTGCAGTTCATCCCTGAAGGCGGCGACCTCGTCGCGGAGGTCCTGGGGTATGGGGGTGGACTTGGGCGGCGGCGGGGCCTGGCGGACGGGCCGCGGCGGTCGCCGGGCACCGGGGGCGGGGCCGGAGCTGGGGCGGGAAACGATCGACTCCCCGGGCTCGGCCGGTCCAACCTCCTGGTCCATCTCCATCCAGTCGTCGGACCATTCCTCCGTCTCCATGCCTTCGGGTTTAGGTCCCGGTCCGACCATCGGGTCTCCCATAGGCAGTGAGTGGGCAGGATAACCCTCGTCTGGGGCAGGACCGCCAAATTGGGGTGCCACCGCCGCCCCCGCACGCGGGTCGGCCCCGTTGGGCCATCCCTGGGCGACGCCGGGGGCCGGGACCACAGGCACGGCCGGCGGCAGGATGGGCGGTGACATCGGCAGCGGTGGGGCCACGGGACCGACCTGTGCGAGGGCCTGGGCCGGACCGCCTGGAGGGGTCGGTACCGGGGGCTGCCCCACGTCGGGCGATGCGGTCGCCACCGTTACCTGAGGAACCGGCGCTACGGTCTGCGGCTGGCGCAGGACAGCGTAGAGGGCGATGGCTACTGCCAGCCCCGCCAGGCCCAGGGCCGCTGTGGCCCAGGGATTGCCCCGGTGGGGACGCCGCACCCCGGCGAATGGCCCCATCTCCAGGGTCGGGACCTGGCCCAGCTCCCGCTCTTGCTGAGACTTCTTGAGGGCTTCAAGGATGTACGACATGCCCCTCGGCCCCCCGAGAGAGCTTTGGAATACCCGGCATCCCAACAGCATTATTTAGCTGAATCAGCGTCTTGGGGCCAGCGATCCCGTCCGGGTTAAGACCGTACTTAACCTGAAACCGGCGTAGGGCAGCCCCCACGGCAGCGTCAAAAACCCCGGACTCCGTGTCGGTGACCCCGGACTCGGGGACTTGGGAAAGCAACTTACGAAGCCAGCGAACAGACTCCCCAGAGGACCCGGCGCTGATGCTGGCGACCCCCATGGGTGGAGGCTGCCAGACCAGGGTGTAGTAGCCCGACAGGAGTGGATTGACCTCCGCACGGGGCAAACGGACATTTCCGTCCGGGTGGGCCAGCGTGACGCTCTCGGCATCCATGCCCACCAGCACAACATAGCTCTGCGGCCGACCCTTACCCTGGCGCAGGCGCAACATAGCCGGCAAGTCCAGGGCTCGCAGAGGCCGCCAGCCACCGCGGTCGCGCTCGCAACGCAACCCATAGGAGGGTAGACGCTCGCAGGCATCCCCGGCGGGCAGGTCCTTGAGGTTGAGCCCCCAGCGCGACAGCAACAGGCGCATGGCCTCTGGCTCCGCGAGGGCCATCTGGCGAGGGTCCACCGGAGCCGACGGGGCCGCAGGGACCGGCGTTGATGGGACGGGCGCGACGGGCGGCGCCAAGACCTCGCCCTGCGACGTTTGAGGCACCACCGCCGATAAGGCGGCGGGAACGGCAGACGGGGTCGGTGTCGGGCTGCCCGCGGTCCCCGGGGGCGCGTTTGGTGCCGTGACCGCAGGTACCTGCGGTGTGGCGGTAGCCCCCCCCGCGGGAGCCACAGTCAGAACACTCTGGGCCCCGGGCGTCGCGTGGCCTATGGGGCCGGCCGGCGCTGCCGCATCCGGGGTAATCGTGGCAACCGGTGTGACGGCAACCCCGGCCGACGACGTAGTGTCCGTCACCGCCGGCACCGGCTGCGGCGACGGCCCCGCCAGAGGCTCGACGGGCGCTGCCACCCCGGTTGCTGGCGTGGCGGAAACCGCCTCGCCATCGACCTTGGCCGGAAGATCTGCCGGGACTCGATGAGGATCGGGCATCGCCGCCGTCGCCTCTGAGGTAATAGGTGTCGGAGCCGGTTCCGGGGCAGCCGGGACCGGTCCCTGGGCCGTGGGCGGCCACCACCGTGTCAAGAGCCCGGAAAGCCAATGATCCCCACCGCCATCCAGCCAGCCGCGGGCCAGCCAGCCCACGGCCAGTGCCAGGACCAGACCGGCGAGTGCCAGGGTCAGGGTCGGTATCCGCCGTTTCTGGGTGACGTTGACCTCGCCTCGCACCTCCCACGCCGACTTGTCCACGATCTTCGGGGTGACCTGAATGGCCCGACTGACGCAGGCGCCGAGCAGGGCCCGATCACACAGAATATTGACGAGCCTGGGTACCCCGCCGGAGAGGGCATGAATGCGGCGCACCGCGGGGGGCGTAAACAGGGGCCGCTCCACCCCAGCCACCGCCAGGCGGTGACGGATATAATCGCCGGTCTCCCGGGCGTCCAGGGGCTTGAGGTGAAAGCGGGCGGTGATGCGCTGGTCGAGTTGGCGCAGCCCCTGGCGGGACAGCAGGTTGCGCAGCTCCGGTTGCCCCACCAGGAAGATCTGCAACAGCTTTTGCTTGGGGGTCTCGAGGTTGGTGAGCAGGCGGATCTGTTCCAGGACTTTGGGGCGCAGATTCTGCGCCTCGTCGATCATCAGCACCGGACGCCGGCCATTGGCATGGGCGGTGAGCAGGAAGGCGTTGATGCGGTCCACGAGCTGCTTGCTGGTGCGCTCGTTCTCCGGCACCTGGATGCGGAACTCGTCGCATACAGCCCGCAGGAGTTCAATGGAGGAGACCGCCGGATTGAGGATCAGGGCGACATCCACCTCCGCCGGGAGTTGCTCCAGGAAGGCGCGACAGACCGTGGTCTTGCCGGTGCCCACCTCCCCGGTGAGCAGGACGAAGCCACCGCCCTCCCCGGCCCCGTAAAGCAGGTGCGCCAACGCCTCCCGGTGCTGTTCGCTGAGGAACAGGTACTGGGGGTCCGGGGTGATGGAGAAGCTCGGTTCCCGAAGGCCGAAGTACTTGGGATACACGGTTACAGCTTGCGCCCCTGGTGCGATGTATTGCGAAATCGACGGTGGGGCCGTCGGATGGACTGTGCCCCTTATGCAGCTCTCCTGTCCCCCGAGGGGCGAGAACTCAGCGGAGCGGGGTGACGTATCCTATGCGGTGCACACCTTCGCCCCTGCTCCAGGGGAGGCTAGCGGTTGGCCCCCCCTCCCGCCCCGTCCAGGACCCTGGCCTGACGCGAGCCGACTGAGGCTAAACAGCACAAGCGCCCGCGTCAAGGCGCCGCGCCTTAGACGACCTCGCCGCAGCCGGCGAGTGCCTCTTCGGCGATCCCACCGCCCTGCCCACGCCGCTCGCCTACCGCGCAGCCCGGGTCGCGGGTCCCATGGACCGATCCGTGACGGCCATACCGGCACGACTTTCCGAGGGACGATGCCGCAGATCTGTGCCAGGCCTTGTCGGCGGTAGCCGGGACAAGCGGGGAGGCCCCGGGACGACGCCGCCTGCGGGCTTCGACATCGAGCGGGTGGCGGATCGGTATGAGCCGCCATATACGAAGATCTTCAGGTGGCGCTTTGTCGTTCGTCCTTGGCGCTAAACCTGGGCAACTTAATGATAAAAATGACGAAAGATCCCTTGGTCAGGGTCCCGAGGGCCGCTGCGTCCAGGAAAATTGGTGCGCAGGAAGAGACTCGAACTCTTACGGGTTGCCCCACTGGAACCTAAATCCAGCGCGTCTACCGGTTCCGCCACCTGCGCAAGGCGTGGATTCTAACTCAGATGGCCAGTGACCAGCGACCGAGACCAACCACGCAAGCCAAGGCCGGGCGGCAAAGGTGTGCCCGCGATCCAAAAGGAACAGGGGTGCCCTGGGGCACCCCTGCGGTCGAACCGATCTCAGACCGCCCGGATCAGGGCTTGACGGTGGTCAGACCAACGCTGAACCAGTCCTGCATCCCGCCGCGGTACCACTTGATCTTCTCCGCCGGGTAGCCGAGCTTGACCAGGGTCTTGATGTTGAGGGACGACTGCGGGCACCAGATGCCATTGCAGAACAGGACCAGGGTCTTGGCCTTGCCGAATTCCAGCCCGTTGGCTCCCTTGACGACACCGAGCTGGTCCACCAGGACGTGATCGACGTTGGCGATCTCCGTGGGCGTCTCGAAGGTGCCCGTGGCGTCCTCGTTGATCTTGGTCCAGGGGATGTTGACCGAGCCCGGGATGGTCCCGCGCATGACCCAGTCGGGGGTCCGTGAATCGACCACCAAGACCGACGCATCGCCATCGGCCATCCGCTTGAGGTAACCCAACACCTCCAGCTCACCGATGGTCTCGATGCCTGGCATCAGGACCATGGGCTCGACACAGAAGGGGGGACAGCCGCGGTCGGTTTTCTGAAATGCCTCGGGGATGGTGGCTTGAAGGTCGTGGCCACGGGTGATCGTCACCTTTTGACCGTTGTGCATCACATCGACGGAGGCCAGGTTCTTGGCAATCTTGTTGTCCGCCGCGGCGACGAGGCCGGAGCAGGCCAGGCCCAGCAGGGCCGCCGTGGCGATTGAGGCTGCAAATTTCATGTCATTCTTCCTCTTTGGGTGAATCTGGGGCTGCGAATGCAAGGGCGGCGCGGCCGCGGTGGCAGAGGCGTGCCTGCCACCGGCGGGGGCTACTTCTTTGTCATGTAGTCGGGAAACCCGGCACCCTTCTCCTTCATCGCCTGGTCATAGCCGAGTTCGCCCTGCTTCTGCGCCTCGTTGGCCAGCTTGATCCCCTTGGCGAAGTCGCCGGCCTTACCGGCCTCCTCGGCATCCTTGATCATCTTGGCGGTATCGCGCCACTCGCCAGCCACGGAGGCGGCCTTCTTGCGTGCAGCCTGGGCGTCGGCGACCGCCTTGTCGAGCGCCGCCTGGTCTGGCCCACCGGAGGCACCGCCCGCCGTCGCGGCTACCACAGCACCGGCCGCGACCGCACCGACGGCCCCGGCGACAACGGCTCCCGCAACGGTGCCACCGCCAGACGGAGACGGCGCCGCAGCAGGGGCCTGGGCGGCCGCTGGGGCAGGTGCCTTAGGGGCAGTGGGGACCGCCGCGGGTGCCGGGGCAGGTGCCAGGGGCAGCAGGGGCCGCCGCGGCAGGTGCCTTAGGGGCAGCGGAGGCCGCCGCGGGCGCCGGGGCCGCCTTCTTCGACGGTTTCTTGGACTTGGCCTTGGCCGGGGCCTCAGCCGCCTGCGCCAGGTCGAAGGTGGGCAGGCCGACCATCAGGGTGGCGGCCAGGAATCCTGCGAACAGGGTACGAATCTGCATCTTGGTATGACTCCTCTCTAGCTCCGGGAGTGTGGCCGCGCCGCCGTTGTGCGTCGCGGTCCCTGGTGATTATTTGCGTGCGCCGGGCCCGTTCAGGGGCAGACCGCTGTCCATATAGGTCATGAAGA
The DNA here is from genome assembly GCA_963802205.1 of uncultured Gammaproteobacteria bacterium. Classification (GTDB taxonomy): domain Bacteria; phylum Pseudomonadota; class Gammaproteobacteria; order Chromatiales; family Chromatiaceae; genus DYRB01. The sequence goes on along the minus strand of CAWDHW010000004.1, from coordinate 105,315 downwards.
ACTCCAGGTTGCGATACTCCTCCCCGTTGGCCTCGAAGGGCTTGGCGCGCACCTGTTCGTTGCACCCCTTGTAGCGACGGTGCAAACCGGCGATCTCGCCCCACTTGGAACGATAGACGGGGAAGTGGGTGGTGTGGCCAAAGGCGGGGCTCAACATCTCTGAGCGCAAGAGGTTTCCGGAGTTGGCCCCATGGCAGGTGACGCACGAGAAATTGAACTGGCCGCGGCGGGTAAAGTAGAACTCCCGGCCCTTCTCATAAGCCGCCAGGGCACGCGGATCATCCGCCGGGATCTCGACGTTACGCACCTGGCCGCGGGACTGGAAGGCCATGTACGCCTCGACCTCGGTCAGGGGGCCCATGTCGGGCCTCAGAGGCTTCTCGCCGTTGGCCTCGCGACAGGCGTTGAGGTCCATGGTGAGGGTAACGACAGTACCCTTCTCCTTGTCCCAACGGGGGTACTTGGCGGCGATGCCGGGGCCATCCGGGAGGCAGTCCTTATAGGTCTTGCCGTTGGCAAAGGGGGTCTCCCACAGCTTCTCGCCATTGGAGATGGCCGTCTCGTAAGGTGGGAACTCCTCGATGGCCTCCCAGTTCTCCCGCGCCACCGGGTCCAGGGCATAGGCCCCGTTGGCAAAGTCCTCCCTGGGGACATTGGGGAAGCGATTGGTGAAGTAGGACTGGTAGGTGGCCTGGTCCTCCTGAGGGGTCGCATGGACTGCGATGGCGCCCCAGGTCAGCCCGGCGGCCGCAACGATGGCGAGGGTCTTGTTCATCTTTGGCTATTGGCTCCGGTGGTGGTTCGGCACAATCACAGCGACCAGATATAGGCCGTGAGGTCGTTGAGTTCCTTCTCGGTGAGGAGGCGGTTCCGACCGAAGGGCGGCATCGCGCTCTGCGGGTTGGCGACCGTGGGGTCGTAGATCTGGGCGTGGAGCTTGGCCGGATCAGGGTAGCGGGCCTTCATGGCGACCAGGGCCGGGCCAATGGTGCCTGGGGCCTGGGCGCCGGGGATCATATGACAGGCGACGCAGTTGCCTTTGGCGCGGTCGTTGGCAACGGCCTTGCCAGCCTCCGCATCGCCCGCAGGGGCATCCGCCGCAGCGGCCGGAATGGCGCCCGCCAGAAGGATGCAGGCGAGGACCGCCGACATGCCGACGGCGCCCTTATGAGCTTGCAATATCATCGTATTACCTCCGTTGGGGACAGATTTTTTTAGGTTGCTCGGGATCTGACGACGCGCCGCTGGTTGGGCCTTGGCCCAGGCCGACACTCACTCCCGGTCCAATTTCCCCCTGTGAGGGAGAGACGCCGGATCGATCTGACGGTCGGCCGAATCCTAGCATGGGTCCGCCACGTGCATCCCGGTTTCCGGTTGTGGTCATTCGGAGGACTTAAGTCCCTGACCCGCCGCGAAAGACCGCATGCCGAGAACGCCGACCGGTCGGGCGCCCCATCAGGAGCCTGCCACTCATCCTTGCCTGTTGTGTCGCCCGGCCGGCCAGCTCTGCAGCACTCAGGCCGTACTGCATCAACCAGCCTGTGTGGGGCACATTCTCGGGACCCGGGGCAGTCGCGTAAATGGTCAGATGTGGCTGGGAGGATTGGGGTTTTCCTTAGGTTCCCGGATCGCCATCGAGCGATGGCCTGACCGCCCCACCGATACGTCGGACTTCCATGCGACCGCGGTCTGGAAACGTCTGGCTGAAGCCCGATCTACCCCCCCGCACTCAAGAGCACAATGCGCATCAGGTCCGATAGTGACCGGGCCTCCAACTTCTCCATGACCTTGGCGCGGTGCGCCTCCACCGTGGACTGGCTGATCCCCAGATCCAGGGCTATGACCTTGTTGCGCCGTCCGGCGACGATCAGGTCGAGAATCTCGCGCTCGCGTGGTGTGAGTCGCCCCAAGCGCTCCTGGATCTCCGCCAGGCGCACCGCCTGGCCACGGGCCTGTGCGTCCCGTTGCAGGGCGCGGTGCACGGCGTCGAGCAGGACCTGATCCTTGAACGGCTTCTCGATGAAGTCCACGGCCCCGGCCTGGACGGCCCGCACCGCCATGGGGACGTCGCCGTGTCCGGTTACCATGACGATGGGCGGGTGCAATGGCTCCGCCGCCAGACGCTCCTGGAGTTCAAGCCCGCTCATGCCGCGCATGCGCACATCCAGCACCAGACACCCTGGGCGTCGGGGGTCGAATGCCTCCAGATAGCCCTGGGCACTGGCGTAGCCCTCGGCGACGAGTCCGATGGACTCCATGAGGAGGGTGACGGCATCCCGTACCCCCTGATCGTCATCGACAATGAAAACAGTCGGGTCGGTGGGCATGGGTTCCTAGTCCGCTGGCTGCGGTGCGGCGGGCAGGGTGAAGTGGAAGCGGGCCCCAGCCCCCAGGCTGGACGCGACAACGAGACGCCCGCCGTGGGCCTCGCAGATCCCGCTGCTGATGGACAGGCCCAGGCCCATGCCCTGGTCCTTGGTGGTAACAAAAGGCTCGAAGATCGTCTCCGCCACGGAAGGTGCGAGGCCTGGGCCGGTGTCCGATACCGCGATCTCCACGCATCCCCCTTCAAGCAGGCGGCTGGTCAGACCCACCCGTCGCGGCGGGGCCTCCGTATCATCGCCGGTCCTGACGATGGCCTCGCCGATGGCCTCGATGGCGTTGCGGGCCAGGTTGAGGATGACCTGTTCGATCTGGATCTCCTGGGCCAGGACCCACTCGGCCCCTCCCCCACCTGGGTCTCCAGGACCACGCCGGCGCGCAGCGCGTCTGGCCGGAGCAGGGCCAGCACGGTCTCGAACATGGCCGCCACGCTCGCCGGGCAAACCTGGGCCGGCTCCTTGCGCACAAAGCGACGGATGTGGCGGATGACTTCCCCCGCCCGCTCGGCCTGGGAGGCGATGCGCTCCATCACATCGCTGCAATGGGCAGGCGTTGCCCGGCCGCCGTCCACCAGGCGGATGCAGGCCCGGGCGTTGGCGCTGATGGCGGTCAGCGGCTGATTCAGCTCGTGGGCGATGCCGGAGGCCATCTCACCGAGGGTGCTCAGGCGCGCCACATGGGCCAGTTCGCTCTGGTGGCGCCGAATCCTTTCTGCCGCCTGTTTGCGCTCGGTCATGTCGCGGAAGACAACCACGCTGCCCAGGGTGGCCCCGCGCTCGTCGCGAATGGGGGTGGCACTATATTCCACCGGGAAACTGCGGCCGTCCTTGCGCCAGAAGACGTCGTCGTCCACATAGCGCGGCACGCGGTCGCGGAACGTGGCATAGACCGGGCAGTCCTGCGCGGGGTGCGGGCTGCCGTCGGCGTGGGTGTGGTGCAACAGCTCGTGCTGGTGCTGACCGATCAACTCGTCCGCCCGCCAGCCGGTAAGGCCCTCCATGGCGGCATTGACGAAGGTCGTGCAGCCGTTGAGATCGACCCCGTAGATCCCCTCAGCCACGGAGTTCAGGATCAGGTCGTGACGCTGCTCCAGACGCGCCTTGGCACGCTGAAGCCGCCGGTTCAGGCGCAGCACCCACAGGGTCAGCACGGCCATGATGAAGAGCACCCCCAGCGCCATCAGCAGGCTCGGCCAGTAGCGGTACAGGGCGTCCCTGAGGGTGAAGGGAACGGGTCGGTCGAAGGGCGGCAGGTGCAGCCGCTCCAGCAGGCGATGCACCGGCTGGTAGTCCAGAGGCACAGTCCAACCGGCATAGTCGCCGGCCTGGGCCGCAGGGTGGTCCCGGGGCATCTGCAACAGGGCGATGACCACCCGCTGGGCCAGTTCCTCGTCGGTGTCGTGCAGGCGGCTAAAGGGCCATTCCGGATAGAGGGGAGTGCTGCGCAGGAAGGCAAAGTCCGGATCTTCCTGGGGACTGAGGACGCGAACATCCGTCAACGCCACGGCACCAGCGGCGGCCATGCGCTCCAGGATGTCCGTGCGCACAGTGCCGGCGTCCGCCTCGCCGCGCACCACCGCCTGGACCACGGCGTCATGGATGCCGCCAAAGCGCAAGCTGAGGTCGCGCCAGGGGTCGATGCCGTGCAGTGCGAGTTCCCCCCAGGCCATCTCGAAGCCGCCGAGAGAGGTCGGGTCTACGGCCATCAGGGAGCGCCCGCGCAATCCCTCCAGATCCTGGATGTCGGTGCGGTCGGCACGGGTGAAGATGACCCCGCCGAAGACATTGCTCTCGCGCTCCCCCACCCGGTTGCGCAGGGTCGCGATTCGCGAGACCCGATAGCGAACCTCCAGGTTGACATAGATCGAGGGGTTGACCAGGACGAAATCGATGCGATTGGCGGCCACCGCCGCGTCGATGGCGGTGAAGTCCAGGGGCTCGATGCGGAAGCGCTGCCCCGGCAGGGCCGCGGACAGATACTCGGCGGTGGGTGCCCAGGTGCGCTCGGTGGCGGCGTCCCCGCGGTGGCTCAAGACCCCGATGCGGATCTCGCGCGGCCCGGCCTGGGCCGCAAGAGGAGCGGGAACCTGCGCCAGGGCCTGGGTCAGCGCTGCCAGCGCCGACAGCAGGGCCAGCGGCAGAATGCGGAAGGGTCTGAGACGTGCACGAAGGCGCAACATGGGTGAAGGCTAGCCCGGATCGGGCGGGGGGACAAGGCAAGCCGACCGCGCCCCTCTGGCCCTCACCTACCCTGGAAAACCCCAATACCCGAGGCCGTTTCTCGGGATGGTCACGGGGGCCCTGCCCCGGCATACTGCCGCAACCCTGGGACTCCCGCCCGGCCCCAGATCCAACTGCCGTCGCCCCGTCCAACAAGAAAGAGGCTTCCGACCACCATGACTATCTCCCGCCGTGAATTCGTCAAGCTCCTGGGCCTCGCCGGCGCCGCGGGCATGTTGCCCCCGTCCGTGTTCGCCGCAGCCAAGCAGCCATCGGACCTGTACGAGGTGCCCAAATTCGGCAACCTGACCCTGCTGCATATCACCGACACCCACGCCCAGCTCAACCCCATTTATTTCCGCGAACCCAACGTCAACATCGGACTGGGCGCTGCCCTGGGACAGGCCCCGCACGTCGTCGGCAACGCCTTCCTCAAACACTTCGGCGTCACTCCAGGCACCATCGATGCCCACGCCTTCACCTTCCTCAACTTCGACGAGGCGGCCCACAAGTTCGGCATGGTCGGCGGTTTCGCCCACCTCAAGTCCCTGGTCAAGCGCCTGCGCGCCGAGCGCGGCGACGGTAACAGCCTGCTGCTCGACGGTGGCGACACCTGGCAGGGCTCCGGCACCGCCTACTGGACCCGAGGCCAGGACATGGTCGGGGCCTGCAACCTGTTGGGCGTCGATGTCATGACCGGGCACTGGGAGTTCACCTACCTGGAAGACGAGGTCATCAAGAACGTCCAGGCCTTCAAGGGCGACTTCGTGGCCCAGAACATCAAGGTCCGCGAGGAGGCCCTGTTCGACTACAAGTACGCCGACTTCGCCGGTTTCGACGAGCACGGCGGGCTGGCCTTCAAGCCCTACACCATCAAGGTGGTCGGCGGGGTCAAGGTGGCCGTCATCGGCCAGGCCTTCCCCTACACACCCATCGCCAACCCCCAGCGTTTCATCCCGGACTGGACCTTCGGCATCCAGGACGAGCACATGCAGGAAGTGGTGGACAAGGTGCGCGCCACCGAGAAGCCCGCCCTGGTGGTGGTGATCTCCCACAACGGCATGGACGTGGACCTCAAGATGGCCTCGCGGGTCACCGGGATCGACATCATCTTCGGCGGCCACACCCATGACGGCATCCCAGCCCCCACCGTGGTCAACAACGCCTCCGGCAAGACCCTGGTGACCAACGCCGGGTCCAACGGTAAGTTCGTCGGCGTCATGGACCTGGATGTGAAGGACGGCAAACTGCGCGATTTCCGCTATCGGCTGCTCCCTGTGTTCTCCAACCTGCTCCCGGCCGACCCGGAAATGGTCAAATACATCAGTGAGGTGCGCGCCCCTTATAAGGACAAGCTGGAGGTCAAGCTCGCCACCGCCGGCGAGACCCTCTACCGCCGCGGCAACTTCAACGGGACCTTCGACCAGGTCATCTGCGATGCCCTGCGTGAGGTCAACGACGCCCAGGTCAGCCTGTCCCCGGGCTTCCGCTGGGGGACCACGGTCCTACCTGGTCAGACCATCACCATGGACAACGTCATGGACCAGACCTGCATCACCTACCCCGAGACCTACCGCCGGGAGATGACCGGGGCCGAGATCAAGATGATCCTGGAGGACGTCTGCGACAACCTGTTCAACCCCGACCCCTATGTCCAGCAGGGCGGCGACATGGTGCGGGTAGGCGGACTCGACTACGTCTGCGACCCGACCGAGACCATCGGCAAGCGCATCACCGACATGACCCTGGACGACGGCACCAAGATCGACGCGGACAAGACCTATGTCGTCGCCGGCTGGGCTACGGTTGGTAGCCAGTCCCCCGGCGAGCCCATCTGGGACACGGTGGCGACCTATCTGCGCGACCAGAAGGAGATCAAGGTTGCCAAGCTCAACACCCCCAAGCTCAAGAACGTCGCCGGCAACCCCGGCATCGCGGATTATCCGGGGTTGGGCTGAGGCGGTCGCACTGCCAGTGATGACGAGCAGACGCGCAAATCTCTGACCAGGCCGTCCCGGTAGAATCCCGGGACCTGGGCCCCGGGACCATGGATAGTGAGCGGCAGGCGAGTTGAGGAATAGCGCTAGGCACCAAAGACAAGGCCTTGAAGCAGCACATCACGAGCCCGCCTGAGCGGGGGGCCGTCCAATTGCGACCACCAGAAGTTGGCGAGGGCTGGGGCGTGGGGATCGAGGTCGTTACACGCGGATGGGACAGACCGGACTGGATCGGGAGCTTCTACCCGGACGACCTGCCGGAGGAGTGGCGCCTGAGCTACTTCGCCAACGTCTTCGGCGCCGTGTTGGTGCCGCTGGACCTTTGGCGCAGGGCGGGGCCCGATGCCTTGGCTGGCTGGGCCGCGGATGTCCCGGATGGATTCGGGTTCTATCTGGAGATTGCACCTGGGGCACCCGGCCACGACAGGGGTTGGCCGGCAGAGGCGCTGGGCGCGAGGCTCAGAGGCTGGGTGGCGCTACCGGGCAGCCCAACAGCCGACATGCCTGCCTGGGGCCGACAGGGCGGTCAAATCCTCGCCCGTCCGGCCCCTGCGGACCTGATTACCACCCCCAGGGCCGCGCTCATCTGGCTATCGACGCTTAGTTCCGATGCCGGGGCACATGGGGCCCTGGCAATCCTCGCGGACATCCCCGCCGACGGACTGCGCCGCTGGCAGGAACTCGTCCTCCTGGCCGGGCTGGCCTGACCGGCTGGCTTGGCCGCTTCGCTTGGGCTATGTCTGCGTTCGGTGTTGGTCGGACGGAGCGCTTATGGCAACCCCTACTTGATGCAGAGCAGACATAGCCTGATTATGTTACAGTCTGCACGGTATTATATAAGGTTCCAATAGCGGTCAAGATTTTTGACATTTCTGCTTTCAGTGTTGAGCCTTCTCTAAGTCACTGTTTATCTGGCAAGTGGCGCTGCCGCGCGGCACCGTTAGTTGGGACTTAGCGCGCGCCAACATCTAACGCAGACAGAGGCTTTGCTTGACTGTCCCGGCCCGGAACAACACAATGGCGCGCTTTGTAACCAGGCACCAGGCTACGGAGTTCAGCCATGGGGCGAAGGCGTCCCCACACAACCCAACCCAGCCGTGCGCCAGGCCGTGAGCGGGTTTCGGGTGTGACAGCAGGCACGCCAGATCCGGGCGGCCAGGTCCAGCCGCGTCCGGCTGCCCAACGCGACCCTACCCGGAGCGACCCGCCCCGGCGACGCCATGTCGCCCCCGACGCAACGCCCTTGGTGCGCATCCGCGGCCTGTGTTTCTCCCGCGGGGACAGGCCCGTCTTCGACGGTGTGGACCTGGACATTTACCGCGGCCAGGTTACGGCCATCATGGGGCCGAGCGGGACTGGCAAGACGACTCTGCTCAAGCTCATCAGCGGCCAACTGAGGCCGGATGCCGGGACCGTCGAGGTGGACGGGCAGGATGTCCACCGCTTGAGCCGCGGCGATCTCTATCGACTGCGTACCCGCATGGGGATGTTGTTCCAGAGCGGGGCACTGCTTACCGACTTGAGCGTCTTCGAAAACGTTGCCTACCCGCTGCGGGAGCACACCCGCTTACCGGAGTCGATGATCCGCAAGCTGGTCCTGATGAAGCTGGAGGCGGTGGGCCTGCGCGGGGCGCGTGACCTGGTGCCGAGCGAGCTGTCCGGGGGCATGGCCCGGCGGGTCGCCCTGGCCCGGGCGGTGGCCCTGGACCCCCTGATGATCCTGTATGACGAGCCCTTCACGGGGCAGGACCCGATTTCCATGGGCGTGCTGGTGACTTTGATCCGGCAGCTCAATGACGCGAGCGGCCTGAGCAGCATCGTGGTCTCCCACGACGTGCGCGAGACAGCCGCCATCGCCGATCGCCTCTATCTCATCGCCAATGGAAAGATCATGGCGCAGGGGACCCCGGAGGAGATCGAGGCCACGACCTCGCAGTGGGTGCGCCAGTTCATGCACGGGGAGCCGGACGGCCCGGTCCACTTCCACTACCCGGCACCGCCCCTGAACCAGGACTTCCTGGGCCAGGGCGCAGCGACGCCGAGGGACCCAAGGTAGCCGCCGATGTTGGAGCAGTTGCAGCGACTCGGACGGGGCGGCCTGGAGGCCCTCGGTGGTCTTGGGAGGGCCCATCTCTTGCTGGCAGGTATGCTGGCGGGGCTGCCGCAGATGCTCGCGAGGCCCCGACTGCTGCTGGCCCAGGTCTTCAACGTCGGTGTCCTGTCGATGCTCATCATCGGCGTCTCCGGGCTCTTCGTGGGCATGGTGCTCGGGCTCCAGGGCTTTTATGTACTGTCTCAGTTTGGTGCGGCCCAAAGCCTGGGGGTCATGGTGGGCGCCTCCCTGGTACGGGAGCTGGGGCCCGTGGTCACGGCCCTGCTGGTGGCGGGGCGAGCGGGCTCGGCCCTGACCGCAGAGATCGGCCTGATGAAGGCCACCGAGCAACTCTCGGGGCTCGAGATGATGGCAGTGGACCCGGTCAAGCGTATCCTGACCCCGCGCCTGTTCGGCGGGCTCATCGCCATGCCCCTGCTGGCGGCAATCTTCAGCGCCGTGGGGGTGCTGGGCGGCTGGTTCGTCGGGGTTGGGCTTCTGGGGGTGGACGACGGGGCCTATTGGAGTCAGATCCAGGCCAAGATCGACTTCGACGAGGACCTGGTCAACGGGGTCATCAAGACCATCGTCTTCGGTTTCGTGGTGACCTGGATTGCCCTTTTCCAGGGCTACGACGCCACCCCCACCTCGGAGGGGGTCAGCCGCGCCACCACCCGCACCGTCGTGCACTCGGCCTTGGCGGTACTCGCCCTGGACTTCGTACTTACAGCTTTGATGTTTGGAAACTAACGGCATGGCACGCACACGCAGCATCGAGATTCTGGTGGGGGCCTTCATGGCCGCGGGGTTCGTCGCCCTGTTCTTCCTCGCTATGCGGGTCAGCAACCTGAGCGCCGGGACCGGTACCGACGGCTACCTGGTCAAGGCCCGCTTCGACAACGTCGGCAGCCTCAAGGAACGCTCCCCGGTGACCCTGGCCGGCGTGCGCATCGGCCGGGTGGAGGCCATCGCTTTCGAAAAGGCGACCTACGAGGCCCTGGTGACGCTGCGCATCGGCCGCGAGTACGACAACCTCCCAACAGACACCTTCGCCAACATCTTCACCAGCGGCCTGCTCGGCGAGCAATACGTCGGCCTCGATCCCGGCGGAGCCACTGAATTTCTTCGCGATGGCGACACCATAGGCCACACCCAATCGGCCTTGGTGCTGGAACAGATGATCGGGCAATTCCTCTTCAACAAGGCCGCGGAGACCTCCAAATGACCACCCGCATCAAGTTCCTTGCCGCCCTGTGGCTCTGCCTGTTCGCCGGCATCGCCCTGGCCGCCTCCCCGGACATGGCCTCGGCCCTGGTCAAGGATACCAGCCAGCGCATGCTCAAGACCCTGGAGCAACGCCGTGCCGACATCGACCGGGACCAAACCCTGATCTACAAGCTGGTGGGCGAGATCCTGGTGCCCCACTTCGACTTCGAGGGCATCACCCAGTCCGCCGTGGGGCGTTACTGGGGTGAGGCGACCCCAGCCCAGCGCAAAACGCTGACGGTGGCCTTCCAGGAACTGCTGGTGCGCACCTATGCCAAGGCCCTGTTGCGTTATACAGGCCAGGAGATCCGCTTCCTGCCGGTGCGCCCCGGGTCCGACGCCGACTCGGTGACCGTCTCCAGTCAGGTCATCCAGGCCGGTGCCCCGCCGCTGGCCATTGACTACAAGCTGCACCTCAAGGGCGGCGCCTGGAAGATCAACGACGTCGCCGTCGATGGCGTCAGCCTCATGACCAATTACCGCAGTGACTTCGCCGCGAAGATCCGCCAGGGCGGAATCGACGGCCTGGTCCAGCGCCTGAACGAGATGAACCGCAAGGTGTCGGGGGCCGGGTGAGCCGCGCGACCCTGACCGACCTCGGCAGCGGCCGCTACAAGGTCACCGGCGATCTGGACTTCAACAGCGTCGCCCCCTTGGTGGCGGACGGCGAACGCCAGTTCGCCGGCGCCGGGGTCGGCCCCCTGGACATCGACCTGGCCGGGGTTGGCCAGGCCAACAGCGCCGGGCTCGCACTGCTCATCGAGTGGCTCGATCAGGCCAAAGGGCGCGGTCAGACCCTGCGCTTCACCAGTTTTCCCCACTCCCTGGCCCGTATAGCGGCCATCACCAACCTAACCGGTCTCTTGCCCTGCCCGGGCGAGACCGCCCCGAACGGACGACTCGATGGATGCCAGTAGTGCCGCGGCCCTGTTCCGCAACTCCGACCTAGACCCAGGCCTGACCAACACCTACGCCTTCGACCCGACCCAGGCCGGTCGAGTCACCACCAGACCAGAACCGTCCCACGAGTCCCACATGGACAAGCTCCTGATCACCGGCGGCGCCCCCCTCAACGGCGAGGTACGCATTTCCGGAGCCAAGAACGCCGCCCTGCCGATCCTGGCCGCCACCCTGTTGGCCGCTCATCCGGTGACCCTGACCAATGTCCCCTCACTGCGGGACATCGCCACCACCAAGGCCCTGCTCGGGCGCATGGGGGTCCGGCTCACCGACGACGGCGCAGGGCGCATCCGCGTCGATGCCGGCGAAATCACCAGTTGCGCCGCGCCCTACGACCTGGTCAAGACCATGCGGGCGTCCATCCTGGTGCTGGGGCCCCTGGTCGCCCGCTTCGGTGAGGCCGATGTCTCCCTGCCCGGGGGCTGCGCCATCGGGGCCCGCCCGGTCAACCTGCACATCGAGGGCCTGCGCGCCATGGGTGCGGAGGTCACGGTGGAGAATGGCTACATCCGCGCCCGCTCCGGCCGTCTCCGGGGCGCGCGCCTGATGATGGAGATGGTCTCGGTCACCGGGACCGAGAACCTGATGATGGCCGCCACCCTGGCCGACGGCGAGACCCTGATCGAGAACGCCGCCCGCGAACCCGAGGTGGTCGATCTGGCGCACTTCCTGAACACCCTGGGGGCGCGCATCGAGGGGGCCGGCACCGACACCATCCGCATCCAGGGTGTGGATCGCCTGCACGGGGGCGACTACCGCATCATGCCTGACCGCATCGAGACCGGGACCTATCTGGTGGGGGCTGCCATCACCGGCGGACGGGTGCGGGTCACCAATACCGACCCCGACCTCCTCGACTGCGTCTTGAAGAAGCTGCGAGAGGCCGGGGCCAAGATCGAGACCGGGCCCGACTGGATCGAGCTCGACATGGGAGGGCGGCGCCCGCAGTCGGTGGACATCCATACAGCCCCGCATCCGGCCTTCCCCACGGACATGCAGGCCCAGTTTTGCGCGCTGAATGCCGTGGCCGATGGGGTCGGGGCCGTCACCGAGACCATCTTCGAGAACCGCTTCATGCACGTCCAGGAGCTCCAGCGCATGGGCGCCGACATCCGCCTGGAGGGCAATGTCGCCGTCTGCCACGGGGTCAAACTCCTGACCGCAGCCCCGGTGATGGCGACCGACCTGCGCGCCTCCGCCGGGCTGGTACTGGCGGCCCTGGTGGCCTCCGGCGATACCCTGATCGACCGCATCTACCACATCGACCGCGGCTACGAGGCCATAGAGACCAAGCTCGCCGCCCTGGGTGCGACGGTCCGGCGCGTGTCCTGAAGACTCAGAAACGCCATGAACCTCGATGCCCCGCTCACCATCGCCCTGTCCAAGGGACGCATCTTCGAGCAGGCCCTCCCGCTCCTGGCCGCCGCCGGCATCACCCCGAACGAGGACCCGGAGACCAGCCGCAAGCTCATTCTGGGCACCAGCAACCCCCAGGTGCGTCTGGTCATCATCCGGGCCAGCGATGTGCCGACCTATGTCGAGTACGGCGCGGCAGACCTCGGCGTGGCGGGCAAGGATGTCCTCCTGGAGCACGGCGGCGAGGGCCTTTACGAACCCCTGGATCTGCGCATCGCCCGCTGCCGCCTGATGGTGGCCGGGCTGCCGGACACCACCCAGGTGCCAGGGCGCCTGCGCATCGCGACCAAATATGTGCGCTGCGCGGAGCGCCACTACGCCGCCCAGGGGCGTCAGGTCGAGATCATCAAGCTTTACGGCTCTATGGAGCTGGCCCCATTGGTGGGACTCGCCGACCGCATCGTGGACTTAGTCGAGAGCGGCAGCACCCTCAAGGCCAATGGCCTGGTGCCTTTAGAACACATCGCCGACATCTCCTCGCGCCTGGTGGTCAACAAGGCCGCCTGGAAGATGAAGCACGCCGCCGTCACCGGGTTGGTGGCGGTGTTACGGGAGGCCGTGGAGAAAGGCGCAGCCTGAACAGGCCTCGTCTGTAGGTCGGGCTTCAGCCCGACCGAGCGCCAGATACCCACAAAAAGGCCGCGTCGGACTAAAGTCCAACCTACAGACCCGCCCCGGCAGACCCACTGAACCCGGAGTCCAGACTATGCCCGAGATCGCCCGCTTCTCCACCACCGACGCCGGATTTGCTGCCCGCCTCGACGCCCTGCTCGCCTGGGACTCCGTCTCCGACGACCGCGTCCAGCAGACCGTCGCCGAGGTCATCAAGGCCGTGCGCACCCAGGGCGATGCCGCCCTGCTCGACTTCACCGCCCGCTTCGACGGTTGGAACCCAGCCGCCGCGGCGGCCCTGGAGATCCCCCAGGCCGACATCCAAGCGGCCCTGGCCGCTATCCCCGCCCATTGGCGCGAGGCCCTCGAACTGGCCGCGGCACGCATCCGCGCCTATGCCGAGCACCAGAAGCTCGCCGGGTTCAGCTACCGCGAGCCGGACGGCACCCTCCTCGGGCAGCAGGTCACCCCGCTCGACCGGGTCGGACTCTATGTCCCCGGCGGCAAGGCGGCCTATCCGTCCTCCGTCCTCATGAACGCCATCCCCGCCAAGGTCGCCGGCGTGGCCGAGCTCATCATGGTCGTCCCCACCCCCAAGGGCGAGCGCAACGACCTGGTGCTCGCCGCCGCCGCCGTCGCCGGGGTGGATCGCGTCTTCGCCGTGGGCGGGGCCCAGGCCGTGGCGGCCCTTGCCTACGGCACAGACCTGATCCCCGGGGTGGACAAGATCGTCGGCCCCGGCAACATCTATGTCGCCACCGCCAAGCGGGCCGTCTTCGGCCAGGTCGGTATCGACATGGTGGCCGGCCCCTCGGAGATCCTGATCCTCTGCGACGGGGGCACAGACCCGGACTGGATCGCCATGGACCTGTTCTCCCAGGCCGAGCACGACGAGGACGCCCAGTCCATCCTGATTGCCTGGGACGAGGCTTGGCTCGATCGGGTCGCCGCCGCCATCGACCGCCTGCTGCCCACCATGGAGCGAGCCGAGATCATCGCTGCGGCGCTCCGCGGCCGGGGCGCCCTGATCCTGGCGAAAGACCTCGACGAGGCCATAGGACTCGCCAATCACATCGCGCCGGAGCATCTGGAGCTTTCGCTGGCCGACCCAGAGCCGGTCGCGGCGCGCATCCGGCACGCCGGGGCCATCTTCATGGGGCGCTATACCGCCGAGGCCCTGGGGGACTACTGCGCCGGGCCCAACCACGTCCTGCCGACCTCCCGCACCGCGCGGTTCTCCTCACCCCTGGGTGTCTACGATTTTCAGAAGCGCTCCAGCCTCATCATGGCCTCGCCGCAGGGTGCCGCGGCCCTGTCCCGCACGGCATCCGTCCTGGCCCGCGGCGAGGGGCTGACGGCCCACGCGCGCTCGGCGGAGTACCGCGGCGACGGCGCCCTCCCGTAGGTTTCCTTGGAGCAGGATGGCCTTTATCACATTACAGGCAGTAGCCCGGATTCCGCTGCGCTCCATCCGAGCTACGGGGAGGTCCGCTGGCTCACACGCTCCAGCGTCGCGTGGACCTTCAAGCCGCTGGAACGGCCGGGATTGCCTTTCCACGTAAAGCGTGGGAACGAGAAAGTGGGAAGCAACGAGTTAGACGAGGTGCAACATGTCCGCGGTAAAAGAGAGAATGAGCGAAGTTATTCAGAGCCAACCGGAGGATGCTTCGTTCGACGAGATTGTGCGCGAACTCTGCTTCGAGCAAATGGTAGCGCGCGGCCTGGAGGACGCCAGGGTGGGTCGGGTTGTCTCAAATGAGGAAGTCAAGCGCAGGATTGACGAATGGCGGACCTGAGATGGACCGAGGAGGCCGTCCGATGGCTGCACGACATCTTCAATTACATTGCCGACGACAATCCTGAAGCGGCACGGAAGGTCGTTGCGGGCATCTATGACCAGGCACAAATGCTGAAGACCTTCCCGCAGATCGGCTACAAGTATAAAGACGACCCGAACGGCGAAATTCGCATCCTTGTCTATGGGCACTATCGGATCGCGTACCTGATCGAGCACGAAGCCGTCGAGATCCTGGGTGTCTTTCATGGGGCAATGGAGATTGGGAAGTATCTTGATCTATACAGACCATAGGCTGCGGCCGGATTCCGCTAGCCTCATCCGGACTACGAAAGGCCGATACATAATTCCTATGGCTCCCACGATCCAGTGTAGGAACTCGTCGTGACGCTCTGGCGTCGCGTCGGGCTTCGGGCCGCCTGAGCGGCCAAAACTGCATTCCCACGCAAGGCGTGGGAACGAGATAGGTACAGCCCCATGCAAGACCTCATCGCCCGCCTGGTCCGCCCGGAGATCCGCGCCCTGCGCGCCTACCATGTGCCGGAGGCGGCCGGGCTCATCAAGCTCGACGCCATGGAGAACCCCTACCCCTGGCCCCCGGAATTGGACGAGGAATGGCGGGAGGCGCTGAATCGGGTCGCCCTCAACCGCTACCCACACCCCCAGGCACCGGCGGTACAGGATGCCCTGCGGGAGGCCATGGGGATACCCACGGACATGGGCCTGGCGCTCGGCAACGGCTCCGATGAGCTCATCCAGATGCTGGCCATGACCGTCGGTGGCCATGGTCAGAAGGTCCTGTCGCTCGACCCCGGCTTTGTCATGTACCGCATGATCGGAACCTTCACGGGGATGGGCTACGTGGGCGTTCCGCTCCGGCCAGACGACTTCAGCCTGGACCTGGCCGCAGTGCTCGATGCCCTGGACCGGGAGCGGCCGGTCCTGACCTATATCGCCTACCCCAATAACCCGACCGGCAACCTGTTCCCCGTCGCGGACATCGAGCAGATCATCGAAGCCGCCCCCGGGCTGGTGATCCTGGATGAGGCCTATGCCCCCTTCACGGACCCCAGTTTCCTGCCGCGTCTGGGGGACTGGCCCAACCTGCTGGTCATGCGCACCGTCTCGAAGATGGGCCTGGCGGGGCTGCGGCTCGGCTACCTGGCCGGGCCGCCGGAGCTCATTGCAGAGGTGGACAAGACCCGTCTCCCCTACAACATCAATGCACTGACCCAGGCGAGCGCGGCCCTGGCGCTGCGCCATCGGGACCTGTTCGACGCCCAGACCGCCGCGATCCGACTGGAGCGCTCCAGGGTCTTCGCCGCCCTGGCGGTCCTGGACGGTGTCCTCCCCTACCCCAGCGAGGCCAACTTCATCCTGCTGCGCCTGACCAGTGGCGGAGCGGATCGGGTCTTCGCGGGCCTGAAGGACCGCGGCATCCTGGTGAAAAACCTCAACGGGGCCCACCCGCTGTTGGCCGAGTGCCTCCGGGTCACGATCGGGCGACCGGAGGAAAACGCCGCCTTCCTCGCGGCCCTGGCCGCCCTGCTCTGAACACCATTTCCAATGGGCGACGGGACCGAACGGCATCTGAGGAAATACCATGTGCTACATCATCTACGGCGCCCTGATCCTCACCTTTGGTGTCTACAGCGACGCCCTGCTGGGCCAATACGCCCTGGCCACCGCCGCCGCGCAGGACCAGTGGACCGTGGTCGCCATGGGCTGGGAACTGGTCGGGGTCATCTGGCCCCTGCTGGTCTTCGTGGCCATCCTCTCCAGCGCCCTGACCTTCTTCACCCTCCGGCTCACTCGCCCGCGGAACAAGGGCCCAACCGACCCCGCCTAACGGCACCCTGCGCCGGACCCGCGCGGGCGACCCCAAGCCGAGCAGAGGGCTGGCTGAGATGCGGCGCCGAGGGGTGACCCATCATCGGGTCGAGACCTGGCCGACGAGATTCATCACGTCCGGGAGTTGAACCAAAAGGAGCGCAATGACGCCGACCGCTGCCGCAATGGTGGCGAACCCCAGGACGTTGAGCAGGATGTCCTTGCCTTTGCGCCCGTGCAGGGCGAGGGCATGGGCCAAGTCGGTGAGCTT
Organism: uncultured Gammaproteobacteria bacterium; assembly: GCA_963802205.1. GTDB lineage: Bacteria > Pseudomonadota > Gammaproteobacteria > Chromatiales > Chromatiaceae > DYRB01. Next base: position 88,475 of record CAWDHW010000004.1, on the reverse strand, counting down.
GACCAGGCCGACGTACACTCCATTGCGGTAAACCACCAGGCGACGGCACCCGTGTGCCTCCATCCTGGTCACGGCCTTGAAACAGGTGGAGTCGTGCTCGATGGTCACCAAAGTCTGACTACAGACATCCCCCAGGGCCACATCCTCCGGCCGGAGGCCGATCCCCACCACCCGTCGCAGCAGGTCGCGCTCGGTAAAGAGTCCCCTGACTTGCCCTGCCCGGGTGACCACCAGGGAACCGACGTTGCGTTCGGCCATGGCCCTGGCCCCTTCGAGGACACTGGCACCCGCATCGAGCAGCGGCACTTCCCGCCGGATCAGACCTTCGATTCTGCATGCCATGGGACTGCCTCCTACATCGACGAAAGAGATGGGGAGGCCCGTGGGCCATCGGCGAGCCATCCCCAGGGCCAGTGCTGAAATTTGGGGACGGCCGGCGTGGGAGACAAGAGCGGTCGGCAGCCCCCTGGGCTTTCACGGGCGCACCTGGCCGCCCGACGGTCGGTCCTGGCCCATGCACGACGGAGAAATCGGCAGACTCAGAGACCAGGCGGCACCGCGGCCGTGCGGGGTATACTCCCGACGCACCGCCATGCCCTACCGGGCGCGGTTACCGCGGGGCCCTCCCGTGTTCATCCCTCGGAGTCAGCACCATGAGCCACGAACGCACCACCACCAAAGAGCCCAAGAAGAAACCGGCCCACACCCTAAAAGAGAAGCGTGCCGCCAAGAAGGAGAAGGCATCCGGCAACAAGACAGGGGGCCTGATGACCCCCACCAAGCCCTCCTAGCCCAAACCGGTACGCCTGACACAGAAACATCGCAAGGGCCGCCGACCGGGGTCAGCGGCCCCTATGTGCTTGAGCCTCAGTAGACAGGGACGCCGGCCCCATCGCTCAGGCCCGCCTTGGCGGCCTGTTCGCGCACGGCATCGAAGACCTTGTGATCCAGCGATGCGGCGGCTCCGCCCGGCGTCACCATCCAGGCGCCTCCTGCGGCCTCAGGGCCGTGGCAGGGTCACCCCGAGCTGGCCCTGATACTTACCGCCGCGGTCCTTGTAGGACGACTCGCAGGGTTCGTCGGACTCGAAAAAGAGGATCTGGGCCACGCCCTCGTGGGCATAGATCTTGGCCGGCAGGGGTGTCGTGTTGGAAAACTCCAGGGTCACATGCCCCTCCCACTCCGGCTCCAGCGGGGTCACATTGACGATGATGCCGCAGCGGGCATAGGTACTCTTGCCCAGACACACCACCAGCACGTCGCGGGGGATGCGCAGGTACTCGACGGTCCGGGCCAGGGCGAAGGAGTTGGGCGGGATGATGCAGACGTCGGAACGCAGATCCACGAAGCTGTTGGAGTCGAAGTTCTTGGGATCGACGATGGCCGAATTGATATTGGTGAAGATCTTGAATTCGTCGGCACAGCGCACGTCGTAGCCGTAGCTCGAGGTCCCGTAGGAGATGATGCGCCCGCCTTCGGACTCGCGCACCTGGCCGGGGGCGAAGGGCTCGATCATGGCGTGTTCCGCGGCCATGCGGCGGATCCAACGGTCGGACTTGATAGACATGGCGCAAACCCTCGGCAATGCCGGCCCCGGCGGGGCCCTGGAATAGCCCGGCAGGGTACAGGGCCAGGGGGACGGCGCCAAGCCGATCAGTCCCCCATCAGGACCCGTTTGGCCTCGTTGATCATGGCCGCCAGGTAATCGGACCCGCCGCGGTCGGGGTGAAAGCGCTGCATCAGGCTTCGATGCGCGGCACGGATCTCATCGGGCCCGGCCCCCTCGGCGAGGCCCAGGACCCGGAGCGCCTCCGCCCTGTCCATCCCCACGCCGGGGCGGACCTGGGCTCCCGGATCGCGGTCCTCGGCCCGGTCCCGCCAGTCGCCGCGCTCGCGGTCGAGATAGGCCTCCAGGACCGCCGTGGACTGCGGGTCCTGGGCCCGGCAGAGGTCGAGCAGCGCCAAGAGCTCCGGGAGCCCGAGGTCCGACAGCCGCCGCCCATGGGAGGGCCCCTCGCGAACGATCCCGTCCATGCGCCCGTTCCCGTGGTCCAGGGTCATGTCGATGAAACGGGTCTGGATGGCGGATGCCTGCCCCCCGCCCAAGGTGCCGACCCCGCCCGCCGCACCCGGGACCCCTATCAAGCCCAGGCTGCGCAGCAGTTGTTGCAGGGCCGGGAACAGACGCAGGAGATTGGCCAACCGCATCACCGCGGGGACCGCCGCCGCCAGTGCCGCCAGAATCGGGCTCAGGCGTCCGGAGAGGACCAGAACCACCAGCAACCCGATGCCGCCGTAGACTGCCGCCTTACGCAGGCCTGCGGCGACCTGGGTGGACGGGGTGCGACGGAACCAGTGCAGGCCCCAAAGGACCAGGGCGATGATCGCCAGGACCAGGATAATGCGCGCCGGCATGGGATCAGTCCCGGGTCATCTGGTGGGTGAGTTGCAGGACGGCCCCGCCGCGGCTGCGCCCGAACGCTCCGAGGGCCTTGCGCCCTCCGGCGGCATAGACCGCCACGGCGCTCAAGAGGTCGCGCAGGACCTGGGGGCTTGCGGCATCGAAGGGGGCATAGGCCCCGCCGCTCAAGCGCGCGATCTGGCGCAGGACGCGCTCCGCCACCGGGTCGCCACCCTCCTGGAAGACGAAGGCCGGCAGCCCCTGGAGCCCGAGGCGTCCGGCCAGGACGGCAAGCTCATCGGCCCCCTCCTCCACGCAGTCGCCGATGAACACCAGGGCATTGACCCGGTTGCGGGCGGTCTCCTCCAGGGCATGGCCCAGGACCCTGCCGATCTGGGTCAGGCCGGCCTCACAGTAGACCCGAGACATAAGGCCAACCAGCTCGCGCGCCTCGCCGCACCAGGGCGAGGCATGGAACGCCATGACCCCGCCGTAGTGGCAAAGCTGTACCGAGAGCCCGCCCAGCTCGCGGGTCTCAGTGAACATGGCCGACTGGATGCGCATCGCCTGGTCCCAGGTCGGCTGGCGGCTCGCGGTGGCGTCCAGGGCAAAGATCAGGCGCCCACCCGCACCCAGGGGCCCCCGCCTGGGGGTAGTCGCCACCTGGCGCAGGAAGGCGTCTACGGCGCCGGGGTCGGCGCCGCTGCGAATGTCTTTGCGGTCTGATGTCATCGGCGGATCTTGGGGCTCGCGGGGATTGCGCCCTAGGATACTCGGGGTTCCCGCCGGTCATTCCAACTGCGCGAGCCATCCCCGGATCTGGAATAATCCGGCCACCGCCGGGCAAGAATGGCAAACAGTTGGGGAACGGCAACGATGCGATGGGCAAGGCTCGGTCCGGACGGACGCAGCGCCAGGGCGACGCCGGGGCGGTATGCGGGGACGAAACGCCGCCATTGGGCCACCCTGCCGGCCCTGGCGCTGTCCCTGTCCCTCATCGGCTGCGGGCATGGCCGCCTGCGCCCGGATGCTATCCCGGAGCCGGCCCTGGTCCCCATCCAGGCCGCCTTCGAGCGCACCCTGACCCAGGCCCGCCAGGACCCGAAGTTCAACTGGGAGAGCGGCTGGCTCGGCAACGCCAGGATCAACCTCCTCGGCGGCACGCGCCGCGGGCTCTGTTACGAATGGCGCGACATGGTCTACGACGGGGTCATCGGGACAGTGCGCGAGGTCGGCTGGGACGCCACAGGGGTGGTCATCAGCAAAGACACCTACAGCGAACACTCCGCGGTCCTGGTCTATGACCCGAAGCGCGTGGACACCGCGACCGTCCTCGCCGCCGGCCCCGGGCAGCCGGTCTATGTGCTGGATGCCTGGCGGCGGGGGGAGGCGGACATCTATCCCCTGCACGCCTGGCTGGACCTGCCGCTGGTCGTGCGCTCCCCGGCCCAGATCCGCCACCTACCCGTCAGCCAAGACCCGCCTGGTTGAGCGCCCCTGACCCACAGGCTGTGGTCTGGCTGCTGGATAGGCACAGCGCGGTACAACGGCCAATCCTCCGAGCCCCTTTCGGGGAGTGGGAGCCACCGCGAATCTGACCACCGCCGCTCCCGGCGAGGCTCGATCCAGACGCCTGTTGCGACTGACCGCTTCCAGCTGCGTCGGGTGACTCCTGCCGACCCTGAGCAGGATGCCGCAGATCGTCGATGTGTGGTGGAGGCCCAAGCTGAAGTCCGTACCCAGATCAAGTATCTGGTCTGCCAGGGTGATCGCTCCGGTACCACGTCGAGCAGCCCGCTGCCAAGGACAAATGCGTCGCCGCTCGCCTTGGGCTCGCTTGCCAGCCGCCCAATGCGCTTTTTCGCCCGGTGCCTCGCGGTCAGGACAACCAATGTCGAATCCTGTCAGGTGTCCGGATCGGTCTCCTGAGTGCTCTTGACGTAGCCTCTTCAGCCTTGGTCGCTACGTCGTGTCTCACACTCAGCTCCCAAAGGGAGCGACCCGCAGGCACCCAAGGTACGCCCTCACTGCTCAGAATCTGGTCGTCCCAACCTGGACGACTCACGGATTCCCCGGCTGGAAAGGCAATCGCGGTGACAGTACCCGCCTGCACCGCCAGCCGCCGAATCAATCGTGGGAGGTCGCCCTGGGCCTCGCGGCTCTGCGCCCACCGCCCGATGTCCTTGGCGGAGATCTTCATCGGTACACGTCATCGTGGGTGCCCAGGTCGAGCAGCACGATCTCCTGCGCGGTGACCTTCAGGATTAGCGTCATTCGGTAGCTGTGGGTGAGGCTGACGGCCTGCACGCCGGCCAAGGTGCCAGCGAGGGGGTGGAGCTTGAGGTTGGGCTGGAACGGGTCTCGGCTGAGCGCGTCCAGGGTATCCCGCAAGGTTTGGCGAAGGTCGGGATGCTTGCGGAGAAACTTGCGAGCGCGCCGCTCGAAGTGCTGGGTCGTAACGAGCGCGAAGCTCATGGCTCCTCGGCGTCGAGGGCCCGCATCAGCGCGTCGGCGTCATCGTAACGACAGGTTCGGCCTGTTTCGAGGTCCTCCAGCGAGGCGAGCAGGCGCGCCCGTGCTGCGTCGCGATGCGCCTCGATCAGCTCGGAGTAGGCCGCCTCCGAGAGGACCACATAGCTTGGGCGGTTGTTCTTGATGATATGGACCGGGCCGTCCCGGAGCGCATCGTCAACCGCGGAAATCCCACGGCGCTTGATATCTTGGGCTGGAATACTGTTCATGCTCGTTCGATGTACCGAATTTCGCACCCAGTTGAGCGCAGGATGGGGTGCATGTCAATGTTGCTTCGACCACCTCGGGTATCGGAGCGGCAGTCAGATGCACGTCCGTGTCCCTTTGAAGTCCCCCGCTCCTAGACTTGGAAGCCGCGTCAACGAGCCACGGCCCATACACTACAGGCCGGAGCTAATCGGTGTCCCGTTTGTAGAGGTTCTTCTCGTTCGTCGCCATGGCGGGGGACGGCCGTTTTGCCGCAGTGGACTAAACCGCTCGCGCGGTAAGGGAGCGGCCGGCGAGGTTGGGGGGTAGGGATCGGCGAAGGAGTCGGCAGACAGGCCCGTCTCCGTCTAGAGGTTTGAGGTGCAGTTCCCCTCAACCTCGAAGACAGGAGCTTAAGCCATGTCCGCCAACCCCAAGACTATCAGTCCGCTGCGCCAGCGCATGATCGAAGACATGCGCCTGCGCAAGCTCTCGGAGAAGACCCAATCGGGCTACATCCGCGCCGTGGGGCAATTCGCCGCCTTCCTGCGGCGGTCCCCGACAACGGCCACGGCGGAGGACCTGCGCCGCTACCAGTTGCACCTGGCCGACAGCGGCGTGGGCCGACCCAGTTTGAACGCGGCGGTGACGGCGCTGCGGTTCTTCTGCGAGGTGACCCTCGGACACCCCGAGCTGGCGGCGAAGACCAGCCATGTGCGAGGGGAACGGACCTTGCCGGTGATCTTGAGCGTCGAGGAGGTCACCCGGCTGTTGGACTCGGCCCCGGGGCTGAAGTACCAGGCGGCGCTGTCGGTGGCCTACGGGGCAGGTCTGCGCGCCTCGGAGGTGGTGTCGCTGAAGGTCGGGGACATCGACAGCGAGCGTATGGCCATTCGCGTCGAGCAAGGGCAAGGGACGCCGGGACCGCTACGCGATGCTGTCCCCGACCTTGCTCGCGTTGCTGCGGGCCTGGTGGCGCGAGGCCAAGGCGCGGGGCAAGATGCTGCCCGGGGGTGGCTGTTCCCGGGGCAGAACCCGGTCGATCCGATGTCGACCCGCCAGCTCAATCGCGCCTGCCACAGCGCGGCGGCGGACGCCGGGATCACCAAGCGCGTCTCGCTGCACACGTTACGTCACTGCTTTGCCACCCATCTGCTGGAGCAGAAGGTGGACATCCGCGTCATCCAGGTGCTGCTCGGGCACCAGAAGCTGGAGAACACCGCCCTCTACAGCCAGGTGGCCACGCGCACCCTGCGCGAGGTCACCGGTCCGCTGGAGCATCTGCACTTGGGGCCGCACGCGCCCGCCTGAGCCGGGGCGGCCATGTCCGGGCAGGGGTTGGAGGTCGCGGACATCTTCCGCGTCCACGGGCCGGCTTGGCGCCAGGCGCAGGCCGGGCACCTGAGCCTCGGTCAGCTCAAGGTCATGTCGGCCATCGAGCAGTGCCGTACCGCCGCGCTCGGCGGTCATGTGGAGCGCTGCGAGGACTGCGGCCACACGGGTATCGCCTACAACTCCTGCCGCAACCGGCATTGCCCGAAGTGCCAGGGGGCCAACGCCAGGCAGTGGCTGGCCGCACGCCAGGCCGATCTGCTCCCGGTGGACTACTACCACGTGGTCTTCACCCTGCCGGCACCCATCGGGGAGATCGCCTACCACAACAAGACGGTGGTCTACGGTCTGCTGTTTGCGGCCGCCGCCGAGACGCTGCTGACCCTCGCCGCCGACCCGAAGCACCTGGGGGCCCGGATCGGCCTCACGGCGGTGTTGCATACCTGGGGCTCCGCCCTGACCCACCACCCCCATGTGCACTGCATCGTGCCCGGGGGCGGGATCTCTCTGGATGGCACGCGCTGGGTCGCCTGCCGGGCGGGCTTCTTCCTGCCCGTGCGGGTGCTCTCGCGGCTGTTTCGGCGCCTGTTCCTCGACAAGCTCAGCGCCGCCCACCAGGCCGGTGAACTGAAGTTCTTCGGCGAACACACCGCCCTGGCGCAGGCGCCAGCCTTCGCCCAATTCCTGCTGCCGCTGCGCCGGATCGACTGGGTGGTCTATGCCAAGCGCCCCTTCGCGGGGCCCGAGGCGGTGCTCGCCTATCTGTCGCGCTACACCCATCGGGTGGCCATCGCCAACAGCCGCCTGATCGCCCTCGATGACCAGGGGGTCACCTTCCAATGGAAGGACTACCGCGCCAAGGGCGCCTGCCGCTACCAGCCCATGACGCTGGCCGCCGGGGAGTTCATGCGCCGCTTCCTGCTCCACGTCCTGCCCAGCGGCCTGCACCGCATCCGCCACTACGGGCTGCTGGCCAATGCCGCACGGGTGGCGAACCTGGTGCGGGCCCGCGCCCTGCTGGCGCCACCGCCGCCCGCGGTCCTGGCGATCCCGGAGCTTGCCCCCAGCCCACCGCCGGCATCCCCGGATACGCCCCAAGGCCGTCCCTGCCCCTGCTGCGGCGGTCCCATGCGGGTGATCGAGACCTTCCTACGCGGCCAAGCCCCGCGTACCCCGCTGTCGCCCCGGGGCGCCTCACCATGAGGCCGACCGACTCCCGGCGTCCACCCTCCCGGCCCCTGATTCGCTGGTCCAGCGCCAGCGACGGCGCCGCTTGGCCGCAACCCGCACCCGCCGCCTTGCGCGCCTCCCGACCAGCATCGCGACCCCGCCCGAGCGCCGCCATCGCTACCCAGCCAGGCTGGTTGAACCCCAGGCCCGCCCTGTCCACGGGCAGTTCCCGCCGGCCCAACCCCAGCCCCGCCCAAACCAATCCCCATAGCCCGGCGTCAGCCCAGCCCCATCACCCACCCTCCCGCGGTTTCCTCCCCCGAGGCTTATCAGACGCCTACCGCCGACCGCGCTCCGCTTCCTAGCCCGCTGCCTTTCTCCACTGCCGTGGCTCCCCCAACCGGTCTCCGTCGGCGGCAGGCATCTGATAACCCTTAACAGATGCCGCCTCTCAATGGCTAGGTGATCAGTGTCCGAAAGCCGGCATGAACCTGCCACCATCGCCGGAGCGGCGAGTGACCGGCAACTGGCCGATTGCGATCACCGTATAGCTGAGGACGAGCGAGGTTTGTGAAGCCTCTGGGGGATGATTGGCGGTGGTGGAGCAATCCGGGCGAGTTGGCGCGATTCAGTCCGAGAAAATCCGGTGCGATGAGGTCAAGCGCCAACACTGGGGCAGCAGCCGCTGTCCGGGCCCGACCGAGGCACCGGGCTCGCTTCGCCTCGCCCGGTCGCGCCGGCGACCCCAGGGATGGGGGAGGTAGTCTCAGGGGCCGCTCCCTGCGCCCCTGGGATACTGGCCATCCCTGGCCAAAAGCCGCGACGGGATCGGCGGCCGAGACGGCGCTCCCACAGTCACTCCCGCCGCTTGAGCCAGCCGGTGATGCTGACGCGCTCGCGCCGTGCCGGCAGGACCTCGTGGGGCAACCCATCGCTCAGGAAGGTCACCAGGCGCCCGCCCAGCGGCAGGACCTCGATCCCCGCCTCGGGCGCGTCCGGGTCCGGGTACAGGCGCAACTGGCCCCCATCGGCCTCGCTCCAATCGGCGTTGAGGTAACAGACGCAGGTGACGGTGCGCGCCTCCACCCCACGGAAGCGGTCGAGGTGACGGCGGTAGAAGCTCCCCGGCGGATACACGGCCAGGTGCCCCTCGAAGTCGAACAGGCCGAGGTAGAGGGTGCGATTGAGGGTCTGGCGCAGCCCCTCGATGGCCCTCAGGTAGGCGGCCTGGGCCGGGGTGGCGGTAGCGGCGTCGAGCCACAGGACCTGGTCGCCGCGCACGGCGTCGCGAACCTGCAAGGCGGCCCCGCGCCCGATCCCTGCGCGGTGGAAGGCCCCAGCCCCCAACAGGGTCTGGGCCTCGTCGCGCAGGGCTGCGACCAAGGCCGGGGACAGGAAGGCGTCGGTGACGCACCAGCCGGTCTCGGCCAGGGCCGCGGCGATGGCCTCGGTCTGGGTCTGAGTCTCGGGCAAGGCCATGGCGTTGGCGGCCGCCTTCATCCTTCAACCCGGTCCCGCACCAGGACGATCAGCTCCTTGGGTCCGTGCACCCCATAGGCCAGCGTTTGCTCGATGTCCGCGGACTTGGACGGGCCCGTGATCAGCAGGGCATTGGTGGGCATCCCCCTCGCCCAACCCAGGCCGTCCATCAGCTCGGCGAAGCTGGACCAGATGGCCCCAGCGTCCAGCAGGCAGACGTGGATGGGCGGCACCAGGGACAAGAGCCGCGGCTCCCGCGGGCTCGGCCATAGGGCCAGGGACCCGGTCTCGGCGATGGCACCAAGGCAGGTGGTGAAGCCGGCGTCGATGTCCGCGAAGAGCCGGTCGCGCCAGGCATCGATGGGGTCGCGGTAGGGGATCAAGGGCATGGCCTCAGGCTCGGGCCAGGCGGCGATCAAGGCCGCCACAGGGTCGGCCCCGGCGTCGGGGCCCGCCAGGTCGCCGTCCGGGATCAGCAGGTTGCGCACCCCGCGCCGCCGCAGCAGGTCCGCCAAGAACACCGGCCAATCCTCGCCCACCCGATGGCACTCCCCGCGCACGGCCTCGAGGCGTTCGCGAAAGCGGCTCAGACGTTCTTCCGGGGTCCAGTCGAAGCGGCGTACCGGAATCGCGACCGGCGCCGGGGTCGCTGACCCGGCGAGGCCGGCCCGAAGTCGGGCAAGGATGCGCGCGCGCGGGTCACTCATGGGGGATGCCCTCCTCCCGCGCCAGGCGGTGCAGGCCCTTGGCCGCCAGGCGGGGGCCGCTGCGCGTATGGCTCCAAGGCCCCAGCCGCTTCGGTTGCAGGCCCCGTAACCTTGCGGCCATACCGGTGGCGAGGCGGTACATCCCTGGGTTGGCGTGGAGCCAGGCCCACAGGCGCCAGGCCAGGGCCTCAACGGGCTTGCGCAGCGTCCCCCGCTGGAGGACGCCGGCGGGGTCCGCACCGGCATCGGTGCGCACGCCCTCCCAGCGCAGCCGATTGATGAGCGTTGGCAATGGGATGCGCACCGGGCAGACCTCGCCGCAGGCCCCGCACAGGGTCGAGGCGCTGGCCAGCTCCCCCTGCCCCAGCAGACCTTGGAACTGGGGCTCGATGACGGTCCCGATGGGGCCCGGGTAGACGGTGCCGTAGGCATGCCCCCCCAGGCGGTTGTAGATGGGACAATGATTGATGCAGGCGGCGCAGCGGATGCAGCGCAGGCTGGCGCGCAGCTCAGGGTCGGCATGGATGCGAGAGCGGCCGTTGTCGAGCAGGACCAGATGGACCTCCCGCGGTCCGTCCTTCTCCCCCAAGCGGCGCGGCCCGCTGATCATGTTGAAGTAGGTGGTGATGGGCTGGCCGGTGGCGGAGCGTGTGAGCAACGTCAGGAGCGGCGGGATCTGATCCAGGCGGGCTACCACCTTTTCGATGCCCATGACGGCGATGTGGACCTCCGGGGCCGTGGTGGACAGGCGCCCGTTGCCCTCGTTCTCCACCAGGCAGAGGGTCCCGGTCTCGGCCACCGCAAAGTTGACCCCGGACAGCCCGACCCGCGCCTGCTGGAACTTGACGCGCAGCAGTCGGCGGGCGGAGGCCGTCAGGGCCTCGATGTCCTCGCCGCCGGGACCCGCGGGGACACTGGCCGGGAACTTGGCCCGGAACAACTCCGCGATCTCGTGGCGGTCCTTGTGCACCGCCGGGGCCACGATGTGGGAGGGCGCCTCTCCGGCCTGCTGGATGATGAACTCCCCCAGGTCCGTCTCCACCACCTCGATCCCCAGGCGCTCCAGGTAGTGGTTGAGGCCCATCTCCTCGGAGACCATGGACTTGCCCTTGATGAGCAGGTCCGCCCCCTCCCGTGCCATGACATCGAAGACGATGCGATTGCCGGCGGCGGCGTCCTCCGCCCAATGGACTTTGATCCCGTTGGCGGTGCAGTTGCGCTCCAGGGTCTCAAGCAGATGCGGCAGATCGGCCAGGGCCGCGGCGCGGATCAGCGCCCCCTGGTCGCGCAGGGACTCAAGTTCGGTGGCGTCGGCAAAGGCGTTGCGCCGCTTGGCCACGAGCCCGTCCATGGCGCGGCGGATGTTGGCGCGGACGCGGTCGCGACCCAGGGCGTCCTCCACCCGGATGCGGAACTCAGTGGTCATGGGTGCGCCCCCACAGAAACTCGGCGATGTGCATGACCTCGGGGCCACTGCCGCCGCGCTCCCGGCGCCGGGCAAAGGTCCCGCTCAGGCTCATGAGGCAGCCGCAGTCCTGGCCCACCAGGACTTGCGCGCCGGTGGAGACGATGGCATCGGCCTTGTCCCCGGTCATGGCGGCGGACAGCTCCGGCTGCTTGACGGCGAAGGCCCCGCCGAAGCCACAGCACTCGGTGGCGCGCTCGGGCTCGACGGCCGTGACCTGGGCCAGGCGACCCAGCAGGGCGGTCGCCGCCCCGGCGACCCCCATCTCGCGGCGGGCGGAGCAGGAGTTGTGCAGGGCGACCTTGACCGGATTCCCTAAGTCCCTGGGCTGGTAGTCCAGCACCCGCACCAGAAAGTCCGTCAGCTCGTAGACCCTCGCAGCCAGGGACTCCGCGCGGGCCTGATCTGGCGTCCCGGCGAAGAGGACCGGGTACTGGACCTTGAGCATGCCGGCGCAGGAGGCGGATGGGACCACCACCGGCAGGTCCAGGGGGAAGGCGGCAAGTTGGGCTATCGCGACGCGGCGGGCCTCGTCGCGATAGCCCGAGTTGTAGGCCGGTTGACCGCAGCAGGTCTGGCCCTGGGGGTAGATGACCCGGACCCCGGCCTCCCGCAACAGGCGCATGGCACTCAGACCCGCCTGGGGAAACAGGGTGTCGATGAGGCAGGTGCCGAAGACGTAGACGGCCTGGGGTCGGTGCGTCGGCATAGGCTCAGACATGGGGGCCGGCCTCCAGCGGCGGTGGCGGGGCCGCCGGCGGCTCGGCATCGGGTTGCACCACCGGCTCTGGAACCGGGGTCGCCTGGGGTTCGGGACCCGGCAGAGACCCGGCCCCCGCGGCTGGAACCGACGGCACGGCCTGGGGTGGATCGACCTCAGGCTCGGGTTGGCCGACCGTGGTGACCCGCCGGTACAGGAGGAAGCTCCCAGGCCCGTCCGCCCGCCGCCGACCCTCCCACACCCGCTCCCAGCCCGAGCCCAGGTCCACCAACTCCACCGGCCGCCCCTCGGGGACCTCCAACACCAGCCAGTCGCAGGAGACCTCCGCCGGGCTCGCGGCAGTGCGGACCCGGATGCCACCGTAGGTGTGCAGCAGGGCACGCTCAGACTCCCGAAGGCGCATCTGAGGCCAGTCCGTGGCCTCCGCCGGGTTCCTGGTCGCTGGGGGGTCGCCTGGGGGGTCGCGATGCAACCCGGCCCGGAGCGCGCCTCCACCGGGACCTGCGCCGCCAGGGTAGTGAAAACCTGGAAGTCGCTGGCGGCCACATTCAGCCACGGCAGGTGCAGCAGCCAGGTCAATCCCCAGACCAGGGTCAGCCCCATGGGCCAGGCCACCAGGGCCGCGGCGCGCGGCGGATGCAGGCGCACCAGTGTGAGCAGCCAGGCCAGGGTCAAGGCCAGGGCCAGCAGGGCGGCATTGCGGTCCAGGGTCGGGTGGAAATCCAGGGGCAGGTAGCGCCCCAGGGCGGGCCATTGGGGTGGCTGGCCATCCGCCAGACCGAAGCCCCAGAGCGCCCACAGGCCCATGGCGAGGGCCGCGAAGACCAGGCCGCAGAGCCAGTAGCAGAGTCCCACCAACCACCCAGGCAAGGAACGCACGCCGCCCGCGGCGATAACCGCCAGTGGGACCAGCAACGGCAGTGCATCGATCATCTGGACGCTACCTGCGGCAAGGACCATGGCCCAGCCGGCCGTCGAGGTCACCAGCGCCAGCCGCACCCCGGGATTGCCGAAGGCGAGCCGTGGGTGCCGCAGCAGGGTCCACAGAGCCAGCGGCAGCAGGGGGAAACTGACCCAGGGCAGGGTGTGCCGCCAGAAGGCCATCGGCGCGGTTGGGTCGAACGCACCGGTCCAGAGCAACCGCCAGGGATCGACGGCCTCCCACCAAAGCTGGAACAGGCCCGGGTCGCGCAGATACAGCGCCGCCGGCCACGCCAGCAGCCAGGGCGCCACGAAGACAGAGGCCACCAGCAAGGCGCGCGGGTAGGCCCGGTTGCGCCAGTCGCCGAACAACAGGGGCAAGATCAAGGCCGTGACACCGAGGAGCGCGGGCCCCAGCACCCCCTGAGAGAGGAACGCGAGCCCGGCCCCGATCCCGAGCCAGAGCCCACCCCAAATCACCGAGGTACAAGCCCGCAAGAGCCCATAAAGGCCCATGGCCATGCCCGCGGCGAAGGGGACCTGCGGGGACATGAAGTGGCCCTGCGCCAGGAGCCCCAGGGTGCCGATGAGGGCAAGGACGGCGATGTTGCCGAAGCCAGGCCCCCAGGCGCGCCTCCCCAGGAGTCCTGTGAAGAGGAAGACCACGGCAAGGTAAACCCCGGTGGTGAGCCGGGCCGCGTCGTGCCTCGGCAGCCAGTCGCCCACCAGACGCACCATCCCGACGGCGCTGATGGCGTAGGCCGGCGGCCTTTCCAGGACAGGCCCCGAGGCCAGGGCCGGCACCACCAGGTCCCCAGTGGTGACCATGGCATCGATGAGGGCGAAGGTCCTTGCCTCATCGTGTGTCCAGGGGACGTGACCGGTCAGTCCCGGCAGGATGTAGGCCAGGGCCAGCAGCAGGACCCAGAGCCAGGCCATCCGAGGGGGTCGCCAGGCTTGGGGTTGGCCCGGCGGCAGGGCATCCAGGGACGGCGGGCTGAGTTCGGCCATGACAGTCACCTTGAGTGGTACCAAAGGAATGCCGAGACCCAAGGTACCCGGCGGCCGCACGGGCGACGCGACTCAGAGCCTCGGCAGCGGCTGATCGCCAGCCGCATCGGGGGGGATGGCCGGCCCATGCCGCCCGAGGCGTTCACAGCTCCCCGACCATTAGGGCCAGGCAAAAGCCGGGAGGGATGAGCTGGTATCATACCCCGAGGCCAGGTTGGCGCAACCAACCAGGTCCGCCGCCTGAATACCCTTAAGCCCCGCGAGCAGGCCCATGCCGACGCAGCCCCCAGTCATCGCCGTCTTCGTTTCATTCTCCGGCCAAGGTGGAGTGGAGCGCATGGTCGCGAGTCTCATCCGCGGCTTCGTAGAACTCGGCCAGACCGTTGACCTGGTTCTGGTGCGCGCCGAGGGCCCCCACCTGGACCGGGTCCCGCCGGAGGTCAACCGCATCCACCTGGGGGCCCGCCATGGCCTGCTCGCCCTCCCGGCACTGGCCAGCTATCTGCGACGGCGACGGCCGGCGGCGATGCTGGCCGCCAAAGACCGCGCCGGGCGCATCGCCGTCATGGCCCGGGCCCTGGCGGGGACGGACACCCGCATCGTGCTGCGCCTGGGCACGAACCTTTCCACCGCCATGGCAGGGCGCAGCTCCCTGGAGCGTGTTCTGCGCTATTGGCCCATCCGCGCGCTCTACCCCAGGGTGGATCGGATCGTGGCGGTCTCCGAAGGGGTCGCCGACGATACCGCCCACATCGCCCGCATCCCTCGGGACGGCATTCGCATCATCCGCAACCCGGTCATTACCCCGGAACTCTTGGCCGAGGCCGCCCTGCCCTGCCCGCATCCCTGGTTCCCGCCCCAGTCCCCGCCAGGCTCGCCCCCCGTGATCCTTGGCGTCGGCCGGCTCCAGCGCCAGAAGGCATTCCCGACCCTGATCCGCGCCTTTGCCCTGGTGCGCCAGGAACGCCCCTGCCGTCTGGTGATCCTCGGGGAGGGCAACGGGCGCGCCGAGCTGACGACCCTGACTGCGCAACTCGGTCTGACCGCCGAGGTGGATCTGGTCGGGTTCCAGGCCAACCCCTATCCCTTCATCGCCCGTGCGAGCCTCTTCGCCCTGTCCTCGGCCTGGGAGGGGTCGCCCAATGCCCTGACGGAGGCCATGGCCCTGGGCACCCCTGTGGTCTCCACCGACTGCCCCAGCGGGCCGCGGGAGTTGTTGGGCGGCGGGCGCTTCGGCCCCCTGGTCCCGGTGGGTGACCACCACGCCCTGGCGGCGGCCATCATCGCTACCCTGGATCGACCGCAGTCCGCGGACACCCTCAGGTCCGCGGTGGCGGAATACCGCCAGGAGATCAGCGCCCGGGCCTACCTGGAGGCCCTGGGGGTCGCGACACCCGGTTGAGCCCATTTTTTTGTGTGACCCAGCGGGCTTTTCCAGTAGGATTCCGCCGCACTTTTCGCTCGCCGCGACAAGTCCCCCAACACGATCCAACCCCACCCAACCAACCCGAGGGACCCCTGCCATGCGTCAGATCTTCGCCCGGCTCCGCCTCCCGTTGCTCTGCCTCGCCGCCCTGCCTGCCGCCTTCTCTGGCATGGCCGCCGCCGAGCCAGAGGTACACATCTTTATCTGGAGCGACTACTTCGCCGAGGATACCCTGCCCAACTTCCAGTCCAAGACCGGCATCAAACCGGTCATGGATGTCTACGACTCCAACGAGATCCTCGAGGCCAAACTCTTGGCCGGCAAGAGCGGCTACGACGTCGTCGTGCCCACCGCGCGCCCCTTCGGCGCCCGCCAGGTCAAGACCGGCATCTTCCAGCCCCTGGACAAGTCCAAACTGCCCTCGCTGGGCAACATAGACCCGCAGATCCTCAAGTCGATCGAGGGCATCGACAAGGGCAACGCCCACCTGGTCCCCTACATGTGGGGCACCACCGGGCTCGGGGTCAACCTGGACAAGGTCAAGGCGGCCTTGGGCGTGGACACAGTGCCGGACACCTGGGGTCTGGTCTTCGATCCAGAGAAGGCCAAGAAGCTCAAGGGATGCGGCATCAGCCTGATGGACGACTCCACCGAGGTCTTCGCCGCCGCCCTGGCCTATCTGGGCAAGGACCCGAACAGCACCAATCAGAAAGACCTGGATGCCGCGACCGACCTGCTGAAGAAGGTCCAGCCCTACATCCGCTACTTTCATTCCTCGCAGTACATCAATGACCTGGCCAACGGCGATACCTGCGTCGCCCACGGCTACTCGGGCGATGTCTTCCAGGCACGCGACCGCGCCGACGAGGCGGACAAGGGCGTCAAGGTTGGCTATGTGATCCCCAAAGAGGGTGCTGTGGTGTGGGTGGACGTGCTGGCCATCCCCAAAGACGCCCCCAACCCGGAACAGGCCCACGCCTTCATCGAGTACCTGCTCGACCCCAAGGTGATCGCCGATGCCTCCAACGCCGTGAACTACGCCAACCCCAACCTCAAGGCCACGGAATTGGTGGACGAGTCTGTGCGTAACGATCCCAGCGTCTATCCCTCGGATGAGGTCAAGAAACGCCTGTTCGTGCTGGCGGAGCGCGATGACAAGGACGTGCGCGCCATCAACCGGGTCTGGACCCGCCTCAAGGCCAATCGCTGACGCCCAGGCCCCAGACCATCCTCGCGGGCCCCCCAGGGGCCCTGCGAGCGATGCACCTGACCACAGGGCAAGCCCTACAGGAGAAGACGCCCATGGCCGGCCCCACCGATCGCCGCAACCTGGCGCCTTGGCAGGACCCCAAGGCACAGCCCTATGTGCGCATCGACAAGGTCACCAAGAAGTTCGGTGACGTCTACGCCGTGGACAATGTGAGCCTCGACATCTTTCAGGGGGAATTCTTTTCCCTCCTGGGGGGGTCTGGCTGTGGCAAATCTACCCTGCTGCGCGTGCTCGCCGGGCTGGAGCGACCCACCACAGGCCGAATCTACATCGATGGGGTAGACGTAACGGAGGTCCCGCCCTACTCCCGCCCGGTCAACATGATGTTCCAGTCCTACGCCCTGTTCCCCCACATGTCGGTGGAGCAGAACGTGGAGTTCGGGCTCAAGCAGGAGAGGATGCCCAAGGCGGAGCGAGCCCAGCGCGTCGGCGAGATGCTGGAACTACTCAAGATCGCGCCGCTGCGCAAGCGTCGGCCGGACCAGCTCTCCGGCGGCCAGCGCCAGCGCGTCGCCCTGGCCCGCAGCCTGGCCAAGCACCCCAAACTGTTGCTCTTGGACGAACCCCTTGGTGCCCTGGACAAGCGCCTGCGCGAGGCCACTCAATTCGAGCTCGTGAACCTTCAGGAGCGTATCGGGATCACCTTCGTCACCGTGACCCACGACCAGGAGGAGGCCATGACCATGTCCACCCGCATCGCGGTGATGGACGCCGGTCAGATCATCCAGGTAGACACCCCTACCGGGATCTACGAATTCCCCAACTCCCGACTGGTGGCGGAGTTCATCGGCTCGGTTAATCTGTTCGAGGGCAAGATCGTCGAACAAGTCGGCGACGAGGCCATCATCGAGTCCCAGGCGGGTGGAACCATGCGCATGCGCTCCCCCCAGCCCCATGCCCTGGGCACCCCGGTGCGGGTGGCGATACGCCCGGAGAAGATCCGCCTGGCCACCGAATACCGCGAGGGGGCAGTCAACCAGGTCCGCGGGGTGGTGCAGGATATTGCCTACTTAGGCGACGTGTCGATCTACCACGTCCGCGTCGCCGATGGACATGTGGTGGAGATGACCCTGGCCAACGTCAATCCCCGCGCCGAACAGGACCTGACCTGGGAACAGGAAGTGTCCATGGAGTGGGCCCCCTCCAGCGGCGTGGTCCTGACGGACTAGGGGCGCACCATGAACGCACCGGTCCTGCGTCAGACCGCCAACGGCAACGGAGATCCCCAGACAAGACCCTGGTCCGAGCGCCTGCGTCGGCATCTGCCTTACCCGGACATCGCCATCCCCGCCCTGTGGCTGGTGCTGTTCTTCCTGCTGCCCTTCCTCATCGTGCTGCAAATCAGCGTGGCGGAGCCGGCCCTGGCCCAGCCGCCCTATACGTCATTGCTGCAATGGGCGGAAGACGGGGTGCTTCAAATCCGGCTCAACCTCCAGAACTATGTCCTGGTGTGGCGGGACGACCTCTTCCTGGCCGCCTTCCTCAACTCCCTTTGGGTCGCCTTCGTCTGCACCGTCCTGTGCCTGCTGTTGGGCTACCCCATGGCCTACGCCATTGCCACGGCTCCCGAGGAGCGCCGGGTGGTCCTGCTGATGCTCATCATCCTGCCCTTCTGGACATCCTTCCTGATCCGGGTTTACGCCTGGATCGGTATCCTCAAGCCCGAGGGCCTGCTGAACAACTTTCTGATCTGGCTGGGGCTCATCGACACCCCTCTGGAGATCCTCCACACCCAGACGGCGGTCTACATCGGGGTGGTCTACTCCTACCTCCCCTTCATGATCCTGCCACTCTACGCCAACCTCTCGCGCATGGACCTCACGCTCCTGGAGGCCGCGGCGGACCTGGGTTGCCGCGCTGGACGAGCCTTTCTGCGCATCACCCTGCCCCTCTCCCTGCCGGGGATCCTGGCCGGAAGCATGTTGGTGTTCATTCCGGTGGTTGGGGAGTTCGTCATCCCGGACCTGCTCGGCGGCCCAGACAATTTGATGGTGGGACGCATGCTCTGGACCGAATTCTTCAGCAACAAGGATTGGCCCCTGGCCTCGGCCCTGGCCATCCTGTTGCTCTTCG
The DNA here is from genome assembly GCA_963802205.1 of uncultured Gammaproteobacteria bacterium. Classification (GTDB taxonomy): domain Bacteria; phylum Pseudomonadota; class Gammaproteobacteria; order Chromatiales; family Chromatiaceae; genus DYRB01. The sequence goes on along the minus strand of CAWDHW010000004.1, from coordinate 69,781 downwards.
TCCTGGTCATCCCCTTTGTCCTGATGCAGCGCTGGCAGCAGCGCATCGAGGAGGAGTGACACCATGGCCCACCGCCGCTGGCCCCTGTATAGCGCCCTGATCTTCGGCTACGCCTTTTTGTATGTGCCAGTGCTTCTGTTGATCGTCTATTCCTTCAACGAATCGCGTCTGGTCACGGTCTGGTCCGGGTTCTCCACCAAGTGGTATGCGGCCCTGCTGGAGAACCAACACCTGCTGGACGCCGCCTGGCTGAGTGTGCGCATCGCCGCCACCAACGCCACCATCGCCGTGATCCTCGGCGCCCTGGCGGCCAATGCTGTCGTGCGACGCGGGCGTTTCAAGGGCCGGGCCGGCTTCGAGATGCTGCTGACCGCACCGCTGGTCATGCCCGAGGTCATCGTCGGCCTGTCCCTGCTGCTGCTCTTCGTGGCCATGGAGCAGTGGGTCGGCTGGCCGGACGGACGCGGCTTCACCACCATCACCATCGCCCACGTCACCTTCAGCATGGCCTACGTGGCGGTGGTGGTTAAGTCCCGGCTGGGGCAGATGGACCGCTCTCTGGAGGAGGCGGCCATGGACCTGGGCGCCCGCCCGCTCAAGGTCTATCTGCGCATCACATTGCCCCTACTGGCCCCGGCCCTGCTGTCGGGTTGGTTGCTGGCCTTCACCCTGTCCCTGGACGACCTGGTGGTGGCGAGCTTCGTTGCCGGGCCCGGGTCCACCACATTGCCCATGGTGGTCTACTCCAGTGTGCGTATGGGGGTCTCACCCCAGATCAACGCCCTGGCGACCCTGATCGTCGTCTTCGTCAGCGTCGCGGTGATCATCGCCGGGCTCGCCATGCGGGAGCGTGCTGGGGCGGAGGGTCATTAAGGTTCGGTATTTCAATAAATACTGCAATACGAAAGCGCGAACCAACGCCCGAGTTGTTGACCCAGGGCATTTCTGATACAAGCCGCCTCGCTCGACAATAACTTGCCCACAACAAACCATCCTTAGGAGGAGCACGAGCGTGAGACCCACACATTCGTTAGCCAGCGTATTGCTGTCCGCCGCCGCAGGGCTCTTGGCCCTGACCGGGGGCAGCGTCATGGCGGAAGACACGGCCAACATCCACCATGTGTCGGCGGAGGTCTGCAAGACCTGCCACCAGGAGATCTACAAGCAGTGGAAGGAGTCCATGCATTCCCAGAGCACGGCCCTCACGGACCCGCTCCACGGGGCCTTCTATCAGCAGGAGGCCGGCTCGCCCACGGAGGAGGGTGTGCTACACAAGAAGTCCGGCAAGTACCCGGTGTGCCTGGCCTGCCACGCACCCAACGCGGCCATCGACAAGACCACCAAACTCGACGCCAAACCTGCCTACAGCGAGGGCGTCAACTGCGTCGCCTGCCATACCCTCAAGTCCTACAAGGGGATCAAGGACGCCGAGGGCAAGCAGCAGCTTGGGCTCAAGGCCTATGAGGTCGCCGCCACCCTCCAGGGTCCCGCGGGCTTCCCCCGCGGGCTCGCCAAGCTGACGGCTGGGTCTGACCCCTTCGGTGGGGCCGGTGCCACTGGTGCCGGGGATTCTAAGAAGCCAAACCCCCACCTGGGTGAGGCCGTGGAGTTCGAAGGCAAGCAAGTCCAGGCCCTGCCGATGGAGTCCAACCCCTCCCTCATGCGGTCCTCCGACGCCTGCATGGGTTGCCACGACCAGCGCGACAACCCACATGGCGTCCCCCTGTGTCAGACCGGCAACGAGTACTTAGACAGCGGCAGCAATGTCTCCTGTCTGTCCTGCCACATGCCGCTCGCCAACGGCATGAGCGACCACGCCATGGGCGGTGGACACAACAAGGCGGTCCTGCAGCGCGCCGCGCTGTTCGACGTCACCACACAGAAGGCAGACGGCAAACTGCGCGCCAGCGTGCGGGTCAAGAACCTACAGCCCCACTCCCTGCCAACCGGGGCCCCGTTCCGCACCATGTTCGTCAAGTTGACCGCGTACAACGATAAGGGCGAGGCGGTTTGGGAGAATGCCAAGGGACACCCGGCGGAATCCGATCCCCAGGCCTACTTCACCTACGGCATGGCCGACGACGCCGGCAAACCGGCCCCACCCCCGGTGGCGACCAAGGCCGGCCCGGACAGCCGCCTCAAGCCCCACGAGGACCGTACCCTGACCTACGACATCGACGCCAAGGGCGTGGTCCTGGTCCGCGGCGAGTTGTACTACGGGCTGCTCTGGCCCGGTCTCGCCAAGCAGTTCAGTCAGTTGCCGGAGGACGTCCGCACACCCGTGCTGATGGCAGTGGCCGAGCGGGAGATCGCACCCTAGAACCGGGCGACGGTCTGGCTTAGACGCGAGGGCGCTGCCGCGAGGCAGCGCCCTTTTTTGCGCTCGCTATCGGGCAATCCCGAAACGGACAATGCACTCGGCCCGTCCCGAATTCTCCATGCCCGATCCAGCCGCTCCTCGCGCAAAGGCGCCAAGGGCGCAAGTACAAACAGCGGATTACCGGTATCTGCGTCTGGTCACGGAAAGAGGCTTGTAGCAGGATGGCCCAATAGGTCAACCGACGACATTACCTTACCGGCTCGCCCCAGCCCCAGCGCTGCCTTCAATGCGGTTCACATCCACCGCAATGCGCAGGTCGTGGGCCCCACCCCCGTAGAAGACCCCCCGCAGCGGGGTGACATCCTGGTAGTCGCGCCCGATGGCCGTGGTGATGTGCTGCTCGCCGGGGATCTGGTCGTTGGTAGGATCGAAATCGACCCAGCCCAGGTCCGGGATGAAGACGGCAAACCAGGCGTGGGAGGCATCGCTCCCCTGGAGCTTGACCTGCCCGGGCGGCGGTAACGTCTCCAGGTAACCGCTGACGTAGCGCGCCGGGAACCCCAAACCCCGCATGCAGGCGAGCCCGAGGTGCGCGAAGTCCTGACAGACCCCTCGGCGATGCTCCAGGACCTCCGACAGGGGTGTGGCGACGTTGGAGAAGTGGGGGTCGTACTCGAAGTCCTGGAAGATGCGCGTCATGAGGTCCGTGACCGCGTCCAGCATCGGTCGGCCCGGGGAGAAGGAGGCGCGGGCGTAGTCCGTGGCCTGCGCATTGTGCGGAATCATGGGTGATGGCAGGGTAAAAATCCGCGCCGCGGTCGCCTCGCCGCGCCCGCCCCGGGGCCGCACCCGAAGCCGCTCCAGGGCCAGTTCCCATGGCAGGGTGGCCTCCGCGGCGGGCAGGGACTGGGGCGCAACCTCAACCTCGCTCTGAGCTGTAACCTCCAGTGCCGCGTGTGACTGCTGGATGGAAAAGTAGGTTACCCGATTGCCGAAGAAATCCAGGTAATCGCGGGAGACCGCAGGCCAGGGGTCCACCCGCACCTGCGCCGACAGGCACTTCTGGTGGGCGCCGTCGCGAGGCTTTAGGTGGGCGATGCTGTGGCACAGCGATACCGGGTCCGGGTAGCGGTAGCGGGTTACGTGACAGATGCGAAACCTCATGCCGCGGCCCCGGGCGGGTGCCGAGTCTGATCCGGGTCCTCACCCTCCCCCACCGGGCCGCGACTGAGCAGGCTGTGGGGCTGTTCCTCGTGATGGAAGTACTGGGCGCTCAGGGCATCGGACAGGGCCGCCATGCCATCCTGTAGCTCAGTCAGGGCCGTATCCAGGGCGGCGCGACGTTGAGTCCGGCCGGCCCCTTCCACCCGCACCAGGCGGTCGATCTCCGCCAGGCGCACAGCGGTAAGGCCCTTGAGGACCAGACGCTGGGCGGCTGTGCGACCGGTGACCAGATCGCCACGGGGCATGTTGTCCACCAGGCGTTCGAGCTGGACCAGCTGGTAGGCCAGGGCGCGCGGGTTGCCCTCGTCCTGGAAGACCAGATCCAACAAGGCCCCGATGCGGGTACCGGCCTGGTAGCGCCGCCGGTAGGTGATGGTGCTGTCGGTCACCCCAAGTACCGCCTCCACCAACAGGATCTCCTCCGCTGCAGGCCCCACCGGGACCAGGGTGGAGCGCAGCAGGTTGGCAAGGTTGACCCCGCGTTCAAGGCGACGGCCAGTCTCCAGAAATTGCCAGCCCTCGTTGTGGGTCATGTTCTCCTGGGTCAGGCCGGAGAAAGCGACCAGGGCGGTGACCAGGGGGTCGAGGACGTCCAGGGCACCGGCCAGCTCCTGGGGCGGGTGGCGGGAGAGCTCGCGCATGCGCAGTTCGACGTCGTTGACCACCCGCCAGGTGTCCACCGAGAGGCGATCGCGCACCGACCAGGCGGCCTGACCCAGGGCCAGCAGGGTCTGGGGCAGACCACCGATGCGAGTCGGGTCGGCGATCAGCGAGAGCATCTCCGGGGTAGGGTCCGCCAGGCGGGCCTGTGCCCCGTCGCCGATAAAGCCGGGGAAGCTCAGGCTCTGGCGGGTCACGGCCTCGAGCAGCGAGCGCAGGTTGGCGGGGCCCTTGTCCTCTTCCGCGCCCGGGGCGGCACCCAACATCGGGCCCAGGGTCGGGCGCTCGGCAAGCTTGAAGATGGTGATGCGCAGCAGGCGGACCAGGCCTTCCGCCCGCTCGGCGTAGCGCCCGATCCAGAACAGGTTGTCCGCCACCCGGCTGGAGACTTCGCTCTCCTGCACCACCGCCGGGACCTGCTGGTCGGCCGCCAACAGCAGGGTCTCGCGCAGTTCCGGCTCCGAGGCCAGCACCCAGGTATCCTTGGCCAGGCCCCCCAGAGGACCGGCCCCCGCCGCCGTCTCCCGCGGTCGGATCACCCGGCTAAGGCCCCCGGGCATGACGGCGTAGCCGTCGTCCTCCGCCACCAGGAAGCTGCGCAGGATGGTCGGGCGCGGCTCGATGCGCCCGGCGATCAGGGCAGGGGCCGTGGACGGAACCACCCGCTCCTGGGCGACGAAGCGCTCAGGGTCGGCGCACATCTGCTGGCGCAGGGCCTCGCGCTCTGCCGGCTCCATCTCCCCCGGGTACAGGACCCGACCGTTGGACGGCCCCACGGCGGGTTTGATGACCAGGGCATCGAGGTCCGCCAGGACGCGCTCCAGGGCCCCGGGGGCCCCGCACCACCAGGTCTGGATGTCCGTGAGATGGAGTTCCTCGCCCATCAGCTCGCGGGCCAGGGCCGGCAGATAGGCCATGAGCCCGGGGTGCTCCAGAACCCCGCTGCCAAGGGCATTGGCCACACTGAGGTTGCCGGCGCGTACCGCCTGCAGGAGCCCAGGCACACCGAGGTGGGAGTCCTCGTCCAGCTCCAGGGGATCGCACGCGGCGTCGTCCACCCGCCGCAGCAGGGCGTCGATGCGCTCCAGCCGGCCCAGGGTGCGCAACCACAGGGCTCCGTCGCGGACCGAGAGGTCGCCCCCTTGGACCAGCGTATAGCCCAGGTAGGTCGCCAGGTAGGCGTGCTCGAAGTGGGCGGCATTGCGCGGGCCTGGGGTCAACACCGCGACCCGGGCATGCCCCTCGTGCTCGGGGGCGAGCCGGGTCAGGGTCCGGCGCATGGTGCGGTAGAAGCCAGCCAAGCGGTGAACGTGGGAGTCGCGGAACAGGCTCGGCAGGACCCGAGACAGGACCACCCGATTCTCCAGGGCATAGCCGCCGCCGGACGGGCTCTGAGTACGGTCGCCGACCACCCGCCATGCCCCGTCCGGGGTGCGGGTAACATCGGCGGCATAGTGGACCAGGGGACGGTCCGCAGCCACGCGGATACCGTGACAGGGCAGCAGGTAGCCGGGGAAGGCGTCTATCATCGCCTCCGGCAGCAACCCCTTGCGAATGGACTCCCTTGGGCCATAGAGGTCCAGCAGCACCAGATTGAGCAACTCCGCCCGCTGCATCAGGCCGCGCTCCAGGGCGGCCCACTCGTCGCTGCGGATCAAGACCGGTAACAGGTCGAGGTCCCAGGGGCGGGACATCCCCTGGGGGTCGCCGTGAAGGTTATAGGTGACACCGTTGTCGCGAATCAGGCGGCGCGCCTCGCGACGGCGTTCCTCCAGGACCGCAGGGCCCAGGGTGCGCAGGGCATCCAGCAGGTGCTGCCAATGGGGACGGACCTTCCCGGCCGCCGAGCGCATCTCGTCGTAGGACCCAGGGAAGGGCTGATAGTCGTCCACCAGCGTTGGGGACAGGTCGCCCGGGGGGGCCAGGGTGTGCTGAGACATGGATGGCCCTCGTTGCGCTACACAGCCTCGAATTAGACACGCCCGGTGGGGTTAGGGGCAAGGCGGCGCCAATCCCGGCGCCACTATTCCTCTGCGCCGACGAGGTCCCAGTCCACCAACTCCCGCAGGACCGCCGTGGCGAAGGCACCGGCGGGGAGGCGGAAGGCAAGCTCCAGGTCTGCGTCATCGACCCAGGTCCAAGACCAGTCCGCCGGGATCAGGCGCAACGGGCGGCGCTCCTGGTCCATGCCGGCCGCCGCCAGGCCCTGGCGCCAGGGGTCGAAGCCCGCCAGGGCGGCGGCCTCGATCTCGGCCGCCTCGCCGCGGGACGCCGGGGTACCACGACCCCAGAGGGGCCCGCTGGGGTGAAGCTCGCCGGCCTGGACTCGGGCGATCAGGGTCTCATCCGGGGCCTCTGCCAGGAAAAAGGAGTTGGAGCCGGCCAGTTGCAGACAGTCCCCGGCCAGGGGGCGATTCCAATCGCCGCGCTCGACCCGCAGGGCCAGGACCTGATTGAAGAGCTGGGAGCGGGCGGCGGAGAGCCAGAGCCCGCGTTGATGGCGGGGAGCGTGGCGCATCTCCCCGGCGAAGAGGGCCTGGGCGCGATGGAGATTGCCCTCGCCACGGCCGAAGCGCTGTTCGCCGAAATAGTTGGGGACGCCCCGTTCGGCGACCTTGTCCAGGCGCTGCGCCAAAGTGGTACGGTCCCCATCGAAGCCGCGCAGGCGAATGCGGAAGCGGTTGCCGGCAAGGTATCCTGGGCGAAGCTTGCGGCGGTGGTGGTGGGCCTCCAGGACGACGAACTCGTCAGAAACCAGGGCCGACCAGTCTGGGCCACCCTTGACACCGGTGTGGACGCAAAACCATTGGGTAGTGACGGCATGGCGGTCCTTGAGCCCGGCCCAGCTCACCGCCTGCTGGGGCAAACCGGCGAAGGCGGCAAGCTGGCGCCCCACCCATTCGGTATTGGCCCCGCGCTTGCGTACCCACAGGAGTTGGTGCTCGCCTTCCCCGTCCGGGGCGAAGCCCAAGTCCTCCTCGACCTGGAAGTCTTCTAATTCCTGACGCAGCCGCGCCCGTCCCGCCGGGCCGCCGTGGGCCCGCGGCAGGGCGGCACAGCCGATCCAGGCCGGGGTGTCTTGGGTGGGTGCGCGATTCATTCGCGCAACAGGACCACGGCGAAGGCCGCGATCCCCTCGCCGCGCCCGGTGAAGCCCATGCGCTCGGTGGTGGTCGCCTTGACGTTGACCCGCTCCGCCGGGCACTCCAAGTCCGCGGCCAGGGTGCGGTTCATGTCCGCCACATAGGGGGCCAGCCGCGGGCGCTGGGCGACGACGGTGATGTCCGCGTTGTGCACGAAGAGCCCCAGGCCGGTCAGGGACTCCATGACTCGACGCAGGAGGATGCGGCTGTCGATCCCGCTAAAGGCTTCATCGGTGTCGGGGAAATGGCGACCTATGTCCCCCAGCCCCGCGGCGCCGAGCAGGGCGTCGCACAGGGCGTGGATGACCACGTCGCCGTCGGAGTGGGCGGCGAGACCTTCATTGTGCTCGACCCGGACCCCGCCCAGGACCAGGGGCCGGCCTGGGGCGAACCGGTGGGCGTCGATCCCTTGTCCGATCAACATAGGCGACCCTGCTGCTGGAGGTAGAGTTGGGCCAGGGGGAGGTCCTCGGGCCTGGTGATCTTGATGTTGTCGCCGTGGCCTTCCACCAGCAACGGGGTCAGCCCCAGGTGCTCCACGGCACTGGCGTCGTCGGTGACCGGAGAACCATCGGCCAGGGCCTGGTCCAGGGCGCGACGCAGGAGCCCCAGGCGAAACGCCTGGGGTGTATAGGCATGCCAGAGCCGCTCCCGCGGGACTGTGGCGCGGATGCGCCCGGCGGCGTCAGCACGCTTCATGGTGTCATGAACGGGCACCGCAAGGATGCCGCCCACAGGGTCCCCCTCCAGGGCGGCCATGAGCCGGTCGAGATCCGCCCGACGCAGGCACGGGCGGGCGGCGTCGTGGACCAGGACCCAGTCGTCGTCACTGGCCCGCCCGGCTAAACCGGCAAGGGCATTGCGTACCGACTGGGCACGCTCGGCCCCGCCGGCCACGGTGAGGACCCGCGGATCGGCGGCGTAAAAGGTGGTCGGCCAGAGGCAATCGGCCGGATCCAGGGCCACCACCAGGCCGCGCACCCGGGGGTGTTCGAGCAGGGTGGCCAGCGCCAGATCCAAGACCTTGTGCCCCTGTATCTCCAGGTATTGCTTGGGGATGGGCGCCCCAAACCGGCGGCCCATACCAGCGGCTGGGACTAGGCCCCACCAGGCAGCGCCCTCACCCTGAGGCCGACTCACGACGCTGTGGCCAACGTCGGGATCAATTCCTGGTCCCCTTCTTGGGGGCAGGCGCGGGGCCCAAGACATCGGGGAGGGGCTCGGGGGCCGGTCCGGCGGGCTCGTCGATGACCTGAATGAAGACCTCTCCCTGGCGAATCATCCCGAGATCGGCGCGGGCGCGCTCTTCCAGGGCCGCCTGACCAGTCTTGAGGTCGAGGACCTCGGCGGCCAGGACCTGGTTGCGGGCACGCAGTTCCGCCAAGTCCTGCCGATGGTGGGCAATGTCGGCCTTGATGGCGTGCAACTCTGCCAGGCTGCCCTCACCCGCCCAGAGGCGGTACTGCAACCAGCCGAACAGGAGTACGAGGCCCAGGATCAAGATGCGCATGGGGATTCAGCGTCAGGGCAAATCGATTCGCAGCGCCCTCACAGGCAGTGGAAGGCCCCACGCCCGGCGTAGACGGCCTCGTCGCCAAGCTGCTCCTCGATACGCATCAACTGGTTGTACTTGGCCACGCGGTCGGAGCGGGACAGGGAACCGGTCTTGATCTGTCCGGCGCTGGTGGCCACTGCCAGGTCGGCGATGGTGGCGTCCTCAGTCTCCCCTGAACGATGGGAGACAACCGCTGTGTAGCCCGCCGCCTGGGCCATATCGATGGCGGCGAGGGTCTCGGTCAGGGTCCCGATCTGGTTGACCTTGATCAGGATGGAGTTGGCAATACCGAGGGCTATACCCTTCTGGAGGATTTTGGTGTTGGTGACGAAGACGTCATCGCCCACCAACTGGATGCGGTGCCCCAGGCGCTCGGTCTGGAGCTTCCAGCCGTCCCAGTCGCCCTCCGCCATGCCGTCCTCGATAGACAGGATGGGGTACTGGTCCACCCAACTGACGAGCATCTCCGTCAACCCCACGGAGTCGAGCTTGCGACCCTCGCCTGCCAGGTCATAGAGCCCGTCCTTGTAGAACTCCGATGCCGCGACATCGAAACCCAGGTAGATGTCGCTGCCTGCCTTGAACCCGGCCTTTTCGATGGCCGTCAGGATGACCTCGATGGCCGCCTCGTTTGAGGCCAGGTTGGGGGCGAAACCGCCCTCATCGCCGACGGAGGTGGCCATGCCTTGGGCCGCCAGTACGGACTTGAGGGCATGGAAGACCTCGGCCCCGTAGCGCACCGCCTCGCGCAGGGACTTGGCCCCCACCGGCAGGATCATGAACTCCTGGAAATCGATGCTGTTGGCGGCATGGGCACCGCCGTTGATGATGTTCATCATCGGTACCGGCAGCCGGTAGTTGCCATCGCCCAAGTACTGGTACAGGGGCATGGCGCGCTCCTGGGCCGCGGCGTGGGCCGCGGCGAGCGAGATCCCGAGCAGCGCATTGGCACCCAGGCGCTCCTTATTCTCGGTGCCGTCCAGGGCGATCATCTTTTGATCGATCGCCGCCTGATCTCCGACATCCATACCCATCAGGGCACTGCGCAGCTCGCCCTTGATGTTGGCCACGGCCTTGAGGACACCCTTGCCGCCGTAACGGGACTTGTCGCCGTCGCGCAGTTCCAGGGCCTCGCGGGAGCCGGTGGACGCGCCGGAGGGGACCGCCGCACGGCCCAAGGCCCCGTCGGCGGTGATGACATCGGCCTCGACGGTGGGGTTACCGCGGGAGTCGAGGATCTCACGGGCGCGAATATCGATGATCTCGGACATGGGTGCTTCCTCCGAAGTTGGATAACGGGACTGCGAAAGGGTCGGGTCCGGGCCGAGCCCGCGGACTCAGGTCCGCGACGCCCTGGGGCGCCGCAGTATGGGTCAACCTGGAACGAGCAGTTCTCACGCGAAGGCGCGAAGACCGCGAAGGCTTTTCAATCGGATGTTGGCGGCGGTCGGTACCCCTGCCGGGGAGCTTGCCGACGCATCCACCCCAATGTTTTTCTTTGCGTCTTCGCGCTGGCGATCACCGGATCCAAGATCACAGGCGATCCTCGACGAAACCGCGGGCCTTGACCAGCCGGTCGATCTCCACCAGGGTCTCCAGGAGTTCCCGCATATGCCCCAGGGGCCAGGAATTCGGGCCGTCGCTCAAGGCGCGCTCCGGGTCCGGGTGGGTCTCGACGAAGAGCCCCGCCACCCCAGCCGCCACCGCGGCCCGGGCCAGCACGGGGACGAACTCGCGCTGGCCCCCGGAGCTGTCGCCCCGTCCGCCGGGGAGCTGCACCGAATGGGTGGCATCGAAGACCACCGGGCAGCCGGTCTCGCGCATCACCGCCAGGGCCCGCATGTCCGAGACCAGATTGTTGTAGCCGAAGGAGACCCCGCGCTCGCAGACCATGATGCGGTCGTTGCCAGTGGTTCGGGCCTTCTCCACCACCCGCGCCATGTCCCAGGGTGCGAGGAACTGGCCCTTTTTGATGTTGACCGGTTTGCCCTGGCTCGCCACGGCGCAAATAAAATTGGTCTGACGGCAGAGGAAGGCCGGAGTCTGCAAGACGTCCACCACGGCGGCGACCTCGGCCAGCGGGGTATCCTCGTGGACATCGGTCAGAACCGGGACCCCCAGCGCCGCACGCACCCCTTCCAGGATACGCAGACCCTCCTCGATCCCCGGACCACGGAAGCCGCCGATGGATGAGCGGTTGGCCTTGTCGAAGGACGATTTGAAGATGAAGGGGATGCCAAGGTCCGCGGTCAGCTCCTTGAGCCGCCCCGCCGTCTCTTGGGCCAGGGTCTCACCCTCGATGACGCAGGGCCCCGCGATCAGAAACAGGGGGTGGTCCAGCCCAACCTCAAAACCGGTCAGTTCCATCAGGCGACCTCCGCCCGGGTGCGCTCGCGCTGGGCGATGGCCGCCTCGATGAAGCCCCGGAACAGGGGATGCCCGTCCCGCGGGGTAGACGTGAACTCCGGGTGGAACTGACAGGCGATGAACCAGGGGTGATCGGGCAGCTCGATCATCTCCACCAGGCGCCCGTCCAGGGACCAGCCGCAAAAGCGCATCCCACCGTCCTTGAGCAGGTCAAGATAACGGTTGTTGAACTCGTAACGGTGGCGGTGGCGCTCGCGGATCTGCGGCTTGCCGTAGACGCGCCGGGCCAGGCTGCCGGGCTCCAGGCGGCAGTTCTGACCGCCCAGGCGCATGCTCCCGCCAAGGTCCGTGTGCTCGTCGCGGCGCTCGACCTGACCCGACTCATCGTGCCACTCGGTGATCAGGGCTATGACCGGGTGGGGGGTGGTGCGGTTGAACTCGGTGCTGTGGGCCCCCGTGAGCCCGGCCACGTCGCGGGCATATTCGATGACCGCCACCTGCATCCCCAGGCAGATGCCGAGGTAGGGGATGCGCCCCTCGCGCGCATGGCGCACGGCGCGGATCTTGCCTTCGATGCCACGCTCGCCGAAACCCCCGGGGACCAGGATGGCGTCCATCCCTGCGAGACAGCCGCAACCGTCGCGTTCGATCTCTTCGGAGTCGACATAGTGGACGCGGACCTTCGTCTGCGTATGCACCCCGGCGTGCGCCAGGGCCTCGGACAGGGACTTGTAGGCCTCGGTCAGGTCCATGTACTTGCCCACCATGGCCACATCGACCTCGCCTTGGGGGAAGTCGAAGCCGTGCAGGACCCGCTCCCACTCGCTCAAGTCCGCCGCCGGGACCGCCAGCCCGAACTGGCGCACCACCAGGTCGTCGAGCCCCTGCTCGTGGAGCAGCAGGGGGATCCGATAGATGTTGTCGGCGTCGATGGCGGAGATGACCGCCGCCTCCGGGACATTGGTGAAGAGCGCAATCTTCTTGCGTTCGGCGTCCGGCAACTGCTGCTCGGCCCGGCACAGGAGCACATCGGGCTGGATACCGATGGAGCGCAGTTCCTTGACCGAGTGCTGGGTCGGCTTGGTCTTGATCTCGCCGGCGGAGCGGATGAAGGGGACCAGAGTCAGGTGCATGAACAGGGCATTCTCGCGCCCCAGTTCCACGCGCATCTGGCGGATCGCCTCCAGGAAGGGGAGCGACTCGATGTCGCCCACGGTCCCGCCGATCTCCACCATGGCGATATCGGCATCCCCCGCCCCGAGCCGGACGCTGGCCATGATCTCGTCGGTGATGTGGGGGATGACCTGGACAGTACGCCCCAGATAGTCCCCGCGACGCTCCTTGCGAATCACCGCCTCGTAAATCTGGCCTGTGGTGAAGTTGTTGTTGCGGCCCATGCGGGCACGCAGGAAGCGCTCGTAGTGCCCCAGATCCAGGTCGGTCTCGGCCCCGTCGTCGGTCACATAGACCTCGCCGTGCTGGAACGGGCTCATGGTCCCCGGATCGACGTTGATGTAGGGGTCGAGCTTGATCATGGTCACCGAAAGGCCGCGGGCCTCCAGCAGGGCCCCGAGGGACGCGGCGGCGATGCCCTTGCCGAGCGAAGACACAACACCGCCGGTGATGAAGATGTACTTGGTCATAATGGGGGGGCATGCGCAGGGGGGAGCCGGAATGCGGGGACACGCTACCAAATAAGTCCGCTCCCCTCAACGCGGGCTTCACCGGCCGGGCGCCGCCACCACTCCGGTAAGCCGTAGCCCGGTACCGGGACGCCTGATTCCGGACTTCTAGCTTTCAGTGTCTTACCGCATTTTCGGTGGCCGGACCGGGCGCACCCGAGGCCGCGTGCAGGCGCCGCGCTGCGCCTTGGGGTACCGGACGCCGGAGTCCGGGAGTAGGAAATAAAACTATCTATTGCCTTATAAAGGACCTATAGTGCCTGCGTTCGCGCTACGCGAACCCAACTGGGTCTTTGCGGGTTAGACCCCACGAGCGAAGCCCCCTTTTGTCCGCGATATTTGGAGTTACAAATGCGCAAGCTTGTAAAGATTCTGAGCGTTGCCGCCATTGCCGGCGCCGCTGCCTTCTCGATGACCGCTGCCCAGGCTTGGGGCGGCCCCTGGGGCGGCGGCGGGCCCTGGGGCGGCGGTGACCGCGGCTACGGCAGCGGCAGCGGCTGGGGCGACGGCATGGGCGACTGGATGAATGACTGGATGGGCGACGGCTCCGGCGACTTCAGCATGAACATGAGCGGCGGCGGCAGCGGTCGCGGCTATGGTCGTGGCACCGGTCGTGGCTACGGTCGTGGCTATGGCTACGGTGACGGCTACGGCTCCGGCTACGGCTACGGTGGCTACGGCCCCTACGGCTACGGCGCCCCCTACGGCTACGGCGCTCCCCCTCCGATGCCTTACGGCGCTCCCCCGGCCCCTCCGGCTCCTCCGGCCGCACCGGCCACCAAGTAAGCACCCTCTAAGGTGCCGGGGATCGGCCGTGCCGATCCCCTCCCCCTCGGGGGACAAAGGCCGCGCCCCCGGGCACGGCCTTTTTCTTGATGCCCGAAGCCCTGGAGTTTGGCGCCGACGGTTGATCCAGATCAACCAAAGGGCCAAAATGGGACGATCTGTTTGCGGGGGATCTCGGTTTTGGCTCCACATAAGGTCATTTCGCTCGAGACGTTGCGGGTCGCCTGTAGAAACTGCACCCTCTCCAGCCTCTGCCTGCCCATGGGCCTGGCCCCGAACGACGTTGAGCGGCTGGACGACATCGTCAAACGCACCCGCCCCCTGCATCGGGGCGACTATCTGTTCCGCAGTGGCGAGCATTTCCATTCCCTTTTTGTCGTCAAGACCGGCTCGGTCAAGACCTACGCCCCCAGCGAAGAGGGCGGCGAGCAGGTTTTGGGCTTCCATCTGCCCGGTGAGGTTATCGGTCTGGATGCCATCGACAGCGAGATCCATGCCTGTTCCGCCAGGGCACTGGAGACCTCTGCCATCTGTGAACTGCCGTTCCCCCGACTGGAAGAGCTGACCGCTATTCTCCCCTCCCTGCAGCACCAGATGTACCGCCTGCTGAGCAAGGAGATCAGCCACGACACCGACATGCTCCTGCTGCTGGGCAAGAAGAACGCCGAGGAACGCCTTGCGGCCTTCCTGCTCAACATGTCCCGCCGCCTGCACCTGCGCGGTCTGTCCGCCACCGACTTCTACCTCAGCATGTCCCGCCACGAGATCGGCAATTACCTTGGACTCGCGGTAGAGACCGTCAGCCGGCTCTTTACCCGCTTCCAGGAGGAAGGGCTGTTGCGGGTAGATCGCAAGCATATCGAGTTCCTCGACACGAGCGGGCTTGAGGCCATCCTCAGCCAGCCCGTCGCCGATGGCCACCGCGCCCGATCAAGCTGACCGCCACCTTAGGACCTACGGATCCTATGGGGCTTATGATTCCTAACCAGGTGCCATGACCCTACCCCCGCTCCACCGGGAAGGCGAGGACCTGGTCGATATGATCGGCACCGACCCTGGCCATAAGCAGGCGGTCCAGCCCCAGTGCGACCCCGGACGCGGCCGGCATCCCCGCCCCCAGGGCGGCCAGAAAGGCACTGTCCGCAGGCGGCGTCACGCGCCCGGCAGCGACACGCACGGCCAGATCCCGGACGAAGCGATGGCGTTGCTCGACAACATCGGTGAGTTCGTCGAAGCCATTGGCCAGCTCCATGCCATCCAGGTACAGCTCGAAGCGCTGGCCATGGGCCTCGGGGTTGGCGCTTACACGGGCCAGTGCAGCCTGGGTCTGCGGGTAGTCGTAGACGAAGGTCAGGCAACCCCGCCCCAGGTCTGCCTCCAGGCAATGGCTGAGGAGCAGGTCGAGCCAGCCGTCCAGGTTCAGATCCAGATCCCGGACCCCCTCCAGACCCTGTGCGAGGGCGACCCGACGCAGGGACGCCGGATCCGAATGCCAGGGGTCCAGGCCCAATCGGTCCCGAAACAGGTCGCGGTAGCGTATCTCCTCTGCGGCCAGCCCTGGCGCGCCGAGGATCGCGCGGACCAGATCGGCAACCTCGACCATCAGAGCGCGGTAACCCCAACCGGGGCGATACCACTCCAGCAGGCTGAACTCCGGGTGATGAAGGCGCCCGCGCTCGCCGTCGCGAAAGACCTTGCAAACCTGGTAGATGGGCCCATACCCGGCGGCCAGCAACCGCTTCATGGGGAACTCTGGAGACGTCTGGAGATAGAGCGGCAGCCCATCCGGATGGCCAGGGCCATGCCAGCGGGTCGCGAGGCTGTCCAGGGCGGGATCGCTGACCGCGGCGCGGGAGGCGATAGGGGTCTCGACCTCCAGCACACCACGCTCGGCGAAGAAGGCGCGGATAGTGGCCAGCATGGCGGCCCTGGCGTGCATGGCCGCAAGGCTGGCGCTGGGGCGCCAGGCGTCGGTGTCCGTCACTCCTTGACGCGTGAGACGTACTCGCCGATGCGGGTGTCCACCTTGATCAACTCGCCGGACTGGACGAACAAAGGCACGCGCACCACGGCCCCGGTCTCCAGGGTGGCAGGCTTTCCGCCGCCGCCGGAGGTGTCGCCCTTCAGACCCGGGTCAGTCTCGGTAATAAGCAGGGTGACAAAATTCGGCGGCTCCACCGCCAGCGGAGCCCCGTTATAGAGGGTCACGTTGCACACGTCCTGTTCTTTGATCCACTTGGCCGCCTCGCCCACGGCATTGGCGTCCGCTGTGAGCTGCTCGTAGGTCGCCGGATCCATGAAGTGCCACAGCTCGCCGTCGTTGTAGAGATACTGCATCTGGGTATCATGGACGTCCGCCGCCTCGGCGGTGTCCCCGGACTTGAAGGTGCGCTCAACCACCCGCCCGGTCTTGAGGTTGCGCACCTTGACCCGGTTGAAGGCCTGGCCCTTGCCGGGCTTGACGAACTCATTCTCGATGATGGCGTAGGGATCGCCATCGAGCATGATCTTCATCCCGCCGCGAAACTCGTTGGTGCTGAAATACGCCATGCTGCCCTCTGTTAGCCTGAATTCTAAACCGCGAATAGTAGCGAAAAGCGTGCCGGGATGGCAGGGTCCGGACCGGAACGAGCCAGACTGGAAGCCAGACTGGAAGGAAGAACTGCGCCAGGCGTTCACCCGACCCGCCGACCTGTTGGGCTTTCTGGCCCTACCGACAGACCTCGCCGATGAGCGCCGTGCGGCGGGCTTCCGGGAATTTCGCATGCTTGTCCCACGCGGCTACGCTGCCCTCATGGAGCAGGGTAACCCCGATGATCCGCTGCTACGCCAGGTCTTGCCGGTCGCCTGCGAACGCACCGACCACCCGGACTTTTCCACCGACCCTGTGGGTGATGCAGCGGCGACGCGAGGCCCCGGCCTGCTAAAGAAATACCAGGGCCGCGCCCTGCTGGTGACCACCCCAGCCTGCGCCATCCACTGCCGCTACTGCTTCCGGCGCCACTACCCCTACGCCCAGGAAAGCCTCGGGGCGGACGCCGGGTCCTCGGCCATCGCCGGAATCGCATCCGACGACACCATCCGCGAGGTCATCCTCAGCGGCGGCGATCCGTTAATGTTGGACGACGCGCACCTCCAGTCCCTTGTCGCCAAGCTGGAGGCCATCCCCCACGTGGAGCGGCTGCGCCTGCACACCCGATTGCCGGTCGTCCTGCCCGCCCGTGTCACCAAGGCCCTATGCGGGACCCTGGCGCAGACGCGGTTGCAGGCAGTCGTCGTCGTACATGCCAATCACCCCAGGGAACTGAGCCCCGCCGCGAGCGGTGCCGTCAGGCTCCTGCGCGAGGCCGGCGTCGCGCTGCTCAACCAGAGCGTACTCCTGCGTGGGGTCAACGACGACCCGGACACCTTGAGCGTACTGAGCGACGTGCTCTTCCGCGATGGCATCCTGCCCTACTATCTGCACCTGCTGGACCGTGTGCAGGGGGCCGCCCATTTCGAGGTCCCGCTGACCGAGGCCCTTGACCTCATGGCAGAGCTTCGCCTGCGCCTGCCTGGCTACCTGGTCCCCCGCCTGGTGCGCGAGGACCCAGGCGCCGGCTCCAAGATCGCCCTTTCCTAGTCGAGATTGGTACCCTAGGACCGATAGCACCCTGAGGTTCCCGGCGTCCTGTCGTCGGGGTCCGCAACCCACCTAAGCATCCAGTGCCGCCGTGTCCAACCCAATCGATCTGCTGATCCTTAGTTCCCAGGCCAATGAGGCGGAGGGGTTGATCACGCAGCTGCGCAACCGCGGGCTACCGGTTCGGGGCTTCTATACCCACCACCCGGAGCGGCTGGCGGAGCTGGCCGCCAAACACCCCTGCGACCTCATCCTGTGCTGTGTCTACGACCCCCAGATCGACCTTCAGGCGACCATGAGCCACCATCAAAGGCTCGGCCTGGACATGCCGCTGCTCCTTATCGACGAGGCAGACGCCGACCCTGAGCCCCTATTTCAGGCACTGCGCTCCGGGGCCAGGGACCTGATCGCACGCCACGACCCGGAGCGCCTGCAAATCGCGGTGACCCGCGAGTTTGGCGACTTGCAGCAGCGTCGCGCCCTCGCCGTAGCCCGCGAGCAACTCGAACGCTGCGAACAGCGCACCCGCGACCTGGTCGAGGCCTCCACGGAGCCCTTCGCCTTCGTCCAGCAGGGACTGCACGTCCTCGCCAACCCGATGTACCGGAAAATCTTCGGATTCGTCCGGGACGAGGAGCTGGAGGGCATCCCGTTGCTGGACCTCGTCGCACCGGAGCAGCGCGGGGAGGCGCGGGCCTTCCTGCGCGCCCACGAGACGGACACCGATTTGCCCGCCGTCGGGCCCATGTATCTTGCCTGCCTGCACACCGATGGTCGTCGCTTCGATGCGGAAATGCGTGCGGCGCCGGCCGAGGTGGATGGCGAGCGCTGCTTGCGCCTGACCGTGAAGCTCAGACCGGAACCGGGATCGATGGCCGCCGCCGCACAAATCGACCCCGATACTGGATTGCCTTGTCGCGTCGCCCTGATGGATGCAATCTCCCGGCGCGTCTCGGTGGCTGATGGTGCTCACCTGGCCCTGATCTACCTCGGCCTCCAGGGCCTGGATCGCATCGCACAACGCGACGGCCTGACCACCGCCTTCGAGGTCTCGGCGAGCATCGCCAGATCCCTGCCGAACCACATCCCCGAGGGCGGTTACCTGGCCCAGGTGGGCAACGATGCCTTTGCCATCCTGGCCGAGGTGCAGGGCCCGGGAGATGCGCGCGCCATCGCCGATGACCTGGGCCAAAAGGTCCGCCTGTTGTTGGAGTCCCTGGGCGTTAACCCAAGCCCCTGCTGCGCCCTGGGGGTTGCCCTGACGGGGCAACAGGGCAGCTCCGCGACCGATCTGCTGAACCGCGCCTGGGCCGATGCCAATCCCCAATCGGCGAGACACCTGCCCGCCCACAGGCCCCAGGGGTTCCCCTACGAACCTGCAGTTCAGGCCAAAAGGCCCGCACCTGGTCCAGCGCCGCACGCGACGCACTATCCCCAACCCAGCCAGCCTCCGCACCCAACGCTGAACCCAACACCCGACAGGGCAGTCCCACCGGAACGCCCCAGAGTCCCGCCTCCCCATCCCAGCAACAGGGTAGTGGCCCCGACAGTCGCCAACCCTCACCCACGGCAGCGACCCAGGCCGCCAGCGACACCCCGGGGCCCGTCGCCCCCCCTAACCGACCAGGCCCTCATGGCCGCTCTGGTCAACGAGGCCCTGGACGAGTCCGGGGCGGCGGAATTGCGGCTGGTCTTCCAGCCGATCATCAGCCTCATG
Organism: uncultured Gammaproteobacteria bacterium; assembly: GCA_963802205.1. Taxonomy (GTDB): domain Bacteria; phylum Pseudomonadota; class Gammaproteobacteria; order Chromatiales; family Chromatiaceae; genus DYRB01. Next base: position 50,705 of record CAWDHW010000004.1, on the reverse strand, counting down.
GGCGAAGACCAGGAGAATCACAGCGTCCTGCTGCGCCTGCTCGACGCCGACGAGCACCTGCACGAGGCCAAGGAATTCATCGGTGCCGCCAACGCAACCGGACGCATGGGGGACATCGACCGCTGGGTCATCACCCACGCCATCGCCGAATTGGCCAACCAACGCGCCATGGGGCATCGCCTGAACTTCTTCATCAACATCGGCGAGGCCAGCCTTCGGGACGACGACCTCCTGATATGGATCTGCGACACCCTGCGCGACCAGGGCGCACGAGGCAGTTGGCTTACCTTCCAGTTTCCTGAGGATGAGGCCCGTCGCAACCTGCCCGCACTGGTGCGACTGGTGGAGGGGCTCAAGAAAATCAAGTGCCGCGTCGCCCTAACCCGCTGCGGCCAACTCGACGACCCCCAAAGCCTGATGCAGCGCCTGCCGTTGGACTTTTTGCTGTTTGCCCACAACTTCGCCCGCGGCCTGGCGGAGGACAAGGTCAAGCAACAGCAGCTCATCGCCTTTGCCAGCCTGGCCCATGAATTCAACGTCAAGAGCATCGTAACCGGGGTGGAGGACGCCCGCGCCCTCACCGTTCTGTGGACCGCGGGGGTCGACTTCGTCCAGGGCAACTTCCTGCAGGCCCCCTCCCCCGCCCTCCAACTTCAGGGCTGAGCGCGCCTTCTGGCCCTTGCGCCCAGCCCCGGCGATCGTTTTCCCGCGCAGACGCAAGCGCGAGAACGGTCCCTTTCAGGTTCAGCGCCTGGGCAAGGAGTTGGCGACACCATGGGGGACATGCCCGGTGGCGACCACCGAGCGGGCGGAGTCGCAATGCGACTCCTGATCGTCGAAGAAAATGTCCGCGTCGAAGGAGCGCAGGAAGCGCCCCTTGTCCAGGCCACCGAGGAACAGGGCCTCGTCGATGCGGATGCCCCAGTCGCGGAGCGTTCGGATGACCCGCTCGTGCGATGGCGCTCCGCGCGAGGTGATCAGCGCCGTGCGCAGGGGCGAACCCTCCGCCGGGAACAGCGCCTGGATACGGTGCAGGGCGAGTAGAAAGTCCTTGAAGGGCCCGCCCGCCAGGGGCTTGTGGGCGGCGGCGGCCTCGGTGGCATTGAAGGCGGCCAAACCATGTTGGCGATAGACCCGTTCGGCCTCATCGGAGAACAGGACCGCGTCGCCGTCGAAGGCGATGCGCAATTGACCCTCTGCCGACCCGGCCGCGACGGCACGAGCCGTCAGGATGGTCGCCGCCGCGCAACCCGCGTCCAGGGCCAGGCGCACATCCTGGGGATCGGCGGACAAGAAGAGGTGGGCACCGAACGCCGCCACATAGCGGTACGGGCTGCTACCACCAGAAAAGGCCGCACGGCCGATATCCAACCCGTGATGGCGAGCGGAATTGAGTACCCGCAACCCGGTGTCGGAGCTGTTGCGCGACAGCAGTATGACCTCCACCCGCCCCTTGTCCAGGAGGAGCAGATTGAGCCCCAAGAGCTTCCTGACCAGGGAAAAGGCCACCCCCGGCCCCAGGGGGTCGTTCTCCCGCTCCACCTGGTAGCGGCGGTAGGCATCCACCCCATCGGCCTCGAAGACCCGATGGGACTCGCCGAGGTCGAACAGGGCGCGCGAAGAGATGGCGACGACCAGACGCACCTGGGCGTCATCGGGCGTCTGGATAGAATCGCCAGTGGCTGACATGGGAGATCGCTCGGATGACACAGGCACCGTTACCGTGATCGTCGCGCCGCAGGGGCTCCAAGTCCCCTTCTCTTCTTGGGAGAGGGCCCGGCCGGACAGTCTCCGTTGCCGATCTCACCAGGGCATGAAGGAGTTCATGAAGTGCATCGGGCGGCTGACATTGCGGTTGAGCACCGAGAAGTCGTCACGCATGCTGGCCGTACTGAAATTCATGGCCTGGATCGCGCGGTCCATACCTTCGATGCTGGTCAGCATCGGCTCCAGGGTGCTGACATCGCGGGCCATGGACTCGACGCCGACCGCCATGGACCTGACGTTGGCGGACATCTGCCCCATGTCGTCGGACATGGACTGCATATTGCTGGCCAGGACTGTCATGTTCGAGTCCACACTGATGGCCAGGTAGTGCACATCCTTGGCCAGACTAAACACCAGATAGAAGCCATAGGCCGCCAGGATGATGAAGGCAAACAGCGTGGGGTAAACGATCAGTTCCCAGCGCTTGGCACTGGTCTCGAAGGCCTGGGACAGGCGGTCCATTGCGTAGGCGTCGCCCTTCCGATGCTCCGTCGAACTGAGAACGCGCCCCTGATTGCCTTGAAGGGGCGGCTGCGGCTGGGCGGTGATACCGTTCTCGCTATCCGTCATGGCAAGGCCCGTGGTGAGTGCGGTGGCAGCCGCTGAAAGTCGCAAAAGCTTAACATAGAAAGCCTGGGGCACAAGACAGCCCTCGGCCGCGCGGGCATCTCGCCCACGCGCCCAGGGCCGATCAGCTCACCAGGTGTGGGTACAGGGCCGCGGCAAGGGACAGAAACTCCTTGGACGCCTTGCCGCGGGGCTCCAGCTCGAACACCGCCAGCCCCTCGCTGAAAGAGCGCCGGAAAACGGTACGCTGACCGAGGCGGGCCTTGATGAACTTGATCCCGGGCAGCGAGACCAAGGCCGCCGCCGCCTCATCGGTTTCGCGCACCGCGTGGTGTGTATCCCCGCGGTTGATGAAGCCGAAGACAGCCGGGGCCTTGGGTCGATCAGCCGAGGCAATCAGATGGATGTAACGCTGGGTGGACCAGATGTCCGCCTGGGACGGCGGGACCGGAACGACCACCCGATCGCACAACTGCAAGGCGCGTCGCATGGCGTCCATGTCCGCGGTACCCACATCGATCAGCGTCTCGTCCGCGGCGGCGAGGTGCTCGGGGGTCAGGGCACTCTTGTCCTGGACGCGCAGGGGCGGATCGAAGCCTTCCTCCAGACGCACGTCACCCACATCGGTCAGGGTCGCCTGAGGGTCGATGTCGATGAGCTGGACCTTGACGTCCGCCATCGCCAACCAGACCGCCAGATTGAAGGTGACGGTACTCTTGCCGGAGCCGCCCTTTAGGCTCCCGATCACAGTGATCATGTTCTCCCCCCATGAACGCCGACCTGTTTGAGAGCTCTTTGGGTCACCGACGTCGGACCCACCCGGCGTTCGCCGCCGACCGGGGCACAGCGCCCGGGGTCCCTGTCGTCCATCAAGGCTTCTGCTGCGGAGTTGGGGCCGTGGGCGGCGTTCCGCGGCTATAGCCCGCCGGGACCACGAAGAGGTCGTCCGGCTGCTTGCCGACGCGGATGTTCTTCAACTCGCTGACGCCGCCGCCGGGGAATTCCTGGCGCACGGCGAGCTTCAGCTCCGGGTCATACCACTGGAAGGTGTGGGACGGCTGCCGCCCCGGGGCCTCCACTACGACCTCCCACTTTTCGACGCTCCGCCCCTCCAGGGTCTCCTTGCCGCGCAGGCTGAGCTCCATCTTGCCGCCATCGGGGAACTGCTGGCGTAGCGGGATGCCGCGCTCGCGGTCGATCCACTGCTGACTGGTAACGGGCTTGTCGTCTTGGTTGCCCGTGATCTCCCACTTCACCGCGGGGCGCCCGCCGACATCCTCGTCGCCGAGCTTGCGACAGGTCAGGCCGGTTATCCCGGCACAGGGATCGGCGGCCGTGGCGGACGGGCTGGATGCCGAACCGGCTTGGTCGGGCCCGGCCTGACGTTCCAGGTAGGTCTTTTGATCCGGGAACAGCAGCCACTCGACCCTACGTTTCTCATCGGTGATTCGAACCAGGGTCTGGCCCTGGGCACTCATCTCCATGCGCATACGCCCATCGCCGACGAACATCTTGCCGGTGGACGCCTCCCCGGTGCCGCCGCGCTGGACCGTCTCAGCAGAGAACTGAGGTCCCTCGGCCCGGGCGCCGGTCGCTGCCAGGGGCAACAGCACAGCGACGACAATGGCTGTAAATTGGGTCTTCATGGCTATTCTAATCCTCCTCATGTCGCGCTCGAACGTAGTGAATCATGGCTTGGTCCCCGGTCTGCCCCAGTTCCCGCCGGTCCATGCCTGGGTCCGTGCACATGTCAGGGGCGCTCGCCATAGTATTTGCGGAACCAAGAATCCGAATGGTACCCGTAGGCGTCATCCTCGCTTTGGACATCCCGGGCAGGCGCCTGGCTACGGTGCCCATCCCGCCCCAGGGGCCGCCAGCCCACCAGTTCCTCGCTACGCTCCTGCTCGGCAGGGGTCAGGGGGCGGAAGCGGTAGCCCGGTGCAGAGGACGACTCGACGCCGGGGGCCTGCTGGAGGGTCTTGTCGCCCCGGAACCGAAACGCCTCACCCGGCGCCCCGGCGCCCGGAGCGCCTGATGCGGTAGTCGGGTCTGGGTTGTTGAGGACAGGTACCCGCGCAGATCCGGCCCCGGTCGCCGGAGGCAATGTCAGGGGGGGATCGAAATCCAGGTCCGCCGGGCGGGTACCCGAGGGCGAGGGGGCCTGCCGGCCCCCGTCCCAGGTACCCGGCCCCGCTGCCAGGGCGGACACGCAGAGCAGAGAGCCGATCAGTAACAGGAGGGGCAGGAACATTGCCCAGTGACCCGTTCGGGATGAATGCGCTTGCTGAACCATCAACACTCGTTCGGCCGGCCACCCCGTCGCCCCGAACAACGGGATCGACGGTGCGGCGGACCCAAGAACCGTGGTACTGACACCGGCACCGGCGTAGTCTGGCAACGCCATTGGCCTACTCAAATTCCGATTCGTTGCCGTCGTCCACCTTCAGCCGGATGCCGCGTCGCGTGCTCTTTTTCTGCATCCCCGCAGCCATAGGCGTCGTTCCCTTGGCGTTACCCGCCTTGGAGCCATTGGCCGCAACCCCCGCAGACAAGCCACCGTTGCCGGCCTTGGCCTCCTGAGTGGGCGGCTTGGCCGTTGCCGCAGGCTTGGCCGGTATTGGCTTGACAGGTGGCGACCGCTTCCCCGGACTTGGCTTCGCGGCCGGGGCGGCAGAGACCGTTGCCTTCGGGGCTGGGGCTGGTGCTGGGGCCGATACCGGTACTGCCAGCTCCGACACCTTGGATGCTGCCAAGGCCGAAACCGGGGCGGCGGGGATCTCGGTGGAAACCGGCGCTGCGATCGGAGCGACCTCCACCTTGGCCTGCGTCGGTGCTACCGCCACACTCTGGGCCGGGGTGGGGGTTGGGGTGGGGTCGCCGCACTCTGGGGCGGGGTGGGGGCCGCCGCAATCGGAGCGCTGACGACGGCCGCGGCGCTTCCCGCCCGCGGCGACCGCGGTCGGGGTCACCGGTCCCTGACCTCCGGAAGGCCCGGCCGCCGGTGCCCCGCCCGAACCTGTCGGACCAGAACTCGGGCCAGGCGTCGTGGGCCTAGGCGTCGGCTTCGGTGCCGGCTTCGCTTTCTTCTTGGCGAAGTAGCCCTTGCCCAGGTCGAGAAGCAGCAAGCCAATCCCACGAAGGGCGTACAGGACCATCACCAGGGCACTCGCCAGCTTGCCAAGGAACCCCATGACCGCACCGGGCTTGCGCCCCGTCACGATGCGTTGCTCGGCCTTGGCGGCCTCATCGAAGACGCAGGGTACAGCCTGCCCGGGGGCCGCCGTAGCGGCTGCCACCTCGCACATGTCCTTGCTCGCCGCCACGCACCCCAGGGGGATGACAATAAGCGTCAGGACGGTGGAGACCAGCACCCCGGACGCCAGCGAAATGGCCATGCCCTGGAAGATCGGGTCCGTGAAGATGACGCTCGCCCCGGCTACCAGGGCCAGTGCCGTGATCAGGATGGGCCGGGTACGGGTCTTGCAGGAGCGGATCATGGCCTCGGCGACGGGCACCCCCTTCTGGATCTCGTGCAACGCGAAGTCCACCAGCAGGATGGAGTTGCGCACAATGATCCCGGCCAGGGCGATCCAGCCGATCATGGACGTGGCGGTGAACTCGCCGCCCAGGCCCAGGTGGAACATGATGAAGTGGGCCGGGATGATCCCCAGCAGGGTCAGCGGGATGGGGGCCATGATCACCAGCGGAATGCGGAAGTTGCCGAATTCCCATACCACCAGGATATAGATCAGGACCAGGGCCACCATGAAGGCGGCGCCCATGTCGCGGAAGGTCTCGAAAGTGACGGTCCACTCCCCCGCCCATTCCCAGGTGGACACCTTGTCGCTCGGCGGGGCACCCAACCAGTAGCCCTCGGGAACCACCCCATCCGGGGCCTTGTAACCGCTGTCGCGGATCAGGTCCTCCACCTGGAACATGGAGTAGACAGGCGCGGCCAGGTTACCGCCCACGTCCGCCACCACATACTCCACGGCGCGCAGGTCCTTTCGGTAGATGATGTCCTCCTCCGGGACCCGCTGCCAGGTCCCAAGCTCCCGCAACGGCACCGTAGTACCCGCTGGGGACTGGATGGGCAGGTCGCCCAGACGCTGGATCTGGGAGCGCTCCGCCAAGGGGACCTGGAGGACGATATTGACCGTCTCATGGCCGGTCGCCTGCTTGACGTCGCCGAGCTTGGCACCGCCGAGGGCCATGCCGAGGTTGCGGTTGATGGCATCCACCGAGATACCGCGGCGTACCGCCTTCTCCGTATCCACATCGAAGCGCCAGTAGTCGTAGGCGTCGCGCAGATAGTTGTCCACGTCGCGGTTGCTCTCGGCCTTGCGGAAGAACTCCGTCATATCGCGGGCGAACTGACGGCGGACCTCGGCCGACGGACCATGGATCTCGGCCACCACGGACTGGAGCACCGGCGGCCCAGGGGGCATCTCCACCACCGAGACCGTGGCCCCGGTGCCGTCGGTCAGGCCCTTGAGCATCTCGCGGGCCTCCACCGCCAGGGCGTGGCTGGAGCGGTGCCGTTTCTTCTTGTGCACCAACTGGACCTGGAGTTCCCCCTGCCAGGGATCGGAGCGCAGATAGTAGTGCCGCACCATACCGTTGAAATCGAAGGGGCGTGCCGTCCCGGCATAGAGCTGGATGGCGGTGACCTCGGGCATGGTACGCAGCTTCTCCGCCATGCGGTGGGCCAGGTTGGCGGTGACCGGCAGGGCCGTGCCCTCGGGCATGTCGAGCACCACCGAGAACTCCGGCTTGTTGTCCAGCGGCAGCATCTTCACCGGGACCCACTTGAAGTAGAAGAAGGCACAGGTAAAGAGGAAGGTCCCCCACAGCACGGCGCGGAAGATGAGGCGCTTGCTTGAACTCTCGATCAGCGGCGAGAGGACCTTGCGGAAGACCTTTTCGAGTTTTTCCGCCTCGTGATGCTCGCGCTTCTCCGCGGTCTCCAGGTAGCTCATGGAGGGGCGCAGCCACTTGGAGACGGCGAGATAGGGCGTGAAGACGAAGGCGGCGAACAGGGAAATGGCCATGGCCACCGAGCCCAAGGCCGGGATCGGCTCCATGTAGGGGCCCATCATGCCGCTGACGAAGCCCATGGGGAGCAGGGCGGCGACCACGGTGAAGGTCGCCAGGATGGTCGGGTTGCCCACCTCGCGCACCGCGTCCACCGCGGTTTCGTCGTCGGTACGGCCAACCTCGAGCCAGCGCCGGTAGATGTTCTCCACCACCACGATGGCGTCGTCCACCAGGATGCCGATGGAGAAGATCAGGGCGAAGAGGCTGACGCGGTCGATGGTGTATTTCATCACCCAGGCCGCGAAGATGGTCATCAGCAGGACCACGGGAATGACCAGCATGACCACGATGGCGGGGCGCAGCGCACGGAACGCGCCCCACACCAGCAGGAAGACCCAGCCGGTGGCCACGAACAGCTTGAAGATCAGCTCGCTGACCTTCTCGTTGGCGGACTGGCCGTAGTTGCGGGTGATGCTGACCTCGACATTGCTGGGGATGCGCCCACCTCTGAGTTCTTCCACCTTGTCGATGATGGCGTTGGCGACGGTCACGCCGTTGGTCAGTTCCTTCTTGGCCAGGGCAATGGTGACCGCCGGAACGCCCTCGGCCTTGGCCTGGTCGTCATGCAGCCCCGGGCCCGTGTAGAAGGCGACCAATTGCTTGGCATCCTCCGGGCCCTGACTGACGATGGCCACGTCGCTGATGTAGACCGGGGCGTCGCCGTGGGTCCCCACCACCAGCCGGCCGATCTGGTCTATGCCCTTGAGGAAGGACCCGGTGGTCACCGAGAAGTGGGCCCCGCTGGACTCCACGCCCCCGGCGGTGGTCTCGGAGTTGGCGGTTTGCAGGGTCTGGGCGACCTGATCGAGGCTGATCTGATAGCCGGCCAGGCGCTCGGGCAGGACATCGACGGTGACCTGTTCGCGGCGCCCGCCGACGATGAAGGCATTGCCGGTGTCCTTGACCTCCTTGAGGGCCTGCAGGACGTCCTGGGCCAAGAGGCGCAACTGGCCGTCGTCCACGTCGGGCATTCCGTTGTTGTCCAGGTCCTTGGACCAGAGGGTCAGGGTGACGATGGGCACATCGTCGATGCCCTTGCTTTGCACCAGGGGCGGCATGACCCCGGGCGGAATCTTGTCCATGTTCGAGGCGAGCTTGTCGTTCACCTTGACCAGGGAGGGGCCCATCTGCTGACCGACATCGAACTCGATGGTCACGATCCCCTGACCGCGCTGGGAGGCGGAGTAGACGTGCTTCACCCCGGGGATCTCGCTGATCATCCGCTCCAGCGGCTGAATGGCGATATTGGAGACCTGCTGAGCCGATGCCCCTGGATACATGACCATGATGTCGATCATGGGCACGGAGATCTGCGGGTCCTCCTGCCGCGGCGTCGCCACCAACCCGAGCAGGCCCATCATCAGCATCGCCATGTAAAACAGTGGCGAGAGGGGCGAGCGGATAAAGAAGCGGGCGGTGCGCCCGGCAATCCCCAGACTCTCGTCCGTGTAGGGAGGTACGCCGGCGCCGGGCGAGGTCAGGCTGTCGTCTTGGCTCATGATTCGATGGACCGATCCGGTGGATACGTCATGAGAGAGGGCCCGGCACAGGCCGGGCCCAGCTCATGATGGGGGCTCAACGATTGCGTTGGGGGCTAGTCGGCGGTAGAGGCGCGGGAGCGGGTGGCGACCCCCGGGGGCGCTTGGGTCGACCAGCCGGAGGTGACATTCGGGCCCGGGTCGTTGATGACCCGCTCGTTGAGCTGCAAGCCGCCCAACACCGTGACCATCCCGTTGGGCATGGGCTCGCCGAGGCGCACCAGGCGCAGCTGCGCCGTGCCGTTGGCATCCAGAACGTAGACCCCGGGGAGGCTGCCGTTGTACCGCACCGCGGACTGCGGGATGACGGGGTTGGCGCGCTCAGGCGCCGTCGAATCCGGCACCATCACCTTGGCATAGGCCCCAGGGGACGAGACCCCCTGGGGCAGGTCGAACTTGACCTTGACCGTGTGGCGCTGTGCGTCCGCCATGGGGTAGATCTGAGCCACCCGGATCGGGACCCGGCGGTGGTTCACGTCCAGTTCGGCATACAGCATCATGCCCTCGCTCAGACCCTGGCGCAGCCGGGCCGGGACGTCTACGTCCACCTGCAGGAACTCGATGTCGGCAAAGCCCAGCATGGGTTGGCCGGGCTGGACGGTGTCGCCAACCTCGACGAATTTCTTCACCACCACGCCGTCGAAGGGGGCAATGCTGCGGGCGTCGCGCAGCTTGGCATCCAGCGCCTGCAACTCGGCCTGGAGACGCAACATGCCGTTGCGAGCCTCCTGGATCTGGGTCCCGGAGGCGTAGAGGTCGGCGTTCAACTCGGCACCCTGGGAGCGCTCCCCGGTAAAGCTCTCCATGGGCCGGGTGAACATCTGATCGAACAGGTTGGGCATGCCCATGCCGCCCGGGGGCGTGCGCGAGCGCGGCGAGAAGATCTCGCGGTTGTACTGCACGCTGGCGTTGCGCAACTGGGCGTCGGCGCTCGCCATCTGCGCCAGCAGGGCACGGCGGTTGGCCAGAAGCTCCGTATCGTCCAGGGCCACGATCAGGGTCCCCGACTTGAAGGAGTCGCCCTCGATGCCCGCCAGATAGCTCACCCGCCCTGGCAACTGCGCGGCTAGGGTGACCTCCTTGTAGGGGATGACCGTGCCGCCCACGGATACCGTCGGGGCCTCGGTGGCCTGCTTGACCACGAAGGGCTCGCCTTGGGCCTGGACAGCAGGGGCCGCGAGGGCGACACCAACGGCGCACAGAAGCGCCGAGGCGACAGAGGCACGATCAAAGGTCTTTGCCATGAGTCTGGTTACCCGAGTATGAATGAAGATCTGACAATGAATCTGCGGTGGCCACAAGCCCCGGTCGGGGTCTGGCTGGACCCGTCAACCTGGCGTCGACCGCGACATTTGTGGATTACCAAGGCGACTGCTAGGGGGCCCGGCTGGGCCAGAAAAGGAACCTCAGCGGCTCCCGGAAGCCGGCAGTCGCTGGCCGCAAGGTTCCCCACATGGATCTCGTTGTTATTTGGTCTGTTGTTATGGTTCTGCGCCTGGCAGTATCGCCAAATGCCCTGCCGATTACAAGGGTCCGCGAAGAATAACACTGTTAAATCATATGCCTAGAACGCATCCCCGCGGCCTGCCCAGGACCCGTCAATAGGCCGCCGCCAGGTCTTAAGCCGTTGAAAAGGTAACAGTCGCCCACCCCCGAATGGACCCGCATCATACCCTGCCCGGACGCCCCCGGGTAGATGACTTTCAAGGTGCAACCGCAGGCGAACCTGTGCAGCACAAGGGCCGCATCGGGCTACCGCCCCACCCCCGAACCGGATAACATCCGCGCCGCTCGCCGCCGCCATGGCTACGGCCGCAGCGGCGGGCCCACCTTCGGTTCCAGATTCACCCACCGGCGACCCCGGGGCCCAAGGCCCGGCAGGGGCGCGAGGACTCGTCATGAGCGCAACGGAAGACATCATCGAGCAGCGTCTGAAACAACTCGAGGACCACCTCGAACAGGAAAATCCGGTCCTCCTCGATGCTGTCAAGGGCTTCCGCAAGCTCGACCGGGTCGCTCAGGGCATGGGGCTCCTCGGCCGAGACCAGTCCTTCACCACGCAGATCCCGTGGTGGCCCCTGATCTCGATCCTGGGCACCTTCTCGGCCGGGAAATCGACCTTCATCAACCACTTCCTCGGTCAACCCCTGCAACGCACCGGCAATCAGGCGGTGGACGATCGCTTCACGGTCATCTGCTACAGCCAGGGCGCCACCGAACACGCCCTGCCCGGCGTTGCGCTGAACTCCGACCCGCGCCTACCCCTCTACCAGATCTCCAAGGACATCGAGAGCGTGGCGGGGGGCGAGGGCGAGCGCATCGACGCCTATCTCCAGCTCAAGGTCTCCCCCAGCCAGCGGTTGCGCGGGCGCATCCTGATCGATTCCCCCGGATTCGACGCCGACGCCCAACGCGACGCAACCCTGCGGATCGTCGATCACATCATCGACCTCTCCGACCTGGTGCTGGTCTTCTTCGACGCCCGCCACCCGGAACCCGGGGCCATGCGCGACACCCTCCAGCACCTGGTGGGCGGGTCCATGAACCGCGCCGACTCGGGCAAGTTCCTCTATGTGCTCAACCAGATCGATGCCACCGCCCGGGAGGACAACCCCGAGGATGTGGTCGCCGCCTGGCAGCGGGCCCTCGGCCTGCATGGCCTGACCGCCGGGCGTTTCTATACCATCTACAGCCCGGACGTGGCCAACACCATCGACGACGAGGCCAAGCGCAAGCGCTTCGAGGGTAAGCGCGATGCCGACCTGGCGGATATCCACGGGCGCATGGAGGGTGTCGAGGTCGAGCGCGCCTACCGCATCGTCGCCACCCTGGACAAGACCGCCAAGGACATCCGCGAGCGCATCGTCCCCATCCTGAGCGAGGCGGTTAGGCGCTGGCGCCGCCGCACCCTGATCCTGGATGCCATCGTCTTTGGCCTGCTGCTGGCGCTGTTCGAGTATTGGAGCATCAGCAGCGGGCACTGGAAGGGCCTGTCCTACGAGCCCGAATGGCTCGAGTCCCTCAAGACGGTCCGTTACGGCCCACAAATCCTCGCCGGCCTCCTGGTGGCCATCGGCATCGGCGCCCACTTCGGGATCCGTCGCCTGACAGCCCTCACGGTCCTGCCCTGGGTGCGCAAGCGTGCCGCCGAGGAACAGGGGGTGCGCGGCGACCTGGTCGCCGCGTTCCGCACCAACACCGGCAACCTGCGCTCCGTTTTCGCCGCCTCCGTGGCCGGCTGGGGCCGGGGGGCGCGCAAACGCCTGGAGCAGATCCATCAGGACTGCGACAAGTACGTCCAGACCCTGAACGACGGTTTCACCAACCCCTCCGGTCGGCGGCCCGCCCCCACCGGCGAGACGGCCAAACCGGCCCCTCAGCCGCCAGCCCAGTTGCAGGCATAGCACGGAGCGCGCGGCGTGCGCATCGGTATCGATCTGGGCGGGACCAAGATCGAGGCCATCGCACTGGACGCCGCCGGTGCCACCCTGGCCCGGCGGCGCATCGACACACCCCGCGACGACTACCCCGCAACACTCCGAGCCATCGTCGATCTGGTCGCCGCACTGGAGACCGAGACCGCCACCCGCGGCAGCATCGGCGTCGGCACCCCCGGCGCCCTGTCGCCCTTCACCGGACGGATGCGCAACGCCAACTCCACCTGGCTCAATGACCGCCCCCTGGACCGCGACCTGGCATCGGCCCTGGGGCGCGCTGTTCGGCTGGCCAACGACGCCGACTGCTTCGCCCTGTCCGAGGCCATCGACGGGGCCGCGGCAGGGGCGCGCAGCGTCTTCGGCGTCATCATCGGCACCGGGACCGGGGCCGGCGTCGTCATCGACGGGCGCCTGCTGGCCGGGCCCAACGCCATCGCCGGCGAATGGGGCCACAACCCCCTGCCCTGGCCGAACGCCGACGAGATCCCCGGTCCCGCCTGCTACTGCGGTAAACACGGGTGCATCGAGACCTTCGTCTCAGGCCCGGGCCTGGCGGCAGACTTCACCCGCGCCACCGGCCGCCACCTCAACGCCCGCGACATCGCCGCTGCGGCTCAGACCGGCGATGCCGCTGCCAACGCCACCCTGGCCCGCCACGCCGACCGCCTGGCCCGGGGCCTGGCCAGCGTCATCAACGTCCTGGACCCGGAGGTCATAGTCCTGGGCGGCGGGCTGTCCAACCTCGCCCACCTCTACACGACGGTCCCCAAGCTCCTCGGGCGCTACCTCTTCAGCGACGGCGTGGCCACCCGCCTGGTCCCGCCCCGCCACGGCGACTCCAGCGGCGTGCGCGGGGCGGCCTGGCTGTGGCCAATCCAGCCCTGAGACCGGCCAGGAGCGAGCGCCCCGTCAGCCGCTTGGCTGGCCGGGCCTGGGCATGACCGTTCGTCCTGTGGTTCCGGGCCTCCTACACCGCCTCGCCAGGTGTTGTCTCCAACAATTTTTCGTCACGAATTTCTAACATTCACCCACCTCGCCACCGGCTACCTTCGTCACATTGCGGCGCCGTGCGAGACAGGGCGGGAAGGTCCGTAATCGACCCAGTGCTGACATCCGGTATTTCGCCGAGTTTCAAGGCAGCAGCCCAACGGACAGGGGCCACTCGCCGTAGCTATGAGTTCCGTATTCTGTTGCCCGAATTCCACGTCTATCCCAACGACTCCCCTGGTAGGAAATACTATGCTTCTCCGAATTCCCGCTTTGCCCCTGGTAGTCGCCGCGGCATTACTCGCAGGGCCGATGCCCATATCGGCCGCGACTGAACGCGTGCCGAGCGTTGAGGATATCCTGGTGTCCAACGACACCAAGGCATTGTCCGATTGGGCGTATCGCTACGAGCACGCAGTCGGGGTGGAGCAGGATACGGGCCGTGCCATGCGCCTGTACTGCAAGGCCGCCAAGCTAGGGGATAGCGACGCCGCGTTCCAACTTGGTCAAATCTACTCGTTTGGACGCGGCATTGAGCGAGATCAGGTCCTGGCCATAGCCTGGTTTCATGAGGCCGCACGGGACAAGAACCCCAAGGCCCTGGGAATGCTGAAGTTACTCAAAGCAGAAGGTCAGGCCGATGAGGCCGACATCCGCGCCTTCCATCAGGGTCTCCTGTGGGGCTGGACGTGCCGATAGCCTTCTCGGCCTTAGGCTCAAAGCTCTAGGCTTCTGGGCTATGGGTTCTGGGGAAGCGCTGAGGAAGTCACCCTCGGAACACCGCGCACTTTCCGCTGGGTTTGAGTTCTTCGGATCGAATAAACCCCGTCGGCTCACACCCATCGGCGCGCACTGTGCCCTTGCAGAGCACTTTCCTTCGATGCTATGCCCCCCCTGACCTCAGGCACCGTGCGGTTGGGTTTCCCATCCCTTCTGTCAAGTGCTGGTCCAACTAAGATCGAATCCACAGATGAACCGCGCAATCGTAGCTGTGACCTGGGAGCAGTGCCGGGACAAATTCAACTCCGAGATGCATGCAAAGAAGCAATGCGGCGCGAGCGGCTGCTGGGGTGACAACAACGAGACCATTTTCGACATCTGCGGCAAGCAGCCGCACGCCACGGGGGTCGAAAAGGCGCGGATTTTGAAGTGCATCACCGACGCGTACACCGAGAACGGCAATTTCGACGCCATGGTGAAGGCTGGCGATTTCAGCAGCACCACAGCCAGCGGATTCGACTTCGTCTCGGCCGAAGATGCCCGAGCCGCATGCAAAACCGGTCCCGCCGCCTATGCCGCTCAGGCCAAGAAACCAGCAAGCACAATTGACGAACTTGCCTCCGAACTTTCTGTTGTCCTAGCTGATCTTGACAAGAGAAAGAGAAACCTCACTAGGCTAGAGAAAGAGATCCTAGCCAAGCACGGTACCGGGAAGGTCGGGGAGAGTAAGAAGGATTTCCGCATCTCCTCCGTCGTCCCGTTCGCTGGTGACTAAACGAAGGTCATCAACTCGACTGCGTGCCTCTCTACCACGATGGTCGCGATGTTGGGGGGGATTCACAGCAGCGCGTCGAGCCCTTTTCTGTCTAACAGATTCAGCAGCTTTAGCGATGGACCGCTGGGCTGTTTGGCGCCGATCTCCCATTGCCGCACTGTCGACGGGCTCGTGTTCAATACCAAGGCGAGAACCGTCTGACTCAAATGGTAACGCTCGCGCAGTGCTCGGATACTCTCGCGGGTATAGGCGGCAATGGGATCGAGGCATAGCGCATCGAAGTGCCGCATGCGACGCATGTCGATGAAGCCCGCGCAATGCAGGTCTCCCGCTGTCTCGTGAACCGCTTCGAGGATCCGACTAGAGTCTTTAAATTTGGTCTTCATCACAGATCTCGTGTAATGCCAAGTTGCCCACTTGAGCGTTGACGTTCATGCCCATGCCGAAATCCTCGTCGCGGTCAACTTCAACTGCGGGTGATGTAGCAAGGATTGGCAATATTGGATATTGCCCGGCCCCAGTGCAGGGCAAGCAGTACCGGGTTAACACTCCGTCCGCTCGGCCATCTTCCAGGGGCGTCGTCGACCTCGATGGCGAGGTACCGAACAGTGCTCTCGATCTTCGTATGCCCCAAGAGGAGTCTGGAAGGCCCGCAGGTTCTTGGCCTTGCGATAGACCAGCGTGGCCTTGGTGCGGCTCAGGGAGTGGGTCCCGTAGTCAGTTATCAGAAAGGAGGGAAGAAGGCTCCAGAGCTTGGGCCAGCACCAAGCCACGCGGCCAGGCCGACCACCCCGCCGGCTCTGGTAGCATAATCCCCCTGCCCCGCTCTCAACCCCAGGGCGCCCATAGACCCCGAGGTACGCCATGACCGCCCCCGAGCGTCCAGCCCCAGACCCCGTCGCCCGATCTGACCTGATCCAGGCCCTGCGCTCCTTCCTTCCCCCGGATGCCGTGCTGGAGCGGGAGGAGGAACTGAGCCCCTACGAGTGCGATGGGCTTTCCGCCTATCGGCAAATACCGATGCTGGTGGTCCTGCCCTATACCCTGGATCAGGTCCAGCGGGTGATGCGCCTGTGCCACGCCCGCGGCGTCCCGGTGGTCGCCCGCGGGGCCGGCACCGGTCTCTCCGGCGGGGCCCTGCCCCTGGCCGACGGTATAGTCCTGAGCCTGGCCCGCTTCAACGCCATCCTTGGTATCGACCCGGTCAACCGCACCGCCCGGGTCCAGCCCGGGGTGCGCAACCTGGCCATCTCCGAGGCCGTCGCCCTTCACGGGCTCTACTATGCCCCTGACCCCTCGTCCCAGATCGCCTGCACCATCGGCGGCAATGTCGCGGAGAACTCCGGCGGGGTGCACTGCCTCAAGTACGGGCTCACGGTCCACAACGTCCTGGCGATTACCCTGGTCACAGTGGAGGGGGACCTGATCGAAGTCGGCGGTCGGTCCCTGGACTCGCCGGGCTACGACCTGCTGGCGCTGCTCATCGGCTCGGAGGGCATGCTGGGGGTGGTGGTGGAGGTCACGGTGCGCCTGTTGCCCATCCCGGAGCGGGCCCAGGTGGTCCTTGCCGCCTTCGACGACGTGGAGAAGGCGGGCACGGCCGTGGGCGACATCATCGCCGCCGGGATCATCCCCGCCGGGCTGGAGATGATGGACGGCCCTGCCATCCAGGCGGCGGAGGCGTTCGTCCACGCCGGTTACCCCACGGACGCCGCCGCCATCCTCCTGTGCGAGGTGGACGGGACCAACCAGGAGGTCTCGGAGCACATCGCCGTGGTCCGCGAACTGCTCCTGGCCGGCGGGGCCACGGAGGTGCGCACCGCCCGAGACGCCGCCGAGCGCCTGCGCTTCTGGGCCGGGCGCAAGGCCGCCTTTCCCGCGGTGGGGCGTCTGTCCCCGGACTATTACTGCATGGACGGGACCATCCCCCGGCGCTTCCTGCCCCAGGTGCTGCGCAGAACGGCGGAACTGTCCGAGGAATACGGCCTGCGGGTGGCCAACGTCTTCCATGCCGGGGACGGCAATCTGCACCCGTTGATCCTCTACAATGCCAACAATCCCGGCGAGTTGGAGCGCACCGAGGAGTTGGGCGGCAAGATCCTGGAGTTGTGCGTCGAGGTCGGCGGCACCATCACCGGCGAGCATGGGGTAGGCATCGAGAAGATTCGCCAGATGTGCGTCCAGTTCAATAAGGACGAAATCGACCAGTTCCATGCGGTCAAACGGGCCTTCGACCCGACCCTGTTGCTGAACCCGGGCAAGGGCATTCCGACCCCCAGGCGGTGTTCCGAGTACCGGCAGTTGCCAGGCGCAAGGCACGATCATGGGGGGCCCCAGCGAACCCTCGCATAGGCTCTATCTCCCCGGATGCCGCCGGACGGCGGGACTGCCCCCGCCGTTTCGCCTTACTCGGGTGTGGTCTTGCGGCGACCAGCCTGCCGATCAAGCTCGGCCAGGTGCTCCAGCTTCTCCCGAATCCTGACCTCCAGGCCCCGCGCCACCGGCCTGTAGTAGCGCCGACCCTGCAGGCCCTCCGGAAAATAGTCCTCCCCGGCGGCATAGCCCTCGGGCTCATCGTGGGCGTAGCGGTAGGCCCGCCCATAGCCCAGCTCCCGCATCAGGCGGGTCGGGGCGTTGCGCAAATGCACCGGGACCTCCAGGGAGCCGCGCCGGGCATCGGCCAGGGCCTGGTCCCAGGCCAGGTAGACGGCATTGCTCTTGGCGGCACAGGCGAGGAAGGTCACCGCCTGGGCCAGGGCCAGTTCCCCCTCGGGGCTGCCCAGGCGCTCCAACACGTCCCAGGCGGCCATGGCCAGATCCAGGGCACGGGGATCGGCGTTGCCGATGTCCTCGCTGGCCATGCGGACCACCCGCCGGGCGATGTAGAGGGGGTCGCAGCCACCGTCGATCATGCGCGCCAGCCAGTACAGGGCGGCGTCCGGAGCCGAGCCCCGCACCGACTTGTGCAGTGCGGAGATCTGGTCGTAGAAGGCCTCGCCTCCCTTGTCGAATCGCCGCACCTGGCCGACCGCGACCTCCGCCACCATCGCCTGGCCTATCTCCCCGTCCACCGCCAGGTCAGCGGCCAGCTCCAGGAGCCCCAGGGCGCGGCGGGCGTCGCCGTCGGCGGCCTCGGCGAGCTGGGCCCGGGAGGCTGCCGGCAGGGTCAGGCCGCGTCCGCCCAGGCCGCGCTCGCGATCGGCCAGGGCCTGGTCGATGACGGAGCCCAACTCATCGATGGTCAGGGGCTTGAGGACATAGACCCGGGCACGGGAGAGCAGGGCGTTGTTCAGCTCGAAGGAGGGGTTCTCGGTGGTGGCGCCGATGAGGGTGACGGTGCCATCCTCCACGTGGGGCAGCAGGGCATCCTGTTGGCCCTTGTTGAAGCGGTGGACCTCATCGATGAAGAGTATGGTCCCACGCCGCTCCTCCACCCGGGTGCGGCGCGCCTCGGCAACGGCCTCGCGGATGTCCTTGACCCCGGCCAATACGGCGGACAGGCGCAGGAAGCGGGCCCCCGATTGGGCGGCCACCAGTCGGGCCAGGGTGGTCTTGCCGGTCCCAGGCGGGCCCCAAAAGACCATGGAGTGTGGCCGGTCGGCATCGATGGCCTGGCGCAGGGGCTTGCCTGGGGCGAGCAGGTGCACCTGGCCCTTGAGTTCGTCCAGGGTCCGCGGGCGCATGCGCTCGGCCAAGGGTGCGGTCGGCGGGGCCGTCGGTTGGGGGGCGGGCGAGTCGGTCGGGTGGGTCACCAGCGGTCAATCGAACTGGAGAATATCGGTGGCCTTGTTCGGCTGAAGCTTGAAGAGGTCATCCTTGAGGCTCGGGTTGCGCTTGGCCCCCGCGAACAGGAGCCGGGTGACCTGACCGAAGGCATCCTCCATGATCAGGCTGCGAAGTTCCTTGCCCTCAAAGCCGATCTGTATGCTCTGGACCTCGGTGTCCTGGGCCTTGGGCTTTAGCTCCAGCCAGGCCAGCCCATCTCTGGCGGGGAGGTCCTTGATGCTGAACTCCCGGTCTATCGGTGCGCTGTCGGCCAGGAGCATGGCCGGGGTCCCGGCCAACGCCTTGGCCTGGTCTTGATGAGAGACCTGCTCCAGCTCGACATCGTAGACATAGACCCGCTTGCCGTCGGCCAGAATGATTTGCTCCCCGGGCTTGCGGTACTCCCAGCGGAACTTCCCAGGTCGCTTGAGGTAGAAAACACCCGTGGACTCGGCCATGGCATTCCGATCGGCGTTGAAGGTGACCTGCTCGAAGTCGGCGCTCAAGGTATCGAGCCCCTTGAGGTAGTCCTTGAGGATCTGGCCGGGGTCCGCGGCCAGCGCCACGGACATGGGCAGGATAACGATGAGCAATACGGCCAGGGACCGACGCAGACCCGACTTCACGAAAATGGCTGCGGGAAAAGGCAATGTTGAACGCTCCGGGTTAGAAGTGGCTCTGGCAGTGACCTGGTAGGACCGATAGGACCTATTGAGGTTCAATCGTCCACCGGCACCGGGGCCAGAACCTCGCGGTTTCCGTTGGTCTCGGCGGCACCCACCAAGCCGATGCGCTCCATCTCCTCGACCATGCGGGCGGCACGGTTGTAGCCGATCTTGAAGCGCCGCTGGACCCCGGAGATGGAGGCGCGCCGCGATTCCACAACGAAGGCCACCGCCTCGTCGAACAGCGGGTCCTGGTCCTCGACATCGCCGCCGCGGGGCTCCGGGTCAATGCCGGGGATAGGCTCGCCAGGGTCCTGCAAGATGTTCTTGATGTAGTCCGGCTTGCCAAGTTGCTTCAGATAACTTACGACGCGGTGGACCTCATGGTCGTCCACGAAGGCGCCGTGGACGCGCTGCGGGATGCTCGTGCCAGGAGGCAGGTAGAGCATGTCCCCGTGCCCCAGGAGTTGTTCGGCCCCCATCTGGTCGAGCACCGTGCGCGAGTCTACCCGGGCCGAAACCTGGAAGGCGATGCGGGTCGGAATATTGGCCTTGATCAGACCGGTCAGCACGTCCACCGACGGGCGCTGGGTGGCCAGCAACAGGTGAATACCCGAGGCGCGGGCCTTCTGGGCCAGGCGGGCGATGAGTTCCTCCACCTTCTTGCCCACCACCATCATCATGTCCGCCAACTCGTCGATGATGACGACGATGTAGGGCAGATGTCCCAGGACCGGAGGCTCGGCCTCATCGTCCCCGAACATACCGCTGTCCGCCGGGACCCAGGTCGGATCTGGGATCGGCTCGCCGGCCTCCTCGGCGTCCGCCACCTTGCGGTTGTAGCCGCCGATGTTGCGTACCCCCAGCCGGGCCATGAGCCGATAGCGCCGCTCCATCTCCCCGACGCACCAACGCAGGGCATTGGCGGCCTCCTTCATATCCGTGACCACCGGGGTCAGCAGGTGTGGTATGCCCTCATAGACGGACAGCTCCAGCATCTTTGGGTCCACCATGATGAGGCGGACATCCTTGGGCCCTGCCTTGTAGACCAGGCTCAGGATCATGGCGTTGATCGCCACCGACTTGCCCGAGCCGGTGGTGCCGGCGATCAGGGCGTGGGGCATCCTCGCCAGGTCAGCCACCACCGGGTCCCCGGCGATGCTCGACCCCAAGGCCAGCGTCAGGGGCGACTTGGCCTCCTGGTAGACATCGGCGCCAAGGACCTCGCTCAAGAACACGATCTCCCGCTGCTCGTTGGGGATTTCGATCCCGATCACGGACTTGCCGGGGATGACCTCCACCACCCGCACGCTCACCGTGGACAGGGCGCGGGCGATGTCCCTGGCGAGCCCGACGACCTTGCTGGCCTTGGTGCCCGGGGCGAGTTGCAGCTCGAAGAGCGTCACCACCGGCCCCGGGAGGACGTCCACCACCTGGGCCGTCACCCCGAAGTCCGCCAGGATGGTCTCGACCTGACGCGAGAGCCCCTGCAGCGTTTCTTCGGAGTAGCCCTTGCCACTCTTGCGCGCGGGGTCCAGGAGCTCCAGCGGTGGCTGTTCCTGGTCGGCGGAGAAGACCGGCGGCAGAGGCGGCTGTCTGGCGTCCGCCACCGCACCCAGGCGGGCCTTGTGGGTCGGTTTGGCAGGCGGGGACTTCGCGGCTGCGGGGGCCTTGTCGAGCATGAGCCCGGGAACCAGATCCGCCAGGCTCAGCCGCCTTTTGGGCGCCGCCGGCTCGGCGGCGACCGCATCCCACCCGGCCGTGCCGGGCTCCTCCGTATCCACGACCGGAACCTTCGGGAAGCGGGGCTCGGTTCGCTTGGGCTTGGGTGCCAGGATATCCAGGTCTTCGCCCTCGGCAGCCTCCCCGAATTGAGGCTCCTCGCGCTCGGCCGACTCGGGCGCAGACGCGCGTCTGCGCATGCCGGCGACCCTGGCCCCAGCCTGGACCAGTCGCGCCTGGAGCCAACGGAAACCATCGAAGGTAATCCCGCCAATGGCGTCGATGACGGCGACCCAGGAGACTCCGGCGAACAGGCTGACGCCCACGAACAGGGCCCCGGACAGCAGGAAACTGGTCCCCCTGGGGTTGAAGGCCACCACCATCGCATCCCCCAGAAGGGAGCCGAGCCCACCGCCGATGCCATTGGGCAGGTGCGGGAGCAGCCCCCCCAGGTCATCGACATGTGCAAAGTGGAGGGTGACGAAGGCCGTCCCCGCTGCCAGGGTCAGGAGCAGGCCAAGCAAGCGGATGGACAGGATATAGACCCGATTCTCCCCCGCGCGACGGGTGTTACGGAAGATCAGATAGGCGCCCCAGGCCACCGACAGCGGGACCAGATAGGCGAAGACCCCAAACAGGGCCAGGGTCACATCGGAGAACCAGGCTCCGACAGGTCCGGCAGGATTGGCGACGGTCTCGCTTGGTCCGACATAGGACCAACCCGGGTCTTCCGGGCTGTAGCTCACCAGGGCGACGGCCAGGTAGACGGCGACCACCATGATCGCCCACATCGCCACCTCGCGGATCGCCCTCTCCACATGGTCGCCAAAGGTCAATTCACCGAGTCGAGTCGCCTGAGTCACTGTAGTCCACCCTCCAAAAGTTCGGCCGATTATAGCCTTACCCCGCCTTGTTCGGGAAACTTAAGACCCCGAGCGCCGGGTGTACCAGGGCCCCGTCAGCCAGATTCACGGCGCCTGCCAGGGCCGCATCGGAGCGCCAGCCCGGCCGGGCCAGGCGCAGGACCCAGGGCCACAGGCTGGCGCACAGGGCGCGGGAGGCGCTGCGCGGGACAGCACCCGGCATGTTGGTCACCCCAAAGTGGACCACTCCGTGGACCCGGTAGGTCGGATCGGCGTAGGTCGTCGGGTGCGTTGTTTCCACGCAGCCGCCCTGATCGACGGCAATATCGACGATGACCGACCCCGGGGCCATCCCCGCCACCCAGGCCTCCGGGACCAACCGCGGGGCCCTCGCCCCAGGCACCAGCACGGCTCCAATCAACAGGTCTGCCTGGGTCACCGCCACCGCCAGGGCATCGGCATAGGGGTAGAGAGCCGTCACATTGGGCGCCGACCCATGCAAGGTCGCACGTCTTACCGGATCCTGATCGAAGGCCGTCACCCGGCACCCGAGCCCCGCCGCCACGGCGATAGCCGCGCCCCCGGCATTGCCGGCCCCGAGGACCACCACATGACCCCGTTCGGCCCCGCCGGTCCCGCCCAAGAGCAGCCCCTTGCCGCCTTGGGGGGCCTGGAGCAGGGTGGCGCCGATCTGCACCGCCAGGCGCCCGGCGATGTCGCTCATGGGGCGCAGGATCGGCAGGTTCCCACCCTCCACCACCGTCTCGAAGCCCACCGCCGTGAGTCCAATGGCGAGCAGGCGCCGCGTGAGCGTGGCATCCGCCGCCAAGTGCAAAAAAGAAAAGAGCAGGTGGTCCCGGCGCAGGAGATCCAACTCCGGGCCCCAAGGCTCCTTGACCTTGACCACCAACTCGGCCTCTCCATACAGGGCCGCGGCATCGGGTGCCACCGACGCCCCAGCCGCCAGATAGTCGGCATCGGCGAAACCGCTCCCCTCCCCCGCCCCACGCTCGACCCAGACCCGGTGCCCCTGACGCACCAGGTCGCCGCAGGCCTCCGGGACCAGTGCCACCCTGGCCTCCAGGGGCTTGATTTCACGAGGAATGCCAATGTGCATCGGGTCCCCCTGTTGCTTTACCCGCAAGAGCCTAAACCTTACCATGCCATGTCTTATGCGCCCTCAGTATCCGGCGCCTTCGTCCGATCCGGTTGCAACCCTGCCCACAACCGGCATCGCCGCCCCATCCCCTTGGAGTATCCCATGACCGACACCAAACACTGCCGCCTGCTCATCCTCGGCTCGGGCCCGGCCGGCTATACCGCCGCCGTCTACGCCGCCCGCGCCAACCTCAAGCCGGTCATGGTCACCGGTCTGGAACAGGGCGGGCAGTTGATGACCACCACGGACGTGGACAACTGGCCTGGCGATGCCGACGGAGTCCAAGGCCCCGACCTCATGGACCGGATGCGCCGCCACGCCGAGCGCTTCGAGACGGAGGTCATCTTCGACCACGTCAATCAGGTCGATCTCGGCACCCGCCCCTTCCGACTCACCGGCGACGCGGCCGTCTACACCTGCGACGCCCTGATCATCGCCACCGGGGCCAGCGCCCGCTATCTGGGACTCCCCTCGGAGACCGAGTTCAAGGGCCGCGGCGTCTCCGCCTGCGCCACCTGCGACGGGTTTTTCTACCGCAACCGCCGGGTCGCCGTGATCGGCGGCGGCAACACCGCGGTCGAGGAGGCCCTATACCTGGCCAACATCGCCGAGCACGTCACCCTGGTCCACCGCCGCGATGGCTTGCGCTCCGAGAAGATCCTGCAACAGCACCTGTTCGACAAGGCCGCAGCGGGCAAGGTGACCATCGAGTGGTTCCACACCCTGGATGAGGTCCTGGGCGACGCCTCTGGGGTCACCGGCATCCGCGTCAAGGACGTGCGCGACGGGGCCACCAAGGACATCGAGGTCCATGGCGTCTTCATCGCCATCGGCCACCAACCCAACACCGGCATCTTCGACGGCCAGCTCGATATGGCCGGGGGCTATATCAAGGTGCGCACGGGCACAGAGGGCAACGCCACGGCAACCTCAGTCCCCGGGGTGTTCGCCGCGGGTGACGTCATGGACCACGTCTACCGCCAGGCCATCACCTCCGCCGGGACCGGTTGCATGGCCGCCCTGGACGCCGAGAAATATCTCGACGCCTTGGCGGCAGAGGGCAAGTAGGACGTGGATCATCAAGAACTGGATACAGAAAAGGCAAAGGCGTAAGGCCACCGCCCACGCTTCACTCCATGCTTCACTCCCTTCTCTAGCTACGGAACCCCCGTGGACCAAGACCTGACCCAAGACCTTCAAGGACAGGTCCGCGCCGCTGCCGCGGCGGGGACACCCCTGAACCTGTGCGGAGCGGGTTCCAAGCCCTTCATCGGGCGCGCCGCCAGCGGCACCCCCCTGGACCTCGCCGACCATACCGGCATCGTCAATTACCACCCCAAGGAGTTGGTGCTCACCGCCCGCGGCGGAACCAGCCTGGATGCCATCGCCGCTGCCCTGGCGGAGCATGGCCAGGCCCTGCCCTTCGAGCCCCCGCGCCTTGGGCATGGGGCCACCCTGGGCGGGACCATCGCCTGCGGCCTTTCCGGACCGGCGCGGCCCTACGCCGGTGCGGCACGGGACTTTGTGCTCGGCACCCGGGTGCTGAGCGGACGCGGCGAGGTCCTGCGCTTCGGCGGCGAGGTGATGAAAAACGTCGCCGGCTATGACATCTCCCGTCTCATGACCGGCGCCCTGGGGACCCTGGGCGTCCTGCTGGAGATCAGCCTAAAGGTCCTGCCAATCCCGGCGGCTGAGCGCACCCAGGCCCTGGAGTTGGACCAGGAAACGGCCATCGCCACCATGAATGCCTGGGCCAGGCAGCCGCTGCCGATCACCGCCACCTGCTGGGCCGAGGGGCGACTCCTGGTGCGCCTGTCCGGGGCCACCAGCTCCGTGGACCAGGCCGCGGCCAAGGTCGGCGGCGAACCCATCGGCGACCCCGAAGGTTTCTGGCGCGATCTGATTCGCGAGCAGGGCCACCCCTTCTTCGCCGGCGAGGCCCCCCTCTGGCGGCTGTCCGTTCCACCGGCGACCCCGCCCCTGAACCTACAGGGCATGGGCCAGACCGCCACCCTGGTCGAGTGGGGCGGGGCCCAGCGTTGGGTCCACGCCAACCTCGAGGGCGGCAAGGTGCGCGACCAGATCGCCGCGGTGGGTGGCCACGCCACCCTATTCCGCGGAGGGACCCGCACCGGTGCCATCTTTCACCCCCTGGCCCCGGCCCTGATGCGGCTGCACCGCAACCTCAAGCGCGCCTTCGACCCCCAGGGGTTACTCAACCCCGGGCGCCTGTACCCCGACCTCTGAGGCCCTGCATGCAGACCGCCATCCTCCCCGAGATCCTCGCCACGCCCCAGGGCCGGGAGGCCGATGCCATCCTGCGCGCCTGCGTCCACTGCGGCTTCTGCACGGCCACCTGCCCGACCTACCAACTCCTGGGGGATGAACTCGACGGCCCGCGCGGACGCATCTACCAGATCAAGCAGGTCCTGGAGGGGCAGCCCCGCCACCCGGACCACCCAGATGCACCTGGACCGCTGCCTGACCTGCCGCTCCTGCGAGACCACCTGCCCCTCCGGGGTGCGCTACGCGCGTCTGGCGGATATAGGTCGGAACCTCGTGGACCAGCGCGTCCAACGCCCCCTGTCCGAGCGCCTGGTCCGCCGGGCGTTGGTCGCCGTGGTTCCCCATCGCCGGCGTATCGGTGCCTTACTATGGCTCGGGCGACTGATTCGCCCCCTGCTCCCCACAAGATTCAAGACCAAGATCCCGGTGCGACGCGCCCCGGGGGCCAGACCAGCCCCGGCGGCCGAGCCACGGCAACGGGTGATCGCCCTGCCCGGCTGTGTCCAGGCCAGTGCCACACCGATCACCAACGCCGCCCTGGCCCGGGTCTTAGACCGGCTCGGCATCGACCTCATCGAGCCCAAGGGGACCGGCTGCTGCGGGGCCGTGGCCTACCACCTCAACGACCAGGCGGGCGGCCTGGACGCCATGCGCCACAACATCGATGTCTGGTGGCCTCCGATCGCCAACGGCGTGGACGCCGTCCTGGTCAGTGCCAGCGGCTGCGGGGCCATGGTCAAGGAATACGGCCACCTGTTGGCCGCCGATCCGGCCTACGCGGAGAAGGCGGCAAGGGTCGCCGCCCTGGCCCGGGACCCGGTGGAATTTCTGGCAAGCCTGGATCTGGCCCCGCTCGGAAGCCCGGGCGCAGGCCGTCGCGTCGCCTTCCACGCCCCCTGCACCCTGCAACATGGCCAGCAGATCAAGGGGGCCGTCGAGACCGTCCTGACCCGACTAGGCTTCGAGCTGACCCAGATCGCCGACGCCCACCTCTGCTGCGGCTCCGCCGGGACCTATTCCCTACTCCAGCCGCAGCTATCCAACCGCCTGCGGGACAACAAGATCGCTGCCCTCACCGCCGGGATGCCGGAGATCATCGCCACAGCGAACATCGGCTGCCAGATGCACCTCGAAGGGGGTGCCGGTCGGCCCGTACTGCACTGGCTGGAACTGCTGGACCCGGGCCCGGCTCCGCATGCCGTCCCCCTCCCCCAACCGGCTTAACCAATAGAGATCATGCCGGGCTCCACCCTACCTTCCTTGCCCGAGCCGAACGCCCGCGCCATCGCGCGTGTCTTCGACCTCTACGACCCACCACTGTGGCTTGTCACCGCCGCTCACGAGGGCCGTCGCGGCGGGCTCATCGCGACCTTCGCAGTGCGTGCATCCATCGTCGACGGCCTGCCTCGCATGGTCCTGGGCGTCGCCCGACAGCACCACACCTGGGGGCTCATCGAGGGCGGCGGCCGCTTCGCCCTGCACCTGCTATACCCGCATCAGCTCGATCTGGTGTGGCGCTTCGGCCTGGCCAGCGGCCACCAGACAGACAAGTTCGCCGGGCTCCCCCGCGCCACAACCCCAGGAGGGCAACCCCTCATCCGCGAGGCCCTGGCCTGGCTCGACTGCCAAGTCGAGGCATGCCTGAACACCGGGGACCGCAGTGTCTACCTGGCGGCGGTGACCGCGGGGGCCAGCACTGGGGCCGCCGCGCCCCTGGGGGTACAGGCCCTCTTGACTGCCGCCCCGCCACAGCGCCGTGCGGCCATGGACGCACTCTATGTCCGCGATGGTCAGATCGATGCCGCCGCCATCCAGGCCTGGCGCGCCGCACAGCTTGTGGACTCGAACTGACCCCCACCATCGCCCAAGGGCGAATTGACGCCCCTTAACCGCCCCGCTAAACTCTCGCACCTGTTGACGGGCGCATAGCTCAGCGGGAGAGCACTGCCTTCACACGGCAGGGGTCGGTGGTTCGATCCCACCTGCGCCCACCAAATGATACGTTGAATCAGTATGTTAAAGGCCAGCATCCGCTGGCCTTTTCGTTTATGGGGCACTGTTGGACGAAGGCAGACCCGCAAAAGACCGGCCGAGCTCTGCTCAAAGCACCTAGGACCCCCTGAGCGACTGAGATCTTCGCAATGAGTCGGATGGGTGCGCCGCACAACGGCTGGCGGTTCCCGGTACGAGGGCTGCTGCCTGTCCGCGTAGGTGCGGGCTCGCCCGCGCCTACGCACTCGTCGGTCTGAGGCGAAGCTTCGCTAGAACCCGATCCATTGAAGGACTGATAATGGGGGCGAGAATGGATCACATAATTGGTTAAAGATGCGACACGATACCTTCAACCGCAGTGGTCCTCACCGCACCGCCCTGGACCTTTGCCCTAATGATTGACGGGTTGTTGTGCATGGGTGTAGTTTCGGGCGAACCTGGAGGGGAGCTGCCTAGTACGGCAGGCCAAGAATCAGGTGAAATGGAATCGGGGTATCGCCTTCGCGCACCACGTGCGATTACGGCAGGTAAAAGGCAAAATCCCATTTTTCTAGCTTTCCTCTAGCAGGGACAATCTGTCTGTTTCTGGACGAGATAATAGAGAGGCAAGAAAATGACCGACCAGATCCAACGAATTATTTCTACCATCTGCTTGGTTGCGGCCATCGTCTCGGTGACGTTCTTCCCTGTATCCGCGTCTGGCGAGACCCTGCGTTTCGTCTTTCTAGCCGACAGCCGCGCCAACTCCAGTCCAGATGCGCTCGCCCATCCGGTCCACACCGAGGCATTAAAGCCTATCATCGAAAAAATCGGGCAGTTGGATCCCCTCCCGGCATTTGTGATCTTCGGCGGGGATATGTCGTACAGGGGCTATATCTACGACGAGCATCAGCATATCGAGACCGGATATACTTTCCAGCAATGGAAAGATCTCTTCAATGATCTTACCGCCAAAGGGATAGACGGGATAGACCTATATACCGCAATCGGCAATCATGAGCTTTATCGCCATGACGACAAGCTCCCCTCCGATGCCGGATTCTTCCTGGAGAATCAAGAAGAATTCAAAAAGGTATTTTCCGAGAATCCTAGCAACGGGCCACCCGGCTATAAGCATCTCGTCTATTCCTTCACGTCTCCTGGCGGCGACGCCTTTTTCGCCGTCCTCGATCCTTATTACCTCACGCAGAATACCATACCTGACGGTCTGGGAGGTCACATCGATGACGTCCAGCTAGAATGGCTCAGGGCCCAGGTATCTAAGACCAGGGCGACTCATAAGTTTCTTTTCATCCATACGCCCTATTACTACACCGGAGAGGACCCTGAAGAGCCGTCCGAGTCGGATGTCAGCCATACGAAGCTATGGTCTATCCTGGATAAAAACCGGTTTGACTTATATGCCTGCGGGCATTCGCATCTGTATTCCCGTAAAACCATTGACTGGCGCATCCCACCTGACCCCCAGACCACGCCACCGCGCCCCCCGTGGAGGCACAATGTCGTTCAGCTTCTGAACGGCACCTGTGGCGCCGGTCCGGACCAAAGCACGCCCGTCGTAGATCCCAAGGTCTGGCATATTCACCAGGACCCGGACACCTACTATTTCAGCGTGATAGATATCGATGGTGGCTGGGTAAAGGTGACCAGCTATGGCATAACGCTAACCAGCGGCGACTTTAAAGTGATCGACCAGTTCACAATTCACCGCAGCGCCGACGGTTGTCCGGATATTTTCGACCGATCGGTATCGAACCGGGATGTCGCACAAAGCCCTTTGTGGTGCCGTTTCGGAAATGATAATGGGGATGAATAATGCGAGCCGAACATCGCCCTGTTTGCGCCCCATGACGACACCGGGCAAGAGGAAAGACCTGATGCCCCGATCCCATCTTTGGCTCCGGCGAGAACGTCTGCGTGCCGAGTCTCTGGTACGCACCACCCTGGACCTTTCCCCCTTTCCCACATGGGCTTACAGGTTATTGGGCATAGGTATACTATCGCACGGGACTTGACACCTAGACTCGACCAGCAATACACGATGCCGGGGAAACACCCATGACCAGCGCCGCACGCTACCAAGACGACGTGGTCGCCTGGGCCACCGAGCAGGCCAGGTTCTTGCGCGAGGGTCGCCTCGACCTGCTGGACATCGCGCACCTGGCGGAGGAGATCGAAGACGTGGGCAAGAGCGAACAGCGGGAATTGGCCAACCGCATGGCCGTCCTGTTGGCGCACCTGTTGAAGTGGCAGATGCAGCCTGGACGTCGGGGCGCAAGCTGGCAGGTCACCATTCGCAACCAGCGCCGCGGCATCGCCCGGCGCTTGGATGAGACCCCGAGCTTGCGCCCCAAGCTAGACGAACCCGATTGGTTGGCCGGCATCTGGGATGACGCCACCGCCCAGGCTGCCGAGGAAACGGGCCTCTCGGACTTCGCGGACGTCTGTCCGTGGGCGCCGAAGGATGTCCTGGACGAGGACTGGTGGCCCGGCTGACAGCGGAACAGGTCCGGCGCATCCGAGGTGCGTCTGGACCGAGCGGGCATCGTGATTTGGCCCCGATAAACCCCGTCGATGCCGTACCCGACTGGGACGCACTGGCGCAACGGCGACCCGAGTACGTCTTCGACCAACAGATGCCGTGGTAGCCGCCTCCCGTCGCCTGGTCGCGCGGGCGACGCGGCATTCCCTGCACCCACTGTGATTGTGCCCCACTAAGCCCGCGCCAGGCCACGCAACAAGCCCGCCAGGTGTTCCCCAAACGGTGGTTCGCTTCCCGTCCCTCCCCGTCGGCCCCCGACGGCTTGCACTGTGCCCTTGCGGTGGCCCTTCCTTCGATGCTACGTTCCCTTGAACCCAGCCATCGCGCGGTTGGAACTCCTATCCCAGTCCCTTATTAGCTTTATCATACAATGTCCAGCGTCTTTTCATTGAAGGCACTCGCCAAAAATGTCGTCGGCCAGTCGGGTCGTAAAAAGCTTCGAGCGCTACAAGCCTCAGTACGAGCCACTCTCTATGGTCTCGGAAATGGCGTTTAGTGCCCAATTTGTGGCAGTACGTACAGCCAATTCTTGCCATTCAATCGCCCCAATGCCCTGTGCCATAGCTTGCAAATCACTCGAACGACACAGGCTGGTGTATTTATACCTAAAAAATAAGACCGATTTTTTTAATGCCGGCGAAAAACGAGTTTTGCATTTTGCACCCGAAAAGTGCCTCCACGATATTATTCGACAATATCCTAATCTTCGCTATGAAACAGCCGATTTGATGACGACTTACATTGACGCCATCGGCGTTATTCCTGACTACGTCATGTCGGTGACAGACATCGAATTTCCTGACAATACGTTTGATGTTGTCATTTGCAACCATGTCTTTGAACTTGTTCCAGACGATATACAGGGAATGCGTGAGATCTACCGCGTACTCAAACCCAACGGCTACGCCATTATCCAAGGCGGGGTTAATAATTCGTTGGCCAAAACGATTGAAACCAAAGACCTCAGTACCGATGAACGCATACGCATTGCAGGTGCACATGAGCATGTGCGTCGCTACGGCCTTGATTACCGCGACCGCCTCTCGTCCGTGCATTTCCATGTGGAAGTAAGCCAATATGCGAAAGAATTAGATTGGAAACGCTACGGGCTAACGTCGGATGAGGAGGTTTATGTTTGTTGGAAGTCAAAAGACGGGGCGGTTTCAAGTTTGACGCGCAACGCTAGGGTTCCTTGAGCGATTGGGTACTTTACAAATGAGTCACCATTCAGCCCCCCGGTCAATGCCACGAATATTCTCGTGCCCGCACACGCCTTCTGTCGTGCCGCGTGGATGCGGGCTTGCCCGTGCTTGCGGTACTTCGGATGGGGCATAGCGCGGGCTAGCCCGCACCTACGCCACCGGTGCGCCCCAAGCGCCGCGAGCCAAGGCAAAGACTAAGGTCCAGGCTCTGTGAGTCGTAAGAGACAGGATAGGATGGCAGCCGCTATCTCGTTCCTCACCCCACCCACACCCGCGCATTGCGGAACAGCCGCATCCAGGGCCCATCCTCGCCCCAGCCGTCCGGGTGCCAGGAGTGTTGCAGGGTCCGGAAGACCCGTTCCGGGTGCGGCATAACAATGGTGACCCGCCCGTCGCGGCTCGCCAGACCCGCGATACCGTCCGGGGAACCATTGGGATTCGCCGGATAGCGGCTGGCCACGACCCCGTCGTTCTCGATGTAGCGCAGGGCGACCTGTTCCGTCGCCGCCTCCAGGGCGGCGGCATCGGAGAACTCCGCCCTCCCCTCCCCGTGGGCGACGGCGATGGGCAGACGCGAGCCGGCCATGCCTCGCAGCAGGATCGACGGCGACTCCGGCACCTCCACCATCACCAGCCTGGCCTCGAACTGCTCGGAGCGGTTGCGCACGAAGCGTGGCCAGTGATCGGCCCCGGGGATGATTTCGTGCAGGGTCGAGAGCATCTGGCACCCATTGCAGACGCCCAGGGTAAAGGTGTCCGCGCGCTCGAAGTAGCCCTGGAACTGATCCCTGACGCGCGCATGGAAGAGGATGGACTTGGCCCAGCCCCCGCCCGCCCCAAGCACATCGCCGTAGGAAAAGCCGCCGCACGCCACCAGGCCGCGGAAGCCGGTGAGGTCCGCCCGGTTCGCGATGATGTCCGACAGGTGCAGGTCCACGCACTCGAACCCGGCGCGGTGGAAGGCGGCGGCCATCTCCACCTGGCCGTTGACCCCCTGCTCCCGCAGGATCGCGATCCGCGGCCTGGCCCCGGTGGCGATGTAGGGGGCGGCGATGTCCTGCTGGGGGTCGAAGGCCAGGTCCGCGTTCAAACCCCAGTCCCCCGGGTCGCCGATGCGGTCGAATTCCTCCTGTGCACACTCCGGGTTGTCGCGCAGGGCCTGGAGCCTGCGGGTCACCTCGGACCAGGCCCGTTGCA
The DNA here is from genome assembly GCA_963802205.1 of uncultured Gammaproteobacteria bacterium. Lineage (GTDB taxonomy): Bacteria > Pseudomonadota > Gammaproteobacteria > Chromatiales > Chromatiaceae > DYRB01. Next base: position 18,424 of record CAWDHW010000004.1, on the reverse strand, counting down.
GATCGGCCCGTGTGGCACCGTAGACCTCTGAGCCGGCGCGCCGGAAGCGGATGGTCCCGTCGGTGGTCGGCTCGCCGATGACCCGTGTCAACCAGCCTAGCCCGTGCATGGCCAGCCCCTGAAGGACTGCGCCGAGGTCCGCCCGGCGGACCTGGATCACCGCCCCCAACTCCTCGCTGAACAGGGCCGAGAGGTCATCGCTGCCCACCTGATCCAGGTCCACCGAAAGCCCGCAGCGCCCGGCGAAGGCCATCTCGCACAGGGTTGCCAGCAGGCCGCCGTCGGACCGGTCGTGGTAGGCGAGGACCTTGTCGCGCAGGGCCTGGATAGCGGCAAACAGGTCCTTGAGCCGACCCGGCTCATCCAGATCCGGGGCCTCGTCCCCCAACTGACGGTAGACCTGGGCCAGACAGGAACCGCCCAGACGGTTCTTTCCCGCCCCCAGGTCGATGAAGATCAGGTCCGTCTCGCCCTGATCGGTGCGCAACTGCGGGGTCAGGGTACTGCGCACGTCCCCCACCGGGGCGAAGGCCGAGACGATCAGCGACAGGGGAGCGGTCATGGTCCGCGGCCCTTCCGGGCCGGCCCAGACCGTCTTCATGCTCATGGAGTCCTTGCCCACCGGGATGGCGATACCCAGTGCCGGGCACAGTTCCATGCCCACGGCGCGGACCGTGTCGTAGAGCCGGGCATCCTCCCCCGGGTGGCCGGCGGCGGCCATCCAGTTGGCGGAGAGCCGGATCTGCCCCAAGTCCGCAATCGCCGCGGCGGCAATGTTGGTGATGGCCTCCCCGACCGCCATACGCCCGGAGGCGGCCGCATCGATCAGGGCCACCGGGGTGCGCTCGCCAAGCGCCATGGCTTCGCCGTTCACCCCCGTGTAGTCGCTGGCGGTGACGGCGCAATCCGCCACCGGGACCTGCCAGGGCCCAACCATCTGGTCCCGGGCCACCTGGCCTGTGATGCTGCGGTCCCCGATGGAGATGAGGAAGGTCTTGTTGGCTACGGTGGGCAGGCGCAGGACCCGTTCGACGGCCTCGCTCAGGTCGATGCCGGCGGCGGCGATGGGCTGGAACGCCACCGCCTCCCGGCGCACGTCCCGCAACATCCGCGGCGGCTTGCCGAAGAGCAGCGACATGGGCATGTCAATGGGTGCATCGTGCAACAGGGCATCGTCCAGGTGCAGGTGCAGTGCGTCCGTCGCCTCTCCGACCACGGCAAAGGGGCAACGCTCGCGAGCGCAGATGGCCTCGAACTCCGCCAGACGCTCGGCGGCAATCGCCAGGACATAGCGCTCCTGGGACTCGTTGGACCAGATCTCCATGGGCGACATGCCGAGGTCGTCGTTCGGCACGGCGCGGAGCCAAAAGCGCCCGCCGCGGCCGCCGTCGTGGACCAGCTCCGGCAGGGCGTTGGACAGCCCCCCCGCCCCCACGTCGTGAATAAACAGGATGGGACTGGCCTCGCCCCGGGCCCAGCAGCGGTCTATGACCTCCTGGCAGCGCCGCTGCATCTCCGGATTGGCCCGCTGCACCGAGGCAAAATCCAGGTCCTCGGCCGAGGCCCCACTGGCCATGCTGGAGGCCGCCCCGCCGCCCAGGCCGATGAGCATGGCCGGTCCCCCCAGGACCACCAGGGGTGTCCCCGCCGGGAAGGGGTTCTTGTCGATGTCCCCGGGGCGGATGTTTCCCAGGCCCCCCGCCAGCATGATGGGCTTGTGATAGCCACGCAGCTCGTCGCCTGCCGGCCCCGGGACTTCCTGTTCGTAGGTACGGAAGTAGCCGCAGAGATTGGGCCGACCGAACTCGTTGTTGAAGGCCGCTGCCCCAATGGGGCCCTCCAGCATGATGTCCAGCGCCGAGACGATACGCCCCGGTCGTCCGTGATCCCGCTCCCAGGGCTCTTCCATCCCGGGGATGCGCAGGTTCGACACCGAGAAGCCGCAAAGACCCGCCTTGGGCTTGGAGCCGCGCCCGGTCGCCCCTTCGTCGCGGATCTCGCCGCCGGAGCCGGTAGCGGCCCCCGGGTCCGGGGCAATCGCCGTGGGGTGGTTGTGGGTCTCCACCTTCATCAGGATCTGGATGGGCTCCACCAGTTCCCGATAGACCGCGTCGGTCGGGTCCGGAACCAGGCGGCGTCCGGGCCAACCGGCGATCACGGCGGCATTGTCCTTGTAGGCGGACAGGACGCCGGCGGGGGCGCACTGGGTGGTGTTGCGGATCATGGCGAAGAGCGAGCGATCCTGGGGTTCGCCGTCGATGATCCAGTCGGCGTTGAAGATCTTGTGCCGACAGTGCTCCGAGTTGGCCTGGGCGAACATCATCAACTCCACGTCCGTAGGGTTGCGTCCCAGGGCCGTGAAGCTCTCATTCAAGTAGTCGATCTCGTCGGCCGACAGGGCGAGCCCCAACGCCGCATTGGCCTCCACCAGGGCGGCACGCCCGCCACCCAAGACATCCACCCGAAGCAACCGACGGGGTTCGGCACGCTCGAACAGCCGCGCAGCCCCATCCAGATCCAACAGGGCGACCTGTGTCATGCGGTCGTGCAGGGCCATGGCGGCCCGGGCCAGGACATCGCCGTCCAGCCCGACGTCTGCCTCCAGGTAATAAGCGGTGCCACGCTCCAGGCGGCGGACGTTCGTGAGCCCGCAGTTATGGGCAATCTCCGTCGCCTTCGACGACCAGGGAGAGATGGTCCCCGGGCGCGGCACCACCAGCACCAGCCGCCCCTCCGGGGCATGGGCCGGAAGGCTGGGCCCATAGCGGAGCAGCCGTTCCAGCACGGAGAGATCGTCCCCCGTCAAGTCCCTTTCCAAGTCCGCGAAGTGCATGAACTCCGCGTAAACACGCAACCCCTGGCCAGTGGCGGTCAGCAGGCGATCCTGAAGCTTTTGCTGGCGGAAGTCCGAGAGGGCGGGAGCACCGCGGAGCGTCAACATGATTGGATTCCCGGGCAATGGAGGGGCTGGAATCATACCCGATGCAGCGCCACCCGGGCCTGGGGTCCACATCACACCTGGTCCCGAGCAGCCTGCGCGATGCCATCGCGCACTGGACCTGTGACCTGTAAAAGCAATGGGGCCTGTGTTAGGCGATAACACAGGCCCCATTGCATACGTTGGCGTCCCCACGGGGATTCGAACCCCGGTCGCCGCCGTGAAAGGGCGGTGTCCTAGGCCTCTAGACGATGGGGACTAAAGAGAGACCTGAGCGAAACTTTGTAGAAAGAAAAAATCCGGCCCCTTGCTGAGGCCGGATTTTCGGGGTTTGGTGGAGCCAGACGGGATCGAACCGTCGACCTCAACACTGCCAGTGTTGCGCTCTCCCAGCTGAGCTATGGCCCCTCGGCTTGAGTCCGCAAATATTAGCGGCGGGCCTTTTCCCTGTCCAGCCATTTTTTCGCAGCCATTTTCCGAGAAAGGCGTCACCGACCGGCGTCCACGCATGTCGCTGTTGACCTGCAAGGGGTTGCGCCTCATATGGGACCCGGGCATCGTATGCCCATTGCTAACAACGCCCAACCGGGAGATCACCCACCATGCTTCGAGTCCTGCTCTTCGCCGCCACCAACTTCGCCATCATGGCGGTCCTGTTCGTGGTCCTGAAACTGCTGGGTCTGGACCAAGGCTCCAGCGGCGGCCTCCTCGTGATGGCCCTTCTGTTCGGCATGGGGGGGTCCATGATCTCCCTGTTCCTGTCCAAGTGGATGGCCAAGCGCGCCATGGGTGTGCAGATCATCGAGCAGCCCTCGACCCCGTTCGAGACCTGGTACCTGGAGACCGTCGCCCGCCAGGCCCAGGCGGCGGGCATCCGGATGCCCGAGGTCGGCATCTTCGACTCGCCAGACCCTAACGCCTTCGCCACCGGCTGGAACCGCAACGACGCCCTGGTCGCCGTCAGCACCGGACTCCTGCAAACCATGGGGCGCGATGAGGTCGAGGCGGTCATAGGCCACGAGATCAGCCATGTGGCCAACGGCGACATGGTGACCCTGGCCCTACTCCAGGGCGTCCTCAACACCTTCGTCATCGTCCTTGCGCGCGTCATCGGGTCCGTGGTCGATGGCATGCTGCGGGGCCAAAACTCCCAGAGTTCCGGCCCCGGGGTGGGCTACTTCATCGTGTCGATGATCGCCCAAGTCTTGCTGTCCTTCCTCGCCACCATGATTGTCATGTGGTTCTCCCGTTACCGCGAGTTCCGCGCCGATGCCGGCGGGGCACACCTGGCCGGTCGCCAGAACATGGCCAACGCCCTGCGTGCCCTGCAACGCCAGCACGAGCCCCAGGACCTTCCGGCCGGGGAGATGGCCGCCTTCGGCATCTCCGGCAAGATCGGCAGCCTGTTCTCCAGCCACCCGCCGCTGGAGCAGCGCATCGCGGCCCTGGAGCAGGGGCGCGACTGATCCCGGCCAGACAGTCCCGATGCTCCGCAACACCCAAGAGCGCTACGGCCTGGTCGCCACCGCCCTGCATTGGCTGGTGGCCCTGGCCGTCTTCGGGCTCTTTGGGCTGGGGCTGTGGATGACCGGGCTCGACTACTACGACCCCTGGTACAAGCGGGCCCCGGACCTGCACAAGTCCATCGGGGCCCTGCTCTGTGCCGTCATGATCATGCGCCTGGTCTGGCACATCGCTAACCCAAGGCCACGGGCAGCTTCAGCTATGACAAGAAGGACCCTACGGCCGCCAAGGTCGAGGTGGTCATCAAGACCGCGAGCGTGGACAGTAACTCACCGAGATTGGCCACGGGCCCGGTCCCTGGCTCGGCTACCACCGCGGTTTTGAGGGGACCACCCGGCTCAAGCTCAAGGACTATCGGGATACCGAAGGACCTGGGCCCGGCCTCCGCCGAGCTGGAGATGACCCTCTCCGTGGAGGGCATCCGCAAGTAGCGTGAGGCAGCCCAGCTCCCTGGCCCCGGCCACGGGATGCCAAGCCCTGCTCGCGTGGCCCATCCCCCCAGCAATAGATCAACCGAGGCTCGGACCCCTCAGCACCTATCAGCGTCTCCGCGGGGCAAGGACGCCCGAGCGCAACCACCGTCGTTTCGGGGAGGATACGGGCCTTCCCCCGGGTTCGGCGCCTGTGATTGGCGTCACATCCTCGGCCCCAGACGATGTCAGCCTGAGCGCCACCCAGCGGCCGAAATGCACTGGATCTCCAAGGTGCACCCAGTGCATGTGCAGAAACTCCGGCAGGTACCTGAGGCGGAGCACCGTCAGTCGGTCGTCCCGCAAGATGCGCTCACGCAGACGGGCGACGAGGCGGCGCACCGATGCCGAGCGCGCCAACCGCCCCTCGACACTGGGTGGCAGCTCAAGGCCAAACAGCGCTGCCGCCAGCCCCATGCCTGTGAGCGCGATCTGAGAAGCGCCCCATCGTTTCGCCAAGTCCAGGAACAGATCCCAGTCCGGTGGGACACGATCCCATTGCCAGGCCACGCAAACGACATGATCCAGGATGCGCCAATACTCCCTGGCGCCATGAACGCAGTAGTAGAGCAGCGCGGCCTCGGGCGAAAGGGTCCACACCCGCCGGTCAAGAAAGGCAGCGCGACGGAGGAACGGCCTCACCGTCGCAAAGTCGAGCTCGATCGGGAGATAGCGACCGGACATCTCCCAATGGACCTCGACACAGGTGCCGTGCGCCTCGTGCTGAAGGACGACATGATGCCCGCCGCGCAGGGTGCGTCGCACCTCCTCTTCCAGTGCGGCCCCGCCGGATGGCCGATAGCCCACCCCCCCCAGAAGCCGACAGGCCCGGAGCAGATCCTGCCGCGGCACCAGGATGTCCAGATCGAAGAAGCTGCGATTGGCGATTCCACCGAAGACCGCATCGGCGAGCAGCGGCCCCTTGAACGGAAGTGTCTCGATATGATGCGCGTCCAGGGCATCCAACACCTCGATCAGCCGCCCCGAGAAGGCAAGATTCTGAGCGGTGGCGCGACGCCTGGCTGCCCGGACCGCATCGGGCACCACAGCCACCGTGTCTGCCCAGCGGGCAAAGGCCAGATTGGCGACCTTGTGCGCCTTGGCGCGCTCCAGAACCCCAGGCCAGGCGGTAGTCGGTATCCGCGCCGCGTCGTCCACCCGGGGCGAGCTGGCGCAGAGCAAGTAAAGATCCGCCCATTCGCCCTCGCTCATCGCGGTCCAACCGCTTCATCGATGGCCTCCAGGTAACGCTCGATCACGATGCGCTGATCGAACACCCGCTCCATCTTCGCCCTGCCCGCCATGCCCATCTCCACGCGCAGCTCCGGCGCAAGCCCAGCCATCTGCCGCATCTTGTCGGCGAGATCGACCGAATCCCTCACGCGACACAGCAGGCCTGTGACCCCATCCGTCAGGACCTCGCGACATCCAGGCACATCCGTCGCGATGACCGGTCGACCCATCGCGGCCGCCTCGAGCAGGGTCCGCGGCGTCCCCTCCCGATAGGAAGGCAGGACCACGCAGTCTGCCTGCTCGATGCACGGCCGCACATCGTCCGTCTCGCCGAGGAACTCCACAACCCCTTCGCCGACCCAACGGTCGAGATCCACCTTGGGGACTGCTGTCTGATTCGCCACTCCGAGCGGACCAAGCAATTGGAAACGCAGGCGCGGGTCCTCTCGCCTCAGCACCCGAGCGGCCTCGGCGAACTCCCTTACCCCCTTGTCCCAGAGTAGCCGCGCGATCAGCAAGAAGACCGGCGCCGTCCCCGTCGGCCCGGGCCTCAGTGCGAACCGCTCCAGGTCTACGCCAGAGCCGGGCAACCGAGCCACCCGGTCCTTCGGCACCAGACCGCGCTTCACGAACAGCCCCAGATCATCCGGATTCTGAAAGAAGATGCGCGTCGGCCAGCGCTGAGACACACGGTAGAGACGCTCCACCACCGCCTGCACCGGCCCCCCGCGTAGGAAGACTGTCCCCAGTCCCGTAATGGTGTTCACCACAGGGACCCTGAGCGAGCGCGCGGCCAGCGTACCGTAGATCACCGGCTTGATGGTGAAGTGGAGTACCGCGTCCGGTGTCAGGTCAGAATACGCGCGTCGGAATCTGCCCCAGGTCGCCAGATCCCGCAGTGGGCTGGTGCCCATGTTGTCCATGGGCAGGTCCACCACCTCGCAGCCAAGTGCGCTCAGGCGCTGGGAAAAGTCGTCGGCAGGCGCCGCCGCTATGACCTGGTCTCCCTGCTCCAGCAGCGCCGAGATGAGGCCGCCACGGAAATTGAACAGGTACCAGGCGGTATTGGAAACGAGCATGACACGGCGGCTCATTCGAACAAGATGTTCCGGTAGGGCAGCCAATATCGGGCATGCGTCGCATAATTCAGCCAGACGAAGAGGACGACGCCGTAGACAGCTACCATACTCAAGCGGACCATCTCTGGGGGGACCTGCCCGCGCATGAGCTGAGGCAACCGGGAGAAAACGACGACCTGCAGCACCGTGAAATAGAGCGAAATCCGGTCCACCGCGGTCGTGGCATAACCGACTAGGCCGAGACTGATCAGCGAGCCGATGGCCAGCCAGAACCAAAAATCGTATACAGGGAAGAGCCTCTTCCAGGTATTGCGATAGAGCAGGACCAGGAGACTCGGCACCATGTTCATCGCAACCCGGATCTTGGCCCCCTGCGACTCCATCTGCTCCTCCACATAGGACTGCCACAGGCGCTCCTGGTGGGGCGCCAACAACAGGTCCCACAAGCCATAGGCCGTTGCGGCAACCGCCGCAACACGCAGAGCCCAATGCTTGCCATAGAGGAAGAGCCCGAGTGGAATCAACAGCACGGCGCTCTTGTGGAAGGTGGCACCAACAGATAACCACAGGATGTATTGCCAGAACTTCCCACGCTCGTTGGCAGCCAGGGCCAGGAAAAAAAAGCCCAGGGCGACGTTCTGTCGCGTATAGCCCATGGCCATGACGATCACCACATAGGGCACCGCCACGGCGAAGCCCAGCCAGGGTGATGGCTGCCGCCGGCAAAACACGAACAGGCCCGTGATGAAGATCGCGCCGGCGACTGTGTTGACGCCGTAGATCCCCCACCCGAGCCAGGCCATCACCCAATTCAGCAGGGCATACCCTGGGTCATCAAAGCGACCGGTCTCAACCGACAACCTTCGGAGCGAGAACTGGTATTGATTGAGGTACTGGCTCCAGTCACCGCCAACCTTGTACCGAAGGCCGATGGCAAGCACGAAGAGCAAGCCAACCAAGACCCAACGCGCCACATCACGTCCGCGCTGCTCGTCGGCGGACAAGGCCAGAATCGCGGCCACAGCATAGAGGACCCAGTAGGCGGCCATCTCAGGGCTGCGCCTCCAGCCAGCTCTGAAACATCAGCACCGCCCACAGCGCCTGCTGCCAATTGCGTCGGCCCTCCAGGTGCTCCTGCCAACGCCGGCGGATGGGCGCGGGGTCGAAGTGGCCCTCCCCCGCCAGACGCCCCTCGTCCAAGAGCGCCTCGGCCCAGTCCCGCAGCGGACCGCGTAGCCACACCGCCAGCGGGATGGCAAAGCCTTGCTTGGGCCGCTCGACCAGCCCCCGCGGCACGTACTTTTCCAGAATCTGCCGCAGCGGCCATTTGCCGGAGCCATAGCGGATCTTCATGTCAAGGGGCATTTGCCAGGCCAACTCCACCACCCGATGGTCCAGAAAGGGCACTCGCGTCTCCAGGGAAACCGCCATCGCCGCGCGATCCACCTTGCACAGGATGTCACCCGGGAGATAGGTCATGGCGTCAAGGTACATCATGCGGTGTTCGGCCTCCCGTAGCGCAGGCCAGTCGCCCCGGCGGGAGAGGAGCGTCGGGGCCTCGTGCGCCCCCAGCGCCACCGCCTCCGGCCGTTTCCACTCCAAGACCAGACTCCAATAGAGATCGTCCAGGCCGCGCACGCCGGCGAGCCCTTCCGCCAGCTTGTGGGCCTGGTCCCCCGCCAGGCTGACCCGCAAGCCCAGGCGCGGGGCAAGGACGTCCCACTGCTCGGTCGGGCGAGACAGGATCCACCGCGCCAGGGCCTCGCGCAATCCCGGCGGCAACCAGGCCAGCTTGGCCCAGATCCGTCTCGCCCAGAAGTAGCGATTGTAACCGTCGAACAGCTCGTCCCCCCCATCCCCGGACAGGGCCACCGTCACGTACTGCCTCGCCTGCTGGCACACCAGAAGGGTCGGAATCTGGGAGGAGTCGGCGAAGGGCTCGTCGTAGATGCGCGGCATCCGTGGAATCAGGTCCAGCCCATCCCGCGCCGTCACATAGAGCTCCGTGTGGTCCGTACCCAGATGGCGCGCCACGGCGCGGGCATGGACAGCCTCGTCATGGGCGGCGTCCTCGAAGCCGATGGTAAAGGTCCGCACCGGCGACATGGCCTCCGCCTGCATGAGGGCGACAATGGTGGATGAATCCACGCCACCAGACAAGAATACCCCCAGCGGCACGTCCGCGATGGACTGAAGCCGGATCGCCTCCCTCAGCCGCCCTTCGAGGACGGCAAGCGCCTCCGGCTCGTCCCGCATGGGGTCTGCCTGGCCCCGCTCCGCGACCTCATGCAGCGACCACCAGCGCCACAGGCGGAGCCCGGGGCCATCCATCGGCGCCTGCGGGACAGTTGCAGGCGCGCTCCGAGCACCCGGCTGCGTGACCGTCAACAGACACCCCGGCTCCAGCTTGTAGATGTCTTGGTAGATGGACCAGGGCTCGGGTACGTAGACGAAACGCAGATAGGCCGCCAGCGCATCCCGGTCGACCGGGTTGTCGAAGCCAGGGTAGGCCCTCAGGGCTTTGAGCTCCGAGGCGAAGCAGGAAAGCCCCTCGGCACCAACCGTAGTAGAGCGGCTTCTCCCCCAAGCGATCCCGCGCCAGATGCAGTCGCCGCTCCGCCCGGTCCCATACGCCAAGCGCGAACATCCCCACAGTCCGCCGCAGCGTCTCCTCCACCCCCCACTGCTCGAAGGCCGCGAGCAGCGTCTCCGTATCCGAATGCCCCCGCCAGATCGTCGCCCCTTCCCCCCCCGGAAGGAAACCCATCTCCCCCCGGGGAGAGAGATTGCGCCGAGGGAGCACCCTCCAACTCCCGCCGCAACGCCAGGTGGTTATAGATCTCCCCGTTGAAGACCAGCACGAACCGGCCGCCGGGAGACACCATGGGCTGATGCCCCGCAGGAGACAAGTCGAGAATCGACAGCCGCCGGTGACCGAGCGCGATCCTCGCCTGCGGATCGACCCAATGGCCCGCATCGTTCGGCCCCCGGTGCGCCAGCCGGTCGGCCATGCACGCGACGGCCTTTTCTAACGGACGCCCACGGGGACTGCCCAAGAAACCTGCTATGCCACACATCGGCTAGCGAGGCATTGCCTCAGCGCGACAAGGCATGGCCCCGGGCCCGACTGTGGGAGGGCCGCCTCGGCCCGACGCAGCTCCTTCCAGAACGGTCTCTGGACAACGCCCACTCGCGGCGCGACCGCCAGGGACGGTGGGAGTGCAGGGATTGCAGGAACAATATCCTGCTCGGGTGCCGCTCCCGCAGGGCTTAGAACGGGCCTGGTGTGTCCAACAATATTTCGTCACGAATCTATACCATTCACCCACCTGGGCACCCATTGTTGTCTTCGTCACATTGGGGCACCGTACACCAAACAGAGCGGACGGTGCGAAATCAGACGTGCCATGTGCCTCCTGCCGACCAAGAAAGCGACACTCGACCTGACGCGCCCAGCGGCAGCTCCGTCCCCAGGAGCAGCCGCTCAAACTCAGTCCGTCGAGTGGCGTCTCAACGCGCTTTGCGGTCATCGACGGCGCTGAGCCTGGGGCGTGCTTACGAGTTAGAACGAACATCGGACCTCTGAGCAGCGACGGCAGCGGTGCCGAATGCGAACGGTACACGCCCATTGTCACCGAGCCAGCCACAGTGCGTAAACTCTCATCGAAATCGAGGAATCCACAGAACACGCCAACTCCAACCCGAAATTCTTAATCGCATCGGTAATGCGGCTTTGCCCTACTTGAAGAAGAGCAGGGACTTCCAGTTACCTAAACACGAGCCTCCTATTTCCCCAGTAGCTCAACGCCACCTGCAGAACAAGCGCAAGCCCGAATCCGAGACGGAAGTCGAGCTGCCCGAGATCCGTCCAGAGATAGAGCACCAGGCCGTGAAGCAGCGCGATCGCTCCATACACAAGCGCGAACTGAAGTGGACCCCGAATCCTGGACAGGTGGCTAAGTTAAGAGGTTGAGGGCACAATGTCAGCCGACAGGAGCCTTCGACCATGCCCAGACCACGCAAACGCCGCAGCCCCGACTTCAAGGCCCGGGTGGCCCTGGAGGCGATCCGGGATTGAAACCACCGCCAGCTCACCAGCGAGTTCCAGGTCGTCACCTGCACATACGTCCCCGCTGGCAGTTTGAATATCCCCTCATAAATCGAATACGGCGCTGGCACGTAGTTATGGCGCAACAACAACACCAGCGCCCCCCGGTCAATGTCGGCCTGAAAAGCCGGCTGTGCCTTAAATGCCTTCAACTCGGAGCCAAACAGGAATGTGTCGCCCTGCCAGCCGTAATAAAGCGGCTTCTCCCCCATGCGGTCACGCGCCAGTGTCAGCGTGCGCGTTTCGCGATCCCACAATGCAATCGCGAACATCCCCACCACTCTCGCCAGTGTCTTATCAATCCCCCATGCCTGAAAACACGCCAGCAAGGTCTCAGTATCCGAATGCCCGCGCCATTCGCCGTCTTCACGAGCGGAGCGAAGCAATTTACGAAGTCCTAGGTGGTTATAAATCTCCCCGTTGTACGCAATCACATAGCGCCCGCATGCGTATTCCATTGGCTGGTGTCCAGCAGTGAGAGATCAAGAATTGACAGCCTACGATGGCCAAGTGCAATGCCAACTCCTGCGTCGGCCCGTGTAAGAACCGGAGTTACGTTCGGCCGCGATGCTGAAAGGCAAGCGCCATGGTGGTGACGATGCTTTCAAGACCGCCGATCAGCCTAGGTTCGTTTGTAAAGAATCCAGCAAAACCGCACATTACAGCCCCTGAAGTGATTTGACATTTACAAGCATGCAATCCACCTCGTTAAGGGCAAGATTTTGATTTCGTGTGATTGGGTAAAACCCACTAACAGAAAAACCCCATTATTCATATTCCAACAATGAATCCAAATAATGCGGCATCCCATGATAGATAGGAATTAGGGAGAGTTCAGACAACATGCAACATACATTTCCCAATGTCTTGCTGGCTCCTTTGAAAACTTCCAAGTCATATCCCTGGGTGTCCATCTTCAGCAGAAACCGTCTTTGACCAGGAATCAAACCTTCCCTAAAACACTCATCCAAGGTTGTAATATTTATCTTTTGCTGATGCCCAACTTTCATGTTTTCCCAGCTATTTCCATACTCATTGGCGCTTAGAAGCGAAGAGAACTGAGAAAATTTCGATACGTTAATTAAAGATTCGCCTGCTTTTGATCCCAGTGCGAAGTTATACACATGCCACTTAGGTACTTGGCAGCCTGTGCTGACAGCTTTTCAAACGGTTCAAAAAACTGGTTCGAATGAATAAATTTCCCCCTTGAATCCGAAGCTTCTCATTAGAAACCCAAAATGTCCTTCATTGGCGCCTACATCAAGAATCGCATCGACAGCATAATCCTTGATTACTTTGGGAACATGTGTGGTGAGTGTGTGTTGGCCAGACGCCCGGACCACGTCAATATTGAGCCGGCGATTGGTTCGGTATCTCACTAAATCAATCAATGTTCTAATATTCAACATAAGATTTTAATTCTGCAACGGAGCTTGTGAAAAGGATAACCATTAGCTAGCCATTATTAATCGTGGCGGCGCAGCACTCCAAGTTTCATTAGTATTTGAGTATTTGTTCAATTCCGCTGCCGCAGACTAAGCGGGCGTAGTACTCCATGGCAATAATTTGCATGCATCAGTGCCAGCCAAGATGCTTGTCAGAGTTGATATTTAGAGCGACTGATAAAATATGCTACAGGAGCGACCTATACAAGCCTTCCAATTGAGCAGCCAAGCTTATGGAAGCTGAATGCCTGAACCCGCGCGTTGCCGTACTCCATCAAGCGTTCACGTTCGCTGCTCGAAGTAAGAGAATGTTCGATCGCATATGCCATCGATTCAACATCCTCGTGGGGATCAAAGTAAACACCGCTACCCTGCGTGATCTCGCGAAAGACAGGTATATCGCTCAAGACCATTGGACGGCTGGCAGCCATGGCTTCAAGAATCGGTATCCCGAACCCTTCGTAGACGGAGGGGAAAACAAACAGACTGCTGAGCTTGTATGCACAACGAACTTCCAGGTCGCTAAGGCCGCTCAGTATCTTTACGTGGCCTGAGAGATTCGCAGACTCGATTCTCTCTTCGATCGATTTTCTCTCACCGCTGTCATTACCGATGATCACGAGGTAACAGGGGCGTCCTCGGTTGCGAAGCCGTTCAAACGCATCGACCAGTCGCAGGTAGTTCTTTCTTCTTTCCATATGCCCTACAGATAGAATAAATTCCTCGGGCAACGCGAACTTCTGGCGAAACGCCAACAGCTCAGGCTCTGAAACAAAATTAAACGCGCGAGCAACCAAACCGTTATAGATTACGGAAATTGGAATCCCCGGAAAGAAGCCGAGGATCTCTTGCTTCATGGCCTCAGACACGGTGACTACATAGTTTGCCGTTCTGAGCGATCGCCCAACAACCGACCTGTAAACCGCACGCTCCAAGCGGCCGGACTCCGGATGTAATCCTCTTATGTCATGGATCGTCAGCAGAGTTCGGCCGGTAGGGGATTTAACGAGCGGCAGGTTGAACTGCTCGAAAATATCGAAGCCTTCATTTGGAAGGGCCGAGCCCCAATATCGAAGTCCACCGATGAACTTTCGCGCACGACCCTCGCTCGGAACTGACGTACGCCTGCTTGAAACATTGGGTGCGCCGTCGAACCAGTTACCGACAGTTCTGTCCGCTCGCTCGTAGACGACAAACTCGGAATCAGGAAGACGCTTGACCAACTCACTGTATATCCCGACAAACCTCTGCTTTGCACCAGACGGCCTATCGTTGAAGCAAGTCGCATTCAGGCCAACTTTCAACGCATCACCTTCTGCAACTCTTCATCGCGCGATAAGCCCCAAAACCTCGAAATGCCTTTCGATCACAGCGCTCTCTTCGAAAGGGCGGATGGCCTCATCAAGAAGACTTTTTGGTATCGGATTATCCAGTGCCTGTTCAATTGCTGATGCCAATGCCACCGGATCTCGCATCGGGACGAGGTAGCCGTATTTCCCATCCTGCAAGACTTCGCGGGGACCGGTTGGGCAATCCGTGGAGACGGGCGTGCATCCGCACATCATTGCTTCGACCAGTACATTCGGGAGGCCCTCCACATGCGAAGACAGAACGAAAACGTCAGCTCGGGAGAAAAACTTCAAGGGGTTCTCGACGTAGCCCTGAAGGCTGATCACATCTGTCAAGCCGAGCTCGACGATCAATGCCTCGAGTTCCGCTCGCAGGGGGCCGTCCCCCAGTATCACCAAACGGGCGCGTCTTTTCTGGGATAGCTCTCTCATTGCGCGGATCAAATCGGCAAAGCCCTTCCACGGTGCCAAGCGGCCTGCCGCAACCACTACTGGATAATCCTTACAAAGGAGCCACTCATGTTCCACGGGCTCCTTCATTCGCCGACGAGAATTGTTATCGTCCACGATGTTGTAGACATTCACATGCGGCGGCGAATCAAATACCTGCCGGTATTGCTCGACCATGTCTTTCGATACGCAGGTCAAGGCATCTGCCCGCCACATCACAGCACGCATCAGTTGCTTCAAAACCCATCGTTTCGTAAACGTTACACTCGAGTAAGTATCGTATGGTGTCACCCGCGAAGAGCAACTGATCTTCGCCTTAGAGCCCGGAACCGATCGCGGCAAGCAGCACAACCGAGTTCAAGTGGTCTTCAGCCGAGAACACTACATCAGGTTTTGCCGTCCTTAAATATTTCCATAATGAAAACAGCATCCCTCTAACGTGCAGCTGATTTAGTACACGCACGTTAACGCCGTCCATATCGGGGAACTTGTATTGTGGATCGATACAGCCAATCACAAGATCCACATCGTGCCCTTTGCCAGCCAATACACGTGCGAATCTGAGTTGTGCCAAGGGAACACCGGCAATCGCGTAAAGTGGTGTGATGACGCTTATCTTCATTTCAATAACTGGTCATTGACCAGTGTGCTGTACTCACCAGCATTTAGCCTGGCACTATGGAGAAAGAGAAAGTTGTTGATGTACGGGTCGTTCCCTGTGCCGAAGTTGTCCATGGACTGATGACGAGCAACATCGAAGTTTGCCAAGGGCGTCAGCCCCTGCATGCCCATGAAAAACCCTTGGTAGCAGAATCCAAGAATCTTTTGAAAACTTCCGCGATTGGTCTGTCGATGTGGCGTTGTTCGATTTCAATGAGCAATGCAGGTCTCGACGAAACAATGGTCGTCGCCGCACCCTCTATAACGCTGTACTCATGTCCCTCAACATCGATCTTGATCAGGCTCACCCCTTCGAACTGATAACTATCGAGAGTTTGCAGGGGCACCAACTGGTCACGGGCCTGCGCGAACCCGGAGTGCTCGATCGAAGCCGAGGCATCATGCTCGACACCTGCTCCGTCGATCGGGATGTGCAGGTTTGCGGACCCCGCGTGACTGGAGAGAGCCACTGAATAAACATTCACATTTTCGTTTGCCGGTCGCCCATGCTTTTAGAACCCGGTAGCACGTTGGATTAGGTTCGAATACTTCTACCTTGGCTCCCCGCCTCCAAAGCCGGTAGGCGTAGATTCCGCGATTGCCGCCGATATCGATTACTCGGTCATTGTTTTGAACGATCAACTCGAGAAACTTCATCTCCGCTTCGAGCGAGCTCCGAACCCGGCCATACCAATATTTCATTGGAACCTGATACCTTGCAAGGGTAACAGATCCCTGAAAAGAGTTTTCAAATTTTTCAACACAGAACAGACACCTTATTAGACAAACCTAGTTTTCCGAACCCAGGATTCTCAGCCAGGCGCGACCGAGCCGCTGGGTAGGAATACTTCTCCACGTACAGTGCGCGCATCTCCGGGTCAAACGAATGCACGATCCTTTCTTTCGCCTGCCCAATCGCTGCAACGAAGTCTTCAGCAGTCGCGCAAATCCACCCCGCACGTTCGGCAACACCCTCGTAGCCAGAGAATGCTTCAGGTGTACCGATGACTTTCTTGCCGTACATCAGCGCTTCAGCAACCTTGGTCTTCATCCCTGAACCATCGAACATCGGTGCGATCACGAAGTGCGAATCCCGATACCACTTCGCGAGGCTGTCGACCGAACCAACGACGTTGACTTTGCCCTCGCGCTCCAACTCACTTTTGAAGTCCTCAAATCCCCTGCCAACAATGCAGACCTTGATGCTTATGTGCGGCACTACATGTTTGACGAACCAACCTATTCCTGCACGGTTGGCATAGAACACGCCACCCACGAACAGGGCAAACATTTCACGATTCTCGCGTGCTGACACATCCAGATCAGTCGGACGTCTGTCCTGGAGCGCCATCGGTGAAACATGGGTTGCCGCACGCCCGTAAAGCTTTCCGAGCAAGCGACTATCCCGCTCGCTCAAACAGATGATCTTGTCGCTGTAGCGGACAGCTTTTCGCTCCGCGAGGTAGTTCACTATCAGAACTGCCAGCGCTCGAAGCGACTTGGTTTGCTTGAGTGAACCCATGAAAAACCTCGCCTCCACATTATGGAAGAAGGTACTGATCTCAACGTTGGGAAACCTCTGTTTCGCGGCTTTGACAAAGCGCACCAAGATTGGAGCCATCGACAAATACCTTGCCCACATGCTCTGACTGAATTGTTTGCAGGACTTTATCGATGGTGGGATTGCTCAACCCATCAATGTGGCCCCTGAAAGTATTGAGGACGGACTTTAACCCTTGCAGTCCGCTCTTCGGCAGTTCAAACAGCACAAAGCTATCGCCATAGATATCCTTGAGCGCATCATGATTAAGCTTACACAAAAGTGTCCGCCCACCCGAAAGGCGATGCGTTTAATTGGTTTGTCAGCAGCATCACTCTCGGTCGGTGAACCGAATTCCATGGAGTCTGCCACTTCAGTCTGCCATCACTGCATGGCAGACATGAATTGCTGAACGATCACTTGAGGCAAAAATCGCTGTGCACCCACAACCTGGCTTTCTGCCGAATGCGGTGTCTTCAATTCGATCTATAGCCCGTGCCAGCGCATATTTATTCTTTATTGGCACTATTGTCCCGTAACGGTTATTAACAAGTATGTCGTGCACACCTTCCCCGCAATCAGTGCTGACTACCCGCAAGCCACAATACATGGCTTCAATAATCACATTCCCCAGCCCCTCCCGATCTGACGATAGGACGAGCAAATCGGACACTGCCATCGACTCATATGGGTTAGCCTGAAACCCCAAGAACTTAACACGCTCGTCCAGGCCCAACTCCTTGCTCCTTTGCTCAAGCACAGACCTCAAAGAACCATCGCCCACAAACATCAGGTTTGTATTGCATGCCCCCTGAACCAATGCGAATGCTTCAAGCAGCAAACCAGGATTCTTGGGGTCGACGAGACGGCCAACCCAGATAATCTGTTTTGGCTGGGCCGCCCTATTCTGTGCAAGCGAGTTGCGGATCAGGTGGTGTGATGGGGTTGAATATAACCAATAGCTTGCGCCGCAAGCCAATCGTCCATTTGTCGATGTCCTTGTATACGCCAGTAGAAACCGCGACGACCTTGTTCGAGAATTGATAAATAACACTTGCGGTCACCGCATAAAGCCACTTGGGACTATTCTTTGCTTTTGCTCGGGCGGCGAATGTTCCCATAAGAGCAGGCCCGCACCGTGGGAAACAGTATTCTGGCAAGACAGGAACAGAGGTTGAGTTTCCAAAAACTTGACAACAGCACATTTGGTCGTCGCCTGATAAAATAAGCAAGCAATTTGCCCGGGAGCTTATAGGTCTTGTTGCACTTCAAATCAACAACATTGAAATTTGATTCCGCCTCGGACAGAAATTCACCTTCCTTGCTCATCAATAGAAAATCTACCTGAGCCCCGGCTTCCTTGAGGGCCTTTGCAAGATTAAGCGCCACTCGCTCCGCACCACCAAATTTTAAACTCGGCAGAAGCAAGGCAATTGTCCGCACGACTGGCTCAGCCACGAATAATCGCCCTCGCTTTGCCAATTGCTTTGTGCATCCGATGACGCTGCCAGAAATAGAAATTGTCCAAACGATCTCTGAGTGATTTTGGTCGCTCACGTAGCGCCACCGTGCTTAGCGAGGTGATCATTCCCGCGAATCGTCCCTCCATGTTTTTCCCCAATGAAATA
>CAWDHW010000003.1:0-65216 GCA_963802205.1 uncultured Gammaproteobacteria bacterium | reverse complement strand
CAGCTCCATCAGCCGCAGGGCCTTGCGGTACCCCTCGGCCAGGGGCATCCCGAAGTTGCGCTGGATCTTCTCCTTGGTGTCGCGCCCCTTCTGGTGGCCGATCAGCATGACCGAGCGCCCACCCAGCCGCGCTACCCCGCCGATGATGGCCGGGTCATCCGCAAAGGCGCGATCGCCATGCAGTTCCTGGAAGTCCTCGAAGATCCGGCGATCTAATCCAGCAAATAGGGCCTTTGGGGGTGACGTGACGAGTGCGAGATCTGCCAGGGGGTCAAGGTGGCGAAGATCGACTCGGTTAGTGCCCGACTCTTCTTCTGCAGCCGCTCGATCTCTTCCTGGATATTGATCTCGTTGTCATGGCCGACGCGTCGCAGCTCCTCGATTTTTGCCTCGAGGTCTGCGACGGGTTGTTCGAATTCTAGAAAGTTCAGGTCCATGGGGTGCCAGTTTAACCAAATGCCCGGCCTGCGGACAGGCCGGGAGGGTTGTGGTCGCCACCGTTGAGGGGCTTTGATCCCGGCAGGGATCGGTCCAAGGCATACTCCCGTGTGCCTCGTACCTGGGCACCCTCGCGGCAGACTCCGGTCGCTTCATCCCCAAGCATCATGTCCTCACCTCCCAGTACTGACGCGGTCTCAGGGTGCAATCAGCCCTCGCAGACCGCCGTCGTCGGGTTCGAACAGGGTGTGATAAATACGCGTGTCGAACGGAACATCCATACGCACGACGCGGCCCTCTTCCACCCGACACCAGTTGACCACCTTGACCCGCTCCTTCTCGAGGAATCTGGATGGTCGCACCAGAAAGGTGCAGACATCGGGACCATCGACGAAGACCTTGATCCGCTCGACCCCTTGCAGGATGCCCATGCGCAGTGCGTTATATTCCATGAAGGCATCTGCAGAAGTCGAAGCTCTCAGCGGGCTTTCATAGTGGAAGCCTCGATCCGCCAGATAGCCGCGAGCGGTATCGATGTCATGCCGGGCTATGGCATCCAGATAGGCGTCGACGATCTCTCGCGGTTGCACGATGGCGGTCTGCCCCATGACTGATAGATCGGCCGGGGTACCCTGCGTCCCCGTTCCTCGCCGGGCCCGTCGGGCCCCGACACCGCCGAGCATACAACAGGACGGGACCGGGCGAGAATCTGATCGGGTCCGACACGGCGCCGGCTCGTAGAGATCACGCCGCCTCGACCGCAAGTGGGGGGAACCAGGTCTGGGCGATGGCCTGGTGCAGGTCGCCAATATCCTGCTGCAAGTCGTCCACAAAGCGGTGGAGTTCATCCTGGCTCAGGGTCTGGACCTGGGTCCCGAGTAACTTGCGCGACAGGCGTCCGGCCACGCGCAGGGCGGCATCGTTGCGCGGCAGGCGCTCCAGGCTCGCACGCATCCCCTCGCAACAGTGGTTTACCGCCCGCGGGAAGGCCGAACTCCTGAACAGGAAGCGGAGTACGGCCCCGCGCTCTACCCGGACCTGCTCGCTCCGGCGGTACATCTGGTAGGCACTCATGGACTTGAGCACGCTGACCCACTGGATGGTGGCATAGGGCCGCATCTCCGTCGCTTCCGCCGGGAGCAGACCCGCTGAGCGCACATCGACGATTCGGGTGGTCATGTCCGCCCGCTCCAGATGCCTCCCCAGGCGGATGAAGTCGTATCCCTGGTCGTGGAGCATGGTCCCGGACGACAGCCGCTGCACGGTCTGACAACCGAGGATGACGCGGTTCAAGTACGCATGTCGCCCACCCTTGGTCAGCCCCTGGGCCAGCCCCTCGCGGGCATCGAGGTAAAGCTGGTTGATCTGCTCCCAGCCCTCCCTGGGGACTATGTCCCGGATGGTCCGGCAATTCTCCCGTGCCGCCGCCAGGGCGCTGAAAATAGAGCCGGCGTTGCGCTCATCCCCCAGGAGAAATTGCAGGACCTGGGCCTCGTCGTAGG
This sequence comes from uncultured Gammaproteobacteria bacterium, assembly GCA_963802205.1. Taxonomy (GTDB): domain Bacteria; phylum Pseudomonadota; class Gammaproteobacteria; order Chromatiales; family Chromatiaceae; genus DYRB01. The sequence goes on along the minus strand of CAWDHW010000003.1, from coordinate 63,276 downwards.
CGCTGTAGTGCTGCTCGAACAGGTCACGGGAACCAGTAATATCCACCAGTGGCCGCCAGCCTGGTGCTATGCCCCGTGGCAGATAGAGCCGAGCAGGTTGGCATTTACCGCCACGATGCGGGCGGCGTTCTCCGCCCGTTCAACCTGGCGGGCCAGCCAGTACATGGTTTCCGCCACGCGCGCGAGCATTTAGGACGTCTCCTTGGGTTGGTTGGGTTCTTGAAGGAGGGTGGATTACCGAAGCGTAACCCTCTTTCCGTGGCTCCGCTCCAAGACCCGAGATGTTAAGTAAGTTTGTTAACGGCGTGCGCTAAATCTGCGCCGAATCCAAGTGGCGCGCAGGCACGCCTAACCTGTCGAGAACGTGCACGTGGCCAGGTGCGGCGGGGGCGCCGCTACCGCGGACGGGGCCCGCCGGTGCAACGCCCGCGCGCTCCCGACCCGCTTGAACTCCCCAGGCATCGCACCGAAGCTTACCCTTGCGCACCGTCTACCTGAACGAGATCCCCCACATGAACATCGCCTTCATCGGCCTCGGCATCATGGGCCGCCCTATGGCATTGAATCTGCTGTGCGCCGGCCACAGCCTCTTCGTCCACGCCCGTCGGGCCGAGTCCATGACCGCACTGGTCGAGGCCGGGGCATCGGCTGCGCGGACCCGGCGAGGCGGCCCGCCAGGCGGAGAACGATCTTCTCCATGGTATCGGATACCCCGGATGTAGAGCAGGTGATCCTGGGCCCGGATGGCGTCCTGGCCGGGGCACGTCCGGGGCCCTGGCGATCGACATGAGCACCATCTCACCGGCGGCGACCCGCCGCCTGGCGGCCGAGTTGGGAGTGGCCGGCGTGGACGACCGGCTCGACGCCCCGGTCTCCGGCGGCGAGGCCGGGGCCATCGCCGGGACCCTGTCCATCATGGTCGGTGGCCGCGCAGACGCCTTTGCCCGGGCCCTGCCGCTGCTTGAAGTCTTGGGGCGGAACATCATCCACATTGGCGACCACGGCGCCGGCCAGGTCGCCAAGGCCTGCAACCAAGTGGTCATAGCCCAGACCCTGTTAGGCGTGGGCGAGGCATTTCTCCTGGCAAGGGCCTCCGGGGTCGATCCGGCCAAGGTCCGCGAGGCCTCGCCGGGCGGCTTCGCCGGCAGCCGCGTCCTGGAGGTCCACGGCCAACGCCTGCTGGACGTGGAACTATGCCCCCGGATTCAAGGCGCGGTTGCACCGGAAGGACATGCGCATCGTCCTGGAGGCCGCCGCCGACTTAGAATTGCCCTGCCCGGGGCGGCGCAGTTCGCTCAGCTCCTCAATGCCTTGGTGGGCCGGGGGCTCGGGGAGTCGGACTCCTCTGCCGTGCACTTGCTTCAACAGGCGCTGGCCGGGCACGCTCCAGACCGAGCGACCCCGACGGCCCCGGATGAACCGAGCCCCTGACGGCGCAAATAAACTCGCACCTGCAACCAAACCAAATGCCGGGTCCAGGTTGAGCGGCGTGCCCGAGCCGGATGACCGGTGGGACCGAAGGGTCTAAGATGCGCACCCCATGGGCCCCTGGCCCTCCCACACCTCCAACAGCAACAGCAACAGCAACAGCAGGCAGCAGGCAGCAGTATGAGCAAGATCCACTTCGTCGGCGGCGAGAAGGGCGGGGTCGGCAAGTCCGTCCTGGCCAGGCTCCTGGCCCAGTACCACATCGACAAAGGGCTCCCCTTCAAGGCCTTCGACACCGACCGGTCCCACGGCGCCCTGCTGCGCTTCTACGGCGACTTCAGCCGACCCATCGCCTTGGACGATTTCGAGAGCGCCGATCAGCTCATGGAGACGGCCCTGGAGGCCGACCAGGACATCCTGGTGGACCTCGCCGCTCAGACGTCCCTGCCGCTACATCGGTGGATCGCCCAGAACGACCTGCTGGCCCTGGCGGAAGAGGAGCAGATCCCGGTGGTCTTTTGGCATGTGCTCGACGATGGCGCCGACGGCATCGCCCTGCTCGATACCCTGCTCGACCGCTACGACGGCAGCGCCGCCTATGTGGTGGTCAAGAACTACGGCCGCGGCAAGAACTTCTCCGCCTTCGACACCTCCGCCGCGCAAGCCAGGGCCCAGGAGTCGGGGCCGCGGTCATCGAGCTGCCGGACCTGCATGGCGCGCCGATGCGCAAGATCGACCACAGCAACGCCAGTCTGTGGGCCGCTGCCCATACCAAGGACTTCGGACTGGGCATGATGGACCGCCAGCGGGTCAAGGGTATGGACCAGCCAGGTCTACCGGCAGTTCGACTCCGTCGCCGCGGTCCTCTTCACGCCAGCCCCCTATCGACCACCGCAGACGCGGGCTGAGGGCTGTCGCGGGGCTTTGCGCCAACGACCCGAGGATCGTTGCGTAGAGCCGCGTGTGGGGCAGCGAGCGGGGACGGCACTCCCGCGCCCCGAACGCCGTTGGCTCTTGGGGCCAAAACAAAACCCCGCACGAGGCGGGGTTCGGGTGCTGTCTGGACGGCTATTTGGAGCGGGAAACGAGGCTCGAACTCGCGACCCCAACCTTGGCAAGGTTGTGCTCTACCACTGAGCTATTCCCGCTGTAAGGAGCCGCCATTTTACGGGGCGGCGCTGACCTGTCAAGCCTGAGGTTGCCGTTTACCGACCCCGGGAGCCCGGATGGTCCAGCGCCGACAGGCTGGGCCAGGCGGCACGCAGGTACAGGAACATTGACCATAGGGTTAGACCGGCCGCGACATAGAGCAGGACCATGCCGAGGTCGTAGAGCGGCAGCCCGAACAGGTCGTCGCGCAGGATGAGCAGGGAGATAGCGACCATTTGGGCGGCCGTCTTGACCTTGCCGGTCCAGGACACCGCCACATGGGAGCGGGCACCGATCTCGGCCATCCACTCGCGCAGTGCGGAGACGGTGATCTCACGCCCGATGATGACGGCGGAGGCCAGGGCCAGCGCCGGACGCGGGTCCACCTGGACCAGAAAGACCAGGGCCACGGCGACCATCAACTTGTCGGCCACCGGATCGAGGAAGGTCCCCAGGGGCGAGGTCTGCTCCCAGCGCCGCGCCAGGTGGCCGTCGAGCCAGTCGGTGACGGCCGCGACGACGAAGACGATGGCGGCGACGGGCCTGGCCCATGGTGCCTGCACATAGAACACTACCACGAACACCGGGATCAGGCCGATGCGCAGCAGGGTCAGCAGGTTGGGCGTGTTCCACATCCTTTAGTCCCCTGCCCTCGCATGGTGGAAGGCCGCATAGATTTGATCGGCCAGATGGCGGCTGATGCCCTCGACCCGCGCCGATGTCCTCGACACCGGCCCGGGCCAACCCCTGGAGACCGCCGAACTGCCGCAGCAGATTCTGGCGTCGCTTGGGCCCGACCCCGGCCAGGCCTTCCAGGACCGAGGTAGTGCGCGCCTTGGCGCGACGCTGGCGGTGGCCGGTGATGGCGAAACGGTGGGCCTCATCGCGAATCTGCTGGATGAGATGCAGCCCCGGGGAGTCGGCCGGGAGTATAACGGCCGTCTCCTGCCCCAACAACCAAAGCTGCTCGGCCCCTGGGCGACGGTCAGGCCCCTTGGAAACCCCCACCAGTCGCACGCCCTTCAGCACCCCCAGCTCCTGGAGGGCCTCCGCCACGGAGGCGATCTGGCCACGCCCGCCGTCGATGAACAACAAGTCCGGATAGGGGACCTCGCCGTCCTTGACCCTTGTGTAACGCCGGGTCAGCGCCTGGTGCAGGGCGGCGTAGTCATCCCCCGGGGTAATGCCGTCGATGTTGAAACGACGATAGTCGGACTTGGCCGGGCCCTCGGCATTGAAGACCACGCAGGACGCGACGGTGCGCTCCCCCCCGGTGTGGCTGATGTCGAAGCACTCCATGCGGCTCGGTGCCTCGTCCAGCCCCAATGCGTCCCGCAGGGCATCGAGCCGGGCGGCGTATCCGGCCTGGCTGCCGAGGCGGGCACGCAGGGCGATGACGGCATTGCCGCGGGCCATCTCCAGCCAGCGGGCGCGCTCGGCGCGGACCTTGCTGCGCAGGCTCACGCGACGACCGGCGCGCTCGCTCAAGGCCGCTTCCAACAGGGCCTGGTCCTCGACCTCAGCGTCGACGATGACCTCCGGGGGAATCGGCTTGTCCACATAGAACTGGGCCAGGAAACCCGCCAGCAGGGTTGGGGGTTCGGTCCCCTCGGGGGCCAGAGGGAAGAATGCCTTGTTGCCCAGGTTGCGCCCGTTGCGGATGAAGAAGACCTGCACGCAGTTTTGCCCGCCCTCCTGGGCCGCAGCGACGATGTCCAAGTCCCCCCCGTCGCCGCTCACATACTGGCGCTCCTGAATGCGCCTGAGCATCGCGATCTGGTCGCGCAGGACCGCGGCGCGCTCGAAGGCCAGGTCGGCGGCCGCCGCCTCCATGGCCCCAGCCAGGTCATCCACGACCTCGCCCGCCCGGCCGTCGAGAAACTTGATGGTATGCGCCACGTCCGCGGCATAGTCCTCCCCGCTCACCAGGGAGACGCAGGGCCCGCTACAGCGTTTGATCTGGTACTGAAGACAGGGGCGCGAGCGATTGCGGAAAAAGCTGTCCTCACACTGGCGCACCGGAAACAGCTTCTGCAAGAGTTGCAGGGTCTCACGCACGGCCGAGGCACTCGGGTAGGGCCCAAAGAAGCGCCCCTGCCCCTTGCGCGAACCGCGGTAAAAGGCGAGCCGCGGGAAGGGGTCCTGGGTGGACAGATAGATGTAGGGATAGCTCTTGTCGTCGCGCAGCAATACGTTGTAACGCGGCTGCAAGGTCTTGATAAGGTTGCTCTCCAGCAGCAAGGCCTCGCCCTCGGTGCGGGTAACCGTGACCTCGATGTCGGCCACCTGGGCCACCATGGACTGGAGACGAACGTTCAGCGCCCGGGAGAAGTAGCTCCCGACCCGGCGCCGAAGGTCCCTGGCCTTGCCCACATAGAGGACCGTGCCCTGGGCGTCCTGCATCCGATAGACCCCGGGGCCCGTCGGGATGCGGCGCATCGACGCCCGCAGGTCGCTCTCAGCCATGGCCAGGGCCCTGGTCTATCCAAGCAGGGCCCGGACACGGGCAAAGACGGCGTTGAACATCGGCTCGGTCAGGCGCCGGGTCTGTGTGTTGTAGCGGCTACAGTGGTAGCTGTCGAACAAGTGCAGACCCTCGGGCAGGGCGTGCTCGGCGCCGTGGCCGAAGGCCAGGTCGACTGGCCGCAACCCCAGGGCGCGCAGCACGGCAGTATGGGCGACGGTCCCCAGGGCCAGGACCACGGACCCCACTGCCAGCCCGGCCAGTTCGCTGGCCAGGTAGGGGTTGCAGGTACGTACTTCTTCGCCGGTCGGCTTGTTCGCCGGGGGTAGGCACTTCACCGCATTGGTGATGCGGCAGTCGCGCAGGACCAGGCCGTCGTTGCGCGCGCGGGACTCGGGCCCGCTGGCGAACCCGAAGCGATGCAGGGTCGCGTAGAGGATGATCCCGGCGTGATCGCCGGTGAAGGGCCGCCCGCTGGCGTTGGCCCCGTGCATCCCCGGGGCCAGCCCGACCACCAGTCAGGCGCGCCGCCGGGTCGCCAAAGGGCGGGACCGGGGCACAGTGATAGCCTGGAAACTCGGCTCGGACCTGGTCCAGAAAGCCCGCCAGCCGCGGGCAGCGACGGCAGGCCAACGAGAACCGCTCTGGCTGAGACTGGGTGGGGTCAAGGGTCATGCGTGTGACGTCGTGGCGGCGGATCGGTGGCGAGTTGGAGGCTGCCTGTCGCGTCGCGTCAACCTGGGTCACAGGCATGCTTCACCATAGCAAGGGAAAGGTCAACCGCCCCCGGGTTCTCCTGACGGGCGGGTACCCGCCCCCGGATCCAGTTCTGCCATCGGCACGCCCAGAGCGCGGGTGACGTCGTCAAGGCTGTAAGCGGGCTGGCCGCTGGCGGGATCTATTCCCGATGGGACGACGCCCAGTTGTTCCAGGGTCTCGGTGAAGGCCTCCAGCATGAGCTGGGCTGTCTCCGGTTGGCTGGCCAACAAGGCGAAGGCCGCCCCCCAATTGGGGTCGCCGGGGTTGGCCAGGGCGGCAAAGGCCTGGTCCGGGGTATCGATGGGGCTCGTCATACTACTCTCCACGGGGCTGGGGCTGTCGGTCACATCATCCCGAGTTGGAGCATAGCCTCCTCCGACATGCAGTCCTGGGTCCAGGGCGGGTCCCACACCAGATCCACCGCAACCGCTCCGACCCCTTCCACCTGGCCCACCGCGTCCTTGACCATCACCGGCATCATCCCGGCCACCGGGCAGGCGGGAGCGGTGAGGGTCATGTCGATGTGAATCGCGCCGTTGGGGGCGATATCGATCCGGTAGATCAGCCCCAGGTCATAGATGTTGACCGGGATCTCCGGGTCATGGACCTTGCGCAGGGCCTCGATGATGGGCTCGCGCAACTCCTCGGGGTCCATGCGTTCGACCTGGATCTCTGACCCCTCATGCGTGAGTCCCGCGACGGACGGGGCCGAGCCATCATCCCCTTCATGTTCCCGGAAGAAACCGGTGAGTCGTGCCAGTCTGTTCATGGAATGACCTCTTACTGCCAGTGAGACACCAAGACCCTGCTCAATCCAGAGCCGCCTGTTCCAGACGGAGTCCGACCTGGTCCGCGACATAGTCCCGCAGGGGCTCCAGTTCCAGGGCGTCGAGCACCTCCCCGGCGAAACCGACGCACAGCATGCGCCGCGCCTGGTTCACTGGGATGCCGCGGGAGCGCAGATAAAACAACGCCTCCGGGTCGAGCTGCCCGACGGTGGTCCCATGACTGCACTTGACATCGTCGGCGAGGATTTCGAGCTGGGGCTTGGTATCCACCTCGGCGTTGCGCGACAGTACCAAGTTGCGGTTGGAGAGTTGGGCATCGGTCTTCTGGGCGTCGCGGGCGACATAGACGCGCCCGTCAAAGACCGCCCGGCCCTTGCCGTAGAGGATGCCTTTGAAGGTCTCGCGGCTGGTGCATGCGGGGACCTCGTGGCGCACATCCAGGTGAAAGTCCATCACCTGGCCGTCGCCCGCCAGATAGAGGCCGTCCAGGCTGCTCTCAGCACCCTCGCCGGCGAACCCGGCCACCAGATCGGTGCGCGACCAGGCCGCCCCCAGTCCGACGTTGACCCCGCGATACCGGCTCCTTGCCCCCTGGCTCAGGTAGACCCCAGCGATGTGGAAGGCGTTTGGGCTCTCCTGCTGAACTCGGTAGTGCGTCAGCTCGGCCCCTGCCGCCAGGGACAGCTCCAGGACCGAGTTGGTGCAATACAGGGAGTTACCCAGGCTGACGTAGCGCTCGATCAGCGTGGCACTGGCGCCCTCGCCCAGATCCACAATGTGCCGGGGCTGCGCCAGGCGTGGCTCATCCATGCCAAGCGACAGGTGGATGATCTCGATGGGCCGTTCTACCCGGGTCCCGGCCTCAAGAAGGAGAACGAAGCCATCGTCCATACCAGCGGTGTTCAGGGCCGCGAAGACGTGGGCGCCGTCCCCGGCCACCCGCCCAAGGCGCCCGCGCAACAGGTCGGGTTCGGACTCGATCAGGGCACGCAGCCCGCCGGCGCGGACGCCACCCGGGAACCCGTCCACCCAGGATAGGGACGGCACCAGGCGCCCGTTGGCCAGGACCACACGGTGGGCGCAGAGGCCGGGGATCAAGAGATCCTCCACATCTTCCGGGGCGAGGCCCGTGATGTCCTCCACGCCTTGGGTGAAGCCCTGCTCCAGCAGCGACCTGAGCCCTGTGTAGCGCCACCCTTCCTGCTTGGATGTCGGCACCCCGGCGGCACGGGCCCTGGCCAGGGCCGCCCCGCGCTGGGCACTCAGCCAACCAAGCCCGGCGCCAGGCAGGTCCTGGGCGAGGCCCGCCAGCCAGGTGTCGAAGGGGCCTGGGACGATGGCGGCCGGCAGCATCGGCGTGTTCATGCCGCCTCCTCACCCGCGATCCAGCCGTAGCCCCTTTCTTCCAACTCCAGGGCCAACGCCTTGCCCCCGGAACGGATGATCCGGCCCTTGGCCAAGACGTGGACAAAGTCCGGCTCGATGTAGTCCAGCAGACGCTGGTAGTGAGTAACGACAATCATGGACCGATCCGGGCTGCGCAGGGTATTGACCCCGTCGGCCACGATGCGCAGGGCGTCGATGTCGAGCCCGGAGTCGGTCTCGTCCAGGATGGCAAGCTTGGGCTCCAGCAGGGCCATCTGGAAGATTTCGTTGCGCTTTTTCTCGCCGCCGGAAAAGCCGAAGTTGACCGGACGCTTGAGTAGGCTGTCGTCCAGGTGCAAGACCTTGAGCTTCTCCTTCATCAGGCGCATGAAGGCCACGGCATCGAGTTCCGGCTCCCCGCGCGCACCGCGGATGGCGTTGAGGGCCGCCTTGAGGAAGTAGGTGTTGTTCACCCCCGGCAGTTCCACCGGATACTGGAAGGCGAGGAACACCCCCAGGTGGGCGCGGGCCTCGGGCGTCAGGGCCAGCAGGTCCTGACCCTCGAACAGGGCGCTGCCAGCGGTGACCTCATAGCCATCGCGCCCCGACAGGACATGGGCAAAGGTGCTCTTGCCGGACCCGTTGGGGCCCATGATGGCGTGGACCTCGCCGGGGCCGACCTCGAGATCGAGGCCCCTGAGGATCTCACGGGCACCCACGTTGGCCTTCAGGCCCTTAACTGACAACATCTTGCTTTTCCTCATACTGCCTAATGATCGAGCCTAATGGGACCCATAAGTCCTATCTAACCCACAGCCCCTTCCAGGCTGATGCTCAGGAGCTTCTGCGCCTCCACCGCGAACTCCATGGGGAGTTGCCGGAAGACCTCCTTGCAGAAGCCGTTGACGATCATGGATACCGCATCCTCCTCGGCCAACCCGCGGGAACGGCAATAGAAGAGCTGGTCGTCGCCGATCTTCGAGGTAGTTGCCTCATGCTCCATCTGGGCCGTGGGGTTCTTGACCTCGATGTAGGGGAAGGTGTTGGCCGTGCAGCGGTCACCGATCAGCAGGCTGTCGCACTGGGTGTGATTGCGTGCGTCTTCGGCCCGCTGGGCAATGCGCACCAGACCGCGGTAGGTCTGACGCCCCTGCCCCGCCGAGATCCCCTTGGAGACGATGGTGGAACTGGTATTGCGCCCCAGGTGGATCATCTTGGTCCCGGTGTCCGCCTGCTGCCTCCCCTTGGTCACGGCGACGGAATAGAACTCGCCGACCGACCCGTCCCCGCGCAGGATGCAGCTCGGGTACTTCCAGGTGATCGCCGAGCCGGTCTCCACCTGGGTCCAGGAAATCTTTGAGCGGGCCCCGCGGCAGTCTCCGCGCTTGGTGACGAAGTTGTAGATGCCGCCTTTACCCTGGGCGTCCCCGGGATACCAGTTCTGTACCGTGGAATACTTGATCTCCGCGTCGTCCATGGCGATCAGCTCCACCACGGCGGCGTGGAGCTGGTGCTCATCGCGCATGGGGGCCGTGCAACCCTCCAGATAGCTTACATAGCTCCCGGCCTCGGCGACGATCAGGGTGCGTTCGAACTGCCCGGTGTTGGCGGCGTTGATGCGGAAGTAGGTACTCAGCTCCATGGGGCAGCGCACCCCCTTCGGGACATAGACGAAGGTCCCGTCGCTGAAGACCGCGGCATTGAGCGCCGCAAAGTAGTTGTCCGTGTGGGGAACCACGCTCGCGAGATATTGCTTGATGAGATCCGGGTACTGGTGCACCGCCTCGGAGATGGCGCAGAAGATCACCCCTACCTCGGCGAGCTTGACGCGGAAGGTCGTCGCCACCGAGACGCTGTCGAAAACCGCGTCCACGGCGACCCCCGCCAAGGCCTTCTGCTCTTCGATGGGTATGCCGAGCTTGGCGTAGGTCTCCAACAGCGCCGGATCGACCTCGTCGAGACTCTGCAACAGCTTCTTCTTGGGGGCAGAAAAGTAGGAGATCGCCTGGTAGTCGATGGGCGGGTGTTCCACAGAGGCCCAGTTGGGCTCGGTCATAGTCAGCCAGTGGCGGTACGCCTTGAGGCGGGCCTCCAGCATGAACTCGGGCTCGCCCTTCCTGGCGGAGATGGCACGGACGACACCTTCGTCCAGGCCGGGGGGCAGAGTATCGGACTCGATGTCAGTGACGAACCCGTGCTCGTACTCCGAGCGGACGAGGTCCTCGACTTGCGTGGCGGCGCTCATGGCGGCTGGCTCCCTGGACGGCGGCTGGCGGGGGAATTTCGCAGCATTTTACTGCGGAATTAGGATGCGGTCTCAAGCCCGAGGATTCAACACCCAGGGGTGTCGGGTTTCGCGGGGGAGAGGCCGGTGGATAGCTCCAGGGCCTAAGCCCACAGGACACGCGCCTGGTCGCCCCGACCGAACCGGCTGGCGACCATCGGTCGCTCCACATGGCGCTGCCTCGGGCTTGGGGAGCTTGGAAGGTCTCCTTTTGGAGGGGGCTTTCGCCGCTTCGGGACCTTTGGCGTTTAAGGCCCATTGAGCGGCAGGGTCTTGCGCAACACCGATGACGCCCCCGACCCGCGTTTGGCCCGTGTGGTCTCAGCGATCCTCAAACCCGGCAAGCCGGTACCACTTGCGCGCCTCCTCCAGGTCCTGGGGGACGCCGCGTCCCTCCTCGTACATCATCGCAAGGGTAGTCTGGGAACCCGCCAGGCCCTGATCCGCCGCCTTGCGGAACCAGTAGACGGCCTGCTCGGCGTTCTTGGGGGCGCACTCCCCCTCCATATACATGAAGCCGAGCCCATGCTGGGCCAGGTCCATCCCAGCCTCCGCGGCGGCCTTCATGTAGCGGAAGGCGAGGTCAGTGTTCTCGGTCATACCCAGTCCGTTCTGGGCCATGATGGCCATGCGGTACTGGGCTTGGGGCTCACCCGCATCCGCCAGCGGCGACAAGAGCCCGGCGGCGCGTGCGAACTGGCGGGTCTCGAAGGCAGCGATACCGCTGCCGATCTCCATGTCCAGATTGCTGATGTCTTGGGTCATGAGATTGGGTCTCGGCTAGGTAGGGCGCCTGCATGGCGGTGGAGGTGGCGCCCATCTTGGGCCAGGGGCGAAGATTAAAACCCCGCGATCCTGAAGAAGGGTGACGGACAGGGGACGACCTTCAGCGGCCGGTCTGTGCTTGCATTCCGACCGCCGTCCAACCACGGGCCAGCCGCTGACGGCCAATGGACTAAACCCCGACCACGCCGCAGTGGCCTCGAAAGCGCCCCGCCCTCTGTGCCAATGTAGGTAAGACAGAACCCCCGGATAAATTACTGTAGGGCGGTCATGGAGATCACCGATGGCAGCACGATTGAGACAGACTAAAGTGGGGATGCTGGAAGAGGCCGACCGCTGCCAGCCCAGGGAGATCGGCGCCTTGCAGGTGTGAAACAGCCGCACGCTGTGGCACCCTCATACCTTCAGCCATGAAACCAGGAGGGGCAAACATGCGTGTGTGGTTGCTCGTCTTATTGATTTGCTTGTCGTGGGTCTCGCAGACGCCGGTCGTGGTAGCCGGCACGAGAGGCGTCGTGGAGGAGCCAGCACAGTTCGAAGAGGATCTGTGCCGAGGGTGGGACGGCAATTGGTTTCGGAGGGGTGCAAGAGAATGCCTGTCACCGGAGACGACAGAGCAGTCCCCAGCCCCCACAGACTCGGCGGGCACGCGCGAAGCGACACATGCCGCCCAAGCGTCAGAGGGTTCCGGGAGCCAGAACCGATTCCTGTTCCTGGTGCCCGTCCTAGCGGCCATCGCACTTGCGGCAGCAGCCATCGCGGCGGCCCTGCGGATCTCACGGCGAGCGTCCACGTCAGGCGCAGAGCCGGAAACGCAGCCGGCGGGTACGTCAGCCCAGAGTCAACCTGACCAACCGGAGATGGGAGCAGCGACTCCGCCCGTAGCGAGCGAGGACCTCTCTGTGGCCCCAGTCCAGGGGGAACCTGACGACGTCCTTGACCAGCCTGCGCGTGCCGAAGGGGAGGCGCGCCTGGTCACGGTCTGGACCGGTGCGCCATGCACGGTCGAGTTCACCTACAAGGACCAGGAGGGCGACTGGCACCGCGACACGGTCGACATCACCAGGATCATGCGGGACCCGCGACATGGCGGCTGGTATCTGCACGGCTTCTGTCATCTGTGGCGGGAAGAACGCAACTTCGACGGGGCCAGCATCGTGACCAAGATCCTGTACAAGAGCCGCCGCTGGAATCTCGAAGACTGGATCACGGCGGTTACCCGCAAGGAGGCCCGAGGTTCCTGAGCAAGATTTCCTGCCTCCTCCCTAGATCAGAAACCGCTCCGCATTCGACACCGCGGCCGTTGGCCGCAACCGTCCACAGCCGGCGAGAGGCGCGCTAGGTATCCAGGTTGTGAGCCGGGGCGGGGCAAGGCGCTGATGACAGGGCGAAATCGCCGCTGTTAACGATAGCGTTGCACTTCAAACTTGAAACCGCCCGTTCAAAATAGAAAAAGGGGTTAGCTTTTCAGGCTAACCCCTTGTTTTATTTGGTCGGGGCGAGAGGATTTGAACCTCCGACCACCTGAACCCCATTCAGGTGCGCTACCAGGCTGCGCTACGCCCCGGAAAGCTCGCCATAATAGTTGCGCCCTCCCGCACTGTCAAACCAAATCCCAGATCAAAGACCAAGGCCACTGTCAGCGCTTGAGGGTCTGGAGTACATCCTCAAGCTCCGTGCAGAGTTGCCGGATGATCTGATGGCTCTGGCTCGAATCTTGTTTGGCGGTCTCGCCGGAGAGCTGCTGGCGGGCCCCGCCGATAGTGAATCCCTGCTCGTAGAGCAGGCTGCGGATCTGCCGCACCATGAGGACGTCGTGGCGCTGGTAGTAGCGGCGGTTGCCGCGGCGTTTGACCGGCTTGAGCTGGGTGAACTCCTGCTCCCAATAGCGCAGGACGTGGGGCTTCACGCCACACAACTCGCTGACCTCACCGATAGTGAAGTAGCGCTTGCCCGGGATGGGCGGCAGCTCGTGCTGCTCGCTAGTGACCGCTTCCAACATAGGCTTCCACCCTCGTCTTGAGCTTCTGGCCAGGCCTAAAGGTCACGACCCGCCGTGCGGTGATCGGGATCTCTTCCCCCGTTTTTGGGTTACGCCCAGGGCGTTGCTTCTTTTCGCGCAGATCGAAATTGCCGAAACCGGACAGCTTGACCTGCTCCCCGCGCTCCAGGGCACCGCGGATCTCCTCGAAGAAACTCTCGACCATGTCCTTGGCCTCCCGCTTGTTGAGACCCAATACCTCGAACAGGTGTTCGGCCATGTCGGCCTTGGTCAGCGCCATATCATCAATCCCTCAATCTTGCCCCAATCTCTGACTCGACCCGCGCCAGGATGCGCGCGATGCTACCGTCAACCTCTTGATCCGTAAGTGTCTTGGAAGATGCCTGTAAAATCAATCCCAAAGCCATACTTTTTCGTCCTGGCTCTATGTTCGAGCCCTGATAGACGTCAAACAGGACGATCTCCGTGAGCAATTCTGGCTCCGCGGCATTGATGCAGGCACGCACCTGTGCCTGACTGACCCCGGCATCCACCACCAGGGCGATGTCTCGGCGGATGGACGGAAACTTGGACAGGGGCTGGAAGGCCGGCAGACGCCCGTTGGCAAGCCCATTCAGGGCCAGTTCGAAGGCGAAGCCGTCGCTGCCGAGATTGAGCCGCGCCCCGAGGGCCGGGTGCAGCATGCCCATGATTCCCACCTCGCGCCCGTCGCGTTCGATGCGTGCAGTCTGGCCCGGGTGCAGGGCCGGGTGCTCAGCGGGGACGAAGCTATAGGCATCGGGGGAGCCTGTCAGCGAGAGGATGGCCTCGACGTCGGCCTTGAGGTCGAAGAAATCTACACCCTTCGGGGACTGCCCCCATTGCTCAGGGGCGACGGGGCCGACGACCAGACCACCGATGACGGCATCCTGCCGCGGCAGGCCGGTATCCCCCGCCTCTGGCAGGAAGCGCAGGCCGCTCTCGAACAGGCGCACCCGTTCCTGCTGACGCGCCAGGTTCTGCCTGGCCGCCCCGAGCAGGCCGGGCCAGAGCCCGGTGCGCATGACCGAAAGATCGGCGGAAATGGGGTTGGCCAGCGCCAGGGTCGGCTGCCCCGGGGCCACCAGGGCCTGGAGTTCGGGGCTGACGAAGCTGTAGGTGATGACTTCATGGTAGCCGCGGGCCACCAGGGCCTGGCGGGCGCGGTCCAGGTCGAAGTCCGTCTCGGCCGGGGCCCGGGTGGTGGCCATCGTTGGGGCATGGGCCGTGGGGATGTTGTCGTAGCCATGGATGCGACCAATCTCAGCGATGAGATCAACCTCCAGGACGGTATCGAAGCGGCTGCTGGGGGGCAGGACCTCCCAGCCCTCCGCCAGCGGCGAGACGGCCATGCCGAGCCGTGTGAGAATATCCACGACCTCGGCGTCCTCCAGGTGCAGCCCCAGGATCTGGGCGACTCTGGCGCGACGCAGTACCAGGGCTGTGCGCCCGGGAAGATCGGCGGGACTCAGGGCCTCCACTACAGGGCCAGGCTCGCCGCCGACGATGTCGAGCAGCAACCGTGTGGCACGCTCCAGGGCACCGACCTGGAGATCGGGATCGACCCCACGCTCGAAGCGGTGGGACGAATCGGTGTGCAGCCCGTAGCTACGGGCCTTGCCGGCAGCGATGGCGGGCGCAAAGAAGGCGCTCTCCAGGAGAATGTCGCGGGTACCCTCCCCCACCGCGGACCAGGCGCCCCCCATGATTCCGGCCAGGGCCACGGGGACCCGGCTATCCGCAATAACCAGGGTGTCGGGTCGCACCTCGATCTCGCTGCCATTGAGCAGGCCCAGACGCTCCCCGGGTTCGGCCAGGCGTACCCGGATCTCACCCCGGAGCCTCGCGAGGTCAAAGGCGTGCATCGGCTGTCCCAGTTCCAACAGGACGTAGTTGGTCACGTCCACCACGGGGCCCAGGCTGCGCAGCCCGGAGCGGCGCAGGCGCTCGCGCATCCACAGGGGCGTCTCGGTCCCGACGGCGATGTTGCGGATGACCCGGCAGACATAGCGCGGGCAGGCGTGGCCGGCCTCCAGGCGCACAGGGAAGCGGTCCTCGATGGTGGGCGCCACCGGCTCCAAGGCAGGCCCGCCGACGGGGCTGCGATTGATGACCCCAACCTCCCGGGCGATCCCGGCCAGGCTCAGGCAGTCGCCGCGGTCCGGGGTCAGATCGACCTCGATGCAGGCATCGTCAAGGCTCAGCCAGTCGCGGAAGTCGCGACCGATCTCAGCGTCCGCTGGCAGGGGCAATATGCCCTCCGATGCCTCTGCCAGGCCCAGCTCAGAGGCCGAGCAGATCATCCCAAGGGACTCAACGCCGCGGAGCTTGGCCCGCTTGATCTTGAACCCACCCGGGAGTTGAGCCCCCACCAGGGCGACCGGGACCTTCATCCCCGCCGCCACATTGGCCGCCCCACAGACGATCTGAAGTTCCGCGCCCTGCCCCGCGTCCACCTGGCAGACGCTGAGTTTCTCGGCGTCCGGGTGACGCTCGCGGCGAACCACCAGCCCGACCACCACTCCGGTGAAGGCGGGAGCGGCGGGCTCTACGGCGTCCACCTCAAGCCCCGCCATGGTCAACTGGGCCGCCAGGGTCTCGGTGTCCACGGGCGGGGAGACCCACTCGCGTAGCCATGCCTCACTGAATCGCATCGTCCGGCTTCCTAGTGTTGTCTCAGATCAGGCGAATTGCCGAAGGAATCGAAGGTCATTCTCGAAATAGAGTCGGATGTCGTCGATGCCGTACCGCAGCATCGCCAGACGCTCCACCCCCATGCCAAAGGCGTAACCCAGGTAGCGCTCCGGGTCGATGCCCACATGGCGGAAAACCTCCGGATAGACCATGCCGCACCCCAGGACCTCGAGCCAGCCACTCTGCTTGCACACCCGGCAGCCGGCCCCATTGCACATGACGCACGCGATATCGACCTCCGCCGACGGCTCCGTGAAGGGGAAGTAGGACGGGCGGAAGCGCAGCTTCAGGTCGCGCTCGAAGAAGTTGGTCAGGAAGTCGTAGAGCACACCCTTGAGGTCGGCGAAGCTGACTTGCTCGTCCACCAAGAGCCCCTCGACCTGATGGAACATCGGGGTGTGGGTCAGATCGGAGTCGCAGCGGTAGACCCGACCCGGGGCAATGACCCGCAGCGGCGGGGCCTGCTTGCGCATCACCCGGATCTGCACCGGCGAGGTGTGGGTCCGCAGCAGCCGGTGGGCATCGAAGTAGAAGGTGTCGTGCATGGCCCGCGCCGGGTGGTGGGCGGGGATGTTGAGGGCCTCGAAGTTGTGGTAGTCGTCCTCCACCTCCGGACCCTCGGCGACCGCGAAACCGGCATTGGCGAAGAGCAGCTCGATCCTTTTCAAGGTGCGGGTGATGGGGTGCAGCCCGCCGGGCCTCTGACCGCGCCCGGACAGGGTCACGTCGATACGCTCGGCGGCCAGCCGGGCCGTCAGGGCAGCCTGATCCAGAACGCTACGGCGGGCATCGATGGCCGCCTGCACGGCTTCCTTGGCGACATTGATCAGGGCACCGGCGGCAGGGCGATCCTCTTTGGGCAGGGCCCCGAGTTGCTTGAGCTGGACGGTGAGCAGGCCGCTCTTGCCCAGGTAGCGGACCCGCACCTGGTCCAGGGCGGTGAGGTCAGGGCATGCGGCGATCTCGGCCAAGGCGGCGTCGCGCAGCGAATCGACCGCGGGTGCGTCTGCTTCAGCCATCTTGATGCCCTCGGGTTGGGTCCTTGAGTCGTGTCGGGTCCGTGCGTTCGGGGATGGGTTGAACCATTGCGGAACGCGAGCGGGTGCGGATCGATAACAGGTTGATCGAGGCGGCCCAGCTGGCCAAAAAAAAGGGAAAGGCCGCGGCCTTCCCCCTTTCTTTGTTCAGAACCGGGCGCCGGGGACAGCCGAAGGCGCCCCGCAAATCAGGCGGCAGCCTGGCCGTACTGGCTCAGGCCCGTCTTGGCCTGTTCGGCCAGGGCGGCGAACGTGACGGCGTCGCTGTAGGCAATCTCGGCCAGGACCTTGCGGTCAATGACCACGCCGGCCTTTTTCATGCCATCCATGAAGCGGCTGTAGGACAGCCCGTTCATGCGGGCGGCGGCATTGATGCGCGCAATCCACAGGGTACGGAACTGGCGCTTCTTCTGGCGGCGGTCGCGATAGGCATACTGGCCGGCCTTGATGACCGCCTGCTTGGCGACGCGGAAGACCTTGCTGCGGGCACCGTAGTATCCCTTGGCGGCCTTCATGATCTTCTTGTGGCGGGCGTGGGCCTGTACGCCGCGTTTGACTCTTGGCATTTCTTGTCTCCGGTTCGTTCAGGTTCAGCAGTAAGGCATCATCCGCATGGCGCTCTTCGCATCCGACGCATGGACCAGCGCGGCGGAGCGCAAATGACGCTTCCGCTTGGTGGACTTCTTGGTCAGGATGTGACGCCGATGGGAGGCGTTCCGCTTGAACGCACCGGCACCGTTGCGCAAAAAGCGCTTTGCGGCCCCGCGCTTGGTCTTAATCTTGGGCATGACTCTCGACTCCGCTATTTGAATGGGATACGCGGCCCCGACCGGCGGTTGCGAACCGCCGGCGGCTCTGCCTCACGGATGACCGGAAGGCGCCGCTACTTCTTTTTGGGACCCAGCACCATTACCATCTGGCGTCCTTCCATCTGGGGTTGCGATTCCACGATGCTGATGTCGACAAGATCGTTCTCCACCCGCTTGAGCAGTTCCAGCCCAAGCTCGCGGTGGGCATGTTCGCGCCCGCGAAAGCGCATGGTGACCTTGCCTTTGTCCCCTTCGGTCAGGAAACGGGTCAGGTTGCGTAGTTTGACCTGATAGTCTCCTTCGTCCGTACCAGGACGGAATTTGATCTCCTTGATCTGAACCTGCCGCTGCTTCTTCTTAGCCTCTGCCTTCTTCTTCCTCTGGTCAAAGACGAAGCGCCCAAAGTCCATGAGGCGACAGACCGGCGGTTCGGCATTGGGGTCGATCTCGACAACATCCAACCCGTCCGCCTCGGCCATCTCGATGGCCTCGCGCAGCCGCACTACCCCGACCTGGACCCCCTCGACGTTGATCAACCGGACCTCGTTGGCGGTGATCTCGCGATTGACGCGGTTCTTCTTTGGCGCAGCTATTGCAAGTTCCTCCAGTCACACAAACGAAAACGACCGACCTCGCCGGGGGCCTCCACGAGGCAGGCCGCGGCGTTGATCCGGGCGTCAGTGGGTTCGGGTCACGACCTCGTGTCCGAGACGGGACATGAAGTCTGCGAGACCGAGGGTACCCAGGTCCTGCCCCTTACGGTCGCGGGCAGCGACGGTCCCATTTTCGACCTCGCGGTCCCCCAGAACGAGCAGGTAGGGCACCCTTTGCAGGGTATGCTCGCGGATTTTAAAGCCGATCTTCTCGTTTCTCAAGTCGAATTCCGCTCGGAAGCCCTTTTCGCGCAAGGTCTTAGTGACCTCGCGCACAGTGGGGGCCTGGCGATCGGTGATATTGCACACCATGACTTGCACCGGCGCCAGCCAGACCGGAAGCGCCCCGGCGTAGTGCTCGATGAGGATACCGATGAAACGCTCGATAGAGCCCAGGATGGCGCGATGGATCATCACCGGGGTCTGCTTGCTGTTGTCCTCGGCGATGTAGTGGGCCCCGAGGCGCCCAGGCATGGAGAAGTCCACCTGGATGGTCCCGCACTGCCAGGCACGCCCGATGCTGTCATGCAGGGTGAACTCGATCTTGGGGCCATAGAAGGCCCCCTCCCCCGGCTGAACTCGGAAGTCGAGCCCCTTGTCGCGCAAAGATTTCTCGAGCGCCGCCTCGCCCTTGTCCCAAAGGGCGTCGCTGCCGACGCGCTGGTCCGGACGCAGGGATAAGGCCAGAGCGATATCCGTGAAGCCGAAGTCTCGGTAGGTCTCGAAGACCATATCGATGAGGGTCGCAACCTCGGCCTGGAGCTGGTCGTCGGTGCAGAAGATATGGGCGTCGTCCTGGGTAAAGCGGCGAGCCCGCATCAGCCCGTGCAGGGTCCCGGAAGGCTCGTTCCTGTGCACCACGCCAAACTCGGCGATGCGCAGCGGCAGGTCTCGGTAGCTTTTGAGCCCCTGGTTGTAGAGCTGGATGTGCCCCGGACAATTCATGGGCTTGATGGCGAAGTCGTGGTCATCCAGGTGGGTGGTGAACATGCCCCCGGCGAACTTGTCCCAGTGCCCGGAGCGCTCCCAAAGGGACCGGTCCAGCAGCTGGGGGGTTTCGACCTCCTGGTAGCCGTATTCCACCAGCTTGCCACGCATGTAGTCCTCGGCAAGCCGATAGGCCACAAGCCCCTTGGCATGCCAGAAGGCCATGCCCGGGGCCTCCTCCTGGAAGTGGAAGAGGTCCAGTTGCTTGCCCAGCCGACGATGATCCCGGCGCTCGGCCTCCTCGACGCGATGCAGGTAGGCGTCAAGCTCCTTCTTGTCACGCCAGGCGGTCCCGTAAATACGCTGGAGTTGGGCGTTGCGCGCATCGCCGCGCCAGTAGGCCCCGGCGACCTTGGTGAGCTTGAAGCCGTTGCCGAGCTTGCCGGTGCTGGGCAGGTGGGGGCCGCGGCAGACGTCGAACCAGTCCCCCTGGCGGTAGATCGAGACCTCCTCGCCCTCCGGGATGATGTCCTCGATGATCGCGACCTTGTAGTCCTCGCCGATGCCGCCAAACAGGGCCTTGGCCTGCTCCCGGTCCCAAACCTCGCGCACGATGGGCAGGTCGCGCCTAACGATCTCATGCATGCGCGACTCGATCTTCGCCAGGTCATCCGTGGTAAAGGGCTCGGCGCGGGCGAAGTCGTAGTAGAAACCGTCTTCGATGGCGGGGCCTATGGTCACCTGGGTCCCGGGGTAGAGCTCCTGCACCGCCTGGGCCATGACATGGGCGGCGTCGTGGCGCAGCAACTCCAGGGCCGCTTCGTCCCGATGGGTAACGATGGCCAACTGCGCATCGGCGCCGATCAGATGACAGGTGTCCACCAAACGGCCATCAACGCGCCCGGCAAGGGCGGCCTTTGCCAGGCCAGCGCCAATGGACTGGGCGACCTGGGCGACGGTGACGGGGCCATCGAACTGGCGCTGGGAGCCGTCCGGGAGGGTGATCTGGGGCATTTGCGGGACCTGCCGTCGTATCAGCGGTGCCCGATACCAGGGGGCACATGAAAAGGAAAAGCCGCCAGCCTAGTGCCTGTAGCCCCGTCGATCTGTGGGTCTGGTGACCCATGGATCCGACTGTTGGGGCCTGTGGCCGTAGACTGGCGGCTGCGGAGTTTGGTAGGCGCGATTGGACTCGAACCAACGACCCCCACCATGTCAAGGTGGTGCTCTAACCAGCTGAGCTACGCGCCTGTCGTCAGAGCCCGTAATGTTAGCGGCGAGCCTATGTCTTGGCAAACTTTTTTTCCCCGCTCTGTACCGCACCTGAGCCCTCGCGACACCGCCACGCCTGGACGGCCGTTGGCGCAGCGGGACTCCCGACTAGCCTGCGGCCCTGGCCCAGGTGTCCCGCAGCCCGACGGTCCGGTTGAAAACCGGCCACTCCGGGGTCCCATCCGGGTCTGCCACGAAGTACCCCTCACGCTCGAACTGGTAACGATCCCCGGGGCCTGCCTGGGCCAGGGCTGGCTCCAGTGCACAGTCTGTGAGCGTGACCAGCGACTGCGGATTCATGTCAGCAAGGAAATCGCCGCTGACCGCACCGGGTTCTGGCACGGAGAAAAGCCGGTCATAGAGGCGAACCTCGGCCCGCACCGCATGGGCCGCAGAGACCCAGTGGATGACGCCCTTGACCTTGCGCCCCGCTGGGTTCTTGCCAAGGGTGTCGTGATCGACGCTCGCGCGCAGCTCCACGACCCTCCCCTCGGCATCCTTGATCACCCGGTCACATCGTATGACGTAGGCATTGCGCAGCCGCACCTCACCCCCGGGAACCAGACGTTTCCACCCCTTCGGGGGGGCCTCGCTGAAGTCTTCCGAGTCGATGTAGACCTCGCCCCCAAAGGTCAGGGAGCGGGTACCCATCATCTCGTCCTTCGGGTGATTGGCCGCCGTCAGGGATGCGAACTCCCCCTCCGGCCAGTTTTCGATTACCACCTTGAGGGGGCGCAGGACCGCCATGACCCTGGGGGCCTTCGCATCGAGGTCGTCTCGGATGGCACTCTCCAGGGCGGCCATCTCCACGCGGCTATCGGAGCGTGTCACCCCGATGCGGTCGCAAAAGTCGCGAATGGCTGCGGGCGTGTAGCCGCGGCGGCGCAGGCCGGCAATGGTGGGCATGCGCGGGTCATCCCAGCCGTGGACTATGCCCTCGGTCACCAGCCGGGTGAGCAGGCGCTTGCTCATCACCGTGTATTCCAGATTGAGCCGCGAGAACTCGATCTGCCGCGGCCGGCAGGGTACCGAGACATTGGCCACACACCAGTCGTAGAGGGGGCGATGGTCCTCGAACTCCAGGGTGCAGATGGAGTGTGTGATCCCCTCCAGGGCGTCGGAGATGGGGTGGGTGTAGTCGTAGGTCGGGTACAGGCACCAAAGGCTTCCGGTCTGGTGATGGACCACGCCGTGACGGATGCGATACAGCACCGGGTCGCGCAGGTTGATGTTGGGGGAGGCCATATCGATGCGGGCGCGCAGGGTGCGGGCCCCGTCCGGAAACTCCCCGGCGCGCATCCGCTGGAACAGGTCCAGGTTCTCGGCGGCACTGCGCCCACGCCAGGGGCTGTCGCGCCCAGGTTCTGTGAGGGTCCCGCGGTAGGTCCGGGTGTCCTCGGCGCTCAGGTCGCAGACATAGGCAAGCCCCTTCTCGATCAACTCGCAGGCAAAGCCGTAGAGACGCTCGAAGTAATCGGAGGCGAAATAGAGCCGGTCGGCCCAGTCGTAACCCAACCAGCGCACATCGGCCTGGATGGACGCGACGAACTCGACGTTCTCCTTGTGCGGGTTGGTGTCGTCGAAGCGCAGGTTGCAGGTGCCCTGATAGTCCTGAGCCAGCCCAAAGTTCAGCACGATGGACTTGGCGTGACCGATGTGGAGATAACCGTTGGGCTCTGGCGGAAACCGGGTCGCGATCCGGGTGTGTTTACCCGAGGCGAGATCCTCATCGATGATCTGGCGAATGAAGTTGGAGCGGTAAGTGGCTGGTTCCGACATCTGGGCGTCTTGGCAGGTAGCTGTGAGGCGGGGCTGCCCCCGATAAAGGGCCGCAGCATAACGGTAAGCAGACGAGGGGAGAAGTGCCGCCAAAACAGAGGTCGGAATAGTGTCGCCCAGGGAACCTGAACTTCAGAGGCGACCGAGACGTCGCCAGGAGATGCGGGGTGACCGCCGGAGAGGTTGGCCGCTAGGCCGGGGGAGTGACACGTCCCTGTGTCGCGAATTGGCCCGAGGGCCTGGGGCTATCCCTTAGCGCATGCCGCCCATGCCGCCCATGCCGGACATCCCGCCCATGCCGCTCATGCCGGACATCCCGCCCATGCCGCCCATGCCGGACATCCCGCCCATGCCGCCCATGCCGGACATCCCGCCCATGCCGGACATCCCGCCCATGCCGCCCATGCCGGACATCCCCCATGCCGGACATCCCGCCCATGCCGCCCATGCCGCTCATGCCGGACATCCCGCCCATGCCGCCCATGCCGCTCATGCCGGACATCCCGCCCATGCCGCCCATGCCGGACATCCCGCCCATGCCGCCCATGCCGGACATCCCGCCCATGCCGCCCATGCCGGACATCCCGCCCATGCCGCCCATGCCGGACATCCCGCCCATGCCGGACATCCCGCCCATGCCGCCCATGCCGGACATCCCGCCATGCCGGACATCCCGCCCATGCCGCCCATGCCGGACATCCCGCCCATGCCGCCCATGCCGGACATCCCGCCCATGCCGCCCATGCCGCCCATGCCGGACATCCCGCCCATGCCGCCCATGCCGGACATCCCGCCCATGCCGCCCATGCCGGACATCCCGCCCATGCCGCCCATGCCGGACATCCCGCCCATGCCGCCCATGCCGCCCATGCCGCCCATGCCGCCCATGCCGGACATCCCGCCCATGCCGCCCATGCCGCCCATGCCGGACATCCCGCCCATGCCGCCCATGCCGGACATCCGCCCATGCCGGACATCCCGCCCATGCCGCCCATGCCGGACATCCCGCCCATGCCGCTCATGCCGGACATCCCGCCCATGCCGCCCATGCCGGACATCCCGCCCATGCCGCCCATGCCGGACATCCCAGACATGCCGCCCATGCCGGACATCCCGCCCATGCCGCTCATACCAGCCATCGCGGTGGAAGCAGCCAGAGCCAGACCCAGGGCCAGAGCAATCTTATTCATGTGCATTGGAGTGATCCTCAAGTTGGTAGTTAATCGTTTGGTCAGCCCCGCTTTCGCCGGGTGCCGGTAGTGACTTATGCAACAAGCCGGCCAAAGTCCAGCATGTACCCCCAACGCCAGCATGTCCCCGGCCACAACCCAATGGAAATCATTGAAATTTTAGGTCTCGGTTCCCCGCCCCTGGTGCACCCAATTAGCGGCCAGACAGAACCGCAGTACCCCGGACCGCGACCAATTGCCCTGCCAATTTGGCAGCCAGAATCCCTGTTCTTTACCCACGTACACCGTCACAGCAGCGACTTGCAGCTGATGACAATGTGTCAGGCCACGACCAGGTGGGCGGTCCCAGTTCCCAAACCGCGAACACTGGATTCCCCCCTGTGGCCTCAGCGCCTCCGCACTGACTCCATCGGCAGACTTGTTAAGTGCTGGAGTGCAAGCAGACTGGCCTGGGCCTGGCCCGCCGTCCGTACGATGGGCGCTACCTGCCCGGCTAAGGTTCGGTTAAGGCCCGGCGCAAGGGCTGGTTCAATACACCCCCCGCCCCCATGTGGATCTGACCCACGAGCCCAGGGGACCCACCATGGTGACAGCGACCTATAACCTCCCCGCCGACAAGGACGACGCGCAGGCGGCCGTCGGCCACTGGCTGGCGAGCCTGGAGGCCCACTACCCGGAGATGGAACGCCTCCGGCTCGCCGATGCCTGCGCCGCCCTGCTGCGTTGTCGGGGCGCGGAGCGTCTGGAGACCGGTGAGTCGGCCGTGCGCCATGCCCTGTCCACCGCCGATATCCTGGTTGGGTTGCGCATGGACGGGCCGACCTTGAGCGCCGCCCTGCTCAACGGCTGTCTAGGGCTCGCCGGGGTCTCGGAGGAGCAGCTTGCCGCCCGCTTTGGGCCCGGGGTGGCGCGGATGGTGGCGGACCTGGCCCGCATCGACCGCATCACCAATGTCGCCGCGGTGATCGCCGCCAAGGACCTAGACGAGCACGAGGAGAACCTGCGACGACTGCTGCTCGGTATCGCCGAGGACGTCCGTGTGGTCCTGGTGGTGCTCGCCGAGCGTCTGCACCTGATGCGCTGCATCAAAGACCTGGAACCCAAGCGGCGTGCCAAGATCGCTCAGGACACCCAGCGTGTCTATGCCCCGCTGGCCAACCGGCTGGGCATCGGTCAGGTCAAGTGGGAGCTGGAGGACCTGGCCCTGCGTTACCTGGACCCGGACGAGTACCTGCGCATCGCCAAGCTCCTGGACGGTCGCCGCGGGGAGCGCCAGGCCTACATCGGCGCCGTCATGGACCTATTGCGGGCAAAATTCGCGGAGGCGGGGATCAAGGCGGAGATCAGCGGGCGCCCCAAGCACATCTTCAGCATCTGGAAGAAAATGCAGCGCAAGGCCGTGGACATCGACGAGATCTTCGACCTGCGCGCGGTCCGCATCATGGTCGATAGCGTCAAGGACTGCTATGCCGCCTTAGGGATTGTCCACGGGACCTGGCGCCACATCCCCAAGGAGTTCGACGACTACATCGCCACCCCCAAGGGCAACCTCTATCGCTCCCTGCACACGGCCGTTATCGGGCCGGGCGACAAGCCACTGGAGGTGCAGATACGCACCCACGAGATGCACCGCCACGCCGAGCTGGGGGTGGCCGCCCACTGGAGCTACAAGGAGAACAAGGGCTCCGACGTAGAGATGCAGCGCCGACTGGCATGGATGCGCAACTGGCTGGAACTGAAACAAGAGGGCGACCAGGGCGGCGACATCGTCGAGCGTTTCAAGACCGAGTTCGAGCCGGTCCACATCTATGTCCTGACCCCCCAATCCAAGGTCATCGAGTTACCCATCGGGGCCACGGCCCTGGACTTCGGGTTCGCCATTCACTCGGAGATCGGGCTTCGCTGCCGAGGGGCGCGGGTGGACGGGCGCATCGTCCCCCTCAACCAGGCCCTCCAGAGCGGCCAACGGGTCGAGATCCTGACCCAGAAAAACGCCACCCCCAGCCGCGACTGGTTGAGCCCACATCAGGGCTACCTCAAGACGGCACGGGCCCGCAACCGGGTGCGCCAGTGGTTCGCCCAGCAGGACCATGACCTGCATGCCGCCCAGGGGCGCGCCCTGCTCGATCGCGAGTTGACCCGACTTGGGATCGGCGAGAAGGCGCACCTCGACACCCTCGCCCCGCGTTACAACTTCACCAACGGAGAGGATGTCTATGCGGCCATCGGCCGAGGCGACCTCGCCGTCGGTGTGGTGGCGCGCCTCATCGGCGAGCCCAAGGTCGAGACCCCCAAGCCGCCCGAGGTCAAGGTCAAGGCACCTACCCTGCCCAAGCCCGGGGCCCGCTCAGAGGTCATCGTCGAGGGAGTGGAGGATCTCCTGACTCACATGGCCCACTGCTGCAAGCCAGTGCCGTCGGACCCCATCGTCGGCTTCATCACCCGCGGGCGAGGGGTGACCGTCCATCGCGCCGACTGCTCCAACCTGCGCGCCCTCCCCCCCAGGAGCGCGAGCGCCTGATCGAGGTACGCTGGGCCGGCGCGGACCCGGAGGCGGCCTATCCCGTGGACCTGGTCGTCCTGGCGGTGGACCGCAAGGGCCTGTTGCGCGACGTGTCGTCGGTCATCACCAACGAGGACCTGGACGTGGTGGGGGTCTCCACCCACTCGGATCGGGCACACCGACACAGCCACCATGCGCTTCACCATGGAGGTGCGCGACGCCGACCAGCTCGAACACGTCCGGCTCAAGCTGGCGCAGCTTCCTGGGGTATTGGAGGTACGCCGCGGGGTCTGAGGTCAACGCACCGTGTTGACGCCCTGGCCGAGCATCTCCGGGGTCACCAGGGTGACGCCCCCCTCGGTGATGTGGAAGCCCCGCGCCCGGTCGGCTTCATGGTCCACGCCAATGCTGGTGGGCTCATCGACCCCGATGCGGCAATAGCGGTCGATGACGGCCTTGCGGATGGTACAGCGGCGACCGATGTCCACGTCCGGCAGGATCACGGAATCCTGCACCGTCGCATAGGAGTTGACCCGGACATTGGAAAACAGGAGCGAGTGGCGCACCACGGCCCCGGAGATGATGCAGCCACCGGAGACCATGGAGTCCACCGCCATGCCGCGGCGGTCTTCATCGTCGAAGACGAACTTGGCGGGGGGCAGCTGCTCCTGGTAGGTCCACACGGGCCATTGCTTGTCGTAGAGGTCGAGCGGTGGGGTAACGCCAATGAGTTCCAGGTTAGCCTCCCAGAAGGCGTCCACGGTCCCGACATCGCGCCAGTAGAGCTGGGCCCCGGTGCGGGCGTGGCGGAAGGGGAAGGCAAGCACCCGATACTTGTCAATGACCGCTGGGATGATGTCCTTACCGAAGTCGTGGCTGGAGCCGCGGGTGTCGGCGTCCTTGATGACCTGTTCGAGCAGGAAATCCCGGTTGAAGACATAGATGCCCATGGAAGCCAGGGCCTTGTCGTCGCGCCCGGGGATGGGGTCCGGCCGTTCCGGCTTCTCCTGGAAGCGGCGCACCCTGCCATCGGCATCCACGGACATGACCCCAAACTCGCGCGCCCGATCAAGGTCCACCTCGATGCAGCCCACGGTCATGTCGGCCCCCATCTCGGCGTGGTGGGCGATCATAGTCCCGTAGTCCATCTTGTAGATGTGATCCCCGGCCAGGATCAGGATGTACTCAGGGTTGTGGTTGCGGATGATGTCCAGGTTCTGGAAGACGGCATCGGCGGTCCCGGAGTACCAGGCCGACTCGATGATGCGCTGCTGAGCCGGCCACAGCTCCACGAACTCTCCAAACTCCCCGCGCAGGAAACCCCAACCCTTCTGGATATGCAGGATCAGGGAGTGCGCCTTGTACTGGGTGAGGACGGCGATGCGGCGCACGCCGGAGTTTATGCAGTTCGACAGGGGAAAATCGACGATGCGAAACTTGCCGCCAAAGGGGACGGCCGGCTTGGAGCGCCAACTCGTCAATTGCATCAGGCGGGAGCCACGGCCCCCGGCGAGGATGAGGGCGAGGGTATTGCGGGTAAGGCGGCTGACGAATCGCGGATTGGTGCCTGGCATTACAACCTCCTGACCGGGGTGGGCCTCGGTGGCGCCGCGGTAGCTTGAGTCCAGGGGCACGACGTCGCGATCACCCTGGCTATGGGCACCTCGGCTGGATACCAGTATGGTACCATCCGGCCCAGACAACTATGCGCGGGTTCGCATCTGCGAGGGCCCTGTCCTTGCGACGCCGGGACCTGCTGGCACTGCCCGTCCCGCCCCACCGAACCACCCCACCGGATCGCCCCGATGGGCTGCCTCCCCAGGCGACCCATGGCCTACCGACGGGTTTGGATTCACCAGGAACCAGGCCGCCATGTCCACCCACACGCCCGTTTCGCTCCCCCCCGATCAGCCCGCCAGCCACTCCACAGGCCAGGTCCAAGGCCCGGGGGGGGGGCAGCGCCACCCCGAACCGCTGCGGGCCATCCTTGAGGCCCGCCACCATGACCCCTTCGCCTACCTCGGGCGGCATGTCACCCAAGCCGGGATCGTGGTGCGTGTCTACCAGCCCCAGGCCGAGAAGGTCCGCCTGGCGGACGGCGGCCCCAGCCTGACGCGCGTCGATGGCACCGACCTCTTCGTCTGGGAGGGCGATGGGGCCAAGGTCCCGGAGCGGTATCGTCTGGAATGGGAAGACCGTGCCGGTCACAGCCACATCAGCTATGACCCCTATTGCTTCCCGACCCAGTTGCAGGACTTCGACCTGCACCTCTTCGGCGAGGGCCGGCACTGGCACGCCTACCGCTTCCTCGGCGCCCACCAGCGCCAGGTGGAGGGGGTGGACGGGGTCCAGTTCGCTGTCTGGGCCCCCAATGCCACCCGCGCCAGCGTGGTCGGGGACTTCAATGCCTGGGACGGGCGAGTCCACCCCATGCGCTCCCGCGGCGGGAGCGGGGTCTGGGAGCTGTTCATCCCGGAGATCCAGGTCGGGGCCCTGTACAAGCTGGAGCTGCGTGACCGTGCCGGACAGGTCCATGTCAAGATCGATCCCTACGCCAACGCCTTCCAGCTCCGACCCGATACCGCCGGGCTGATCTGTGCCGAGGGGGGCTACGCCTGGGGCGATCAGGACTGGCTGGCCGCCCGCGCCACGGCAGACTGGCGGCATCGTCCCATGTCGGTCTATGAGGTGCACCTGGGGTCCTGGCAGCGCGATGGGGACGGGGGCTTCCTCGGCTACCGGGAACTCGCCCAACGCCTGGTGGATTACCTGTCCGTGGCGGGCTTCACCCACATCGAGCTGCTACCCATCACCGAGCACCCGCTGGATGCCTCCTGGGGCTACCAGACCACCGGCTACTTCGCCCCCACCAGCCGCTTCGGCAGCCCGGACGACTTCCGCTTCTTCGTCGATCACCTGCACCGAAACGGCATCGGCGTCCTGCTCGACTGGGTGCCCGCCCACTTCCCCCGAGACACCTTCGCCCTGGCAAGCTTCGACGGCACAGCCCTGTACGAGCACGCCGACCCGCGCCAGGGCGAGCACCGCGACTGGGGCACCCTGATCTTCAATTACGGGCGCAACGAGGTGAAGAATTTCCTCCTGTCCAGCGCCCTGTACTGGCTCAAGGAGTTCCACATCGATGGGCTGCGCGTGGACGCGGTCGCGTCCATGCTCTATCTGGATTACTCTCGCGAGGCTGGGGATTGGATTCCCAACAAGTACGGCGGCAACGAGAACCTGGACGCGGTGGATTTACTGCGCCAGCTCAACGTCGTGACCCACGAGCAGCACCCCGGCTCGCTGATGATCGCCGAGGAGTCCACCTCCTGGCCGGCGGTATCGCGCCCGACCTACCTCGGGGGCCTGGGCTTCAGCATGAAGTGGAACATGGGCTGGATGCACGACAGCCTGGCCTATATGGCCAACGACCCGATCTACCGCCACTTCCACCACGACATGCTGACCTTCGGGCTGCTCTACGCCTTCACGGAGAACTTCGTCCTCCCTTACTCCCACGACGAGGTGGTCCACGGCAAGCGGTCCATGCTCGACAAGATGCCTGGGGACGCCTGGCAGAAGTTCGCCAGCCTGCGCCTGCTCTATACGTTCATGTTCACCTACCCGGGCAAAAAGCTCCTGTTCATGGGCTGCGAGTTCGCCCAGGGGCGGGAGTGGAACGAGGCGACGGCCCTGGACTGGGAGTTGCTGGAGCGGGCGCCGCACGCGGGCGTGCTCAAATTGGTCTCCGATCTTAACCGGCTCTACCGCGAGGAGCCGGCCATGCACGCGGTTGACTTCGAGGGCTCAGGGTTCGAATGGATCGATTGCCACGATAGCTCCCAGTCCGTCTTAAGCTATCTGCGCAAAGACCCGTCCGGTGACCATATCGTCGCGGCCCTGTTCAACTTCACCCCCGTCCCGCGCAGCGACTACCGTATCGGCGTCCCGGTGGACGGCTTCTACCGCGAGGCCATCAACTCCGACGCCGGATACTACGGCGGCAGCAACGTGGGCAATCAGGGCGGGGTACGCGCCGAGGCGGTGAGCTGGATGGGGCGACCCTGGTCCATCCCCATCAACCTGCCCCCCCTCGGCGGGCTGGTGTTGGTGCATGAGTCGGCTGACGTTGCGGAGCCTACAACAGAGGAGGACGATGCCGGCGAGGAGACCCTGGACGCCGACGCAGACTAGGGCCGGTTCAGGCCGAGGCCGGCGGGGCCAGGCCGCGGTGACGGGCCGTGAGACGGACGTAGTGATCTGCGGAATAGGCGAGATACTCGATTTCCTGATCCAAGAGGGCCCGCACCCGCCGTGCCGGCGCGCCGACATAGAGGTAGCCGCCCTCGAGGACCTGCCCCGGGGTCACCAGGGCACCGGCGCCAAGCAAAGTCTGTGGCTTGAGCACGGCGCGGTCCAGGACCCTGGCACCTATGCCAATCAGGCATAGATCCCCAATCTCGCACCCATGGAGCACCGCTTGGTGACCCACGGTGACCCGGGAGCCCAGGACCAGCGGGGCGCCACCCGGGTGGAACCGGCTGGAGTGGGAGACGTGCAGGATGGCGCCGTCCTGGATGTTGGTCGCTGCCCCCACCTCGATCCGATGCACGTCCCCGCGCAACACGCTCATGGGCCATACCGAGGCCAGGGGTCCAAGGGTCACGTCGCCGATGACCAGGGCGGTGGCATCCACCCAGGCATCGGCGGCGATGATGGGGGTCTTGCCCTCGAAGGTGCGGATCTGGCTGTTGGACATGGATCTACCCGGTTGAGCCGCGCAAACAATGACGCCATGTTACCAATTCACCGACGGCCGAAGGCGGCCCGGGTCGAACCCCAGCGGAGTCCCCCCCATGCAGCGCAAGATCCCCACCGCCCTATTGCTGGCGCCCTTGATCGTCCTCACCCAAGTGGCGGCCGGGGCGACCCAGCATCGGGACGACCTGATCCACGGCCCCAAGGACACCAACCCCAACTTCGTCGAACCCGAGGCATGGAAGGAACAGGGTTCTGTGCAACCGCCGCCCTGGCCGAACGATGCCGATCTTGTGGAGTTTCGTATCAGCGACCACACCAGCCCTTTCCGCCACTTCATCGACACCAAAAGCCTGTCGGTGGACGCCCAGCAGATCGTCCGTTACACCGTGGTGGTGAAGTCCGGCAGCGGGGGGAGCAACGTTGCCTACGAGGGCATGCGCTGCACCCCCAACGGGTCCTACCGCACCTATGCCTATGGGTCCGGGGGGCGTTTCCTGCCCGCCACCGGGGCGGACTGGCGCGATGTGAACGCCAATGGCGTCCCGCCCTATGTGAGAGACCTGCACCGCTTCTACCTCTGCGTCCCCCTCAAGTTCGAGCCGCGGCCGGTTCGTGAGATGCCGCGCATCCTGAGCGGACGGGGGTCGGCCAAGGACCAAAGCGGCTTCCTCCCCGACTAATACCCCGGCCCAGACCTGTCCAAACCCGAGCCCATCCGGAGCCTTCCATGTCCAATCCCCTCTTGGAGATGAGCGGCCTGCCGCCCTTCTCCCAGATCCTTCCCGAACACATCGAGCCAGCGGTGGACGCCGCCCTGGCGGAGTGCCGCGCCCGCATCGCCGCCCTCACCAGCGGCGACACGCTGCCCACCTGGGAGGGATTCATCGAACCCTTGGAAGAGCAGGACGACCGCCTCAGCCGCGTCTGGTCCCCGGTGGGGCACCTCAACGGGGTCATGAACAGTGACGCCCTGCGCGCCGCCTACAACGCCTGCCTGCCCAAGCTCAGTGCCTACGGCACCGAGGTCGGCCAGAATGCCGACCTGTTCCGCGGCTACCAGGCGGTGGCGGCCCAGGAACACCTGGACCCGACCCAGCGCAAGCTGCTCTCCAACGCCCTGCGTGACTTCCGCCTCTCCGGCATCGACCTGCCGCCGGATCGACAGGCCCGCTACAAGGACATCAGTCAGACACTGTCCGAACTGACCAGCAAGTACGCGGAGAACCTGCTCGACGCCACCAATGCCTGGAGCAAGCGCATCGACGAGGAGGCCAGCCTCGCTGGCATGCCGGACTCCGCCAAGGCCCTGGCGCGCCAGACGGCTGGGGAGCGAGGCGAGCCCGGCTGGCTCCTGACGCTGGACTTCCCCTCCTACCTGCCGGTGATGACCTACGCCGACGACCGGGCCCTTCGCCAGGAGGTTTACACCGCCTACGGTACCCGTGCCTCGGACCAGGGGCCCAATGCCGGGCGCTGGGACAACACCGACCTCATGGAGCGTATCCTGGGACTCCGGCACGAGCTCGCCCAGTTGCTAGGCTTCGACAACTTCGCCGGGCGCTCGCTCGCGACCAAGATGGCGAAGGACCCGGCCCAGGTCCTGGCCTTCCTGGACGATCTGGCCCTGCGCTCCGTGGAGCGGGCCCGCGGGGAACTGGCGGAACTGGCCGACTTTGCCCGGGACCTGCACGGTGTCGAGACCCTGGAGCCCTGGGACATCTCCTACTACTCGGAGAAACTCCGCCAGCACCGCTACCAGATCGGCTCTGAGGAGTTGCGCCCCTACTTCCCCATGACCCGGGTCCTGCCGGGGATGCTGGCCGTGGTGGAGCGCCTCTTCGGGCTCGCCATCACTGAGGTGACCGGGGTCGAGACCTGGCACCCCGAGGTGCGCTTCTTCGAGATCCGCGATCGCTCCGGGGCCCTGCGCGGGCAGTTCTATCTCGACCCCTATGCCCGCCAGAACAAACGCGGCGGGGCCTGGATGGATGTCTGTACCAATCGCCTGCACACGCCCCGCTGCGACCAGATCCCGGTCGCCTATCTGGTCTGCAACTTCACCCCCCCGGTGGACGGCAAGCCCTCGCTCCTGACCCACACCGAGGTCGAGACCCTGTTCCACGAGTTCGGCCACGGGCTGCACCACATGCTGACCAAGGTCGATTACCCGGCGGTGGCCGGGATCAGCGGCGTCCCCTGGGATGCGGTGGAACTGCCGAGCCAGTTCCTGGAAAACTGGTGCTGGGAGCGCGAGTCCCTGGACCTGATCGCGGGCCATGTGGACACCGGCGCGCCCCTGCCCGAGGACCTCTATGGGCGGATGCAGGCGGCCAAGAACTTCCAATCCGCCATGCAGATGGTCCGCCAGTTGGAGTTCGCCCTGTTCGACTTCCGCATCCACCTGGAGTACGACCCGGCCCGCGGCGGGCGCGTCTACGACATCCTGGACCAGGTCCGCGACCGGGTGTCGGTGATGAAGCCCCCGGCCTTCCACCGCTTCGCCCATAGCTTCTCCCACATCTTTGCCGGCGGCTACGGGGCGGGTTACTACAGCTACAAATGGGCCGAGGTCCTGTCGGCGGATGCCTTCTCACTCTTCGAGGAGCGCGGTGTCTTCGACCCTGCCGCCGGGGCCAGCTTCCGGGAGAACATCCTGGAGAAGGGCGGCTCCGCGGATGCCATGGACCTGTACGTCGCCTTCCGTGGTCGGCCCCCGACGGTGGACGCCCTGCTGCGCCACTCCGGCATCGCTGCCTGACATCCTCACTCCCTTTTCCCCCTCGGGGGAAAAGGGAGTCGGAAGCCACTCCCCCCGCGGGCAAAGCCTCGCTGCGACAGCTTCACCAGCCTGAAGAAGACCTGCCGCACGCTCGGCGTCTCCCTCTGGGATTACCTGGGCGACCGCATTGGACCGCATGGGGCGATCACGCCAGTGCCCGATATCTTCCGTGGGCGCACTGCAGCGGCGCTCGCAGCGCCCTGAGCTTTTGAGGGGGCGGTTTCAAGTTTGAAGTGCAACGCAAGAGTTTAACTGATTGATTTCTTGTGACATGACTTCCTCCGGTGTCATAAAGCCGAGGCATTTTCTTGGGCGCGTGTTGAGTGCCGTGGCGATCTGGGTTAGGCGCCGCTGGGAGACGCCGGAGAGGTCCATCCCCTTGGGCAGGTACTGGCGGATCAGGCCGTTGGCATTCTCGTTGGAGGGGCGCTGCCAAGGGCTATGAGGGTCGGCGAAGTACACCCGAATGTTGAGGCGGCGCGCGAGCGCTTGGTGGTGCGCCATTTCCTTGCCCTGGTCGTAGGTCAGGGTCTTACGCACAGCGGCCGGCAGGGTCCGCATGCGGCGCGTAAAGCCCTCCAGCGCCGCCTCGGCGTCGGTACCGTCCATCTTGGCCAGGAGGACGTAGCGGCTCTTGCGCTCGACCAGGGTCCCGACCGCGCTGGCATTGCCTGCGCCCTTGATGAGGTCCCCCTCCCAATGCCCCGCTACCTGCCGTCCCAGGGCCTCCGCGGGCCGCGTGTGGATCGAGACCATGTCGCGCAAATGTCCGCGCCGATCCGTGCCTCGGGAGCGCGCCAGGCGCTTTTTGTGCGCCTGGCGCAAGGCCGCGATCAACGTCTTGCGCAACTCCCCGCGCGGCTGCGCGTAGATGTAGCTGTAGATGGTCTCATGGGAGACTCGCTCGGTCGGTTCGTCCGGGTGCATCTGCTTGAGTCTGCCCGCGATCTGCTCCGGGGACCAGCCACCCAACAGGCCCGTGTGGACCTCCTGCAACAGCGCCGTGCCCACCACCAGCTTGCGCCGACCGCGCCGGCACCGGCTCCGCGTGCGCTGCCCAGCACTCACCGCGTCGTAGGTCACGCCCACCCGGTTGCGGGCAATCTCCCGACTCACCGCGCTCGGCCAACAGCCAAGACCGCGCGCTATCTCTCGCCGGCTGAGCCCCTCGTTCAGACCTTTCTGGATCCTGTTGCGGTCGTCCGCCGTCAACTGTCTGTACCGCGTTCTCATGGGCACACCTCCTACCTACAGCCTAGGTCCGGGTGTTGCACTTCATTTTGGAACTCGCCGAGGTAATGTTAGGTTCCGACAACCTCTTGATCTGGCAGCACTTCGCCGTCGGCTAGATACCCTCGCGCCCTTTGCTCCCCCAACACCGCATGCGCCGCCTTGGCCGGCTCCACCCGCAGCACCGGCTGCCCCCGCGGGTAGACCCGCGCAAGGGTAACCTCGACATGGATGCGACAGCCGGGCTCGATCCCGTGGAGCAATGTGCTGCGGCGAGGGAACTGGGCAGAGATACCGACCCCGCCGTCCAGCATCGCCTCCACCTTGACCCGATCCCCCAGGGTGGTCATACGCACCACGGTCCCCGGCCCCGCCTCGTCGCGCCAGAACTTGAGATCGTAGAGACGCAGCACAGCACACACCCCGGTCCCGTCCGCCAGCCCTGGGGTCGGCAGGCTCAGGGCCCCGATGGCCAGGGCCCCGTCCCGGACCATGCCGTCGTAGACATTGGCCTCGCCGATGAACTTGGCGACGAACTCGGTGGCCGGCTCGTCCAGGATCCGGTTGGGGCTCCCCACCTGCTCGACCCCGCCGGCGTGGATGACGATCACCTTGTCCGCCACGGAGAAGGCCTCCTCCTGGTCGTGCGTGACGAAGATGGATGTCACCCGCACCTCGTCATGCATCCGGCGCAGCCAGTGGCGCAGTTCCTCCCGCACCTTGGCATCCACAGCGCCGAAGGGCTCATCGAGCAGCAGGACCTTGGGCTCCGGGGCCAGGGCCCTCGCCAGGGCGACGCGCTGGCGCTGCCCCCCGGACAGTTGCCCGGGATAACGCCCGCCCAGCCCAGTCAGGCCCATGAGCCCCAGGAGTTCATCCACCCGCGCCGTCTGCCGGGCCCGTGTCGCCCCCTGCACCTGGAGCCCGAAGGCGATGTTCTCGGCGACGGTCATGTGGCGGAACAGGGCGTAGTGTTGGAAGACGAAGCCCACCTTGCGCGAGCGGGCATGGAGGTGGTCCGCGCGTTCGCCACAGAAGTGCACTGTGCCCGCATCCGCCGTCTCCAGCCCGGCGATGATCCGCAGCACCGTGCTCTTGCCGCTGCCCGAGGGTCCAAGACAGGCCACCAGTTCGCCGGTGCCGACGTCGAAGCTCACGTCATCGACGGCCAGATGGCTGCCGAACCGCTTGACCAGGTTGCGGACCTCGATGCTCATGGGATCTCTCTCAGTATTCCCGGGCGCGCCGACGTTTGACCCACTCCAGCACCACCAGCAGCAGGATGCTGATCAGGGCCAGCACCAGGGCCATGCCGTAGGCGGCGGCGTCCTGGCGCTCCTCCACCGCGTTGTAGATGAACGTGGTCGCCGTCTGGGTGCGCCCGGAGATGGCGCCCCCCAGGACCAGCACGGCCCCGAATTCGCCGAGCGCGCGTGCCAAGGTCAGGATGACCCCGTAGCCGAGCCCAAAGCGGACATTGGGCAGGGTCACCCGCCAGAAGGTCTGCCAGGGCGAGGCACCGAGGGTGGCGGCGGCCTCTTCCTCGTCCGTGCCGATCTCCTCCAGCACATAGCCGACCTCGCGCAGGGTGAAGGGGAAGGTGACGAACAGGGTCGCCACCACCAGGCCCGGGAAGGCGAAGGCCACCTTGAAGCCCCACAGGGACAGGGTCGGCTCCAGCCAGCCGCCGCGACCGAAGACCAGCAGGAAGGCCAGCCCCGTCATCACCGGCGAGACCGCCAGCGGCATGTCCACCAGGGCATCGAGCAGGCGCCGGCCGAGGAAGCGGTGGCGCGACAGGACCAGGGCCCCACCCACCCCGACGATGCCGTTGGCCACCACGGCGATGACCGCCAGGACCAGGGTGAGCCAAAGCCCGTGGCGCGCCGAGGGGTCTGAGAAGGTCGCGAGCGTCGGCCCAAACCCCGCCGCGGCCACCTGACCCACCAGGGCGATCAGTGGCAGCACCAGGATGGTGCCCAGATAGAGCCAGACCAGGGCGATCAGGACCAGAGCCCCAGGCCTCAGGCCACCGTTTAGGTCCCGCTTGATCGCCCCCCTAGCCACGATGCAACCCCGCCAGGCGCTCGATACCGCGCGCCGCGAAGGTAAGCGCAAGGGCGACCGCCAGGAGGACCACCGAGACCGCCGCCGCCACGTCGGCCCGGCCGCTCTCTATCTCGCCGAACAGGTACACGGGAGCGGTCAGGGTCTGGTGGGGGATGTTGCCGGAGACCACCACGATGGAACCGAACTCCCCCAGCGCCCGGGCATAGGAGCGGATGGTCCCGGACAGGATGGCCGGGGCCAGGGGCGGCAGCAGGATGCGCCGGAAGACGGTGAAGGCGCCGGCTCCAAGGGTATAGGCCGCTTCTTCTTCGGCCGGGTCCTGCTCCCACAGGACGGGCTCCACGGCCCGCACCACGAACGGGATAGTGATGAAAAGCAGGGCCAGAATAATGCTGGGGGTGGCGAAGGCGACCGGGGCGCCATGGGCGCCTAGCCATCCCCCCAAGGCCGACTGGGGACCGAACAGGACCACGAGCATAATGCCGGTCACCAGTGTCGGAATGGCAAACGGCAGGTCCACCAGGGCGGAAAGTACCCCGCGACCAGGGAACCGATAACGCACCAGGACCCAGGCCGTCGCCGTCCCCATGACGGCGTTGACCAGGGCCATCAGGGCCGCGGTCCACAGGGTCAGACCGAGGGCGGCCAGGGCCACCGGCGCCGTAAAGGCCGCCCAGAGCCCACCGAGCCCTCCCGCCAACCCGTGCTGGAGCAGGGCCACCAGGGGCAGGACCACCAGGGCACCGACATAGACCAGCACCCCACCTCGGACCGCAAGCCCCGCGGCCCCGGGCCGGACGGCGGCACCCGGCGGGCTCACTTGGCCGGGCTCACTTGGCTGTCCCGCCCACCGCGGCCGCCCTGTCATAGGCCGCGCCCGGGGCGAACAGGGTCTTGGCCACCTGCGCCCAGCCGCCGAGGTCCCGGATGCTGAAGAGGTCCTGTACCGCGGGGAAGCGGTCCGCCACCTCCTGTGCCACCCCCGAGTCCACCGGGCGCAGGCCGAACTCCACGAAGGCGTGTTGGGCCTCCGCTGTCGCCAGAAAGGCGACGAATGCCTCCGCCAGGTCGCGGTTACCGTGACGGTCGGCGTACTGATCCACCACCGCCACGGGGTTCTCGATCAGAATGGTGGCGGCGGGGACCACGTAGTCGTAGGTGCGGCCGGCCTTGCGCCCGACCAGGACCTCGTTTTCATAGGTGATGGCCACATCCCCCACCCCCTTTTCGAAGTTGATGATGGACTCCCGCGCCCCTTTGTCCATGACCTTCACGTTGCGCAACACATCCGCCAACAGTGCCTCGGCGGCGGTCGCATCGCCCTTGGGGGCACTGGTGGACCCACGCAGGGCGGCCCCGTATAGGGCGCAGATATTCCACATGGCCCCCCCGCTGGTGCGCACATTGGGCGTGAGCACCGCCAGCCGCTCGCGGCGCAGGTCGTCCCAACCCTTGATCCCTTGTGGATTTCCCGGGCGCACGGCAAGCACCACCAGGGAGCGGGTGACTATCCCCTGGTTGGGCCCGGCCCGCCAGTCACGGGTGATGAGCCCAGCCTGGACCAGGGTGTCGATGTCGGGCTCCAGGGACAAGGCCGCCACGTCGGCCTCGAAGCCGCCGACGATGGCCCGGGCCTGGGCGCCGCTGCCGAGATACGACGCCTCGAAGCGGACCTCCTCCCCGGTCCTGGCCTTCCAGTGCCGCTGGAAGGCCGGGATGATCCCCTGGCCGTAGACCTCTCGCGGCGTGGTATAGGCCCCCAGGGTCAGGGTCCGGACCGCGGCCGGCGGGGCCTTCTGGGAGCCTGGGGCAGTCGTGGCCTCCTGCTCGCCGCAGCCCGTCAGCAGGGGGCAAAGCCCCACGAGGGCCAGGCACAGGACAAGGATCGGCCTGACACGCGGGATGCGCTCGGCGTGCATGGGATCAACTCCGGGACGAGAGGCGGGGGCGGGCGCGGCATGGAGGTTCCACGGGGGTTCCAGCGGCTGGGGCCTGGGCGATGCGGGGTGCCGGGAGCATGATAGGCCATGACCAGTCATTATCCATAGGCATTCGTCGTCAGCATTGAATTCCGGGGTATCGATCTCTGCCGCCACCCCAGCGTCTGGCATGGTAACATTCTGACCTCAAAGCGGGCCGGGTCACCGACCGCCGAGGCCCCACGGCATCCCCGGGACCGCGACCCGCGCCACACTCCCCAACGCGGCGAACCCCGACCCATGGCCCAGCAACTCATCAAGGTCCCCCCGACCAAGAACAC
The DNA here is from genome assembly GCA_963802205.1 of uncultured Gammaproteobacteria bacterium. Lineage (GTDB taxonomy): Bacteria > Pseudomonadota > Gammaproteobacteria > Chromatiales > Chromatiaceae > DYRB01. The sequence goes on along the minus strand of CAWDHW010000003.1, from coordinate 24,272 downwards.
CCTGCTCAACCTCAAGAAGCAGACCAAGTTTCTGGAGCAGGGACACGACCTCCTCGAACGGAAACGCGAGTTGCTCACGCGCCTGGTCTATGAGCGCATCGGCGAGTATCGGCGCCTCCGGGACGAGGCCGAAAGGGCGCTGGAAGACGGTTATCGTTGCTTGAGCATCACCCATCTGCGTATGGGCAGTCGCGGCATCCACCAGGCCGCACTGGGGGCCGAGCCCACATTGCGCGTCGAGATCTTGCCCAGACGGAGCCTGGGGGTAGAGTACCCGTCCGTATCGGCGGAGCGCCTGCCGCTGAAACCCGTCGGGCTTTTGGGCACGGATGCCAGCTTCGACAACACCCGCGACAACCTGTCGAAGGCCGCCGTGCTGTTGGCCGAACTCGGCGAGGTGGAGATTGCGCTGCACCGCCTGCTGGAGGAGCAACGCAAGGCCCAGAAGCGGGTCAACGCACTGAAATATAATATTATCCCGCGCTACCGCAGGACCATTCACTTCATTCAGTCTGCACTGGAGGAAGAGGAGCGCAACACCCTGTTTCAGGTCAAGCTCCTGCGCGAGGGCGCACAAGCCTCTACCGGCGCCTGATGAACGACGAAGTCATCGGCAAATGTTGGCATTGCGGGGCCGGCCTGACCAAGGCGGAGTACGGGCGAGAGACGGCGTGTCTCGCCTGTAACAAGGCCACCCGGGTCTGCCGCAACTGCCGTCACTTCGCCCCAGGGCGGCCCAACGACTGCGTCGAGCCCATGGCCGAGCGAGTCATGGACAAGACCAGGGCCAACTTCTGCGAACTCTTCGACCCCTCCCCCAACCCCGCCGTCGGGCCTGGTCTGTCCCCCTCCCCCACCGACGCCCTGCGCCAGGCGGCGGACGACCTGTTCCGGTCATGAGGTAGCTGACCCGAAACTCGCCGTTTGCTCGCGCACCGCGTGAGAACTGCGCTCTCCAGGGCCGAGCCTCGACCGGCAACGCTTACCTAGGCCCCTACCCCTTGGGCGAAGTAGCGCGCCAGGAACGTATCGAAGTCCACGTCATCCGCCGCCTCGATCTGCGCCTGGCGGCGTTTGGATTCATCCACCAACCGGAGCAACTCCGCCTCTCGCTCTGGGTCCAGGGTATGGGCCCGCCACTGGCGCCCGTGTGCCTCCGACAGGCGTCGCGCATAGCCCTGGAAGCCCTCCCCGCTGGCGCGCATCTCCGCGAGCATGCGCGCCGACGGGGTCAGGTCGGGGTCAGCGACCTTCGCCTGCTGTGCCTTGAGGCTGGCCCCGCAGGCCCCGCCCCGCTGGCCATCCAGCAACCCCGCCACCGGCTCCATGGCCGCCAGCAGGTCGCCGGCCCAAGCACCCAGCCCCACCCCGCCCCCGTCGCGCTCTAACAGGAGCCCGGGCTCGCGCCCGCGATGGGCCGCGAGGACCTGGTTGCGGTCGATGGCCTTGCGCTCGCGGGCATTGATGCGCGGACTCTCCCACAGCAGGCAGAAGAGCATGAAGGCCTCCAGGAAATGGAGATCCTCCTCCGCCACCCCCAGCGGGTTGAACAGATTCACATCCAGGGAGCGCAGCTCGCAATAGCGCACGCCGCGTCGGCGCAAGGCCAGGGTGGGCTTCTCCAGCCATTGAGTGATCTGCTTGGGGCGGATGGTGCTGTAGTACTCGTTCTCGATCTGCAGGACATTGGCGTTGAGCTGCTCGTAACGATCGCCGACCTTGACCTCGATGTCCTCGTAATAGGGGCAAGGGGTCTCGATGGCCCAGGTGAGGCTGCGGATGTAGGAGTCGAGGCTGTCGTAGCTCGCCTTCATCCCCGTCCCCTCGGTCTGGCGGTTCTGATAGCCGATATCCCCCATGCGCAGCGACGTGGCGTGCGGGGCGTAGAGCGTGTCGGCATCGAAGGGGATCAGGTCCGTCTCGCGACCCTGGAGAAAGCCCCGGCACACCGCCGGGGAGGCCCCGAAGAGGTAGGGGACAAGCCAGCCGAACCTTTGCAGGTTGCGGATCATGGCCATGTAGGACTCGGAGCGGAAGTGCTGCGGCTCCGCCGTATCCCCCTCCAGGTCCTGATAGAGGGTCCAGAACCCGTCGCCGAAGGAGAAATTGAAGTGGACCCCGGCAATGGCCTGCATCAACCGGCCATAGCGGTTGCCCAGACCCCGGCGATAGGCGGTCTTCATGCGTGCGGCATTGGAACTGCCGTAGACCGCCAGCGGGATGCTACCTGAGCCGGCGAGTTGGCAGGGCATGCTGGTGCCCCAGAGCAGCTCCGACCCCAGGTGTCGATGGACGAAGCCGTGGAGATCGGCGAGCCAGGCGAGGGTCTCTGCCACCTCCCCCGTGGGAGGCGTAATCAGCTCGAGCAGGGCCTCGGAGAAATCGGTGGTGATGTAGGGGTGTGCCAGGGCCGAGCCCAGGCCCGGCGGGTGCGGGGTGGCCGCAACGGTTCCGTCCGGCCCAACCCGCAACCCTTCCTTCTCCAGCCCAAAGCGGTTCCCCGCCAAGGTGGCGACACCCTCCCCCTGGCCGATGCGGGACAGGCGAGTGGCGAGCAGGCGGTTGGCGTCAGTCAAGATCAGTTTCGCATCGCCGCCTTTGGGGCCGGCGCAGCCGACCCCATGCGAATGGAATCGGCGAGGATGCGGGCGGCCTCATCGACCTGGATGCGGCCGATGGCGTCGCGCTCCTTGTCCAGGGCCTCCTCGTCCGGATGCTCGGCGTCCGGGTCCACCGGGGTGATCCCCTGAGCCTGCAGGAAGGCGTTTTTGTCGTCTTTGAGGACCTTCTCGCGGCGCTTGGTCTCCACCCGCCGGTCCTGCTCGCGCAGCGACAGCACCTTCTGCTCCTCGACCTCGCCCAGAACCTTATTGCGCGCCACCAACATCTGAAAACCGGGGTCCCTGGCAATCCGCTCGGCGGATGCCCGTCTGAGGGGAGCCATGTCGGTGCTGCCCAGTGTCTTGTAGCGGGCCGTGCGAATGGTTCCCCAGGGCAATGCATTGTCCATGGCACGCTCGCCATGCTTGGCGACATTACCCACGGTGGGGAAGGCGATATCGGGCTCCACACCTTTGAGCTGGGTGCTGCCGCCGCTGATGCGGAAGAACTCGGCCATCGTCAGGCGCAGCCGCCCAAGGTCGCTGTCATCGCCTGGGACATAGCGGTTGAGGTCCACCAGGGTCTGGACGGTCCCCTTACCGAAGGTCGGCTCACCGAGGATGATGCCCCGCCCATAGTCCTGAATGGCCCCGGCGAAGATCTCCGAGGCCGAGGCGCTGTCGCGATCCACAATGACCGCCAACGGTCCGGTGTAGGCCACCGCCGGGTCCGGGTCCTCCTCCACATCGATCTTGCCGAAGGCGTCCTTGACCTGCACCACGGGCCCTGTGGCGATGAAGAGCCCGGTGAGCGAGGTCGCCTCCGCCAGAGACCCCCCGCCGTTGCCCCGCAGGTCGATGACGATGCCGTCCACATGCTTGCCCTTGAGCTCCTCGACCAGGACGCGCACGTCCCGGGTGGTACTGCGGAAATCCTTGTCGCCGTCGGACTCGGCCCGGAAGTCGCGATAGAAGGCAGGGACCTCGATGACGCCGATACGGAGCCCATCGGTCTTGACCGGCTCGATCGAGTAGGACTTGGCCGCCTGATCCTCCAGCTTGATCTCGTTGCGCACCAAAGAGACCTCCCGCGGGCGGGTATCCGAGCCGCTGGAGGTCTTCAGCAGTTGCAGCCGCACCACGGACCCCTTGGGGCCACGGATCTTGTCCACCACGTCCTGCAACCGCCAGCCGACCACGTCTTCCATGGGGCCATCGAGCCCCTGGGCCACACCGACGATGCGATCATCGGCGTTGACCAGGCCGGACTCCCGAGCGGGCCCGCCTGGGATGGTGCGCTGGACCGTGGTGTATTCGTTGTCGCCGCGCAGCACGGCACCTATGCCCTCCAGGGACAGGCGCATGCTGATGTCGAAGTTCTCCGAGGTGCTCGGGGACATGTAGCCGGTGTGCGGCTCCAGGGCCTCGGTGTAGGCGTTGGCGAAGGTCTGGAAGACATCGTCGCTGGAGAACTGATCCACCCGCAGGGCCAGACCTTCGTAGCGCTTACGCAACTGCTCGCGGATCTTGGCATCGTCCTTGTCCGCCAGCCGCAGGCTTAGGAAATCGTTCTTGACCCGCTTACGCCAGATCTCGTCGAGTTCCGCCGCGTCCTTGGGCCAGGCCCCCTTGGAGCGGTCGAACTGGTAGTCCTCGCGGACCGAGAAGTCGAACCCCTTGTCCAGCAGACTCAGGGCAAAGACGACGCGCTCATCCACCGCCTTGCGATAGGACCTGAAGATGTCGAAGGCGATGTCGAGCTTGCCTTCCTTGAGGTTGTCATCCAGGCGCCGAACACTGCCCTCGAAGCGGGTCACGTCGCGCTGCAGGAAGAAAGAGCGGTTGGGATCCAGGGAGGTCAGATAGTGCTTGAGGATCTGGCCGGCAAACTTGTCGTCCAGGGTCACCTTTCGGTAGTGGTAACGTTCCGAGCACCTTGTTGATGACCACCGTCGCCTTGGCCTGACGGGTGTCCGGATACAGCTCCGCGATGGGGACCTGCGAGGCGCGCGCCCAGGCCACGCCGACCAGCAGGAAGGCCAGGGCGGCAGCGAGCAGGAATTGGAAACGCCGTGTCATAGGATTTTACTCACACAAGGGAACCGCAGAAGAGACACCGCAACAGCAAAAGGGTTTCCCAAGCCGATTTGGACCGATCTAACGGGTGGATACCGGGACCACGGCGACCGCCATCCCTGAGGTCCCCGGCCCTCTCCCATGGGGAGAGGGGACTTGGAGCGCCTGCCGCGCAACGTTCACCGGTAAGGCTCGCACCAGTCGCCGCATAAACCCGACGCGAGTCGGCAAATCGGGTGAGCCTTGGTGCATCTTGGCATGGGCTTGGACCTGAGTGGGCCCGACACCCGGCGACAACGCCGGGTGTCGGGCCGACGGATCAGGTCTTACTTTAACTTGCCGATGCCAAGCATCTTCAGGATGTATTTCTCATAAATGGGCTCTGAAGTCCCCTTCTTCATCTTCCGGATGAAATATTTCTCGAAGGCGATCTTGGCCATGTGCACCCACTTGCCCTTCTTGAACCAGGCGACGTTGCGCGGCGGAATCTGCGGCAGGGCAACGAAGGCGGCGCCGGTGTCTCCCATGTCCGCCAGGCAGATGGCATTCCAGGTGGCCAGCGTGGTGCCTTCCTTGCCGTTGAGTTCGTCGGCGATGTTGTGCACGAGGGCCGTCACCATGGACTCGATCATGTAGCCTGTCTTGGGCGCCCCGGTGGGTACGGCGGTGGTCTCCACCGGCGGGATGGCGATACACACCCCAGCCGAGTAGATGTTCTTGTAGGTCGGGTTGCGCTGGTGATCATCGACGAACACGAAGCCGCGCGGGTTGCACAGCCCCTCGACCTTCATCACCGCCTCCACGCCCTTGAAGGCCGGCAGCATCATGGAGTACTTGAAGGCCAGCTCGTGGTCCTTGAGCTTGTGGCCGGCGTCGTCGTATTGCTCGACGAACATCTTGCCCGCTTCGACCTTGGTCACCTTGGCGTTGGTGATCCACTTGATGTCGTTGGCGCGCAGGTCGCTTTCCAGAAAGCCCCGGGAGTCCCCCACCCCGCCCAGACCGAGGTGGCCGATGTAGGGCTCGGAGGTGACGAAGGTCATGGGCACCTTGTCGCGCTTCTTGCGCTTGCGCAGGTCGGAGTTGAGGATGAAGGCGTACTCGTAGGCCGGCCCGAAGCAGCTCGCAAACGGCATGGCCCCGACGATGACGTGGCCCGGGTCCTCCAGGAACTTCTGGTAGTTTTGATAGGCCTTCTCGGCATGGTCCACGGTGCAGATGGACTGGGTATGGCCCTCGGGGCCCGCGCCGTCCACGTCCTCGAAAGCCAGGCGCGGCCCTGTGGCGATGACCAGGTAGTCGTACTTGACGGTGGTCCCGTCGGCCAGGGTCAGGAGGTTCGCCTTGGCGTCGATCTGGTCGCAGCGCTGGGCGATAAAGTCGATACCTTTGCGTTCAAGGTGCGGACGGATATCGAAGGTGATGCTGGCGCGATCGCGCCAACCGACCGCCAGCCAGGGGTTGGATGGAACGAACTGAAAATAGTCCCGCTCATTGATGACGGTGATCCGGTGCTCCTTACCGAGTTCCGCCCGCAACTCGTAGGCCGCGGGCATGCCGCCTGTGCCAGCGCCCAGTACAACGATGTGTGCCATCGATCCATTCCTCATTGGTTTTAATGGTAAGGGGCACCCGGCCCCAGTGTGTACACGCCCATCAAGGGTCAGTGCGGGCGAAATACGTTGTACCCGAAGAGGTCATCTGCAGGCCGCCACGGTCCAGCGAGCCCCCAAAGGCCCCCGAAGAGCCCCTGAGGCGCCCCCGACCCTGCCCCAGGCCTACTCCGAACCGCTTCGCCTCTGCAACCCCGGGCCGGGGCACACCGCCCTTTTCTTTGTATTTGACACGAAAGCTTAATCGAAACAACGAACCCGGTGCCGGAGTTTTTTCTTGGCTATGTCTGCGTTTGGTGTTGTGCCCTTGCGCCGCAGGCCGCCCCGGAGATGTAGGTCGGGCTTCAGCCCGACGGTGGTGCTCGGTGGATACGGCGATGCCCGGCCGGACTAAAGTCCGACCTACACCCAACGCAGACAGAGCCTTTTTCTTCAGAGAGCGATCCGATGCGCTCAGGTCCCGCCCGGGTGCTCTGCCCCGCCCTGCCCCATGCGCTGTGCCAGCTTGGTCCAGTCGAACTCCTGCAAGACCCTGGCCAGGGCATGGATACGGCCGGTCTTGACCGCCGCTCTCCGCTCCCGGCGATCCGTGACCCCATAGAAGGGGAGCATCAGGTCGTAAGCCTCATCCGCATAGCGGCGCAGCGGTGTGAGGACATCGCCGCGGCGGCTGTGAAAGGCGTCCTCGCCCTCGGCGCAGACCCGGTCGAAGACATTGAACTGACGGCAAGCGATGGGGCGCATGGGGTGCACGGCACAGGCGGCGTCCACCAGGAAGGGGCAGGCCGCACCGCCGACAAAGGCTTCCAACTGGGATTGGATGCGCCGGCGCAGGGCACCCTCCAGGCGCTCCGCGCAATACCAGTACAGGCCCATCAACTCCAGCGGGTAGATCGGGATAGTCAGATGCGTACGACAGCAGGCCGAGCAGCCATTGGAACAGGCCAGACGGCGACCCCGAAGTTCCTCACGCCGCACGCCCTCATGCACACCCTGGTCGATGCGGTGATAGGCATCGAGCAGTGGGCCTAGCCATGCCAGGCGCCGCTCATCGTCGAAGTGCAGGCGTTCCGGGCTGGGGTAGGCGGACATCAGCGCCCGCCCCCGCCGCCCTTCTGGTACGCCTTGCGCTGAAACAGGTCGGTACGGCGACTGACCACCCGATCGATGAACAGCATGCCGTCGAGGTGATCGAGCTCGTGCTGCACGGCGCGCGCCTCGAACCCCTCCATCTCAAAGGCCCGGGGCTCGCCCTGCGGGTTGCAGGCAATGAGACGGATGCGGGAGGCGCGGATCACATTGCCGGTGTAATCCGGCACAGACAAGCACCCCTCGCGGCCCATGTCGAAGCCCTCCCAGTGCTCGATCTCCGGATTGACCAAGACCAGATGCCCGTGGTTAGCGACGCCCTTCTTGGTGGAGACATCGACAATCACCACGCGCTCGAACCAGCCAATCTGGGGGGCGGCGATGCCGACCGCCGCCGGGCCCGCCTGCCGGGTCTCCTCCAGATCGGCAATGGCCAGTAGCAGATCGGCGTCAAAGCGCTCCACCGGGGCCGAGACCTGCTTGAGGCGCTCGTCCGGGAGTTTGAGGATGTCGCGGATGGCCATGCGATCAGCCGATGAACGTCTCGACGGGGGAGATGTCCACGGCGATCCCCTGCCCCTTAAGCCCCGCGACCGACGCTCGCAGGGCCTCCACGGTGGCCTCGGAACACCCCTGGATGTTCATGATATAGACGGGGGAACCGGCGTCCCCGGCGACGTCGGACTCCAGCTCCAGAATATTGAAACCGATGTTGGCCAGGGCCGATGTCACGGCGGAGACGATCCCGGCGCGATCGGCCCCCATGACCCGGACCTGGATGTTCGGAACCAGGTGCTGGTGGCCCCCGCCGGCCACCGGATCGATGTGCAGACGCAGGCCCAGGTCAGCCGCTACCGGGCCCAGGACGGCCTTAAGCTCCGCGGCGCTGCTACCCCCGGCCACCATGAGCATGATGGTGAAGTTGCCCCCCAACCTGATCATCGAGGCCTCGCCCAAGTTGCAGCCGGCCTCCGTCAGAGTGCCGGTCACCCGCGCCACGATCCCCGGGCGATCTTCGCCCACCAGGGTCAACATGTTCCAGTCGCTCAAGGAATTACCTCTTTGGGTCTTATGAGTCCTATAGGTCTTCCGAGTCCGCTTGGCAATCCAGCCAGATCAGACTCGCCATGCGCCCGGTGATCCCGTCGCGGCGATAGGAGTAAAACCGCTGTGCATCACCGAAGGTACACAGGCCCCCACCCCACACCGAACCCACGCCCAGGGCGGCGAGGCGTCGGCGAGCCAGGACATAAATGTCCGCAAGCCAGCGCCCAGCCGGGGACGGGCGAAAGGCCCCGGCCGCACCCGGGTCTGCCGCGAGAAAAGCGGAGCGGACCTCCGACCCGACCTCAAAGGCGTCCGGACCTATGGCCGGCCCCAGCCAGGCCAGCAGGTCCCCCGGTGCTGTCTGCATTCTAGCCACCGCCGCCTCGCAGATGCCAGCGGCAAGGCCGCGCCAGCCGGCATGGACCGCGCCCACCTGGGTCCCGGCGCGGTCACACAACAGGATCGGCAGGCAATCCGCTGTGAGCACGGCGCAGACGGTCCCCGGTTCATGGGTCACCGCGGCATCTGCCTCGCAGGCATCCAGCCCATCCCCAACCCAATCCCCGCCCACACCGCCGACCACAGAACAGCCGTGGACCTGGCGCAACCACAGGGGTTCACCGCGCAGGGCCAGGCGCGCCCTGAGCAGGGCCCGATTGGCGGCGACCGATTCCGGGTCATCGCCGACGTGGTCGCCCAGGTTGAGACCGGCATAGGCCCCCCGGCTGACCCCACCGCCGCGGGTGGTGCACAGGGCCCGCACCCGGGACGGGGCCGGCCAGTCGGGGGTCAGCCAATCGCTGTTCATGGGCGCCACATCAGACCGCGGCGGGCCAGGCAGAACCGGTGGACTCGGCGCGCAACAGGGCCAGCAAGGCCTCGATGTCCGCCGCCAAGGGGACCTCCCAGCTCATGGGTTCCCCGCTGACGGGGTGGTCCAGGCCAAGGCGGATGGCGTGCAGGGCCTGACGCGGGAAAGACTGGAGCGCAGCGATCAGGACCGGCGAGGCGCCCTTGGGCAGGCGCGGGCGCCCGGCGTAGACCGGGTCCCCTACCAGCGGGTGACGCTGATGACTGAGATGCACCCGGATCTGATGGGTCCGCCCTGTCTCCAGGCTTACCGCCAGCAAGGTGTAGGCGGGAAAGCGCTCCAGGATCTGGTAGTGGGTCACCGCTTCTCGTCCATCGGCCACCACCGCCATGCGGGTGCGCTGTGTGGGGTGACGTCCCACCGGGGCCTCGATAGTCCCACCGGAGACCAGGGTCCCGGAGACCAGGGCGCGATACTCCCGGTGGACACCCCGGGCCTGGAGTTGCTCCACCAGGGAGCGATGGGCCCGCGTGGTCTTGGCCACCACCAAGAGCCCCGTGGTGTCCTTGTCCAGCCGATGTACGATCCCGGCCCGCGGCAATACGGCAAGCCCGGGGGCGTAATGCAGCAAGGCGTTCTGCAGGGTGCCATCGCGGTTGCCCGCCGCCGGGTGGACCACCAGACCTGCGGGTTTGTCGATGACCAGAAGATGTTCGTCCTCAAAGACGATGTTCAGCGGGATAGCCTCGGGGAGGCAGGCGTCCTGTGGCTCCAACAATGGCTCCAGGGCGACTTCCTCACCGCCCCAGACCTTGTCGCGGCAACGACAGGGGCCGCCATTGACGCTCACGCGCCCGGCCTCGATCCACTGTTGCAGCCGACTTCGGGAATAGTCCGGCAGCAGGTCCGCCAGCACCTGGTCCAGACGCCGCCCGGCCTGGTCTGGGGCAATACGCAGGCACACCGGTGCGTCCGCTTCGGCGGCGACCGGCAAAATGGCGCTCACGCCCGACACCCGGCCGCAACTGGCCCCAGGTGGCCATTGCGGTATACTTCGACGGTTTTCATCAGGGCGGCCCCTAGCATGCTTCGCACTCCAACACGATTTCCAATCTCCCTCCTGGCTGTCCTCCTGGCCGTCCTGACGACAGGTTGCGCCTGGCTCGACAGGCACGCCGACAACACCCAGGGTTGGGATGCCGCAAAACTCTACGCCGAGGCATCCGACGAACTGAACTCTGGCGGTTACGCCACCGCCGTCGATTACTACAGCAAACTCGAGGCACGCTATCCCTTCGGGCGCTACGCCATGCAGGCCCAGCTCGACGTCGCCTATGCCCACTACAAGGCGGAGCAGCCCGAAGAGGCCATTGCGGCGGCGGATCGCTTCATCAAGCTCTACCCGCAAAACCCCTTCGTGGACTATGCGTACTACCTCAAGGGCATCGTCAATTACAACCGCAGCGTCGGCTTCCTGGACCGTTACATCCCCACCGACCCGTCACAGCGCGACCCCGGCGCCGCCCAGGACGCCTTCCAGGACTTCGCCGAGCTGGTCCGCCGCTTCCCGGACAGCAAGTACGCGGCGGATGCCCACCAGCGCATGCTTTTCCTGCGCGCCAACCTGGCCAAGGCGGAGCTCCATGTGGCCCGCTATTACATGAAGCGTGGGGCCTACCTGGCCGCCGCCAACCGCGCCACTTACGTCGTCGAGCACTTCCAGCGCACGTCGGCCGTGCCGGAGGCCCTGGAGATCATGATCCAGGCCTATACGGCCATCGGTGAGGAGAAGCTTGCGGCGGATGCCAGGCGCGTCCTGACCCTCAACCGCGACGCGGGGCGCTTCGAAACCGACCAAAAGCCCGAGCCCGTGACCGTGGGCCGTAAGGTCTGGGATTACATCGGGCTGGACAAAAACTGACGCCCGCAGGTCCATGGGCTGAAAGCCCCGGCCGATGGGGCCTGACCCTGCTCTTTCGGGCGGCGTCAAACGGCGGCGTCGTTTTCCTCGCCGGTACGAATACGCACCACCCGCTCCACGTTGGTGACGAAGATCTTGCCATCGCCGATCTTTCCGGTGCGGGCGGCCGCAGTGATGGCGTCGATACAGGGGCCAAGCAGGTCATCGGTCACCACCAGCTCCAACTTCACCTTGGGCAGAAAATCGACCACGTACTCGGCCCCCCGGTAGAGCTCGGTGTGGCCCTTCTGCCGCCCGAAGCCCTTGACCTCGATGGCGGTCATCCCGGTGATACCGGCAGCGGAGAGTGCCTCACGCACGTCGTCCAGCTTGAACGGCTTGATAATGGCTTCGACCTTCTTCATGGATGCCTCCGGGGATGTCTGGCTGGCGTAAAGGCGTGCAGTATACCTGCCCCTTCGGGCGGACGGGTAAGGCTCAGAACCCGCTGGTAATGGGATAGCGCCGATCCCGCCCGAAGGCGCGGCGGGTGATGCGCACCCCGGGCGGGGCTTGGCGGCGTTTGTACTCGTTGCGATCCACCAGGCGCGCCACGCGCCGCACCTCCGCCTCCGGGAAACCCGCCGCCACGATTTCATCGACCCCCTGATCTTCTTCGATGTAGCGGCGCAGGACCTCATCCAGAAGGTCATAGGGCGGCAGGCTGTCCTGATCCACCTGATTGGGCGCCAACTCCGCCGACGGCGGCCGGATCAGGACCCGCTCCGGGATAACGGGGTCGATGCTGTTACGGTAACGCGCCAGGCGGTACACCAAGGTCTTGAAACAGTCCTTGATGGGGGCAAAACCCCCGGCCATATCCCCGTAAAGGGTCGCATAGCCCACCGCCATCTCACTCTTGTTGCCAGTGGTCAGCAGGATGCGCCGTCGCTTGTTGCTGATGGCCATGAGGGTGATGCCACGGCAACGGGCCTGAATGTTCTCCTCGGTGACGTCCGCCGGGGCCCCGGCAAAGGTCCCCTCCAACATGCCGAGGAATGCCTGAAAGGCCGGCTCGATGGGGATGACGCTCGCGGCCACCCCCAGGGTACGGGCCTGGGCCTGGGCATCCTCGTTGCTCATGTCCGCGGTATAGCGCGACGGCATCAGTACCACCTCCACCCGCTCCGGACCCAGGGCGTCCGAGGCAATGGCCAGGGTCAGGGCCGAGTCGATCCCACCGGAGAGCCCCAGGACGGCCCCCGCAAAGCCGTTCTTGCGCACATAGTCGCCAACCCCCAGGACCAGGGCACGGTAGACCGACTCATCCTCCCCATGCAACGCCGCCACCGGTCCCGGCCGCGGGCGCATCGGCTCATCCACCCCTGGTGCGACCTCCAGTTCCACCAGCAGGGTCGCCTCCTCGAAGAAGGGTGCGCGCTGGGTGCAGACCCCGCCCGCATCCACCACGAAGGAGCCACCGTCGAAGACCAGTTCATCCTGCCCGCCCACCAGATTGGCATAAAGGACCGGCAACCCATGCTCCCGGGCGCGCCGCTCCACCAGGGCCTGGCGCTCCTGGGCCTTGCGCGAGTGGTAGGGCGAGGCATTGATGTTGATCAGGATCTGGGCCCCGGCCTCCGCGGCCTGGCGGGTCGGGCCCTCCTCCCAGATGTCCTCGCACACCGTGAGGCCGATACGCACCCCACGGTGCTCGAAGACGCAGGGGGTCGCTCCGGGCTGGAAATAGCGCTTCTCGTCGAAGACCCGGTAATTGGGCAGGTGCTGCTTGGCATACTCCGCCACGACGGTCCCGTCGCGGATCACCCCCGCGACGTTGTACAGCCCTCCCAGTCCTGCCTTCGGGTAGCCCAGGACCAGGGTGACGCCGCGGGCCTCGGCGCACAGACGGACCAGGGCCGCCTCGCAGCGCTGGATCAACTCCGGGCGCAGCAGCAGGTCCTCCGGGGGGTAGCCGGTGAGGGTCAGCTCCGGGAAAACCACCAGATCGGCCCCCTGCTCGTCACGGGCGGCACGGGCAGCGGCGAGCACCTTGTCCAGATTGCCGGCCACGTCGCCGACCAGCAGATTCAGTTGAGCGATCAGGATGCGCAGCGTCACGGGCGACTCCAGAGGAAGACAAGGGTCACGGCCAACAGGCAGTCGAAACAGGCCAGGAATGGTCGCTCAAAGGCGCCGGCAGCGCAAAGCGGCCCACATCGCCCTGCGTGCGCGAGCGGGCCGAGAGCGGCAGGGTCGAGTTCACCAACCCCCAGCTGCGACTCGATACCCCGCCCAAACTCCCTGACATCGCCGACAACCCGGTTGCCCCCCGGGGATGGGGGGTATGCCGGGCTGGCCATTGTCGTAGGACTGTCCTGCGCCGTCGGTGCGGCCCATGGCGAGGATCCGGCGACCCAGCCCTTCAGCACGGCCGGTAGGCCGAACCGCCACAGCGGGGACTGCCAGATCATGAGGTCGCAGGATTCGAGCTTCCACAGATCCGCCTCGATCTGTGGCGATACGACGACCGGCTACATCGCCGGGTAGTCCGTATAGCCCTTAGGTCCTGGGGTGTAGAAGGTATCGGGGTCCGGCCTGTTGAGGACGGAGCCACTTCGCCAGCGGGCGGGTAGGTCCGGGTTGGCGAGAAAGTCGCGGCCCACGGCGACCAAGTCCCCAAGGCCTGCGTCGATATCCCGCTGCGCGCGCTCCGCGTCGTAGCCCCCTGAGAGGATGATTGCACCCGAGAACAGCCGGCGCATGGTCTGCTTCATGGAGTCCGGCACCTGGGGTGCACCCATAGCCGAGTGGTCAACGATGTGCAGGTACAAGAGTCCCAGCGCGTTGAGCCTTTCGGTGAGGTAGGCGTAATCGGCCTCCATGGTGTCGTAATGCGGCATGTCGTTGAAGATGCCGAAGGGCGACAGGCGGATGCCCAGCCGGTCCTTGCCGATGGCGTCGGCTACGGCCACGGCGACTTCCAGTACGAAGCGAACGCGGTTTTCGATGGGGCCACCGTATTCATCCGTGCGGATATTGGAGTTGGGGCGTATGAACTGCTCGAGCAGGTAACCGTTTGCGCCATGCAGCTCCACGCCGTCGAAACCGGCGGCCAACGCGTTCTTCGCGGCCTGTACGAACTCCTCCTTGGTGGCGGCGATGTCTTGGTGGGTCATTTCGGCCGGGACGGGCTGGGGCTTCATGCCTTCGGCGTCGGTGTACATCTCGCCAGCGGCGGCCACGGCTGAGGGGGCGATCATGCGTGCGCCTTCGGGCAGGTTGAGCGGGTGGGTGACGCGGCCGGTGTGCATGAGCTGCATGAAGATCTTTGCCCCGCCGGCGTGGACGGCCTGCGTGATCTTCGTCCAGCCCTCGATCTGCGCCTGGGAGAAGATGCCGGGGATGCGCGGGTAGCCCAGGCCGTTGGGCGAAGGCGAGGTGCCCTCGGTAACGATCAGCCCGGCCGAGGCACGCTGGCCGTAGTACTCGGCGATGAGCTCGTTGGGGATATTGCCAATGGCGCGACTGCGCGTTAACGGCGCCATCACGATGCGGTTCTGCAGCGTATGCGGGCCGACCTTGACCGGCGCAAATAGATTCCTGCTGTTGCTTGCTGTTGTCATATATCGGCTCCGTGTTCTGAAAATCTCAGGGGGTCTGGGTCTTACAATAGGTCAGGGCGTTGCACGACAGGCAACCCGAAACCCGTTTGAGGGGAATCGACGAATCGCATGGTAAGCGACGACGCCATACCCTGGTGCGGTATTCCGATGCCCCCCGCCCACAGTGTGCGCCGCTTCGCGGGCGTACCGGGAGGCACCGATCAGCGTATCGTGAGCATCTGACATGGTGACCTGACACCAAGCGATCGCCGAACCGTTAGGAGCACAACGTGGGACCAGCGAGGAAGGCGGGCGGCACCAACTCCCTGACACAATGGGGCCGGCATGGACTGAGCCTGATCAGGGCGGGCCTGGGCCGGCATGGCGGAGCGGGTCAGGATCTCACGGGAGAGGGGCCGCTGCGGGCGGAGCTCTTCAGCGCCGATCAGATGGAGCAGCACGGCCTGCGTCTGGCATCCGCCGACCTGTTGATGCCGGGACGGGTGCCAGAGCGACTGC
Source organism: uncultured Gammaproteobacteria bacterium (assembly GCA_963802205.1). GTDB lineage: Bacteria > Pseudomonadota > Gammaproteobacteria > Chromatiales > Chromatiaceae > DYRB01. The sequence continues at coordinate 9,012 of CAWDHW010000003.1, read as the reverse complement.
TGGCACGTCTGGCCGCCAACCAGCGGGTGCTGCTCGATACCTGCCACCTGCTGACCGCGGCGGTCACGGCCAAGCAGCGCGTCACCCCCGCCGGGGAGTGGCTGCTGGACAACGCCTACCTCATCGCCGAGCAGATCCGCACCGCCAGGCGACACCTGCCCAAGGGCTATAGCCGGGAGTTGCCGAGCCTGGCCACAGGCCTCTCCGCCGGTCTGCCCCGCGTCTACGGCATCGCCCTGGAGACCATCGCCCACGGCGACGGACGGGTCGACCCGGATAGCCTCAGCCGTTTCGTGGCCGCCTACCAAAAGGTCGCCCCGCTGCGGCTGGGCGAATTATGGGCCATCCCCATCATGCTGCGTCTGGCGCTGATCGAGAACCTGCGCCGCGTGGCGGCGCGCGTTGCCGGCGACCGGCGGGACCGGGACCTGGCCGTCGCCTGGGCGACCAAGCTGACGCAGATGGCCCGCAAGGACCCCAAGAACCTGATCCTGGTGATCGCGGACCTGGCCCGCTCGTCCCCACCCCTGACCCCGCCGTTCGTCTCGGAGCTATCGCGCCGCTTGCAGGGCCAGGGCCCGGCCCTGGCCTTCCCGCTGACCTGGATCGAGCAGCAACTGGCCGAATCGGGCCTGTCCATCGAGCAGTTAGTGCGCTCCGGCAACCAGCAGCAGGCGGCCGACCAGGTCTCGGTGAGCAACAGCATCGGCAGCCTGCGCCTGCTCGGCACCCTGGACTGGCGCGACTTCGTCGAGGCCATGAGCCTGGTCGAGCAGACGCTGCGTGCCGACCCGGCGGCGGCCTACGCCGGGATGGACTTTGCCAGCCGGGACAGCTACCGCCACGCCGTCGAGACCATTGCCAAGGCCAGCGGGTGTTCCGAGCACGCAGTGGCCAGCCAGGCCGTCGCGCTGGCAGCGGCGAGAACCGCTCCGGCTGGGGGCGACGGCCGCGAGGCCCATGTCGGCTACTACCTCATCGACCGCGGCCGGTGCGACCTGGAAAAGGCCACGCGGGCAAGTCTGGCACCCGCGGCCGCCCTGCGTCGCTGGGCGAGCAGATCGGCGTTATTTCTCTACCTGGGCACTACGGCCCTGCTGACCTTGATCCTGGCCGCGGACCTGCTCGCGCGGATGCGGGCTGAGGCGCTGCCGGCCTGGGCACTGGTTCCGCTGGCGGTGCTGGCGACCCTGGCCACCGGCCAGCTCGCCATCGCCCTGGTGAACTGGGTGATGCCCCAGCTGGCGGCTCCGCGCCGGTTGCCGCGCATGGACTTCTCTCAGGGTATCCCCTCGGCATCGCGCACCCTGGTGGTGGTCCCGACCCTGCTCACCGGTACGGACAACGTCGAGGGTCTGATCGAGGCGCTGGAGGTGCGGTTCCTGGCCAATCGAGACGCCAACCTGCACTTCGGCCTCTTGACCGACCTGTGCGATGCCACCGAGGAGACCCTGGCGCAGGACGCCCCGCTGCTGGCTTTGGCTCAGGAGCGCATCGAGGCCCTGAATGCGCGCTACGCAGGCGGCCGAGACGATATCTTTTTCCTGTTCCATCGCCCGCGCCGCTGGAACCCCCACGACCGCATCTGGATGGGTTACGAGCGCAAGCGTGGCAAGCTGGCGGACCTCAACACCCTGCTGCGCGATGGCGACCACTCGGGCTTCTCCCTGGTGGTCGGCGACACCGCTGCACTCACCGGTGCGCGTTACATCATCACCCTGGACACGGACACCCAACTGCCGCGCGATACCGCGCGCACGCTCGTTGGGACCATGGCGCACCCGCTGAACCGGCCGGTCTACGACACGACCCGGCAGCGCGTGGTCGCCGGCTACGGCATCCTGCAACCTGGGGTGAGCGCGAGCCTGCCGGGTGGTCAACAGTCGCGCTATGGACGCCTGCACGGCGGCGAGCCGGGCATAGACCCCTACACCCGCACCGTCTCGGACGTCTACCAGGACGTGTTCCGGGAGGGCTCCTTCATCGGCAAGGGCATCTACGACGTCGCCGCCTTCGAGCAGGCCCTCGAGGGGCGCTTTCCCGAGAACCGCATCCTGAGCCACGACCTCCTGGAGGGGTGCTACGCCCGTTCCGGTTTGTTGAGCGACGTGTCCTTGTACGAGGAGTATCCGACCCGCTACGGCGCCGACGTCAATCGCCGCTACCGCTGGATTCGTGGCGACTGGCAGATCGCCGCCTGGCTGTTGCCGCGGGTGCCCGGCCCCGATGGCACGCGCCTACCCAACCCGCTGTCGCTCCTGTCGCGCTGGAAGCTGTTCGACAACCTGCGCCGCAGCCTGGTGCCGGCGGTCCTGACGGCCTTGTTGCTGCTCGCCTGGACCCTGTCGTCCGCCCCCGGGTTCTGGACAATGGCGGTGCTGGGCGTCGTGTTGATTCCACCCCTGCTGGCCAGCCTCCTGGACCTGCTGCGCAAGCCAGACGATATGGGCCTGGGCCAGCACCTGGCCGCCACCGCCCAGACCGCCGGCCAGCGCCTCGCCCTGACCAGCCTGGGCCTGGCGACCCTGCCCCACGAGGCGTACTACAGCCTGGATGCGGTCCTGCGTACCTTGGCTCGGCTGCTGGTCACCCATCAGCGGCTGCTGGAGTGGAATCCCTCCGGCGACCAGGAGGGCCGGAGCCGCACGGACCTGGGCGCCTCGTTCCGCGCCATGTGGTTCGCGCCTGCGCTGGCTACCGCCACCACCGGCTACCTGGTGCTGGCCCACCCGTGCCGCCCTGACCGCCGCCGGGCCCCTCCTGTTGCTGTGGTTGGCCTCGCCGGTCATCGCCTGGTGGATCAGCCGGCCCCTGGCCCGCCGCGAGGCACGCCTGAGCGCGGAGCAGACCCGCTTCCTGGGTCGGATCGCGCGCAAGACCTGGGCCTTCTTCGAGACCTGCGTCGGCCCCCAGGACCATTGGCTGCCGCCGGACAACCACCAGGAGGGTCGGGCGGAGGCCCTGGCCCATCGCACCTCGCCCACCAACATGGGCCTGGCGCTGCTGGGGAACCTGGCCGCCTACGACTTCGGCTACATCCCCGCCGGGCAAGTGCTGGAGCGTACCGCCAACACCCTGGACAGCATGGCCGCCCTGGAGCGGCACCGGGGCCACTTCTACAACTGGTACGACACCGAAACCCTGCAACCACTGCCGCCGGTCTATGTCTCGACCGTGGACAGCGGCAACCTGGGTGGCCACCTGTTGACGCTGCGCCCGGGTCTGCTCGCCCTGCTCGATGACCCGATCCTCCCGCCGCGCTGGGTGGACGGCTTGAGCGACACCTTAGGGGTTCTGGATGAGGCGACGGGCGAGGCGGCCCCGGCCACCCTGGACGAATTCCGCACGGCCCTGGACGCGGCGGCGGCCACCCCGCCGACCGGGCTCGCGGCGGCGCACCGCCTGCTGGACGCCCTGGTGCGCTCCGCCGAGGCCCTGGCCGAGGATCTGGCCACTGACCCGATCGGGGCGGCCGGGCCGGAGGCACTTTGGTGGTCCGGGGTCCTGACCCGGCAATGCCGCGCGACTCGCGACGAGCTGGCCTGGCTCGCGCCTTGGGCCGGGCTGGGGCAGGCACCCGAGGGCATGAGCGACCTGCCGGACCTGGATGCCATCCCCAGCCTGCGCGCCCTGGCCGGGATGGGGCTGGCCCCCGCCGGCCGGGTCGGGACCCCGCTGGGGGCCGGCTCAGCCCAGGGCGCCTGGCTGGCGGAGTTCCGCCAGTGCCTGGGCCAAGGCCGCGAGCGCGCCCAGACCCGCATCGCCGCCATCCAGCGCCTGGCCCGTCTGGCCGGGGAACTGGCCGACATGGAATACGGCTTCCTCTACGACCAGACCGCGCGGCTGTTCCACATCGGTTACAACGTGGAGGAGCGGCGCCTGGATGCGAGCTACTACGACCTGCTCGCCTCGGAGGCCCGGCTGGGTGTGTTCGTCGCCATCGCCCAGGGGCAGTTGCCCCAGGAGTCCTGGTTCGCCCTGGGGCGCACGCTCACCAGCCCCGGCGGCGCGCCGATCCTGCTCTCCTGGAGCGGGTCGATGTTCGAGTACCTGATGCCGCAACTGGTGATGCCGACCTACCCGGACACCCTGCTCGACCAGACCGCCCGGGCGGCGGTGGCGCGCCAGATCGCCTACGGCAGGCAGTGCGGCCTGCCCTGGGGGATCTCGGAGTCCGGCTACAACACCGTGGACGTGCAGCTCAACTACCAGTACCGCGCCTTCGGTGTCCCGGGGCTGGGGCTGAAGCGCGGCCTCGCCGAGGACCAGGTGGTCGCCCCCTATGCCACGGCGCTGGCCCTGATGGTGGCGCCTGAGGCCGCCTGCCAAAACCTGCAACGGCTCGCCGCTGCCGGGGCGCAGGGGCGCTTCGGCCTGCACGAGGCCATCGACTATACCCCGGCCCGGCAGCGGCGCGGCGAGACCCACACCGTGCTGCGCTCCTACATGGCCCATCACCAGGGCATGAGCCTGCTCGCCCTGGACTACCTGCTGCGGGACCGCCCGATGCAGCGGCGCTTCCAGTCCGACCTGTTGTTCCAGGCCACCCTGTTGTTGTTGCAGGAGCGCATCCCCCGGTCCTCGACCTTCTTCGCCCACACCGCGGACCTGACGGACACCCGCGCCGTCGGTGCCGGCACGGAGATGCCGATCCGCGTCCTGGCCACACCCGACACCCCGGTCCCGGAGGTGCAATTGCTGTCCAACGGCCGCTACCACGTCATGGTCACCGTGGCCGGTGGCGGTCACAGCCGCTGGCAGGACCTGGCCGTGACCCGCTGGCGCGAGGACGCCACCCGCGACCCTTGGGGCACCTTTTGTTACCTGCGCGATCTGGAGACCGGCGCCACCTGGTCGAGCGCCTACCAACCCACGCTGCGGCCAGCGGACCACTGCGAGGCCATCTTCTCCGAGGGGCGCGCGGAGTTTCGCCGCCGCGATCGGGGCAACGGCTTCGATTTCGACACCTACACCGACATCGTCGTCTCGCCGGAGGACGACATCGAGCTGCGTCGGGTGCGCCTCACCAACCGCTCCCCGACGCGGCGCACCGTCGAGATCACCAGCTACGCCGAGGTGGTCCTGGCCACGCCCGCCGCCGACGCCCTGCACCCGGCCTTCAGCAACCTGTTCGTCCAGACCGAGATCGTCGCCGGGCAGCGGGCCATCCTCTGCACCCGCCGCCCCCGCTCCCGCGACGAGCGCCCGCCCTGCCTGTTCCACCTCATGGCCGTGCACGACGCGGAAGGCCGCGAGCCGTCTTGCGAGACCGACCGCGCCCGCTTCCTTGGCCGCGGTCGCACCCTCGGGGCGCCCCAGGCCATGGACAGCGCCGCGGCCCTGTCCGGTACCCAGGGCTCGGTACTGGACCCGGTGGTTGCCATCCGTTGCCGGATCACGCTCGAGCCCGAACAGACAGGCACCGCGGACCTGGTCTTCGGTATCGGCGAGGACCGGGACGCGGCGCTGGGCCTGATCGAGAAATATCAAGATCGGCGGCTGGCCGACCGCGTCTTCGAACTGGCCTGGGCCCACGCCCAGGTGCTGCTGCGCCAGATCGACGCCAGCGCGGCGGACGCCCAGCTCTACGCCCGCCTGGCCAGCTCGATCCTCTACGCCCATGCCGGGCTGCGTGCCGAGACCAGCGTGCTCATGCGCAACCGGCGCGGCCAATCCGGGCTCTGGGCCTATGCCATCTCCGGGGATCTGCCCATCGTCCTGCTGCGCGTCGGCGACCTGGCCCATATCGAGCTGGTGCGCCAACTCATCCAGGCCCATGCCTACTGGCGCCTCAAGGGGCTGGCCGTCGACCTGGTGATCTGGAACGAAGATCGCGCCGGCTACCGGCAGGCGTTACAGGATCGCATCCTGGGCCTGGTCGCTGTGGGGCTGGGGACCCAGGCATCGGAGCGGCCGGGGGGCATCTTCGTGCGCTCGCTGGAGCAGATCGCCGAGGAGGACCGCACCCTGTTCCTGACCGTCGCACGGGTAACGCTCAGCGACAGCAGCGGGACCCTGGCGGAACAGCTCGACCGCCTGGTCGCGCCGGTGGTGCGCGTACCCCGCCTGGTCCCCACCCGGGAGCGCCAGGAAGAGGCTGCCGGGGCCTACGAGCTGCCAAAGCGCGACCTGATCCTCGCCAACGGCATGGGCGGCTTCACCCCAGACGGGCACGAATACGTCATTACCACCACAGCCGGGCAGATCACCCCGGCACCCTGGGTGAACGTGCTGGCCAATCCCCAGTTCGGCTGCGTCGTCTCCGAGGCCGGTCAGGCTTACACCTGGGGCGAGAATGCCCACGAGTTCCGCCTCACCCCCTGGCACAACGACCCGGTGTCCGATCCGAGCGGGGAGGCCCTGTACCTGCGCGACGAGGAGAGCGGCCAGGTCTGGTCGCCCACGCCCCTGCCCAGCCGCGGTGCGACGCCCTATGTCAGCCGGCACGGCTTCGGCTACAGCGTGTTCGAGCACAGCGAGGGCGGCATCCGCTCGGAACTGTGGGTCTATGTCGCCGTGGATGCGGCGGTCAAGTTCTCGCGCCTCCTGGTGCGCAACGACTCGGGCCGACCGCGCCGGCTGTCGGCCACCGGCTATGTGGAATGGGTGCTGGGCGACCTGCGGCCGAAAACGGTCATGCACCTGACCACGCAAGTCGATCCCTACAGCGGCGCCGTCTACGCGCGCAACCCCTACAACAGCGAGTTCCCCGACCGGGTCGCCTTCTTCGACGTGGATGACGCCAACCGCACCTGCACCTGTGACCGCACCGAGTTCATCGGCCGCAACGGTAGCCTTGGAAAACCGGCGGCGCTGGCGCGCGCCCACCTGTCCGGTCGGGTGGGCAGCGGGCTGGACCCCTGCGCCGCGCTCCAGGTACCGTTCGACCTGGCCGAGGGGCAGGAGCGAGAGATCGTCTTTCGGCTTGGCCTGGGTGGCACCCCGGGCGGCGAGGATGCCGCTGCGCTGGTGCAGCGCTTCCGCGGCGCCGAGGCCGCCCGGCGAGCCCTGGAGGCGGTCTGGCAGTACTGGAACCACACCCTCGGGGCGGTCCAGGTGAAGACGCCCGACGAGTCCCTCAATGTGCTCACCAACGGCTGGCTGCTGTACCAGACCCTGGCCTGCCGGATGTGGGGCCGCAGCGGCTACTACCAGTCCGGCGGGGCCTTCGGCTTCCGCGACCAGTTGCAGGACGCCATGGCCCTGGTGCACGCCGAGCCACGGCTACTGCGCGCGCAACTGCTGCTGTGCGCGGGCCGCCAGTTCCCGGAGGGCGATGTGCAGCACTGGTGGCACCCGCCCACCGGGCGCGGGGTGCGCAGCCACTGTTCCGACGACTACCTGTGGCTGGCCCTGGCGGCCTGCCGTTATGTGCTCTGCACCGGCGACACCGGGGTGCTGGACGAACCCGTCGCGTTCCTGGCGGGCCGGCCGCTCAGCCCGGAGGACGAGTCCTACTACGACCTGCCCGGGCGCTCCGAGGAAACAGCAAGCCTCTATGGGCACTGCGTGCGGGCCATCCGCCGCGGGCTCGGCCGGATCGGCGCCCACGGCCTGCCGCTGATGGGCTCCGGCGACTGGAACGACGGCATGAACCGGGTCGGTATCCAGGGCCAGGGGGAGAGCGTGTGGCTCGGCTTCTTCCTGTGCGAGGTGCTGCGCCAGTTCGGCGCCCTGGCCCGCGTGCAGGGCGATGACACCTTCGCCGAGGTCTGCGCCCTGGAGAGGAGACGCCTGGCCGAGGCCCTGGATGCCCACGCCTGGGACGGCGGCTGGTATCGCCGGGCCTGGTTCGACGACGGCACGCCCCTGGGGGCGGCGGACAGCCGGGAATGCCGGATCGATTCGATCTCCCAAAGCTGGGCGGTGCTGTCCGGGGCGGGCGACCCCGAGCGCGCGCGCACTGGCCATGGAGGCGGTGGACGAGCGGCTGGTGCGCCGCGAGCACGGCCTGATCCAGTTGCTCGACCCGCCCTTCGACCAGTCGGACCTGGACCCCGGCTACATCAAGGGCTATGTGCCCGGCGTGCGCGAGAACGGCGGCCAGTACACCCACGGCGCCATCTGGGCGGCCATGGCCTTCGCCGCCCTAGGCGACAGCCGGCGCGCCTGGGAACTCACCACCCTGATCAACCCGGCCAATCACGCCAAGTCGCCTGAGGCCATCGCGACCTACAAGGTCGAGCCCTACGTCATGGCCGCCGACGTCTACGCGGTGCCGCCCCACACCGGGCGCGGCGGCTGGACCTGGTACACCGGCTCGGCCGGCTGGATGTACCGGCTCGTCGTCGAATCCCTGCTCGGCCTGCGCCTGGAGGTGGACCGCCTGCACCTGGCCCCCTGCCTGCCCGCGCACTGGACTGGCCTGACCATCCACTACCGCTACCGGGAGACGGTCTACCACATCGTCCTCGCCCAGGCGCGCGCCGGGGATGGCGCCACGGATGGCGGTGGGGCTGGCGCGACGGGGATCACCGTCGATGGCGTGGCGCAGCACGGCCTGGCTATCCCCCTGGTCGATGACCATTGCGAGCACCGTGTCGAGGTGCGGGTGGCGGCGGTCTAGGTAAGAGCTCGACATCATGCCAAGCACCATCCTCCCCGTCGCCGACATCCGCGCCTTGCGTCTGACCTGCCGCACCTGGGTGGCGGCCCTGGTCAAGCTGCTCTAGCGCTCAGAAATCCATCTGCTCGAACGTCAAACCCAGCGCGGTCGCCACCCGGCGCAGAGTCGATTTGCGCGGGTTTTCGGATGTTTCCAACTGTGCGAAGGCGGCTTGGGTGATGTCGAGCCGTGCCGCCACGGCGGCTTGCGTAAGGCCCAGATGTTCGCGCCAGGCCTTCATCGGCGATGCGCCGTCTACCGTAGCGCTGACGACTTCATGCGGAATCAATCCCTCTTCCTTGGCGTACAGTTGCATGAATTCCGCGTATGGCACGACGACGAACGCCGGATCGCCATTGGCCCCCTTGATGGTCTGATACCCAATACGAGCGTTCATCGCGCTTCTT
>CAWDHW010000002.1:0-47949 GCA_963802205.1 uncultured Gammaproteobacteria bacterium | reverse complement strand
CGCGGTTGGCGGATCAGGCGCACGCGGGGCAGCGGTGATCCGACTGTAGGTGCGAATTGATTCGTCCTGACCAATGGGGCCGCCTCAATCGTCCACCGCGAGGATACGCAGCAAAGCCCCATCGTCCTCGTCCGTCAGCACATAGAGATATGAGGTGTACTGTCAATGGCGGACACTTCCGCTTGGATGGAATCAGGCCGCGTTGGACAAATTTTGTACAAAGATGGCCGGAGCCACGTAGCCAAGACGCGAGTGGCGTCGTTGGCGGTTATAGAAGATCTCGATGTACTCGCGAATGGCTGAGTCGGCCTCGGTGCGAGTAGCGAATCGACGGTGGTGCACCAGTTCGTTCTTCAGGCTGCCCCAGAAGCTCTCCATGGGGGCGTTGTCGTAACAGTTGCCCTTGCGGGACATTGAGGCCCTGAGGCCGAACTGGTCGACCAGGGCGCGGTAGTCGTGGGCACAGTACTGACTGCCGCGATCCGAGTGGTGGATCAGCCCCTCGGGTGGCCGCTTCTGCTGCACCGCCCGGAAGAGCGCACGGGCCGTCAGTTCCTGGGTCATCCGGTCGCCCATCGCGTAGCCCACGATCTCGCAGGTGAACACGTCCTTGAGCCCGGCCAGATAGAGCCACCCTTGGTCTGTCGGGATGTAGGTGATATCGGTCACCCAGACCTGATTCGGCGCGGTCGGCGAGAACTGCTGGTCGAGCAGGTTTTCGGCCACCGGCAGGGTATGGTTCGAGTTCGTGGTCGCCTTGAACTTGCGCTTCTGCCGACAGCGCAGGCCCAGCTCCCGGCGCAAGCGGGCGATGCGGTCGCGGCCAGCGACGAAGCCCTCGGACGCCAGTTCCGGCTGGAGCCGGCGCACCCCGTAAGTCTCCCTGCTACAGGTGTGGGCGGCCCGGATCGCTACCTTGAGCCGTTCGTCCTCCTGCGCGCGGGCTGAGGGTATGCCCTTGAGCCAGGTGTAGAATCCGCTGCGTGAGACGGCAAAGACGTGGGCCATCACGTCCACCGGGTATTGATGTCGCCACTGCTTCATGAACGCGTACCTTGCAGCGACTCCCTGGCAAAGTACGCGGTCGCTTTTTTTAGGATGTCGCGCTCCAGGCGGAGCCCCGCCAACTCCTTGCGCAGCTGGCTGTTTTCCGCCTCCAGTTCGGGGACGGTCCGGGCGCCAGGCGTGCTGGGTGCGCCGCGTTTGGCTGCCGCGATCCAGTTCGCCAGCGTCCCCTTTGGGATCGCCAATCGCTTCGCGGCATCCTCCTGGGACAGTCCTTGCTCCTGGATCAACTTGACCGCCTCTGACCGGAATTCCGGTGAGTAACTTTGCTTCTTCGACATGGGGTACCTCTGCTCGGTATGTTACCAAGCGGTGGTGTCCGTTGATGTCAGGCTACCTCACCCGCTCCAGGTCGCCCAGATCCAGACTTTCCACCACCTCGACCACGTAACGCGCCAGGTGCCCCTCGGGCAGCCACTCCTGCACCGAAGGGGGCAACAAAAAGTCGATGTCGCGGTCAATCAAGTGGAACTTGCTCATCTTCACCAGCCCGGCAGGAGGGATGCCGCGATTCTACCGGGCGCACGCCCGCAGCGCAGGGCTAGAGTCCGACAGGCTGCTAGAGCACAGCAAGGAGGTCCGGGACTGGTGCGGGGTTGACCCGGCATCCCGGGCTGACGAGGTGCGGTTCCTGGGGGATCTTCGACCCAGGCGAAGGGTTTAGGCGAGGCCCGCGAAGGGGTATACCTGAGATTCATACTCGGGGTGTCGCCATGGTCCCGCCGCCCCGGCCGCCTGACTCGCCCCAAGTTTGGGGCAGGCTCCGACTAACCGGGCCACCCCGCCAAGCCCCGCCCCCTGTGGGGCTTTGGCTGTTTGGGGGATCAAACGCTGCGATCTGTTACCCGTGGCGTTACCCGGTGAGGGTGTCTCTGCCAAGATATTCGGGCCTATGAGATGCAACGCACTGTTTTTCTTGGAGCCGATGCGCGGATTCGAACCGCGGACCTACTAATTACGAATCAGTTGCTCTACCGACTGAGCTACATCGGCCGTGTCTTCAGGGAGCGCGAGAGTATAGGGAGTCACCCTGGGGCTGGCAAGGCGAACGGCCCTTCAGCGCACGGCCCCGAGGGCGTAGGGTCCGGGCGGCACCACCGGGTCACGGCCGAGCATCAGGTCCGCGGCCAGCCGGGCGGAGGCGGGGCCACTGACCACGCCGTTGCGGAAGTGGCCGGCGTTGAAGTAGAGCCCCGCGACCTCCGGGTAGGCGCCGATGTAGGGGATGCCCTTGGGAGACGCGGGGCGCAGCCCGGCCCAGTGGTCCTCGATGGGGGTGCGTTTGAGCAACGGAAACATCTCCACGGCGGCGCGGTAGAGCTGTTCCTTGACCTCCGAACTGGTCGCCTTGTCGAATCCCGCCAGCTCGGAGGTGCTGCCGAACAGGACGCGTCCGTCCCGCCGCGGTATGGCGTAACGGTCCTGGTGCAGGACGATGCGGTTGATCTGCCCCGGCTTGGCGAGGAACAGGATCATCTGCCCGCGCATGGGTTGGATGTCGGGCTTGGTGCCGAGCTGTTCCAGAAGCTTTGCGGTCCATGCCCCGGTGCAGACGATGGTCTGCTCGGCACCGATCACCCCCTTGCGGGTGCGCGCCCCCAGCGCACGGCCGTTCTCCACCAGGATCTCGACAACCTCCTCCTGCTCGCGGATTTTGGCCTGCCCTATCAGGGAGCGGCGTAGTGCCTTAGCCAGGCGGGGGTTGCGTACCTGGGCGACGTGTGGGAACCACAGGGCCTGCTGTGGCTGTGGCCCGAGGTCGGGCTCGATCTCATGCAGGGCCTCGGCGTCGATTAGCTCCAGCTGAACCGCATGGGCCTTTGCCCAGGCCAGGGCCGCGTCGCGTTCCTCGGTGTCGAGAATGAGCATACCGCTGTGCGTCAGCTCGGGGTCGATGCCGGTTTCTGTGTGCAGCTCGGCGCACAATCCCGGGTAGTCGTGTTGACTGGCATTGACCAGGGCGGTCACCGCCTCGCTGTAGCGCCAGGGGTAAAGGGGGGAGAGGATGCCGCCTCCGGCCCAGGAGGACTCGCGGCCTGTCTCACCCATTTCCACCAGGGTGACCTGGGCGCCGGCCTGGACCAGTTGGCGGGCGGTGAGCAGCCCAATGATACCGCCGCCAATGATGAGGATGTCACTCATGGATACTACCGACGCTTGGGGTGGATCGGGTCCCCGGCGGGGTCGGGGTGCGGGACAAGCGCAGTCTAGCACAGGGCCTTTTGCCCCTGTCCTGGGTGCCTGGCGCTTCAGTGCCTTCGCCGCACCCCGCCGTGGACCGCCACCGCCGCGGCCGGGTCCTCGGGCCAGTGATGCTTGGGGTAGCGCCCGCGCAACTCCTTGCGCACCTCCGCATAGCCCCTGGCCCAGAACCCGGCGAGGTCGCGGGTGACCTGGACCGGGCGGCGGGCAGGGGAGAGTAGGTGCAACAGGACCGCGACCCGCCTCCCCGCGACCCTGGGTGTCTCCCGGGTCCCAAACATCTCTTGCAGGGGCACGGCGAGGACGGGCCCGTCCCCGGCGCCATAATCCAGCAAACGGCGGCTCCCGCCCGGGGTAACCAGGGCCTCGGGGGCCTCCGTGTCCAGGCGTTGCAAGCGCTCCCAGTCCAGGGTCCCGCGCAGGATCTGGGTCAGGTCCAGGCGCTGTACATCCGCCAGCCGCTGCTTGCCGGCGAGCCAGGGCCCGAGCCAGGTCGCCAGATCCGACCTCAGTGCCACATCGGACAGGTCCGGCCAGCCCGCCTCGGGGTCGAGCCGGCGCAGCAGGGCGACGCGGGCCTGGAGCTGGCGCGCCGGCGCGGTCCAGGGCATGGCCGTATCGAAGCGTCGGGCGACCTGTTCCAGCAGCATGTCAAGGGCCCTTGCCTGGTCGGTCAGGGGAACGGGTCGCGCGGCCAGGGTGATGGCCCCGAGGCGGGTCTCCTCCCGGGCGGACACGGCCTCGCGCTCCGCGTCCCAATAGACGCGCTCGCCGGTGACCAGGCGGGCGGCGAAGACCCGCCGCAGGTCGGCCTCCGCCAGGGGCAGGGCGAGTTGGATGCGCCCGTCGCGGCCTTTGGGGTCCAACTCGGCGATGGCGAGATAAGCGTGGACCGCCAGCCCGTCGTCCAGGGGCAGGGTGGCCCCGGTGCCTGACGCCAGCAGATAGCGCCCGCCACCCTCCTCGCGGAGGCGGGCGACCCGGTCCGGGTAGGCCAGGGCGAGCAGGACCGCAGGGTCCTCCGTCGGAGCGGCCTTGGTCGCATCCCGATTCAGTGGGGCGAGCTGGCGGGCCAGGCGGTCGATCCCCGTCAGGCGGCGGCGATCCAGGCCCGGAGTCTGGCGCCCCTGGCGCTGGGCCTCCAGGGCCTGGAGCCTGGGGGTCAGGTCAGCGGGGCGCGGCGACCCCGGTACGCTGATCCAGGGATCGCGTTCGGACAGCAACGCGGCAAGATCGGCAGCCAGGCGCCGGGTTGCGGCATCCGGGGCGGCCACCAACATGCGGGCAAGACGCGGGTGCAGGGGCGGCTCGGCCATGCGCCTGCCTAATGGGGTAATGGCCCCGGCGGCGTCCAGGGCGTCGAGGTCGCGTAGCAGGCCGACAGCGGCGGCCCAGGCCGGTCCCGGGGGCGGGTCGAGCCAGGCCAATTGTCCAGGGTCGCGCACCCCCCACAGGGCCAGGTCCAGGGCCAAAGCGGCCAGGTCGGCCTGCAGGATCTCCGCCGGTCGGTGCTCGGGCCGGCCAGCCTCCTGCTCCCGTGTCCAGAGCCGGTAGCAGACCCCGGGGCCGAGGCGCCCGGCGCGCCCGGCGCGCTGGTCGGCGGAGGCCCGCGAGACGTGCTCCGTCACCAGGCGGGTCAGGCCTGACCCCGGTGCGAAGCGCGGCTTACGGGTGAGGCCGCAATCCACGACGACGCCGACCCCCTCGATGGTGACGCTGGTCTCGGCAATGTCCGTGGTCAGCACCACCCGTCGGCGCCCGTCGCGGCTGGGGCCCAGGGCGAGGTCCTGGTCCTCCAGGGAAAGGCTGCCGTGCAGGGGCAGGACGCTGATGGCTTCGCCCGCCAGTCCGCCCAGCCGGGTGCGGGCCCGCTCGATCTCGCCGGCCCCGGGGAGGAAGGCGAGCACGTCCCCGGCGTGTCGGATCAGGGCCTGGCGCACCCCGGCAACCACCGCATCAATGGGGTCCGGTCCTGGGCTGCGCCCGGCGTAGATCAGCTCCACCGGCCAGGCGCGTCCCTCGCCCTGGATCACCGGTGCCCCGCCCAGGACACGGGAGGCGGCGGCGGTGTCGAGCGTAGCGGACATGATCAGCAGGCGCAGGTCCGGGCGCAGGGCGGCGGTCACATCCAGGGCCAGGGCGAGGCCGAGGTCCGCCTGAAGGCTGCGCTCATGAAATTCATCGAAGATCAGCAGCCCGACCCCGGACAACTCCGGGTCCTGTTGCAGGCGGCGGGTGAGGATGCCCTCTGTGAGGACCTCGATGCGTGTGCGCGGCCCGCGGCATCGCTCGAAGCGGACCTGATAGCCCAGGGTCTCGCCGACGGGCTCCCCGATCAGGTGGGCCATGTGCGCCGCCGCCAGGCGAGCGGCGGGACGGCGCGGTTCCAGCATCAAAATGCGCCTGCCTTTGAGCCAGGGTGCTTCCAACAGGGCCAGTGGGACCCGTGTCGTCTTCCCCGACCCCGGCGGGGCACACAAGACCGCGTGGCCTCGGGCCAACGCGGCGGTCAGCTCCGGCAGGATGGGGTCGATGGGCAGGGGCGGGCCGGTGAGAGGCTTCATGGCGCGCCAGTGTAGGCCAGGGTCTCGCCCGGCCCAAACCCTCCCCGCGATCCGGCAGAGCGTGTCCGTGCCAGAGGGTCCGTGTCAGAGTTGCAATCGGCGCAGGCCAGGGGTTAATGTCCACCCGATAAACGATAATGCGCCGTGTGACCTGTCGCAGGTCTCAGCCGCCGCCCCTGGAGGATTCGATGAAGACAACATTGTTGCCTTTGGCCCTTGCCTTGGGGGCCCTACTGACCGGTGCTGCCCCCAAGGCGTCGGAATCCAAGCCGAGCGCCGCCCCACTGAGCCCCGGTGAGGTCGCCGCCAGGGAGTACAACGAGGTCATGGCCCTGACCCCCGATCCCGCCCGCGGTGCCAAGGTCTATCTCACCTGCGCCGTCTGCCATCGCCCCGAGGGCTGGGGCTCGCCGGATGGCGACTACCCCCAGATCGCCGGCCAGTTGCCCACGGTTATCATCAAGCAACTCGCCGACATCCGCGCCCGCAACCGCGACAACCCGCTGATGTACCCCTTCTCGGTCCCGCGCATCCTTGGCGGGCCCCAAGAGATCGCGGACGTGGCGGCCTACGTCTCGCAGCTCCCCATGACTGCAGACAACGGCAAGGGCCCCGGGACGGATCTCGAACTGGGCAAGCGCCTCTACGCGGAACACTGTACCAAGTGCCACGGCGACGCCGGGCTGGGTAATCCCAAGGACCACATCCCCTCCGTTGCCGGGCAGCACTACCTGTACCAGGTCCGCCAGTTCGACGCCATCCGCACCGGCCGGCGCAAGAACGCCGACCCGAAGATGACCCGCCAGATCCACGGCTTTACCCCACAGGAAGAGTCGGCTGTGCTGGATTACACCTCGCGCCTGCCCCCGGCGCCGGAGAAGATTGCCAGGCCCGGCTGGACCAACCCGGACTTTCCCACCTATGTCCGTCCGCCGATGGCGGATCGCCAGCCGATGCAGGCGCCACCGCCCATTCCACCCATGCTGCCCCGCTAGAACGGCAAGACCGGATCGTGGACCTTCACGCCAGCTAACTTGCGTCGTACCTCAGCTACACATTTGCGAGCTACCATCCCTGGCCTTCAGGGGCAAGGAAGGTTTACGCCTCCCATCCATCCGAACCGTTCCTGCGGTGCTCCTGCACACGGCTTGCCGGTCATACGTTTTCTGGATCGGGACGAGCCCACACCGCCAACGACTTTCCGCGTCTCCCTCAGCGACCCCGCGGAATGAAGATCTCCACCAGCCCATCGCTGCGCTGCATCTGCATGGCGGCGATGTTGGCGTCGGCAGGCAGGGAAATCGACTGCGTGGCCCAGCCAGCCTGATGCATCGACATCATGCCGTCAGCGGCGTTTGTTGCCGCGTGACGGCGGATGGTGAGAAAGCCGCCCTGGACACCGATGTCAACCGTCGGCGCCCCCGGCTCGCCGGTGTGGACGCGGATCTGGTAGCCGGCCGGGGTCTGGCTCTGCTGTACAAAGAGTCCGGCGGCGGGCATGCCATAGGTCCAAGGGGCAGGTCCGAAGGGGATGGTCTGATACTGCCAGAACTGGGGTCCGCCCTGGCCGGCGAGAGGGGCCAGTTGGTTCCAGAGCCAGGCCTGGCCCGGCCAGAGCTCTGGGGCCCAGGGCGTGGTACGGTAAGACCACATGGCCGGTGTCGATCCGTAGGGGATCTCTTGGGAGTACCACTGCCACCAGGCATTGGCAGGGGCGGCCTGTAACGTGAGTCCGAGGCTCAGAGCGAAAGGGGCAGTCGCTCGCGATAGGTTCATGGCGCAGATACCGGGCAGGTGGATGGGTCAGGTGACCCTATACCCAAAGGTCCCGATCCGCCAGTATTCCGACCAGCGCGCGCGTTGGTCCCGAGCGGCGGGCCCTGTCAACCGCCGGTATGGTTCATGTGCCGGAAGATGATGGGCTTGGCCTGGATGTCAAAGGTATGGCCCTTGGGCTTGATCTGCATGGCCTCTTGGATGGCCTGGCGCAGGCGCCGGGCATCGCCGGGGTATTGGCGCAGGATGGCGCGCAGGTCCAGGGAGTGCTCCTGGCCCAAGCACAGCAGGAGACGACCCTCGGCGGTGACGCGCACCCGGTTGCAGTCCTCGCAGAAGTTGTGGCTGTGTGGGGAGATGAAGCCGACCCGGGTCTCGCTTCCCGGGATGCGGTAATAGCGTGCCGGCCCCCCGGTGGTCTCCGTGGTCGGGACCAGTTCAAAGTGGGGGCCCAAGTCGGAGCGGATCTGCGCGCTCGGGTAGAAGGCCTCGGCACGGTCGTGGTCGCCGATGACCCCCAGTGGCATCTCTTCGATGAAGCTGATGTTGATTCCGTGATCCACGGCGTAACCGACCAGGTCCGGGATCTCATCGTGGTTGCGCCCGCGCAGAATCACCGCATTGAGCTTGATGCGATCGAAACCGGCGGCGATGGCCGCGTCGATCCCGTTCAGCACCTGGGCCAGGTCGCCCTTGCGGGTGATCTGGCGGAAGCGCTCAGGCCTGAGGCTGTCGAGACTGATGTTGATGCGCCGCACCCCGGCGGCACGGATGTCCCCGGCCAGGTGGCCGAGTTGGGAGCCATTGGTGGTAATGACCAGTTCGTCCAGGCCGCGCAGGGCGGTGATCTCCCGCATAAGCCCCACCACCCCCGGGCGGACCAGGGGCTCGCCCCCGGTGAGGCGGACCTTGCGTGCCCCCAGGGCCACGAAGGCGGCGGCGACCTGCTGTATCTCCTCCAGCGACAGGACCTCATCCCTGGGGGTGAAGCGCTGGTCCGGCTCCATGCAGTAGACGCAGCGGAAATCGCAGCGGTCGGTGACGGAGATGCGCAGATAGGTCACGCGCCGGCCAAAGCGGTCGATGAGGGCCTGGGGCTCGGGGAGTGGGT
Source organism: uncultured Gammaproteobacteria bacterium (assembly GCA_963802205.1). Taxonomy (GTDB): domain Bacteria; phylum Pseudomonadota; class Gammaproteobacteria; order Chromatiales; family Chromatiaceae; genus DYRB01. The sequence goes on along the minus strand of CAWDHW010000002.1, from coordinate 39,231 downwards.
CGCGATGGTCGGACATGGGGTGGCTCCCGGGGACGCGATGAATCGCACCATTTAGCAGATTTTCGGCCGGCTTCCAAGTGGCCAGGTCAAGGCATAGCCAGATCCCGGCCGAATTGGAGCAGCGCGTCGCGCATCTGGAGGTAGCCGATCAGGAACTCGAACATCATGCGCCAGAGCAGTTCCATAAAAAGAAAGGCGCCCAGGGCCAGGGCCATGACTAGGGCACGTTGCCCTGGGGAAAGGCGATTCAGGGCGAGCCCCCGTGCAAGCTCGTAGGCATCGCCAAGGAGGTGCATGCGGCGCCTGGCCCAGATCATCAGCGCCCAGGTCGCCAGGGGCATCACCAGGGCCCCCAGGTAGTAGAACCCGATCAGCGCATAGGGGCTGACGAAGGTTTGGAAGCTGAGGAAATCCCTCAGCGTCTGAGCCAGTGAGGACATGGATCGGCCTAGGTGCGGCTCAGCCCCGCCACGACGCCGCTGGGCAGGACGTGCAGGTGCAGGCGGCTGTCCAGTGCCGGCAGGACCTCGAAGCGGGCCTGAAGCCGTGGGGCGAGCGCCTCGGGATCGTCCGCGGCGATGGCCAGCCGAAGCCGGTTCATGCCCCGGGCGTCCCGCTCCGCCCGGCCCATGGCCACCCAGGCGGCAAGGTGAGTGAGGGCGACCTTGGGGTCTGCCTGAGCCACCAGGTAGACCAGCAGGCGGCCGCCGATGGTGAAGCGTTGGGCGGGGTCAGGCAGCCCCGGCAGGTCGAGCCGGGACTCCTGGATCCGGTCGAAGACCTCCGCCGGGCAGCCGCAGCCCAGGCTGTCCCGGGCGAAAGCGGCGATGGCCCGACGGCGAGACTCCAGCTCAGGGACGGATGTAGACATAGCCCTGGGACTGAAGCTCGGCGATCCGCACCACGCCCCCGGCGCTGGCCTCCATCAGGCCCGGGAGCATGTCGCTCATCGCCAGCTTGTTGACCTTGAGGCTGTTGGCGCACACGTCCACCTCGACGCCGTCGGCCTGCAGCGCCTTGACGCTGCTACGCACCTTGTCGACCGCGTCGATGTCCGAGAAGGCTTTGACTACCTGGCCGTGCATGACCAGGACGAGCTTGACGTTCTGGGGCCCGCCGACGCCGTCGATGTGGTTGCGCATGTTGTTGAGGACAAAGGCGACCTTGTCCTCGTCCGCCAGGTGGTAGACCACGTTTTGCTTCTCGGCGGCCAGGGCGGGCCGTGTGGTCATCAGGGTCAGTAGCAGGGCGAAGGCAAGGCGGTGGTTCAGGTGCATGGGGATTCTCCGGTGGTGACGATTGGGTGTCGTCCGGGGATCTTACCGGGGTTCACCGCAGGGCCGCCATGGCGATCTGTAAGGGATTGCCTTGTGGTTTTCCAGGGTGAGGGGGACTGGGTGCTCGCGCATAGGCGGGGGTCAATCCAAGCCCAGGGGCATGCAGGTCCATCGCTGTCCAATGAACTGTATAGGCCCGGCACTGCGGTTGGCTGACGGTTTCCCGGGTAGAGTGTCGGCACCCCTTGGTCGTCATCACCCCGTCATCTTGGATAGCGCCACCGCCCCCCCCGATTTCACCCCCTTCGACCCAGCCCAGGCCGAGGCGGCGAACCTCCTGCGGGTCCTGCACCGGACCCTTGTGGCCACACCCCCGCCGCGACCCATCGGCGGCCTGGCCGACCGGCTGCTCGGACGTCTCCCGGCGCGTCTGGGGAGCGGCCTGGCGGACCGCTGGCACCCGACGCCGAGGCCCGTGACAGGGCTCTACCTCTGGGGTGGGGTCGGGCGGGGCAAGACACACCTGATGGACTGGTTCGTGGACGCCCTGCCGCTGCCGGGCAAGCGGCGGGTGCATTTCCACCACTTCATGCATGAGATCCACGCCGCCATGGCTCACATGCCCAAACAGCCAGACCCCTTGGAGGTCCTGGCCGAGCGGGAGGCGGCGCGTACCCGAGTGCTGTGCCTGGACGAGTTCGTGGTCCACGACATCACCGATGCCATGATCCTCTACGGCCTGTTGCGTGCCCTGTTCGCCCGTGGCCTAACCCTGGTGACCACCTCCAACACCCTGCCCCAGGCCCTCTACCGAAATGGCCTGCAGCGGCAGCGCTTCGTCCCGGCCATCGAACTCCTGGAGCGGCATACGCGGGTCTTCGAGCTGGATGGCGGGACGGACTACCGGCTGCGGGTCCTCACCCAGGGCGGGGTCTATTTCGTGGCCGAGGGGGATGGGATGGCGGCGGAGGCGCAGTTGGCGGCCTGTTTCGAGCAGCTCACCGCGGGACATGCCCTGGCCCAGTCGAGCTATCTGGTCAACGGGCGCCAGGTCCCGGTGCGACGCATCGCCGCCAATGCGATCTGGTTCGACTTCGACACCCTCTGCGGCGGGCACCGGGCCACGGCGGATTACATCGAGATTGCCCGGGAGTTTCACACCGTGCTGCTCTCGGGGTTGCCGGTGCTGACCCCCCGCCACGATGCCGCGGCGCGGCGCCTGCTGCACCTGATCGACGAATTCTACGACCGGCGCGTCAAACTCATCGTCTCCGCCGCCGCCCCTGTGGAGGGGCTCTACGACGGCGGACTGCACGAATTCGCCCACGCGCGGCTGCTCAGTCGCCTGACCGAAATGCAGTCGGGGGAGTACCTTGCCGCCGCCGGGCCGGCTGGGACCGCACCGGTCTGATGAGGTGCCTTGCGAGGGGACCAGGGGACGACAGCGGTCGAGGTGTACTTTATTCGAGCCACGCAGCGGTATCTGACGTCGGCGCGGCTACCACAGCAGCGGAATGCGCTCCGCCGGGGCAGTCAGGCGCTGCAGCGAGGCATTGCCCTGGGCGCCGTCGTCGGGCTTGGTCCTGGGCTTGATCCCCTCGGCCAGCTCCATGGTCACCAGGGGCTCGAAGCCCAGGCGCTCGGCGGCGGCCAGGGACTTCTGCGAGATGGTGAAGATGTTGATGGCCCCGGTTGAGGCGCCACAGACGGCGATGTGATCGAGCCCGTCACGACCCTTGCGACTGCTCAAGACCTCGATCCGCGCCGCCGTCAGTTCGCCGGCCGTCACGTCGATGGGGATCTCCTTGCCCAGGCCACACTGGAGGGTCCCGTCGTAGCGGTAGACCTCCATCGTGGGTTGCTCGAAGACCCAGACCCCGTAGCCCCCACTGTCGGCGTTTTGGGCGGTGAAAAGTGCCCAATCCGCCGACGGGACCTCGATGACATTGACATCCCCGGTGGGGGCGCCGCAGCGTACCGCCACCGACAGGGGCAGCTTGCGCCGCTGGGCCGAGATCACCTTGACCCCCTGGCCGCGCAGGAGGTCGGCGGCCTGTTCCGCCTTGACCCCCGGGTCTGGGCTGCATTGGACCGTCCCGGCGAACTGGTAGACGTGCAGGGATTCGTCGGAACCGGCCAGGGTCGCGGGGGCGGCCAGGGCGAGAGCAAGGGCGAGGATCAGTCTCATAAAGTTCTCCGATCAACATCGGGGTGATGTCCGGCCCGACGGCGCGGCACTGGCGCGCCGACCGCGTCGGGGCGCGGGGCCTGGTGGCGGCCCCATTGGGTATCAGGGGCGGCGATTCTGACCCGTCGCAGGCGGCCTGTGCAAACCTTCGCTGCCCAGAAGTCCAGGTTTGGGGAGGCGCGGACCTACTTGAACAGGTCCGTCATGTCTCCCGGGGGCTGTGATTGGCCGCTGGATTCAGCCGGCGGGGCCCACGGGCCAGGATTGGTCATGGGGGCCTGCGCCGCGCCGCCGAAGGCCCCGGTCAGATCGTCTGCGGCGTTGCTCCGTGCGGGGGAGACCAGAATCTCCACCTGGCTCGGATCGACCTTGGGGGCGTCGTCCTTGTAGACCATGACCATCTGCGGGAAGGCGATGACCAGGGTCACCATGACGATCTGGATCAGGACAAAGGGGATGGCCCCCCAGTAGATCTGCCCCGTGGTCACCGGCGCCATGGTCAGCCCGGTCACCTTGTCCCGGTAGGCCCTGGCGGGGGCGACGCTGCGCAGGAAGAACAGTGCGAACCCGAAGGGCGGGTGCATGAACGAGGTCTGCATGTTGACCGCCAACAAGACCCCGAACCAGACCAGGTCGATACCGAGCTTGTCTGCCACTGGGGCCAGCAGGGGAACGATGATGAAGGCCAGTTCGAAGAAGTCGAGGAAAAAGGCAAGCAGAAAGACCAGGAGATTGACGACGATAAGGAACCCGGTCTCCCCTCCAGGCAGCCCGGAGAGCAGGTGCTCCACCCAGACGTGGCCATTGACCCCGTAGAAGGTCAGCGAGAAGACCCGAGCCCCGATGAGGATAAAGAGCACGAAGGCGGAAAGCTTGGCGGTGTTCTCCGTGGCCTGGCGTAGCAGGGACAGACTCAGGCGGCGCCGGGACAGGGCCATCGCCAGGGCCCCGGTGGCCCCCATGGCGCCGCCCTCGGTGGGGGTGGCGACACCCAGAAAGATGGTCCCAAGGACCAGGAAGACCAGCGCCAGGGGCGGGATCAGGACGAAGGTCACCTGCTCCGCCGCCAGCGACAAGAGCCTGAGGCCCAGGATCCGGTTGGCCACCGCAAGGCCGAAGGCCAGCCCCATACCGACGGACAGGGTCACCACCACCCGCACGTCGGTGGCGGTGGTGGCGTCGTAGTGCAGATGCGCGAAGACCAGGGCCGCACCCAGGGAAATACCGAGCATGATCAGGAGCGAAGCGACCCCGCTGCGGCCATCGGGCTCCACCAGGGTGCGCGCCTCCCGCGGCAGCGCGGGGGCCCAGGTGGGGCGCACCAGGGTGACCCCGGCGACATAGGCCAGGTAGAGTCCGGTGAGGACGAAGCCCGGGATGAAGGCCCCGGCGTACATGTCGCCGACGGAACGCCCGAGTTGATCGGCGACGATGATGAGGACCAGTGAGGGCGGGATGATCTGTGCCAGGGTCCCGGAGGCAGCGATGACGCCGCTGGCAAGCCGCCGGTCGTAGCCGTAGCGCAGCATGATGGGCAGGGAGATCAGCCCCATGGAGATCACCGAAGCCGCCACCACGCCGGTGGTCGCCGCCAGCAGGGCGCCTACCAGGACCACGGCGAAGGCGAGCCCCCCGCGTACCGGGCCGAAGAGCTGGCCGATGGTATCGAGGAGATCCTCGGCCATGCCGCTGCGCTCCAGGATCAACCCCATGAAGGTGAAAAAGGGGATGGCCAGCAATGTGTCGTTGGACATGACCCCCCAGACCCGCTCTGGCAGGGCCTGGAACAGGGCCGGGCTGAGAAGCCCAAGCTCGATGCCCAGCACCCCAAAACCCAGGCCCACGGCCGCCAGGGAGAAGGCCACCGGGTAGCCAAGCAACAGGACCAGGACCAGGGCCCCGAACATCAGGGGGGCGATGTTGGCGGTGAGGAAGGCGGTCATGGGAGGTCTCCCCGCAACCGGGCGATCTCCTCGGCGAGTTCCCGCTCGGCGGACTTCTCCGGTGCATAGGCGCCAGGGTCAGGCCCGACGCCAGCGAGGAAAACGAGCTTCTTGATCAGCTCTGAGACACCTTGCAGGGCGAGGAGGGCGAAGCCCACCGGGATCAGCAGGCGTGCGGGCCAGACCACCAGGCCGCCTGCGTTGGACGAGACCTCCTCCCGCACGAACGCTTGCACGAAGCCCGGCCAGGACAGGGCCATGAGCATCAGTGCCATGGGCAGCAGGAAGAACAGGGTGCCGCCGACATCGATCCACACCTGGGTACGACGGGACAGCCGCCCCGCCACCACGTCGATGCGTACCATCTCATTCTTGAGCAGTGTGTAAGGTGCGCACAGCAGGAAGACCGCAGCGAAGAGGTACCACTGCAACTCCAGCCAGGCGTTGGAACTCAGGTCCAGGCTGTAGCGCATCAATGCGTTGCCGGCGCTGACCAGGGTGGCAACGAGGATCAGCCACATGGCGGTGCGCCCGATAGCGGTATTGAGCGCGTCGATGAGGCGCGCGAGGCGCAACAGGCCCTGCATGGGGGTCCCCCTTCTCGGTCTTGTGGTCGGCGCGACAATCATCGCAGGTCCGGCAGTCGAGACAACCCTCAGGACCAAGATCCCGGACCGGGCATTCCCCCAGAAACCGACGCAGGACGGGACATTTGCCCCGTCCGGAATCGTTCGACCTGGCCATGCAACCATGGCGAACCCACAGGTTCCAACCGCTCGGGACGGGGTTACGAAACCCCTCCCTGCTCAGGGATCAAGCCCGCCTGGCCTGGAATGGACACGGCGGCCTCGTCGGCCCGAGGCTTCTCGGGTATTCTTCGCCGCCACGTCGCCCGGGACCCCGGCGGCGCCCCCTGCCTTGACCGGAACCCCAGATGCACAGCCCTTTTCCCCGCGCGACCCTGGCCAGCCTTTCCCGAACCCTTGCCGTCGCCGCCCTGGTGGGTCTGAGCACCCCCGCCCTGGCGATCGAGGGGGCCGTCGGCCGTGCCCTGGCCCTGCCCAAGGCGAGCCTGCTCGTAGAAGAGGGCGGCAAGCCGGTGATCGCCCACGGGGCGGACAAGCCCATGATGCCGGCCTCCACCATGAAGGTCCTCACGGCCCTTGCGGCCATCAAGCGGTGGGGGCTCGAACACCGCTTCGAGACCCAGGTTCTGCGCGATGGCGATGGCAGACTCTGGGTCAAGGGGTCGGGGGACCCCTACCTGGTCTCCGAGGAACTGGACTTGCTGGCCAAAGCCGTGCGTGCCGCCGGGGTCAGCAGTGTCGCCGGGGTGGGTGCCGACGACAGTTTCTATGCCCCAACCTTGGACATCCCCGGGCGCTCCAGCACCGACAACCCTTACGATGCCCCGGTCACGGCCCTGGCGGCCAACTTCAACACCCTCAACCTCAAGGTCAGCGGAGGCACTGTCGTCAGTGCCGAGCCCCAGACCCAACTCACGCCCCTGGCCCGGCGCCTGGGTGGGTCCATGGGGGGCGGGACGGCGCGAGTCAATCTCAAGGACAAGGGTCTGGGGGCACGCTACTTCGCCGAGCTTCTGACCGCCAAGCTGGACGCCGCCGGGGTCAAGGTGACCGCCGAGCCCCTGGTCGGGCGCGTCCCCGCAGGCGCCAAGCCTCTGCTGACGTACAAGAACAGCCGCAGCCTGAGGGCCAATCTCGCCCCCATGCTGGAGTATTCCAACAACTTCGTCGCCAATGGTCTGTTCCTGAAGCTGGCGGATCGCGGCGATGGCGGCCCCATCACCATCGCCCAGGCCCAGCAGGCCATGGCGAAGTGGATCGACAAGGAATTCCGCTGGCGCGACTACCGGGTGGAAGACGGTGCGGGCTTGTCCCGCGGCAACCGTCTGAGCGCCCGGCAGCTGGTGGAGGTCCTCGACGCCTTCGCGGCCTACCGGGATCTGCTGCCGCGCCAGGGGGATCAGATCCGCGCCAAGACCGGGACCCTCACCGGGGTCAGCGCCTACGCGGGCTACATCAACCGTGACGGACGTTGGGCCCCCTTCAGCCTGCTCATCAATCAGGCGGTGGACCCCGGGCTTCGCAAGCGGGTGGCAGAAGATCTGGCCCGCACCCCCGACCTCCGGGCCCTGTGCCCGGGGGCGTCCTGCTAAGTGTCCGCGCCGAAAACCGCCATCGGCCCTGTGCACCGCGGCCCAGGTCTGGCCGCCCTGTGCCGCCGGGTGCTCCTGACACTGGCGGTATTGCCGGTCCTGCTGGCGACCGGTTGCGCCGGGCTGCCGGGTGAGGGCGGTCTGGTGCCGGACGTCGGCGCCTATCGCAAGTTCAGCGGTTACCCGTCTCTGGCCCCGCTGGTGCGAGCCGTCTCGCCGGCGGTGGTCAATGTGTCCGTGGAGGCGGAGATCGCTGTGGAGGATCACCCCTACTACCGCGATCCGGACTTCCGCCGCTTCATGCGCCGCCATGACATGCCCATCCCGCGCAAGGGAGAGCGTCAGTCGCGCCAGAGCGTCGGCGCCGGGCTGATCGTCGATCCGGCCAAGGGCTATGTCCTGACCAACGGCCACGTCATCGAGGACTCCCGTGAGATCACCGTCAGCCTCAAGGATCGGCGGAGCTTCTCCGCCCGCCTGGTGGGGCGCGACCCACGCTCGGACCTGGCCCTGGTGCAGATCCCCGCCGTGGCCGTGAAGCCTCTGATCTTTGCCGACTCCGACGCGCTGGAGGTGGGGGACTTCGTGGTCGCCTTCGGCAATCCTTTCGGCATCGGCCAGTCCGTCAGTTCCGGCATTGTCAGCGCCCTGGATCGCCAGGGGGTGAGCGACGACGGCCTGGGGGAGCTGATTCAGACCGACGCATCGATCAACCCCGGCAACTCTGGCGGCCCGCTGATCAACCTCGCCGGTGAGGTGGTGGGTATCAACATCGCCCTGATCGGCCCCTCCGGCGGCAACGTCGGCATCGGCTTCGCCATCCCCAGCAACCGCGCCCGCGAGGCCGTCGAGCGGGTCCTTGCTGCGCGCTAGGACCGCGGGCCATGCCTGTCGCTCCGACTGTTCCAGAGCTGACCCTGTGCGCGGGCTTCATCCTTGGGGCCTACTTCATCCGCGGCATCGTCGGCTTCGGCTCCGGGCTCATCGCCATCCCCCTGCTGGCCCTGGTCCTGCCCCTGTCCCTGGTGGTGCCGGCGGTGGCCCTGACCGACTACCTCGCCTCCGCCAGCCAGGGCATTGGCAATCGCCGGGACATCCTTTGGCAAGCCCTGGTGCCCCTGGTGCCCTTCATGCTCGTCGGGGTCGCCCTGGCCCTGTATTTGTTCCGCCAGGTGGACCCCGGGCTCCTGACCCGGATCCTGGGGGTCTTCATCGTCGCCTATGCGGGCTACACCCTGCTGGGGCTGCATCCAGGACGGGTCGCCAGGCCCAGCTGGTGGGCACCCTTGGGCGGGCTTGGGGCTTTGGTCGGGACCCTGTTCGGGACCGGCGGGCCCTTCTATGTCGCCTATTTCCAGCTCTGGGGGCCGGGCAAGGGGGCCTTCCGTGCCACTGCGGCGACGGCCTTCCTGATCGAGGGGACCAGCCGCATGACCGGCTACCTGGCGGCCGGCTTCTTCACCCGCGACGCGCTATGGATGTTCGCCCTGGCCCTGCCGCTCATGGCCCTAGGGCTCTACACGGGCCACCATGTCCATACCAGCCTCAGCGAGGCGACCTTCCGGCGCCTGATCGGGGTGCTCCTGCTCGTGAGCGGGTTGGCACTGCTGCTCAAGTAAGGGGCCGGCGCAACTCATGGTCCAGGCCGGGATGTCAGGACCCGGCCCTGGGGAGTATCGTTGCACCCGGATGGGACCTCGTGCTTGGCATAGCGTTGGCGCGGTCTCGTTACCCTCGGGCGGCCTGATCGAGCACCGGCACCTCCGGGGCGGCAGTCCCAGCCAGCCATGAGTGCCACCGGGCCCCATCCGGGGCTGACCGCCCGGACACGGCGCCGTTTGTGCTAAATTTGCGCCCATGCGCACCGCCCTGGTGCAGCACCCTCTGTGGCCCGGCCCCGCCTCGCCAGTCCCAGCGCGGCCAGGTATGCGGCGCGGTTCTTGCTTCGACCATCGGACAAGTCGTGCCCGCCGCTGGCCCAGAACTAACCCCAGGTGTACCCGCTATGGACCTCATCCGCGAGCTTGGTCTCAACCCCGGCACCTGCGCCGCCGCCCCCTTGTCGGCGGACGAGCGCCAGAAGTTGCAGCTCTATATCAACCTCAAGCTGGTCTCCTCCGGGCAGCCGTCCTGTGGCACCGGCGAGACCGCGCGGTTCGTCGAGTCCGCCCACGACCTGCTCCAGAGCTATCGCGAGAAGAACCGGTTGCTGGCCGACCACCACTGCCCGGTGGACCGCCGCATCCAGGCCTTCCTCAACCGCTACCTCAAGGATCTGGACCTGGACGCCGTGCCGCGCCTGCCGGTGCAGTCCTTCATCCTGGACCGCCACGGCCTGGCCCGAGAGCTATCGGTCCCCATCGACAGCGACTCTTTCCACTCCGACATCGTCGCGAGCTTCCGCGTCGCCCAGGGCGTCCTGCACAACCCGGCGAGCGACCGCCGTACAACCGAAGGCTCCTTCCATGTCGCGGAGGGTGGCCTGCCTATCCCCGGAGACAAGAAGGCGGTCCCCAAGAGGGTCTTCGCCCGCCTGCTGGGCCATGCGCTGACGCCCCCCGCGGACCTGATGACCATCCCCTTCACCGCCAACCAGGCGCAGCCGGCGCGGATGTTTGTCTCCCTGCTGCTGCGGCCCCTGGTCTGCCCGGAGGTTCCCGGTTTCCAGCCGGAGAAGAACATGGAGATCCGCTTCTTCGCCCCAGGGAATCTGGTCTCCAATCTGGACTTCGTGGAGAGCATCTTCGGCAACGGCGGCAACCCCTTCCTCGCGGAGTTCGACGCCGCCCTTGACGTAGACCACTGGTCCGGACACACCGGTTGCGTCCTGCTGGCCCCGCACTTGACGCGCCTGACCAAGCTGGAGCTGGGTCTACCCCACTGGGACCACGCCACCGCCCGCCAGCGTGCAGACGGCATGTGCTGGCGCGATGCGCAGGACCGTTACAACGAGGGCAACGCCTTCAAGATCACGGCCCGGGACGCCTCCGGGGTCATCTTCACCATCCTGGCGGACAACTACTACGGCTACTGCAAGAAGGAGGTCAAGACCCAGATCGGCTTCGCCGCCAACCTCTTCGGCCTGGCGGAGGAGGAGCACGCCGGCGGCGCCCTGGCCTTCCCGCGGGTGAATCACGGCGAGGAGTTCGGCGTGGACAGCGCCACCCGCGAGCCGGGTTATGACTTCGCCGACATGGTGGCCCGCTACGGGGAGCTGATGGACCTCAAGCCCGAGGGCTACGGGATCGACAAGCGCTTCCCCCAGGTGGTGTATGTCCCCCAGGCCCTGCGCACGGACCTCATTGCCCAGCGGATCACCTGGGAGCAGGACGGCAAGACCCAGTCTATCCGCCTGCAGCCTGGCAAGGTCTATGTCCAGCCCAACGGCTACAAGGTAGAAATGCAGAAGCACCCGGGCGCCCCATCCTGGCGCCTGATCGGGACCCACCCGGAGGGGACCTTCTGCCACAAGCCCTGCACCGTCTCGGGCGGGGGCAAGTCCGAGATCTCCAAGTCCCTGGACGACGCCGTGCTCTACGGCCCCATCTTCGTCGATGACCTGCACAAGGACCTGGACACCATCCAGGAGATCTTCGACCGCGACTACACCGACCGCTTCGTCCCCGGATTCGAGGGCGAAGACCGCGACCCGCGGCGCCAGCCCCTGTGCCCGGAGCGCAGCCTGGGCTCGGTCATCAAGCTGCTGACCCCCTCGCCGAGCTACAAACCGGAGTTCAACGCCTGGCTCAACTCCATGCCCCCGCGCATCTTCGCGCTGGCCTTCATGATCAAGCGCCTGTATCGCCCGGAGTGGGGAGACGCCTGGCGCGAGCACCTCTCGGTCGACGAGGTGGACGGGGCCCCGGGGCACGAGCTAAAGGTATTTGACCGGCGCATCGTCGCCTCTTATCTGCGGGTCGGCTTCGACACCGAGGGCAAGTGGCGGACCTTCAAGCTGCGACAGGACTTCATCGCCGCGGAGAAGGTACAGATGGAGGACGACATCACCGCGTCCGTCGTGGTCCCGGCGGGCTACGTGAACGGCTGCGCCGCCGGGGTCCTGGAGTCGGGACACAGCGTCAAGCTCGCCAAGAACTGTGAATACCGCCTGTTCCAGCGCCCGGACGACGCCGTCATCCCCGGCTTCGACAAGCAGGCGGAACTGGAGATGGCCCAGTACGGCAACTTCATGGCCAATTACGAACCGCTCAAGGGGCAGGCCCTGGCGGATGTGGTGGAGGATGTCCTGACCCTGTCCAAATTCACCGCACCCATGCGCGAGCGCCTGGAGCAGGCCGCCCGGGACGGCGTCACCGTGGTCTCCTCCGCCCACCCACGGCTGGTGGACGGCAAGCCATCGAAGAACCCACGCTACCTGCAGATCCGCCCGGACCTGACGGACCCGGTGGGCAAGTACGTCGCCGAGGTCGGGGCCCGCTTCCACCGCAAGCTGCCCCTGGGCACGCCGGTGTGCACCCCGGTGGACGCGGTCCTCACCGGGCGGCGCAACAATCCACCGGAACCGGGGATCCGGGCGCTCGCAGTCTACAACCCGATCCATTACCAGGAACTGCCCGAGCTGTTCATGGATTTCGTCTGTTCCCTGACGGGCAAGTCCCCGTCCACCACCGGGGCCGGGTCCGAGGGTGCCCTGACAAAGGCCCCCTTCAATGCCCTGCGCCCGACGGCGGATCTAAACAACGCGCTGGTCTCCTACATCCTCACCGGATATGCGGGCTTTTCCAGTTCCGCGGGACACATAGGGCCCGACGTCAAGGTCAACCACGACGTGTCGCTGTTGATCCCGGAGATCTGGGCCCGCCTCTCCGAGGAGGAGCGCCAACCCGGCTACCTGATCGCCAACCGCTACCTGGAACCCCTCAAGGATTTCGAGCACGACGGGCGCAAGGTACTGGCCAGTCGGTTAGGCTATCGCATCACCGAGCGTTTCGTCGCACACTTCCTCGGTAAGATCTTCGACAACCCACAGGCGGTCTTCACCCAAGCCATACTGCGCCCCGAGACCCAGGACCCGGAGATCTTCGCCGACGGTGTGCACAACATCTGCGAGGCCCAGGAACGTGTCGCCCGGCGTTACCTCGAGGACGGCAGCATCGAGGACGCCTGCCCGCCGCTCAAGGCCCTGCTCTACATCATGGCCGAGGGCCACTACCAGGGCCGGACCGTCCACGACCCCCTGATCCGTGGCCTGTTCGAGCGCGAGGCCCTGCTCGCCTCGGACTGGTACCGCGAGCGCCTGGAGGTCAAGCAGACCCGCGACATCGCCCTGGCCCGTCGCCAGATCCATAGCCTGCAAGAGTTCCTGGAGCTGCGCCAGTACGCCGACGTGGCCGAGGAGCTGGACATCGCTGGCCGCCTGGAGCGCGCCAAAACGCGCCTGACCACGGTGCAGGACCCCGCGTACCTGGACGCCTTGGTGGGGACCATCGGGGCGGACCCCCTGCAACCGGCCAGGGAGTATCAGGAGGCGGGGCGTCAGGCGGCCTGAGGGGGGCAAGCGACCGCCCTCACGCCCATGTCCCTCCTGCGCCTCTTCGGACCTCGGCCAACCTTGATCGGCGGCGACGGGCCCGTCGCCGCGGCCATCCATGACCGACTGCGGCGGGACGGGCGGGCGGCGCGCAGGTTGGATCCGGATGCCCTGACGTCCAGCCAACTGCGACGGGCCGAGACCCTGATCCTGGCCGACCCGGAAGACCCCTCCGCGGCTATCGCCGCCATACTCGCCCTCGCCGCCGGGCGCTCGCCCCGGACACCGCCATTGCGCCTGATCCTGGCCCACCGCGGCCCCTGGCCCGAGGGACTTGAGACCCCGCCGGCAGACGGCCCTGTGCGCCTGGAGGGCCTCGCCTTGGAGGCCCAGGCGGCCCGAGCCCTACTCGCCACACACCCGCTGCATGCCGGCTGCGATCCCCTCTATGGGCAAGTTCCGCACCTCTTGATTGCCGGGACGGCCCCACCGGCCCTGGCCCTCCTGGTCCAGGCGATGCGCCTGGGGCACTATGGCCCGGACCAGGCGGTCTTCACCCTGGCCGCGGACCTGCCGGACGCCTGGCGCGATGCCGTGCTGGGCACCTATCCTCAGGCCCAGCAGTGCTGTCGACTACGCTTCACAAGGCTCACCGACCCCGACCTGGACGGGGCCCCGCCGGTGACCGGGGTCTGGGTCCTGATGGACCCGCCGAAGGCCGGTGTCGATCTGGCCCAGGCCCTGGCAACCCTGGTGCTCAGGCACCAAGGGGTGGCCCCACCGGTCTATCTGGAGGTCGGCGCGGCCCGCCCATCCGGGGACCTCGCCGACTGGGATGGCCAGACCTGGCCCTTCTCCTGGCTGGCCGATGCCTGCGACCCCCGCGCACTGCTGGATGGGGACAACGACGCCCTGGCCCTGGTCATCCACGACCACTATCGGGACAGCATCGAGGCCCAGGGGCGAGACCCAGGCACAGAGCCCGCCGGGCGGGCTTGGGAAGACCTCGGCGTGTCTTACCGCGACGCATCCCGCCAACAGGCCGATCACCTCTGGGCCAAGCTCGCCGCCACCGACGGCCGCGCCGTACCCCTGGACCAGACCCGGGGCCAAACCTTCGCCTTCGCGCCCCTGGAGGTCGAGCGCCTGGCAGAGGTCGAGCACCGCCGCTGGGCCGCCGACCGGTACCTCGCCGGCTGGACCTATGCCCCGGTAAGGGACAACTCCCGCCGCCACCACCCCCAGCTCATCCCCTACGCGGACTTGAGCGAGCCCATGAAAGACCTGGACCGCTTCGTGGTACGCCTGGTCCCGACCCTGCTGGCCCGGTCTGGCCGGGCAGTACTGCGGGGGCTGGTCGTCGGGGTAGCGGAGTCTGGCCTGGCAGCCGACCGCCGGCTGCGACGCCTGGGCCAAGACTGCCTGGGGCGACTGGCGGCGCGCTTCCCCGACCGCGCCCTGATCCTGGCCACCAGCCTGGGTGACCCCGCGGCCAGGCTCCTGGCGCGGATGGCCCTGGACGACTACGGCGCGGCGCTCTGGGTGCTCTGCCCTACCCCCATCCCCGAATGGCTGGAGGGGGAGCCAGATGGCGAGGCCCGCTCCGAGCTATTGGGGCTGCTGACACAGGGCGAGCGGCGCATCGCCCTGCCCGGCCCTAGCGGCTTGACCGACTGGCTGGGGCGCCGGGCCCAAGTCCTGATCCTTCCCGGCGCCCCGGCGGCCCCCGCCAACCCGCAGCGGCAGGTCCGGCTGGACCCTGACCTCGACGCTCCGGACTGGGGATTCGACTACTGATCGCTGACCGGGTGAGTACGGCCGACCCCGCCATAACCCACCGGCGCGGCCCCAGTTCTGACATGTGCTTGCGATCTGACATATGCTGACGGGCAGACCCCTTACCCTGAGATCGATGCGTTTCGTTCTTCAGCGCACCTTAGGCCCGGTATGCACAAAACCGCGCCACCCCACCGCCCACCAGCCGGAGCCACCATGCTCATCACGTTCAGCACCAAAGCCTATGCCGATATCACCATGTTCGGCGATGTCGCCCTGCACCTGATCCACCTGATGGGCCACAGCGGCAGTGTCCCCGGGGCCATCCTCGCCGAGGACGTACCGGCGGCCCTGGGGCAGTTGCGCGTTGCCCTGGCCGCCGGCCCCGTGGACGACCAAGGCACGGACTCCGACGAGGAGCCCAAGGTGAGCCTGAACCACCGCGCCCTGCCCCTGATTGAACTCCTCACCGCCGCTGCCAGCCAGGGGTGCAACGTGATGTGGGACCACTGACCCTGGCCGACCCAAGGCCCGACACCCGCGCATCCCCAACCCCGGAACCAGAGCCATGTCTGCGTTAGCCGTCGGCACACGCCAACCTACTCAATCCAGGGAATTCACCACTTCGTCCGGCGCTCGTTCTAAAGCGAGGTAGGAGAAATTTCGTCGCAACGGCACCGCATCTACTCGCTACCCTTCCCCCTTTACCAAGGGGGCGGAGATTACACCATAGTGCCCAATGCGTTGTTTTCCTTTATGGCAAGAAGAACGCCAGACCTTGCGTCGTTCTCGTGCTTCTTCGTTCGCCTTTCAGCCCGGCGACGTCACAAAAGCACAGGCACCAGTGAAGATGAAGCGGTGACTCGTCGCTGCCGCACCCGTACTGATCCCAACCGATATCCCGATAACGTTAAACGACACATCTGCCCCCAAGTCAAGAACCTCGGTATGCCAGCCATCGGACCATCCCAAGCCATCGAACGAATAAACCTTCTGGCCCAGATCGTAAACATGAACATAATCCACAATGGCATCCTCACTCCCCGTCCAAAACTGCAATCCGATATACCTGACCGTGTTCCCCAATACCGAGGGGGGAGCGAAATGAACCCAGTTTCCATCGTCAGGGATTTGCGTAAAATCCAGACCCTGGCCTGTACGATCCCGCGTCGCTGCGACAAGCCTATCGGGATACTCGATGTTACCGCTTTGGCCATGGGTGCAAGACCAAACACCCCCTTGCGCTGTACTCGCAAATAGAGCCAAGCTCAATACAGCAAACCAAGCCGGGGAGTACAGAGAACCGGCGATACGGTATTTGATGATCATGGCTTCCTCTCTCGCGTGTGTATGTTATGTTGAACTGCCCGATGCGTGGTTCAGAAAAAAGAGCATAGACCGAATTCTGGCAGTGTCAAGGACTGAGAAAGGCAATGGGACATTCCCGACCCTGGGCTTTGGGAACTTGGGGAATTGCTTATTAATTCGGAATTTTCCGAGCGGGGCTTCACGAAATCATGGCGTTGCGAGACTCGCAGTGCTGGAAATCGGAATTAATCAGCGATTTCTTAGAGACGGCTCACTAGCAACCTACTTAGGTTGTTTAGTATAAAGTCTGAAGACGACGCAACGGCTGGTTGAAACCTGCATAGCTTTGATGTGACCATCGTAGCTTCTACAGAAGGCATCCGTATATCATGAATGAAATTCAGGGCTACGGTCAGAAACACGAAGAAGCCATGCAGTTGTTTTCCCGTTCCCTGGGGGAGGATCATCGGCGTCACTATGCGGGTATCGAAGCGCTGAAAATTGGCTTCGGTGGGATCGTCTATGGCGCAGGAATCCTAGGCATGGGCCAGTGAAGGATCTATGCCGGGATTCGGGAACTGGAGGCGATGCAAGGCAGTAATGAGTAAGAGGGGCAAACCTCATATTCTCCTTTGAGGCAAAAGGAAAGACCTTCGCCTTCGTTAGCAGCCTGCTACTCGAGGCCGTGTCCATGACGACATCTTGTCGCGACTGCCCCGCCGCGCCGCCGTGCGTTCGCCGCGGACAGTACTTGCAGGCCAGATCGCAGGCGTCCGTGAGTAGCAGGTCGATGCCGGGCGGAAGCGGGGCGCGCCCGAGCCGATGCCCGACTGCGGCTACCCCACGCGCCAAGACCTCCGGTGCGAACCCCATTGCGCCTTACCCCGACATGCCAGGCCCACACAGTCCCGTAACCGATAACCGATAGGAAGTCCAACCACACGGCGGCTGGGATCAGGGGACGGGAACGGACCGATGACCGATACGACATCCAACCAAGAGCATTAGCGATGGTGGGGTCTTTCTTGCAAGCTATGAATGGACGTCTTGCCCTACATAAACGCACAAGGCCGTGTCGGAACGACCCTAGACACCTACAGGAACGCCGCCTGGCAAAGCGCCAGCAAAGATGCCGGGAACACCCCCAACAGCAGCACCGCCAGGCCATTGACGGAGATGGCGACCCGAGCCCCGCCGGAGAGGACCAAAGGCGCCTCGGTGACCGGCTTGTCGAAGTACATGTACTTCACTACCCGAATGTAATAGAAGGCCCCGATGATGGAGAAGAAGACTGCCAGGAGGGCGACCCACACCAGGTCGATCCGAACCACAGCCTCCAGGACCATCAGCTTTGCCATGAACCCGACGGTCGGTGGGACCCCGGCCATGGAAAACATCAGGATGGCCATGATGGCCGCATACCAAGGGTCGCGTTCGTTGAGCCCCTTGAGATCTTCCAGGTTCTCCGCCTCAACGCCGTCGCGACTCAGCAGGCTCAGTAGCCCGAAGGCGCCTGCGGCCATCAGGGCGTAGACCACGGCGTAGAACATCGCCACCGAGTAGCCGTGGGCCGTGCCGGCAAGGACACCCAGGAAGAGGAAGCCGACATGGGAGATGGTCGAATAGGCCAGCATGCGCTTGATGTTGGTCTGGGCGATGGCCACCAGATTACCGAGGCCCATGGACAGCACCGCGAGGATCACCAGCATCCCCTGCCAATCGTGGTGAAGCGGCCCAAGCCCGTCCACCAGCAGGCGCATGGCCAGGGCGAAGGCCGCCAGCTTGGGGACGCTGCCGAGGAAGGCAACCACCGGCATTGGAGCGCCCTGGTAGACGTCCGGGACCCACATATGGAAGGGCACGGCCCCGAACTTGAAGCCAATCCCAACCACCAGGAAGGCCAGTCCGAACACCAGGACCTTGTTGCCCATCCCCTGTGCGGCAACGGCCTTGGCCACGGTGGCCAGATCGATGGAGCCGGTGGCCCCGTAGATCATGGAGATGCCATAGAGCAGCATCCCGGAGCCCAGGGCACCGAGGACGAAGTACTTCATCGCCGCCTCGGCGCCGGACCTGGAGTCGCGATCGAAGGCGACCAGGGCATAGAGGGACAGTGCCAGGAGTTCCAGACCCAAATAGACGGTAAGGAAGCTGTTGGCGGAGATCATGACCAACATGCCCAGAACCGCGAACAGCACCAGGGCATAGTACTCGCCGCAGAGTAGCCCGCGGCTGCGCAGGTATTCCCGGGAGTAGACAAAGGTCAGGAGGGTGATGAGCAGGGTGAACCCGATGAGGACGTCGCTCATCCCGTCGCGAACGAAGCTGCCGTCGAAGACGACCTGTCGCTCGCCACCACCGACCACCCAGGTCGCACCGATGGCGGCCAGCAGCCCGAGGATGGCGAGGGTATGGTTGAGCCCCTTGTGCTCGTCCTTCAGGAAGAGGTCCACCACCAAGATGGTACAGGCCGTCACCAGGGTGACCAGCTCAGGGAGGATCGGGATCAAATCGGTCGTTGCGAAGGCCATAGGGATGTTCCGTGTAGATCGGGCGCCAGGCTAGAGGGGCAGCTTGGACACGGCGACGTGCTTGATCAGATTGGCAATGCTGGCATCCATGACCTCCACCAGGGGCTCGGGCCACAGGCCCAGGATCAGCACCGCCAGGGCCAGGCCGCCGAGAACCAGGAACTCCCGGGCATTGATGTCGGTCAGGCCGGCGACGCCCTCGCTCTTGACCTCGCCGTAGACCACCCGCTTGACCATCCAGAGCGTATAGGCGGCCCCAAGGATCAGCGTGGTACCGGCCAGGAAGGCGAACCAGAAGTCGGCACGGAAGCTGGCCAGGATGACCATGAACTCGCCGACGAACCCGGAGGTCCCGGGCAGCCCGGCGTTGGCCATGGCGAAGAAGACCATCAGGGCGGCAAAGACCGGCATGGTGTGGACCACGCCGCCGTAATCGGCGATCTGCCGGGAGTGCAGCCTGTCATAGAGCACGCCGACGCAAAGGAACATGGCCGCGGAGATGAAGCCGTGGGAGACCATCTGGACCATACCGCCGGAGATACCCATGGCCACCCCGCTGCCCGGGGTGGTACCGGCCTCGACTCCGACCTGGGCGAAGATGCCAAAGGCAATGAAGAAGCCCAGAGTCACGAAGCCCATGTGCGCGATGGAGGAATAGGCGATGAGCTTCTTCATGTCCTGCTGCACCAGGGCCACGAAACCGATATAGACCACCGCGATCAGCGACATGGCGATGATCAGCCAGTCCAGTTCGGCGCTCGCGTCCGGGGTGATCGGCAGGCTGAAACGCAGGAAGCCGTAGCCGCCGATCTTGAGCATGATGGCCGCCAGGATCACGGAGCCCCCGGTCGGTGCCTCGACGTGCGCATCGGGCAACCAGGTATGCACAGGCCACATGGGCACCTTGACGGCGAAGGCCATGAGGAAGGCGATGAAGATCAGGATCTGCGCCTCGATCCCGAGCTTGAGGTCGTGGAAGGCCAGGATGTCGAAGCTGCCGGACTTGAAGTACATGTAGATCAGGGCGACCAACATGAAAACCGACCCGAAGAAGGTATAGAGGAAGAACTTGATGGTCGCATAGACCCGATTCGCGCCTCCCCAGACCCCGATGATGAGGAACATCGGGATCAGCATCGCCTCCCAGAAGACATAGAACAGGATGGCATCCAGGGCCGAAAAGACCCCGACCATGACCCCCTCCATGATGAGGAAGGCAGCCAAATACTGGGACGGCCGGTAGGTAATGACCTCCCAACCGGCGATGACCACGAAGATGGTGATGAAGGTCGTCAGCAGGATGAGCGGCATGGAGATTCCGTCCACGCCGAGGTAGTACTCGATCTGGAAGCTCGGGATCCAGGCGGCGCGCTCCACGAACTGCATCTGCGCCGTGGTGATGTCGAAGCCGAGCCAGAGGGGCAGGCTGACCAGGAAGGTCAGCACGGCAAAGGCGAGCGCCGTCCACTTGGAGACGTTGGGGGCCTTGTCGCCGCTCGCCAGAACGGCGATGCCGCCGATGATCGGCAACCAAATGGTCGCCGAGAGGATGGGAAGGGCCGCTTGCATGCCAGTGCGTCTCCCGCCGGGTTCAAAGGGGTACGAAGATCGCGAGTAGGGCCACCAGCCCCACGATCATCGCAATCGCGTAGTGATAGAGATATCCGGTCTGGAGATAGCGCGCCTGTCCCGCCAACCAGCCCACTGCCTTGGCCGAGCCATTCACCGCCAGGCCGTCGATCAGCTTGCGGTCCCCCTGGGCCCAGAGGAAGTCACCCAGTCCACGGCTGCCACCGGCCAGGTACTTCTGGTTGAAGTCGTCGAACCCATACTTATCCTCGAGGACACGCGTGACGGGCCCGCCGGCGGCCTGAATCTGCGCGTCGATCCGAGGATTGGTCTTGTGGACCCACCACCAGACGTAGCCCGCCAGTGCCAGTCCGCCCATGGCCAGGAAGAAGGGCAACCCCAGCATGCCGTGGAGGATGAAACCCCACTGTCCGTGGTAATGCTCCGCCATATGCTGGAGCACGTCGTGGTTCGGGGCCACATAGAGGACGCCTTTGAACCAGTCTCCAAACAGCAGGGGCTCGATCGTGAACCAGCCGATGAAGATGGACGGGATCGCCAGCAGGATCAGCGGCACCGTCACCACCGCCGGGGTCTCGTGCAGATGGTGGCGGGTGTGGTCGTCCATCCGCGGCTTTCCGTGGAAGACCAAGAAGTACATGCGGAAGCTGTAGAGGGCCGTGATGAGGACGCCGATGGTGAGCAGCACCGTGGCATAGCCGGACCCCGCGACGTGGGAGGCCCCCACCGCCTCGATGATGGCGTCCTTGGAGAAGAAGCCGGAGAACCCGGGAAAGCCGATCAGGGCCAGGGAGCCGACCAGGGATGTGATCCAGGTGATGCGCATGTACTTGCGCAGGCCACCCATGTTCCGGATGTCCTGGTCGTGATGCATGGCGATGATGACCGAGCCCGCGGCCAGGAAGAGCAGGGCCTTGAAGAAGGCGTGGGTCATCAGGTGGAAGATACCGGCGGCATAGGCCGAGGCGCCCAGAGCGGTGATCATGTAGCCGAGCTGGGACAGGGTCGAGTAGGCGACCACACGCTTGATGTCGTTCTGCACCAGGCCGATCAGCCCGGTGAAGAAGGCCGTGGTCGCGCCTATGACCATGACGAGGGTCAGGGCCGTCTCCGACAGCTCATAGAGGGGGGACATCCGGGCCACCATGAAGACGCCGGCGGTAACCATGGTCGCGGCGTGAATCAGGGCCGAGATCGGGGTCGGGCCCTCCATGGAGTCAGGCAGCCAGACATGGAGCGGGACTTGGGCAGACTTCCCCATGGCGCCGATGAACAGCAGGATGCAGATCAGCGACATCAGCGACACGCCACCGAATAGGTTCACCTGGGTCTGCGCGAACTCCGGGGCCCGGGCGAAGACGTCCGCGTAGTCCATGGAGTTGAAGTACATGCCCACGGCGGCGATGCCGAGGATGAAGCCGAAGTCACCGACGCGGTTGACCAGAAAGGCCTTGAGATTGGCGAAGACCGCACTCTCGCGCACCGACCAGAACCCGATCAGCAGATAGGAGACCAGCCCCACCGCCTCCCAGCCGAAGAAGAGCTGGAGGAAGTTGTTGGACATCACCAGCATCAGCATGGAGAAGGTGAACAGCGAGATGTAGCTGAAGAAGCGCTGATAGCTGTTTCGGCCGGCCAGGGAATCGTGCGGCCAGTTGTGTTCGTCGTCGGCCATGTAGCCGATGGTGTAGATGTGTACCATCAGGGAGACGAAGGTCACTACACCCATCATCAGGGCGGTCAGGCGGTCCACCAGAAAGCCGACCTCCAGACGCATCCCGTCGGTCACCATCCATGTATAGACGGTGCCGTTGAAGGCGGGCTCGTCGTGCCAGATAAAGCGGGACAGCACCCATAGGGAGAGCAGGGTCGAGACACCGACCCCCAGCGTGGTCACCCAGTGGGCACCGACGCGCCCGATGCGTCCGCCGAACAGCCCGGCGACAATGGCCCCCGCCAGGGGTGCGAGCGCGATGGTCAGGTAGACGTTTTCCATCTCTTGCTAGGCTCTTGGTTAGCTTCTGCCCAAATCGCGGGGTGCATAAGTGCAGCGCGTCCATCGTTCCAGGGGGCGGGGGGATGCAGCGCGACTACCCCCGCAAGAATTACGGATTCCTTGTCACGCGCCTTATCCACCCTACGCACTACGACAACTCAGCGCCGCACGCCAATGCGATTCACGCCACCATTTCGATTCGTTGGCTTTGGTGCAGCAACTGCTCTTGCTGCTGGTGCGACCGGGCGAGCCACGCAGCCCTTCGGTACACCTACGGTCTTGCAATAGACGACGGCGCTCGCGGGCACGGCGGTCAAGGCCAGACCGAAGGCCAGTACGGTAACTACGATCAATCGGTTCATCATTTGCTCCTCATTCTCAGTCTCGCGGCCACCGGGCCTATGCCTGACACCTAACCTTTCAAGGTATCCAGGTCCTCGACGTTGATGGTCCGCCGGTTGCGGAACAGGACCACCAGGATGGCCAGCCCAATGGCCGCCTCCGCCGCCGCCACGGTCAGGATGAAGAAGACGAACACCTGCCCCGCGGTGTCCTGCAGGAAGTGGGAGAAGGCGACGAAGTTCATATTGACCGCCAGCAGCATCAGTTCGATGCACATCAGCAGGATGATGACGTTCTTCCGGTTGAGGAAGACCCCCGCCACCGCGATGGAGAAAAGCAGGCCGCCGAGCAACAGATATTCGGACAGGGAGATCATTCTGGCTTCCCCTCTTGGGCGTTCACAGTCCCGAGACGGGGTTCAGGAGGGTACCTTGAGGACCCGCACCCGATCCGGTCCCTTGGTCACGCGCACCTGACGCTCCGGCCTCTGGTACTTGGTTTCAGGGCGGTGCCGCAAGGTGAGGCGGATGGCCGCGACGATAGCCACCAGCAGGATGACGGAGGCGATCTCGAACGGATAGACATAGACGGTATAGAGGACCCGCCCCAGTGCCTCGGTGTTGCTTACCCCCGCGGCAGCGGCCGCCGGCCGGGCGACCTGGCCGAGCCCGAATTGCGCAGGCCCGACCACCAGGAAGATCTCGATGGCCATGATGGCGGCGATGACCAGGCCCAGCGGCAGGTAACGGATGAACTGGGCGCGCATCGTCGCCACGTCTACGTCCAGCATCATCACGACGAACAGGAATAGGACCATGACAGCGCCGACATAGACCAGGACCAGGACAATGGCCAGGAACTCCGCCTCCAGCAGCATCCACAGGACGGCCGAGGTGACAAAGGTCAGCACCAGATAGAGGACAGCGTGCACCGGGTTGCGGCGGGTGACTACCATACCCGCCGAGATCAGGGTAATGGCCCCGAAAAAATAGAAGAGGATCTGTTCAAAGCCCATGGTCGGTTCCAATTGGTGCTTGAGTGTCCGGTGGGATACTGGGACCCAACCGAATCACCGATAGGGAGCGTCGGCGGCCCGGGCGGTGGCGATCTCGGCCTCGTACTTGTCCCCCATGGCAAGGAGTTTGTCCTTGGTCATGATGTTCTCGCCACGGTTCTCGAAGGCGTATTCGTAGACCCCGGTCTCGACGATGGAGTCCACCGGGCAGGACTCCTCGCAGAAGCCGCAGAAGATGCACTTGAAGAGATCGATCTCGTAACGGGTCGTACGCCGCGAGCCATCCGCCCTGGGCTCCGCCTCGATGGTGATCGCGAGCGCCGGGCAGACCGCCTCGCAGAGCTTGCAGGCGATGCAGCGCTCTTCCCCGTTCGGGTAGCGGCGCAGGGCATGCAGACCACGGAACCGCGGGGAGATCGGCGCCTTCTCCTCCGGGTACTGCACAGTGAACTTGGGCCTGAAGAGATAGCGACCTGTGAGGTTCAGGCCCCGGAATAGCTCGACCAGGAGTAGGCCCTTGAAGTAATCGCGTGCGCCTTGCAGCATGGTTTGGTGTCCCATCAGGCCCACCAGGGGGGCAGCTTGTAGACCACGGCGACGGCCACCACCAGGATCCAGACGATGGTGATGGGGATGAAGACCTTCCAGCCAAGCCGCATGATCTGGTCGTAGCGGTAGCGCGGGAAGGTCGCCCGCAGCCAGAGGAACATGAACATGAACAGGCCGATCTTCAGGAATAACCAGATGATCCCCGGGACCCAGGCGAAGAGTTGTTCAAGTCCCGGAATGCCCTGGAAGGGGGAGAGCCAGCCGCCCAGGAACAGCAACGCCGACAAGCCCGAGATCAGAATCATGTTGGCGTACTCGCCGAGGAAGAAGACGGCGAAGGCCATGCCGGAGTATTCGACGTGGAAGCCGGCGACGATCTCCGACTCGCCCTCGGCCACGTCAAAGGGCGCACGGTTGGTCTCCGCCACCCCGGAGATGAAGTAGACGCCGAACAGCGGCAGCAGGGGCAGCCAGAACCACGTCAGGAAGGACCCGCTCTGGGCCCGAACGATGTCACCGAGATTCAGACTGCCGGCAGCCACCAGGACCCCCACCAGGGCGAAGCCCATAGCGATCTCATAGGCGACGATCTGGGCGGCGGAGCGCATGGCGCCGAGGAAGGCATATTTCGAATTCGACGCCCAGCCGGCGATGATGACCCCATAGACCCCGAGCGAGGTCAGGGCCAGGATGTAAAGCAGGCCAGCATTGATGTCCGCGATGACCAGACCGTCGCCAAAGGGGAAGACCGCCCAGGCCGCCAGGGCTGGGGCAAGGGTGATCATGGGTGCAATCAGGAACAGGGCCTTATTGGCCTTAGTCGGGAGAACGATCTCCTTGAACATCAGCTTGACCGCGTCGGCGATCGGCTGGCCCAGGCCCCAGTAGCCCACTCGGTTGGGCCCGATGCGGATCTGCATGTAGCCGATGATCTTGCGCTCGGCATAGGTGTAGTAAGCGACCACGCCGAGAAGCGGGAGCAGGACCACACCGATCTTGAGCAGGATCTGGAGCAGCAGCGGCAGGGCGTCCCAGATTTGAACCAATGTCTGCATCGTCGTCCCCCCCTTAGTCGCTCGCCTTGCTGACGGTCACGGCGGCGATCTGGTCGCCAAGCGCCTCACTCCCAGGCACCCCGGCGGGGATGCGCACGGAGCTGGGGGGCAGGGCCGGGTCCAGGGCCAGGGTCGCCGTCACAGCGTCCCCATCCTGGCGAACCTGCACCCGGTCCCCTGTCTTGAGGCCGAGCGCGGCGGCATCGGCGGCATTCAGCCAGACGCCGAAGGACATGGCCAGGGGCGAAGCCTGCAGGGCTTGGGCCCGCCGTACCAGCGGATCGACGGCATAGATCGGCAGGGTCCCCACGCGCTGGCTGCCCGCGACGGCAGGCGACCGGGTCAGGGCCTGGAGGTCTCCGCGCGGGGTGTTGTCGGGCTTGGCCTTGGTGCACAGGGCCCGGAGTTCCTCGCGAACCTCGGCGGACTCGTTGAACTCGAAGCCCGGCAGATCCAGCAGATTGCCCAAGACCCGCAACACTTTCCAACCTGGCCTGGCCTCCCCGGGGGGCGCCACGGCCCCACGGAAGCCCTGCCAGGCGCCCTCAGCATTCACGAAGGTCCCCGAGGTCTCGGCGAAGGCGGCGATTGGTAGCATCACCTGCGCTACAGCCTCCAGCGAGGGGCTGCGGAAGGCGGTGCAGGCGACGACGCAATCCGCCTGGCGGAGGGCACGAAGGCCCAAGCCAGGGTTGCCCAAGTCGAGCCCGGGCTCCAGGCCCCACAGCAGGTATGCCTTGCGGGGTTGGTGCAGCATGGCGTGAGCCGCCAGACCAGGCTTGTCCGCCGGCAGGGTCCCGGGGAGACCCGCGGGAATTGCGCCAGCCAGGAAGGCGCCGACACCATTGGCGCCCACTGGGAGGAATCCGACCTTGGCCTGGGTCGCCTTACCGATGACCTGGGCCAGCGCCTTCAGGAGGCCGTAGTCCGGGTGGGCTGAGGCCAGGGCGCCAAGGAGGATAGCACCGTCCGCGCCGGCCTCGCTCAGGGCCGTGGCTATGGCCTTGTGTGGCTTGCTCGGAGTCACGGCGGAGATCAGGTCCTTGACGGTCCCGGAGCCGCGCTGGTTCAACGCCTTGGCAATGGCCGCCAGCTCGCCCAGCATGGCTACCGGGGTAACGACGCATTGGGTCGCCGGGAAGGTCAGTTCCAGGGCCAGGGGGTTGACCAGGGCAACAGGGGCGCCCTCGCCCGCCGCCTTGCGGATACGATGTGCCAGGAGTGGCTGTTCTTGGCGGATGTCGCTGCCGATGAGCAGAACGGCCTTGAGCGTCTCCAGCCCGGCAATGGGCAGACCCAGCCAGGGCAGCGGTGCATCCAGGGCATCCGCGGCAGAGTCGCGCTGACGAAGGCGATGATCGATGTTGGCACTGCCCAGGCCCCGCACCAGCTTCTGGGCAAGGTACAGCTCCTCCAGGGTCGCACTGGGGGAGATCAGGCAGCCGAGCTGGGCAGGATCCGCCGCGGACACGGCCTTCAGGCCATCTGCCGCCAGCCGCAGGGCCTCCTGCCAATCCGTCTCGTGCCAGGACCCGGCGCGCTTGACCATGGGCTTCTGCAACCGGTCAGCACTCGTCAGGCCCTGGTAGCTGAAGCGGTCGCGGTCGGAGATCCAGGTCTCGTTGACTGCCTCATTGTCCCGCGGATGGACGCGCATGACGCGATTCCCGCGCAGGTGCAGCTTGAGATTCGAGCCCAGCGAGTCGTGGGGGGCGATGCCATCGGCCTGGGTCAACTCCCAGGCCCGGGCGGTGAACCGGTAGGGCTTGGAGGTCAGGGCCCCCACCGGGCACAGGTCGATGACGTTACCCGACAACTCGTGAGCCACGGTATGCGCAACAAAGGTTCCGATACGCATGCCTTCGCCACGCCCGGTGGCACCGAGTTCCCGCACCCCGGCAATCTCGGCCCCGAAGCGGACGCAGCGGGTGCAGTGGATGCAACGGGTCATGTCGGTGGCAATGAGTGGCCCCAGATCCTCATCCTTGACCACCCGCTTGCCCTCGCCATAGCGGGAGAAGTCGCCGCCATAGCCCATGGCCACATCCTGCAACTCGCACTCCCCGCCCTGGTCGCAGATGGGGCAGTCCAGGGGATGGTTGATGAGCAGGAACTCCATGGTCCCGCGCTGGGCCTCCAGGGCCTTGGCGGAACGGGTCAGGATCTTCATCCCGGGGGCAACCGGCGTGGCGCAGGCCGGCACCGGCTTGGGGAAGGGACGACCGCCTTGCTCTGCCTCCACCAGACACATACGGCAGTTGGCGGCGGTGGAGAGCTTCTCGTGGTAGCAGAAGCGGGGAATGACGATCCCCGCACGGTCGGCTACCGCGATGATCATCTCGCCGGAGGCGGCCTCGCAGATGCGGCCATCGATCTCGATGTTGATCTTGTCCGTCATAGTCAGGTCTCTCACACCATGCACTTGCCGTGCGTGATGTGATACTCGAATTCCTCGCGGTACTGCTTCAGAAAACTCTGCACCGGCATAGCGGCGGCATCCCCCAAGGCGCAGATGGTGCGCCCGCCGATGCGGCCGGCGACGCTGTCGAGCAGTTCCAGGTCCTCGGGGCGTCCCTGACCATGCTCAATGCGATGCACCACCCGAGACAACCAGCCGGTCCCCTCGCGGCAGGGGGTGCACTGACCGCAGGACTCCGCCGCGTAGAAGTGGGACAGGTTGGCCAGGACCTTGACCATGCAGGTCCCCTCGGCGATGACGATGATGGCACCCGAGCCCAGCATGGACCCGGCCTTGGCCACGGAGTCGTAGTCCATATCCACGCCCATCATGACCTCGCCGGGAACCACAGGGACCGAGGACCCTCCCGGGATCACTGCCTTGAGCTTGCGCCCATCTTTGACGCCACCGGCCATCTCCAGGAGGGTGGCGAACGGCGTCCCCATGGGGACCTCGAAGTTGGCCGGGCTATTGACGTGTCCGGAGACGGAGAAGAGCTTGGTACCGCCGTTGTTCGGCTTGCCCTGCTCCAGGAACCACTTGCCGCCCTTCTCCAGGATCACCGGCACCGAGGCCAGGGACTCGGTATTGTTGATGGTGGTGGGCCGGCCGAAGAGCCCGACCTGGGCCGGGAAGGGGGGCTTGTAGCGAGGCTGACCCTTCTTACCCTCGATGGACTCCAGGAGCGCGGTCTCTTCGCCGCAGATGTAGGCCCCGGCCCCGACATGGGTGTAGAGGTCGAAGTCCACCCCGGACCCCAACACATCGCGACCGATCATACCGGCAGCGTAAGCCTCCTTGATGGCCGCCTCGAAGCGGTCGATAGGCTCATAGAACTCGCCGCGGATGTAGTTGTACCCCGCCGTCGCCCCGATGCAGTAGCCGGCGATGGCCATGCCTTCGATGAGCTGGTGCGGGTTCAGCCGCAGGATGTCGCGATCCTTGCAGGTGCCGGGCTCGCCCTCGTCAGAGTTGCAGACGATGTACTTCTGACCCGGCGCATTGCGCGGCATGAAGGACCACTTGAGCCCGGTGGGGAAGCCGGCACCACCGCGGCCGCGCAGATTGGAGACCTTCAGTTCCTCGATGATGGTGCCCGGGTCGGTCTTGTCCTTGAGGATTTTCTCCCACTGGACGTAGCCGCCGAGGCTCCGATAGGCGTCCAGGGTCCAAGGTGCATTCCGGTGCTCGGCACTGAGCAGGGTGCGCAGACAGACTTGATTCTGTTCCATGCCCTTACTCCAGACCATCGATCAACTTGTCGAGGGCCTGCGGCGAGACCTTCTCGTGGTAGGTTCTGCCGACGAGCACAGCGGGGGCGTCCTTACAGGCCCCCAGGCACTCCACCTCCTTGAAAGTAAAGCGGCCGTCGGGGGTAGTCTCGCCAGGGCCAACGCCGTACTTCTGCTCGATGTGATGAATCAGCGCCTCGGAGCCACCCAGAAGGCAAGAGATGCTGTTGCAGACACAGACCTTGTGGCGCCCGACAGGCTCCAAATCGAACATGGAGTAGAAACTCGCCACCTCATAGACGGCGATGGGGGGCATGCCGAGATACAGTGCCAGGTCTTCGAGCTGCTGTTGCGCCAGCCAACCGCCGTTGGCCGCCTGGAGGATGTGCAGGGCGGGGATGACCGCGGACTGACGCCACTCTGGCGGATACTTGGCGCACCAGGTCTCGATCTCGGCACGCAGCTCCGGAGTGAACAGGGTCTCCCGATCCGGCGCCTGTGAGGCGCCGGTCAGGCTGGACATGGGTGCGGTTCTAAAGCCCATCAGCGGTCGATCTCCCCGAAGACTATGTCCATGGTGCCGATGATCGCCACCACGTCCGCCAGCATGTGGCCGCGCGCCATCTCGTCCATGGCCGCCAGGTGGGGGAAACCGGGGGCACGTACCTTGAGGCGGTAGGGCTTGTTGGCCCCGTCTGAGACGATGTAGCAGCCGAACTCGCCCTTGGGGGCCTCCACTGCGGCATAGACCTCGCCCGGGGGCGGGCAATAGCCTTCGGTGAAGAGCTTAAAGTGGTGGATCAGGGCCTCCATGTCGTCCTTCATGGCCTCACGCGGGGGAGGAGCGATCTTGTGGTCACCGAGCATCACCGGGCCCGGATTCGTACGCAACCAATCGATGCACTGCTTGATGATGCGGTTGGACTGGCGCATCTCCTCGACACGGACCAAGTACCGGTCATAGCAGTCACCGTTCACCCCAACAGGGATGTCGAACTCGACCTGGTCGTAGGCGGCATAAGGCTGCTTCTTGCGCAGGTCCCAGGCAATGCCGGAACCGCGCAGCATGGGCCCGGTGAAGCCCAGGGCGATGGCACGCTCCGGGGAGACCACGCCGATATCCACGGTCCTTTGCTTCCAGATACGATTGTCCGTTAGCAGAGTCTCGTACTCGTCCACATAGCCCGGGAAGCGCTGGGTGAAGTCTTCCAGGAAATCCAGCAGAGAACCGTCGCGGGCGCCGTTGCGGCGGGCTATGGCCTCCGCGCTGTGCCACTTGGAGGCGGTCTCGTCATAGCGCGGCATCCGGGCAGGAAGGTCGCGATAGACCCCACCCGGACGGTAGTACGTTGCATGGAGCCGAGCACCGGAGACTGCCTCGTAGCAGTCCATGAGATCCTCACGCTCGCGGAAGCAGTAAAGGAAAACCGTCATGGCGCCGATGTCGAGCCCGTGGGCCCCGAGCCACATCAGGTGGTTGAGAATCCGGGTGATCTCGTCGTACATGGTGCGGATGTACTGGGCCCGGATGGGGGCCTCCACACCCAACAGCTTCTCGATGGCCCGCACATAACCGTGCTCGTTGCACATCATGGACACATAGTCCAAGCGGTCCATGTAGCCGATCGACTGATTGTAGGGCTTGGACTCGGCCAGCTTTTCGGTCCCGCGGTGGAGCAGGCCGATGTGGGGGTCGGCACGCTCTATGACCTCGCCGTCCATCTCCAGGACCAGGCGCAGTACGCCGTGGGCCGCCGGGTGTTGGGGACCGAAGTTCAGGGTGTAATTGCGGATCTCAGGCATCTCACGCATCCATCCGGTGGGGGGCGTCCGTCCGCTGGGGATTGGCATAGCGGCTGTCGGCGCGGATGACCTTGGGGACCAGGATGCGCGGCTCAATCGAAACCGGCTCGTAGACCACCCGCCCCGTCTGCGCGTCGTAACGCATCTCCACGTGGCCGCTCAACGGAAAGTCCTTGCGGAAAGGGTGCCCGACGAAGCCGTAATCAGTGAGGATGCGCCGCAGGTCGGGGTGGCCACGAAAGAGGATTCCGTAGAGGTCGAAGGCCTCGCGCTCGAACCAGTTGGCGGCGGGCCAGACATCCACCATGGAATCCACCATGGGCTGCCCACCCATGGCATCGGGCTCGGCATAGACCCGCACCCTCAGGCGACGGTTGTGGGTCAGGGACAGCAGGTGATAGACGGCGGCAAAGCGATGCGGATCATCCGCCGCCAGATCCAGATCGCGGTTGGCACCGCGCCCAAAGCCGGTGGACGATGCCGCCACCGTCTCCCACTCCGCCTGGCCGAAGGCGGCAAAGTCGATGCCGCACACATCGATCAACTGGGCAAAGGCGAGGTCCTTGTGGTCACGCAGGATCAGGGCGACCTGGGGCCAGCTGTCCGCCGGGATCACCAGGGTCAATTCGCCGGGGGCGGCCAGGATCTCGCCGCCAAGGCCGGACATGTGCCGGCCCAAGGCCTTGGCCAGGGCGTCCAACCGACCGTCGCCGGTCGTCGATTCCGGGTTTGTCATTGGGGACTCTGCGGGCGGACTCAGCGGGCGATGGTGTTGGTGCGGCGGATCTTGTTCTGGAGCTGAAGGATGCCGTAGAGCAGGGCCTCAGCCGTGGGCGGACAGCCCGGAACATAGACGTCCACTGGGACTATGCGGTCGCAACCCCGCACCACCGAATAGGAGTAGTGGTAGTAGCCGCCACCGTTGGCACAGGAGCCCATGGAGATCACCCAGCGCGGCTCCGCCATCTGGTCATAGACCTTACGCAGGGCCGGGGCCATCTTGTTGCAGAGTGTCCCGGCGACGATCATGACGTCGGACTGGCGCGGACTGGGGCGGAAGATGATCCCGAAGCGATCGAGGTCATAGCGCGCGGCCCCGGCGTGCATCATTTCCACGGCACAACAGGCGAGCCCGAAGGTCATAGGCCACATGGAACCCGTGCGTGCCCAGTTGATGAGCTGGTCGGCCGTCGTAGTGACGACGCCCTTCTCCAGGATGCCCTCTATTCCCATTCCAGAGCCCCCTTCTTCCACTCATAGACGAAGCCCACGACCAGCAGCCCCAGGAAGAGGGTCATGGCCACCAGGCCGAAGCCACCCAGTTCGTCGAGGACAACGGCCCAGGGGAAGAGAAAGGCGATCTCGAGGTCGAAAATAATGAAGAGGATGGCCACCAGGTAGTAGCGCACATCGAACTTCATGCGGGCGGACTCGAAGGGGTCGAAACCGCACTCGTAGGGGGAGTCTTTCTCGGCATCCGCGCGGCGGGGGCCGAGGAAATAGCCGATGGCAGGCGCCACGACCCCGATCACGATCCCTAGACCCAAGAAGATCAAGACGGGCAGATAGTTCTCGAGCACCAGGACCTCCCCGTTGTTTTAGGTCTGCCTGCCGGGCGGCGTAAGTGCGGATGTTAGAGCACCGAGGCCGCGGCTGTCAACCATGTGGACGCCCCGATTCGGCATGTATTTCAATTGGTTAGCACCAATCCAGGCAAAAAAAAGACGGTACCGCGGAGCCGCGGATACCGTCTTCGTGTTGGTGCCGATGGCCGGACTCGAACCGGCACGGCTTACGCCACTACCCCCTCAAGATAGCGTGTCTACCAATTTCACCACATCGGCCTGACAAACTTGGGCTTTGGTCAACCTCAGGGCTTGGTCCCTGCCTCCGGCGAAGTGGACGCCGGCAGAGGCGGCACATCGCCACTCGACATCGGGGACGGCAGCACTGGGGCCACCGGCGCTTGGGCGGGCACCTGCACCGATGACGGAACCGGTGGCATCGGCACATCGCCTGAGGTCTGTGCGGGAACAGGCGCCGGAATTGTAACCGGCACACCCGCACCCGGTGTCACGGCCGGCATATCGACCTGGATCGCCCCGGTGGCCCCATCCATCAGCCCCTCCGGGGCCTTCGCGTGCTGGGCATAGTACGCCATTACGACACTGGTGATAAAGAACAATGCCGCCAGGATGGCAGTGGTCCGACTCAGAAACGAGCCCGACCCACGCGCGCCAAAGACGGTGGCAGAGGCGCCGCTACCAAAAGCGGCACCGGCGTCTGCCCCGCGACCGTGCTGGATCAGGATCAGCCCGATCAGCCCGATCGCCAGGAACAGATGAATGACAGTCAGAGCGATCTGCATGGCCGGCGTGCCCTAAGCGTTCGCATCGCCGGCGGCGCAGATCGCCAGGAAATCCTTCGCCTTGAGCGAGGCCCCACCAATGAGGCCCCCATCGATGTCCGCCTGAGACATCAGATCCATGGCGTTGCCTGGGTTCATGCTGCCGCCGTAGAGGATGCGCACCCCGGCCGCGACCTCGGCGCTTCTGGCGGCAATGCGGCCGCGCAGGAAGGCGTGAACCTCCTGTGCCTGCCCGGGGGTCGCGGTGCGCCCGGTACCGATGGCCCACACCGGCTCATAGGCGATCACGCCCCGGGCAATGGCCTCGACCCCGGCCGACTCCATGACCCCATCGAGGTGCCGCGCCACAACGGCTTGCGTCTCGCCGCCCTCGCGCTCTTCCAGGGTCTCGCCGACACAGAGGATGGGCGTCAATCCGGCCGCGAGGACCTGGGCGTACTTCTTGGCAACGACGGCATCGGTGTCGCCGTAGTACTGACGCCGCTCGGAGTGCCCCAAGATGACGTAGGTGCAGCCGACATCCTTGAGCATGGACGCGGATACCTCGCCGGTGTATGCGCCGGCGGCCTCGGTACAGGCATTCTGGGCGCCCACCGCGACGCCGGTCCCGGCCAGGGCCACGCCAGCCATCGCCAGGTAGGGGAAGGGCGGACAGACCAAGATCTCGGTCCTGTGGATGGCGCCCGCGCCGGCCTTGATGCCGGCCAACAACTCGGCGGCGCTCGCCGTACTGCCGTTCATTTTCCAGTTGCCGGCGACCAAGGGTTGGCGCATGGGGAACCTCCGTAAATTCGAGCCCGGCACTCTAGCGGCTGCGACCGGCAAAAGCAACCCTGACAACAGGGACAGGGCATTGTCGAAAACTTTTCGTTACA
The DNA here is from genome assembly GCA_963802205.1 of uncultured Gammaproteobacteria bacterium. Classification (GTDB taxonomy): domain Bacteria; phylum Pseudomonadota; class Gammaproteobacteria; order Chromatiales; family Chromatiaceae; genus DYRB01. The sequence continues at coordinate 5,255 of CAWDHW010000002.1, read as the reverse complement.
CTGGCGCCATGTCCAAGGCCAAAAAGAAGTCCGACAGCGGCTCCAACATCGCACTCAACAAGAAGGCGAGCCACGACTATCACATCGAGGAGCGCTACGAGGCGGGAATCGCCCTGCTCGGCTGGGAGGTCAAGGCCCTGCGCGCCGGGCGCCTCCAACTCAAGGAAAGCTACGTCAAGATCCTGCACGCCGAGGCCTTTCTGGTGGGCGCCCACGTCTCCCCCCTGCCAACCGCCTCGACCCACGTCGATCCGGACCCGGTGCGCAGCCGCAAGCTCCTGCTCCAACGCACCCAGCTCAATAAGCTCATCGGTCTGACGGAGCGCGCCGGCTACACCCTGGTCCCCACCGCCATGTATTGGAAGCAGGGTCGCGCCAAACTCGAGGTGGGGCTTGCGAAGGGCAAGAAGCTGCACGACAAGCGTGCCGATGAGAAGGACAAGGATTGGCAACGCGAGAAGCAACGCATCTTCAAGCAGCGCTGAAGGCTCAGCCAGGTTCCGACCAGGTCACCATTCCCGTGTAGGCGGAGATCAGAACCACGATGCCAAAGGCGATGCGATACCAGGCGAAAATGGTGAAATCGTGGCGGCTGATATAGCGCAGCAGCCCCCGCACGGCAATGAATGCCGAGACAAACGACGTCAGGCCACCCACCAGGAACAGAGGAATGTCATCCAGAGTAAGCAGATCGCGGGCCTTGTAAAGGTCGTATGAGGTCGCCGCGAACATGGTCGGGATGGCCAGAAAGAAGGAGAATTCGGTGGCGGTTCGCCGCTCCAGCCCGAAGAACAGGCCGCCTATGATGGTAGCCCCGGACCGAGAGGTCCCGGGGATCATGGCCAGGGCCTGGGCAAAGCCAACCTTCAGCGCATCCTTCCAGGTCATCTCCTCCACACTAAACACCCGCACCTTGTGATCTCGCCGTTCGGCCCAGAGGATCAGGAGACCGCCAACGATGAAGGCGGCCGCGACCGTCAGCGGATTGAACAGGTACATCTTGATGTAACCGGCGAATAGTAGCCCGAGGACCGCCGCAGGCAGAAAGGCAACGATAATGTTGAGGGCGAAGCGCTGGGCCTCGGGCTGCGACGGCAGACCCACCAGGACCTCAGTGATCTTGGCGCGGTACTCCCACACCACCGCAAGAATGGCCGCCAACTGGATCGCGATCTCGAAGACCTTGGCCCTCTGGTCATTGAAGCCCAGCAGGTCTCCCGCGATGATCAGGTGGCCAGTGCTTGAGACAGGAAGGAATTCGGTCAGTCCCTCGACGATACCGAGGATGGCTGCCTTGACGAGCAGGAGGATGTCCATAAAAAGGGGCTCTGGTGTACGAAAGGGGGCAGATTATACCCGCCAGGCGGAGCCTGTTCCCACCCAAGCCGGAATTGCGACCCATCCGCCGCCACTGGCCCGACGTCAGCCCCACTCCGGGATAAGTCCCATCCCGGCAAACCACAACCCTCTGACCACCCAGGCCTAAGGCCCGTCCCAGGTCACGCGACGAGCTGGAAACCGGACCATGCCGCGATTGACGCACAACGTCGCCAGGTCACTATTGCTCCAACCCAACCCCCAGCACCACATGCCAAAGCAGAAGGACTTGGCATGCACCTCCGTAGCCGGGTGATTTCCCACCCTAAGGAGACGCTGATTAAAGCCATCCTTGGCTTTAATCAGCTCGCGCCCCGCGAGCGCGACTCCCGGGCGCTCCTTTTAACGGCTTACAGCCGAAATGGCGGGCATCCCCGCACCGCTTAATCGGGCTTCCCTAAGGGTCCGGCGTACAGCTGGAAGGGTGTACTAACATAGCGACAACCTTGACATTGGTTCAGATTGCATTAAATATAGCCACGGTGCCTCGATTAGAGGCCTCCCCAGTCAACATAAACGAGACACAACCCATACCGGAGGTTTACCGTGGAATACACCAACCTGAGCGTCGATGAGCTTCGCCAACACCTGGCACAGATCGAACAGAGCAAGGTCGATCTGGAGCTTGCCATCGAGCGTCGCCGCCAGGAAGCCAAGACGGAAGTCGCGCAACAGGTAAGGGACCTCATCCAGAACAATGGCTACGACCTAGACGAGATTCTACCGCTCGTCACAATGCGCAAGCGCCGCGGTCCTGCAGCCAAGAAGGCCGTGTCCGATCACCAGTACACGCGCTATGTCGATCCCCAGGATTCCAGCCACATCTATGTCCGCGGCGTACTTCCGGGGTGGATGAAGCAGCGGATGCAGGAGCAGGGCTACGACCCCAGTTCCCGAGCCGACCGCGAGGCATTCAAGGCCAATTACCTGACCGCTGTCGCCGGCTGACAGCTATCCGACACGATTAGCGACCCATGCCCTCGGCAGGGCCCGACAGGGCTCTGCGGAGGTGCCCGGAAGGTCGGAACGCATGCCCTTTGCCATGACAAGAGCCTGGCTCACCATGCCGGGAGATTTGGATCGCCTCCGTAGCCGCATGGTCAGACAACCTAAGATCCGACAAGCCTCTAGCCGAAGTTGATCCTGGCCTCGAGGTTCGCCGCCGAGTCGGCGTTAGCCAGGGCCTCCGCCATCGTGATCCGCTCTTCCGCGTATAGATCGAGCAACGCCTGATCGAACGTTCTCATCCCCGCCTCGCTGCTCTGCTGCATCGCCTCGCTCACCTCATCGACCTTGCCATCGCGGATCAGATGGGCGATGTAAGGGGTGTTTACCAGTATCTCGATAGCGGCACAGCGCCGGCCATCCTTACCTCGCACCAAGCGCTGCGAGATGATGGCGCGCATGCTGATCGAGAGATCCATGAACAACGTCTTGTGAAGCTCTTGTGGGAAGAGGTTAATGATCCGCTCCAGGGCCTGATGGGCATTGTTGGCATGGAGGGTGGAGATCGCCAGGCTTCCGGTGCCCGCTAGCGCGATGGCCGCCTCCAGGGTGGTGCGATCGCGCACCTCGCCAACCATGACCACGTCCGGTGCCTCGCGAAAGGCGCTGCGAAGGGCCGCGCCATAGCTGTGCGTATCAGTACCTAGCTCGCGCTGCGTCACCACGCACTGCTTGGGGACGTGGATGAACTCGATCGGGTCCTCAACGGTCAGGATATGTCCATTGGAGCATGCGTTACGATGGTCGAGCATGGCGGCCAGGGTAGTGGACTTACCCGACCCCGTGGCACCCACCATGAGGATGATGCCATGCTTGTGCATGATCAATTCGGTGAGCGCGGGCGGGAGACGAAGAGCCTGGGCGCTGGGGACTTGGGCCTTGATGTGACGTAACACCATCCCCGGAGTCCCACGGTGGTAAAAGGCGTTGACGCGAAAGCGACCGCGATCGGCCAGGCGAATGGCGAAATCCAGTTCGAGCTGTTCGGCGAAGGCCTTGGCCTGTGTCTCACTCATCACCGCGGCAACCGCCTCGCGACAGCCCTCGTCGGTCAGGACTTTCTCGCCCACGGAACGAATGATCCCATCGACCTTGATCTTGACCTGAGTGCCGGCAATGAAAAACAGGTCAGAGGCATCCAGCCGTACCATCAGTTCGAGAAGAGGGGTGACATCCATCGCTTTGGCTCCAGCATCAGTAGCGCAGACCCAAGGTTTGAGCGGCACCCCGCCCAAGCCACATAGAGGTCTGGGTCGCCAAGGTCGGGCGCCTGCGGTTCACCGCGGCGGGAAGGGCGCCTGGGTGATGTCGGCGAACCCAGTCTCGTCGAACTCATCGCCATCGCTCAGAATCGTGAGGTCATCCGGCCCTTCCAGGTTGTCGAGCGACGAACGGCCCTTCGCCGCCGCTCCCTCGAGCTTGATGCGCAGGCGCAGCTCGTTCATGGAGTCGGCGTTACGCATGGCGTCCTCGTAGGTCACCAGACCGGCCTCATACAGTTCGAACAGGGCCATGTCGAAGGTCTGCATACCCATCTCCTTGGACTTCTGCATGATCTCCTTGATGCCTTGGACGTTGCCCTTGAAGATCAGGTCCTGGATCAGGGGCGAGTTGATCATAATCTCTACGGCGGCGATGCGTCCCCCGCTGGTTCTGCGGAGGAGCCTTAGGCCGATGACGGCCTTGAGATTGAGCGACAAATCCATCAGGAGCTGGGCGCGGCGCTCCTCTGGGTACAGGTTGATAATGCGGTCCAAGGCCTGATTGGCGCTATTGGCATGCAGGGTGGATAGGCACAGGTGCCCGGTCTCCGAGAAATTGACCGCATGCTCCATGGTCTCACGTTGCCGGATCTCGCCGATAAGAATGACGTCCGGGGCCTGGCGCAGCGTGTTGATCAGGGCCGCGTCCCAACTGTCCGTATCCACCCCAACCTCGCGCTGACTGATCAGACAGTTGGCATGGTCATGGACATATTCGACCGGATCTTCGATGGTAACGATGTGGCCATGGCTGTTGCGGTTGCGGTGCCCGAGCATGGCGGCCAGGGTGGTGGACTTGCCGGATCCGGTAGCCCCAACCACCAGGATCAGCCCGCGCTTGGTCATCACCAGTTCCTTGAGGACCGGCGGCAGACCCAATGCCTCCAGACCTGGGATGCCGGTGGTGATCGTCCGCAGGACGGCGGCGGAGTTGCCCTGCTGGACAAAGGCGTTGACGCGGAAGCGACCTATGCCAGGTGGACTGATGGCGAAGTTACACTCCTTGCTTGCCTCAAATTCCCGCACCTGCCGGTCGCTCATGATGGAGCGGACCAGAATATTGCTCTGGGCGGCGTTCAGCGGCTGATCGTTGAGCGGACTCAACTTGCCGTCGATCTTGCAGGCGGCGGGAAAACCGGCGGTGATGAAAAGGTCCGAGCCATTCTTCGACAACATCACGCGCAGACAGTCGAGCATGAACTTGGTGGCTTGTTGTCGGTCCATTGCCCCGCCCATGGGTCGTGATCGGCTGCTGTGAACGGTAGGCCACGCCGCCGGACGTGGTGCACCAATTTACGCCCAAGCCCCACATCAAAGGACCTGGCACCACCGATTGTACGTCGGCGCGGCGCGTCCGGCGTCCTGACTTGAGGTCCAACGCCCTATTTCGTGAACAGCGCCTCCAGATTCGCGATGCCGTGGTCCTTCTTCATATTGGCATCCTTGTCCTTGCTGAACTCGGTACAGGCGGGCAAGACGATCGGCATCGTCCTAGCGTGCTTTGATGCAGGCGGAAAATTCCGGCGGGATTGCCTTAGATCTTGCAGTCGGCCACGGCGTAGCAGGGGTGTGCATCGATCGGGCACCCAGCGGACGGGAACGGAAAGCCCG
>CAWDHW010000001.1:0-36903 GCA_963802205.1 uncultured Gammaproteobacteria bacterium | reverse complement strand
CTGTTGGACACAACACGACGGCTGCGCCGCAAGGTCGAGATGTTCCGTGCGGGGCGAATGGCCGGTGCGGCATGAAGTTCCCAACCTCATCCTGCGCTGTTGAGTCAGGTCACAGCCCCCTGCGGTCCCCCAGCCTCCACCACGCCGTTGGCGAGCAGGTGGGACAGGATCAGGCTCGCCAGTACGAAGCCCAGGAACAGATAGAAGCCGGGTTGCAGGGCGGTTCCGTTGGTGGTCAGGACCTCCAGGGCCTGGCCGGTGAGGCCGTGCAGTTGGCTGGCCACCAGGCCGCTGAAGCCCACATAGGCCATGAAGATGGCGATGACCAGCACATCGGCCATGGACCATTTGCCCGACTTGAGCGCAAAGAACCGCACCAGCTCCGAACGCCGCCAACCGCGCCAGTCGGCGAACCAGACAAACCCGGCGGCGACCTTGAGCAGCGGGAACCAGACGCTGAACAGCACCACCAGGAAGGCCACCAGCAGCATGTCCGCCGAGCCGCTGCGGGCCAGGACCGCGACCACATCGAAGATGCTCTTGGATTGGAAGTAGAGCACCTGGTCGCTGAAGACCACCGGGTCCCCCAGGAGCTGGAAGCGCAGCTCCGCGATACGTGCCTCGATCTCGATCATCGGTGTCGCGAGCCCACCCGCCAGCAGCACCAGCCCGGCCCAGGTCAGCAGGGCCATCTTGCTCGGGGTCAGATGGCGGCTGCGGTAGAGGGTCGAGACGAACAAGGCCACCACCAGGGCGAAGGCCCCCAGGGTCAGGGCCAGCGCCCTGGCCTGACCCGCGGCACTGCGCCGCTCCAGGTCCGTCGCGCAGGCGTCCCGGGCCCCGCAGCCGTGCCGTGCCAGCACCGTATCCAGGGCGCTGCGGTCGGTCTGGGCAAAGGTCGAACCGACCATCTGACGCAGGACGGCGGCGAGCTGTACCCGGATCTGCTCCCGGGTCTGGGGCCGGCCCAATTCGTCCAGGATGGCGTCGGCGTAGAAGGGGACACGCTCCCGCAGGTCCCCCACGTCCACCAGGGCGTCCTGGACCAATTGGCGCAAGGCCCCGGTCATGCGCCCGAGCAATGGCCCTTCCTGATTACGGCGGCGCAGGTGACCGTCGATCTCGACGATGAGGCGGTCCAGCACGAGGGCGACCTGTTCCTTGACCTCCGGGCGGTTGGCGTCCGTCAGCTCGAAGCTGTCGATGTGTCGCCCGAGGATGGCGGCGATACGCTCGACCCAGGCGTCGGCGTCGAGGAGTCCGTAGCGGACATCGCGCAACTCCGCGAGATCGGTGCGTTGGGCCTTGACCTGGCCGATGGTGGCGACCAGATAGCCCATGACCACCGCCAGCCCCAGGGCCAGGGCCACCCCCAGGAGCGTTTCCGCCAGACCTTGCCACCCTTTGACTGCTTCCATCACCGCCCGCACCCCAGACTGGATCGATGGCACAGTCTCGCAGAGCCCAGGACCAGGCGGAAGCCCGGGCTTGGGTAGAATGCGCAGATCCTCAGCACCCCGGAGATCACCATGCCCCAGATGCCCGACCGCCATGAGCAGATCCGCCTGGTCCACGCCCAATTCATCCGCCAGGTGGTGGAGACCTGCCAGAACCGGGAGCGTCGCCGAGAGTTGGAGACAGTCCTGCAAGGGGCCGAGCAGCAAGGTTGGGTGGCCCTGGTGGGGGCGGTGCGACGCATCAGTCGCGGGGAGCGCGGCCCCATGGTCTTCACGGGACTCGACGAGGAGGACCAAGTCATCGCCACGGCGATCCTGCTCGGGCTCCAGGACCCACGCACCCTACCCGACCCCGCCAAGGCCCAGGACCCGAGCCTGGCCGCCCCCGGGCTCGCCCACATGATTCACGCCGCCGCCCACGGCAACGCCCAGGCGCTGATTCTCATCGGTAACATGGCCGATCAGATGTTGAAGGTCGGCGGCGACCTGGGCGCCTGTCCGGGATCATCCGGCCGCTGATCGATGGCGAGCGTGAACCCGGGCGGCTGTGCCGCGGCATGGACGCCCGCGGCGAGCAACTGGTGCAGGACATCCTGACGGAGTTGGGGCGTTTGGAGAGCGGCGGACGGGAGCCGGGGAAGGCGGCGGAACCCGAGTCGTCGGGTCAGGGGGATGACTCCGGGCAGGGGTAGAGTCGCGTCAGAATCTGCGCGACGGCGGGGCCCGCAGGTGCGTCCTGGTCCGGGTGGCGACGCAACCCGGCGACGACCTTGGCGACTTCGTCCTCGATCGTCTCCCCAGGGGGGACGCACCAGGGCTCCCCAGCCACTCCACGGTTGCCGAGCTTGCAGGCGCAGGGGGCGGTAAACCATTCGCAAGCGGCTGCTTGTGGGCCCCGGTTGCCCTGGGCTCGGGCCCGGTCGCAGGTCGCCACCAGCCCCGCCACCGTGGGCTCCGGGGCCTCGGCGGCGACGGGGCCAATGGTCATTAGGGCTACCAGGGCCATCGCCCAGGTCCAAGGTCGAGTATCCGTCACAGCCGATTCTCCAGGATCAGGAACCAGGCGCGGCGCGTGACGGGCTGGAGCCGACCCTGGCCGTCCAGGGGCAGGCGGCTTTTCGAGACGGCGTTGCGTACATCCCCCCCGATGACCTCCAGGGTCGCCCCGTTCAGGGTGACCACCAGATCGCAATGGGTGCCGCGTTCCGGGACGGACCCAAGGTCGGGGTTGCTGCGGGGGGTGCGGGTGGCGCAGACGATGTCCCCTGGCCTGGGGCTGTAGTCCGCCACCCGCCGCGGGACCCAGTAGCGGCCGGGCTCGCCGGCCGCGTCGGTGATTCGGGACAGGTAGGCGGCATGGGTCGGCGCCAGGGGGAATTGGTCCGGCGGGACCCCGGCGGTCTGCATGACCCAGCCGAGGAAGGCCGCCGACCAGGGTTGGTTGCAGTCATACCCATCCAGGTGTGGGCGGCCCGCCGCCCGCCAGTAGGTACTGACGCGGTCGCTGTGGCCGCGGTCGTCGTCCTCCCAGACGCCGACCTCGGGGATGGACTCCTCGGTAACGTCGAAGACCACCACTTGGCGCCCGAACTCTCCCCACTCGCGGGTGGCCGTCGTGATGATGGCCTGGCGCAGCCCGGGCTGGGGGGCGGGCGCCGCCCCGATGGGGCGTCCGGCCCAGGTCCCCGTGGCGGTTGTGGTCGGGGCTCCGGGCTCCGGGGCCTGGGGCTGGCCGGCGCAGCCGACCAGGGCCAGGCAAAGGGCCAGGGAGACGAGCGCCCGTCGGGGCGAGCGCTTGTCCTGCCAGCGTCTGCCGGTTCGCGGTTTGCCGTTCCCGACCTGGGGGCCGGTATCCAGACCGAAATCGCGGGGGAGGAATAGGGGCACGGTGTTTGAAGTCACCGCGGCGGCCGCCGGGTGTCGCGGAACCAGGCGCGGTACTCGTCCATCTTGGCACGCTGGTCCGCCGGGGCCTGGCGGCGGCAGGTGGCCGCCTCGGCGGTCCCGCTCTTGGCGCCCCAACGCCGCTCGGGGCAGTCATTGGGGTTGTAAGCGACCTCGAGGGCGGCGCGGCGGTCGTACAGGTCCGCAAGGCGGAGCGGCCAGGGGCTGCCGTCGCTGCGGTGGTAGCTGAAGCTGACGGCCTGGGTGCGGCGGGTATGCAGGGCCTCGATGCGGGCCGCGGCCCGCCCCGGGTCCTCGCCCCCCAGTACGAACAGGTCCGGGTAGCGGCGGATGCGCTGGGCCAGTCCTTCCAGGACCTTCATGGCGATAAGCAGGCGCATGTCCCGGGACGGGGTCGAGTAGTCCTCCCAGGGGCCTGTGGTCTCGAAGATGGCGGGGCCGCTGGGCATGGGGATGGCCGCACCGTCCTTGCGGCTATGGGCCTCGCCGGTGTCCACTGCCGTCACGCGGGTCTCGACCTGCTCCACCAGGGCCGCCAGGGTCGCCTCGTAGGCGGCGTCCGGGGCGAGGCCGCGGGGGTTGATGAGGCGCTGGACCTTGGCGTAGAAATCGTCCGGCGACAGCCCCGCCTGCTCGGTGGAGAACGGCGCAAGTCCCGAGGTTCCACTGATGGCGCCGTTGGACACCAGGCGACTGCCCTTGCCTGCGGAGAGCGGGCGGAAGGTCTTGAACCCTGGTCCGGCGCTGGGGGTGTCGGCGAACAGGAAGGTCCCCTCCCAAAAACGCTTGCGGGATACCGAGTTGTCCGGCTGGGCGTCCACGGCCAACAGCATTCCGGGGGAGCTGGCGGTCTGTGGAATCCACTTCACCAGGATCAGGACATGGCCATAGGGGTCGGCGTAGACGGTCCCGGGCCACAGGCTGTCACGCCGCAGGGGGACGGGATAGAGGTCAGTGCCCTCGTCCCGGAGCCCGGTGCGGGCGCTGCCGGAGTGGACCGTGTCCATCAGACGGCGGCTGGCCTGGCGGAAGCTGGCCGCCGGGGCCTGGGTGCCGAGGAAGGCGGTCTCGATCACGGGTGCGCCGCAGTTGGGCGGCGCCTTGGCGGAGCCGCGCCCGCAGGGGCGGTAGGCAAAGGGCAGACCGAGCTTCCATGAGAAGTAGGCGCGCAGAAAGTAGGGCAGATCGGCGCAGTCCGGGGTGGCGGGGAGACGGCTGTCCTCGCCCGCGCCCAGGTAGCCGTGCAGGAAGTTTCGGCTCGGGTCGCGCAGTACCGGCTCAAGCGACGGGAAGCTCAAGGCGTCCGACGCAGGGGCGTCGAACAGGCGCTCGATCCAGGTGGCGTAGAGGGCCTCGGTGGCCAGGTCCCAGCCATCCGGCCCGGCGCTGTCGGTCCCAATCGTGACGTCGCGGCAGGCGGCCTGGGTCCCGCCGCGTTTGGCCTCGACGCGGTAGGTCCCGCCGCGGGTGTGTGCCACGGTCGCCATGAGCCCCCAGGGTGGGCCACCGCTTTGGGTCGCACGGAGTGGGACCGGTCCGCCGCCGGGATCGGTGACGCTGAGGCCGTCCAGGGGGCCATCGGTGGCAACCGCGAGGATCTCCATGGGCTCGCCGGGTTGGGGGCGTCTCGGGGCCGTCCAGATCCGGACCCCTGCCCCCTGGGTGCAGACGGGAGCGGCGGTGGCGGGCTGGGGCAGGTTGGCCGCCATGGTGGCAACCAGGAACAGGGCGAGGCTGATGAGCTTCATGGGGCCACGGATTGGATCTGGGGTGGCGGGAGTTTATCACCGGCCCGGCGGCCTGGCCGCAGCGCGCGCCGGTTCCAGGTCAGCCGCCCTTGGAGATCTCTCGGGCGAAGCGCTCCAGCTTGACGGTATCGGCGGCGAAGAGCCGGATGCCCTCGGCGAGTTTTGCGGTGGCCATGGCGTCCTCATTGAGGTCCCAGCGGAAGGCCTTCTCGTCGTATAGCGATCGCTCGATGACCATGCCCCGGGCCTTGTCGGCGTCGAGCTTGCGTTGGACATCCCCCTCGGTCGCGGCGAGTTCGCCCAGCAGATTGGGGGCTATGGTCAGGTAGTCGCACCCGGCCAGTTCCAGGATCTCACCGACGTTGCGGAAGCTTGCCCCCATGACCACGGTGTTGTAGCCGTGGGCCTTGTAATAGTTGAAGATGCGGGTCACGGAGCGGACTCCGGGGTCCTCGTCCGCCGGGTAGCCTGCGACGTGCTCGGCCTCCTTGTACCAATCGAGGATGCGTCCGACAAAGGGGGAGATCAGGGTTACCCCGGCGTCGGCGCAGGCCACGGCCTGGGGGAAGCTGAAGAGCAGCGTCAGGTTGCAGTGCAGACCGCGGCGCTCCAGGCGCTCGGCGGTGCTGATGCCTTCCCAGGTCGAGGCGATCTTGAACAAAACGCGGTCGGAGTCGATGCCGGCCTGGTCGTACAGCTCCACCAACTCCTCGGCCCGGCGAAGGGTCCCCTCGGGGTCGAAGGACAGGCGGGCGTCGATCTCGGTGGAGACACGGCCGGGGACGACCTTGAGGATCTCGGCGCCGAAGTTGACGGCGAGGCGCTCCATGGTCCAGCGGGTGCAGGTCTGGGCATCGGTCCCGCGGCCCTTTCCGAAGGCCATGGCGTCCTCCACGAGATGCCGGTACTGGGGCATCTGGGCCGCCTTGTAGAGCAGGGAGGGGTTCGTCGTGGCATCCTGGGGGCGATACTGGGCGATCGCCTCGAAGTCGCCGGTGTCCGCGACGACGGTGGTCATCGCCTTGAGTTGGTCGAGCTTGTTCATGGAGTAGGATCCTTTGGTGGGCCGGGAATCTTAAGGCCACAACCTTAGACGATTTGCATGAAGATTTGAAAAACGCCTGCGAAGGGGACCGATAGCCCTCGCCCATGCCCTCTTCCAAAGGAGCGGGCGACTCGGAGCGCCTGCGGCGCGACGTTCACGGTGACGCCTGACGGAGGAAAGCATGAACGAGGTTTCCCTGGATTACCTGCTACCTCCTGGGCCTGGCGCCGGCCTTGCTTCCGGTGGATTTTCGCGGCTTGAGGATGCCTTGTCGCAGGCAGGCTGGCGCTATGAGGTGGAGCCGCCCAGCACGGTGAAACATCGCCTGCTCGACAGCTTCGACTGGGGCTGCTACCTCGCCGGGGCGGCCGTGGAGGAGGTGCGCAAGGGCGGTCGGCGCTGGCTCCTGTGGCATGACCTCAGCGGCAACGAGGAAACCCAGGTTCAGTCCCTGGATATTGCCCCCGGTCTGGCCCAGGAGTTGCCCGAGGGCCCAGTGCAGGGCCTGGTGCGGCCGGCCATCGGGTTGCGGCGCCTCTGCCCCGTGGTGACCTGGGAGGTGCGCCGGGAGGCCCTGCGTCTGCTGGATGCAGAGGACCGCCCCCTGGCCCGCCTGGCGCTGGAGGAATATCGCGTGATTGGCCATGAGCCCGGGGCCTGCTCCCCACTGGACCAGGCCCGGGGTCGTTGTCCGGTCCCGCCCCAGGCCCCGCCCGGCCGCGTGCGCCTGACCGCGGCGGAGGGCGACGCCGATTCGGTGCGGGCGGTGGCGGATATTCTTGAGACCGTTCTGGCGCTCCCGCCGGCCCCCGGCCCCCTGGTGGCGGAGATGCTCGCGGTGAGTCAGCGGCCCCCCGGGGGCTACAGCACCCGGCTCGACTACCGGCTGGACCCGGACCAGTTGGCGGGGGAGGCCGTCCGGGAGATTCTCCTCGGGTTGCTTGACACCGTGGAGGTCAATATCCCGGGGGCTCGGGAGCACCTGGATGCGGAATTCCTGCACGACTTGCGGGTGGCCACGAGGCGCACCCGCGCGGCCCTGGCCCAGCTCCCCGGGGTACTGTCAGATCCCGTGGTGGCCGATTTCCGCGCCCGCTTCGCCTGGTTACAACAGGTCACGGGACCGGTGCGCGATCTCGATGTCTACCTGGAAGACTTCGCCGGTCTCCAGGCGGCCCTGCCGTCTGCCATGCGCGCCGACCTGGAGCCCCTGCGGGCGCAACTGCGGACTCGCTTCGACACGGCCCAATGGACCCTGGCGGAGACCCTGATCTCTCACCCCATGGTCGATCTGATGCGCGGTTGGCGGGCAGTCCTGACCACCCCGCTCCCGGCGGGACCGGCGCCGGTCAATGCCGACCGCCCGGTCAAGGAACTGGCGGACGAACGCATTTGGCGCATGCTACGGAGGGTGCGCAGCGAAGGCCGTGCCATCGTCCCTGGGTCTCCGGCCGCTGAGCTTCACGAGTTGCGTAAGAGCTGTAAGAAGCTCCGCTATCTCATGGAGTTTTTCCAGAGCCTGTACCCGGCCGGAGAGATAGGCCCGGCCATCAAGACGCTTAAGGTCCTACTCGATGACCTTGGCAATTTGCAGGACCTCGCCGTCCAGGCCGGTCAACTCACGGACCTGGCGGAGGCCATGCACCGGGAGGGCCAGGCCGACACCCGCGCCCTGCTGGCGATGGGGGCCTTGGTGGCGGATTTACTGCGACGCCAGGGCAAGGCGCGGGCGGCCTTTGCGGGGGTCTTCCGATCCTTCGATTCAAAGAAGGCGCGTGTGCGCTACCGGCGCCTCTTTTCTCCAGTGTCGGCCCAGGGTTGAACGTCACCGCGGACCTGGATCAGGATGTACGGGGCGTGGCGGGGTTGTCCTGTGCGCTCCCCCGCTGAACTCGGCCCACCCGACCGTGCTTAGGTTAACAAACCCCGAGGAGGCCCGATGACCCTGGCATGCCCCCTGATCTCTGTGTGTCTGGCGCTGCTCGCCGCAGCCGCAGTCTCCGGCGCCCGGGCGGCGAACACGGCGGACGATCTGTTCGACCCTGCCGACCTCAAGGTCCGCATCACCGAGGACCTGCCTTGGGTCCAGGTCCGCCACGAAGGGCGGCCGGTCCTCTTGATGCGGCTCCAGGATCCCAGCCACACCATCGATCCCCCCTACGACAAGACCGCACGCCCCTGTCCCCCCTTCTGCATCCAACCGGCGCAGATGCCCGCAGGGGTCGAGACCATCGCCGAGTTGGAGCTGATCGGCTACCTGCGCCGGGTCGCCGCCGGGGATGATGATGTACTGGTCATCGACTCGCGCACCCCGGACTGGACGGCCCAGGGGACCATCCCTGGGTCGCGCAATATCCCTTACACCCGCCTGGATCCAGCCCAGGCGAGTCCAGAGGGGGTCGCAGAGCTACTGGAGCTGGAGTTCGGCGCCAGCCGGCGGGATGGCCTCTGGAGCTTCGATACGGCGAAGACCCTGGTCCTTTTCTGCAATGGCCCCTGGTGCGGACAGTCGCCCACCAACATCAAGGCGCTACTGGACCTGGGTTATCCGGCGCGAAAGCTCAAGTGGTACCGCGGCGGGCTTCAGAATTGGGAAGCCTTGGGCCTGACGACGGTGCGGCCGACCGCGGCCCCGGGTCAGGGCAAGGTCGGCGACGAGGCGGGGCACTGAGGTGCCGGAGCGGGACGGGGTATTTACGCCGTCCCGAATCTTTGGTTCGGCGCTGGTGGCCTGGAGCCCGGCCTTAGGGTTCATGGGGGCGGGTCGGTACAGTCCCACCGCGCTGCCGTCGTGTCGTCGGTGTGGCGGGCCTCTACCCAGCGCTCGCCAGTCGCAGTGACCTCCTTCTTCCAGAAGGGGGCGCGGGTCTTGAGGTAGTCGATCAGGAATTCGCAGGCGCGGAAGGCGTCGCCGCGGTGGGCGCTGGTCACAGCCACCAGGACGATGGGGTCCGCGGGCAAGAGTGCACCAACCCGGTGCAGAATGCGTACCGAGTCCAGGTCCCAACGCCTGACGGCCTCGGCGGCGATGGCTTGAAGGGTATTCTCAGTCATACCCGGGTAGTGCTCCAGGGTCATGCCGGTCACGCCCTGGCCCTCATTGAAGTCCCGCATCAGGCCGAGGAAACTCACCAGGGCCCCCACTTGGGGCTGGCCGCGCCATAGGGTCTCTTGTTCCGTGGCGGGGTCGAAGGGTCTGTCTTGGATGCGGATCTCGATCATGGTCTTGGCCTCTGACAGGGGCGGACCCTGGCATTCTACGCCCGTCCTGCCGACGGATCTGTCGGCGGACCCTTCCGCGGCGGGCGCGCCCTTTTTCAGTGCGATGGGCGAACCGACGGGGGGCACGGCCATCTAACCTTGCTGTCACTCATGGATGCCGCCTGACCGGTGACCGCCGGGCCCTTGCACCTGCCCGGTGCAAGGGCCGTACCACAGGGGGGCGGTTTGGGGCCCTGTAGGCATTGGGGCGGCTCGCGCCGGTCCTGCCTTGGGTGTCCCGCATGGCGGCCCAAATGCCGTTTACGGCCCTGGCCGCGGGACTGGTCCGGTCTTTGCTTCTTATGCTTTCACTCAAGCCGCCTTGACCGGGGTGGGGCGGCCACCATGTAGACACAGAATCGGTCAGGCCGGCGTATCCTGGGACCCAGCCCAGTGCCCGAGCCAGCCACCGAGCCCAGACTGCCAAAGAGGTGTTGTATGTCGATCTTCGAACGTTACCAGGCCCGTTACGAGTCTTCGCGTGAGGAGGTGCTGCGCCTCGACGAGTACCTGGACCTGTGCAAGTCGGACCCAGGCGCCTATGCAGGGCCCGCGGAGCGGCTGCTCAACGCCATCGGCGAGCCGGAGGTGGTGGATACCCGCAACGACCCGCGCCTGAGCCGGATCTTCCAGAACAAGATCGTGCGCCGCTACCCGGCCTTCGCCGAGTTCTACGGTATGGAGGAGGCCATCGAGCACCTGGTCTCCTACCTCAAGCACGCCGCCCAGGGTCTGGAGGAGAAGAAGCAGATCCTGTATCTGCTCGGCCCCGTGGGCGGCGGCAAGTCGTCCCTGGCGGAGAAGCTCAAGGAGCTGATGCAGGTGGTCCCCTTCTATGCCATCGAAGGGTCGCCGGTGTTCGAGTCCCCCCTGGGGCTCTTCTCCGCCGAGGAGGACGGGCCCATCCTGGAGGAGGACTACGGCATACCGCGGCGCTTCCTGCGGACCACCATGTCCCCCTGGGCGGTCAAGCGGCTGCAGGAGTTCAACGGGGACATCACCAAGTTCCGGGTGGTCAAGCTCTATCCCTCGATCCTGGAGCAGGTCGCCATCGCCAAGACCGAGCCCGGCGACGAGAACAATCAGGACATCTCCTCCCTGGTGGGCAAGGTGGACATCCGCCAGTTGGAGCGCTTCGCCCAGCACGATGCGGACGCCTACAGCTTCTCCGGGGCCCTGTGCCGGGCCAACCAGGGGCTGATGGAGTTCGTCGAGATGTTCAAGGCCCCCATCAAGGTCCTGCATCCGCTGCTGACGGCGACCCAGGAGGGCAACTACAACGGCACCGAGGGGCTTTCGGCGCTGCCGTTCCAGGGGATCATCCTGGCCCACTCCAACGAGTCGGAGTGGCAGACCTTCCGCAACAACAAGAACAACGAGGCCTTCCTCGACCGCGTCTACATCGTCAAGGTCCCCTATTGCCTGCGGGTCACCGAGGAGACCCACATCTACGAGAAGCTCTTGCGCAGCAGTTCGCTGGCGGAGTCCCCCTGCGCCCCGGGGACCCTCAAGATGATGGCCCAGTTCTCGGTCCTGACGCGCCTGAAGGAGCCGGAGAACTCCAACATCTTCTCCAAGATGCGGGTCTACGACGGCGAGAACCTCAAGGACACCGACCCCAAGGCCAAGTCCATCCAGGAGTACCGCGACTACGCCGGGGTGGACGAGGGCATGAGCGGCATCTCCACCCGCTTCGCCTTCAAGATCCTGTCCCAGGTCTTCAACTTCGACCACTCCGAGGTCGCCGCCAACCCGGTGCACCTGCTCTATGTGCTGGAGCGGCAGATCGCCCGCGAGCAGCTCCCCACCGAGGTGCAGGACCGCTATCTGGGCTTCCTCAAGCAGTACCTGGCCCCGCGTTATGCAGAGTTCATCGGCAAGGAGTTGCAGACGGCCTATCTGGAGTCCTACTCGGAGTATGGTCAGAACATCTTCGACCGCTATGTGACCTACGCGGACTACTGGATTCAGGACAGCGAGTACCGCGATCCGGATACCGGCGAGATGATGGACCGTGGGGGCCTCAACGCAGAGTTGGAAAAGATCGAGAAGCCGGCCGGGATCTCCAATCCCAAGGACTTCCGCAACGAGATCGTCAACTTCGTGCTGCGGGCCCGGGCCAACAACGCCGGGGCCAATCCGCGCTGGACCAGCTACGAGAAGCTGCGGGTGGTGATCGAGAAGAAGATGTTCTCCAACACCGAGGAGCTGTTGCCGGTGATCTCCTTCAACGCCAAGGCCTCCGTCGAGGACCAGAAGAAGCACGACCAGTTCGTCGATCGCATGGTGGACAAGGGCTATACGGCCAAGCAGGTGCGGTTGCTCTCCGAGTGGTATCTGCGGGTTCGCAAGGCGCAATAGATGTCTAGCTTCATCGACCGGCGGGTCAACGGCAAGAACAAGAGCGCGGTCAATCGGGCGCGCTTTCTGCGCCGCTACAAGTCCCAGCTCAAGCGGGCGGTGGCGGACGCCGTCAATCGCCGGAGCATCACAGACATCGATAGCGGGGAGCAGGTCGGTATCCCGTCCAAGGATATCTCCGAGCCGGTCTTTCACCATGGTCCCGGCGGCAGCCGGGACATGGTCCACCCGGGCAACAAGGAGTTTGTCTCCGGCGACCGGGTGGAACGTCCCGAGGGCGGCGGGGGCGGCGGCGCCGGTCAGGGTAAGGCGGGAAAGGGCGGAAAGGGCGAGGACGACTTCATGTTCGAGTTGTCTCGCGAGGAGTTCATGGACCTCCTGTTCGAGGACCTGGAACTCCCGCATCTGGTGCGCAACCAGTTGCTGGGGACCACCGAATTCAAGAACGTCCGTGCCGGTTACAGCACCGACGGCAACCCGTCCAACATCGACGTGGTACGTTCCCTCAAAGGTGCCGTGGCCCGGCGCACGGCCCTGGGCGCTCCGCACCGGGGCCGCATCCGGGAGCTTGAGGAGGAACTGGAGGCCCTGGTGACGGCCGGGGCGGGCGAGGACGACGCCCAGGTCCTGGCCCTGCGCGCGGAGATCGACCGCCTCAAGACCCGTATCGCCGCGCTTCCCTTCATCGACACCTTCGACCTGCGTTTCCAGGCCTTTTCCAAGCGCCCTGAGCCCACCAGTAAGGCGGTGATGCTGTGCATCATGGACGTGTCCGGGTCCATGGATCAGGTGCGGAAGAATCTGGCCAAGCGCTTCTTCATCCTTCTGTACATGTTCCTCCAGCGCAATTACGACAAGGTCGAGCTGGTCTTTATCCGCCATCACACCATCGCCCAGGAGGTGGACGAGCAGGAGTTCTTCTATTCCCGGGAGACTGGCGGGACCGTGGTCTCCAGCGCCCTGTACCTGGCCGACGAGGTTGTGCGCAGCCGCTATGCCGACGGGACCTGGAACATCTATGCCGCCCAGGCCTCCGACGGCGACAACTGGGACTCGGACTCGGCCGTCTGCCGCCAGGTCCTGTCCGAACGCCTGATGCCGCTGATGCGCTACTTCGCCTATGTGGAGATCACCCCGCGCCAGCATCAGAGCCTGTGGTATGCCTACGAGGAGGTGCGTGCCGCCCACCCCCATTTCGCCATGCAGCAGATCGATGGGACCGAGGACATCTACCCGGTCTTCCGCGAGCTCTTCAAGAGGCAGCCGGCATGACCGATCGCATCATTTCCGACTCCTCCGAGTGGACCTTCCCGCTGCTCGAACGCTTCGACCGGGAGATCGCGGAGATCGCACACAACGTCCATGGCCTGGATACCTACGCCAATCAGATCGAGGTCATCTCCTCGGAGCAGATGATCGACGCCTACTCGTCCATCGGGCTGCCCATCGGCTATCAGCATTGGTCCTTCGGCAAACAGTTCGTCTCCACGGAGCAGACCTATCGCCGCGGCCAGATGGGGCTGGCCTATGAGATCGTCATCAACTCGGACCCCTGCATCGCCTACCTCATGGAGGAGAACACATTGCCGATGCAGGCCCTGGTCATAGCCCACGCCTGCTATGGCCACAACAGCTTCTTCAAGGGCAATTACCTGTTCCGGGCCTGGACCAGTGCCGACGCCATCATCGACTACCTGGTGTTCGCCCGGCGCTATATCGCCGAGTGCGAGGAGCGCTATGGGGAAGCCGAGGTCGAAGCCCTGCTCGACTCCTGCCATGCCCTGATGAACCACGGGGTGGATCGCTACAAGCGCCCGGCGCCGCTGTCCATGGCCGAGGAACAGCGCCGCCAGCAGGAGCGCGAGGCCTACCTGCAACTCCAGGTCAACGACCTGTGGCGCACCTTGCCGCGGGCGGACGAGGCGGAGGCGGCGCACCGAGCCCCGCGCTTCCCCGACGAGCCCCAGGAGAACATCCTCTACTTCATCGAGAAGCACGCCCCGCTGCTGGAGCCCTGGCAGCGCGAGGTCCTGCGCATCGTGCGCAAGTTGAGCCAGTACTTCTACCCTCAGCGCCAGACTCAGGTGATGAACGAGGGCTGGGCCACCTTCTGGCATTACACCCTGCTCAATGACCTCTACGACCAAGGCAAGCTGGGTGACGGTTTCATGATGGAGTTTCTCCAGTCCCATACCGGTGTGGTCTTCCAGCCCCCCTTCGATGTCCCCTACTACAACGGCATCAACCCTTATGCCCTGGGGTTCGCCATGATGCGGGACATCCGCCGCATCTGTGAGGACCCCACGGACGAGGACCGGCACTGGTTCCCGGACTTCGCCGGTCAGGACTGGCACAAGGTGCTGGACTTTGCCATGCGCAACTACAAGGACGAGAGCTTCATCGCCCAATACCTGTCGCCGAACCTCATGCGGGAATTTCGCCTCTTCGCGGTGCGCGACGACGACCGCGAGGAGACCCTGGGCATCACCGCCATCCATGAGGAGGCGGGCTACCGGGCCCTGCGTCAGGCCTTGGCGGATCAGTACAACCTCGGCAGTCGCGAGCCCAACATCCAGGTCTTCAACGTGGACCGGCGCGGCGACCGCTCGCTGACGCTGCGTCACTACCGATACAACCGCCGGCCGCTGGGAGAGAGCGTCCCGGAGATGCTCCGGCACCTGCGCCGCCTCTGGGGCTTCACCGTCCGGCTGGAGTCGGTGGACGAGGAGGGTAGGGTACAGGCGGTTGGGGAGTGCTGATTCCAACTGTGGGTCGGGCTCTGCCCTGGGATAGAATCCACGCCTTGTCCGCACCCCCAGCGCCGGGCCCATACCGCCGGACTGCATTGTTTGAGGATGGAGTGATGTTTCAGACCCGACGGGTCCGCCTATTGTTGTTGACCCTGGCCGCCAGCCTGGCCGGCGCGGCCCTGGCCGAGACCCAACCTGGTCAGCAGGTTCAGGGGCCGGGCAAGCTTCAGATCCAACTGACCTACCCCGGCCAGGTTTCAGCTCCGAGCCTGCCTCTGGGCCCGGCCTCCGTTCAGACAGGGCCGGGGTCGGCAACCACCGCGACGGCCCTGCCAGCCACGCAGGCCCCGACGGTGGCCCCAACTGTGACCTCGACTGTGACCCCAGCGGCGGCCCAGGCCAGCGAGCCAGACGGCCCGCTCCGGGGTCGCCTGGAGAGCATCGCGGGCCAGTCAGGACCAACGCTTGCCCCAGGGGGCCACAAGGTCGCCCTGGCATCGGCCCCGGTGCTGGTGGAGCTTTACCGCCAGCGGGGCAATGACCTGGTCTGGCGACACCAGGGGCAGGTGGACGCCCTGCTGCGTGCCATCGCCCGGAGCCCGGAGGATGGGCTCGACCCCGCGGATTTCCATCAGCAGGTCATCCTCCGGACCCTGGGGGACAAGGGCCTGGCGGGGCTCCAGGGGCAGGCCCGGGACGATGCCGACGTGCTCCTCAGTGACAGTCTGTTGCGCTATATCCACCATCGGCTGTTCGGCAAGGTCGATCCGGTGGCCATCGACCGTAAACTCAACTACACCGAGCCCGCCGCCATCGAGGATCTGGTCACACAGATCGGCGCGGCCCTGGATGCCCCGAACCTGGGCACGCATTTGACCGACCTGGTGCGGGAGCCAGTCTTCTATAGCCGCCTCAAGGAGGGCCTGGCCAAGTACCGGGCCGCCGCGGCCAGAGGCGGCTGGGGCAAGATCCCGGCGGGGCCCAAGCTGGTCCAGGGGGCGCGGGACGGGCGGGTGACTGCCCTGCGCCAGCGGCTGCGGGCCGGGGGCGAGTATGTCAGGCCGGACCCAGCGGACCCCAAGCTCTTTGATGCAGACCTCAAGGCGGCGGTCATAGCCTTCCAGAAGGGGCACGGGCTGCCGGCGGACGGTGTGGTCGGGGGTCAGACGTTGGTTGATCTCAATGTCCCAGTGGAAAAGCGTATCGAGCAGATTCGCGTCAACCTGGAGCGCATGCGCTGGGTCTACCGCGACCTGCCCGAGGACCACCTGCTGGTGGACATCATCGGCTTCCAGGTCCACGTCATGCACGGGGCTGAGTCCCTATGGACGACCAAGGCCCAAGTCGGTCGGCCGGACCGCCAGACCCCGACCTTCCGCGACCAGGTCGAGTACCTCGAACTGAATCCCACCTGGACGGTGCCGCCCACCATCCTCAAGGACGACATCCTGCCCAAGGCCCGGGTCAACCCCGCCTATGTGGCCAAGAAGGGGCTCAAGGCCATCGATCGCAACGGTCGCAGCGTGCCCCTGTCGGCGGTCAACTGGAACCACCCGGCCGGCAGCTTCCCCTATACCCTGCGTCAGGACGGCGGCGGCCAGAAGGCGGCCCTGGGGCAGATCAAGTTCATCTTCCCCAATCGCTTTTCGGTGTATCTGCACGACACACCCAGCCGCGCCCTCTTCGCCCGCCCGGTGCGCATGACAAGCTCCGGCTGCGTCCGGGTGGATCGTCCCTTCGAACTGGCCGAGCGCGTCCTGGGCCAGCCGGAGCGCTACAGCGTGGCCAGTCTCAAGGACCTTGTGGCCACCGGCAAGACCCGCACCGTCCGCCTCAAGCGGCCCCTGGACATCGTTTTGTCCTACTGGACGGCGGAGGGTCTGGGGCACGGCGGGGTGCGCTTCCGCAGCGACATCTACGGTCGGGACGCCGCCGTTCTCGCAGCCCTGAACGGTCCGGCCCGGTTGCGGGTCAAGCTCCCACCGCCCCCGGAGCCGGCCCAGGTGCCGGAATCCGTCCCTACCCCGGAACCGGGTCCGGAAACGGCCCCCGGAGGCGCCCAGTCGCCGCGGCCCACCGAGGCCGAAATGGCCCCGGTCCCTCAGGTACCTAAGCCTGAGGTCGCTGCTATCCCGGGTGACTTGTCCCGCCCTGGCCTCTGATGCCTCGACCCCCAATCAGGGGGTGATCGCCTCTCGCCGCCAGTCCCCGTCGCACCAGACCAGCGCCTCGCCGTGGTCCGGGTGCCACTCCGCCAGGACGCGACGGGTGGCCAGGCCGTCGGGGAGGTCCAGGCGGTGGTCGGCAGGGCGATGGGTGTGGCCGTGGACTAAGTTCCTGGCGCCATAGCGGGTCAGGTAGCGCGCCACGGTGTCCGCGTTGACGTCCATGATCGTCTCGGTCTTTGCCGCCGTCGCCGCTCCGCTCTTGCGGCGGTAGTCGGCCGCAATGGCCCGCCGGCTGGCTAGGGACTTCCAGAGGAACAAGTTCTGAATCAGCGGGTTACGGATACGCCGACGGAAGCGCTGGTAGGCAACGTCATCGGTACAGAGCAGGTCGCCGTGCATCAGGAGGGTCGGGCTGCCGCCTAAGTCGATGAGTGTGGGGTCCTTGAGCAGGGTGCAGCCGGTGTCGCGGACGAAGCGACGGCCGAGGAGGAAGTCGCGGTTGCCGTGCATGACGTTGCACGCAGTCCCGGCCTGGGTGAGGCCCCGCAGGGCGGCGCAGACGGCGGGGGAGGGTGGGGAGTCGTCATCGTCGCCGATCCAGGCGTCGAAGAGGTCCCCGAGGATATACAGGCGCTGGGCCTGGCGGGCCCGGGCGGCGAGGAAACCTACGAGCAGGTCCACCGTTCCCGGGCGATCCGGGGACAGGTGCAGGTCGGAGATGAAGAGGGTCTCGGACATGGGGTGACCTCGCGGGTCTCTTGGTGGGGCCAGGCGCAGCGGTTCACCAGGGCCGCCGATCCGGGCCGCTGGGTGCCAGGAGGCCACGGCCAGGGTCCCCCAGGGTCGGCCGACGTGCAACCGACTGTCGGCCCCCGGATTGTCCCACCGGAGTGCCGTTTTGGTCGGCGTTTCCCTAGTGGAAAACCCCATTCCGTATGCACGTTTGCACAAGTTTACTCTGGGTATCCGGCGGGATATGGTTCGGCCCATCCGGTCGGCCGCGGGGCGCCACCCCCACAAGCCGGGTCCGGCTCAATCGTGTCGTCAATCTTGGGAGAAATCGTGATGATGAATAGCTTGAAGGCCTTGCTGCTCGGTACCCTGGTACTCTTGGCCGGGATAGTGTCCGCCGACGAACCGAAGCAGAAAGTCGTGTACCACATCAACGGCGGTGAGGCGGCCCAGCAGAGCGCCGCCCTTGGCAACATCCTTAACCACCTGAATGCGGTCGGCTCCGAGAACATCGAGATCAAGGTGGTGCTGCACGGCGACGGGCTCTCCCTCCTGCTGTACCCGGATGCCATGGCCCGCACCAAGATGAAGACCGCCAACGCGACGGACGAGATGCAGCCGAAGATTGCCGGCCTCAAGGAGAAGGGCGTGCAGTTCCAGGTGTGCGGTAACACCCTGAAGGGCCGCAATGTGGACGCGGGGAAGGACCTGTACGACGTCAACCCCGCGGACGTGGTCCCTTCCGGGGTCGCTCAGCTCGGTATTCTCCAATCCCGGGGCTACGCCTACATCAAGCCCTGACGGTGGTCTCGGGGGGCGGGCCGGTTCGCGTTTGCTCAGGGCCCGCCCTACGGGGCTACGGACTACGCCACCACAGCGGCCTTCTCGATGATCACGTCCTCACGCGGCACGTCCTGGTGCCCGTGGCGGTTGCCAGTGGCCACACCCTTGATGGCGTCGACCACGTCCATGCCCTCGACGACCTTCCCGAAGACGCAGTAGCCCCAGCCGTCCTGGCCCGGGTAGTCGAGGAAGCCGTTGTTCCCGACGTTGATGAAGAACTGGGCCGTGGCCGAGTGTGGGTCACTGGTTCTGGCCATGGCGAGGGTCCCGACGGTGTTCTTGAGGCCGTTCTTGGCCTCGTTGGCAACCGCGGCGCGGGTCGGCTTCTGGATGAAGTCGGTATTCATGCCCCCGCCCTGGATCATGAAGCCGTTGATCACCCGGTGGAACAGGGTTCCATCGTAGTGCCCGTCACGGACGTACTGCTCGAAATTGGCGGCGGTCAGCGGGGCTTTGGCGACGTCGAGTTCGACCAGGATGTCGCCGTGGTTGGTGGTGAGCTTGATCATCGGGGACTGCCTCACTTGGCCGGGATGCGGGTGATGGACTCGATCATGACCGGGGTCTTGGGGACGTCGGTCATGCGGTTGGCATTGGCCCCGGTGGGGACCTCGGCGATCTTGTCCACTACGTCCATGCCGGAGGTCACCTTGCCGAACACGGCGTAACCCCAACCGCGCGGGGTCTTGGCCTTGTGGTCGAGCATGGCGTTGTCCACATGATTGATGAAGAACTGGGCGGTGGCCGAGTTAGGGTCGTTGGTGCGGGCCATGGCGATGGTCCCGCGGGCGTTCTTCAGACCGTTGTCGGCCTCGTTGGCGACCGGCGCGCGGGTGGGCTTCTCGCTGAAGTCGGCTCCGTAGCCGCCGCCCTGGATCATGAAGCCCTTGATGACGCGGTGGAATTGGGTGTCCTTGTAGTGGCCGTCATCGACGTAGCCGAGGAAGTTCTTGACTGTGGCTGGCGCCTTGACCTCGTCGAGCTCGACGGTGATGTCCCCGAGGCTGGTCTTGATCAGGACCTGGGGGTTGGCGGCCAAGCCTGAAACCGCCCCTGCGCTTCCGGCAGGCCCGCCTTCCGTGGCCGCCAGGGCGGGTGGGGTCAGACCGAAGGTGGCGAACAGCAGGGTCGCGGTGGCGAGTAGGCGGCGCATGGGGGACTCCTCAGGGTTGGTCGGTAGGGGTGTGGTGCGAAAAGAAGCGCGGATCTTAGAGGCTTTACCGCGGATGTGGAAGCCGCGACCTTCGTGGGCGCCCTGGGCTTTGCTACCATGCCGCGTCAATTTCTCGCCCCAGATAACGGTCGTACCCTATGCTCAAGATCTACAACACCCTCACCCGCGACAAGGCGGAGTTCCGTCCCATCGAACCCGGCAGGGTTCGCATGTATGTCTGCGGCATGACGGTCTACGACTACTGCCATCTGGGACATGCGCGGGTCATGGTGGTCTTCGACGTGGTCTACCGCTACCTGCGGGAGTTGGGCTTCGAGGTGACCTACATCCGCAACATCACCGACATCGACGACAAGATCATCAATCGCGCCAATGAGTGTGGCGAGCCGTTCCCGGCGCTGACTGAACGCTTCATCACCGCCATGCACGAGGACTCGCAAGCGCTCGGCATCCTGCCCCCCACGGACGAGCCCCGGGCCACCGGCCACATGGACGAGATCCTGGCCATGATCGAGACCCTCATCCAAAAGGGTCACGCCTATGCGGCGGACAATGGCGATGTCTACTACGCGGTAGCGAGCTTCCCCGGCTACGGCCGCCTCTCCGGCAAGGACACCGAGGACCTGCGCGCCGGGGCCCGGGTCGAGATCGGCGAGGCCAAGCGCGACCCCCTGGACTTTGCCCTGTGGAAGGCGGCCAAGCCCGGCGAGCCCGCCTGGGCGTCACCCTGGGGCGACGGCCGTCCGGGCTGGCACATCGAGTGCTCGGCCATGTCTACCTGTGCCCTGGGCAATCACTTCGACATCCACGGCGGCGGTGCCGACCTGCAATTCCCCCACCATGAGAACGAGATCGCCCAGTCCGAGGGGGCTACCGGCGAGCCCTTCGTCAATCTATGGATGCACAACGGCTTCGTGCGGGTGAACGAGGAAAAGATGTCCAAGTCCCTGGGCAACTTCTTCACGGTTCGCGAGGTCCTGGAGCGCTACCGCCCGGAGGAGGTGCGCTATTTCATCCTCACCAGCCAGTACCGCAGCCCCCTGAACTACGACGACGAGTCCCTGCAAGGGGCCCGCGCCGCCCTGACCCGCCTCTATACCGGCCTGCGCGGGCTGGCCCCCGTCGCACCTGCCGGTGGCCAGCCCTTCCGGGAGCGCTTCGCCGCCGCCATGGACGACGACTTCAACACCCCGATCGCCCTGGCGGTTTTGTTCGACATGGTGCGAGAGATCAATCGCCTGCGTGGCGAGGACCCCGCCGCCGCGGCGGGCCTGGGGGCGGAGTTGAGGCGTTTAGGACTGGTGCTGGGCATACTCCAGTCCGACCCCGAGGCCTACCTCCAGGGCGGTGCGGCGGCGGATGGCCTGAGCGATGGCGACATTGAGGACCTGATCCGGCAGCGGCGCGAGGCACGCAAGGCCAGGGAATGGGGCGAAGCGGACCGCATCCGCGACGCCCTGACCCAGGCCGGGGTGATCTTGGAGGACGGCACGGGCGGGACCACCTGGCGGCGGGGGTAAACAGCCAACAACCGAAAAGCCCCACGGACCGGAAGGTCCGTGGGGCTTTTGCTTTCCAGGGTCGGAGTGGTCCGCCTCAGGCGGCTCCGATCCTAAGGTGCTGGGTCTTACTGGGCGGCAGGGGCCTGCGGGGTGGCGGCAACCGGGGCAGGCGGTGCGTAGCCGTAGGGGGCCCCATAAGGAGCCGCACCGTAGGGGGCGCCGTAAGGGCCGTAGCCCTGGTAGCCGTAACCCTGGCCATAGCCGTAGCCCTGACCCTGGTAGCGGTTGTAACCGCGACCGTAACCGCGTCCAGCGCCGGAGCCGTTGCCGCTCATGTTCATGTTGAAGTCACCGGTGCCGTCACCGAAGCCGTCACCCATGAAGTCGTTCATCATGTCGCCGAAGCCGTTGCCGTTGCCATAGCCGCGGTCGGAAGAGCCGAAGGGGCCACCCCCCCAAGCGAAGGCGGAGGCGGAGACGGTGAGCAGGGAGGCGACGGCAGCAAGCTTGACGATCTTGTTCATTGTTTTTCTCTTAATGTTTGGATTCTGTTGGGTCGGAGCAGGGTTGCTGCGACTGGTGATCAGTATATCAGCGAGAACTAATATATCAAGCGGTTTTTATCGGGACGATAAATTTATTTTAGGAAGTCGGAGTTCGTATTCTGGTCAGCGTCAAGTGCCTGGGCAGGGTCAGTCCCCGTGGTCTCGACACCGAATCGGGCCGGGAATCAGGGGCCGATCCGGCTGGCGTAGTCGGGGCCGTCCGGACGTCGCCGGGTGGTGTCCTGTTCTATCAGAGCGATGCCTCAGTCGTGGACCAGGAGCACGCGGACCAAGAGCGGCGAGATCAGGCCCCACCAGTCCCCGGGACCCGGAGTCACGCCCTGGAGGCCCCGCCAAGGTCATTGCCGATGTCTAGGTTAAATGCTGACGCCTTGTGCTTCTTGGCCTGGGTGCCGCACCGGCGTAGGCGCCCGGCTTGCCGGCGCTGGAGCCTCGCCGCCGGTAGGGTGCGGACAGGCCACGCACCTATGCGGGAAGACCAACAGGCAACGCAGACAGCGCCAAGTCATTCGGGTGGTGGCTGAAAGGCCAGGGGCCGGGCGCGTGGCCCCGGTGCATGATCAGATCGGCGGTCTATCGTCCTGGGTATCCCCCAAGCACTGCTCGGACTCGTACCACATGACGTTGATGATGCCGAAGGCCAGCGCCAGTAGGACGCCCAGGATCCACGCGAAGTACCACATCTTTGGAGTGATCTCGATTGTTGGGTTCAAGGGGCGGGGGCTGGGGCGGCATCGCCGCCCCAGCGTGGGCCGCGGCTCAGTACGCCAGATGCTCCTGGGCCTTGATCTCCTCCACAGTCACCCGCCGCCACATCTTGGAATAGGTCCAGGTGGTGTAGCCGATGATCAGCGGCACGAAGATCATCGCTGCCCAGAACATGACCGAAAGGGTTAGGTGGCTCGACACCGAGTCCCATGCGATGAGGCTGCTGTTGGGGTTGGTGCTCGACGGCATGATGAAGGGGAACATGGCCGCACCCGCGGTCAGGATGATCCCGGAGATGCCCAGGGCGCTGAGGATGAGTCCGAGCCCGGGCCGGTCGAGCTTGGACATCACTACGGCGAGGCCAAGCCCAAGAAAGCCCAGGGTCGGGAAGGTCAGGGTCCAGGGGTAGGCGCGGTAGTTCAGCAGCCAGGCCCCGGCCTCCCGCACCACCTCCTTGGTCAGCGGGTTTGGCCGGGCATCCAGGGGTGGCATCGAGACCACCCGGTAGCCCTCGACTCCGAAGACCAACCAGACCCCAGCGGCGGCGAAGGCGACGATGGTCACCAGGCCCCAGACACCCGCCGCACCCTTGGCCCGGGTCGCGACGGGCTCGCCGGTGCGCAGTTGCAGCCAGATGGCCCCGTGGGCGGTGAGCATGGCCACACTCACCAGACCGGCGAGCAAGGCGAAGGGGTTGAGTAGCCCGAAGAAGCCCCCCGTGTAACAGGGGCGCAGCATATTGTCGAGATGAAAGGGTACACCCTGCAAGAGGTTGCCGAAGGCGACCCCAAAGATCAGGGCCGGCACCAGGCCGCCGATGAACAGCCCCCAATCCCAGCCGTTGCGCCAGCGCGGGTCGTCGATCTTGCTGCGGTAGTCGAAGCCCACGGGTCGGAAGAAGAGCCCGAACAGCGCCAGCAGCATGGCGAAGTAGAACCCCGAGAAGGCGGTGGCATAGACCAGCGGCCATGCGGCAAAGACGGCCCCAGCGGCGGTGATGAGCCACACCTGATTGCCGTCCCAATGGGGTCCGACGGTATTGACGATGACGCGCCGCTCGACATCTTTCTTGCCGAGGAAGGGCAAGAGGATGCCCACACCCATATCCATGCCGTCGGTGATGGCGAAGCCGATGAAGAGGATGCCCACCAGCACCCACCACAGGAACTTGAGGGTTTCGTAGTCGATGATCATGGCGTTGCGACCTGTGCGATAGGTTCCAGATGGGTTCGGCTATTCCGCATGGCGCTGCGGTTGCGTCGCCAGGGTGGCGCCACCGGCCGACAGGGACACCTCGTGGTGATAGCGACCGGTGTGCAGGGAACTCGGTCCTAGCCGTGCGAACTTGAACATCAGGAACAGCCAGATGCCGATGAGCACGCTATAGAACAGGAAAAATCCGGTGAGGCTGATGATCAGGTCATTCGGTGGTCAGACTGGAGGCGGCGATAGAGGTCGGCAGGATCTCGCCGACGGCCCAGGGCTGGCGTCCGAATTCGGCGACGAACCAGCCGGTCTCGACCGCCAGCCAGGGCACCGGAATGCTGAAGAGGAAGAGCCGCAGCAGCCAGCGCTTCTGTTCGATCACGCGCTTGGCGTTGTAGTAGAAGCCCAGCAGGATCAGCATCAGCATCCAGGCCCCGGCGCCGACCATGAGGCGGAAGGCCCAGAAGACCGGGGCCACCTCGGGGATGGAGTCCCGCGCCGCCTGTTTGATCTGCTCCTCGGTGGCCTGGGCCGGATTGGGGGTGTAGGCCTTGAGCAAGAGTCCATAGCCCAGGTCCTGCTTATGGTCCTCGAAGATGGCGCGGTTGCCGTCGGTATCCTTGCCCCCGCGCAGACGCTCCAGGTACTCGTAGGCGATCATGCCGCTGCGGATGCGCTGCTCGTGCTGGTGGATCAGGTCCTTGAGCCCTGTTACCGGGGTATCCAGGGAGCGGGTGGCGATCAGCCCCAGCAGGTAGGGGATCTTGACCGCGCCGTGGGTCTCCTGGGCGGCATTGTCGGGGAATCCGACGAGGGTGAAGGCGGCCGGAGGGGGTTCGGTCTCCCACTCCGCCTCGATGGCGGCGAGCTTGGTCTTCTGGACATCGCCGACCTCGTAGCCGCTCTCGTCGCCGAGCAGGATGACCGACAGGATGGCCGCCAGCCCGAACCCCACCGCCACGGAGAAGGAGCGCTTGGCAAAGGCCAGGTCGCGCCCCTTGAGCATGTAATAGGCGGAGATCCCCAGGACGAACATGGCCCCTGTCACATAGCCCGCCGCCACCGTATGCACGAATTTGACCTGGGCCACCGGGTTGAAGAGCAGTTCGCTGAAGCTCGTCATCTCCATGCGCATGGTTTCATAGCTGAACGCCGCGCCCACCGGGTTCTGCATCCAGCCGTTGGCAATCAGGATCCACAGGGCCGAGAGATTGGAACCCAGGGCGGTGAGGAAGGTGACCGTGAGGTGCTGGACCTTGGTCAATCGCTCCCAGCCGAGGAAAAAGAGCCCGATGAACGTGGACTCCAGGAAGAAGGCCATGAGCCCTTCTATCGCCAGCGGTGCACCGAAGACGTCCCCGACATAGTGGGAGTAGTAGGCCCAATTGGTCCCGAACTGGAACTCCATGGTCAGGCCGGTGGTGACGCCCAAGGCAAAGTTGATGCCGAAGAGCTTGCCCCAGAACTTGGTCATGTCCTTGTAGATCTGGCGCCCGGTCATGACATAGACGCTCTCCATGATGACCAGGATCCAGACCATACCGAGCGTCAAGGGTACGAAGAGAAAGTGATAGAGGGCGGTGGAGGCGAATTGCCACCGCGAGAGCTCGATCATGGTGCTGTCAAACATGGGTACCTCGTCGGCGACGGGTGGGTGCGGGCGTCTGGCATGGGGTTGGGTGACGGGAGTGGCACGGCCGGCGGCCCGGTGCCGGGGGTCGTCTGCGCGCAGAATAGTGGTTGCCGCCGTAGCGGGAAACCAAAATTCGCAATGCCCTTATGCGGTCAGTGGGTACCTGAGGAAGTCGCGCCCCGTGACTCGGGCCTCTACCATCGCCCCGGGGGCCAGCGGGTCAATGAACCAGAGGGTGCCTGGGAGCGTGGGGGCTCGGCGGTTCGGGGCGAATGCCGCTATCCGTGGGTCAATGGCCACGGGTCAGGGAATCCATGCGGATGGCAGTGACGGGTCCGTGATCCTGACCCTATTCGTGGCCATGGTCATGGGGCAGGGGTTCCGGCAGTGCTCGTCCGGACGTCAGTGCGGTCACGGCGGTCAGGGGATCGGTGGCGCTGGTGGCGATGACCCGGACCCCGTGGCGGGCCAGGCGCTGGATGAAGCCCCCGCCGCAACTCTCGGTGATGATGGCGTCGAGAGTGAAGAGCGGGTGGTCGTCACCGCGGAACTCGTGCAGGGACATCTCCAGGGGGAGGTCCAGGCGCTCGGTCTCGCGCAGGGTGCCGGTCGCGTCCTGCTCGAAGATCAGGAAGCGGCGGGTCTTCCCGGCGTGGCCGGTGATGGTGCGGAAGTTCTGGCTGGTCACGCCGATGCGCATAGGGGTTCTCCATCGGGGTTGGGCTGGGTAGACAGGGGCCGGTCACGCAACCCCTTGGCCCACTCCTCCATGGCGGTGTTGGCGATGGGCATGGGGGCCTCCATGAAGGTGATCAGGAAGCCGGTCGGGGTCTGCGCGATGCCGATGGAGCGCGGGCGCACCGCCAGGACGTGGGGGTCCGGCAGGGCGATGCCGAAGCAGAAGATCAGGTTGCGCGCCGCCAGGATGCCCTCGCCGATCTGCCCCTGGGGCAGGGAGCGTGTGTGGGCATAGTGGTCGAAGTCCGCGATGAAGCAGGCCGCGTGGTGGGCCTCGATGCGGCCGCGCAGGTAGGCCACGACCGCGTCGATGTCCCCGTGGCTGGTCTCGCAGCGCTCGATCTCCAGGCAGTAGATCGGATATTTCTCTTGCAGCAGGGTCTGTTTCACGGGTTTTGGTTCTCAGGCTGAGGGGGTAGACGTCAGTGCGCCGGCACACAGATTCGGGATGCCGCCACGGCGCGGGCAGTCCGGGCGAGCAGATAGATCACCACCAGGCTGACCAGGGTGAGCAGGACCCAGCCGATGACGGCGAAGGCCAGGACCCCGGTGCGCTGATACATGGCCAGGGTGGCGATGGTCATAGCCGCCAACGGGAATGAATAGGCCCACCACGACAGATAGAAGGGCAGACGCAGGAAGCGTCTGAACTGGGTGGCCAGCAGCAGGGTCAGGAAGAGCCCGCTGTAGAACAGGACCCGGGCGAAGGCGTCGATTCCCCCGCTGAGCTGGACATAGGCGAGGAAGCCCACCGCTGGCGGGGCTATGAGGATGAAGAAGGTTGGCATCAACCGCTCTGCCAGGGGGCTATGGAAGAGGGTGCGGTACATGATGATGACCAAGAGGATGAGCCAGAACAGGATGCCCACGCTGAAGAAAAACCAGGACAGCTCCACGAAGCCCAGTTGCGCCCCGGCGATGGGGACCAGGACATTACCCACCACCGGGATGAACCAGGCCGGGTTGAGGTGGTGAATCTCGAAGTGCTCGTGGTGCATCCATACCCCCATGACATAGAGGGTCAGGAACAGGTGCAGGCCGGTGCCCAGGACCCACAGGACACCGGCGGCCCCTGGCCAGTGTGGCAGGGTGGCGATGGCCAGCAGGAGCAGGCTGATGGAAATGGTGGGGAAGAAGTTGAGGTGGATGGGGTGGCCCAATTCTGCGGTCACAGCGGTGCGGAAGCGGACGATCTTGGTCAGATACAGCCCCAGCAGGACGGCGAAGACGCCCGCGGTCAGGATCAAGAGGGGCATGGCGAAGTCATGCCCCAGGCCAAAGCTGACCTGGGCCTTCTCCCAGGCGATGGTCAGCCCCGCCAATCCCATCACCACAGCGAAGAAGGAGATGGGGAAGTGGCGTAGGCGTGGTTCTTTGATGGGTTCTGACATGGAGCGAGTCCTCGATGGGGTGAGGCGGCTTGGCCCGATTGGACGGGGAGCATAGGGGCTGCTCGCGACGCGAGCATTGAAGATGGTCAATCCGGGCAGGTCCTTGGGAGGGATTGCGCGATACCCCGGCATTCCCCCGTCGGGGCTTTCCACGTAGCATGCCAGCGCCCGCTTCTGCTTCCCGCAGCGCATCCAGTCCTTAGATTCCCCCGGCACAGCCCATGTCTCTGATCTCCCTGCAAGCCATCACCCTCTCCTATGGTCTCCCGCCGCTGCTCGATGGCGTGGACCTGAGCATCGAGCGCGGCGAGCGCATCTGTCTCATCGGACGCAACGGGACCGGCAAATCGACCCTGCTCAAGGTCATCAGCGGCGAGGTCCCGGCGGACGGCGGCGAGCGGCGGGTTCCCCAGGGGGTGGTCATTGCCCGCCTGACCCAGGAACTCCCCAAGGAGGCGGAAGGCTGCGTCTTCGATGTGGTCGCCGGGGGCTTAGGCACCCTCGGGGCCCTGATCCAGGAGTGGTTCGATCTCAGCCACCACCTGACCGGCGGGGACGAGGCCGGGGGCCTGGAACGTCTGTCCCGGGTCCAGCACGACCTGGAGGCCGCCGGGGGCTGGGACCTGGAACAGCGCGTGGAGCGCGTCGTCTCGCGCCTGGGGCTCGACCCCACCGCCGCCTTCGCGGCGCTGTCCGGCGGGCTCCAGCGGCGTGTCCTGCTGGCCCGCGCCCTGGTCATGGAGCCGGACCTCCTGCTGCTCGACGAGCCCACCAACCACCTGGACATCGCCTCCATCGACTGGCTCGAAGCCTTCCTGCTGGACTACCCCGGGGCCGTTCTCTTCGTCACCCACGACCGCTCCTTCCTGCGGCGGCTGGCCACCCGCATCCTCGAACTCGACCGCGGCGCCCTCACCGACTGGCCGGGCGACTACGACAATTACCTGCGCCGTCGCGAGGAGCGTCAGAACGCCGAGGCCCTGGCGAACGCCCGCTTCGACCGCAAGCTCTCCGACGAAGAGGTGTGGATCCGCCAGGGGATCAAGGCGCGGCGTACTCGCAACGAGGGTCGGGTGCGGGCGCTCAAATCCCTGCGCGAGGAGCGTCGGGCGCGCCGCGAGCAGGGCGGTACGGCACGCATCCGCCTGGACGAGGCCGAGCGCAGCGGGCGACTGGTGGTCGAGGCCCTGGGGGTGGACTATGCCTGGGACGCAAAGCCTGTGATCAAGGGGCTCGACACGCTCATCCTGCGCGGCGACAAGATCGGCATCGTCGGGCCCAACGGGGCTGGCAAGTCCACGCTGCTAAAGCTCTTGCTGGGGGAGCTCGCCCCCCAGGCCGGGGAGATCCGCCGCGGAACCAACCTCCAGGTTGCCTACTTCGACCAGTTGCGCGCCCAGCTCGACGAGACCCGCAGCGTCCAGGACAACGTCGCCGGGGGCAGCGACCAGGTCGATGTCGGCGGCCAGTCGCGGCATGTCCTGTCCTACCTCAAGGACTTCCTGTTCAGCCCGGAGCGGGCCCGCCAGCCGGTCTGCGCCCTGTCCGGCGGGGAGCGCAATCGCCTGCTCCTGGCCAAGCTCTTCACCCGTCCGGCCAATCTGCTGGTGCTCGACGAGCCCACCAACGACCTCGACGCGGAGACCCTGGAACTGCTGGAAGAACTGCTGCTCGACTTCCAGGGGACCATCCTCCTGGTGAGCCACGACCGCGCCCTGCTCGACAACGTGGTCACCGGGACCCTGGTGTTGGAGGGGGAGGGACGGGTGCAGGACTACGTCGGCGGCTATACGGACTGGCTGCGCCAGCGCGACGCCGCAGCGGCGTTGACCGCCGCGCCGATTCAGACGCAGGCGCCGGCCCAGGCCAAGCCCCAGGCCCGCAAGGCCGCCCCGGTCAAGCTGAGCTTCAAGGAAGAACGCGAGCTGGCTGTCTTGCCCGGGCGTATCGAGGCCATGGAGACTGAACAGGGGCAACTCCACGCACGCCTTGCTGACCCAGGGCTCTACCAACAGGGGGGCGATGCGGTCACTGCCATCCAGACCCGGCTCGCCGCCCTGGAGGCCGAGCTTGCGGAGGTCTATGCCCGCTGGGAGTCCTTGGAGGCGGTCAAGGGGGGATGATCCCCGAGGCAGGTACGACGATGTCGGTCTATCCCCAACCCAGCGCCGCCAACGCCTACCTGGCCGATCATCTGACCCTGCTGTGTCGCAGCCTGCGCGCCCTGACCGGGCGCCACCTGGCCGCGCCGGATCTGTCGCCGGAGGCGGCCGCGAAGTGGCTCTACCAGGCCCCCTTCGCCCTGCTCTCCCACGACACGGCCCGGGACCCCATCCTCACCTATGCCAACCGCTGCGCCCTGGACCTGTTCGAGCTGACCTGGAAGCAACTCGTCGTCATGCCCTCGCGCCTCACCGCCGAGGCCCCGGACCGAGAGGAACGTGCCCGGCTCCTGGCCAGGGTGGCCGCCCACGGCTACATCGACGACTACGCCGGGGTACGGGTCTCCCGCACCGGGCGGCGTTTTGAGATCAAGGGTGCGACGGTGTGGAACCTGATCGACGGCGAGGGTCGTCACCAGGGGCAAGCGGCGACCTTTGCGGTCTGGCGATGCATCTAAGGCACCCGCCTCATGCCACCGGACCCTCGTCCTTTCGATCGGAGCAGATGTCCAGCCGCTGCCATAGGTCATCCACCCGCCGCTTGACCGCCGTGTCCATCTGGATGGGGCGGCCCCACTCCCGCTGCGTCTCCCCAGGCCATTTGTTGGTGGCGTCGAAACCGATCTTGGAGCCCAGGCCCGACACGGGTGAGGCGAAATCCAGATAGTCGATGGGGGTGTTCTCGATCAACACCGTGTCGCGCACCGGGTCCATGCGGGTGGTCATGGCCCAGATCACGTCCTTCCAGTCGCGGGTGTTCACGTCCTCGTCCACCACGATGACGAACTTGGTGTACATGAACTGTCGCAGGAACGACCAGACCCCGAGCATGACCCGCTTGGCGTGGCCCGGGTACTGCTTGCGCATGCTGACCACCGCCAGGCGGTAGGAGCAACCCTCTGGCGGCAGGTAGAAGTCCACGATCTCCGGAAACTGCTTGCACAGGATGGGGACGAAGACCTCGTTCAGGGCCACCCCGAGGATGGCCGGCTCATCCGGCGGCCGGCCGGTATAGGTGCTGTGGTAGATGGGGTCGCGGCGCTGGGTAAGGCGCTCGATGGTAAAGACGGGGAAGCTGTCCACCTCGTTGTAGTAGCCGGTGTGGTCGCCGAAGGGTCCCTCCGGGGCCAGGTCGCCCGGCTGGATGAGCCCTTCGAGGACGATCTCGGCACTGGCCGGGACCTGGAGGTCGCTGCCGATGCAGGCGGTGACCTCGGTGCGGCTGCCCCGCAGCAACCCGGCGAAGGCGTACTCGGACAGGCTATCCGGGACCGGGGTGACGGCGGCCAGGATGGTGGCCGGGTCCGCCCCCAGGGCCACGGCCACTGGGAAGGGCTCGCCCGGGTGGGCGCGCTGCCAGTCGCGAAAGTCCAGGGCCCCGCCGCGGTGGGCCAGCCAGCGCATGATGACGCGATTGGGCCCCAGGACCTGCATCCGATAGATGCCGAGGTTCTGGCGCGGCTTATCTGGTCCGCGGGTGACCACCAGGCCCCAGGTGATGAGCGGACCGACGTCCCCAGGCCAGCAGTGCTGGATGGGCAGGCGGCCCAGGTCTACGTCCGCACCCTCGAAGATGACCTCTTGGCAGGGTGCCCCGCGGCGGACCTTGGGGGCCATGTCCAGGACCTTCTTGAAGATCGGCAGCGCTGCCCATGCCTCGCGCATCCCCTTGGGCGGGTCCGGTTCCTTGAGGAATGCCAAGAGTCGGCCGACCTCGCGCAGGGCCTCGACCGACTCTTCCCCCATCCCTAAAGCGACGCGCTTGGGGGTGCCGAAGAGGTTGCCTAGCAGGGGGATCTCAGACCCTTTGGGCCGCTCGAACAGCAGGGCCGGACCCCCGGCGCGCAGCGTGCGGTCGCAGATCTCGGTGACCTCCAGGTAAGGGTCCACCTCGACCGTGATGCGCTTGAGCTCGCCACGCTGTTCGAGTTGGGCGATGAAGTCGCGGAGGTCGTTGTATTTCATGTGGCGATACTCCTTGGCGACGGGCCGGCCCGATGCTTGGAGACTGCGGCTGGCCGCAGTGTAAGCCCCCCTGCGTTCTGTTTGCCGAGACAGGGGAGGATGCCGGCTGGGCCGGATCACCCGGCGGGCTGGGGCTCCGCGGCTGGGGGCATGGCGGCGGCCCGCGCCGCCTGGCGCTGCCGGGCGCGCTTGTCCATCAGGTTTTTCAGGGCAATGAGCAGCCCGAGGAAGATGAAGGCGCCGGGGGGGAGTATGGCCAGAATGGCCCCGTGGAAATCGGGCCCCAGGTTGAGGGTCAAGAGCTTGCCCAGCGGGCCGAGCATGAGATCCGCCTGGGCGAAGAGGGTCCCCTGGCCAACCAGTTCGCGCAGGCCCCCCAGGGTCATGAGCACCAGTGTCATCCCGGCTCCCATGGCCAGCCCATCAAGGGCGGCCCGGTCCACCGGGTTCTTCACTGCAAAGGCCTCGGCCCGGCCGATGATGATGCAGTTGACCACGATGAGCGGGATGAAGATGCCGAGCACCTTATACAACTCGAAGAACCAGGCCTGCATGGAGAGGTCCACCGCGGTCACGAAGGAGGCGATGATGAGGACGAAGACCGGGAGCCTGATCTCCGGGCGGACCAGGTGGCGGATCAGGGAGATCACCACGTTGGACATCGTCAGCACCGCGGTGGTGGCGAGCCCCATCCCCAGGCCATTGGTGGCGGAGGTGGTGGTCGCCAGCAGCGGGCACATGCCGAGCAGGGCGACCAGCGACTGGTTGTTGTTCCAGAGCCCGTCGCGAACGATGTCGAGGTAGGTCTGCTGCTCGGCCATTCAGGATGCCCCCTTGGCGGGTGGGACCGCCGGCTGTGTATAGAGCCCTTCCCCCTGGACCTTGACGAAGCGCAGGGTGTTTGCCACTGCCTTTACGATGGACCTGGGGCTTATGGTGGCCCCGGTGAATTGATCGAAGACGCCCCCGTCGCGCTTGACTTTCCACTTGTCCTCGCTGGGATCGCCCAGGGACTTGCCGGTGAAGTCGAGCACCCAATCGGTCCTTTGCTCCTCGATCTTGTCCCCCAGTCCCGGGGTCTCGTGGTGCGAGACCACCCGAACCCCGCCCAGGCTGCCATCCTTCATCACGGCCACCAGCAGCTTGATGGGACCGGCGTAGCCGTCGGGCACGACCGGGTTGAGGACCAAGGCCACCGGCTCGCCGTCCTTGCGCACCCGATAGACGTCGGTGCTGGCGGTCCCGAGGAGGTCTATAGCCTGCACCTCGATGCGGTCGGCAATGGGGTCGTTTCCGATGCTGCCGGGCGGGACTATGGCCTCCAGCTTCTTCAACATGGTCATGCGGTCGTTGGCTGCGATGCGCTCAGCGGTGGCCGCGTGGGTCACCGCCACCAGGGCGACACCGACCATGGCGAAGGCGGCCAGGACCAGCCCGGCGATGAGGATAGGGATCGGTTTCATGTGCGGCCTCTTGGGTGACCATAGACCCGCGGCTGGGTGTAGTAATCGATGGTGGGGGCGGCGATGTTCATTAACAGGACGGCGAAAGCGACGGCGTCCGGATAGCCACCCCAGGTGCGGATGATGAAGACGAGGGCCCCGATGGATAGGCCGAACACGATCTGGCCCTTCTTGGTGGTGCAAGCGGTCACCGGGTCGGTGGCGATGAAGAAGGCCCCGAGGATGGCCCCGCCGCTGAACAGATGGAAGGCAGGGAAGGGGTGGGTCTGGGAGTCCAGCGCCCAGAACATGCCCGATAGGATCAGGAGGCCAGCCATGAAGGCCACCGGGATGTGCCAGGTGATGATCCGCTTCCACAGTAGGTAAAGCCCACCCACCAGGAACCAGTTGCCGACCCACTCCCAGCCCCGGCCGCCGAAGTCGCCCCAAAGCGGGCTCTGGCGGATCTCCCCGATCATGCGATTGAGTCCGAGTTGGGTGCGCATCTCCCCCAGCGGCGTGGCCGCCGTGATGGCGTCCCAGGTACCCCCGGGCACAGTGCCGACGAAAATGGCGCGTAGCGTGTCCATGAAGCCGAGGGTCTGGTCCGCCAGCATGTGGGGCGGAAGCCAGCGGGTCATGTCCACCGGGTAGGAGATCAGCAGAAAGACATAGGCGGCCATGGCCGGGTTGAAGGGGTTGTAGCCCAGGCCCCCGTAAAGCTGTTTGACCACCACGATGGCGAACAGGACCCCCAGGACCATGAGCCACCAGGGCAGGGTTGGCGGCACGGCGATGGCCAGCAGCAGGGCCGTGACCACGGCGCTCAAGTCCGCGATGGCCGGCAGGGCGGGGCGCCCGCGCAGCCGCATCACCGCCGCCTCGGCGCCCACAGCCACCGCGGTGGCCAGAGCCATGTGGATGAGCAGGCCCCAGCCGAAGAACCAGGTCATGGCCAGGGCGCCGGGGATCAGGGCCAGGATGACCTGGAGCATGACCCGGTCGACGCGGTTGACCCGCGCGCTATAGGGGGAGGAAACGACGGCGGCGGTCATGTCAGGACTGCTCTTTGTGGAGGATGTCGGTGTCAGCCGCCGCCGTGGGGGTGGGCGGCAAGGGCTGGGTCAGGTCCTCGGGCTCGTCCGGCGACAGGCCGGCCGCGCGACGGCGGGTCTCCGCCGCGTCTACCTGACGCTGTTGGACCAGTCCCAAGTCTTGCGTGTTTCTTGGGGTCACCCCCTGCTCGGCCAGGGCCGCCTTTTTGGCCGCCGCCCGGGCCTTGGCCGCCTCGATGGCGGCCTTCTTGGGGTCGATGCCCTCCACCTGAGAGGGCGCCGGCTTGTCCTTCGCAGCCTCCTTCTTGTTGCGGAGCTTCGCCTGGCGCTCGCGCTCCTGGCGCTCCAGGCGCTCCAGCTTGGCGGTGTGTCGCGCCTTGGCGTGTTCGGCCTTGCGCTTGTCCTGCTCTTGGGCCCAGGCCTCGGTCTTGGCGTAGCGGTAGTACTGCACCAGGGGGATGTGGGAGGGGCAGACCTGGGCGCAGCAGCCGCACTCGATGCAGTCGAAGAGGTTGTAGTCCTGCACCCGGTCCAAATCCTTGGCGCGGGCGTGCCAATAGAGCTGTTGGGGCAGCAGGTTGGCGGGACATGCCTCGGCGCAGCGCCCGCAGCGGATGCAGGCCAGCGCCGGCCCCGGGTCCGGGGCCTCGGCTTCCGTCAGGGCCAGCAGGCAGTTGGCCGCCTTGGTCATAGGCACGGCCTGGTCGCCCAGGGTGAAGCCCATCATGGGACCGCCACAGACCAACCGGCTGATGTCGCGAGTGAGGCCGCCACATTGCGCGATGAGGTCCGCCGCCGGCGTACCCAGGCGCACCGCGAGGTTGCCCGGGCGGGCCACACCGCGCCCGGTCACAGTGACGGTGCGGCTGATCAGGGGCAGGCCCCGCAGGACCGCATCGGCGACGGCGGCGGTGGTGCCGACGTTCTGGCAGACCATGCCGATCTGGGCCGGGATGCCGTGGCTTGGGACCTCGCGCCCGGTGAGGACGCGGATGAGCTGTTTCTCCCCGCCGCTGGGGTAGAGGGTCGGAATCACGACCACCTCGACGCGGTCCTTGATGTCGCTCTCCGCTCGGGCCAGGCGCATGGCCTCGATGGCGTGCGGCTTGTTGTCCTCGATCCCGATGAGGCACTGCTTGGCCCCGAGCAGGTGCAGCAGGATGCGGATGCCATGGAGTATGTCCCCGGATCGCTCGCGCATCAGGAGGTCATCGCAGGTGATGTAGGGCTCGCACTCGGCGGCGTTGATGATCAGGGTATGGATGGGTTGGTCTTTACCCGGGTTGACCTTGACGCTGGTGGGGAAGGAGGCCCCACCGAGCCCGACGACGCCGCAGGCGCGAATGCGCTCGCGCAGCACGGCCGGGTCCAGGTCCTCGTAGTCCGTGAGGGGTTCGGGCAGATCGGCCCAGGATTCTTCTCCGTCGGTCTCGATGACGATGCAGGGTGCCGACAGCCCCGAGGGGTGAGGCACCGGGCGGTCCTCGATGGCGACCACTGTCCCTGAGGATGAGGCGTGGATCGGGGCCGATACATAGCCCTTGGGCTCGGCGATTACCTGACCCTTAAGCACCCGGTCGCCGACCTTGACGATGGCGCTGGCCGGGGCGCCGATATGCTGCTGCAGCGGCAGGATCAGCAACTTGGGGCAGGGCGTGGCCTCGACCGCGCCCAGGTTCGACAGGGCCTTCTCGTCGGGGACATGGATGCCGCCGTGGAACTGCCAAAGCCGGCGCTGCGTGAATATGGGCTGAGTGGCTTGCACCTTGTCTAGACCTTTTGAGTTGTCGCTGGGGGCGGCGGCAATGGGCTGGACGGATTCCGGGCCGGGGATGGGCTCGCTTTGGGGCGTCGCTAGGCCGCTTGCCGCCTCGGGCTGGGCCTCGGCCGGCCGGTTGGCCGGGAAGGGCCACTTCCAGGTCCGCACCGTGGTCGCGATGGGTCTCATGTGGATGCACTCCACCGGACAGGGCTTGAGGCACAACTCGCAGCCGGTGCACTCGCTGGCGATGATCCCGTGCAACTGCTTGGCCGCGCCCATGATCGCGTCCACCGGGCAGGACTGCAGGCACAGGGTGCACCCGATGCACTCGTTGTCGTCGATCACCGCCACGCACTTGGGCTTCTCGACGATGCCGCCGGCCTCCGCCGGGTCGCGCCCGAGCAGGTCCGCCAGGGCCAGCATCACCGCCTCGCCGCCGGGGACGCACTTGTTGATGGCCTCGTCTTCCTTGGCTACCGCCTCCGCGTAAGGCCGGCAGCCCGGGTAGCCGCACTGGGCGCACTGGGTCTGGGGCAGGACGGCCTCGACCTGGTCGGCGACCGGGTCGCCCTCGACGCGAAAGCGCATGGCGGAGTAGCCGAGCAGGAGCCCGATGACGGCGGCGAGGGCGGCGATGGCGAGGATGGCGGTGATCATCTGGTGGCATCCTCTAGTGGGCGACGAGTCCGGCGAAGCCCATGAAGGCCAGCGACATGAGCCCGGCGGTGATCAGCGCGATGGCGCTGCCCTGGAAGGGTTCCGGGACATCGGCGACGGTCACCCGTTCGCGCACGCCGGCGAACAGGACCAGGACCATGGAGAAGCCGATCCCGGCGCCGAAGCCGTAGACCACCGACTCCATGAGGCTGCGGTGCTCCTGGAGGTTGAGCAGCGCCACGCCCAGCACGGCGCAGTTGGTGGTGATCAGCGGCAG
This sequence comes from uncultured Gammaproteobacteria bacterium, assembly GCA_963802205.1. GTDB lineage: Bacteria > Pseudomonadota > Gammaproteobacteria > Chromatiales > Chromatiaceae > DYRB01. Next base: position 395 of record CAWDHW010000001.1, on the reverse strand, counting down.
GAAGATGCCCAGCAGCTGGTAGAGCACCGGGCTGGTCTTGTGCATCACCGTCTCGGTGAACTGCACCACAGAGGCGATCACCAGGATGAAGGCGATGGTGCTCAGGTAGTCGATGTCCAGCGGTACCAACATGAATTCGTTGACGAGCCAGGCGCACGCAGACGACAGGGTCATGACGAAGGTGGTGGCGAGCCCCATGCCGAAGGCGGTCTCGAGCTTCTTGGACACCCCCATGAACGGACAGAGCCCGAGGAACTTGACGAGCACGAAATTGTTGACCAGCACGGTGCCGACCAGGATGAGGGCGTACTCTGTCATGGATTGCGGGTGTCCGAGGGGTGGACGCCCGCGGGGGCCAAGCAAAGGCTGACAAGTCTAAGTGTCTGCTCGGTCTT